>NZ_CAZEQS010000002.1:0-1012894 GCF_964513915.1 Tenacibaculum litoreum | reverse complement strand
TGTGCTTGATAAAGCATCGTTCGCATCTAATGTCTGGATTGGACTTGTCTCACACTCTGTTATATCTCCACTACTTACTGGTGCAGATGGTGCTGTGTTTACTATTACCTCTACCAGTTCTATTTCATAACAACCACTAACTGATGTTAATTTTATATAATAAGTCCCACTAGTAGCTATTGCATTGGGATCTGCTAGGGTATTGGTCGCTGCTGAATCTGTCCAATAGGTTAATGTACCCGATGTACTACTTCCATTGGCTCCATTAGTTATATCACTTGCTGTTAAATCTACTGTAGAAGGACTACATACTGCCTCTGGGTTAGTTATTATTAAGGTAGGTACAGCATCTGTATTAGCTGTAGCACTTGTACCTACACCTTGGCCTTGTGTATTATTACCTCCGTCAGCAGAACCTCCTGAATTAACTATACTTGGAACACCATCACTATCTACTCCTCCTGTTATTCTACCACCTGATAAGTCTGATATACTCACATTTTCATCTCCTTCTATAGCATCAAAACAACCATCTCCATCTGAATCAGTATCTAAATAATCTGGTTGGCTATCTCCGTCAGTATTAACACAAGTTGATACAATCGTAACTGTTCCACTAATTGAATCAAGGCCAGTCCCATTTTGATTTATAACACTAAAATTATTAGTTCCTGCTAGAAAAGATATTGAATTAAATGAAGATCCATCTCTTGTTTTCATTAACTCTAAAGAAGTAGATCCAGAAGTTCTTGTTCCATAAACACTAACTTTTCCAGATGAATCAATAATTACTCTAACTCTAGGTAAACCGTTTGTATTTGTTACCCATGGAGAACCTATTGCTGCCCCATCAGTAGCAAACTCTAAAAAAACCTCTCCTACACCAGCAGTACCTTCTAATTGGAGTATATTATTTGTGTTTAAATCATTTCCATTGACAGTAATTGATAATGAGTTATCTACTTGATCAAAATCAAATATTACATTATCTACCGAATCTTCTGAAAAGTTCGTAGTACTACCACCGTCTCCTCCTGTAATTCCCAAATTAGTAGTAGTTGCATTACATTCTACAGTATCTAATATACCATCATTATCATCGTCTAAATCACAATCATTCACTATATTATCTCCATCGGTATCTAAAAACCCTGATACAGAAGCAGTACAACATGCAGTACTATCTGAAGCATCAGTAACAGCTGCTGCTGTAGCTTGTCCACCTGAAGTTATTGTAGGAATCCCGTTAGAATCTACCCCGCCAGCAAATGCCCCTGATGATAATTGTGTGTAATTATATGAACCTGCTCCCTCTAAAGCATCATAACATCCATCATCATCTGAATCAGTATCTAAATAATCTGGAGTACCATCAAAATCTGTATCTAAATTTTCACATGCAAATAATATTAACTCTATTCCATCTGCACTCCCTCCATAGTTTTGAGAAAAACTCAAAGTAAATGTAGAAATTGTACCATAAATTTTTAATGATCCTGCAGCAGTTCCGTCAACATCGTTAGCCGTACTATCTCCACCCCATCCAGAACCTGTTACTCCAGCACCTCCGTCTGTTACTGTATTTGATGTTACAGAAAAATCTGATGTCCCTGCTAATTTAGACCAAGTGAGCCCTCCTTGTAATGTTACAAGGGCTGAATATTGCTCACCAGAACCTAATAAACCACCTATTCTATCCAAATGTATGGTTGGATTTTTTACTTCAACAGGGTTACCCAATGAATTTTCAAAACTTACTGTTAAATTTGTTCCAAAATCAAAAGTACCAGCTAAAGAAGTATCTCCTCCAAGAGTTTCAGACCAAAAGGGTTGATTATTGAAACTATCATTAGTAAAGCTATCTGCATCCGTAGTTGTAACTCTTGCTATAACTCCATTTCCATAATCATAAGTTGCTGTAGTTCCAGAAACTGTCCATGAGCCTGATTGTGAAGGTGTACACAAACCTTCATTTACATCTAAAATTCCATCATTATCATCATCCAAATCTACTTCATCAGCAATTCCATCTCCATCAGTATCTTCTAAAACAGTTACTATTACTATTGCTGAATCACAATTAGTAGAAGGTTCACAAACATTATATACCAATTCATAAACACCTGAAGCAACACCTGGAGCAACATTTACTTCACCTGTAGAAGTATTTAGTGTAATTCCTGGATTATCTGTACTAACCTGAACTAATTGAACATCTGAAACTGAAGGATTTGTTGACCCCGCTACTGAATCATTAACCAACACATTAGCAACAGCTACGCCTCCTGTTGTAGAAACCACTTGTCCTTCATCATTATCTGCTATGATAATAGGTACACCACCTACTCTTGTAATAAAAACACCTGAATCATATAAGTAATCACCTACATCGGCAATAGCTATCTTCATGTGATAAGTAATACCTGGTGTTAAATTTATATTTGTTGTAAATCTTTTGGTTATTCCATTAAACTCTACATGTACTGGGAAAGGACCTGGATTAGTATTTTGAGGGCCATCGTTATTTGGATCTGTATCATTATCTAAAACATGCCCATTATTTATGTATAATGAACTTTTAGTTAAATCTACAGCATAACCACTGTTTGAGAATCCTCTAAAACCTGCATTTACAAAATTAACTGCTACTGGATTTGTTGTACTAGGAACTTGAGCTAAATTCAAAGCTGGTTCTTCTGTACCATTATATGCTCCATTATTATTTGAATCTACACCTTCGGGGATAGAAGGATCTAAGTTATTTGGATCAGATACAAAAAAACCAAAAACATCATTAAAATATGAACCAACATAATCAGGATACTCTTCTGAACCAAATTGATACTCTAACAGAACCCCTGTATAATTTGGTAATGCTTCAAAATCAAACTCAAAAATTACTACATCTTGGTTTGCATCTACATTTAATTCTCTTAAATCAGCATCATTATACGTACCATAATTACCCGATGAATAACCTGTGTTACTATTAACATTAAATATACCATCAGTAGAGCTTACATTATTTGAAGTAGTAAAAGCAATTCCTCTATCAACCTCTAAGCTAGCCCCGTTTACCCCATTAGTAAAAAGAGCCATTTGAGCACCATTCCCATGGGTAATAACAGGATTCGTTATGATAACACCTACTGATTGTAACTCAGTTGCAATTTGTGAAGCTGTCGGACTTTGTGTAACACTGGCTTGTGCTAAAACTTCAAAACTAGTGAACGATAAAAATACTGCTAAAAATACTGCAAAGGCATTTTTACCTCTTTTAATGTAGTTTTTCCCCATATTAATACATTTTATATTATATATAATGTTACGCCCCAAAATTCTTCAAGGCTATTTATTTTTTTAATAAACAATACGGTGGGATATAAAAAACCCCACACAAAAAATGCTAAGTTGCTCTTTTACAACTTATTTCTTGTGGGGGGCTTCTAATTATTTTAAGTATGCAAAAGTAATCTATTTTTACTTTCACTAAAATATTAGACGTAAAATTAACAATTTAAGTCACATTATAGATAAAAAAAACATATAAATCGTAATCTATAAATAAAACCTATTAAGAATAACTCTCTAGAAATGCTTTTTAAAAACTTAATTTCTAATCAGAATAATTCTTTAACAAAGGAATAAAAAAACTCTTTAAAAACAAATAAAAAAGACTTTATTATTTTTTTAACACTTTTTTTAACTGATTAAGGACATAATCAACTTCATCGAATGTATTTAATATACTGAAAGAAAATCTTACAGATGTTTTCTTTTCTTCTTTTTCATCTAAAAACTCCTGTAACACGTGAGATCCTTTACTACTTCCACTTTGACAAGCACTACCTCCAGAAACAGCTACTCCAGACAGATCTAAATTAAATAACAACATTTTATCTTCAATAGGAAATCTTAAATTCACTATTGTATAACTTGTTTTTTCAATCGATTCTCCATTAATCTTAATATTAGGGGCTAGTTCTTTTACTTTTTCTACAAAATACTTTTTTAACCCTATAATATATTCCTCATCTTTACGTAAATCTTTGCAAGCAATAGTTAATGCTTTTTCCATTCCAATTATTGAGTGCACATTTTCAGTACTAGATCTTGCACCTTTTTCCTGCTCACCTCCATGTAACATCGGCTGTATTCCTATTCCCTTCCTAAAGTAAGCAAAACCTACTCCTTTAGGTCCGTGAAACTTATGTGCGCTTGCTGCAATAAAATCTATTTGTGTTTTTTGTAAGTCTAATGCATAATGCCCTATAGCTTGTACTGTATCTGAATGAAAATACGCTTCATGTTCTTTACATAATGTTACAACCTCCTCTATTGGTAGTAAATTACCTATTTCATTATTTACATACATTAAACTCACCAAAGTTTTTCTCTTTGATTTATTTAGCAAGTCCCCCAGACTCTCCATTGAAACAGCTCCTTCTTCATTTACCCTAACATAATCTAAAGTTATTTTATGTTTTTTCTCTAAAAATTGTACAGTATTTAAGACTGCATGGTGTTCTATTTTGGAGGTAATAATTCTTTCTACTCCTAAGTTTAAAACTGCATTAAATAAAATTAAGTTATCCGCTTCTGTTCCTCCAGCTGTAAAAATTATTTCACTAGAAGACACATTAAAATGTTTTGCTATATTTTTTCTAGCTGTTTCTACCGCAGCTTTAGCTTTTCTACCATATTGATGTGTGGAAGAAGGGTTTCCAAAATTGGTTTGCATTGATTGCTGAACAGCCTCAATAACTTCGGGCAACATAGGTGTTGTTGCAGCATTATCTAAATAAACAGATTTCATAGCACAAAAATAAGGTTTTCTTACTGATAGTTATGTTTTCAAAAAAATTATTGACTCTGGAAAATATATACTTCTGTAGCTCCTTGTCCATATTTTTGATAAGAAGCATCATAATACTTTACAGGGTAATTATTTAATAAATATTGTAATTCAGTTTTTAAAACTCCATCTCCTACTCCATGTATTAAAACTAGTTTTGATATTCTTTTAGATATGCAGTATTCTAACTTATGTTTTGCTGTATTAATTTGTAATGATAAAATATCATAATTATCCATTCCCCTTGTAGACTTCACCAACTTTTCAGCATGTAAATCCACTTCCATTACTACTTCATTTTTATCTTTTACAAAAGATGTTTTTTTCTTCTTTTCTTTGGTTTGGATCTTAGCTTTCAGCATTGGATTGTTAATATCAGAATACTTACTTAACTCATTTTGATCCACTTCAACTTTTACCAATTCTTTTCTAAGAAAACAATACTCCATTCCGTCCTCATCTTTAACAAAAACCTCTTCATTATTAATTTTTGTTACAACTCCTCTAATATCAGCATCAATTACTGCTACTTTATTACCGATTTCTAAACGCATCCTTAACCTTTATTTAACTAGCTAAAAAGGTATTAGCTTGTATTTTTGCAAATAATTACACTCTGCAAAAGAACTGCAAATAAATGATAAACACTAAGAATATTAATACAAAAATTTTCTTTGAGGAAGCAAGAAAAGAGTTAATCCTTACTGAAGAGCGAAAAGATTTATTACTTGAAATAGCTGATACTATTCTTGAAGAGTATCTTGATAGAGAGAAAATAAATTTAAACTTCATTTGTACTCATAATTCCCGTAGAAGTCAGTTTGCACAAGTGTGGAGCTTCTTTGCTATTGAGTATTTTAACTTAAGAAATATGTTTACCTATTCTGGCGGAACAGAAACTACTTCTTTCCATAGGAATACGGTTAAATGTTTACAAAAAACTGGTTTTATTTTTAGTGTTGTTGATTTTTCTCATCAAAACCCTAGATACTTGGTTTCTTTTAGCGGAACTAAAAAATCTATCTTGGGTTTTTCAAAATTATACGATCATCCTCAAAATAGTTATCCTTTTATTGCCATAACTACCTGTGATAATGCCGATAAAAACTGTCCATATATTCCAGATGCTATTGAGCGTTTTCATCTACCATATAACGACCCTAAAGCATCAGACAATACTGATTTAACTGAGGAAACGTACCTAGAAACGAGTAAACAGGTTGCTGGTGAACTCTTCTTTGTTTTTGAAAAAATTCATCAAAAACTATCTTAGTTATACCTCTATACTTTTATCATAAGGTATTCTTTCTAAAATGTAATTAATCACATTTATCCTTGCTATTGTTTTTCTATTTGCTCGAATAACTTTCCAAGGAGATATTTTTGTGTTTGTTTTTGAGAACATTGCCTTTTTGTACTCTGTATAATCATCCCAAAGCTCTTGGGCTTTTTCATCTACAGGTGTCATTTTCCATTGTTTTAACGGATTATTTTTTATATCATTAAATCGTTTGGCTTGTTCTTTCTTATTAATAGACATGTAAATTTTCACCAAACGAATTCCTGATTCTAAAATCATACGTTCAAAATCATTTACCTGATTCATAAAAATCTCATATTCTTCTTGTGTACAAAAACCATTAACAGGTTCAACTACAGCGCGATTATACCAGCTTCTATCAAAAAAGACAATTTCTCCTGCTTTAGGAAACTGCTCTACATATCGTTGAAAATACCACTGAGTTTTTTGATCTTCATTAGGTTTTGGAAGTGCCACTATTCTCATATGACGAGGGTTTATACGCTCTGTAATTCTACGTATTGCCCCACCTTTTCCAGCAGCATCTCTTCCTTCAAAAATTACAATTATTCGTTCATTTTCTTTTATTGCCCAAGCTTGCAAACGAATTATTTCTACTTGTAATTTTTTTAGTTTCCTTTCATAATCAACATATCGAATTGCTCTTTCTAAGTTAAAAGATTTCGATAATAAAGCTTTTAAGCCTCTAGTTGTATTTAATTTATTTACGTCTCTTTGAGTTAACTTTCCCATTCTTAATCTAAATGTTTTACTGAACGATAATAACGCATTACAATATTTGGATCTGGTGTTAAAACCGTCTGAGCCTCTTCTTTTCCGTCATAGTCAAACTGAGATAATACATGACGCATACACTCAACCCTTGCTTCTTTTTTATTATTCGTTTTTACTACTATCCACGGACTGTATGCTGTATGTGTTTTGCTGAACATTTCGTTTTTATAGTAACTATATCTATCCCATAATTCCTGCCCTCTTTTATCAACAGGACTGAACTTCCAACGTTTTAATGGGTTGTTATTTCGAGAATTAAAACGACGTAATTGTTCATCTTTTGAAATTGAAAGCCAAAATTTTATAACTACTACTCCATCTTCATATAACATATGTTCAAACTCTGGTACTTGAACCAAAAAATTCTGATACTGATCGTCATTACAGAATCCCATTACAGGCTCAACTACTGCTCTATTATACCAACTACGGTCAAAAAACACAATTTCTCCAGGGTTTGGCAATTCTTTAATATATCGCTGAAAATACCATTGCCCTTTTTCTACCTCTGTTGGTTTATTTAAAGCTACCAAACGTGTAGAACGCGGATTCATATGCTCCATAAAACGCCGAATACTTCCACCCTTTCCAGCAGCATCTCTTCCTTCAAAAATCACAGCTACTCGTTTTTTATTTTTAGCAATCCATTGTTGAAGCTTCACCAACTCTATTTGTAACTTCTTTAACTCTTCTTCATAATCTAATTTTATCTGAACTTTAGTAATAGAAATCCCCTTTTCTTTAATAATAGCCAACAACTCTTCATTTGTTGAAACACTTTCAAAATCTTCAATTGTTAATACAGGTTTTTCTTTCATAAGTTTATTAATTATTCTTGTTAATAATTTAACCAAGGGTATGCTAAAATAATACGATATTTACAGCTATGAAAAAAAATATACTACTTTTATTTATCTTACTTTCTCTTCCTTCATTCTCACAACGTAAATACGCTAAAGAGTTTAGTTTTATAAATGATAATGACTTATATACTTCTACTTACCAAGACCGATATTATACTAACGGAGCTTTTTTAACGTATCGTTTCTTAAGTAAAAATCAAGTTAAAAATGTAGCTAAAAAAATATATAAAATTCAATTGGGACATCATATGTATACCCCTTATAAAGCGATTGTAGAAACCGTTGAAGAACATGACCGTCCCTTTGCTGGTTATTTGTTTGGCAGCTTTGGTATAAACAAGTTTTACACAAATGAATCTATCTTAAAAACATCATTACAATTAGGTGTTATTGGTTCATCTGCTTTAAGTGAAGAACTACAAGGCGTTATTCATAAAATGTACGGTTTTAAAGAAGCCACAGGATGGGATTATCAAATAAAAGATGCATTTGCTCTAAATTTGAAGGTTGATTATATAAAAAAGATAACTAAAGACAATGTTTTTGATCTTAACTGGATAAATTCTGCTAGACTGGGTACTGTTTATACCGATTTATCTTCAGGTTTATTTACTCGTATTGGTTTTAAACCTTTAGAGAGTATTATTAATTCTATTGCTTTTCACGGAAATCTAAATAATCATAATACTAATTTTAAAAATAATGCTGAAGTATTTATATACTTGAAACCAGCACTACATTATGTTGCCTATGACGCAACTATTGAAGGAAGCTTCTTAACTGAAAAAAGCCCTGTTACGTTTGAAATAGAACCTTTTAAGTTCACAACGGAGTTTGGAATTCGTTTTACAAGCAATCGTTTTAACTTTGGATATGCCATTAACTATCATACTAAAAAACTCAAAAGTTCACGTGTTCCAAAAGGGAATTTTTATGGCACAATACAGTTAAATTATCAGTTTAATTAAGCTTATTGTACACTTACAAAAAAATAATTTTTAAAATCATCAAATTAAGATATATTTGTAAGTCTAATAAATAGAAAAATTACTAAATGAAATTTATCGTATCTAGCTCACAATTATTAAAACAACTACAAGTTTTAGGTGGGGTTATAAATAGCAATAACACGTTACCAATTTTAGATAACTTTTTATTTGAACTATCTGAAAACGAATTGAAAATATCAGCTTCCGACCTAGAGACAACCATGTCTTCAGTTATTGAAGTTGAAAGTACTGATACTGGAGCGATTGCTATAAATGCTCGTTTATTATTAGATACTTTAAAAACATTCCCTGAACAACCTCTTACATTTAAGGTTGAAGGAGATAACACTATTGAGATTATTTCTGAGCAAGGAAAATATGATATGGCATACTTTAGCGGTGATGAATTCCCTAAAGCCGTAGAATTACCTTCTCCTAGTAGTACTGAGATTCCTTCTCATATTTTAGCTACAGCTATTTCTAAAACTATTTTTGCTGCTGGTAATGATGATTTACGCCCAGTAATGAGCGGTGTATTTTTCCAATTTAACTCAAAAGAATTAACTTTTGTTGCTACTGACGCTCACAAATTAGTTAAATATACACGTACCGATATTACCGCTGATAAATCAGCTGAATTTATCATGCCTAAAAAGCCTTTAAACTTGTTAAAAGGAATTTTAGGAGGTTCAGAAAACAACGTTATTATTGAGTACAACGACACAAATGCTAAGTTCACTTTTGATAACGTAGTATTAATCTGCCGATTGATTGATGGGAAATACCCTAATTACGAAGCTGTTATACCAAAAGAGAATCCAAATAAATTAACTGTTGACAGAGCTTCTTTTTTAAACTCTGTACGCCGTGTATCTATTTTCTCTAGTAAGACTACACATCAAATTCGTTTGAAAATGGCAGGTACGGAGTTGAATATTTCTGCAGAAGATTTAGACTATTCTAATAAAGCCGACGAACGATTAAACTGTGATTACCAAGGAGACGATATGCAAATTGGATTCAACTCTCGTTTTTTAAGTGAAATGTTGAATAACCTAAATTCTAACGACGTTTTAATTGAAATGAGCTTACCAAATAGAGCTGGAATTTTAACTCCAATTGACGGAACTGAAGAAGGTGAATTAGTAACTATGCTTGTAATGCCAGTGATGTTAAACGGGTAAAAAACACATATATAAACTAAGAAAACCACATCTAATTAATTAAATGTGGTTTTTTTTATTTAATAACTTAAATTTTAAACTTCTGTTTCTAATAAATTAATGTAGTTGAAACAGTATTTGGAGTTGTACTATACCAATGTGCCCAGTGCTTCGTTTGACCTTCCTGAGGAACATAAACATTAGGTGCAATAGGAAAACCTACCGACCAGTCGTACACTTTGTTAGCTGAATTACAATAACAATATTTATGACCAGAAGCATTGAGCGTTACAGTTGGAAACCCAAAAGTTGAATAAACTTTATAACTTAACTCATACTCTAATCTGTTATCTGTTTTTACAGTTTTCCAATTTGACCACCATAAAAATTTCTTACGCTTTTGAACCTTCGTCTTAGCCCCTATAGAACTATAAAAAACCCAATATCCATTATACTGTCTGGCTTTCATCCTATAGTTACTATTGAAATAAGCATATGAAGTAGCTCCTTTTGCACTTACGTCATCTCTTTCTAACTTGTTGTTGTGCATATACACACTTAAGTCTTTGGTATACTCAATAGTTTTTCCTTTTTCTATTTCTACTTTACCTTCTTTGTAAGCTGATAAAAATTCGTTTATTTGACTTGAACTTCCTTCTGTGTATGTGTAAACAAATTCTCCATCAATTCTAAAGATCTTATCCTGAATTCCTATTTCACCGTCTTCGTTTAGTAACAACAACAACATGTCATCATTAGAACTTACTAGGGGAACCTCTTTTTCATTAATTCCTAACTTTTCTGCTTCATCTGTCTCTAAGTTATAAACTAATAATAATGGATTATACTTCCCTTCTTCTGACATTCTTCTTGCTTCATCTAATAGATCTGTTTCAGATTCATGATGCTGTGAAATAAACGCTTTTAATTCTTCAGCAGTTGTAAAACGCAACATATTAGAACCACTTTCTCTAGATAGCTCAATTTCTTTTATTTGAGTTTTTTCTTTTACCTCCTCTTCTTTGCAAGATATAATCATGATACTTAACATGATTACTGTAATAATTTTTTTCATGTAATAATTAAAGTTTATTTAGTTTTACCTACTCGTTCGCTTTTCGGTTGCCGCGATTAAGTTTAGCAGATTCTATAATCTACATACCCCATTCTTTTAACTAGTTAAAAAAGAATACTTCAAAAGTATGATTGAACCTTTAATGTAAAGAATGTTAAAAACTATACTTTAAGAGGGGAAAAAACCCAAAAAAAAAGAGGATTTAATTTTAGCTTATTAAAAATAAATATGAATTAATTCTTTTGATGAGTGGCAATTATGAACTTAATCATTTTTATTAACGTCTTTCTCTTTCAAAAATGATAAATAATTGTAAATTTACCTCTTTCAAACTTTATAAATTATAATGGGTAGAATTATTGCAATTGCAAATCAAAAAGGTGGCGTAGGTAAAACTACTACATCTGTAAACTTAGCTGCGGCTTTAGGTGTTTTAGAAAAAAAAGTATTGTTAATTGATGCTGATCCCCAAGCAAATGCTACTTCTGGTTTAGGTTTAGACGTTGAAAGTGTAGAAATTGGAACATATCAGGTTTTAGAACATACGATTCCTGCAAAGGACACTGTTTTAAAAACAGATTCTCCAAACGTTGACTTAATCCCTGCTCATATTGATTTAGTAGCCATTGAAATTGAATTGGTAGACAAGCAACAACGTGAGTACATGTTAAAAAAGGCCTTAGAAGATATTAAAGATGATTATGATTTTATTTTAATTGATTGTGCTCCTTCTTTAGGTTTAATAACCTTAAATTCTCTTGTAGCAGCTGACTCTGTTGTTATTCCTATTCAATGTGAATACTTTGCTTTAGAAGGTTTAGGAAAATTATTAAACACAATTAAGAGTGTTCAGAAAATACATAATCAAGAGTTAGAAATAGAAGGTTTATTATTAACCATGTTCGATTCTCGTTTACGTTTATCTAATCAAGTTGTAGATGAAGTACGTAAACACTTCAGTTCTATGGTTTTTGAAACAATAGTACATAGAAATATTCGTTTAAGTGAAGCACCAAGTTATGGCGAAAGTATAATTTCATACGATGCAACAAGTAAAGGTGCCGTAAATTACTTAAATTTGGCGAACGAAATTTTAACTAAAAACGCATAATTACTGTAAATGGCAAAAGCAACAAAAAAACAAGCTTTAGGTAGAGGTTTATCAGCATTATTAAAGGAAACTGCAGAAGTAAATTCAGCAGAAGACAAAAATGCAGATAAGTTAGTTGGAAATATTATTGAGATTGATATAAACTCAATAGACGTAAATCCATACCAACCTAGAACTTATTTTGATGAGGAAGCGTTGCGCGAATTAGCTAGTTCTATTAAAGAATTAGGAGTTATTCAGCCTATTACTGTACGTAAACTATCTAGTGACAAATTTCAATTAGTTTCTGGAGAGCGTCGTTTTAGAGCTTCTAAACTTATTGGTAACAAAACAGTTCCTGCTTACATTCGTTTAGCGAACGATCAGGAAATGTTAGAAATGGCGTTGGTTGAAAATATCCAACGTAAAAACTTAGACCCTATTGAAGTTGCTCTTTCTTATCAACGTTTAATTGATGAAATTCAACTTACTCAAGAAGAACTAAGTACTCGTGTAGGTAAAAAACGTTCAACGGTTACTAACTATTTACGTTTACTTAAGCTAGACCCTATTATTCAAACAGGAATGCGTGATGGTTTTATTTCAATGGGGCACGGTCGTGCATTGATTAATGTTGATAGTAACTCTGATCAATTAAACATTTATGAGAAAATTGTTCGTGATAAACTATCAGTACGTCAAACTGAAGAACTTGTAAAAAACTTAAAAGCTGGTAAGGTTGCAAAAACAGCAAAAAAGAAAGCTTTACCTAATTATATTTCCGAAAGTGTTAAGGATATTAGCGACTATTTTGGACATAAAATTGACGTTACAGTGAACAATCGTGGTAAAGGTAAAATTTCTATTCCTTTTCATTCTGAAGAAGACTTTAATCGTATTAAAAACTTACTAAAGTAATTGAACGTACGTATAATCATATTCGCTTTTTTTAGTCTTTTTTTGTTTCAAAATACTTTTGCTCAAAAAGATTCTATTGCCGTTAGAGCAAAACAACTTCAGTTAACTAGCGATAAATACAATCCTTTGTCACCTTCAAAAGCAGCCTTTTATTCGGCTATTTTTCCTGGAGGCGGACAAATTTATAATGGCAAATATTGGAAAGCTCCTATAGTATGGGCAGCAATGGGGGCCAGTGCTTATTTTTATATTGATAATAGTGATCAATATGATCGCTACCGAACAGCCTTTAAACTTCGTAAACAAGGAATAAAAGACGAATTTACTAGAGATGATGGAACTGTTCTTATTTCTACAGCGGGTTTAGAAAGTGCACAGAAAACTTTACGTAAAAACAGAGATTTATCATTGTTAACTGGTGTACTTTTATATGTTTTACAAATTGTTGAAGCTAGTGTTAATGCACATTTATTACAATTTGACACAGATGATAGTTTATCTGTAAAACCAGTAATAACTCCCGATCCTTTATTTATTGAAGCTCCAAAAGTTGGTCTAACACTAAAATATTCTTTTTAAGATGAAAATAGCCTTACTTGGTTATGGTAGAATGGGTAAAGAAATTGAAAAAATTGCTTTACAAAGAGGTCATGAAATTGTTATAAAAGCTTCTGGGAAAGAAGTGTATGATATAACAGAAGCTGATGTAGCAATAGACTTTAGTATTCCTTCTTCTGCATACGACAACATCAGTAATTGTATTAACAATAATATTCCTGTTATTTCAGGAACCACTGGTTGGTTAGATAAATACGAAGATATCGTTAATTTATGTAATGAAAAGAAAGGCGCATTTATTTATGCCTCTAACTTTAGCTTGGGTGTTAATGTTTTCTTTGAATTAAACAAACAACTTGCTAAAATGATGAGTACTTTAGAACAGTACAATATTTCTATTGAAGAGATTCATCATACTAAAAAATTAGATGCTCCAAGTGGTACTGCGATTACATTAGCAGAAGGTGTTATTGAAAACACTAACAAAAAAGCTTGGGAATTAGACGAAAAAACATCAGAAGAAAATATCCCTATTACAGCTATCAGAACTCCAGATGTTCCGGGTACCCACACCGTGACTTATAATTCTGAAATAGATACTATTGATATTAAACACACTGCTCATAATCGTCAAGGCTTTGCTTTGGGTGCTGTAATTGCTGCTGAGTGGTTAAATGATAAAACAGGTGTTTTTACTATGCGAGATGTGTTAAACTTAGGTTAATAACGTAACAAACAACTCTAAAAACACACAAATAATATTGAATTTTATTCCTTACAAGGAACTACAAAATATATAGATTATGACATTTACTGAATGGTTTTTATTCTTTTTATTCATACAAGTTGTTCATTTTTTAGGTACTTGGAAACTATACACTAAAGCTGGTAAAAAAGCTTGGGAAGCTGCTGTACCTGTTTACAATGCTATAGTGTTAATGCAAATAATAAATCGTCCAAAATGGTGGGTTATTTTATTGTTTATCCCTGTTGTAAACTTATTAATGTTTCCTATAATTTGGGTTGAAACTTGTAGAAGTTTTGGTTTTAACAAAAGACCTGACACTATTTTAGCTATTCTAACTTTAGGGTTATATATCTATTACATCAATTATTTTTCTGATGCAAAGCATATAGAAAATAGAAGTTTGAAACCTAGATCTCCTTTAGGTGAGTGGGTTAGCTCTATTTCTTTTGCTATTATTGCTGCTACTTTAGTGCATACTTATTTCATGCAACCATATACCATTCCTACATCATCATTAGAGAAAACTTTATTAGTTGGTGATTACTTATTTGTGAGTAAATTTCATTACGGTGCTCGTGTACCAATGACTACTATTGCAGCTCCTATGGCACATGATACAATTCCTGGATTGGGTATAAAATCATTTTTATCTGATGATAAGAACAAGGAAGGTTTATTAAACAAGCTTTCTTTACCTTATATGCGTATTCCTGGTTTTCAAAAAATTAAGCGTAATGATATTGTTGTTTTTAGCTGGCCTTCAGATTCACTTGCCACTATGTGGGGAGATAATTCTGGAAAATTTACCTATAAACCAATTGACAAACGTACTAACTATGTAAAACGTGCAGTAGGAATTCCTGGTGATAGCTTAGAAGTACGTGATGGTTATGTATTTATTAATGGAGAGAAAACTGTATTACCTGATAGAGCAAAGCCGCAATGGTACTTTTTTATTGATACTGATGGAGAAAAATTCAGTCAAGGGGCTATTTCTAGATATAATATTAGAGAAGGACAATTGATGCCCGATGGCAGATATGCTTTAAACTTAACAGATGAAGAAGCTGCTTTAATTGCTAAAAACCCTATTGTAAAAAGTATAGAAAAGCATATAACTCCAAAAGGAGCTTATGATAAATCTGTTTTCCCTCACGATCCAAAATATGCTTGGTCTGCTGATAATTTTGGACCAATATATATTCCTAAAAAGGGAGTTACTGTTGAATTAAACTCTAAAACAATTCCTTTTTATGAACAAATTATCCGAAGATATGAGAATAATAATTTAACCATTTTTGGAGACGACATTTACATCAATGGTAAGAAGGCAACAGAATATACTTTTAAGCAAGATTACTACTGGATGATGGGAGACAATCGTCAACGCTCATTAGACGCTAGAAATTGGGGATACGTACCTTTTGACCACGTAGTTGGTAAACCCGTAATGATTTGGTTAAGTTGGGATGCTAACGCACCTAATTTTATCGCTAAATTAAACTCTATTCGTTGGGATAGAATGTTTACAACTGTTGGCGGTAGCGGTAAACCAGTTTCTTATCTTTGGTTAGTTTTATTATTAATTGGAGGTTATATTGTGTATAGTTTTAGAAAAAGTAAAAAGAAGAAAGCATAATGTCACTTTTTATCCCTACGTACTTTGCTCCTATCTCACAGTATGCAGCAATCTATCAATCGGATGCTATTACTTTTGAAGTAGAAGATAATTATCAAAAACAAACCTATCGAAATCGTTGTTATATTTATGGAGCTAACGGTAAACTAGCCTTAAATATTCCTGTTAAACATAAAACAAAAGAGGGTAGAAAAAAAACAAAAGATACCTTAGTTGAAAATGATTTCCCATGGCAACAACAACATTTTAAATCATTACAATCAGCCTATCGTTCCTCTCCTTTTTTTGAGTTTTTTGAAGATGACTTACTAGCTATTTTCAATAAAAAATATACCTTTTTACAAGATCTGAATATTGACACTCATTTATTTGTTACAGATGCTCTACAAATTAAACAGCAATTTAACAAAACTACTAGTTACGAACTAAACCCTGAAAGCACAGATTTTAGAGCTCTAGCTATTGCTAAAAAAGGAATTGAAATAGAAATGGACACTTATATTCAAATGTTTGATGATAAATACGGATTTATACCTAATTTATCTATTTTAGATCTTTTGTTTATGGAAGGTGCTAATACTATTAGCTTTTTAGAAAAAATTAATGTAAATTTGAAATAGTCCCCTCTAATTATTTCATCCTTTCATTATTTTACTTATGGAGTTTTTTAGAGAGTTTTCCCAAAATTTCCACCCTTTATCTGAAGATGCTTTAAATAGAATTTTTAATATTCTATCTATTAAAAAGTTTCCTAAAAACTATGAACTAGTTTCTTTAGGCCAGAAGCCTACGAATATATATATCTTGAAAGAGGGCATTATAAGGTCATACAACATAGATATCAAAGGAAAAGAACACACCAAAACTCTTTACACACCAGTAATTACATCTGGTAACCTAGGTGCTTTGATTAAAAACGAGCCTTCTGAGTTAATTTACGAATGCTTAACTGACTGTGAAGTTTTGGAATGTGACTATCACGATTTTTACAAGCTCTCTTTACAACATCATGAAATTTCTATTTTCCACTATAAAATACTGCAAAACATATACATTAGAGAAGAATCAAAAATTTTAGAACTACAAATGTTGGACGCAACCCAGAGGTATAAAAAACTACAGGAAAACTATCCAAATATTGACAACCTTATTAATCAATATCATATAGCTTCATACCTTAACATTACTCCTGTTCAACTTAGTAGAATTAGAAATAGTTACAATTATTAACATATGTTAATGGCTATACTATAAAACTAATTTACATTTGTCACTGTAATTAACAAGTTACATACCCCTTAACATATTTCAGACCTAATTTCCCCTTAAAGTTAGGTCTGTCTTTTATTTTCAATAAGTAAAAGTTTTTTGTTAACTTAGTCTTTTACCCTCACTATTATCATATAACTTGTTAATTATGAATGATGATATAAAAAACTTTGTTCATCTATTTATTGACTTACCTGATTATTTAGTCTCTCTCTTTGAAGGTATAGTTACATATGTAGAATTGAAACCCAATGAAATATTTACTAAAGAAGGCGAATACTCAAATGACTTTTTCATAGTCAAAACAGGTATAATGAGATCCTATTTATTGAATGAAAAAGGAACAGAAACAACTAGAGCTTTTTTTATTTCTGGTGATATCTCTGGAGCAAACTCTGCAATGATGCAAAAAAGCCCTTCGGAAGTAAACTATCAAGCTTTAACTGAGGTAACTGGTTACAAAGGAGATTTTAACAAACTTATTGAGTTGACTTTAAAGTATAAAGAGTATAGTTTATTCTATATAAAAGCTCTTGAAAACGCTTATTTAAAGGCAGAGGAGTTACTCTTGGATATTTCTACACTTACTTCAACAGAAAGGTATATAGCTTTAAAAAAAAGGATCCCTGGTATTGACAAGCTAATTACACAACGTCACATTGCTTCATACCTAAACATTTCTCCTGTACAACTTAGCAGAATTAAAAAGAAACTAAATAATCAATAATTTTTTAACACAAATTAAGAGGTTGTTTATTTATTTTATATATATTTGTCGCCGAAGCATTTCCCCCTTTTTAATGTTTCATTCCCCCTTATTATTAAGAAAAGACTTGTTCCCTTTGTGTGCAGGTCTTTTTATTTTATATACCTTTTCACTAAATTATTTATCTGTTCAGAAATAGATAACTTTACTACTACGAAAACATAAACTGCAATAATTAATATACTTTTTAAAATAATGTTAACTATCGGGTGAATTGGAAAATTAAATAGATTGAACTCAGGTACTGAAAAGTCCCAAAAATTGAACCCTAAAAACATAATTAAGATAATAAGGGTCATTAAAAATGTTTTATTGGTAAAAGGAGTCATATTAAACTTTTCTTTAACAAACCATAGCTTAAAAGTGTTAAATACTATAATAGTTATAAGTGTAGCCAATGCCAACCCTTTTGTTCCCATCTCTAGATCATTAAAAAAGTAAATATTTAAAAAATACACCGAAATGGCCATTCCTAAGCCCACAGGTAGTGTTATACGGTAAAATTTAGAATTACTTATAATAGCACCATTGCTTCCTAATGACATTAAAAATAATTTTGCAGATGAAATCAATAATACGACTAATACTCCTTCTTCTCCATAGTTTTTATTAGGCATAAGTCTGAATAACTCTTCTACATTACAATTCACTAATACAAAAAACAATCCTCCAATCAATAATAAGTTTATGGAGCTTTTTTTATATAAGTTTTCTGTTTCTTTTGGGTTATTTTCATTAAGCGCCTTAGAAGTTAATGGTTGTAAAATTTGTCCCATTGCTCTACTTGGTGCTTCTATAAAAGTTCCTATAAATACAGCTACTGTATAATATGCAGCTGTAGCAAAACCTTCTTTTCCTGGTATCATTACTTTATCTATATCTAGTATAATAGCTCCTGCACTACCTGCTAAAATTATATAAAAAGTATATCGTAAAACTTCTTTAAAGTTATTTGGTAAACTGAATGCAAATTTTGGGGTATATAAACGAAAAGCATAAGTCATCATTAACAATACTCTAAATATGTATGCCACTGACATATATACTAAAAACTCTTCTTTTGTTATGAAATGAAAATAAACAGCAAAAAGTAAAATCATTACTGCTACTCTATTGTATAACTCTTTTAAAACATTCCCAAAAACTGATTGCATTTGTACTCTTGCCCAAGAATAGAACACTTCAAAGTAAGCACAAGCTACAGCTATTATATAAATGTAAATAGTATAGTCTTCAATTATTAGGTTATCATTAGATCCGCTTTCTACAACATAACTCATAATCCAGTTATGGAAAAAATTCCAAAAATATCCAATTGGAATTGCTATAAATAGAGGTAAGAAAATTACAGAGCTTAAGAATTTATCTTTTTCTACCTTTGAAGTATACCCTGAAAAAAATTTGATAATGGTAAAATGAACTCCGAAAGCTGTTACAGGCATAATCAAGTTTGAAGCTGAAAAAACATATGTTGCTAATCCATAATACTCATCCCCTAAAAATCGGGTATATAGTACTAGGGTATTAATACCTCCTATTAAAAACCCTAAGTAGATTATTAAAGTGTTTTTGAACGATTGTTTAAATACAATTCCCAATTTATTCTTTTATTAATTTTAGTATTGATTCATATATCTTTTCTCCTACATTCTCTCCATATAATGGTTCATTAAAACCTTTAGACTTCTTTAAGAACTGTTGAAAATGCTTTATTATTTTTTCTGAATTAGTTCCTGTTATAGTAGCATATCCGTTATCCACCAACTCTTTCCATTCAGTTTCCTCTCGAGCTATTACACAAAACTTTTTATTAAAAAAGGCTTCCTTTTGTAACCCTCCACTATCAGTAATGACCAAAGAACAATTTTTCAACAATTCTAACATTGAAAAATACCCAACAGGTTCTATAAAAGTAATATGCGGTTGTAATTTATATTTCTCTAACATCTTCTTTGTTCTCGGATGTAAAGGAAGTACTACTTGTTTTGTTTTATGAATCTCTTCTAAGGCTGAAAAAACATTAACCAACTTATTCTCATCATCTGTATTTTCTTGACGATGAATTGTTGCTAGTACAAACTCATTTTTCTCTAGACTTAAATCTTTAATAATAGTTGATTTTTCTTCTGATAATTTACTATAAAATTCTACAGCATCTTTCATGATATCACCATGCTTTTCTATCAAAATATCAAAATTATCAAACCCTTCATCCTTTAAGTTTGACACTGCTATTTCTGTCGGACAACTTAAAAGGTTTCCTATTCTATCAGTCAAAATACGGTTAATCTCTTCAGGCATCTGCATATTAAATGAACGTAAGCCCGCTTCAATATGCACCACTTTTATATGTAGTTTTTTAGCTGCTAAAGCCCCTGCTAGTGTTGAGTTTGTATCTCCATAAACAACAACTGCATCTGGTTTTTCAACTAGTAAAATATCTTCGATTTTTTCTAACATCTGCCCGGTCATAGCACCATGACTTAAGCCATTTATATTTAAATTGTATTTGGGTTTAGGTATTTGCATTTCATCAAAAAAAACAGCACTCATGTTAGCATCAAAATGTTGCCCTGTGTGTACTATTACTTCTTCTATTTCAGTATATTTTTGAATTACTCTGCTTAGCACAGCTCCTTTTACAAATTGAGGACGTGCTCCTAATATAGTTACTATTTTTTTCAAGAATTTACAACTTGTTTAAGTATCATAGATAATTGCTCTGTCAATTGTTTTCGATGATATTGTGCTATATTATTAGAAGCTATTTGTAAATCATCTTTTTTATATTGATAATACAATTGTTTTACTGTCTGTTTCATTTTAGCTTTATCATCAAAGTCAACAATTGTTCCTGCGTTGGTTTTTACTAAAATTTCTGCTAAATCACCATCAACAGGTCCCACTGCTAAGATAGGGCGTTTTGCTTGTAAATATTCAAAAATTTTACCTGTTATAATTCCTTTAGCACTTGGTACTTTATTAACTGCTAACAACAAAATTTGCGATGCTCTTTGATATTGTTGCACCTCGTTATGTGGAACGTATTCTATCTTAGTTATATTTTTAAACTGACATTTAGTTAAGCTGCTAGTTACTTCATCAGCTGTTTTTCCGATAAGTTTTATTTCTAAATCTTTAGCAAACTCTTTATTTTCTGAACTTAACTCAAATAAAGCTTCCCAGAGTATTTTTGGATTTCTATCAGCATTCATTAAACCAATGTGAGTGATTGAAAACTTTTTATCGAGTATTACGTTTGTTTCTGCATTCTCTTCCATGTCAAAACCATTAGTAATAACGTGAATATTATTAGAAAATTTTCCGTAGTTCTTTTTCATTGTTTTTCCTACCACTAATGTCGCATCAGCATATCTTAATACTTCCTGCTCCAATTGGTGATGTGCAGCTTTAGATTTTTGCGTGAGTGGTAGTTGATGAAAGTAATCTATATCTGTCCATGGGTCTCTGAAATCAGCTATCCATTTTACTCCTAGTTCTTTTTTTAGTTGCAACCCTATTAAATGTATACTGTGTGGTGGTCCAGTCGTTATAATTGCATCAATAGTATTTTCTTTTAGATACTTTTTGAGTTTTTTTACAGACGGTGTCACCCAAAATTTACGTGCATCTGGAATAAAATAATTCGCTCGAATATACTGCATCAATCTACCAATAAAACTTGGATTCGGATCTAAAAAACCAGCACTTGTTTTAGTTTCTTTCTTCTTAAAAATAGATAATAGGTTATTAGGTTCCCATATTGGATTTTTAATCACCTCTATTCCGTTTGGAATATCTTTTTCTAATGATGCATCTGTAATGGGGTATTTAGCCTCATCTACCGTAAAAATTACAGGTTCTATTTTAAAATCTCTTAAATATTTAACAAACTTTAACCATCGTTGTACTCCTGATCCACCTGCTGGAACCCAATAATATGTAATTATTAATACTTTCAAATTATGATATAGTATATAAACTATGTAACTTTTTACTTTCTTCTTCCCAATTTTCTCCTTTGTTCATAACAGCGTCAAAAGCGTTTGCTCTTTTTGAAGAGAGTTTATTTTCATTGTCATGAATCATTATAACCTTTTCAGCAAAATCATTAATATTATCCGCTTTAAAAACCACACCACAATCATACGTTTCCACGATTCGTTTTAACGGCTTACATGAACTCACCAATAATAAACTCTTACTCATCATTATTTGAAACAACTTATGAGGTATTGTATTATCTGTATGACCATTAGATTTATGAGGAATTATATTTACATTAGATTCTCTCATTATTGTTGAAACTTCATTAAACGGCCTATATCCTACAAACTTAACATATTGCTGCATATTAAACTCTTTGGTTATTTCTTGTAATTTATCTTCAACGTTTTTACTTCCTTTGCCTATTAAAAAAAGTTTTGCATTGGGGATTTCCTCTACTATTTTAGGCATAGCCTTGATTGCTGTATCAAGACCTCTGTGTGGACCTAATCCACCAACATAAGTTATTGAGAAGTTTTTGTTAGTAATAATGCTTTGTATTTCTGAACTTAAAAAATTTTCTACAAATTCTTTTTTCTCATAATTTGATACTACTACTAATTTTTGTGGTTCAATTTTAAAGTTAGAAATTAATTTTTGTTTCATTTCTTCTACAACACATACAACTACATCATATTCTTTACAATACTTTTCTTCTTTTTTTGACCAAAGATTAGGATTCATAAAAATCATATTCTTTAGTTTTATTATCGGATTTTTCTTCCAAGCAAACCACGTTTTTAAAGCTTCTGGGTAATTCTCGTGCAAGTCTAAGATTATTCTTTTCATTTTAGATTTAAAGAAGTATCCTGTTCCAGCTAAAGGCAAATCATGAACATGTAAAAATTGTATATTAAATTGTTTTAATGCTTTTTTTATTCCGAAGAAAAAAAGGAGGTTAATATTAAAAGTACTCTCAAAAATATCATGTAGTCCTTTTTTTGTATTTGTATAATTATTACCTATCCTAAAAACATCAACTCCATTTATTACTTCACGTTGAAGCTCATTTTTTTTTCGAGGACATATAACTACTACTTTTTTTCCATTTTCAACTAACGACTCTGCTTCTTTTCTAACTCGTATATCATTCGGATATGGAGCGTCAACAATCATACCTATGTAACTCATGATAAAAAGTCAAGACATTTTTTTAAGATTCTTTCAGTGGCTTTTCCATCCCATAAATATGGAACAGTCCCTTGTTTAAACGTGCTATTCTTAATAGCATCTAAAAGGCTTAAAATTTTCTCATTATCAAAAGACATTAATACATTCGTCCCTTCTGTAATTGTCACTGGGCGTTCGGTATTCTCACGAAGTGTAATACAAGGAATTTTTCTAAAAGTAGTTTCTTCTTGAATTCCTCCACTATCTGTAATTACACAAAAAGAATATTTTATTAGTTTTTGAAAAGCAAAATAATTTTGCGGCGGTATTACTTTTAAGTTATCAATCGAATCAAGAACTGACAATAAGTTATGGTTTATAAAACTATTCTTTGTTCTTGGATGCATAGAAAAAACAACTTTATGCTTTATGGTTAGCTCTTTTAGTAGACTAATAATTTTTTCTAAATCATTTTTGGCATCAACATTACTTGGTCTATGCATTGTAATAAGTATATAATTATTATACCCTATATTTTCTAATACCGTTGATCTTTCTATTTCAAAATCAAAACTAAGCAGAGTATCTATCATTGTATTACCAACATAAGCAATTTGATAGTCTTGTTTTCCTATCTCTTTTAGGTTTTTTATTCCACTATATTCAGTCACAAAACAAATATCTGATATTTCATCTGTTAAGATTCTATTAACTTCTTCAGGCATTTCTCTATCAAAACTTCGTAAACCACTTTCGATATGCCCTAACTTAACATTAAGCTTATTCGCTGTTATTGAAGCAGCTAAAGTAGAATTTACATCTCCTACAGACAATAACAAATCTGGTTTAAATTCATAAATAATTTCTTCAAGTTTAATCATTATTTCTCCTATTAAACTATTTGGACTTTTACCTATAATATTCAATAAATAATCTACTTCTATAGTAAACTGTTTTAAAAATATTTCAGACATCTTTTCATCATAATGTTGACCTGTATGAACTATTTTTAAATCTACATTCAATTGTTTAGCATACCTTTTAAATTGTGTTATTTTAACAAAATTTGGTCGTGTACCAACAACTATTAGGATTTTTTTACTCATTTTTTTGTTTTTTCTGCATAAACTGCATAATACCTAGATGTATATTTTCTTAGGATTGGTCTGATTCCAATCTGGTTAATCGGGCTTGTCCATTTTTCTTTATCAATGATAGTCCATCCTGCTTTTTCTAACAACCAATCATATTGCCAATCTTCAAATTCGTGGTAATGTCGATCCCACATATCAGTTTGGCTCCTATAAGCATTTGCAAACCATAATTTGAGTGGTACTGTAGTTATTATTTTAGGTGACTCTATTTCTCTAAGCACATTTAATGGGGCTAATAAATGCTCAAAAATTTCAAAGGCTGTTACAGCATCTACTCTATATTCTTTTACTATTTCGGGTAATAAATCTAAATCTTCTCCATTTGTATTATAAACCTTATAACCGCTTTCTTCCATTATCTCACTAAAAGGGTTTCTAACTCCCAAATCTAATATCGTAGCTGGTGCAGGAAGGTGTTTTTGTAGGAATTTAAGAGTATGTTCATATCTCTTTTTTGGCAACTTAGAATACATTGGTTTATTTTTAAGCAAATGTATTATTATTTTACCATTAAGCACAACTGAAGTAAGAATACGTTTTTTATACTTTTATAAAACATAAAAAAAGCGAAGAAATCATTTCCTCGCTTTTACCTTTATAATTTTCCATAGCAACCCGTACCTAGTTAATAGTACGTTTTACATACAACAAACATACTATTGTTCTATCCTAAAAAAAAGTATTATATACCGTATTTTATAAAAAGCATCAACAAAAATACTATATTTGATTTTTTAAGATTGCTTTTCGTAAAAAGCATAAATTCTCCTTTTGATTTTTATATAAAAATGACCAGATATCTACTTTTCATATTTATTATTCTTTCTTTTTCAAAGAAAAGTGTTTCTCAAACAAAGCTTTTAGACTCTATTTATATAAATAAACTGGATTACTACAAACACAATAATAGTGACAGTACTCTTTTTTATGTAAAAAAATTAAAGCTTTCTAAAAATGAGGTCACTATATTAAAAACGTTATCTGTAGAGGCTTATATCTATCACAGGCAAAAAAAATATAAAAAAGCAGAAAAAATAGCCCAACAACTTTTAGAATTATCCAATCACTACCTAAAAACTTCCAATCAAAAAGAAGTCGCATTAAATAAAAGAAAATCTTACTATGCAGGAAAGATATCTGCTCTCAATAGATTATTTTGGATAAAAAAGAATCAAGAGAATTATAAAAAAGCTTATGAATTTCTAGTTCAAATGCACAAAGTAAATGAAGAATACCCCGATAAGAAACATAACAAATATTTGAGATATAAACTGTCTATTAAAATTTCAAAGGCGATTATAAAGCAAGCGCTAAGCATGGAGTTTGAAGCTAAAAATATTTTATTGAACGCTTATAATGAGAGTAAATCTGAAGTTTTTGATGTTCTAAAGACTGATCCTTTTTTTTTACAACAAAAAGCTAACCTCTTAAACAAGTTAGGAAATATATACCTACTACTAAATAAAAATAAAAGTAAGACAATTTATATCGATTCAGCTTCATATTACTATGATGAAGCTTACAAAATAGCACAAGTATTTGCCCCTCCTCATAAAGACTCTGAGATAATTTATAATTTTAGGAAAACTGAGGTTTTAATGGCTAGAAAAGAATTTTCTAAAGCAGTTGATTTAATTAATAATTATAAAAACATAAGTAATGGATACCCTTATCTTCATAGAGAGTATTTTCAGAGAGCTGTTTGTTTTCACAACTTAAAAAATTCTGATTCTACTATTCACTACTCAAACAAGTTTTTAAAAAATCAAGAGAAATGTGAAACGAGTAAACTAATTACTATTTACGACATACTTTCTAAGGAATATAACAACTTAAATAAGTTAGACAGTGCTTACAAATACTCTAAACTTACTTTAGACCAATATAATTTAGCAAAAAACACTAAGGATAAAACATTTAACTTATTCTATAATAACAACTTTGAGCAAGCTCAACAACTCAATAAAACAATAGAAAAAAGAGAAGCTACAAAACAACGTAACCTTATTATTTCTTTTGCCATCTTACTACTAACTTTTTTCATTATCACTTTTTATCTCATAAGAAAAGAGAAAGAAAAGAAAAAAGAACTTATTTTAATAATGAATAAAAACAAACCTGTTGAAATAGAAAAAAAAGAATATAATATTGATGAATCCTTAGAAACTAAAATTCTTAACGAATTTAAGAATGTTACTAAAAACTTAGATTTTCTAAAACCTGAATTTTCAATCAACTATATTGCTGATAAATTAGATACCAACACTACTTATATTTCCTTTGTTTTTAACAAACATCATGAAGAGTCCTTCAAGCAGTATTGTACTAAACTTAAAATTAATTATGTGGTAGGAAAATTAAAGACAGATAAAACCTTTAGAAAATACTCTATACAAGCAATTGCTGAAGAAATAGGTTACACCAACGCATCTGCTTTTACAAGAGCATTTAAAAAACACATTGGTATAACTCCTTCTGCTTTCTTAAAAGGTATTGAAAACTAGTTCTTCTTCTTTTTTATAACAAACCAACCAATAGGTATTATTAGTAGTAAAGCATAACAAAGTAAAGACAACAAACTTCCTGTTTTAATTACTGTAGGCTCATATTTAAAAGTTATTTTATGTTTTCCTGCAGGGACTTCTATTCCTCTTAAAACATAGTTTACTCTATAATATGGCACACTTTCTCCATCAATATAAGCCTTCCATCCATCTTTGTAATATATTTCAGAAAACACAGCAAATTGTTTTGAAGTAGTACTTGCTTCGTATATCAATTCAGTAAGATCTTTCTTAACTAGATTAATGGTAGCAATTGAATCTTTTTGAAATACATCTGCTTTTACATTAAAATCCTCTGAGTTAATAACCGCCTCTGATTTAGTATTCAAACTATCTAATGTTATAATTTCTTCATTAGCTGAAGATACTTTTTTCAATGAGTTTACAAACCATGCATTTCCATTCGCCTCAGGATTTTCTTGAAATTGTTCATCACTAATAATAAAGTACTTGGTGTTTAACATATTTAGTACTTCCATATTATTTTTAGCTATTTGATAATCAAACAACTCTTGATAACGTTTCATTTTGGCAGCATGGTAACCTCCTATCGAATTGTGGAAATAAGAAGTTCTACCATCTTGCATAGGACTTACACTAAAATTAACTACTCGATAATTTCCTGTATCCTTTAAAATTTCTGTATCAGCCTTTGTTGCTGTAAATGGTTTTTGCACTCTTCTAGCTGAAGTAAAATCT
This sequence comes from Tenacibaculum litoreum, assembly GCF_964513915.1. Classification (NCBI taxonomy): domain Bacteria; kingdom Pseudomonadati; phylum Bacteroidota; class Flavobacteriia; order Flavobacteriales; family Flavobacteriaceae; genus Tenacibaculum; species Tenacibaculum litoreum. The sequence continues at coordinate 985,292 of NZ_CAZEQS010000002.1, read as the reverse complement.
TCCTTATTAACATAATTAGCGTCTATTGAGACTAAATCAAAAATCATCAATCCTCCCAATACAATTAACACAGGTACTTGCTTTAGTTTTCCTTTCAAATAAAACCACAACATTCCTGCAACAGCTAAAACCAATAAAAGAGAACGTAAACTATCGTTAAATAACATTGATTTCCTATCTGCAATTAAAGCATCGATTAATTCTGGAAGCTGCTGGTATTGTGCATCACGTGATCCTTCAAAAGCAAACAAACTAGATCCAAACAGTACGAATAATATAGAAATTCCTCCTACTATATAAAAAGCTTTTTTTACTGCATTTTCTTTTTCTTCGGAAGAATTCTCAGAAGAGAAAAATTCTTTTAATGCTAAAACACCTAATAACGGAACACATAATTCTGCTATTACTTGAATAGACGAAACTGCTCTAAATTTATTATATAAAGGTATATAATCAATAAAGAAATCAGTTATTATAGAGAAGTTTTTACCCCAACTTAATACAATTGAAAAAATGGCAGCTGCAACCAGCCAATGTTTTAATCGTCCTTTTACTAAGAAAATCCCTAAAAAGAATAAGAAAAAAACTATTGCACCAATATAAGCTGGCGCCTCAACTATAGGCTGTTTTCCCCAATAAGTTAACACTTGACTAGAATACTCTTTTGCTACACTTCTACCTGCATTTTGCTCTAAAACTTGATAAAAGTTTGAATCTTCTCCTAACTCTTCAACTGTTCCTCCTCCCATAAAACGAGGAATTATCAAATTAAATGTTTCTGCAATTCCATAACTATATTCTGTTATATACTCTTTATCTAACCCAGTAGACTTTTCTTTTGGTGTTCCATCAGGATTAATTGTTAGTTCTGATTTTCCTCTCGTACTATAATCTGCATATTCTTTCATTGCTAACAGTCTGGTAGAATTAGCTCCAATACCAATTAACATTGCTGCAACCAAAATAGCTGATTGTTTAAGGAACACAGGTAATGTTCTCGATTTGAAAGCTTCAACACCTTCAACAATTGCCAAAATCAACAAACAAAATCCTAAATAATAAGTCATTTGAGGATGGTTTGAATAAATTTCTAAAGCCATTGCTAAGGCTGTTAGAATAAACCCGAGTAAATATCGCTTTCTAAAAATATAAATTACTCCTGCAATCACCATTGGCATATAGCCTATAGCATGTGCTTTCGCGTTGTGTCCTGCGCCAAAGATAATTATCAGGTAGGTAGAAAACCCAAAGGACAAACTTCCTAAAATAGCTAGCTTCCAATCTACTTTTAAGGCAGTTAATAATAAGAAAAAACTTAAAAAATATAAGAAAAGATAATCGGCAGGTCTAGGTAAAAAACGGATTGCTTTATCAATATAACGTACAAAATCATTCGGATAGTAAGCACTTACCTGATAAGCTGGCATTCCACTAAAAGCATTATCTAGCCAATAAGGCTCTTCTCCTTTTTTAGCTCTATACTCCTTTACATCTTTTGACATCCCAATAAATTGAGTAATGTCACTTTGTTTGATTTGTTTTCCGCTTAAAACCGGATTAAAATACAATACAGATGCTATTGCAAAAACAATAATTGCTATTGCAAACGGTAAAAATTTCTTTAAGTTCATGGTTAGTCTATTTCTTCATAGTCAACGTACTCGCCAACAGAATTATTACTTTCTTTCGAATTACTTGGCTTTTTATCAATAACAGTTTTTCCTACTTCAACATCAGATGCTTGTTGTTGGTTTCTATACTGTTGTTCAGCTTTCTTTTGTACTTTGTCTACTGCTTTTTTTATTAGGTATGGTCCAAAAAGTTTCGCTAAAAACTTTATAGCATAATAAACTAACAGAATAATTAATATGGTTTTTAAAAAATTCACAGGTCCAGCTTCATTTAAATATGTCATCTTTTTTTCTTAAAATAAAAAAATCAATCAAAAATAACAATTTGAAGCAAAAGGAAGCGTTAAGAGTTTACAAAACTTATATTATATAGGTAATTGTATTTTTACGTATGTTTGTACAACCTGAAAATTTGGATTTATTATATGATTAAGAAACTTCTTATCCTTTTTGTTTTTTGTTCTATTTTAACTGCTAACGCGCAATATACACCTGTTATAAATTCAAATAAACCAGGTTTTTCTGAAAGCCCTTATAGTGTTGGTTCGGGTGTTTATCAATTTGAAACAAGTGTTTTTTATAGAAAAATGAATGCTACACCTACCTTCAGCAATCCTGAAGCTCTAGGTTTAAATTTATTTTTTAGAACTAGTTTTTTTTCTGAAAAGCTAGAATTCAACTTCAATACTTCTTTACAAAGAGATAAAATAGCATTTAAAAATATTTTTGAATCATCATATAATAAAACAGGGTTAAGTCAATTTAGTCTAGGAGCAAAATATATGATTTATGCTCCTAAATATGATGATAAGAGCAAAGAAATAAGAAGCTGGAAAAAAAGACATTCTTTCGACTGGAAAAGATGGATACCTCACATTGGTGTTTCGGCAGGCATTAATATTGGAAGTTTCTTAACCGATTATCATGAAAGAGGTGGCTTTAGCCCTAAAGTTGGTATTTTATTACAAAATGAGTTTTCAGACAAACTAAATGTAATTACTAATCTACATTATGATTATATTGGAACTGATTTTTCTCAATTTTCTTACATAGTAACAGGTACCTATAACTTTAATGATTATTGGTCTGGTTTTGCTGAAATACAGGGTATTTTTGAAGAGTATGAGAAAAAAACTAATATAGGCGCAGGTGCTGCCTATCTTTTTAGTGAGAACTTACAGTTTAATGCTTCTTTAAGAGCTAACTTACAACAAGATGAAATTGGAGTTTATAGTTCTTTAGGGGTATCATACAGACTCAATAGACACAAAGATGAGTTTGTTGAAATAGATGAGTTTGGAAACAAAATTGAGAAAGAAAAACCTGTTAAATACGACGAGAATAGAAATTTCTTTGGTCGAATGTTTAGTAAAGTAGGTAAATTATTTTCTAAAAAAGAGAAAAGAAAAGTTGATTTAGATAACGACTCAAGTAACGGAGAACTTTTAAATGAAAAGCCTAAGAGAGAACGTCAAGAATCTTTAGTTGATCTGATTGTTAAAGAAGACAAGAAGCAAAAGAAAAAAACAGCTAAAGAAGAAAGGAAGGCCGCAAAAAAAGCTAAAAAGAAAGCCGAAAAAGAAGCCAAACGCAAAGAAAAAGAACGCTTAAAGCTTGAGAAGAAGATTAAAGAAGAAGAAGAAAAAGAAGCCAAGCGTAAAGAAAAAGAGCGTTTAAAACTTGAAAAAGAGATAAAAAAGCTAGAAGAAGAAATCAAAAAAGAAGAACAAGAAGAGAAAGAGAAGGAAAAAGAAAAGGAGGATAATTAAAAGCCTTAAATTTGTAAAATGATTCAAATTAAAGAAATAACTACCAAAAAGGGAATGAAACAGTTTGTTAAGTTTCCTTTTTCTCTTTATAAAAACAATAAGTACTGGGTTCCTCCTATTATTAAGGATGAAATTGAAAGTTTTGATAAGAATAAAAATCCTGTTTTTGAATATGCCAACGCTCGCTTTTTCTTAGCCTTAAAAAACAATGAAATAGTTGGTAGAGTTGTAGCTATCATCAATTCTTACGAAATAGAAAAACAGCATATAAAAAAGATACGCTTTGGTTGGTTTGATGTTATTGATGATATAGAAGTATCTAAAGCGTTATTAAATAAAGTTGCAGAAATAGGTCGTGAAAACAACCTAGAATATATGGAAGGTCCTGTCGGTTTTAATAACTTGGATAAAACTGGAGTTCTTATAGAAGGTTTTGATTATATAGGTACCATGATTACTTGGTACAATCATCCGTACTATGCTAAACACTTAGAACAGTTAGGATTCACAAAAGAAAAAGAATATATTGAAAGTATATTCTCTTTTAGTAATGTCGATATTAAAAAATATGGAAAGGCTAGTAATATAATTAAAAGAAGGTATAACTTAACTCCTTTGAACTTTACTTCTACAGATAAAATAATGCCTTATGTAGATGAGATGTTTGATTTGTTTAGTAAGACTTATTCAAAGCTATCTACTTATGTACCTATTTCAAGTGCTCAAATAGCTTATTTTAAAAAGAAGTATATAAGCTTTATAAATCCTGAATATATAAAGTTTGTTGTTGATGAAAATCACAAATTAGTGGCATTTGCTATTGTAATGCCTTCTTTTTCTGAAGCTTTACAAAAAGCAAAAGGAAAGCTTTTCCCTTTTGGAATTTTTCACTTGCTAAATGCTCGAAAAAACTCAAAAGATGTTACTTTTTATTTAATTGGAGTTGATCCTGAATACCAAAACAAAGGAGTTACAGCTATTATTTTTGAGCAATTTCACCCCATATTTTTAGCTAAAGGAATTCAGAATTGTATTAGAACACCAGAACTTGAAGAAAACCAAGCAATTCATCAAATCTGGAAAGATTTTAGCCCTAAAATTCATAAAAGAAGAAGAACATACAAACTCGACTTATAATGCAACTTTTTTATAATTCAGATTTATTAATTACTTCAAAAGAAATTACTTTCAATAAAGATGAAAGTCGTCATATAATTCGTGTTTTACGAAAAAAAGAAGGAGATATATTACATATCGCTAATGGAAATGGTATCCTTTTTTTTGCTGAAATAATTATTGGAAATGATAAAAAGTGTATTGCCAAAATTATTAAGTATGAAGAAAAACCTCGTACAAGAGATTATTATTTACACGTAGCCATAGCACCTACAAAAAACAACGATCGCTTAGAGTGGTTTTTAGAAAAAGCTACAGAAATAGGTATTGATGAAATAACCCCTATTATTTGTAAAAACTCAGAAAGAAAAGTTGTAAAAACTGATCGTTTACAAAGAATTGTACAATCTGCAATGAAACAATCACTACAATTTACATTACCTAAACTTAACACTCCTACAAGCTTTTCTGACTTTATAAAAAACGATTTTTCAGAAGAAGTTTTTATTGCTCATTGTGAAGAACATACTGAAAAGAAGTTTTTAAAAAACATTGCTTCTCCAAAATCAAAATACACAATTCTTATTGGGCCTGAGGGAGATTTTTCTCATGAAGAAATCCAAGAGTCATTAAACAAGAAGTTTATCCCTATTTCCTTAGGAGAAAATAGACTTAGAACTGAAACAGCTGGTTTAAATGTAGTACAGAGTATAGCCTATTTACATCAGTAATTCATTTTTTGTATATTTAGCTACTCTTAAAGTTTTTTATTTTGACTACAGCAGATTTTTTTAATCTCTTTTTGTTAGTTAGTGCCGTTCACGGTTTCGCTTTTAGCATTATACTTTTCTGTTCTAAAAATGGACGGGAAAAAAGTATGATATACCTAAACTTATTAATACTTACTATATCATTAAATAACATACAATCTTGGGCTTTAGAAAAAGAGCTAGTTCAACATAAATTTGCTTTAGACTATATGCAAGTGCCTTGGCACTTTTTAGCAATGCCTTTTTTGTACATGTTTTTAATTCATTATTTAAACCTTGCTGAAAAGTCGTACAAAATATTAAAGATTATAATACCTCTTTTTTTAATTCTTGTTTTAGGTCAAATTAGTTTTGTTCTTTACTACAGTGATTCAGCATCTAGAGAATACCTAAATTTTATTTATGAACGATATACTTCTATTGAAGAGATTTTTAGTTTAGTTACTTCATTAAGTATTTTTGTTTACTCTTTTTACATTTTATACAAAAAAGAAAAACTGTTTCCTAAAATTCTATCCTTTGATAATCTTAGATGGATTTATACATTCTTCATTTTAACTTCAATTGGGTATGCTCTTTGGATTTTAGCTTTAATTGTTAAAGTAAAAATGAACTTTACCGGTTTTTTATTCTCTTATTATCCTTTAAGAGTTTATACTACCGTCTTAATTTATTGGTTAGGTTACCAAGGGTTAAAACAAATTCGTCTATTAAAAGAACGTGAAAGAATTAGAGAGTCTCTTCTAATTGATTTAAATGGTGACTTTAGTGTTGATACAATTAATTTGAACACTGAGAAGAACTTCTCTAAAAATCAAGTAGAAAAACAAAAAGAACAGTTTATAGAAATAGATAAGTTTATTAGATCTAAAAAGAAATATTTACTTAATAAATATACTCTACAGGATCTATCAAAAGACACAGAACTAAGTTCTAGTACACTTTCTCTTATCATTAACAATATTGCTAAAAAATCTTTTACAGATTACTTAAATGAAATGAGAATAGATTTAGCTAAAACACTTTTATTAGATCCCGACTATACTAGCTATACAATAACTTCTATAGGACTAGAGTCTGGATTCAATTCTAAATCTACATTCTATACAGTTTTCAAAAAGCATACTGGACACACTCCTGTTCAATTCAAAAGCTTATCACTAGCCGTTTAAAACTAAAAACCCACTTTCATTTTATAAAAAGACAGTTCGAAAACATCCAAAATGGACGTTTTCGAACCCCTAACTCCTTATTCTAGAGTATATTTACTTAGCGAAATTAAAAAATTAGTAATTGAAAATAGTTGAAGGGGTTTTCAATTTATAATTAAGATTTCTAATAAAATTATTGAGAATAAGCGTTCTCAATACGAAAAAGGAAAAGCTATAGCTTAAAAACACCAATATTAATATTGGTGTTTTTTACCTTTTACTTCCTAAATAAAACTTATTTATAAAACACTAGTAATCATGCTTTTTATAAAAAGTTGGTTTTAAAACACCTTTTTGGATGTAATTGAACCACAGATATAAAAGCTTACAATATTTTTATCACATAGAATAAAAAACGCTTTTTGAAAAATTAGGGGATTTTCAAGTTAAAAGCATAATTTATTTTTTAAGGGGAAAAAAACACCAACAAATTTGTTGGTGTTTTTTATTGTTGTTTCACTATATTGCTTTTAAATTCAAGTTAATTCATGAAAAACCTCACCCTGTTTTTTATTTTTCTAATAAGTCTAAATATTTCTTCTCAAGAAATAGCCGTTATACAATATAAAGGAGGTGGTGATTGGTATGCAAATCCTACAGCTTTACCTAATCTTGTAAAGTTTACCAACCTAAACACGAAAACACAAATTGATAAAGACATACAAAACATCACTCTTGACGACGAGACTATCTTTAACTATCCTATAGTTTTTATTACCGGACATGGTAATATTTTGTTTACAAATGATGAAATCTCAATACTAAGAAGTTACCTTATTTCTGGGGGCTTTTTACATGTATCAGATAATTACGGTCTTGATAAATACATACGAAGAGAATTAAAAAAAGTTTTTCCTGAATTACAACTTCAAGAAATCCCAAACAATCATCCCATTTATTATCAAACCTTTTCCTTTCCTAAAGGCTTGCCAAAAATTCACGAACATGATAAACAACCTCCCCAAGGGTTTGGTTTATTCTATAAAGGAAGACTTATAGTTTTTTATGATTACGAAAGTGATTTAAGCGATGGATGGGAAGATACCGCCGTACACAACAATCCAAAAGAAATTAGAACAAAAGCTTTACAAATGGGAGCCAACATAATAGAATATGCCTTTAAACATTAACACTTTACAAATTGACAGTATTAAGATTAATTTTGATACTGAAGCTTTATGGATGCTTAATGTGGCTCTAGCTATCATTATGTTTGGTATTGCTTTAGATATGAAGGTAGATGATTTTAAAAGACTTATTAAAAAACCTAAAATATTATTTGTCGGATTATTATCTCAGTTTATTTTACTTCCTTTTTTAACCTTTATTCTTATCAATATCATTAACCCATACCCTAGTTTTGCTTTAGGCATGATTATGATTGCTGCTTGCCCTGGAGGAAATGTTTCTAACTTTTTTAGTAAAATGGCAAAAGGTAACGCTGCTTTATCAGTTAGTTTAACAGCCTTTTCAACCATAATTTGTTTAGTAATGACTCCATTAAATTTACAATTATGGGGTAGTTTATATGAACCTACTAACGAGATTTTGAAAAGTGTTTCCTTAAATCCTTTTGAACTTTTTAAACTTGTTCTTCTTATTTTAGGAATTCCAATAGTTTTAGGAATGTTCGTTAATCACTACCATCATGAAATGGCTAAAAAAATCAATAAACTTTTACGTCCATTTTCTATTTTCTTTTTCCTTTTATTAATTGTAATAGCTCTTTATGATAACGCTGATGTTTTTAAAGACTATATACATCTAGTTTTATTTCTTGTAATATTTCATAACATTTATGCGTTTATTATAGGTTATGTAACAGCTAAATCTTTTAAATTAAACAAAAAGGACTCTAAAACTATTTCTATGGAAACAGGAATACAAAATGGTGGTTTAGGGTTACTTCTTATTTTTAGCTTTTTTGATGGCTTAGGAGGAATGGCTCTTCTTGCTGCGTTTTGGGGTGTTTGGGATATTTTTTCAGGAATGATGTTAGCTACTTACTGGGGAAGAAATAAATAATACATGAAAACACTTTTATATTACTTTTTTAAAGTTTTTGTAAAAACTGGCTTATTCTTTTACTCTAAAAAAACAACAATTGTTGGAGGTAAGCATATACCAAAAAAAGAAGCTGTAATTTTCACAGCTAATCACCCAAATGGCTTAATTGACCCCATACTTATAGCTACACATATAAAAAGGAGAACAAACTTTTTAGTACGTGCTGCTGTATTTAACAACCCTATTATTGCTAAATTTTTCAATTTACTTGGAATGATGCCCATTTATCGTATTAGAGATGGTGTACAACAGCTTAATAAAAATGAAGAAATTTTTAATAAGTGTCAGCTACTTTTAAAAAATAACAAAACTTTATTAATCTTTCCTGAAGGAACACACAAAAGAGACAGAGCTGTTAGACCACTTAGTAAAGGCTTTACAAGAATTATTTTTAAAACTTTAGATAATTTTCCTGACACTCGAATCAATATTGTTCCAGTAGGAATTACATATCAAAACGTATCTAGCTACCCTTCAAAAACTGCTATCCATTTTGGTTCTCCTATTTTGGCTAACGATTATTACGACAGACAAAACATAAATAAATCTGTAAAAAACATAAAAGAGCTTGTTTCAAATCAATTAGAAAACTTATCTGTTCATATAAAACAAAATGAAGATTATGAAACTACCTTATCTAATTTAAATAATGCTCTAGTAGATTTTACTAAAGTTGATGAAGTAAATACTCTCATAAGAAATAAAAAGGTACTTGCACAAAAAAAGCGTAGTATTAACTACGCTCTTCCTTTATTTTTATTAATCATTTTAAATAGCTTAGTTCCATATTCAATTTGGAAATTTCTAAGTAAAAAAATTGATGAAGTAGAGTTTATAGACACCTTTAGGTTTGGTGTAAATGCTATTTTATTTCCTTTCTTTTATTGTATACAAAGTTATATTATAGCTATGTTTTTTGGGTGGAAAATAGCTTTAGTATACTTTTTCACTTCCTTTTTACTTATTCTTTTATATACCAAACTATCACCTACTCCGCCATCAAAATAGCATCTTGAATATCTTGTTGAATTTTGGTACGTATATTACTTTTTACTAAACCATAATTTCTCATTGTAGGATAAATTCTGTTTGATAAAAACACATACACTACACCTGTTGCAGGGTCTGCCCAAGTATATGTCCCAGTAAAACCACTATGTCCAAAGCTTACATCCGACACACAACCACAAGTAGCCTTTACCTTAGGGTTTAATTGTGGTTTGTCAAAACCTAACCCTCTACGTACTTTTTTATTTTCGTAATAACGTTTATTAAACTTGTGTACTGTTTCTGGTTCTAAATACTTCTTTCCTCCATAAGAACCATCTTGCAAGAACATTTGCATAATTTTAGCTACATCATTTGCATTTGCAAACAAACCAGCATGTCCACCTACACCACCTAGCATAGCTGCTCCCATATCGTGAACATAACCATGAACTAACTGATGTCTAAAATAGTTATCTCTTTCTGTAGGAACTATTTCTTCTTTTGGAAACTTATTCAAAGGTAAATAGGTCATTCTATTAGCTCCAATAGATTGATAAAACTGCTCATCTACAAGTTTATTTAAGGGGCTTTTGTACTTTCTTTCTAAAATCTCTTTAAAAATATAGTAACCTAAGTCACTATACTTATACCCTATTCTTTTACGCTGTTCTGAATCTACTATCTGTTTATAAATTGAATCTTTATATTCTTTAGCTAAGTATAGGTTTTTAGCTACTTTTATACTAAACCTTGAAGTACGTTTTTTTCTATAAAATTTTGTAGAGTTTTCACCTGTTACACTATCTTTTGTGTGTAAATAAAATGGAATCCAAGAACGTAAACGTCCATAATGAGACAATACCTCTTTTAATAATAAAGTATCTTTATTTGACTTGCTATACCTTGGTAAAACATCCCCTAAATTTGAAAATAAACTAATTTTCCTTTCTTCTTCAGCTTTCATTATCATAGGTAATGATGCTAATATTTTGGTTAAAGAAGCTAAATCATAAATATCAGAATTTTTAACAGGTCGTTTTTTATCTAAAGTATGGTATCCAAAGCTTTTATTATAGATTACCTTTCCATCTTTAGCAACTAAAATTTGCCCTCCAGGAGACATTTTTTCTTGTAAAATTGTATCGATTCTTTTATCAATAATTGAAAGCTTTTCTGATGAAACTCCGGCTTCTTCTGGAATTGTATATTGCAATACACCTAACCCATCTAATAATAGTCCATGACCAGCCTTAAACTCATTTTTTATAGATACTGGTAACTTTCCTTTTAGATCGAAGGCACCAAAAAGGGCTTGTGCTGATAGCTCTTGAGCCAACTTACTATTTTGATATGACATTACAACTCCTTCTATGTTAGTAAAAGAAGGAACTTGAAGCAAACTATACGGACTAGCAAAAACATCTAAAATAACTTTATGATTCCTTGCTATTTCTTGTAGCCATACAAGATCTTTATTAGCAAACTTATACCCCTTCCAAGGGTTTTTATTTGATTTATGAAACCCTACAACTATAAGATTATACTTTTCTAACTTCTTGTTTAATACGCTTAAATGCTTATCAGAAACCTTATCTACTTTCGTATAATTTTTAAGCATTTCATAGAAGTCTGAGCCATTATCACTTCCCAAAGAAACATAAGCTACTTTTTTATCTTTAAGGTTTTTAATTGGTAAAATTCCTCCTTCATTTTTCAGAACTGTAATAGAATTTTTTATCAATTTACGGTGTAAAACCTCATCATAAGGACTATTTATATCTTTTACCACATTTTCTGTAGCAATAGACTTATACTTATTTAATCCTACTAAGTATTTTGCCTTTAAAATCTTTTTAACTGAGTGATTTAATCTCTCTTCCGTTAATTTTCCTTCTACAAGGGCTTTCTTAATCAACCTAATTGACCCTGGAACGTCTTGAGGAATTAACAATATATCGTTTCCTGCTAAAATTGCTGCTAAGTCAATTTCTGCTGGTGTTGAATAATTTGCAGCTCCTTTCATATTCAGTCCATCCGTAATAACTAACCCTTTAAATCCTAATTGGTCTTGTAACAAATTAGTTACAACACTTTTTGATAATGATGATGGTAATTTTGGATTCGTTTCTAAAGCTGGAATACTTAAGTGTGCTGTCATTACACTTCCTACTCCTGCTCCAAATATTTTTTTGAATGGATATAATTCTATTGAATCTAAGCGTTGTTTACTAAAATTAATTGTTGGTAATGTGTGATGTGAATCTGCTTCGGTATCTCCGTGCCCCGGAAAGTGTTTTGCATTTGCTAACACCCCTACTCCTTGCATTCCTTTAGTAAATGCTATTGATTTTTCTGCTACATTTTCTTTACTTTCTCCAAAAGAACGATTTCCTATAATAGGGTTATTAGGATTAGTATTTACATCTACTACTGGAGCGAAATTCATATGAATTCCTACTCGCTTACAGTGCTCTCCTATTCTTTTACCCACTTCCTGAAGTAAAACCGTATCTTGAACAGCTCCTAAGGTCATATTCCAAGGAAAACGATACGTGTTTTTCAAACGCATATCCAAGCCCCATTCACCATCAAAACCAACCATTAAAGGTATTTTTGCTAATTCTTGATATTTATTGTTTAAAACTACTTGTTTATCAGGTGTTCCTTGCATAAAAATAATATTTCCTACATGATATTTTGTAACCATATTTGAAATAAAATCTTCATGCTTTTTATCTTTATTTGAATATGCTTGTATCATAAACAGCTGTCCTATTTTTTCATCAAGTGACATGCTTTTCATGATACTATCTACCCAAATATTTTGCGTTATAGAGTCTTTAGCCAACAAAGGATCTACTTGTTGAGCTTGAATTATTTGTATAAAAACAAACGCTAATAACGTAAATACTTTTCTCTTCATATTATATCATACTTCTTTACAAACCTTACACTCCTGTAAGGTTTTAATACCTTCCTTTTAAATAAAATCAATAGTTATACCAAAAATCGTGCATGCCAACTTTTATTTGCTGGTACTTCCCATTTTTTTTCAAAATCTTCTTTAGTATTTACCATGTTATTAAAAACAACCGTTTCAGCTGTTATTTTTTGTTCTTTGGCAAAATTTTGAAATTCTGGGAGCTTTACGATATTAATATTATCTCCATCTTTAAAAGAAACATTCATTTTATCCATTAAATCTAATTCTAACTCCTTTTCTAACTCTTGAATAAAACGTACAGAAGCATCTATTGAACATCCTGAAACATTATTAAAATTCTCATCTACACCCAACACTAAAAACTGATTGTATTTAATAGTAAATGATCCTTTTAAATCGTCTCCATGACGTGTCCAATTATCAATAAAAAGCAATGCTTTTGCACTGATAAATTCTATTTCTTCTTGTGTAAATTCTCTATCTGATTGATACACCCAAACCCTTGAGTTTTGAGGTAGTTTTTTATATTCTGTAAACATTTTCTTGTGTTTGTTTTCGTAATATCTAAATTAAAGAACAACTAAGATAATTACTAAAAATAAATGTTAAAGATTACCTTAAATTAAATTTCTGTTGTAACGCTTGTAACTTTTCTTCATCGGTCATCGTGTTTTTTGGTGCCGACATTCTTTCTTTTATTTCTCGTAATACTTTCTTTGTATACAAAGGAAAATCGGCATTTTGGATCCATGCATTATACCCTGGATTTTCTTTTAACACCTCTTCAACTGTTCTTCCTTTATACTTTCCAAAAGAAAAGATTTCTTGATCTTCATCATTAAATAAAATAAAACCTGCAAAATCTGCTCTTTTTCCATGCATTGAAAACTCACTCAACGCTTCTACTGAGTTTTCCAAGTCCTCATATCTTTCAACCTGCGCTAATAAGATTTCATAAGTTGCGTTTGTATCCGCTTCTGCTCCATGGGCTCCTACTAACTCTTTCCCACAATAAAATTGATATCCAGCACTTAGTGTTCGTTGTTCTTTTTTATGAAAAATAGTTTGTACATCAACTGCTTTTCTATCATTCATGTTAAAATCAATTCCAGCTCTTAACAACTCTTCTGCTAGTAAAGGAATATCAAATCGGTTAGAATTAAATCCTGCTAAATCAGCATCACCTATCAACTCATTAATTTGCGGTGCTAATTCTTTAAAAGTTGGTTCTGTAACTACCTTTTCGTTTGTAATTCCGTGAATTTCTGAAGCTTCTTTTGGTATTTCTATTTCTGGGTTTACCAACCATGTTTTACTTTCTTTATTTCCATTAGGAAACACTTTTAAAATAGATATCTCAACTACTCTATCTTTAGCTATGTTTATCCCTGTTGTTTCTAAATCAAAAAATACGATTGGTTTTGTTAAGTTTAGTTTCATGTATATTGTTTCATGTAGTTTGAAAGTTCATAATATTTAAAAAGTTGGTATTTTTAAAATTCTTCCAACTTTATACTTTCTAACTCCTTATTCGTTATTTAATTCTTTTTTGAATTCATCTATTTGGTCTAACACTTTCTTTGGCAGTGTAGGCTCTTTAAAATTATATTTTTCTAGTTCCTCCTCAATAGTTTTTGCTACAATGTAACGTGCTGTTGGTTTATCATCAGCAGGTATTATATACCAAGGTGCATAATTTGTTGATGTTCTCTCCAACATATCTTCATAACACTCTTGATATTTATCCCATAACTTTCGCTCTTCTAAATCACCCGCAGAAAATTTCCAATTCTTTTCTTGTATATTTAAACGACGTAAAAGTCTATTTTTTTGTTCTTCTTTAGATACATTTAAAAAGAATTTTAAGATAATAGTTCCGTTTTCCGATATATGCTTTTCAAACTGATTGATACGTTCCATTCTACCATGATAAAATTCATCATTTAAATCATCAAGACTATTTACTGTAGGTATATTCTCAGCGAAAACATACTCTGGATGCACTCTAGTTACCAAAACATTTTCGTAATGTGTACGATTAAAAACTCCTATTTTTCCCTTCGCTGGTAATGCTATATAATGACGCCATAAAAAATCATGTTTTAACTCCAAATCTGTTGGTACTTTAAAACTGTGTACTACTACTCCACGCGCATTTACATCTTTAAAAACTTCGCGAATTAAACTGTCTTTACCAGCTGTATCCATTCCTTGTAAACACAACAAAACACTATACTTACCTTCTGCATACATAGTGTCTTGCAAATCACTAATCTTTTTTCTTGCTTTTTTTAGTTTTTTCTTAGCATTATCAACAATTTCTTTAGTAGAAAATTCATTTAACTTCCTTCTTTTAGAAAATTTGTAGGTATTTGTGTTCATCTGCTTTTTTTATAGCATAAAAGTACAAAAATATAGACTTCTTCTATTGATTTTTTCTTGGTTATTATCAATAATTACAATTAAATCTAAATTCTTTTTTTATATATTTTCTTGAGCTTTACTTCCAAATAAACAACAGATGAATAAAACAATTATTATACAAGCGAGCTCTAAAAGTACAGGAAATACCAACAAAGTGATTAATTACCTTAATAATAACAAGTCTTTTGACTTTGTTGACTTAAAAAAGAAGAACATTGGTGTATTTGAATACGATTTTACCAATGCTAATGATGATTTTATTCCGCTAATGGAAGAAATTATTCATAAATACGATACACTAATATTTGCTACTCCTGTATATTGGTATAGTATGAGCGCTACACTAAAAACATTTTTTGATAGACTTTCAGACTTATTACATTATAAAAAGGATTTAGGTAGACAGTTGCGAGGTAAAAACATGGCAATGATTAGTAACTCTGGTGTTAATGACCTTAGAGATGGTTTTGAAATGCCTTTTATTGAAAGTGCTAAATATTTAGGCATGAACTATCTTGGTAGTACTCATGCTTGGTTTACTGAAGACGGAAACGATATACATCCTGATGCAAAAGTTAAGATTAATGAATTTAGAAATATTTTAGTTACTAAAAATTTTAAGGATGTCTTAACCCGTTAGAATTTTAAGATGTCGTTTTTTTACAATTTATAAGAAACCTTTGACAGTACTTTTGAGTTTTAATTTTAATTCATCACAATGCAAAAAGTAATTATAGCTCAAATAGCAATTCAACAAGGAAAAGAAAACGATTTTTTGAAATTGGCATTAGAAATGGTAAAAACGAGTAACGCTGAAACTGGATGCATTACCTATCGATTACATAAAGACCTATTTAATGAAGATAATTATTTGTTTTATGAAGAGTATATTGATAGCAAAGCTGTAGATGCACATAATAACTCTACACATTTTCATCAATTTATAAAGGATATTACTCCTTTAATTACCAAAAAGCCAATTATAAACATTTATTAATCTAAATGAGTGTAAAACACTATAAACCATCAAAATACCTATCTCCTTATATTGATAGGTATTTTGTTTGTTCTCAAACCAAAAGTCTACCCTTAATTTTACCAGGCACTGGTTTAGAAGTGCTTTTTCATATTGGTACCCCTTTATCCATCGATAACAAAAAATTAGATGTTGCTCATGTTATTTGTCCGAGAGAAAAATTAATTTTTGATTCAGCTAACAATGTAAATTATATTGCTGTACGTTTTCATAGTGGTGGCTTTAGACATTTTACTTCTATTCCACATGCACAAATTGTTAATCAATATTTATCTGTAGAAGAAATATGGCAAAATGAAGGCAAAGAGCTTTTAGATATTCTTTTTTCATTACCTAGTGTGGAAGAAAAAATTAAATTAATTGATTTCTTTCTATGCAATCAATTAAAAAAACATCATTTTTCTGATATCGTTAATTGGGATTTAGTAATTAAAACTCTATACAAAAATTTTAATTCAATATCTCTTCATGAATTGGCACATCAAAGTAATTTAAGTTACCGTCAATTTGAACGTATTTTTAAACAAAAGTTTGGAGTCTCTCCTAAGAAATTTCAACGAATCACTAGATTACAAAAAACTGTCAAGCAAGTATTGCTATCAAGTAACAAACATTATTTATCTACTGCTTTAGATAACGGTTATTATGATCAGAGTCATTTTATACGAGAATTTCAAAGTTTTACAAAACTTAAACCTTCAGAATATTTTGTAACTAAAAACTTTGAAAACCATTTTTATTATAGACCTTTAAGCTAGTCAATCCAGTTTTTAAATTCTTTTACTCGTTCACGGCTTACAATTATTTCTGCTTCATCATAAGAATACAACTTTAACTGTAATCGAGAGTTTGTATAAGACACAATATCTTTGATGGTATTTATGTGTACTATAAATGTTCTATTAACTCTAAAAAACTGTTCCGGATCTAACTCTTCTTGCCAATACTCTAAAGAGTTATCTATTAAGTAGTTTCTATTAGAGTTTGTATGAATATAAGTGGCTTTATTTTCAGAATAAAAACATTCAATATCTTCTGTATTGATAATTTTTAAGTGCTGTCCGACCTTTATAGTAAATCGCTTTTTGTATTTTCTATCAACAGGATTAATCAACAACTTACGAATATCATCTATATTGACTTGTATATTACTTTGTAAAGGTTGATGTTCTTTAAACTTATCTACTGCTACTTTTAACTCGTCTTCATCTATTGGTTTTAAGAGATAATCAATAGAATTTAACTTGAATGCTTTTAATGCATACTCGTCATAAGCGGTTGTAAAAATAATAGCTGATTTTACAGTTACTTCTTCAAAAATTTCGAATGATAATCCGTCTGAAAGTTGAATATCTAAAAATATTAAATCGGGATGAGCATTATTTTGAAACCAGTTAATCGACTCTTCTACCGAGTGAAGCATTTGCTGAACCTCTATACCTAACTCGGCCAACATTCTACTTAATCTTCTTGCCGCTGGCTTTTCATCTTCAATAATTATAACATTCATGGTTTGGTTTATTTTTAGCAATTATTTGTTCATGTATTCTTTAATCTTACGCTCTTCCCACTTTTTAGAAAAAAGTTTTCCTTTTGCAAAAACATTAAACCCATGTAAAAATACAATAACTCCCCACCAAAAAAACAAATTATAGTTGTTTATATCTAAGAAAGCTTCCATAACTGATTCATCTCTATGAACAATATCTTTATATATTCTTCTTCCAATAAAAACTAAGTTTATTAGTATATAAACCACTAAATGGTTATAGAATCTTTTGATTTCATCTACTCTTTTTTGAGCTCTTATATATTGTTGTTCTCTATTTAAAGTTTCCATTTTCTTTCTTTTTTAATTCATCTAGATATTCTTGTATTTTACGTTGTTCCCAATCTTTATTAAAAAACATATTGGTTCCAAATACTCCTAACCAATGAAAAAAAACTCCAATCCCCCAAAAAAGCCAAGTAGCATACACCCCAAAATTGGTTATTGATTTTGTAAAAGTTAATTTATCTTCATTCATCAATCCCATAATAATTACGACTGAAATAAATATATTCACAATTACATACGATGCCAAATGCCAGTAAAATCCTTTTATTTTTTCTACTCTTTTTTTGGCTAATAAATATTTATGTTCTTCTTTATAGTCATTTTCCATACTAATCCTTTTTATTTAGGTATTCGTTTATCTTTTTCTCCTCCCAATCTTTTCCAAAACCTAATGCATTGACTCCAAAAACTAGCATCCAATGAATAAAAGTAACTAGTACTATTCCTATAACTGGAAACCAAAACCAGTGATAATAAGGTGAGAATTTTAAATTCACTAAAACAATAATAATTACTGAAATTATGTTTACTAAAACATGAGCATAAAACCCTTTAACCTGTTTTACTTTCTTTTTTGCTTCTAAATACTTTTTCTCTTCTGTATAATTATTTTCCATTGTTATTATTTTCTAAAAATTCTTTAATCTTACGTTCTTCCCAATCTTTCCCTAAACCTATTTTATCTATTCCGAAAATCCCAAACCAATGAAAAAACACACCTATTAACATTCCTATTATTGGGTAGTAAAACCAATGGTAACTAGGTACAAACTTTAAGTTTATAAAAATTAAAACTGGTATAATTAATAAGGTTACTATAAGATGAATGTAAAACCCTTTGATTTTTTCTACTTTCTTTTTTGCCTTTGCGTATTTGTATTCAATTCTATAATCTTTTTCCATTTTACTTATAGTTTTTATCATCATCCATCAATTCTTTAATCTTGCGTTCTTCCCAATTTTTCCCCAAGAATAAATTGTAATTATTTACTTCTAGGTAATGAAAAAACAACCCTATTCCCCAACCTATCATTGGAAACCAAAACCATTGGAACTTTGAATATGTTTTGAGATTTATAAATATTAAAAAAGGGATAACTATACAGTACGAAACTAAATTTTGATAAAACTCTTTTAGTTTTTCTACCTTTTCTACTGCTTTTACGTAATTACTGTTTTCTAGACTCTTTGTATCCATAATACTATTTTTTATATTAATTAACAGTGGTAAACACACTGTAAATGTTTTATTGTTATTAACTATTTGAACGTTTCTATCGGTTATTAAACCATAACGATCTGCTATATTTCTTAATCCTACTTTTGTACTTTTACCTATAGCCTCTTTCGGATTAATGTTATTTTGAATTTTTAAAAAACCATCTTCTTCAAAAATTTTTACTTCTAATGGTTTGGTAGATGAAACTACATTATGCTTCACTGCATTTTCTAATAATAATTGAAGAGATAATGGAACTATTTTTAAATCTGGGTTACTTACTTCTTCTGGTATATTAAATTGTACAGCTTCTTCAAAACGCATTTGTAATAATTCCATATACGTCTTAGCAAATTGTAATTCTTCTTGTATAGGTACTAATTCTTTATTTCGTTGCTCTAATACATACCTATATACTTTAGATAATTTTGTAGTAAATTTTTCTGCTTGCTTTGGATTTTCACTTATTAAAGAGGTTAATACATTTAAACTATTAAATAAAAAATGCGGATCTATCTGACTTTTTAAAGTTTCAAATTTTGCCGTTTCAGTTTTGGCTACTATTTCATGTTGTGTTGTTTCTTGTTTTACAGAGGCCTTCCAGTTTACCATAAAACCTTTTGCATGGAAAAACACAGCGATGGCTAATGAAAGTATGATTGCAAATAAATGCATCCATAAAAACTGACCTCTAAAAAAGTTATCTATGTTGTTATTAAAAATAACAAAGTATTGTACATAATGGATTAATAATACCGCCACTATAGTGTAGCTTATTGTTGTTATGATACCTGCCCAAACTCGTTGATTAGTTTGTGAAACCCAGTCCCATCTTTCACTTAAATAGTCATTAATAACTCCATTACCTAGTCCCAACACAAAAGAATACATTGCAGAAAACAAAAACACCAATCCGGCTTCTTTTATCGTAAATGCCTGATTTATTAAAGTAAAAACAACTCCAAAAATGATTGTTAATTTTAAGCAAATCCAAATATCATTTTTTAGGTTTTTAACTATTTTTTTTGATGATGCCTTCATTTGTATTGTTAGTTTACTCTTGGAAGTTATATATCTTTTTGCTAAAATTTAATATCGAAAGATACATTTTTATCCTCAACTAAGAATTTTGCTTCTTCAAATTGAGGAGGTCCAAAACGAGACAATTTATTGTTTGATGCTCCATAATCTTCCAAAGGCATTCCATTAGGCTCAAAATCCATTTTATTATTATTATTTGCGTCATGAAAACAAATTATAGCATACTCACCAGTTGGAATGTTTTCAAAAATCACAGTACTTTTTCCTTCTTTAATTACTGATTCTTTCGCTTGTAACGGTTCTTTTCTAAAATTCTCTTTAATATATAAAGCAAATTTTACTTTTCCTTTGTCAGAAGTGACATTCACAACTGTTGCTGTAACTGTTTTGTTTTGAGCTGAAACTGTTTTAACTGTAAATAAAACTGCTATAACAAAAATGTGTATTAAGATTTTCATTGTGTTATTTTTATGGTTAATTATGACACAAATATTCATTAGATGCTTTATTTCTAAAATAAAAATAAACTGAATTGTATTATTTTTAGGATGAGTTGTAACAATTTGTATTTTTGAGCTACTTATAACATAACAACTCTACTGAACTTAGTGAAAAAAGAATTAGAAAATAAATTTTTAACTGATTTCGAAGCCAATCAAAACATTGTGCATAAGGTATGTAGGATTTATACTACAAACCAAGAAGCACACAACGATTTGTTTCAAGAAATCACCATTCAGTTGTGGAAAAACTATAGTAAATTTAGAGGCGATGCAAAGTTTAGCACATGGATGTATAGAGTAGCGTTGAATACTGCTATTTCTTTATACAGAAAATCAACAAGAAGTATAAAAACACAAGATTTTACAGACTATTCTTTTAAAATTAAAGCAGAAGAGTATGATGATACTGAAGAAGTACAGTTAAAAGCTTTGTATGATGCTATTCGTAAGTTAAACGATATTGATAAAGCACTAATTTTTTTATATCTAGAAGATAAACCCTATAAAGAAATTTCTGAAACTTTAGGTATTAGTGAGGTAAATGCTCGTGTAAAAATGAATAGAGCTAAAGATAAATTAAAAAAAGTATTAAACCCATAGTTATAAATGGATTTAGATTTAGATAAATATAAAAAGGCTTGGGGTAATCAGTCAGAAGAAACTAACAAAGTTTCTAAGGTTGATATTTATAGAATGGCACATTCCAAGTCATCATCAATAGTAAAATGGATTTTTATTATTGGCCTTTTAGAGTTCGTCTTTTTGAATTCTCTATATTTTGTTTTTGATATGGAAGAAGCTTATAACGAGTACAAACAACTTGGACTTTATAACTTCATGATTTACTCACAATTTGTTCTTTATCCAATATTATTCTATTTTTTGATTAAGTTTTATTTAAACTATAAAAGTATATCGGTAGTCGATTCTACTAAGACTTTAATGAATAAAATTATTAAAACAAGAAAAACTGTAAAACACTACGTTTTATTTAACTTGCTATATGTGTTTATTTTTGGAATTATTGTTGCCATTGCAGCTTTAAAAACTCATCCAGAATTTAATTCTCAGCAAGTTTTAATTTCAATAATTGTTACTGTAATAACATTAATAATTATGCTTATAATTATATGGTGCTTTTATCAACTTTTATATGGAATTTTACTTAGAAAGCTCAACAAAAACTACAAAGAGTTAGCTAAACTTGAAGAGCTAAACTAAAAACACTAACTTTTTTGTAAACTTCTCTTAACATTTTATGATGACTATTCATTATATTAGCTGAGCTAACTATTTATTTATGAGAAGATTATTATTCTTAAGCTTTTTTCTTTATTCTGCCATAGCTTTCACTCAGGAGGATACTTTTTGGGATAATGTTCGCTTTGGAGGCGGAATTGGTTTTGGTTTTGGCTCTAACAACACTACTCTTTCCATATCCCCAGCTGCTGTATATGATTTTAATGATAGTTTTTCTCTAGGTATGGGTATAGGATACTCTTATAATAAAAACGATTCTTTCAAATCAAATATTATCAGTCCAAACATTTTTATTTTATATAGGCCCATTAGAGAAATAGAACTTTCTTCAGATCTACAACAAATGTATGTTCATAGAAAATCAGATTCATTCTCTGAGAAATATAATTATCCTGCACTAAACTTAGGATTTTCATATAGAATGGGTAATGTATCTTTAGGAGTACAGTATGATGTTCTATATGATAAAAATAAGAGCATATATGCTTCGGCTTTTTCTCCTATAGTAAGAGTTTTCTTTTAAAAAAACTCTCTTAATTCTTGTAATAATTTTTCATGCATCTCACTTGTATAATCTAAATGTGTTACTATACGAATTTTTCCTTCTCCCATTGAAATTAGTAATACTCCTTTATCTGCCATTTTTTTCATAAAATCATCTGGATTTATAGAATCTTCAACATAAAAAATAACAATATTTGTTTCTATAGGTTCAATTTTAGATACATACGAACATTTTTCTAAAACAGTTCCTATTTCTTTTGCTCTTTTGTGATCCTCAGCTAAACGTTCTACTTGATTGTCCAAAGCATAAATTCCTGCTGCGGCTAAAAAACCTGCTTGTCGCATTCCTCCTCCAAATAGTTTGCGTACTCGTAATGCCTTTTCCATATGAGCTTTACTTCCAACCAAAACAGAACCTACAGGAGCACCTAGTCCTTTTGATAAACAGATTGAAATCGTATCAAATAATTCTCCATACTGCTTAGGAGTTTCATTTTTAGCCACTAATGCATTAAATAAACGTGCTCCATCTAAATGATATGCTAAATCATTTGCTTTTGCTACTTTTTGAATCTTTTGTAGTTCTTCAAAATCCCAACAAGCTCCACCTCCTTTATTCGTTGTATTTTCAACACAAACTAACCTACTATACGGTGTGTGAATATCATTTCTCCCTCCTACAACACTTTCTAATTGTTCCGCAGTAAACATACCTCTGTTACCATCAATTAAACAAGAAGTTACCCCTGCATTAAAAGCAGCCCCTCCTCCTTCATAATTATATACATGTGCCCATTTATCACAAAACATTCTATCTCCTGGCTGTGTATGAATTTTTATCGCAGTTTGATTTGCCATGGTACCTGAGGGAAAAAACAATGCATCTTCCATTCCAAACATATCGGCTACTTTTTCTTGTAACAAATTAACTGTTGGATCTGCTTTAAAAACATCATCTCCTACTTTAGCGCTCATCATTGCTTCCAACATTCCTTGAGTTGGCTTTGTTACAGTATCACTTATTAAGTTTATTTCCATTTCTAACTACGATTTATAAAATGTATTTTTGCATTTATGATTACACACGAACAGCTTAAAAATATCGCTGAACGAATTGGCAAGTTAAAAGGATATTTAGAAATTGACAAGAAGTTAATTGAAATTTCAAATGAAGAAGAAAAAACTGCAAATCCTGACTTTTGGAACAATCCAAAAGAGGCTGAAGCTCTTATGAAGTCACTTCGATTTAAAAAGAAATGGGTAGAAGATTATAATACCGTTGTTTCTATGAACGACGACTTAGCCGTACTTTATGATTTTTACAAAGAGGGTGATGTTGATGAAAATGAGCTTTCGGCACAGTTTGAAAAAACAGCTACTTTTTTAGAAGATATTGAGTTTAAAAACATGCTTTCAGAAGAAGGTGATAGTTTAAGTGCTACGATACAAATTACAGCAGGTGCAGGTGGAACTGAAAGTTGCGACTGGGCAGAAATGTTAACTCGAATGTACACTATGTGGGCAGAAAAACAAAGTTACAAAATAAAGACCTTGAACTACCAAGAAGGTGATGTTGCTGGTATAAAAACAGTTACTTTAGAATTTGAAGGTGATTATGCTTTCGGATGGTTAAAAGGTGAAAATGGAGTGCATCGTTTGGTGCGTATTTCTCCTTTTGATAGCAATGCCAAACGTCATACTTCTTTTGCTTCTGTATATGTATACCCTGTAGCTGATGATTCCATCGAGATTGAAGTAAACCCAGCTGATATTGAAATTACCACAGCACGATCTAGTGGTGCTGGTGGACAAAATGTAAACAAAGTTGAAACTAAGGTTCAGCTCTTGCATAAACCTACAGGAATTCAAATTCAATGTTCTAACTCACGTTCACAGCACGATAATAGGGCTACCGCAATGCAAATGTTAAAATCGCAATTGTACGAAATTGAATTACAAAAACGTTTAGCTGCTCGTGATGAAATTGAAGCTAACAAGATGAAAAATGAATGGGGAAGCCAGATTCGTAATTACGTAATGCACCCATATAAGTTAGTTAAAGACGTACGTACCGCTCATGAAACAGGAAATGTAGATGCTGTTATGGATGGAAACATCAACCCATTTTTAAAAGCCTATTTAATGGCGATGGGGCAAAAAGAAGATTAATACAATAAAACTCTTAAAAATGATAAAAATATATCACAATCCACGTTGTTCTAAATCAAGACAAGGTTTAGAAATTTTAGAAAACTCTGGTAAAGAGTTTGAAACTGTAAAATATTTAGAAACTATTCCTTCTACTGAAGAGTTAAAAGAAGTTATTAGTCTATTAAATATTTCTCCAATCGATTTAGTTCGTAAAAATGAAAAAATTTGGAAAGAGGAGTATAAAGGAAAAGAATTATCAGATTCTGAAATCATTAAAGCAATGGTTGAAAATCCAAAATTAATCGAACGCCCTATAGTTATTAACGGAAATAAAGCTGTAGTGGGTAGACCGCCAGAAAATATAAAAGAAATTATTTAATTTTTTAAAGCTCTCAAGAAATTGGGAGCTTTTTTATTTTAACACAATTTAAATAACTAATTTTTTAGTTTATTAATAATTCACCGTAAATTGCCTACAAATTAAAATTCATATACTATGAAAAAAACATTATTAGGACTATCCCTGGCCTTCTTTATATCTACAGGGTATAGTCAAGCTTTAAAAGAAACACAACAAAAGCTACCCAAAAAAGGAAAAGTAAGTGCTATGAAAATCCCAACCGATCCTTCGGTTAAGATAGGAAAACTATCAAATGGGATGACCTACTACATCAAACAAAACCCAAAACCAGCTAACAAAGTAGAATTAAGATTAGTTGTAAATGCGGGTTCAATTTTAGAAGATGATGATCAATTAGGATTAGCTCACTTCATGGAACACATGAACTTTAATGGTACCAAAAACTTTAAAAAGAACGAACTAGTAGATTATCTACAATCTATCGGGGTTAAATTTGGTGCCCACTTAAACGCATACACTGGTTTTGATGAAACTGTATACATTTTACCTATTCCAAGTGACGATAAAGAAAAACTTGAAAAAGGTTTTCAAATTCTTGAAGATTGGGCACACGGTGCTCTTTTAGAAGGAAAAGATATTGATGAAGAACGTGGTGTAGTTTTAGAGGAATACCGTTCTCGTAGAGGAGCTGATAGCCGCATGTTAGAAAAATACTTACCAAAAGTAATGCATGGTTCTAAATATGCTGAAAGATTGCCTATTGGTACTAAAGAAAATTTAGAAAACTTTAAACATGAAAGTATTCGCCGTTTTCATAAAGATTGGTATCGTCCAGATTTAATGGCTGTAGTAGCTGTAGGTGATGTTAGTGTTGATGTGTTAGAAGAAAAAATCAAATCACACTTTAATAAAATACCTGCTGTTAAAAATCCTCGTAAAAGAGAAGTTTCTCCTTTAAAAAATCACAAGGAAACTTTCATCGCAATTGAAGCTGATAAAGAAGCTCCTTTTTCTAGTGTTCAATTAATGTACAAAGATTATGATGAGGCTACACCAGATGTTACTATTACTGATTATAGAAACTCAATTGTTAAATCATTATTTGCTCAGATGATTAACAATCGTTTAGATGAGTTACGTAATAGCGAAAAACCACCTTTTGTATACGGATTTAGTTATCATGGCGGAACTTGGGCTCGCGGTAAAGAAGCTTACCAATCAAGAGCTGGTGTAAGTGCTGACGGACAATTAAAAGGTTTGCAAGCTTTATTAGATGAAAGCGAGCGTGTTAAAAGATATGGTTTCCAACAAGGTGAATTAGATCGAGCAAAAATGAATGTTTCTGCTCGTATGGAAAAAGCGTTTAAAGACAAAGATAAAAGAGAATCTAGAAGAATAGTTGGCGAATATGTAAACAACTACTTAGAACAAGAGCCAATTCCTGGTATTGAATGGGAGTACAAAGCTCATCAAATGCTATTACCTTCGGTAAAACTAGAAGAAGTAAATAAGCTTATTGAAAGTTATTTACATGATGACAATCGTGTAGTTGTTATTACAGGACCTAAAAAAGTTGTTACTAAACAACAAGTTATTGATGCTTTAAACAATGTTAAAACAAAAGAGTTAAAACCTTATGAAGACAAAGCTGTTGCAGCTTCATTAATAACAAAACAACCAACACCTGGATCTATAGTAAACGTTACTGAAAATAAAAATTTAGGAACAAAAACTATGACCTTAAGTAATGGAGCAAAGGTTACCTATAAGAAAACCGATTTTAAAAATGATGAAGTATTATTTGAAGCTTTTAGCTTTGGAGGAACTTCTTTATACTCTGATAAAGAATTAAAAGCCACTTCTTTTGCTAACAGAGGACTTTCTGAAGCTGGAATTAATGGTTTTTCTAAAACAGATTTATCTAAAATGATGTCAGGTAAAATTGTTCGTGTTTCTCCTTATATTTCTGGATTAAGTGAAGGTTTTAGAGGTTCTGCAACTCCTAAAGACTTAGAAGAGTTATTCCAAATGGTGCATTTATACTTTACTTCTTTAAATAAAGATGAAAAAGCGTTTAACTCCTATGTAAATAAGCAAAAAAGCTTCTTAGGAAACCTATTAGCTAGTCCTAATTTCTTCTTCCAAAAAGAAATGAGTGAGTTTGTTTACGGAAAAGACCCTCGTTATACCGGGTTCCCTTCTCCTGAAAAATATGAGAATGCTGATTACAACTTAGCGTATAAAAAATACCAAGAACGTTTTGCTGACGCGGGTGATTTCAACTTCTATTTTGTTGGTAATGTTGACGAAAAGAAACTTGCTGAGTACGCAACTAAATATATTGCAGGTTTACCAGGGAAAAATTCAAATGAAACATATAAGGTTTCAGATTTCAGACCTTTATCTGGTTCTCATTCTAAAATAGTTACTAAAGGTAAAGATCCTAAAAGTAATGTTCGTATTACCTATCAAGGAAAAGCTAAATACAACAAAAAAGATGCTTTGGCTTTTAAAATCTTAGGTGAAGTTGTTGGAATTAAATTAACAGAAAAATTACGTGAGCAAGAAGGTGGTGTATACTCTTCAAGAACTCGTGGTAGCATTTCTAAAATGCCTTACGGGTGGTATAACTTTACGATTTCATACCCTTGTGCTCCTGAAAATGTTGAAAAACTAAAAAACATTTCTGTTGCTGAAGTTGCTTCTGTTGTTAAAAACGGACCAACTGAAGAAGATTTAATGAAAGCTCAAAAGGGAATGATTGCTGACTACAAAGAAGACCTTAAAAAGAATCGTTTTTGGTTAAATACTATTAAAAATGTAGATTATCAAAACAACGATGTTTCTGACATAGCCTCTTTTGAAGACAGAGTAAATTCTTTAACAAAAAAAG
The DNA here is from genome assembly GCF_964513915.1 of Tenacibaculum litoreum. Classification (NCBI taxonomy): domain Bacteria; kingdom Pseudomonadati; phylum Bacteroidota; class Flavobacteriia; order Flavobacteriales; family Flavobacteriaceae; genus Tenacibaculum; species Tenacibaculum litoreum. Next base: position 957,565 of record NZ_CAZEQS010000002.1, on the reverse strand, counting down.
ATATTCAGAAAGTAGCTAAGAAATATTTAACTAACGGATATATCTTAGGTATTTTAAATCCTGAAAAATAATTTTAAATAAATTATAACTAGTAAAAGCTCTCAAGAAATTGGGAGCTTTTTATTTTTTTAGAAACCTGGATTCAAGAAAACCAAGACCGTAACCATAAAACTGAGTGATGGTTGTAACAACACTCAACAAAGCTACTTTTAGATTTTTATTTTGTAGTAGAGAATCTAAAAAAATACAGGTAAAGTAAATTCCGTAAAAAGTTAAGAGCTGCCAGTACCAAAAAAATGCTGCTATGATCGCAAAATCAATCCCAATAATAAATAAACTCGGAAACCAATACGTTAATTTTGTCGTTTCTGGATATTTTTTATTCAATATAGGTCTTGCAGTACCAAAAGCAAACGTTTGCTTAAAAAACTGTTTTATTGTACTTCTACGTTTATGATATACAAACGCTTTATTTATTAACTGTGTTTCAAAACCGTTTTCCCATAAACGGAAAGTTAAATCGATATCTTCACCTACTTTGAGATTATCAAAACCTTTTGTCTTACTAAAAGCTATCTGCGATAGCCCTAAGTTAAAACTTCGAGGCTGAAACTTTCCTACAGCCTTTTTCTTTCCTCTAATGCCTCCTGTTGTTAGTACTGAAGTCATTGAATAATTTATTGCTTTTTGTAAAGCTGTAAAACTGGGATGTGCAGCATCTGGACCTCCAAAAGCATCCGTATAATTATATTCTAATGCTTTTTTTACTTCGGAAAGATACTGTGGCGGAACAATAACATCAGAATCTAAAATAATAAAATAGTTTCCTGATGCTCTTTCCATTCCATAATTACGGCTTGCTCCTGCTCCACTATTATCTTTATAAAAGTAATTTAGATTAAGTTTTGAAGTATATTTTTTTACTACTTCTTCGGATGAGTTTTCTGAACCATCTTCAATAATAAGCACCTCAAAGTCGTCTTGAAAATCTTGTTTTGTTAAGCTTTCTAACAACTCATCAATCTCTTGTGGTCGATTATAAACAGGTACTATTATTGAAAACTTCAAGTCCATTATAATTTAAACTCTTTGTTTAATTTGTTGAGCTATCCCATCCCAAAGTTGTATTCTTTTCTGTAAAGATTGCTTAGCATAAAACAACACATCATCCCATTTTTGTTGATCCTCTCCACACAACTCTTCTATCATTTGTAACGACAACGGTCCATGTTCATCACCATCGAGTTCTATATGCCTGTTTAAGTAATATGTAAGTTTACTATAAGAATTTCCTTCTTTCTCTTCAGTATTTTTAACTATCTCTAAAAACATATCTGGTATTACATCTTCTCTACCGAAGGTAAAGCTTGATGCAATAATATGTGGTTCTCCTGTTTTTATAACCTCAAAAGAAAAGTTTACAAAATCTTTTACTTCTGCAATAATTGAACAGTTTTGAATTGCTTGCTCAACAGATTTTCCATCAATAATTTCTGAAATAAAACTTGAAATTTGTGCAATATTAGCTCCAGCTTGACGCATCGCATCAATATACATTTCAAAGTGACTTTTAGGCTCTCCGAATTCATTAACATCAGTTTCTTCACCTAAAACAATTTCATTGATAAATCGAGCTGTTTTGGTATTCACAGCTGGTAACCAAGGTAAATTCACACAAGTAAGTTCTCGTTGTAACGCTTTTAACAACGACATAAAATCCCACACAGCAAACACATGCGATTCCATAAATAATTTTACATCATTTATATCATTTAACGAATTGTATAATTCATGTTCTTTTAGCTGCTGTCTTAACGGTGCTAACTCTTTTTCTATGTGTAAAATATTGCTCATTTTATAACTATCAATAAAAAATGCAAATCTAACGATTTGCATTTTATCTATATTCTATTTCACTAAAGATCTTACTCTTCAGTAAACCTTTCCATTACTGCATCACTTACTCCCATGTTAGAGAAACCTCCATCGTGGAATAAGTTTTGTAAGGTTACTTTCTTTGTTAAATCAGAGAATAATGAAATTGTATAATCAGCACATTCTAATGCTGTTGCATTTCCTAATGGCGACATTTTTTCAGCATAAGAAATAAATCCATCAAATCCTTTTACTCCTTGACCTGCTGTTGTTGGAGTTGGGGATTGAGAAATTGTGTTTACACGCACTTTATGATCTCTTCCGAAGAAATATCCAAAACTACGAGCGATACTCTCTAAATACGCTTTATTATCAGCCATATCGTTATAATCTGGAAATACACGTTGTGCTGCCATATAAGTTAATGCAACAATACTTCCCCACTCATTCATGGCTTGTTTGTTATATAAAACGTTCATTACTTTATGAAAAGATACTGCAGAAACATCCCATCCTTTTGTTGTAAAATCGTAATTCTGATCTGTATAGTGTTTTCCTTTACGTACATTTACTGACATACCGATAGAGTGTAAAACGAAATCGATTTTACCTCCTAAAATCTCCATAGACTTTTCAACTAAATTGTTTAAATCATCCATAGAAGTTGCGTCAGCAGGAATAATTTCTGATCCTGTCTTGGCTGCTAAGTCTTTAATACCTCCCATACGCATAGCGATTGGTGCGTTGGTTAATACAAACTCTGCTCCTTCTTCATGAGCACGTTCAGCAACTTTCCATGCAATAGAATTCTCATCTAATGCTCCAAAAATAATACCTTTTTTTCCTTTTAATAAATTATACATATTTAAAATATTTTAGTCTATCGTTGTTTGTTCTGAAAGCAAATATACTCTTAATTTAATAATTCTTTTGCATGAGTTAAAGCACTTTCAGAAACGTCTTTTCCACTTAACATCTCTGCTATTTCTCTAATACGTTCGTCTTCTGACAATAACTTTAAATTAGAGGTTGTTACTCCTTTTTCCTCTCCTTTGAACACTTTATAGTGCTGTACTCCTTTTGAAGCTATTTGAGGTAAATGTGTTATGGTTATTACCTGCATATGAGCACTCATATCTTGCATTATTTTTGCAATTTTATTAGATACTTCTCCTGAAACTCCAGTATCAATCTCATCAAAAATAATGGTAGGCAATTGTATGTTTTCTGATAATATTTTTTTAATCGATAACATAATTCGAGATAATTCTCCACCTGATGCTACCTTTTTCAATTCTCCAAAATTACCTCCTTTATTTGCTGAGAATAAAAATTGTAAATTGTCTTTTCCGTTTGATAAATATTCTTCAGATGATAGTAATTCAATAGCAAAACGAGCATTTGGCATTCCTAATTCTGACAAAAGATATTCTAATTCTTTTTTCAACTTCGGAATTATTTTATTTCTCGAAGTAGTAATCATCTTCGCTACTTCATCTAACTTTTTAGCTACATCTTTAATTTCACCTTCTTTTTGAGCCACTATTCCTCCAGCATCTTCAACCTGTGCTACTTTTTCTGCTAGCGACACATGAATTTCTTGCAATTCATTTATAGTTGATACTGAATGCTTTTTTTGAAGATTGTAAATAAGTTGCAACCTATCATTTAACTCTTCAATTTCATTCGGATTGAATTCAACTTCTTCATTTGCACTTTCTAACTCGGTAACTACATCATCTAACTCAATTTTCACACTTGTTACACGGTTGGCTAATTCTTCGTACTGTTTTGAAAAAGAACTAATTTTTTGCAGTTTACTCTCTAAAGAGTTTAGCAAAGTTTGAATACCTATTTCTTCATTAATAGAAATACCTAAAGATTCAGATAAATTCAACTTTATTTCTTCAATATTGTTTAATTTATCTAACTTTTCTTCTAAAACTTCTTGTTCTCCATCTTTTAAGTTAGCTTCTTCAAACTCATTAAACAAATGTAAATTGTACTCATACTGTTCTTTCGATTTCTCAGTTTCTTCTTGAAGTACTTTCAGCTCTTTTCGTAATTTGTTATACGTACGTAAACCTCTTTTATACGATGCTATTTTTGCTTGATTTTTTGCTAAGGCATCAATAACAGCAAACTGAAAAGATACATCTGATAATTGCAAAGTTTGATGCTGAGAATGAATATCAATTAGCTTTGTTTTTAAAGCATTTAATACCGATAAAGTTACTGGTGTATCATTAACAAAAGCCCTTGACTTACCAGAAGGCAAAATTTCTCTTCGAATGATTGTTTCTTGTTCATAATCGAGATCTAACTCTTCAAACAATTCTTGTAAAGCGTATCCTTCTACCGAAAATTGAGCTTCAATAACACATTTTTTTTCAGTGTCTTTTAATGAAGATAAATCAGCGCGATTACCCATTACTAGCCCTAAAGCTCCTAATAAAATGGATTTCCCCGCTCCTGTTTCACCTGTTATGATAGATAAACCGTTCGTAAAATCAATCGTTAACTTATTGATTAACGCATAATTATGTATAGATAATTGTGTAAGCAAATTCTATTCTTTTGTAAAGAATAAAAGTAAGGATTTTGAATGAATTAAGTCAAGCTAAAACAAAGGAAGTCTATTGATTTTTCAACAGCTTATAAACGTTACATTTAGGCCTTTAACAAGTCTAATTTTACTGTAAATTTTTCCACTTATCTTTATAAGTGGGAGCTATTTTATTTAAAACTGTTATCATTTGTGATTGATTTCTCGAAGTAACTCCATCAGAAAAAACATTTACTATTTCATCTCCTTTAGCGTCTAAGAAAACACGAATCATATAATTACCTATGGTAATATTATGCATCTTATCTAAGTCTAAAACACTTTTTTCAATAGCTTCTTTAGCTGAATTTTTATTATCAGCAAAGTTATCAAAACCGTTACGATGATAATTGTAATAAATGCTACGTAAAGTACTAAATTTAGAAGAAAGGAAATTATCTATCAAAGCAAAACGGTTTTGTTTCCCTACTTGATTTTGCCAACCAGATTCTCCATTAGATTGCGCTAACAACATAATATTTTCTGCTTGTTTTAAATAAGTCTCTCCTCCTTTTAAAGCAAAGGTATCTGCATCAACTCCTAATATTGTATACACATAGAAAGCAATTGTGGAGATTAAATTTGACTCGTAAACTGTTGGGTTATAAATCAACGGATCAAACTCATTGTAACGAAAGTTAAAGTTTGTATCATTAATATTTAAAACAGGAGTTGCATAGGTTGAGTTATATACGGGTCTTGTTGATTGTACTTGTAAAGTACCAGAAAAGTTACTTCCGTTTTGTTCGTTTATAATGATATTGAATGCGCAGTTAATTCGTTCTTGTTGCTTAAAGTTTCTATTCGTCCATTGTTTATCATTAATAAACTCTGTTAATGCTTTTTGTAACGTTTGATAAACTTGCTTGTTACTACTTTGTACTTTATCTGAATTGATAATTACAGTAGCATTCAACTCTTGCGAATAAGAAGAAAAAGTAACTGAAAGAAGAAAAACTATAAAGAAAAACTTACGCATTTAATTTTTGTATTATTTCGTTAACGATATCTTTTGATACTGCTGTTTTCGACTTTAAATCAAATGATTTTTCATTAAAATCAGCATCAATAATTGTAATTTTATTGGTGTCGGTTGCAAAACCAGCACCTTTATCACGTAACGAATTTAATACAATAAAATCTAAATTTTTGCGTGTAAGCTTACTTTTTGCGTTTTGTACCTCATCGTTCGTTTCTAATGCAAAACCAACTAACAACTGATTTCTCTTAATTTCTCCTAGAGATTTTAAGATATCTTTAGTAGGTTCTAACTCAATACTTAACGCTGCTTCTTTCTTTTTTATTTTTTGAGTAGCTACATTTTTTGGTCGATAGTCTGAAACTGCTGCCGATAACACAGCTATATCAACCTCAGCAAAATACTTATGACACGCTTCATACATATCTTGTGCTGACTTCACATCTATTCTATGAATAAATGAATGGTTTACTTGTTGATGAGAAGGTCCCGCTACTAAAAACACTTCTGCTCCTAAATTTGCCGCTGTTTTTGCAATTTCAAATCCCATTTTACCAGAGGAATGGTTTCCAATAAAACGAACAGGATCTATCGCTTCGTAGGTTGGACCTGCAGTAATTAGCATCTTTTTCCCACGAAGTGGTAGTTTAGATACAATATCTTTCTTTATAAAATCAACAATATCTTCTGGCTCAGCCATACGACCTTCTCCAACCAACCCGCTTGCTAATTCACCTGAAGTAGCAGGGATTAAGATATTCCCAAAACTTTGTAAGCTTTCTAAACTGTTTTTTGTTGATGGATGTTGATACATATCTAAGTCCATCGCAGGTGCAAAATATACTGGACATTTTGCTGATAAATAGGTTGCCAATAATAAATTATCGCAAGTACCATTTGTCATTTTAGACAAGGTATTTGCAGTAGCTGGTGCTATTAGCATTAAATCTGCCCACAAACCTAAATCTACATGATTATTCCACAATTCATTTTCATCTTCTTTATCATAAAAAGTAGAATGAACTGGATTTTTTGATAAGGTGGAAAGTGTAAGAGGTGTTATAAAATCTTTAGACGCAGGAGTCATAATTACTTTGACTTCTGCGCCCGATTTTATAAATAAGCGAACTAAGTTCGCTGTTTTGTATGCCGCTATACCGGCGGTAACACCAAGTAAAACTTTTTTACCGCTTAGTACAGACATATTATTTTGTCTCTGGAGTTCTATAATATACCTTACCGTTTAACCACTCTTCTACTGCAATAGCATGTGGTTTAGGTAAACGCTCATAAAATTTAGAAACCTCGATTTGCTCTTTGTTTTCAAAAACTTCTTCTAAACTATCATTGTAAGTAGCAAACTCATCTAACTTATCAACTAATTCCTTTTTTAAATCAGAATTAATTTGTGTAGCTCTCTTTGCTATGATAGAAATAGCTTCATAAATATTATGTGTTGGAGCCTCGATAGCTTCTTTGTTATAAGTTACGGTACTTAACGGCGCTTTCGTTTCTTTATAATCCATTTTTTAACTTTTAGCTAATTGTTCTTGTTCTTTGTTTAATGTTGCTAACATTTCGTTTGATTCTTCCATGAATTTTGATTCAGGAAAATTTCTTTTTAACTTATCGTACGCTTTAACTGCTTCTTTAATTCTTTCTGCTTTTCTACGTTGCGTACTTTTAATTGCAAAATCATGTGCTGCTTTTAAACGGTAGTACAAAGCTTCTTCTTTATACTTAGTTCCTAAATAATCTTCTAATAAATTATCAAAAGCAACGATTGCTGCTTTGTAATTTCTAGAATCATAGTCTGCAGTTTTATAATATGTTTTTGCTATCTCAAAAGATTTCTTTTCTAGTTTTGCTCTTAATTCGGCATGATACTTGTTAGCCTCTTCTATCTTATCTGAATCTGGATAATTATCCATAAACTTCTGAAAGGCTTCTAATGCTTTGTTTGTATCTGTTGGATCTAAACTAAAGCTTGGTGCTGCTTTGTAATAACTTAAAGCTGATAAAAAAGCAGCCTCTTCTCTTTTTGAACTTTTAGGGTAATTTCCTGTAAATCTATTAAAGTAATATCCTGCTAACCCGTAATTTTTCTCATTAAAGTTAGATTGAGAAACCATAAATTGAATACGCTCCATTTGAGGTTTACCTCTGTATGAAGGTGTTATTTTTTCGAACAAACGTAAAGCTTTACCGTACTTTTGAGCTTCGTACATTTTTACAGCCATTTTGTATTGTTCTTCTACAGTTCCTTTATTCAATACTTTTTGATATTCTCCACACGAAGAAAGTACTAAAAGCATTACAGCAATATACGCTAGATTTTTCATTTTTTGCATCTGGCAAAATTAGTGATTAATTATGGATTATTAAAACGATTTTTTATCTCATAAATGAGATTTACAAGAAACTACAAAATCTGTTATAATTTTTCCAAAGAACTCCTAAATGTTTGTTAATCTTATTGCTGAGCTCCAGCGGCAGATTGTGCTACTATTTGCTTTACATCGTTATCAAATAAATACAATCCTCCTTTATCATCTCCAATTAAGTTGATCTTATCTAAAATGTTGCGTGCCAATGCTTCTTCTTCTATTTGTTCAGATACATACCACTGTAAAAAGTTATGTGTTGCATAGTCTTTTTCTTGTAGCGTGATATGTACTAAATCATTTATCGATTTAGATACCATTACTTCATGATCAAACAATGTTTGGAACATATCTTTAAAAGATCCAAACTTTGCCGGTGGCTCTTTTAAGTCAGAAATATGTGCATGTCCACCACGTTCATTTACAAACTTTATTAATTTTAGCATGTGCATGCGCTCTTCATCTGAATGTGCATACATAAATTGTGCTACACCTTCAAACCCTTGAATTTCTGCCCAACATGCCATAGCTAAATATACTTGTGATGACTCTGCTTCTACTCTTATTTGATCATTTAATGCCTGTTCTATTACTTTTGATAACATATTTTCTGCTTTAAAATTACTCTTTATACAAAGATGCTAAAAAAAGACTACAATAACGAAATTGTAGCCTTCTGCATTCTTTATTTTTGTTTAGACAGCTTATAGATTATCTATAAAGTCTGATATTTTTGTTTGTAGTTCTTCTGAAGCTGTTACTAATGGTAAACGTACTTCATCTAAACAAATTCCTAATTTTTGCAATACCGCTTTAATTCCTGCTGGATTGTTTTCTTCAAAAATTAGACTTACTACATCCATTAGTTTATAGTGAAGTTCGTAAGCTTCTTTTGCTTTTCCTTCTAACCCTAATTGAATCATTTTTGAAAACTCTTTTGGTAATGCTTGCCCTATTACAGAAATAACTCCTGCTCCACCTGCTAAAGTTACTCCAACAGCCAAATCATCATCACCAGAAATCACTAAAAAGTCTTCAGGCTTATCTTTTAACAACTCATAATATTGTTGTTGGTTGTTTCCCGCTTCTTTTACTGCAACTATATTTTCAAAATCTCTTGCCAATCGTAACGTTGTTGCTGGCTCCATGTTTTTTGCTGTTCTACCAGGAACATTATACATAATAATTGGCTTAGGACTCGCTAAAGAAATTGCTTTGTAATGTTGATAGAATCCTTCTTGCGTTGGTTTGCTATAGTATGGAGCTACTGATAAAATTCCGTCTATTTCCGATAGATCTAAAGATTGTAATTCTTCAACAACTGTTTGTGTATTGTTTCCTCCAACTCCTAAAACTAAAGGTAAACGTCCTTTATTTTCTTCAGCAATTACTTTAATTATTTCAACTTTTTCTTCTTTAGTAATTGTTGCACTTTCTCCAGTAGTTCCATTTATTACTAAATAGTTTGTACCGTTTTCAATATTGTAATTTACTAACTTTTTAAGTGCTTCGAAGTCTACACTTAAATCTTCATTGAAAGGAGTTACTAAAGCTACTCCAGTTCCTACAAACTTTTGCATTATATTTTATTTAAAATCGTTAGGTATTTTTTTAATTCTTGATTTAAAACAGCTTCGTTAAAACTAGCATCAGATACTACTATATCGTACAATCTATCGTCAATTTCTGCAAAACCTGCTTTAAAATCTGCTTGTGACAACAAAGTTACCATATTCGTTAATAAGTTTGACGTTTTTGTATAGTTTATGAGTAGGTCATATTTGTTTTTAACGAAATCTTTTAAATTGTCGGATTTTAAACCCGCTTTGAAACCAAAATCTTTTTCGGTAAAAAACTCTGGAGAGGGTTCCTCCTTTTTTGAGTACTCTTTACAAACTAGTACTCTTATGTCTGTTTTTTGAAAAGGAAAAATGTTTGTTAAGTTGGCTATTACTACATTTACTAAAGCTTCATTATCTAGCAATATTGCTACACTTTTAACTTTGGTTTCTTTATGAGGAATATTCTCTTTTTTTACAACTAGTTTGTCGTATGCTTTCTGAATAGATTTCTTCTTTAGGGTACTTATCATCTGTAAAAATTACGAATAGCTAATTTATATTATTTCTCATCAATTTCTAATAATAAAAATTGATTTAACTGCTTTCCATACAACTGAAAGTTATCATCAGCTGCTAAGACTAACGATTTGTTTCCGTTTTGTAATATTGGACCAAAAGTAATTGCTTCAATATTGTCTATAATTCCGTCTGTTAATTGATTTTCAACAGTGCTAAAATCAAATAGCAACTCTTTTTTTAACGGTGTATATTTTTCGTTTTTCAAAGATTGTTTTTCTAGTGTATTTGTTGAAGTATTATCTATAGTTGCTTTAAAGATTCTAACTACATTTCCATGGCTCCCATAACCACTTTGATATGCTCTTTCAATTATAAAAAAATGATTTTTTTGATATTCTAAAATAGCAGTAGTTCCATTTAGATTTATTTTTCCTTTAGCTGGTTTATCAATTTTCTCTAATTGATATGCGAATTGTTTGGTCGCTTTTTTTGATTCATTATCAAAATACGTTATTCTAATAGGAGATTGTGTTTCATGAAATGTTGGTTCTTCTCCATCTGCTTCTAAAGGAGCTTCCATTGCTACCCAAAAACCTTTTCCATCAAAACTTTTTGAAGAACTTTCAAAAACACCATTATGTTTTGGTTTCGCTTTAGATGTTGCTTTGAAATAGTTAGGTATTTCTACCTCTTGTTTAAAGTTTCCTTTTGTGTCTATTTCAAATATACTTGGGTCTTTTTTATACTGAATAGATCCTTCACTTACTAAATTTATAGTTCCCTTATCTACAAAAATAGACTCTAAATCTAATACATTGCTTTTAGTAAACTGACTTATAGTATCGACTATAATAACATCTTCAAAGTTTACCGATTGTATCGAATCATTTTTAACAGTAATATCTCCTACTAAAATTCTTGGATTTGTAGCATCATCCACTACCATATAGTAATTGTTATTGTAATAATCAATTCCAGAAATTCCTCCAATAACTGTACTATCAATTTGCAATGAATCTTTAACTATATATTCATTTAAAAACTTAAGTGAAATGGCTTGTTTCTTACAAGCTACCAAACCTACAATCGATAAAGCAAGTGCTATTTTTTTCATACTTACAAAAATATTGTTTTTAGTTTATGTAAGCATAAACGGTTTTGGTTTTACTTGTTTTCTAGTAAAATCATTGTATTAATATCTAAGAACAAAAAAGATGAACCTAAGTCCATCTTCTTACTTGCTTTTAATACATGTAAAAGAATACTACACAAAAACTAAAACCACGTTTTAAACCTAGAGCGTGGCTCTTTTTAATCGTTTATAATCGTATTTTCAAATATACCCTAGTTTATTATATTATCATTTAATTCAATCCCTTTGTTTTTACAACTCTACAATCATCACATAGTCTTATTTCATTTAAATAACTAGTCTTAGGAATTGATTTTAAGTTTTTAGTAGACACTAAAACTTTTGTATAAAGAGTATCATTTTTGAAATTAACTGATTCAACTAATATTTTTGTAGTGTCGCAATAAACAGTTATACAGTTATCAATAAGAGGCTTATAACCATATCCATCAAGGTCCATTAAAACTAGCCTTGTTCCTGCTTCTTTATTATTAACATCATTTATTAATTTAAAATGATCTATTAAATTTTGTTTATCCCATTTTTCATCTAACCATCCACATGATTGTATAGATATTATTATTATTAAAACTATTATTTTTCTCATTTTTTTAGTTAATTATTTTCTCTCCCGATGTTTGATAAATATTGCCATACTGCTGTATGCTTTTTTGAAGGTAAACTTCTACTCCACATATATCTTTGATAAGTGTTTTTTAATGAATTACTTGAACCATCATTAGTTCTTATTTTATTATTTTTACCACTAACCTTATTGTCCGATAATGATTTTAAGGTTTTTGAGTCATAAACAGAAATAGTTATAGACTCCCCATCTGCATTGACTCTGACAGATATTGACATGCTACCAATGACATGCACTGGACTATTCCAATTACTTGGTTTATTCCAATTATTTTTTAGCCAATTTTTAATGTTTCCTGGAGAGTAAGAATATACATATCTTTCCCCTGGTTCAACTTTACCATCTCTAAATATATCATATATACCATTCCATATTCTTTCTTCAACTGGTGCCCATTTTTTTATATCATCAAGTGCTTTCCCACCAGCGATAACTGTATTTTCATTTCCTTTCCCAAAAACAAAATCAGATCCTACCTTATAAATATCATCAAGGTTCACAACATTCCCTACACTATTATTAGGGTTTCTATAACCACCATATGGGTTATCTGTAAAATCCATTTCTGGATTTACTTTTAAGTACTGACCCGCATAGATTTTGTCTATCTCTTTTATATGGTTCAATCTTTGTAAATCACTCATTGTAACACCGTATCTTTTTGAAATATCAGATAAAGTTTCTCCTTTTTTTATTTGATGAGTTACAGGGTCTCCAGGGCCTTTTGGAGCCATTCCATCTGGGTCAATAAAGAATATTGGATTATTAAAAGCATAATTAAATGGGGAATAACTTCTCATTTTCTCAGCAAGCGGGTCTAAACTCATCCATCTACCTAAGGCAGCATCATAGTTTCTTGCTCCAAAATCCATCCACTCCAATCCAAGTTCTTGGTTTAGTTCTTTCCCTCCAAAACCAAACTTCTGAGCAACACTATTTCCAATTGATGAAATATTACCATTATACCCTTTATGTTTTAAACCAAAAGGATAGTAATTATTTTCTTCTATAATCTCAGTACTAGGAGTAATTACGCCATCATTGTTGTTATCTATGTATGATAATTTTACATTCCCTAAATGGTCTTTGTATTGGTATACATAGTTAAAGGTACCATCATCATTTTTTACATATCCTTCTGGATGACTCAAAAACTGCAATGCTCCATTTTCATAAATAAAGTTTCCAGCATAATCGGTAGTAGTACCATCAGCTACCTTTTTTAACTTAGTACCAAAAGCATCATAAGTATACTTAATAGTACCTCCTGCTAAGGTTACATTTACAGGTAAGTTTAAATGATTGTACGTAATTGAAGTAATCCCCTTGTTAGCATCCGTTTTCATATTCCCATTGACATCGTAGGTATAATCGTTACCTGTATTGATACCATCTTTAAAACCGTACGTTTTATTTCCAGTATCTGCAACTCTTAGGAGTTTATTACCATTGTCGTAACTATACACTAGATTATCCATTACACCAAAACTTGTTGCTCCACTGTTCAAGTGCCCATTTCTTGCAAGTGTTAAGATATTTCCATTCTTATCGTAGGTAATTCCCGAAAGATTGTAATTTGAGTTTGGTGTTCCTACAGCACTGACTAATCTATTTAATGCATCAAATTCATACGAGTAAGACCTCGTACTAGTATCGGTGTTTAAGGTATTCCAAGAAGTTTCACTTATATTCCCATTATATAGGGGCGTAGCACCATTTTGAGGGTTGTTGTAGTTGATACTAAAATTAAACAAATCCTTATCATTTTTACCATCTTCGTTGATGTTTTTTAACCAACCGCGAACATTATACGCATAATCTACTTTTTGTAAACCTTTACTATTGTCTACAATTTTTAGGTTTTTGATTTGTCCCCCATTACTATACATAGTAATATCTCCTAATAAATTTCCAGATGAAGATTTTGAAGAGGTGTAAAATGTTCTTCCGTTCTTTTTGTAATGTATTTTACTACCAACCCTTTCAACTCTTAAAACATCACCAATGCTGTAAGATTCGTTTGCCGAGAAAGAAGTTTCAGGAGCTTCTTTAATCCTGATACTTGAATCAGTGTAAATATAGATACCAAAATCCATAGTATCGTGACTAGAATTTATATTTTGATCTGAAAGACCAATAATAAAAGATTTGTTATTTGTTAGAGGGATAAATTCTACATATCCATCATTAGCAAAACTTCCTAAGGTAGCTAATCCTTCGTTCCATCCATTAGTTCCTGTTTTTGTTATGGTATTATTACTGATATTAATGCCACTAGTTACATCTTTATACCCATCTTTTGTTCCGTTACCTGTAAGTTTTGCCTCTAACTGCCCTAACTCATCGTAATTGTTTTTTACAATTCTTTCAGAGGTTTGGTTGTTGATTTGTTGGGTTTGACTAATTAGCCTATCCATATGATCGTATTCAAATCGGTCTACGGTTACAATTGGAGCATTAGTTTCTTTAATATGTGTAGTTTTGGTTTCTAATACTTTACCAGAAAAATCTAGTTTACTTTCTACAATGTCTATAGTACCTAATTCATCGTTTTTAGAATACACATAAATAGGTCTAGCTTTTTTGTTGTAATAGGTAACTGCAGTGATCCAGTTGTTTGTGCCTAAAACTCTGACTTTAGACACCGTTGCTAAACCTTTAGTTCGACTAGTGGAGGTTATTCCGTAACTGGTAGTTACTGTTTGTCCTAAACCATCTGGTAAATCAATATACGTATCATAGTAGTTGATGGTATAAACACCTGTAACCGCATTAGGGATAGCAGATTTTGTATAATAAATATCCGCTCCTCCATAAGTTTGTTTTGAGGTTATTGTCTCAAATTGAGTGTAGTTTCCTGTAATAACCATATTTTGTAAATAAGGTCTAGTACCGTTATTTTCTGTATAGCCTGTATAAGCCACTCTTCCTAAGATATCATACTTTGTAATTAACCATCTATCATAGCTTAAATCTAAGTTATTTGATTTTCTCATCAGAGCATCTTGAGTAAGTACAGGCCTATCTAATTTATCATAAACAATATATTCCCAACCTTTACCTGGTATTTTCTTTTCTACGAGTCGGTTTTTGTTATCGTATACATATTGATAGCCTAAATTATCCAGTTTAGATTTTATTACAGCCAAAATATTTGTTGAAGCATCCATCATTGGAGGCAATACATAAGTTAAATTTCCAAAATCATCATATACATAGTAGGTATCGTGAGCTGTTTCAACTCCTTCTACTAAAGCATAGGTTCTTTTTAAAATTACTTGTCCTTGTTTGTTCTTAAACTCTTCTGTGGTGTGCAATTTACTTGAGCTACCATTATGATTCTCATCTTTAGTAACTGTTTTATACAACTCTCCTGCTATAAAATTTCCATTATTCACTGTGCTAAGTTCTAGAGTAGGAGTATAGGTGTTATCAGCAAAAGAGGTAGTTACATAGTAATTTTTAACCTCAGTAGCAATATTAGTATCATATACAAACTCAATTTCGTGTCCGTTCCCTAATTTCCAATCTTTTCCTGGAGCTGCTTGTTTTAGTACTCTATTAAGAGGTGAACCATCAAACTGCTTTTCTGAATAAGCATTTATATCAGGTAAGTTTACGCCTGTAAAATCATCACTATAATTTACTTGATAAAAACTTTTTGTAGCCGATGCAACATCACCTGTTATAATTGTTCCATTAGCACTTTCAACAGCATAGGGGAGGTATTCTTTAGTTTGGCGTCCAAATTCATCGTATTCTACATGAGTAACAATATCTTTAGGCTCTTCATTATTCGTTAAAATACCACCTGCTTGTATTGCTATACTTTGTTTAGCTCTTCCTAAACCATCAAAATAAGTTATACTTTCTAGTACATCTTTATTTTGCATTATTCCAGTAGGGTTTGTCATGGGTTCTTTATACGCTCTAGTAAACACATAGTTTTCGTTACTAAATACTGGAGGTGTGTAGCTACAACCATTGTTGGTACCTGCTTCATTTGGACAATTATCAGTATTGTTAGTAACATATCCTGCAGGCTTAACGCTGTAATATACACTATTGTTTGGGTCTCCAAATCCATCTCCATCAGCATCTAAGTAAAATGTTTGTGGCGCAATATTGGTAATATTTACGGTACTATCGTCATAATCATCATTATTAGTGGTGTATCCTGCAGGTTTAACGCTGTAATACACGCTATTGTTTGGATCTCCAAACCCATCATTATCGGCATCTAAGTAAAATGTTTGCGGTGCGATATTTGTGATGTTTGTAGTGCTATCATCATAATCATTATTGTTGCTCACATATCCACTAGGGGTTTCACAAGTGCTAATTGTATTATTAGCATCACCATAACCATCTCCATCTTGATCCGCATACCAAATAGAAGGAATGTTTATAGTATAACTAATAGTCTTTACATCACTCCAGCATTTTGTAGAGGTATTGTATGCTCTAAGATAATAAGTTGTTCCGCTAGTTCTGGTGATACTGATATTTGAATTAGAGATACTAGTTCCAGAACTACTACTTTGCCAATACCAAGTGATTCCAATAGGAGGAATACCTCTTGTTAGTACTGTATTACCACAGTTTTTTTTAATAGATGGAGTGTCAGGAGTATCTGGTTTGGTTTCATCAATTTGTCCATCACAATTGTTATCAACTCCATCACATATTTCAAGAGCTCCAGGTTTAATATTAGGATTGTTATCATTACAATCACCTTTTTTTTCAGAATAATAAAATGGCTCTCCGAGAGGGTCTGTAAAAAAAGGTTTCTCACAAGCTAAAACTCTCTCGCCACCATCACCAAAGCCATCATTATCGGCATCTCTATACCAATATTTTGGAAGACTTGCATCTGAGTCATTACAGTCACTAAAATTACTCACATACCCTAAAGGAACTGAACAGTCAAGAACTTTGTTAGTTTTGCTCCCATAACCATCTCCATCATTATCTCTATAATAATATCTAGGAAGTGAAGGATTACTATCATTACAATCTCCTCCTTTAGAAGTATAACCTGTTGGTTTCCTACAACTATAAATTTTATTATTTGGATTTCCTACCCCATCTCCATCATTATCTTTATACCAAACTTGTTCTGACGTAGCATTGGGATCACTATCATCACAATCTAAGTTATTAAAAACAAACCCATTAGGACGAGTTGCACTTCTATATGTTATTAAAGGATTTCCTAGTCCATCCCCATCAGCATCTCGATACCATATACTATCCTCATCTGTACCTATTGGAGTCGGTATTGTTTGAGAAAAAAGAATCCCAGAAAAAAAAAGAGAAACAATTATTAGTAATAAGTTTTTTTTCATAGCAAAAATTAGTTTTTGTAGTTGTACTTATGTTCTTTTAAAAGATTTCCGTCGGCATCTTTTATGAATTCTAATCGGTTAAAATCATCATATTCATAGTATATAGTTTGTCCTCGAGGGTCAGTAGTACTTGTTACTCCAACTAATGGATTGTAAGTAAAAGTGGTTACTTGAGCGTCAGATAATAATGGACAAAAATTATGATTTCTTAACTTATCTAACGATACTCTTAGACTATCTTCTGTAGTTACATCAATATCTTGATTAGAAGCGCTCTCTATTTCAGATATTATGGCACTAGGAATATCTGATAATGTAGCATTCTCAATTTTAGCTATAGGTCGAGTTTTGTTATACCCCCAAATATAAACAATATGCACTCCATCTTTCCTACTTACTTCTGTCGGATTTCCTTTAGAGCCATAAGAATGATATATAACTCGATCTTTTAATGTTTGTGCACCTTTAAAAGCTTGAATCTTATTAGGTAAATTCACCCCATCAAAATCACCGTACACTGTTTTTTGATGAAAAAGGAGTTCATCAGATTCAGTTATTCCGTTTTTGTTATAATCTTGATAGGTTAATGTTTCTATGGGTATATACCTATGAGTGGTTACCAATTCTTGTTCAGGTGTAGTTCGACTTACAATATCTTGTGGATAAATTGTTTCGTTAATAATAATATCCCCGTTACTTTTTGTTTGTTTTTTCTTACTTAATTGGTAATGTTTATCGTAATTATAGAAATAATTAGTAATAGTCTCCGTGCTTCCTGAATCAAAATAGCTGGTTTCAATAGTTTTATACAAATCAGAGGTTCCTCCTGTTAATTGAAATGCCTTATAATAATAAGCTTCATCTGGAACTACATAATCTCCGTTATCCCATTTTTTATTAAGTTCATCCTGTACGCTTGGTATTAAAAAATCTTCTGTAATTATTAACTTCCTTAAATCTCTTGCTAAAAGAACCTCAAACATTGGAAGTCTAAAGAGTGTTGAGTTTTTCACATATTGATAAGTATCAATGTTTAGATTATCTTTAAGCGGTAAATATGTTTGAGCAGAATAGAAAGTCGCATAAGAATCATAACCTTCTTGATTATTAGCATACAAAAACTCTTTTTCTATTTTTTTTATAAGCCTACCATTTTTCTCAAAAAATCTAGTCTCTAAATTAGCTCCTCTCAACCATTCATGATTATTAGGTATGTTATATGGATAGTTATACCCACTTCCTGTATCCCCAGTTACGAGGTATTCGTATTCAACTTTACCTGTATTATTTGTTTTACTTCCTAAATACTCTGTTACTAAAGAATAGCCTACGCTATTTCCTTGGTCTGTGCTTAATGGGCTCCCTGGCATATTTCCGTGTTGAAATAACATTAAAAAAGGAAGTCCCTCTCTATTATCATTTGACTTTTGTACATACCCAGGAAGGCCTAGAAGTTCGCCTGTAGAAATTCCATTTTCATTTTTATAAGAATATTCTTTAAACGATGCTAGCGAATTTTCTTTGTCATACATTTCTATTCTTTTTATGCGTTTACCTCCTCCATAAGTCTCACTATCACCTCCTCCATCTTCTTTTACTTCTTCATATCTCATTTCTATTGCAAAATCATACTGATCTTTCAGAAAAAGAGGCTCATCATTTTCATCCGTATTTCCTGGTAGAGGAAATGGTTTAAAATAAATGTATCCAGCATTCCTTGTAAACTTATCTCCAGGAAATACCCTCCCCGTTATAGATATTCCATCACTACTAATCCCTAAACCAAAGATGCAATCTGGTATTTTATTATCTTCTATACTTTCACAAAGTCCTGGGTCTTTATCACAGTCTACATTCATACCTGTGTCTATAACAAGATGTTTACAATGAAATTCAAATTGAGTATTAGGAGCTGGAATTTCAACCTTCAAAATTCTATATCCCCCTACCTCATCAAATACAAAATCTTTTTTTGTTATCTGTTTACTAACTGTAACTGTTTCCTTAAGAGGAGAAGTAACAATTGACTTACTTACATAACTAGTTTTAACAATATTATCTTCAAATACTAATACTTGACTTCCTCCTGTTGGATATTTAATTTTCTTTAACATCCCTGCAGATAAAAACGATGAGTTAACTTTTCTATCATCCGCAGTATTATTCTCATTAAAAAAAGTTAAAAATCTCCCATTGTTAGCTCCGTTATAATACCCCCATCCATCTTGTGAAGTTGAAAATCTACTAGGTAAAACACCAGAATTATATTCAAATTCATACAAAGGAATGCTTTTTCCTCCCTCTAAATTTACCTCTGTTAATTTAGTTAAAAACATACGCTTCTTCGACTTTGGATCCAACTGATCCAATAACTCAAGTTGATTATTAGTCGTTCCAAGTGTGTAAGCATGAGATAAGTCAAATCGTTTGATAACCTTACCCACATTATTAGTTAATAAGATGTTTTTTAGGTTAAACCCTCCTACAAGGTCTTCTCTTTCTGTTGTATTAGGTATAAAATGTAAACTCCCCGAACTAAACCTAATTTCTTTTACATGATATTGAATACTCTTCATCTTACTAAAGCTACTACGAACTCCATTTGTTACTACTTTATCTGGCCCTTTTCTATAAAAAGTAGATTCTTCGGGTTCATTAGGGTATATATATTCCACTTTTCCTCCTTCAGGAGTATGAATCTCCATTAATTGCCAAGCACTAGGATAAAAATCAATACCTTCTTCTTCTATAGTTAATGAACCATTAAGATAATTTTCACTCTTCACTACTCTATCATATGAAATAGCTATACGTTTTTTATCTTTAGATATCCCAAAATAAAAAATTGTTCCATTTGAATCAGTCACCTTAAAACCTAATAAATTAAATTGAGTATTTATATCAGGAGTTTTATAAATAGTTTCTATTTTAACATCTGCAAACTTTTGTAATAATGGTTGTCCATCATTATAGTCATAAATAAAACTTCCATTAACTCCTGAACTAGTACTAATCATAAATTTATCAGGTGTATAATCATAAGGATGTCCAACGGACATCGAACTCACCATCTTCTCTCTTTTTAATTTATTTATTAGAAAATCTTTGAAATCATCCATATTATCAAAATAGCCGTATGGAGCCTCATCTGCCTCCCCTCTAATCTGTCTTGAAATTGCTCCCCCATGGCTTAAAGCCCAGCCTAATCCTACTCTTGAAGCTACTTCTCCTATTTTAATACCTCTTGTATGATAATTCAATTCTATGGGGACAGTAATTCCTCGTTCTTGAATAGTAAAAATAGGAACAGAAATATTTGCTGTTCCTGTATACTTACTTACAGGAATTTCAGAGAATTTGGCTAGTGAAATAGCCTCTGGTGTGGGTGGTATAATGCTAGGAATTTCTTGTGCATACCCCCATACACAAAACAGCATTATAAAAATGCTTAATGTAATTTTTTTCATAAAAAATAAGTGTGATTAATTAGCAATTTCCTTTTTTGGGAGAGCAAAACTACACTTTTTACCATAAAAAATAAACTATGGATCAAACATTAAGAGAAACATTTAAAAGAAATGTATTTAACACACTAAACAAGAATAAATTACAAAAACTAATTTCTCTCCTTATATAGCAACTCCATTTACAACCTCTCAAAACTATTATTATTAGTTCATGTAAGCATTAAAAATTGTAACGTCTAATCAAGTAGATTTAATTAATCATGAAAAAGTATATTCTTTTATTTTTAAAGTTGACAGCTGCCTTTATAATGCTTCAAACACTGTTTTTTAAATTTACTGGAGCTCAAGAAAGTATTAATTTATTCACTAAAATAGCTGGAGATAATGAAGCTTATATGCGAATAGGTACAGGTGTTTTTGAATTAATTGCTTCTATACTTTTATTTATCCCTAAAAAAACTTGGCTAGGTGCCTTGCTAACTATTGGTTTAATGGGTGGAGCAATTATGAGCCACTTAACTATTTTAGGTATTGAACATAACGAAGACGGTGGTACTTTGTTTATAAGTGCTATCGTAACCTTTATCTCTGGAGTGATTCTATTGATTTTTAATAGAAAAAATATACCTTTTGTTGGAGATAAAAATTGATTTAAATTAGAAAGAGCAGTTTTAAAACTGCCCTTTTAGTTAATTTACTCCTATAAATATTTCTACTTCTGTATTTGTTGGGTCTGATGCTTTTACTCCATATACCTCATAATCTGAAGTATAAGCTCTATTTATATCTTCATTCCAAATTTCTAACCATTTGTTATAGACAATATTCTCAGTTAAGCTTCCTTTTGCTACATATGTTTTATAGTTTGGTGCTTCTATTTTTTTACTCATAAACCCTTCTGGGATATTACCTATTTCACTTACCTTACAACCGATGATTGTTGTGTATGGCTTGGTATAATCTGATTCATAATCCGTATACACAGCGTATACTTCATTTGAAAGTTTATTGGGTATTTGTTCAGCTATATTTTCTGACATAAATCGCTGCCATAAAGCAGGTATGTCTTTTGCAGCTTGTTGATTCTCGTTAGTAGTTCTTACTGAAATTCCTACCACGTAAAACGGTTTATTTTGTCCTGTACTCATCTTTTGTTTTTTTTATTTTCAACAAAAATAAAACCTCATTATGTCAACCCTATGTCAGTAGTTTTTAATTTTCTTTAGCTATGATTGCTTTAACAATTAAGTATTGAGAAACGATATACAGGATGATTATAGCAATATCAAACAACTTTTTAGGTGTATAAAAGTTATTTAATGCTATAAGGCTATCAGAAGCGATAAACAAAATAGCTCCTAATAACAACCATGAATTAGCTGTGTTTTTTTGCTGACGATAATTTAGTAATGCCGCTGTTCCAAATGTTGAAATAGCTATTCCATACACCAATACAGGTAGTAACATCTCACCTAAATTATTATAAATTAAACCTAAGAGCCCCACAAATAACAATACAAAAGGAATTGCTGACGTTAGTATTTTAACTACTGAGTCTTTATACAAAAAGCTTGTCGTTATTTTAATATAAACAACATGTGCTACCAAAAACGAAGCTAAACCAAACACAAAAAAGCTTGTTTTATCTAGCAGGAAAACATCACCCCAAAACGAAAAAAACAAGGCTGATAACAACCAGAAACTAGGCTTATTTACCGATACCAAATACACTACCGCTAGTGATGTCATTAGTAAAGGTTTAAAAATCATTTCTATGTTTTTTGTTTGTGTTATTACTGCATATACGTCAGCAATAGCAATCAATAAAAAAACGATGGAAGCTAGAATTATTTTAGTTTGTTTGGTCATGTTTTCCTTTTTAATTAAAAATTAGGCTATCATATCAATAAAATCTTGTTCCGAGATAATTGGAATTCCTAAACTTTCTGCTTTGGTAAGTTTACTTGGTCCCATATTATCACCTGCTACAATATAGGTAGTTTTTTTAGAAATTGAACTCGACACTTTTCCTCCGTTGTCTTCAATCGCTTTTTTGAGTTCGCTTCTACTCATTTGATGAAAAACTCCTGAAACTACAAAGACTTTCCCTGCCAACTTATCAGTCTGCCCTTCTAAACTTTCTGCTGAAACTTCTAGTTGAACTCCATGTAATTTTAATCGGTTTACCAATTCAATATTCCCTAAATCGTTCGAAAAATCAATAATACTTTGTGCTATTCTATCTCCAATTTCGTCAACCGCAATTAGTGTTTCAAAATCAGCATTCATTAAATTATCGATTGACTTAAAATGTTTTGCTAGTTTTTTTGCTACAGTTTCACCTACAAAACGGATTCCTAGTGCAAACAACACTTTTTCAAACGGAATTTCTTTTGACTTTTCAATTCCTTCAATCATGTTTTGCGCTGACTTTTCTGCCATTCTTTCTAACGGAATAACTTGTTCTACCGTTAAGTCATATAAATCCGCATAGTTTTTAATCAACCCTTCTTTACGCAATAAATCAACAGTTTCTCCTCCTAAACCATCAATATCCATGGCTTTTCTACTAATAAAATGCTTGATTCTACCTGTAATTTGCGGTGCACATCCAAATTCATTTGGGCAATAATGTTTTGCGTCTCCTTCAGTTCTTACCAACTCTGTATGACATTCAGGACAGTTAATTGCATATTGTGTAGGAACAGAATCTTCTGGTCGTTTTGTTAAATCAACACCTACTATCTTCGGAATAATTTCTCCTCCTTTTTCTACAAAAACAGTGTCTCCTACTCGTACATCTAACTTTGCTATTTGGTCTGCGTTATGTAATGATGCTCTTTTTACAATCGTTCCAGCTAATTGTACAGGTTCTAAGTTTGCTACCGGTGTAATTGCTCCAGTTCTACCTACTTGATACGTGATTTCATTTAATACTGTAGAAACTTGTTCCGCTTTAAATTTATAAGCAATTGCCCAACGAGGTGCTTTTGAAGTATATCCTAGTTCGTCTTGTTGCTGAAACGAATTTACTTTTACCACTACTCCATCCGTTTCGTAAGGTAACGTATGACGTTTAACATCCCACTCGTTTACAAAATCTAACACCTCCTCAATCGACTTAGCTAAAACAATGGTGTCTGGAATTTTAAACCCAACTTTTCTGGCAGCTTCTAAACTTTCAAAATGCGAAGCATATTTACGTTCTCTAGTTACTAACTGATACAATAAGCAATCAAGTGGTCGTTTTGCTACTTCTGCACTATCTTGCAACTTCAAGCTCCCACTAGCTGTATTACGCGGGTTTCGATATGGTTCTTCATCATTCGCAATACGTTCTTCATTCATTTTATTAAATCCGTCTAACGGTAAAATGATTTCTCCTCGCATTTCAAAATCTCTCACAAAATCACTATTTGGCAATAGTGGAATGGATTTTATTGTACGAATATTGGTTGTTACATTATCTCCTTGAAAACCATCTCCACGAGTAACTGCTTTTACAAACTCACCATTCTCATAAGTAAGGTTTATTGAAGCTCCATCGTATTTTAACTCACACGTATATTCAACTTCATCGGTTCCTAAATTTTTTTGAACACGCTTTTCCCAATCTAACAGGTCTTCTTTAGAGTACGAATTGTCTAATGAATACATTCTATGCTTGTGAGTAACGGTTTCAAAGTTTTTAGTAACTTCTCCTCCTACTCGTTGCGTTGGTGAATTTGGATCAAAATATTCTGGATTTTCGTCTTCTAGTTGTTGAAGCTCTTTTAACTTAATATCAAACTCATAATCGGAAATAGTTGGTGCATCCAACACGTAATAACTATGATTATGTTTGTGTAACTCTTCTCTTAATTGTTGTATCTTCTCCTGAACTGTCATTAAATTATTTTCTAACGGTACCTGTAAAATGATTTATTTTCGAATTGATTGGATTTCCTGATGCTCTTCTGAATGAAGCTAACTGACCTGCATGCCAAATAGCATCTGCTATTGGACCATTAATTGCATTCCATAATGGAAACTCTTTTTCTCCAAAGATTATTTTGAATTGTGACACATCATCACTTTCTCTTAGAATATCACTGGCTTGCTTTAAGTTTTCTAAGGTTGTTTTTCGTTTTTCAACAAATGTCATTCCTGACTTTGCTTCTTTATGAGGAACTTTTAACGCTGCATTTTTAATTACTTGCGATAAACTTAACACATGATCTATTGTTTCTCCTGTAGTTTTTGCTTCTGCACTTGGTTTATATTCTAAATCCCTTTCTGTTAAACCTTCGGTTGCCCAATAATAGCGAAAACCTAATCCATCTATCATTCTACTAATTACAGATCCTGTAGTAAATTCTTTGGATTCTTTTGGTATTTCGTAGTAAGGTAATTTAGATTGTGCATTTGTTATTATTGCTGTAAATAGCAATAGCATAGGTGTAAGTACTGCCTTCATTTAATTTTATTTTTTGACGCTAATTTAAGGAAAAGATTTATGAGTAGTATATGTAAAATAACGCCTAATAAAAATAAAAAAACCGAGGCAATCCCTTACCTCGGTCGTTAAAAAACAAACTATGAATGATAGTTTATTTTTTTAACCACATAGTATAGATGGTTTCTTTATTTCTTGCTGAAACTAATAACATTGTTTCGCTAATTTTTTCAATTTTTAAATTTTCTTCAAAGCTTTCATTATCAAACTCAAGTTCCTTTGCTCCCGCTATTAATTTCCAAGTCCCGCTTTCTTCCTTATTACTCATCATCACCTGATATCTCCCATCTGGACTTAACTCTAACCAATTCTTACCATCAGAAAATTCAAATTTTTCGTCTCCAATTTTCATTGAATCTACAAACCATTTACCAGAAACTAGTGTTTTTAATTCTTGAGAATAGCTTAGTGAAGTCGTACCAAGCATTAAGAATAGTAATATTATTACTCTTTTCATTGAGGGGACATTGTTAAGGGGTTACTCTTAGTCAAATATAACAAAAAAGCCGAAGCAAATCAATGCTTCGGCTTTTTTTATCTGTTTTTAACTTTATTTTAATAATAAGTGTAACGACGTACTTTAGCAATATGCTTTGCTAAACGCATTACTTGGTGTGAATAACCGTACTCATTATCATACCATACATAGATAACGATAGTATCTCCGTCTGCAATTGTTGCCTTACTATCAAAAATAGATGGTGCTGTTGTTCCTACAATATCAGAAGACACTAATTCATTACTTAATGAGTATTGAATTTGCTCTACTAAATCTCCTTCTAGCGCATACTGCTTCATAATAGCATTTACAGACTCAACTGTTGCTTGAGTATTTAATTGTAAGTTTAAGATAGCTAACGATCCGTTAGGTACTGGTACACGAATAGCACTTGAAGTTAACTTACCTGCTAATGCTGGTAATGCTTTTGCTACTGCTTTTCCTGCTCCTGTTTCGGTAATCACCATGTTCAACGCAGCAGCTCTACCTCTACGGTATTTCTTATGCATGTTATCAACCAAGTTTTGGTCATTCGTGTATGCATGAATTGTTTCTAAGTGTCCTTTTTTAATTCCAAAGTTATCTTCTAACACTTTTAATACTGGTGTAATAGCATTGGTAGTACATGAAGCTGCTGAGAAAATATCGATATTATCAGGATTATTTTCTTCATGATTTACTCCATGAACAATATTTGGCACCCCTGCACCTGGAGCAGTTAATAATACTTTACTAGCTCCTTTTGCTTTTAAATGACGACTTAATGCTTCTTCATCTCTAAAAGCACCTGTGTTATCAATAATTAACGCATCGTTAATTCCGTATTGCGTATAATCAATATCTTCTGGTTGTGCAGCAGAAATCATGTGAACAGTT
Source organism: Tenacibaculum litoreum (assembly GCF_964513915.1). Classification (NCBI taxonomy): domain Bacteria; kingdom Pseudomonadati; phylum Bacteroidota; class Flavobacteriia; order Flavobacteriales; family Flavobacteriaceae; genus Tenacibaculum; species Tenacibaculum litoreum. The sequence continues at coordinate 931,178 of NZ_CAZEQS010000002.1, read as the reverse complement.
GTACCGTTAATGATTAAAGCGTTGTTATCAGCATCTACCTGAACTGTTCCTAAGAAATCTCCGTGTACAGAATCTACACTTAATAAAGAAGCTCTTTTTTCTAATACTGTTTGATCTATTTTACCACGAGTTACTACAGCTCTTAATCGTAATTGAGAACCTTTTCCCATTTTACTGCTCAACTCACGAGCTAATAAACGACCAATACGTCCAAAACCATATAATACTACATCTTTTGGTTGAATATTTTCTGCTTCAGTAGCGTCTTTTAATTGCTCTTTTACAAAAGCTATTTTATCTGCCGATGCATCATCTTGTAAATGATATTCGTACGCTAATTTACCAATATCTAATTTTGATGGTGGTAAATCAATTGATTGAATTGCTTTAGCTATTTCTAAAGCATCTTCTATTGTTATTGGCTTCGCTACAAACTCTTTAGCGTAATCGATTAAGTTTAAAACCTCACTAGCTCTTTTATCTACTAATGGGTTTCTAAATAATACTAACTCGATAGATTTATCGTACCATAAATCGTTAACGATATTAATAAACTCAACCGTAGCTCTTCGAACTTGCGCTTGATTTACTACTTCTTTTTCGTAATTTGTTATTGTTGACATAGTTGTGTGTTAACTAAAAATTAAAAAATTTGTGCAAAAATAGGTATTTCTTCTTTATTTTTTATTGGTTTTACAAAAGAAAAAAGCCCTATTAAAACGATTTTAACAAGGCAAGGCTTTTTATTTTAAGATGTATAGTTTATTCTTCTAGGAAACTTTTTATACATTAATTTAGTATCTAAACCTTTCTATTTGACCCGATGGACTAATCATCTCCAATAAAAGCCTATTTCCACTTCCATACATACTATCTAACATGGTAACAGCTTCTTTTGCTGAGCTAACTTTCTTCCCATTAACTTTGGTTAAGATGTACCCTTTCCCAACTTCGAACTGTTTGAATGCTATATTTTGTGTTCTTTTAATCTTAGCTCCTCCTTCTATTTTAAACTTCTTTCTATCTTCTTTAGTAAGGTCTTCAAACTCGGTTTGTAAAACTTTACTTACTGGTAATTTTATAAGTTTAGTTAACTTAACAACTTTAGTTAATTCTTCTCCATCCCTATCAATTGTTACATTCACATATTCTCCAGGTCTTTTTGCCGTTAACTGTCCTTTTAAATCAGAAAACTTAGAAATCTTTACATTATTTACTTTCGTTATGATATCCCCTTCTTCTAAACCGGCTTTTTTAGCACCTCCTTCTTCTAAAACTTCTCCTATTTTTACTCCTTCAATATTTACTGCTTCAATATCCACATTAATTCCTAAAACAGCTTGTTGCACCATTCCAAACTCTAGTAAATCATCCACCACTTTTTTAGCAATATTTGACGGTACTGCAAACGAATACCCAATAAAAGAACCTGTTCTCGAAGAAATAGCTGTATTTATCCCTATCAACTCTCCTCTTGTATTTACTAAGGCTCCTCCACTATTTCCTGGGTTTACAGCTGCGTCTGTCTGGATAAATGAGTCAATATTAGTATTTCCATCTAAGTCACGTCCTTTTGCACTTACAATACCTGCAGTAACCGTAGATGTTAGGTTATACGGGTTCCCTACTGCTAACACCCATTCTCCTACTTTAATATTATCAGAATTCCCAAAAGGTAAATTAGGCAATTCAAAGTCAGCCTCTACTTTTAACAAAGCTATATCATTACTTTTATCTGCTCCGATTAAAGTTGCCTTTAACTTTTTTTGATTATTCAATGTAATTTCAATATCACTTGCTCCTTCAATTACATGATTATTAGTTACAATATACCCGTCAGGAGAAATAATTACGCCACTTCCTGTACCTACTTGTTGGTACTTTCTTGTTCCACTTCCTCTACCATAAAATAATTCTGCTAACGGGTTTTGTTGTGTTCTTATTGATGTATTTTTAACATGCACCACTGCATGTACTGTTTTATCTGCTGCTTCCGTAAAGTCGGTTGGTGTTGATGTTGAGTTTATTATTGTCGGCGTGTAACTTGCCTTTACAGTTTGCATTGTTGGTTCTACCGCTTTCTCTAAAATCACTTGCGGTTCTTCTATCAATGTTTTATATCCTGCAAGTGCTATTGCGCCTCCTAAAATCGCAATTCCTAAAGTTCCAATAATTTTCTTCATATGCTTACAAAATTTTATACTCCAAATATACAATTTTAACATTTCAAGTAAATGTGTTTAACTTCTATTTAACTGATTTTAACCGCTATTTAACAATCCTCTTTACTTCATAAAATATGTATCTTTGTCCTTTATTATGGATTTAGAATTTTACAAATACCAAGGAACTGGTAACGATTTTATCATGATTGATAATCGTTCAAAAACCTTTCCAAAAAATAAAACTGACATAATTGCAAAATTATGCGATAGACACTTCGGTATTGGTGCCGATGGTCTTATATTACTTGAAGAAGATGATACTACCGATTTTAAAATGGTATATTATAACTCTGATGGTAATGAAAGTACTATGTGTGGTAATGGTGGACGTTGTATTGTAGCTTTTGCACATAAACTTGGACTTTTCGAAACCGAAACCACTTTTATAGCCATTGATGGACTGCATCATGCTTCTATTTTTAACAACCTTGTTTCTTTACAAATGATTGATGTTAACAGGGTGAATATTTTTGACAAGTACGTTTTTACCAATACAGGATCGCCACATCATGTTCAATTGGTAAACAACCTTGCTAATTATGATGTGTTTTCAAATGGAAAAAAAATCAGGAATGAAATTTATGGTACCGAAGGTAGTAATGTTAATTTTGTAGAACAAATAACAAATAACACTTTTAAGGTACGCACCTACGAGCGTGGTGTAGAAAATGAGACTTTAGCCTGCGGAACAGGTGTTACTGCCGTTGCTATAGCCATGCATGCAACTAAAAAAACAAACAGTTCATCCATAACCTTGCCTGTTGAAGGCGGAGAGTTAGAAGTTTCTTTTGAAGAACAAGACGGAATCTATTGCAATGTGTTTTTAAAGGGACCTGCTACATTTGTATTTAAGGGTAAAATAAATATTTAGTGCACACGTTAACTGGAACACATATCAAGTTAAGAGCCTTAGAGCCTGAAGATTTAGAGTTTTTATTTCAAATTGAAAACAATGAGTCTTTTTGGGAAGTGAGCCATACACAGGCTCCTTTTTCTAAGTTTTTACTGAAACAATATTTAGAAAACACTCATTTAGATATTTATGAAGCTAAACAATTACGATTAGTTATTGATGATAAAGTGACTGGTAAATCTATTGGGATGATAGATTTGTTCGATTTTAACCCGCAACATAAAAGAGCTGGTATCGGAATTTTAATTCACCCTGACTTTCAACAGAAAGGATTTGCTTCTGAAGCTTTACAGTTACTAATAAAGTATTGCTTTACACATTTGCATTTACATCAATTATATGCAAATATTACTAATGACAACACCAGTAGCTTACATCTTTTTGAAAAACAAAATTTTAAGCAAATTGGTATTAAAAAAGATTGGATATTTCATAACGGAACATATAAAGACGAACTATTATTTCAATTAATAAATGAATAAAAAAATTATCTTAGGAGGTATTGCTGCTATTTTTTTAATTGGCGGAATCATTGGTTTTAACTACTATCAAAAAATCTTTGGTAAGACTGTTACTAAAGATGGCGCTATCTATATAGGCTCTAACGCTTCTTTTATGGATGTCAAAAAACAACTTTCTGAGTTTGTTAAACATCCTGAAAATTTTGTTTGGGTTGCTGAAAAGAAAAAATTCACCAAACCTAAAGGTGGAAAATATTTATTGAAAAAAGGGATGAACATGAATGATGTTGTAAACCTTTTACGTAGCGGAAATCAAACACCAATTACTCTATCATTCAATAATCAAGATACCTTAGAAAAGTTAGCAGGTAGAATTGCTGAACAAATTGAAGCAGATTCAATTGCTCTTTTACAAGCAATGACTAATTCCAACTTTTTATCAACTAACAATTTCACTGAAAAATCAGCTTTAGGAATGTACATTCCGAATAGCTATCAGTTTTATTGGAATACTTCCGCTGAAAATTTCCGTGATAAAATGCTGCGCGAATACAATCGTTTTTGGACTTCTGCTAGGTTAGAAAAGGCTAAAAAACTGAACCTTTCAAAAGAAGAGGTAATTACATTAGCTTCTATTGTTCAAAAAGAAACAGCTAAAAAAATAGAGCGACCTATTGTTGCCGGTTTATACTTAAATAGATTAAAAGATAATTGGCCTTTACAAGCTGACCCAACAGTTATATACGCTATTAAAGAAGTTAAAGGACAAGATTTTGTTGTAAAAAGAGTTTTAAACAAAGATTTAGTAATAGACTCTCCATACAATACTTATAAAAACACAGGGCTCCCTCCTACTTTGATTGCAATGCCAGATATTTCATCTATTGACGCTGTTTTAAACCATCAAAAACACAATTATTACTACATGTGTGCTAGTATTGATAAAATTGGTTTTCATGAATTTGCTAACTCTTTAGCACAACATAATAGAAATGCTGTAAAATACCAACAGTGGATAAATCAACAAGGAATTAAAAGATAAATTAACAAAATTTTATTCTTACCTATTTCATTAAAATATTATCAAAAAACTAATAAAAGGTTGTTATTTTTGTTTTTTACCTAAAAAAAACACCGGAAAATAACTTAATCACTAATAGTTAAAAGACTGTAAATTATTGATTCATAGTCTGTTATAAAAAATTACCGTATCTTTGCAACGCTAAACAGAAAGTATTTAATTATCAGACATTTAGTATTAGTATTTTTAGGATTTGTATTATTAACCAGTTTTACAGAGACTACAGCTAAAAAAGAAAAAACTACTACAACAACGCCAATACCAATTCATAAGGTAAAAAAGGTAAACATTCCTTTTTTATTAAATGATTTTGTAGGATTTAAAGAAGCCTTAGCTTTTAAAGAGTCACAAGGTAGGTACAGAGTAGTTAACACACTTGGATATTTAGGGAAGTACCAATTTGGTAAAGAAACCCTAAAGAGATTTAGAATTTACAACACCACTCATTTTCTTAAAAACCCAGAATTACAAGAACGCACATTTGTTGCTTATTGTAAGTTAAACAAATGGATTTTAAGAAAAGACATTAAGAGAAGTGTTGGTAAAACCATTAATGGAGTTAAAATAACCGAATCTGGTATTTTAGCAGCAGCACACTTAAGTGGTGCCGGTAATGTGAAAAAGTTCTTACGTTCAAATGGATCTATCCGTTTTAACGATGCCTATGGAACCTCTATACAATCATACCTTAAAAAGTTTGCTGGTTATGATGTTTCTAACATCAAAGCCAACAAAAAACCAACGGTTTAACTAATAAGAAAATATTAAAAAAAAGCATCGATTTAATCGATGCTTTTTTTTATTTATGAATTATAAAAATTGCTGGTCGCTTGTGTAGGTCTGTCTTAACATGCTTCCATTCTTTTACTGTTAGTGTTTTAATGTATTCTGTTGGAAGTGTAATATCACACGCCACACAAACTCTTGTATCAGGTGACAAGGTAGCACGTAAATCATCTAACATTTTTTCATTTCTATAAGGAGTCTCAATAAAAAGTTGAGACTGATTCTTTTCTTTTGAAAGCTTTTCCAAGTCCTTAATTGCTCTTTTTCTATCTGATTTATCAATAGGTAAATATCCGTTAAACGCAAAACTCTGTCCATTCATACCAGACGCCATAATTGCTAATAAAATAGATGAAGGCCCCACTAACGGAACTACTTGAATTCCTTTTTGATGCGCCAACTTTACAATACTTGCACCTGGATCTGCCACTGCTGGTACTCCTGCTTCAGAAAGTAAACCTACTGATATTCCTTTTTCACAAGCATCCAAATAATTCTTAGTTTCTAAATCATCAGAATACTTATCCAACAACATCAACTCCAATGAAGGTTGTGATTTTGTTGGTGTAATTCTTTTAATGAATCTTCGAGCAGACTTTTCGTTCTCAACAATAAAATAATCTAATTGTTCTACCACTTTTTTTACTGATAATGGCATCACCTCTAATGGTTCAGTATCACCTAACGTTGTAGGAATTAAGTATAATTTACCTTTCATTATTTTTATTCTAATTTTGAAGCTATAATTTCACACGCTTCATCTAACATTTTATATACATTTTCAAAACCTTGATCTCCTCCATAGTAAGGATCTGGAACATTCCTGTTTTCATCAGGATACAATTCGTTCAAAATCATCCTTACTTTTTCATGCTGTTCTTCATTTTCAGACAAAGCTACAATATCAGCATAATTACTCTGATCCATCGCAAAAATCATGTCAAACTTATCAAAATCAGTTTTTCTAAACTTTCTTGAACGTTGATTGGTAATATCTATTCCATATTTTCTAGCTACTTCAATAGAGCGTCCATCAGGTAATTCACCTACATGATACCCCGCAGTACCGGCAGAATCTACTATAAAACTTTCTGGTGGTAACTTAGATTTTAAAATCCCCTCAGCAAGAGGAGATCTACAAATGTTACCTAAACAAACCATTAATATTTTTTTCATACCCATAAAAAAACCTCACTTAGTGAGGTTCGTTATTTATAAAGTTAACTTTTTTGTTAAATCTTCTACATACTTTTTAAACTGCTTATCAGTTTCAGTCAAATTATCTACAGTTTTACACGCATGTAACACCGTAGCATGATCTCTTTTACCTATTTGACTTCCAATACTTGCTAACGACGACTTTGTCATACGTTTCGCAAAATACATAGCTAACTGACGTGCTTGTACAATGTGACGTTTACGTGTTTTTGATTGTAAAGTTGCTACATCCATATCAAAGTATTTTGATACTACTTTTTGAATATAATCAATAGATAATTCCTTTTTCGTATTCTTTACAAACTTATCTACAATCTGCTTAGCCAACTCAATTGTAAATTCTTTTCTATTAAAAGAAGCTTGAGCTATCATTGAGATTATCACTCCTTCTAACTCACGAACATTCGATTTGATATTCTTTGCAATATACTCAACGATTTCTTCTGGCATCTCAACACCATCTCTATACAATTTGTTTTGTAAAATAGAAATTCTTGTCTCGTAATCAGGCGCTTGTAACTCAGCAGATAATCCCCATTTAAAACGAGACAATAATCGTTGTTCAATATCTTGCATATCAACAGGCGCTTTATCCGAAGTTAAAATAACCTGTTTACCATTTTGATGTAAATGGTTAAAAATATGGAAGAACACATCTTGAGTACCAGCTTTTCCTGATAAAAATTGCACATCATCTATAATCAACACGTCAATCATTTGATAGAAATGGATAAAATCATTTCTGGTATTTGATTTTACCGAATCAATGAACTGTTGTGTGAATTTTTCAGAAGATATGTACAATACCGTTTTATCTGGATATTTATCTTTAATCTCAACACCAATAGCATGAGCTAAGTGTGTTTTTCCTAATCCAACTCCACCATATATTAATAATGGATTGAACGAAGTTCCGCCTGGTTTATTTGCTACAGCCATACCTGCAGAACGTGCCAACCTATTAGAATCTCCTTCTACAAAATTCACGAAATTGTAGTTTGGATTGAGTTGAGATTCTATCTTCACTTTTTGTAACCCAGGAATAACAAATGGATTTTTCAATTCTCGTTTTGATTCCAACGGAACTGTTACCTTTTGCGGTTTTAAAGGATTACGGTTTGAACTAGGTATTTTTACTGTCTGAGGGCTATTACTACTGTACGTATTCTCCATACGTACATCGTAAATTAGTTTAGCATCATTTCCTAACTGACGAACCAAAGCTACTCTTAACAGTTTTATGTAATGCTCTTCTAACCACTCATAAAAAAATTTACTTGGTACTTGAACTGTCAAAGCCTCCCCTGCCAATTTAATAGGCTTTATAGGCTCAAACCAAGTCTTATATGCCTGTGGTTTAATGTTATCTTTGATAAAAGACAAGCATTCCATCCAAACTGAATCGGCTGTTTTAGTCATATTGGTAAAAGACAATTTTAGTTGTTAATTTTTATTCAGGTTTAGGGGACACCAAACATGAAAGTCTGGGCGAACAAAAGTGTGAATAAATTTTAGTATAAAAAAATCAAATCACTATTGACTTTTATTTTTTTTTTGCGTATCGTTAATGCAATTAAAATAAAAAAAACTTTTGCAAAAACATTACACATCTATACGTGTTCGGTATGCTGAAACTGATCAAATGGGAGTAGTTTATCACGGAAACTACGCACAATTTTTTGAGATTGGTCGTACCGAATGGCTACGTTCTCTGGGCGTTACTTACAAATATATGGAAAAAACAGGAATCATGTTGCCTGTTATTTCTTTATCTTGTAACTTTAAAAAATCGGCATTATACGACGATGAATTAACCATTACAACCATTTTAAAAAAAACACCTTCGGTAAAAATTGAATTCGACTATGAAATCACCAATCAAAATAACGAACTAATTTCAACTGGAAATACTGTTTTAGCATTTATTAACAAAAAAACAAAAAAACCTATGCGTTGTCCTGATTATATTTTAGATAAATTAGCTATCTTAAATAGTCAATCAAACAAGTAAAAACATATGAAGATATACACTAAAACAGGTGACAAAGGTACCACTGCCTTATTTGGTGGTACTCGAGTACCTAAACACCATTTAAGAATAGAAAGCTATGGAACTGTTGACGAACTTAACTCTTACATCGGATTAATTAGAGATCAAAACATTGATGATACTTTAAAAAAGAAATTAACAAAAATTCAAAGCGATTTATTCACATTAGGTGCCATGTTAGCTACACCACCTGAAAAGGAAACTTTAAAAAGTGGTAAAGAACGCTTAAACATCCCTAAAATTAATGAAGAGTCAATTAAGTTTTTAGAAGACGAAATTGACCTTATGAATAAGGACCTACCCCAAATGACACACTTTGTATTACCAGGCGGTCATCAAACCGTGTCATTTTGTCACATAGCACGCTGCGTATGCCGTAGATCGGAACGATTAGCTGTGGCTTTAAACGAAGAAGAAACAATTAGCGATACTGTTTTAAAGTATTTAAACCGACTTTCTGACTACCTTTTTGTGTTGGCACGGAAGTTGACCCAAGACTTACAAGCTGAGGAAATTAAATGGATTCCTGAAAAGCTTTAACTAAGTTCTTTAATTATTGATTTCACATTTTTTAAAAAAAACTTGACTTTTTACAAAAAAAAATTATTTTTGCGGAAAATCTTATTAAACAGATAAAGAAATGTATTGGACACTTGAATTAGCATCTTATTTAGCAGATGCACCCTGGCCTGCAACTAAAGACGAATTAATTGATTACGCTATTCGTACTGGAGCACCGTTAGAAGTGGTAGAAAACTTACAAGATATCGAAGATGAAGGTGAGGCATACGATTCTATTATTGAAATCTGGCCAGATTACCCTACAGAAGAAGATTATCTTTGGAATGAAGATGAATACTAGAAAAAATAAATCATAAAAAGTCTCTTTTACAGAGGCTTTTTTTTTGCTTACTTTTAAGCATTCAATAAAAAACACAAAAAACGCTAATTAAAAACAACTTAATTAGCTATAAAACAATATTTTACAAATGAGCGTTTTAAATTCGATTATAAAACTATTTGTTGGAGACAAACAACAAAAGGATCTAAAATCACTACAACCGATCGTTGAAAAGGTACGATCTTTTGAAAATTCATTAAGCAGTTTATCAAATGATGAATTACGGGCAAAAACAATTGAATTTAAATCGAAAATTAAAGACGCTACAAAATCTTTTAACGATAAAATAACTGAGCTTGAGGAAGAAGCTAAAAAAGCAGACATCGATCGTCAAGAAGAAATTTATACTGAAATTGACAAATTAAAAGACGAAGCTTACGAAGCGTCTGAAGCTGTTTTGTTAGACATTATGCCAGAGGCTTTTGCTGTTGTAAAAGAAACTGCTAAACGTTTTACTAACAATACAGAAATAGAGGTAACTGCGACTCCTTTTGATAGAGAATTATCTGCTACTAGAGAACACATTACTTTAGAAGATGACAAAGCTTTTTGGGCTAACTCATGGGATGCGGCTGGTAAAGAGGTAATTTGGGACATGATTCATTACGATGTACAGTTAATCGGTGGATCTGTATTACACCAAGGTAAAATTGCCGAAATGATGACTGGTGAAGGTAAAACCTTAGTTTCTACACTTCCTGTATACTTAAATGCCTTAACTGGTAATGGAGTTCACGTTGTTACTGTAAACGACTACTTAGCAAAACGTGACCGTGCGTGGATGGCTCCTATTTTTGAGTTTCACGGATTGAGCACTGACTGTATTGATTTCCATCAACCAAATTCAGAAGCACGTAGAGAAGCTTATAATGCTGATATCACCTACGGAACTAACAATGAGTTTGGTTTCGATTACTTACGTGATAACATGGCTAACTCTAAGAAAGATTTAGTACAACGTGCACCAAACTATGCTATTATTGATGAGGTGGATTCTGTTTTAATTGATGACGCTCGTACGCCATTAATTATTTCTGGACCAGTACCACAAGGAGGTGATCATGAATTTAATGAATTAAAACCTCTAGTTGCTGATTTAGTTTCACTTCAAAATAAATATTTAGTAGGTGTTTTAGCTGAAGCTAAACGTTTAATTAAAGAAGGAGACACTAAAGAAGGTGGTTTCTTGTTATTAAGAGTTTACAGAGGTCTTCCTAAAAACAAAGCCTTAATTAAGTTTTTATCTCAAGAAGGAGTTAAACAAATCCTTCAAAAAACTGAAAACTTTTACATGCAAGACAACAACAAGCTAATGCCTGAAGTTGATGCTGAATTATGGTTTACTATTGAAGAAAAAAACAATCAAATTGATTTAACTGATAAAGGTATTGCACACCTTTCTGATATCACAAAAAATGAAACATTCTTCGTTTTACCTGATATTAGTGTAAAAGTTGGTCAAATAGATAATAGCAATGCTACTCCTGAAGAGAAAGCTGACCAAAAAGAAGAATTATACCGTGAATTTAGTATAAAGAGTGAGCGTATTCATACCATGAATCAACTTTTAAAAGCATACACTGTTTTTGAAAAAGATGTGGAGTATGTGGTTATGGATAACAAAGTGATGATTGTAGATGAGCAAACAGGTCGTATTATGGACGGTCGTCGTTACTCTGACGGGCTACACCAAGCAATCGAAGCTAAAGAAAATGTGAAGATTGAAGACGCAACACAAACTTTTGCAACTGTTACTTTGCAAAATTATTTTAGAATGTATCGCAAATTATCTGGTATGACAGGTACAGCGATTACAGAAGCAGGTGAGTTCTGGGAAATCTATAAATTAGATGTAGTTGAAATTCCAACGAACAAACCAATTCAAAGAGACGATAAGCAAGATTTAGTATATAAAACTACTCGTGAAAAATATAATGCAGTAATTGAAGATATCGTTAAATTAGTTGGAGAAGGAAGACCTGTATTAGTAGGTACCACTTCTGTTGAAATCTCTGAATTATTAGGAAGAATGTTACAAATTCGTAAGATTCCTCACAATATCTTAAATGCAAAATTACACAAGAAAGAAGCTGATGTTGTTGCTGAAGCAGGTAAACCAGGAGTTGTTACTATTGCAACAAACATGGCTGGTCGTGGTACAGATATTAAATTATCTAACGAAGTTAAAACAGCAGGTGGTTTAGCCATTATTGGTACAGAACGTCATGATTCTCGTCGTGTAGACCGTCAGTTACGTGGTCGTGCAGGACGTCAAGGAGATGTAGGTTCTTCTCAATTCTATGTGGCTTTAGACGATAACTTAATGCGTTTATTCGGTTCAGAAAGAATTGCGAAAATGATGGATAGAATGGGATTAAAAGAAGGTGAAGTAATTCAACATTCTATGATTTCTAAATCTATTGAAAGAGCTCAGAAAAAAGTAGAAGAAAACAACTTCGGTATCCGTAAGCGTTTATTAGAATACGATGATATTATGAACGCTCAACGTGAGTTTGTATACAAGCGTCGTCGTCATGCTTTAGACGGAAAGCGTTTACAGATTGATATCGCAAACATGATTTACGATACTTGCGATTCAATTGTAAGACAAAACAAGGATGCTAAAGACTTCCAAAATTTCGAGTTTGAATTAATTCGTTTCTCTGCAATGACCTCTCCTTTTTCTGAAGAAGAGTTCAATAAAACATCAGAACAAGAATTAATTGACAAATTATACAAAATAGTAACTGAACACTATAAAAACGATGCAGAAAGAAATGCAGAAAATGCATTCCCTGTAATTAAAAATGTTTTTGAAAATGAAGGTGACCGTTACGAGCGCATTGTAGTTCCTTTTACTGATGGTACTAAAACACTACAAGTAGTTACCAACTTAAAAGAAGCTTACGAAAGTGAAGGAAAATCATTAGTTAACGACTTTGAGAAAAACATCACTTTAGCAATTATTGATGAGAACTGGAAAGATCATTTACGTAAAATGGACGAGTTAAAACAAACCGTTCAAAATGCTACGTATGAGCAAAAAGATCCGTTATTAGTTTATAAGTTTGAAGCTTTCGAATTATTCCAAGAAACCATTGATAAGATTAACAAAGAGGTGTTATCATTCTTGTTTAAAGGAAAGTTACCTAGTCAAGAAGCTTCACAAGTATCGGAAGCTCGTGAACAACAACGTGAGCAATTAGATTTACGTAAAGACGAAGTTCAAAACTCAACACAGCAAGCCATTAGCAATGCACGTAATCAACAAACACAAGAACAACAAGCTGTAGAGACTATTGTGCGTGAACAACCAAAAATTGGTCGTAACGAAAAAGTTACCATCAAGAATGTAATGTCTGGTGAAGAGAAAGAAGTTAAGTACAAGCAAGCCATTCCTTTATTAGAAAAAGGAGAATGGGTACTTTACAATAAGTAATCTTGAAACAAATTATATAAAAAAGCTCGGTTTTTACCGAGCTTTTTACTTTTACATAACCTTTACCACACTTTTTAGTAAAGATTTTATTACCAATAATTTATAATTACTTCACTTTATAAAAACATTCAAAAAGTAACTTTGATAAACATCGAAGTATACTTAGAATGAAAAAACACAAAAAACGTAAATTAGATATTGCTGTAATATCAGATGTACATTTAGGAACTTTTGGTTGCAGAGCTACCGAGCTTAACAATTACCTAAAAACCATCAATCCTAAAATATTAATTTTAAACGGAGATATTATTGATATTTGGCAATTTAACAAACGTTACTTTCCTAAACCACATATGAAAGTCATCAAGCAACTGATGAATTTTATCACTTCTGGAACAAAAGTTTACTACATCACAGGAAATCACGATGAAATGTTACGTAGGTTTAAAGGTTTTCGCTTAGGAAGCTTTGAAATCGTAAACAAAGTAGTACTAGATATTGACGGTAAGAAAGGATGGTTTTTTCACGGAGATGTTTTCGATGTCACCATGCAACACTCTAAATGGCTTGCTAAACTAGGTGGAATGGGCTATGATTTTTTGATTTTAATCAATACGATTGTAAACTGGGTAAGTCATAAACTAGGATACGGCAGACTATCCTTCTCCAAGAAAATTAAAAACAGCGTAAAAAGTGCCATTAAGTTTATTAATAATTTTGAAACTACTGCTGCTGACATTGCAATTGATGAAAGGTACGACTATGTAGTATGTGGACATATTCATCAACCAGAAATAAGAACTATCGAAACTGAAAAAGGAAGCACTGTATACTTAAACTCTGGCGATTGGATAGAAAACTTAACTGCTCTGGAATACAAAAACAAAACGTGGTCTTTATACGAATATGAAAAAGATGAGATCGCAAAAAACATTCATTTAGAATATCCTGTAAAAGATTTAGAACTCATCAGTTCTGAACACAATAATAGCGAGCTTTTTACAGAGTTACTTAAAGAATTTAATATTAAAACCCAATAATGATGAAAGCCCATAATGGGCATTTAGCTAGGAAATAGTCAACACCTATTTACATGGTAAAATTTCTAAAAACAAACAATTACGAAAATTTAAAAAGATGAAAATATTATATGCTTTTCAAGGAACAGGAAACGGTCATGCTAGCAGAGCATTAGAAATTATTCCACATTTACAAAGGCGTGGTGATGTAGATGTATTGGTTAGTGGTTCACAATACGAAATAGGACTTCCTTTCGATATAAAATACAAATTACATGGTTTGGGATTCGTTTTTGGTAAAAAGGGAGGAATCGATCTAATTAGTAGCTTAAAAGACTTAAACCTGAAGAAAGTTTACAAAGAAATTAAAACACTTCCTGTAAAAGAATACGATTTGGTTATTAACGATTTTGAACCTATTTCTGCTTGGGCATGTTTATTTAGAAATATTCCTATTATTTCTTTAAGTAACCAAAATGCTTTATTAAACGAGAAAAACTCTGCCTTTAAAAGGTTTAGATTAGAGCGTTTAATTATTAAATACTACGCACCTGCAAAAAACAAATTCGGATTTCACTTTAAAACACATTCCTCTTCTACTTTCTTACCTATTATTCGTAAAGAAATTCGTTATCGAAACATTACAAATAAAGGTCATTACACTGTGTATTTACCATCTTATAGTGACGAAAAAATAATCAAAGTACTTTCAAGCATAAAAGATATAAAATGGCAAGTCTTTTCTAAAAAAACTAAAGAACATCAATTCTTCCATAACATTACCATCTTACCAATTAACGACGATGCTTTTATCCGTAGCATGGCTTCTGCTAAAGGAATAGTTTGTGGTGCTGGTTTTGCAACACCTACCGAAGCTTTGTATTTACGTAAAAAATTATTGGTTATTCCTATGAAAAATCAATACGAACAACAATGTAACGCTGTTACCTTAAAAGAAATGGGAGTTACAGTCGTAAAAAAACTAAGCAAAAAACAGCTTCCTAAAATCGAAAAATGGATACACTCTAACAAAATAGTTGAAGTTCACTACCCTGACGTTACAGAAGATATGTTAGATGCAATTATTTTACCCTATTACAACAAAACCATTTTACCAGAAATTACCATTGAATAGTCTTTGAACCTATACTTTGTAAAAAATCGTTGGTTTTAGAAAAATGTTTGTTCTCAAACCAATAACCACGATTGGCACTTAACGGTGATGGATGCCCTGAAGTTAAAATGTGATGTTTGTTTTTATTAATAAGCTTTGCTTTTTTCTTGGCAAAACCACCCCAAAGTAAAAACACTACATCTTCTTTTTCTTCGGATATTTTCTGAATTACAGCATCAGTAAATTGTTCCCAACCTTGTTTTTGATGGCTTCCAGCCTCTCCTGCTCTAACAGTTAAAGTAGCATTTAACAGTAATACTCCTTGTTTTGCCCAACGAGATAAATCGCCATTTTTAGGATAAGGAATATTTATATCTTTTTCTATTTCTTTAAAAATATTAATAAGTGATGGCGGATGCGCAATACCATCATGTACCGAAAAACACAATCCGTTAGCCTGCCCTACTCCATGATATGGGTCTTGGCCTAAAATTACCACTTTTAAATCATCCAACGCACAAAAATCAAACGCAGCAAAAATGTCTGTTCCTTTTGGATAACAAGTATGTTTTGAATATTCATTTTTAACAAAACTGGTAAGATTTTCAAAATACGGTTTCTCAAATTCAGGTTGTAAAATATTTTTCCAGCTATCATTAATTTTTACTTGCATTGTTTGTTATTTTTGTCGTGGTTTCAAATATACTATTTTGACTAAAAATATTACAGAAAAAACACTTCAAGATTTAGAATTCACAACGGTTTTAGAACAAGTTGCAACGCACTGTATCTCTAATTTAGGAAAAGAGAAAACAATGCTAATTCAACCTATTTCAAACAAGAAAAAATTATTTTTTGAGTTGAATATGGTAAACGAATATGTAGCCTCTTTTGAAAATGAAAATCGAATTCCGAATCATTATTTTGAAGATATTTCTGAAGAAAGTAAGCGACTTACTATTGAGAATAGTTTTTTAGAAACAGACGGTTTCTTAAAAGTTTCAGCTGTTTCAGAAACTGTAAATGAACAAAAGAAGTTTTTAAAAAAGTTTCAAACCTACTACCCTACGCTATTTGCTCTGAGTGATGAAATTGAGTTTACAACAATAATTGTAGATAGTATAAAGAAAATAATTACTCCTTATGGTGAAGTTGCAGACAATGCCTCTAGTGCATTAAAACAAATACGAAAGGAAATTGGCTCTGTACGAGGTAAAATTTCTGAAAGTTTTTCTCGTGCATTGAGTAAAAATATAGCTAGCGGATATTTAGATGATATAAAAGAAACAGTAGTAGATAACCAACGGGTACTAGCTGTTTTGGCAATGCACCGTCGTAAAATTAAAGGGAGTTTATTAGGATCATCAAAATCAGGAAATATTGTATATATCGCTCCGCAAGCTACGTTAGCTTATAGTAGAGAGTTACAAAACCTGCTGTATGAAGAAAAACAAGAAGTTGTACGTATATTACGAGCTTTAGCTACTGAAATAAGACCTTTCACTCCGTTACTAACTGAATACATCTCTTTTCTAACACACTTAGATATGGTAGGTGCCAAAGCAAAATATGCTAAAAGCATTAACGGGCTACTACCTAAAATTACTAAAGAGAAAAAAATATTTTTAAAAAATGCGTTTCACCCTATTTTATGGCAAAAAAACAAGGCTAAGAATATTGAAACCATTCCGCAGACTATTCAGTTAAGTGAAGAACAACAAATTATTGTTATTTCTGGTCCGAATGCTGGAGGGAAAAGTATTACCTTAAAAACCATTGGTTTGTTACAGGTTATGCTTCAAAGCGGATTGTTAATACCTGTACACGAACGTAGTGAAACTACACTTTTTAATACGATTTTAACAGATATTGGCGATAACCAATCTATCGAAAACCAATTAAGTACCTATAGTTATCGATTAAAAAACATGCGCTACTTTTTAAGAAAGTGTAATGACAATACATTGTTTTTAATTGATGAATTTGGTACAGGTTCTGACCCTGAGTTAGGAGGTGCTTTGGCTGAAATTTTCTTAGAAGAATTTTACGAGAAAAAAGCCTTTGGAATTATTACCACACACTACGCAAACCTAAAAGTATTGGCAGATGAATTAGATAATGTTACTAATGCCAATATGCAATTTGATGAACGTACTTTAGAACCGCTTTATAAACTATACATTGGACAAGCTGGAAGCTCTTTTACTTTTGAAGTAGCACAAAAAAACGGAATTCCGTATAGCTTAATCAATCGTGCTAAAAAACGTGTTGAAACTGAAAAAATTCGTTTAGATAAAACGATTTCCAAACTTCAAAAAGAAAGAAATCGATTGCAAAAAACTTCTGAAAGTTTAAATAAACAAAAATCTAAAGGACAAGAACACATTGAAAACTTACAGGAAAAAGAGCTTAAAATACGTGAAAAGCTAGAAGGTTTTCAAGAATTATACGATAACAACCAACGTATGTTATCTTTAGGAAGGAGTATTAATGAAATGCTTAATAAATACTTCCAAACAAATAATAAAAAAGAACTTTCTACTAGTTTTTTTAAATGGGCAATGGCAGAAAAGACCAAGTACATAAAGAAAAACCCACCTAAAAAGAAAACAAAAATAGAAAAGAAACAAGATAAAGTTGAGGCTCAAAAACAACAAGAAGCTATAAAAAAAGTAGAGAAAGAAGTGCTTCAAAAGGTTGTAAAGGTTCGTGAAGAAAAGAAAAAAGAAGCAGAAAAAATTGCCAAAGAAAAAGCGGCGTATGTTTTTAAAGTAAACGATAGAGTTCGTCTAGTTGATGGTAACGCAGTAGGTACTATTGATAAAATAGAAAAGAAAAAAGCCTTTATCAATTATGGTTTATTTACTACGGAAGCTAAAATTGAGCAATTAGAGTTAGTAGAACGTGCAAAAAAATAATTTTTAAGTTATAAAAAAATCATACAGCAACCTCTACTATTAGAATTTACAAAGAGTTGCTATACTTTAACCAACAAAACAACTAAATAAAAAATTATGCCACATTTTGTGATTGATTGCTCTGAAAACATCATTAAATTAAAGTCTCCTAAAGAAATTATACAAAAAGTTTATGATACTGCTGAATCAACTGATCTTTTTGACAAGCGGGATATTAAGGTAAGAATTAATCCTTTTGAATATTATATTACGGGAAATACTAACGATGATTTTATCCATGTTTTTGCAAACATTATGGAAGGAAGAAACACTGCACAAAAAAAGAATCTTTCAGAAAAAATCATTACTGAATTAAAACTTATGTTACCTGAAGTTCCTATTATTTCTATTAACATAAGAGACTTTGAAAAGGCTACTTACTGTAATAAATCTATGGTATAAACGTACAAACAAAAAAGCTCAAATTGTAAGTATACAATTTGAGCTTTTTTTAGTTATTTCTATAACTATTTAAAACAATTCGTCAACTTCAATAGTTAAGTTATTGATAAAAGTCTCTGCATTCTTTATATCATTATGTAGCACCCTATCATCATTTACTACAGATACATCTTGCCTAAACATATTTACAAAAGAAGTTAAAAACTCAGAAGTATTATGAGTTCTAAAAGAAAGCCCTTGAGAAGCATTCATTAACTCAATAGCTAATACTGAACACACATTATCTATTACTTTTTTAGCTTTTACAGCCGCATTAGCCCCCATACTTACATGGTCTTCTTGTCCATTACTCGATACAATAGAGTCTACACTAGATGGAGTACAGAATTGTTTATTTGCACTTACAATACTAGCCGCAGTATATTGTGGAATCATAAATCCACTATTTAATCCTGGGTTAGACACTAAAAAGTCAGGTAATCCTCTTAAACCAGAAACTAACTGATAAGTTCTTCTTTCAGAAATATTTCCTAATTCTGCAATCGCAATTGCTAAATAATCTAATGCTAAAGCTAGTGGTTGCCCATGGAAATTTCCTCCTGAAATAATAATATCTTCATCAACAAAAATGTTTGGGTTATCTGTTACCGAATTAATTTCAGTAATAAATGTTTTTCTTACAAACTCTAATGTGTCTTTTGTTGCTCCATGAACTTGTGGCATACATCTGAAAGAATAAGGATCTTGCACATGCTCTTTTGGTTGTTGTATTAGCTCACTCCCTTCTAACATTTCCTTAATACGTTTAGCTGTAGCTAATTGTCCGTTATGAGGTCGTACTAAATGTATCAATTCGTTAAAAGGCTCTATTCTTCCATCAAAAGCTTCTAAAGAAACCGATCCAATAACATCTGCTAAGTAAGAAAGTTTGTATGCTTTTAACAAATTATGTACACCATAGGCACTCATAAATTGAGTTCCATTTAATAATGCTAGTCCTTCTTTAGACTGTAGATTAATTTTCTCCCAACCGAATTTTTCTAATAAACTCTCTCCTGAAATTCGCTCTCCTTCAACATACACTTCTCCTAAACCAATCAATGGTAATGAAAGATGTGCTAACGGTGCTAAATCACCAGATGCTCCCAACGAACCTTGTGTGTATACAACAGGTAAAATATTATTGTTATAAAACTCAATCAAACGTTCAACAGTAGCCAACTGAACCCCAGAATGACCATAACTTAATGATTGTATTTTAAGCAACAACATTAACTTTACAATTTCTTGAGGAACTTCATCTCCTGTTCCACAAGCATGACTCATTACTAAATTTTCTTGAAGTTGTTGTAGGTTATCTCCACTAATTTTAACGTTACATAACGAACCAAATCCTGTATTAATTCCATAAATAGGATCGCTATGGGTTTTCATTTTCTCATCAAGATAAGCGCGACATTTTAATATCTTTTCTTTTGATTCTTCTGATAAAGAAAGCTTTTTATCTAGTAATACAATACTATGAATATCTTCTAAACCAACTGGTTGTGAATTTATTATATGTGTAGTATCCATTTTAATATTTTTAAGGTGTACAAAGAACCAAAAAAAAGATAAAACTTCAAGGTGATTTTTTGTAAAAAATAGAGTGTCGTTTAAATAAACTGTTAATTTTTTTGATAAAAAAGTTAAAAAAAGTAACTTCGGCGCCTTAAACACCATATTCTCACTAAACATTAAACAATGAAAAAACTAGTACTTTTAGTCCTCATAGGAGTTACCATAATTTCATGTAAAAAGGAAGAAAAACCTGTTAAAGACTACTTGATCTTAACGGGTAAAATTGACAACTTCAAAAAGAGTAATATTACTTTAAATGGCTTTCGTTTTGAAAAGAAAATTAAATTTGATAAAAAGACTGGTTCTTTTATTGATACCCTTAGAATTAATAGAGATGGTTATTACACTCTAGTTTGTGATAAAAAACCTATTAATTTATACTTAACAAAAACTGATGATGCAGGTATTGTATTTGATTACAAGAATGCTGACTTCATTAATTTTGAAGGTACTAATAAAAACATCAATAGTTACCTTTATGAAAAGCAAAAAACTTGGCCTGAAATACTCGTTAGTGCCAATAAATACTTTGCCTTAGAAGAAGAAGATTTCTTAAACAAAACTAATGAGTACAAAGATGCTGTAACTGAACTTTCTATTTCTAAGCAGTTACCTGCAGACTTCTTAAAACAAGAAGTAAAAAATATTGACTATGAATGCTTAAGAAACTTATATAACTATCAAGATTTTCATGCTACCTTAACTGGTGACAAAGATTTTAAAGTTTCGGAAGATTTCCCTGACCCATTAGAAAACTTTAACTATAGCAGCGGAGCAGATTATGTTAACTGTTACTTCTACAGAGCAATGTTAGAAGCCGAGTTAAAAAATATGGCAAAAGGAAATAATAAAGAAGGTGATGATTATTATTTAACTTATTTAGAAACTGTACAAACTGAAGTTACTGACACAATTGCTAAAAACGATTTGTTATATAACAGTGCTCAAAATAGTATTACATATGCTAGTGACTTGAAAGAATTTTACAGAAAATTCATGGCATATTCAACTAATGAAACACATAAAAAAGAAATTACTGAAGATTACAATTTATTAAAAACCACTGCTAAAGGACAACCTGCTCCTAAGTTTAAGGATTATGTAAACTATGATGGTGGTACAACTTCTTTAGATGATTTATTAGGCCACGGAAAGTACTTATACATTGATGTTTGGGCTACTTGGTGTGCTTATTGTAAAAGAGAGATACCTTTATTAAAGAGATTAGAGCAAGAATACCATGGTAAAAACATTGAGTTTGTAAGTATTAATGTTGATGCTAAAGGTAATGACGAAAAATGGAAAGAAACCATTCAAGATAGAGAAATGACTGGTATACAATTAATGGCTGGAGATAGCCACTTAAATTTAGATTGGGCTCAAAATTTCTTAATTAAAGGTTTACCAAGATTTATCATCATTGATCCTGAAGGTAATATTGTAAGTCCAAACGCTCCAGCACCATCAGAAGGAGAACGTTTAATCAATATGTTTGAAGAATTAGGTATCTAATTTACCTACATCATAAAATAAAAAAGACCACTAATTTTTATTAGCGGTCTTTTTTATTTACTTCTTATTTCTAAAACCTATTATCTCCATCTAAGATATCTCCTAAGCCTCCTAAAACACTTCCTTCTCCTCTATCTCCTTTTCCTGTTTGCGGAGCCATTGCTAACACTCTACCTGCTAACCTACTAAATGGTAGTGATTGAATATATACAGTTCCAGGTCCCTTGAGCTTTGCAAAGAATAATCCTTCTCCTCCAAAAATGGTATTCTTTATACCTCCTACAAACTCAATATCATAATCAACGTCTTGTGTAAAGCCTACAATACAACCTGTATCAACTTTTAAAACTTCTCCTGGTTGTAATACCTTTTTTGCCATAGTACCACCTGCATGCACAAAACCTATACCATCACCTTCCATTTTTTGCATGATAAATCCTTCTCCTCCAAACAACCCTCTACCTAAACGTTTTGAAAACTCAATTCCGATAGAAACACCTTTAGCAGCACATAAAAAAGCATCTTTTTGACAAATAAACTTTCCTCCGAATTCTGTTAAATCAATTGGAATTATTTTTCCTGGATATGGTGAGGCAAAAGAAACCTGCTTTTTACCCTGACCGTCATTTGTGAATACAGTCATAAACAAACTTTCTCCTGTTAAAATTCTTTTACCTGCTGAAAAAATCTTTCCTAATAATCCTTTTTCTTGATTTGAACCGTCTCCAAAAATCGTGTTCATTTTCACATCAGCATCCATCATCATAAAGCTACCACTTTCGGCAACTACTCCTTCTTGCGGATCTAATTCTATTTCTACATACTGCATTTCTTCTCCAAAAATGCGATAATCTATTTCGTGTGCATTCATAAGTTTTTATTTTTTATCTATTAGACATCAAAATCTTCTTTTTGTTACGACTTTACCTTTAAACTCCATTCATATTCAAATTTTGAAACAGAAATCCCTTCTTCATTAAAACCTTCTGAAGTAACAGTAACTGTTTGCCCTTCACCTGTATCAACTGCTTTTTGTATAGTTTCTCTTATTAACTTACCATCGTTACATTCAAAACGAATTTTCCCTGTAGCCTTTTTAGTAAAAGTTCCATTCATGTTAGTAACCAACATAGAAATTTTTTTATTCGATGCATCTATTTCTTTCATCACCAAAATACCTGTAGATAGTTCTGATGCCATTCCTTGCACTGCCCAAAACATCGATTTAAACGGATTTTGATTTACCCATTTGTGGGTTACTTTAACCACTGCTGTATCGTTAGTAAGTGACTTTAACCGCACTCCAGTAAAAAAAGCCGAGGGTAACTTAAATAATAAAAAGGCATTAACTTTTTTAGGTGTAAACTTCATTTTTTCAGTATTTACAGGCAATGTACAGCTTTTTCTTTAATTATATTACTTGAGCCAAATGTTAAATTTTGTTAATTTTTAGTACTATGTATTGCATAATACCTTTTAAAAGATATATATTTGCATTGTAAAGTATTATATAAATCATTTCACTATGCAACACAACAATCAAAATACCAATGCTTTTTTAATACACATTTCTGCTTTTGCAGGGTACTTATTTCCTTTAGGAAGCATTATTACCCCGCTCATATTATGGCAAACTTTAAAAGAACGAAGTCCTTTTTTAGATGAACATGGTAAAGAAGCTGTTAATTTTAACATTAGTTATAGTTTATACATTTTTATACTAGGCCTTTCTTTTATTCCTTTTTTCTTCGGAAGAATTTTCAACGGATTTGATGGTATAGATATCGACTTTGGTGGATACCATGGACATGGAGGATTGTTTGGCATTTTTGGATTTGCTTCTGTTGTAAGTATTGTTGCTCTTATTAAAGTAGCTCTAATAATTATAGCAGCTATGAAAGCTAATAAAGGTGAAATGTATAAATATCCGCTTACAATAAAATTTATAAAATAACCCATAAACCGCATTACATGAAGATTGAAAACACAAAAGCACAAATGCGTAAGGGCGTTTTAGAATACTGTATCTTATCTATTTTACAAAAAGGAGATGCATACACCTCTGAAATACTCTCAAGTCTTAAAAGTGCTGAAATGATTGTGGTTGAAGGAACCATATATCCGTTACTTACCCGCTTAAAAAACGCAGGATTATTAAGTTACAGATGGGAAGAATCAACCTCTGGACCTCCAAGAAAATATTACGTACTCACAGAAAATGGCGGAATGTTCTTGAAAGAATTAGACAAAACATGGCATAATTTAGTAAACGCAGTAAACCAAGTAACAAGTACAAAATCAACTAAAGATGAATAAGACAATAAATATAAACCTGGGCGGATTTTTCTTCCACATAGATGAAACTGCCTATCAGAAATTAAAACGATACTTAGACGCCATCGCTCGTTCATTAAGCGATGACCCACAAGGAAAAAATGAAATTATAGCTGATATTGAAGCTCGTATTAGTGAGTTATTATCTGAAAGAATTACCGATGCTCGTCAAGTAGTAAATGAAAGCGATATTGAAGAAATTATTGCTATCATGGGGCAACCTGAAGATTACGCAGAAGCTGAAGAAGCATATAACGAAAATACTTCTTACAGTTACAATAGAAACACCTCTAGTAAAAAAATGTTTAGAGATGGTGACGACAAGTTTTTAGGTGGAGTTTGCTCTGGACTAGGACATTATTTTAACATAGATGTTGTTTGGATTCGTTTAGCCTTTCTAATTTTAACATTGGCTGGGTTTGGTTTCGGAATTATAGGCTACATCATTTTATGGGTTATTCTGCCAGAAGCTAAAACTACCTCAGAAAAATTACAGATGGAAGGTGAAGCTGTAAATATTGATAATATTGAAAAAAAAATTCGTAATGAGTTTGAAAACCTTTCATCTAAGGTAAAGGAAGGCGCCCATGATTTATCGGATAAAATTTCAAATGCTGATTATCAAAAACTACGCAACCAAACTAAATCTGGTTTTCAGGATTTCATAGACACTATGGGTAAAATTTTACTAGCCGTATTCAAAGTGTTTGGTAAATTCATGGGCGTTTTATTAATATTTATCGCTGGTATTACAATCATTTCATTGCTACTAACCTTATTTTCTGTAGGAAGCTTAGAAATCTTAAATTTTGATGGAGATATGATTCACTATCCTCCCTTCTTTTACGATTCGGCAATGCCTAAATGGTTATTAATGACATTTGTATTTTTCTTGATAGGAATTCCTTTTGTTGTCCTATTTATTTTAGGATTACGAATTTTATCTCCTAATGTTAAAAGACTTGGTATTGCAACCGTTTTAACATTATTCGGACTTTGGTTGGTATCTTTATTGGCAATAGGGTTCTCTGGTATTGAATATTTTACCACACATGCTTATGATGGTGCACATGTTTCAAAACATAGTATTACATACAATCAAGAAGAGCCTTTAAAAATACGAGTAATAAATGACGATAATATTTACTATCAACACAATTTACGTAATAGAGATAATTCAGTATCTGTTCATGTAAATGATAAAGAAATGAAGTACTCTAATGATATAAATATTGATGTTCGTAAGAGTGAAACTGGTAATGCTTATATAGAAATAAAGAAAACTTCTGAAGGAAGAAAGCGTCATAATGCCAATAACAATGCAGAAGCTATTCTGTACAACTTTAAAACAGCAAACAACACCATTGTTTTTGATGCCTTTTTTATTAGTGAATACAAAAACATGTGGAAAGATGAAGAAATTGACGCTATTTTATACATTCCTGAAGGAACAACTGTATATTTTGAAGGTTCATCTCGTAACTTTTTAGATGATGTAAAAAACGTCCAAAACGTATACGATCGTGATATGGCTAATCATCATTTCAAAATGACTTCTAAAGGTTTTGACTGTTTAGATTGTGATGAAGAAGATATTAATAATGAAGATTCTGACGATTGGGACTCTGATAATGATGATGAAGTAAGCTTTTTATTTGACAGCACAATTAATGATGCAAAAGCTGAATTTATCATTTCTAAAAAAACTACTGAAGATGAACTTAACAAATTAATTGACTGGTTTAAAGATCGCAAAAACATAGATATTGATATTGTTGACTCAAAGTTTAATAGTGACAAAACAATTAGTAATCTCGTTTTAGAAATTGATTGTAACGATGGATATGTAGGTAGTATTAAAATTTCAAACGGTACATTAGATAATATATCTAAAGGTTTCCGTAGACTGTATAATGAAGAAGGAGTTTTGAGCTTTAAAACTTGGTAAACGCATAAACTGAAAAACTATGAACGATTTATTTGACTTCTTCTTTAAGGGTAACTTTTTTATGAAAATAGTTACCCTACTATACACACTTTTACTGTCATGGGTAATGAACGGACAAGTGCAAGAAATACCTAACTACAAACCTGTTGACATCGACTTGCATAATCAAATTGTAAAAATGGATAGCATTTTCTTTAACGCTTATAATACTTGTGATATGAAAACACAGTCTGATATTTTAAGTGATAATATTGAGTTTTTTCATGATAAGGGAGGTTTATCTAACTCTAAAAGTGAAATTATAGCTGCCACTAAAAAGAACATTTGTGGTAAGGTTACTCGCACTTTAATAAAAGGAAGCATTGAAGTATATCCTATTAATAAATATGGGGCAGTGCAAATAGGTTATCATAAATTTTTTAATAATAGAGAACCTAATGCTAAATCTATTCCTAGTAAGTTTATTGCCATTTGGAAAAAAGAAAACGCAAAATGGTTAATGACAAAAGTAATTAGCCTACATTAAAAATATAGTTGATACTAACAACATTAGTCCATTGGTTTAGCTAACTCCGATGACACTAATACTTGGTTTTATTAGTTAAGCCAAAGCTTTACAGCTTTGGCTTTTTTTCTTTTTTATATTTGATACTACATTCAAAAAAAGTAACTTCGTTATCTAACAAGTTTTAATAATGGTAGCAGAAATAATTACAACTATTCTATTTTTAATTGCAGTTATTGATCCTTTAGGAACAGTTCCTGTATATTTAGAAGCTACCAAACAATTAGATACATACCACAAGAAAAAAGTAGCTATCCGTGCATCGTTCATTGCTTTTTTAATTCTACTATTCTTTATTGTCGTAGGACAAATTATTTTAGAGGGGATGAAAGTTACTCTAGATGCTTTTCAAATTTCTGGAGGTGTTATCCTTTTTCTTTTTGCTTTAACAATGATTTTTGGTGAAGGAAAACCAGAATCTGAAAAACATTTAATTTCAGACTACAAGCATGTTACTATTTTCCCTGTAGCAATTCCTTCAATTGCTTCACCAGGAGCTATCATGGCAGTAGTATTATTAACTGATAACCATATATATACTATTCAACAACAAACCATTACTACCCTACTCGTTCTTTTTGTAGTAGCACTCACTATGATAATTCTTTTATTGGCCAGCCGTATACAAAAAAGGATTGGCGAATATGGTATTACAGTTATTAGTAAAGTAATGGGGCTTATCTTGGCTTCATATGCTGTACAAAGTATTTTAAGCGGATTAAAAGGTTTCTTTTTTACTGCGGGTTAAACTTTATTATCCTTTTCTGTTTTTATTATATTTGGAAATTGAAAAAGAATAAAAAATGACTATAGAAATTACTACAACTCCAAATGAACAAGACCCCAAAACTATAAGCCAAGGAATTATAGATTTTAATCATTCAAAAATTCCTGATCTTGAACCAATAGAAGAGGAAATCAAGTTTTTTACTTTTGCTAGAAATCAAGTAGGAAAAGTAGTTGGTGGAATAAGAGCTGTGTGCTTTTGGAACACTTTACATATTGAGTTACTTTGGCTATCTGAAGATTGTCGCGGAAAAGGTGTAGGTAAAAAGTTAATTGAATCTGCCGAAAATTATGCGAAAGATAATGGTTGTGAAAAAGTCTTTGTTGAAACTACTAGTTGGCAAGCTAAACCTTTCTATGAAAAAGCTGGCTACAAGCATATAGCAACAATTAACGATAGACCCAAAGGACACTCTTCTCACTATTTAACAAAAGAGTTAAGTTAAAAGATATCTATTACTCTTAACTTAAAACAAAAATCTAATAACGAAAAGAACTAGTCAAAAGTCTAACTAAAAAAGCTTACCAAAGCTTCACTATTATTCTTTCACCCATACTAAATGCCTCATAAATGGATTTAAAATACATTCCTCTATTATTATCATTCTTTTTGATAACTAGTTGTTTCAACAAAGAAAAAACAGACGAGGAACTACTTGAAAAAGACAAAATAGAATTAAAAGAAAACTTAGATTCATACAAAATAACCACTTATAAATTTGGTAAAATACTAATTAGATCTTCTGCCGAAAAAGACACCATTTCAACAGAATTTCTATCTTTTAAAAAGGATCTCGATAAGATTTTTAACAAAGTGGTAAAATATGATGTTAAAAATCCTGAAAACTTATCATTATTAGACTACATTTTAATATACCGAGATTATAAGAAAATGGAAGACTTTATTATGAAAACTGATGAAGATGTTTTTCCTACTTTAGTAGATGCCTTTAATGTAATTTACGGAGATTCTATCAGTAAAAAAAGAGAGTACTATAAAGGAAAAGAAAAAGAATATGTTCAAAATATAGAACATGCTATTTTAAGTGCTGTTGTAATATTAAGTAAAGATTTAGGAAAAGAAGTATCACTTTACGAATGTACAAAGACGAACCCTGAATTACTTCCTGATTCTGAAATTAAAACTCTGCTACAATATTTTAGAGGTTTCTTGTTTTTTGAAAAAGGCCTTTATTATTTATCAGAAGATGAAATTTCAAGAAATATTAATTGGCTAAACAACAATAAAAATGTGGATTTACCTTATACTAGAGCTTTTTTTCAATGGGGAAATTTAGATAATGAAAGTACTCATTTAGGTCTTCATTCATTAAATCATTTATTCAGAGGTTTTGACCGATTGATGATGGATAGAGAAATTGATGAAAAACGTGCTCTTGAAGATTTTGAAGCATTTTTAAAAGATGCTAATAAAATTGGATTAAATAATGAAATTACTTGGTCAATAGAAACTTATTTATATTTAAAAAACGAAGAAAACGAAAAAGCTATTGCTACATTAACCAAACTTAAAACAAGTACCCTACTCTCTTCAGAAGATAAAAAAAGAATAGATGAATCTATTGAATATGTTAAGAATAGAGAGCCAGGTAAGGTGTTAAATGGTTTTTATGATAAATTCTTTTTAAGTAAAATAGCTACGAAATACATGTATGTAATTTTATCTAAGGTAGACTGGGAAAAAGTAATGAAAAAGCAAAACGTACCACATACCGATGAAATTTTTAAAACTATTGATAACCTTAAAAGCTTTATTGACAACTTAAAAAAATATGGTAGTACAGAAGAGTTAAAAAACAAAGGAAAAAGTCTTTGGAGCAAAACAAAAGAATTAGCTAAATAATATTAGCTATAATTCTCTAAAAAAGAAACACATAACATATCAAAACACTTAAAAAAATTAAAATGGGAAAAATTAAAATTGAAAGCACCGTTGGAGCTAAAATATATGCTAACGAAAAAGAATTAGGTTTAATAAAAAAAGAAGATAAAGAATATGAATTAGATAATGGCAAATATGAAGTTTACGCTAAGGCTTCTTGGTGTGGTAGTCAAAAAATCAATATAAATGTTACTGATGATAAAATCGTAACCTTAACTTTAAACAGTTTTAAGTATGAGGGAATTATAAGAGCTGTTATGATGTTACTTGTTGCCTTATTTATGTTTTCTAAAAATCTTATTTTTCTAATTTTTGCGGGTATCATCATTCTATACCCATTATACTATATATCATTCGGAAAAGATAATTACTTAGAATTGACTGAGAAGAATGAAAATAGTCTAGCTAATACAAACAACATTTAATTTTTACTTTAACAAACCACAACCTGTTTAGTCCCCCAAATACAATAGCCATGAATTACAAAATAATAAAATTACTATTTGACCCTAGAGAAACTATTAATAAGGAAGAATTTTTATTTGGGATAATAATTTTATTCTTTTTTGCTTTTAGTTTCATTAGTGATTTTACTATAAATGCTAGTATCATGTCAATTATAAGCTCAAAAAGTGCACACTTACTAACTACACATCAACTTATAAAACCATTTACTATACCTAATTTGCCTGTAAGTTTTATTTTATTTTACAGCGCTGTAACTTTAGCTATTAAAAGAATAAAAGATTTACAATCTAAATTATGGATAGGTGTTGTGGTGGGAATATTCATATTTCTTTTTTTTGATGCTATCTTTTTAAAAACAACTACTAGTACGGGAATGTTTTCTAATTTATTAGGATTCGAGATTGATAATCAAATAAAGATTTTTCATATATCAAGTATGCTTTTTTATGTTGTTTTGGGAGTAGGTTCAATACTCTTCCTTTCAGTTCTTAATGGAACTAAACCTTGTATAAAAGATGTTTATAAAAAAGGAAGTTTAACTATTAATCAATTTATTAAACAGTTAGGTATATGGTGCGTAGCAACATTTTTGGGTCTTATCATAATTACTCTATTACTCAACATTAACAAAAGTATAACTACTTTAAGTTACGGTAGTTTTTTACCTCCCTTAATTGTAATATGTATACTTTTTATATGGTATTTAAAACTAGTTTATATGAGATTAAAAAATACTACTTTCTCTTTTCTCAATTATCTCCTTTGTTTAATAGCTTATGTTATTGGCCTTATTTCTGTAATCACAATAACTTTTAAAGTTGACAATTTAAATTATATAAACATGTCTTTAACTTTTTTCTCAGTTATCAGTATAATATTTTCATTTGTAAACCTTTCTTTATTTTTGTTAGATAAAGATTCTAAACCATTCGAATTTGGAATCGAAAAACACGATTAATGAAACTATTCTCTGAGATCTCTAAATTCTTCGAAACAGAATTCCCTTTAAATCAACATGGACTTGATGAACTGTTTACTTTATTTAAAATTGAAAAACACACTAAAGGAACTATTTTACTTCAAGAAAACTCTAAAGAAAAAAAACTCCGCTTTTTAAATAGTGGAGTTGTAAGAGAATATTACGCAAACGAAGACAAAGAAGTCAATATCAACTTTTATGTAAAACCTCAGTTTATTTCCGATTTACTAACTTTTAGTCATAATACTAAAACAAAGAAAAATCAAGAATGTCTAACTTCTGTAGAAGTTTTAAGTATTGAAAGACAACCTTTTTTTGAGTTACTAGAAAAATATCAATGTGGAAAAACCTTTGTTGAAGCTTCTTTTCAAAAGCTTTTAAAACAAAAAGAAAAACTAGAGTTTAATCGTATCACAAAATCCCCTGAAGAATTATACAACGAGCTATTTATTTACAAACCCGAATGGATACAAAATATCCCCCAATACCATCTAGCTTCGTACTTAAACGTAACACCAGAAACGTTAAGCAGAATTAAAAAACGTATTTCTTGATTTGAATCAATGAAAATAAATAGTGTAAAAAAGACATTTGCATAACTAAAAGCGTTATACAATGTTACACATACACCAAATAAGAAATGCCACTATAATTATTGAAACCGAAAAAGAGGTTATACTTGTAGATCCTATGTTAGGTAACCAAGGAATTATGCCTCCATTTACACTATTTAGACATAAAGCTAGAAAAAACCCAACTGTTCCACTTCCAAAAAACACTTATTCACTACTTAATAAAGTAACTCATTGTTTAATTACTCATCAACACCCAGACCATGTAGATAATGCCGGTGTACAATTTTTAATTAAAAATAATATTCCTGTTACCTGTAGTGTAAAAGATGAAAAAGCCTTAAAAAAACGAGGATTAAACATTGTGCAAAGTTTAAAATATTGGGAGAAACAACCTTTTTTAGGTGGAGTGATTGAAGGAATACCTGCCAAACATGGTTACGGATTTGTCGCAAAACTTATGGGAAATGTTCTCGGTTTTTACATACAACTACCCAATCAAAAATCTATTTATCTCAGCTCTGATACCGTTTATACCAATGCAGTACATAAAGTACTAACTAACTACAAACCTAAAATTAGTGTGTTAGCATGTGGAGCTGCTCAGTTTGATATTTTTAAACAACTTATTATGAGTGTAAAAGATATCTTAAAATTTATAAAAAACTCATCTGGTTCAGTCATTGCTAATCATATGGAAGCTATTAACCATTGTCCTTTAACTCGAGAAAAACTTAAAACTATATTGAAACAAAATAATTTACATCATAATGTTTACCTTCCTGAAGATGGAGAACTTGTAACTATTGAATAAAAGTCTCTTATATTTACATAACTGTATGATAACCATTATTATTAGTAATATGAAACAGAAAACTTTAGTACTTGTTACTCTATTAATCGCTTTTTCAAGCTTTGCTCAAAATATTCCTGAAAAAATTAATGAAAGTGATTTTTCCATCGGAAAAACTGTTCAAATAAAGTCGGCTATTTTAAAAGAAGATCGAACACTAAATATTTATTTTCCTACAAGCTATTACATTAATAACTCAAAAAAATACCCTGTTATTTATTTACTAGATGGCTCTAAAGATGAAGATTTTATTCATATTGCTGGAATTGTACAATTTGGCTCTTTTCCATGGATAAACATGCTTCCTGAAGCTATTGTAGTTGGTATTGGAAATGTAGATAGGAAAAGAGATTTCACTTACCCTTCTACTCTTGAAATTGATCAAAAAGAATTCCCTACTTCTGGAAAATCTAAAAAGTTCATTCAGTTTCTAAAAAAAGAACTTCTACCCTTTATAAATACTAACTACAGAACAACCGATAACAAAACATTAATTGGACAATCGCTAGGAGGCCTTTTAGCTACAGAGGTTTTATTTAAAACTCCCAACCTTTTTAACAACTACATAATTGTAAGCCCCAGTCTTTGGTGGGATGCTGAAAAACTTTTGACCTTCGCCCCTGCTAAATACAATACTAAAAAACATATTTATATTGCTGTTGGTAAAGAAGGGCCGGTTATGGAGCGAACTGCCAAAGAACTATACAACAAACTACTTGGCAAAGCAACAGAAAACTCAAAAATTTACTTTGAATTTTTAGAAGATAAAACTCATGGCGATGCACTACACGAAGCCGTGTACAATGCTTTTGAAAAAATGTTTAAAGTAGAAAAGTAACCTATACTACTCCTTAAAAGACTAATATTATGCTAAAGATTATTTCAAGCCCTAGCTGCGGAAATTCACCTAAAATGACACTCTTAAAAGAATTTAATATCGCCTTAGCAAAAGGAGATTTGGAATTTCTTACCGAAAGTGTTACTGATGAAATAGTTTGGAATATAATTGGAGATAGAAAAGTTGAAGGGAAGGAAGAGTTCATTGAAGAACTTAAAAAAATAAAAGAGAAAGAGGTAATCGAATTAACACTAGAACAAATCTTATCTCACGGAAAAGAAGGTGCTGTAAATGGAACTATTAAAATGCGAAACGGAAAAAACATTCTTTTTCAAACTTTTATTTTTTCAAAGGAGCAAAAGGTGCTAAAATAAAATTAATAACATCATATATCATTGAAGTTGATCTACAATAAAAACAATTTTTTAACACTTATAAAGAACCTAATCTTTGTAAATTTAGCTTTTCAATTTAATAGAAAAAGTTATATAGGAAAGCCTCACTACTTTTTACTTACAAAAACATTAACAATAACTAAAAAACAATACTATGGGTTGGGATATAAGTTATCATCCTATATCAGAAAAACAAATAAACGATTGGTATTTTGATGTATTAGATAATCAAAGTTTACTTGAAAAAGTAATCTCAGAAAATACCTTTGAAAATTTTTACAAAGACCATTATAAAGAAGTCATTGAAAATGGCTTAAACATTAAAGAAGATGATATTTTTGATAAAAGCCATGGATTTAACATAGCTGTTACGCAAGGTTTCTTTCAAAAGTTCTTTTATACAAGAGGTTCAGCTCTTTCTCTTTCAGAAAATCCTTTGCTAAAAAAGTACTATAAAAAATGGCAAGAAATAGTGCCAAATGAAAAGTTAACCAAAAGTGTAAATAATCAAATTATTGAGAATTATTGCTCTGGTGTTTACATTCCTCAAAATAAGGTTATTGAATTATTAAATGATTATGAAAGCGATTCTGAAATTAAAAAAGAATTAAACTATTTGTTTTCACACGATAGAATTAACGTTTTCCTTAAAGCTTTAAACTTTTCAAAAGACAACAAATTAGGTTTACTAGAAGCTACGGAAGTTATAGAACCTAATCCGATGGATTTAAATAATTCGTCATGCTTTTCTAACTTGTTTAACTGTGATCCTGAAGGTGCACTACTATATCAACAAGCTGCTATGGAACAAATTACAGCTATTAAAAAAAATGATAGTGTAAATGAAGAAACTTCAAAAACGAAACCTCAAGAAAAAAAGAGTTTCTGGAAAAAACTATTTGGAAAACAAATTAAGAACTAGTTATCCTAAGTATTATTCATATTTAAAACCTTTATACTGTATTAAATAATAACTTAAGCATGAAATTAAGAGAAAAAAATCCAGCTTTAATCCTTGTAGATATCCAAAAAGCTTTCTTAAACGAAGAATATTGGGGCGGTAATAGAAACAATAAAGATGCTGAAATTATTTGCGGAAAAATATTAAACAAATGGAGAAAACTAGATTTACCTATTTTTCATATAAGGCATAGTTCTACAAACCCAAATTCAAAACTTAATAAACAAGATGATGGTTTTAATTTTAACGAAAATGTAATACCGTTAAAAAATGAACCTATAATAACTAAAGAAGTGAATAGTGCTTTTATTGGAACCGATTTAAAAGAACTATTAGATGAACAAACCATTACAACTCTTGTTATTGTTGGGATAACAACCAACCATTGCGTATCAACAACTACTAGGATGGCTGGTAATTTTGGATTTGAAACTTATGTAATTTCAGACGCTACTGCTGCTTTTGATAGAATTGGTATTAATGGAGAAAAATATGATGCTAAAACAATACACTTAACCTCTCTTGCTAATTTAAATGAAGAGTTTGCTACAGTAATAGATTACGAAAAGTTAATACATAAAATTTAATTTTTTATATTTATAATAAACCTTACTTACAAAACTGAACTCGAAAAAATTGACCGCTTTTTAAACGAACAACATGAATTGGAAACTTCCTTGCTTCTGGACGATAAGCTCCAAAAACTGGTGGCTTCATATTAGCGAAAGCTGAAAGCAAATCTGAACTAGAAAATATTGTTAAAAAAGATCCTTTCAAAGCAAACGGATTAGCTTATTATCAATTAACTGAATTCATTCCAAGCAAAACCTGTGAAGAACTAAAGTTTTTAATGAAAAAAGAAAATACATATAACAATTTAGAACTTTAAAATAAAACCCCACTTTTATAGTTATTTTACTTTAACAAAAGTTTGAATATTATCTCTCCTGTTTCTCTTAACAAACACTTTTTTTCCTATAGCAAGCCTCATTCAAAATTGATTACTTAGACTTCTAATCTAGAATTAACATATTTTTGCGCATAGCTTAAGGATTATATAAATTTCCCGACAAATTTGGAGCTGAATAATCAATTTAGAGCTCTGTTTTAAAGAAGTACAATGGTATACCCTATAAAAAACAACCAAAAAATAATTCCAAATAAAGAAAACCTATTTATCCTTTTAAATGGAAGTATAACCATAGAAAAAGACGGAAATATTAATCCTATTCCTTCAAAAAGCTACTTCTTTTTTGATACTGAATTTGATATTGTAGCTGCTTCTCCTTTTGTAGAAGGGTTTGTAGCTAAGCTAAATGAGCACGATCTAAAAACATTCCCCGATTTGGAGAAAGAACTATCAAATATTAATAATTCATTTGAAGTGTT
The DNA here is from genome assembly GCF_964513915.1 of Tenacibaculum litoreum. Classification (NCBI taxonomy): domain Bacteria; kingdom Pseudomonadati; phylum Bacteroidota; class Flavobacteriia; order Flavobacteriales; family Flavobacteriaceae; genus Tenacibaculum; species Tenacibaculum litoreum. The sequence goes on along the minus strand of NZ_CAZEQS010000002.1, from coordinate 895,489 downwards.
GAAAATTAAAAATTATGACAATAAAAAAAGTAAGATACACTCGTTGTTAAAGGCTAAAAACAATAGTCGTCTTTTAGAAAGCTATACTCATGTTTTATGGAGTGAATTTATAGGTGATTTTAAGAATAACTTAAAAGAACAATCCATTACAGCACAATTTTCAGAATTAATTGATCAAAACATAGAACACAATTATTGTGCAGGCACCTATGCAGAAATGATGGAAATACCTCTTAAAAAACTAATACATGAAATTAAACAAACTGAGAATAAAACACCTTGTAAGTTTATTACTGAAAAAGTAATTAATAAAGCAAAACACAAATTACTCAATACCAAAGACACCAGCCAAATGATTGCTTATCAATTAGGTTTTAATGATCCGTATTATTTTATCAAATATTTTAAAAAACATACAAAATTCACTCCCACACAATTTAGAACACAAAACTCAGTAACTTAATAGGTTGGGAATTTATTCCATCATTTTATAATTTATTCCATTTTTTGACGTAGCAGATTCATTGACTTTTGTAGCATTAAATAAAATCTTTTACTAAAATGAACTTATCAAAAAGTCTTGCCGAAAGAAAAGCAACAAATAAACAAAACATACCAGCCGAAAAATGGGCTATTATGGAAACCAGCACAAACAAACTAAAAGAGCAATCGTTAAGTACAAAAGCGTTACAAACAGGAGATATACTTCCTACATTTATTCTACCTGATATAAATAATAAAAATAGATCGCTTTCCGATTTTAAAGAAGGTTTTCTAGTTATTTCTTTTTACCGAGGTGGATGGTGTCCTTTTTGCAATATGGAGTTACGTGCCTTACAAAACATTCTACCACAACTTAACAAGTTAAATACTGCATTGGTAGCTATTAGCCCAGAAACACCCGATAATTCATTAACCACATCAGAGAAAAACAAATTAACTTTCAGTGTACTGAGTGATCTTGAAAACCAATACGCAAAATCATTAGGACTAGTTTTTCAACTACCTCAAGACTTAAGAAGTGTATACCATTCTTTTAATCTTAACGTAGATAAGCACAATGGAAACAAAGATTATGAGTTACCAATGCCTGCAACCTACATTGTTAATAAGGAGAGAGAAGTTATATACAATTTTACACCAGAAGATTATACAGAAAGATTAGATCCAGAAAAAGTACTAGCAATAATATCAGAAGCTACTTTACAAAAGCAATAACACCTTTTGTAACCACAACATTTTAACCTCCTACTTAACAAACATTTTTCTATAGTAAAGTTTGTATACAATGCTTCTCGCTTAAGGAGAATAACGCTCCCTCTTAAGCAAGGAGTATTGTTCTTGTTACCTATGGAGAGTCATTCTCTTTAGGCTTGAGGCATCCTCCTGATAATAAAGAGATTCTTTTTCCTTATTTATTTCCCTATATTTGAGAGAATAAAAATTGCTAAAAATTAAGTTATTCCGTAAAAAATTCAACACAGCATTTGAAGCTTTACTTCTATGGTTAGCTAAATTGACTATAAACTCAAAAAAATGATTAAACTTATATTTAAGTTAAGCTCTATCCAAATTGGACTCCTTTTATTTTTCATGCCTTTTTTTGTTGGAATATTAGAAGGATTAATATCTTTAATTTCTTTTTTCTTAAATTTTGACTTTAACTTCCCTTTATTTGAAAGTGCTCTTTTAATAATGCATTTTCTTTTTCTTATGTGGATTTGGTGTATTGCTGTAACGATAAATGAGAAAAAAATTAAGATTAAAAACACCTTATTTAAAGTTTGTTTTTTATTCTATTCTACACATAGACTTCTCGACTTTCTACTTAATTTAAACTTAGATATATTTAAGGAAGGATGGTTTCTTGATAATAAAACTATAATTTTAATAGAACTTTTAGTACTTCTTTACGGAGTACTTGTCTTTGCCTCATATATATACATAGCAGTTTTCACAGGCAAGATAATATCTAAAATACCCATTAATAACTCTAGATTTAAGTTTATTAATGATTTTCCTAACTTTTTACTTATTCTTGTTTTTCCTTTGGGTATTCCCATTTTACACTCAAAAATTCAACTTTTCTTAAAAGAAAATGAATTATTTTATTTTACAAAATCAAAAAATAAGTACCCAGTTAACTTTAGTAAAAAGCCTTCCAAAAAAAACAAAAATAATGTCATAGCTAATAAAGAAAAAATCGACAAAGAAGACCATACTAGATTTATGCCCAAATAAATAATTTTATACAAACACAAAACCATTACTCTTTTATTTTGTATCGTTTTAAGCAAACTAATCCAAAATATAAAAAATCAATATGCAAAATCATTAGGACTAGTTTTTCAACTACCTGAAGACTTAAGAAGTGTATACTACTCTTTTAATCTTAACGTAGATAAGCACAATGGAAACAAAGATTATGAGTTACCAATGCCTGCAACCTAAATTGTAAATAACGAGAGAAAAGTTATATACAACTTTACACCAGAAGACTATACAGAAAGATTATATCCAGAAAAAGTACTAGCAGTAATATCAGAAGCTACTTTACAAAAGCAATAACACCTTTTGTAACCACAACACTTTAATCTTCTACTTAACAAACATTTTTCTATAGTAAAACATTGTATATAATTACTTGCTTAAGGGGAACTAAATTCCCCTTAGTTAGAAAACAACATCTCAATTAAGCCTGAAGTGTTGTTTCCTTATTATTGTAGTATTACCCCTAAGCTTAAATTATTACAAATAACTAAAAAAGAAAAGTTCTATTACAAAGGCTTTAATCCTGTTTTGTTATGTTTGTATAACACAAACTATACAAAACTTATATAGCTGAAATGTACCTAGTACAAACAGACAAAAATTACTTAGAATTATGAAAATAAACCTATTCCCTTTACTTTTTACAATTGCTCTTTTCTATTCATGTATTAATAATCAATCAAATAAAAACGACCTTACCCCAAAACCATACAAGGTTAGTAAAAACTTTATACCAATAAATAAGGCTCCAAGAATAGAATACAATACGTTTAATAATATTACACAAAATCAATATAGCTTTACCAATACAACTTCTAACCAAGAGGTTTCAATACTACACCATTTAGATGAAACTGGATTTCATTTTTATCAAGGTCTTAAGTTTAAAGATAATAACCTTGGTGTTATAGTTGGTGGAACCCGATTAAGAGCTAGAATTACCCTAAATGGTGGAAAAAACTGGAAAGAAGTTAGTTTTTCTAGGTTTGCTAACTCTTTTCAGTCTGTAGATTTTTCTGGTAATAATATTTTTATAGTTGGGGCTAGTAACTATATATATAAAAGTGAAGATTTTGGAAAAAATTGGAGTGTTTTTGATACTAAATACTTTTTTAAAGAAAATCAAAGTAGATATCAAAAATTCAAATATTACAAAGTTAGATTTTTAACAGAAAAAATAGGCTTTATTATTGGAGAACATGAACGCCATTCCGTTATATTAAAAACAATAGATAGAGGTGAAACCTGGAAAATAATTAAAAACAATAACCTTCCTAAAAATGAAAAAGGCATATCAGATATAGCTATAATTTCTGCTGATGAACTAATAATAACCACGTTATCTGGGAAATGTTATAAAAGTATTGATGGAGGAGTTAACTGGCAACTTCTCTACTCTGGAGAAAATACTACATTATCATCTATTGCCTTTTTTAATTCCAGAACTGGTTTTATTGGTGGTTCAAACAATGTATTAATGTATACAAATGACTCAGGGAAAACTTGGAAAAAAATACATATGCCTTATGGAGAAATATCTGATATAGTTATTCATGAAAATAATGCATTTATTACAACCTCTTTTCAAGCTTTAGATGAAGCTAAATCATTTATATTTAAAATTGACAGTAAAGGAACAAATACTCCTCTCCCTTTTTTAACAAAAAAAGATGACTCTGTGTTTTTTGAAGCAAACTCATACGCTATTCAGACACTGAATAATCATATTTATATTCTAGATAAAAATAATTTATATCGAACAATTATAAATTAAAAAAACAACTTCTTTTAGACAAGAAACATCAACCTCTATTAGGCTTGGGTATTGTCCCAATACTAATGGAATACCTTTTTTATATTATATAGTTAATCTAGCATATACTACTCACAAACAAGGCTTATCTGTATCATATATATTAACGTTAATTTGAAAAATAACTTCGTTAATACTTGTTCTTTTCATCTCTTTCATTATTATTAATTCTCAAAATAAAGGTTCAGGTTTTATTCATTTAATTAATGGTTTAGAAGGTGCTTTATTTGATGTTTTCACAAAAAATATAGTTTGAAGATGTACAAGAAAAAATCGCTATCTTGCCCATTATTGATAATCACACAAAACCTTTAACAGTAATATTGAGAGAGTTATTAGCTTCAAATAACTTTACACTAATTCAGATTAATATAACTACATTATGACTACCAAAAATATTATTAAATTAATATTAACTCAATTACTGATTCTTATTTCAATAGAATCATTTTCTCAAGATATTCATAAGCCCTATGACAACCAAAAGGCAACAGTTGAATTAAACGGTATAGCTAAAAAAATTAAGAATGGATTACCGTATAAAATTAATCCAAACTTAGTCCAGTATATTTATACACAACAAGATAAATTTCCAGAAATACCAGCAAATTCAAATTCTAGAACCAAGATGGGAATTCTAGCGCCCACCTATGCGAAAATTAACTTAATTCTAAAATCTCAATTGAATCAACCTCAGGATTCAATTTCTAAAGAACAGGCAATGTTAGCTGCTAGTATTGGGTATCAATCTATAAAAATAATTTCCTTATCAAATGATTTTATCAAATCGCTAAGTAAGGATTCTTATAATTACAAAACTCGGGTAAGAGGATATAATCAAGGAATCAAGGGGTTACAAGAGTTACTTACAGGGTATATTACTATGACATTTTTAGAAAATAAAAATCAAGAGGTAGATGACATACTAATTTCAAGTCTTAGAAATTTCGCACCCAAAATAATTAATAAATTTCCTGAAGATAAAAAAGAACATACAATCGAATTGCTTAAAGCATTAATTAAAGGGAAAGAGGATATAAGGTTAAAAAATGAGTTTACTAATTTTATGGAACTCCTATAAAAAAATAAACCTGCCAACAACAGATAAAAAACAATAGGTATAAACCTTTAAGAAATAAGAGTCCTTAAAATAGAACCTCTAGGTGTTAAAAATATGTAGTACAATAAGCTGCTGTACTTATCCAGAAACGTTACGCCAATATAAAACCCCAAAATTTCGGGGTTTTATTATCATATATAGCCATAAAACTATTCTAATTCCATATTATTACTTTCAAACTGAAACTCTATTAAAATGCTTATTTGCTATTATTCTTAAGATTAAGAAACTTTTAATTTGTTGTTTATAATATGTACTCCATTGTTTATTCTCTAATAGAATTAAAAACGCTGAAATATTTTACTAAGTCTTATATACTAAAACAAAGTCAAATTGACTTTTAAAAAATACTTTTTTTGTAAAAATTATCTTTTTAGTTAAAAAAAGCACATCCTCAAAAGTAAATTAACTCAAAATAAATACTAATAAAACAAAATTCACTTTTATGTATACTAAAAAAAATTAAATTCATTTAATTTGTAGCAAATCTCAATAAACTATGTCATCAAAAAATAAACTAGAAAGTTTTACTAATACAACTGAAGAATTTGTCTCTCCAGAGTACATTCGTAACCGCTTCTCTAAAATTATGTCTGATATGTACAAAAAAGAGGTGCCACTTTATGGTGAGCTACTTGATTTGGTTCATGGCATTAATGATAATGTTCTTTCAGAGTCTAAAGAAGTTGAAGAGCAGTTAGCACATACTGGAGAATTAACTCGGCTAAATATGGAACGCCACGGAGCAATTCGCTTAGGTAAGCCCTATGAGCTATTTACAATGAGGCGTCTATTCAAGGTTATGGGAATGTATTCTGTTGGTTACTATGATTTAGCCCCAGCTGGTGTTCCTGTTCATTCTACGGCATTTAGAGCTATTGAAAGCACCGCTCTTAATCAAGCTCCATTCAGAGTTTTTACCTCTTTATTGCGTATCGATTTAATTGATGATGCTCAGCTTCGTAACAATGTTGAAACTATTTTAGAAAAACGTCAAATTTTTACAGAAAAAGTTTTACAACTCATTGATAAATCTGAAAAAGAAGGAGGTTTAAATAAAGAAGATGCAGAAACCTTTGTTCTAGAAGCGTTAGAAACTTTTCGTTGGCACGATACTGCTACCGTAGATTATGAAATGTACGAAGCTTTACTAAATCAACACAGATTAATTGCTGATGTAGTTGCTTTCAAAGGACCTCACATCAACCACCTAACCCCTAGAACTTTAGACATAGATAAGGTGCAAGTAAGCATGGAGGCTCGTAATATTCCACCAAAAGATAATATAGAAGGACCTCCTGCTAGAAAATGCCCTATTTTACTACGTCAAACAAGTTTTAAAGCATTGACTGAAAAAGTAACTTTTAAAAACAATGTTGAAAAAGAAGAAATAGGCGAACACAAAGCTCGTTTTGGTGAGATTGAACAACGTGGTGCAGCATTAACTCAAAAAGGACTTGACTTATATCACGAGTTGTTAGGCAAAACACGTAAAGCTATTGGTGGATCACCAACTGCCGAAAACGCCTCAGAATACAATGAATTATTAGCAGAAAATTTTAAAGTTTTCCCTGATAACTACGAAGAGTTACAATCAAAAGAATTGGCATACTTCCATTACTTTACTACCGATAAAGCAAAAACGTTATCTAAAGATAAAGTCTATACAAAAGTAGATGTAAACCAATTATTAGAGGATGGTTATTTAAGTATAGAACCTATGGTCTACGAAGATTTCTTACCTGTAAGTGCAGCAGGAATTTTTGCTTCAAACTTAGGAACAGATGATGCTAAACGTGAATATCAAGGTACATCTAATCAATCATTATTTGAAAAAGATTTAGGTGAACCTGTTTATAAGTTAACAAAATGGTATGAAGATATGCAAGATGAGAGCATACAAAACTGCTTGGCAGTAATAAATGCTTAATCATAAAATTAAGTATTGAAAAAGTGTAGCCGTATATTTGTATTTTCGGCTACACTTTTTTCGTTAAAAACGATTGTTTATCTTGTAGCTTATATTAAGTTTATCCCAACAAAATTATTCTTTTGGAAAATCAATTTGATTATATAGACAAACAAATACTATCAAAACTTCGTTTAGATGCTCGTAAAGCCTATTCGCAAATTGCTGATGAATTAAAGGTTTCTAACTCCCTAATTCATCAACGTATTAAAAAATTAACTGCAGAAGGTGTAATTAAAAATGCGGAGTTTGTTTTAGAGGAAAAAAGCTTAGGATATAAAACCAAATCATATACAGGTATTAGATTGCGTGAAGCTCGCTTTGCTAAAGAAGTAATGCATGAATTGGAAAAAATACCTGAGATAACCGAATGTAATTTTGTTTCTGGTTACTACGCTATTTTTATTTTAATATTTGCTAGAGACAATGAACATTTACAAAAAATACTATACGATAACGTACATTTGATTAAAGGAGTGGCAGGAACCGATACTTTTATCTGTTTCGATACCTGTTTTAAGCGTCACATTCCAATAGAATAATTAACAACAGCACCCACCTTTTTAGGTATTTAAGATAATGACACAAACAACACAACTTGAAGCGTTCAAAAAATCATTAACTGGCGAATTATTTTTTGACGATTTACATAAAAATATTTATGCTACCGATGCTTCGGTATATCGTAAAATTCCATTAGCAGTTGCCTACCCTAAGAATATACAGGATATTCAACTGTTAATTGATTTTGCTACTAAAAATAATATCACCTTAATTCCGCGTACAGCAGGAACTTCGTTAGCTGGACAGTGTGTAGGAGATGGAATTGTGGTAGACGTTTCTAAACACTTTACCAACATATTGGCTTTTGATGAAATTAACAAAACCATTACGGTAGAGCCTGGAATTATTCGTGACGATTTAAACCGTTTCTTAAAACCTTTCGGATTGTTTTTTGGTCCGAATACCTCAACCTCTAACCGTTGTATGATTGGTGGAATGGTAGGTAACAACTCTTCAGGAAGTACTTCTATACGTTACGGAGTTACTCGTGATAAAGTCATTGCTATCCAAGGCTTGTTAAGTGACGGTAGTAAAGTTACTTTTTCTGAAATTACTTCGGCAGAATTCAATCAAAAGAAAATAGAAAATTCGTTAGAAGGAAACATCTATCGAGCAATTTATACTGAACTTTCTCAAGAAGCTGTTCAGCAAGAAATAAAAAAAGAGTTCCCAAAAGAAAGTATTCACCGAAGAAATACAGGATATGCAGTTGACGAGTTTTTAACTTCCGATTTATTTGGTGGGACAGAACCAACTATCAATCCTGCTAAATTTTTATCAGGAAGCGAAGGAACCTTAGTCTTTTCAACGGCTATTACAATTCAACTAGACGACCTACCTCCTACGCAAAGTATTATGGTATGTCCGCATTTTACTAGTGTAAACGAAAGCTTAAAAGCTACTGTTACTACCATGAAACACACTCTCTATGCTTGTGAATTAATGGATAAAGTAATTTTAGATTGTACTAAAAACAACCGTGAACAAGCTAAAAACCGTTTCTTTTTACAAGAAGATCCTGAAGCTGTTTTAATGTTAGAAGTTTCGGCAAATACTATAGAAGAAGCTGAAATATTAGCCGATAAACTTATTGAAGATTTAATAGCAAACAATTTTGGATACCACTACCCTAAAGTATATGGTGAAGACATTGCTAAAGTACATCAATTACGAAAAGCAGGTTTAGGGTTATTAGGAAATATTGTTGGTGATGATAAAGCGGTAGCTTGTATTGAAGACACTGCTGTAGCCTTAGAAGATTTACCCACCTATATTGAGGAGTTTACTAAAATTATGGATAAGTATCAGCAAAGAGCGGTGTATTATGCACACGCAGGAGCTGGTGAACTACACTTACGCCCTATTTTGAATTTAAAGAAACAGGAAGATGTGGTACTGTTCAGAAAAATAACTACTGAAACTGCTGAGTTAGTTAAGAAATATCAAGGATCTTTTAGTGGTGAACATGGTGATGGTATTGTACGTGCTGAATTTATTCCGCTAATGATTGGTGACAAAAACTACCAATTATTACGAAGAATAAAAAAAGCATTTGATCCGAACAATGTGTTCAACAAAGGAAAAATTACCGATGCTTTTCCGATGGATCAAAGTTTACGTTATGAGGTTGACCGAAACGAACCTGATATTGAAACTATTCAAGATTTTTCAGATAGTGAAGGTATTTTAAAACTAGCTGAAAAATGTAACGGTTCAGGTGATTGTCGTAAGTCTCCCGAAGCTGGTGGAACCTTGTGTCCGAGTTATCGAGCAACTCGAAACGAAAAAGAAACTACTCGAGCTAGAGCCAATACATTACGTGAAGTTTTGACTAATAACACCGCTCAAAACAAATTCGATTCAAAGGAATTAAAAGAAATTCTCGATCTGTGTTTAAGCTGTAAAGCTTGTGCTAGTGAATGTCCGAGTAATGTAGATATTGCTTCTATGAAAGCAGAATTCTTGTACCAATATCAAGAAACAAATGGATATTCTTTCCGTAGTAAGTTATTTGCTAACAATGCTAAGTACAACAAATTAGGAAGTAAATTTCCTGTACTAACAAATTTCTTTACCAATACTACTCTAGCTAAAAAGGTTATGGGAGTTGCTACAGAACGTTCTGTTCCTAAGTTAGCAAAACAACCTTTAAGCGCTTGGTTAAAAAAGTATCAATCAATAGCTTCAAAAAAAACAGTGTACTTATTCAATGATGAGTTTACGAACTATTACGATGCAGAAATTGGAAAAGACGCAATTGTTGTATTAGAAAAGTTAGGATATGAAGTAAAAACCGTGAACCACGAAGAAAGTGGACGTAGCTATATATCAAAAGGATTTTTAAAAGAAGCTAAAGAGATTGCTAATAAAAATGTAGACACTTTTAAAGAATTAATTTCTGAAGAAACTCCATTAATTGGAATAGAACCTTCGGCTATTTTAACCTTTAGAGACGAGTACTTACGTTTAGCGGATGATAAAACATCAGCCAAAAAACTTTCTGACAATTCTTTTACTATTGAAGAGTTTTTAGCTAATGAACATGCTAAAGGTTCTATAGACACCACCAAATTTAGTAATGAAACAAAAGAACTTAAAATACATGGGCATTGTCACCAAAAAGCTTTGTCTAGTACACACGCTTCTTTTTCTATTTTAAACATTCCTAAAAACTACAAGGTAACCATTATGAACACTGGTTGTTGTGGTATGGCAGGCTCTTTTGGGTATGAAAAAGAACATTATAAAGTAAGTATGCAAGTGGGTGAAGACACGTTGTTTCCTAAGGTCAGAAACTGTTCGGTTGATACAGAAATAGTTGCTGCTGGTACTAGTTGTCGTCATCAAATTTATGATGGAACAAAACGTTTAGCAAAACACCCTGTGACAATTTTAAGAGAAGCTTTACTATAAATAATTGATTTTCATTTCTTTATTTTGTACTTTTAAGACGATTAACTCTTAAAATGTACTATTATGGCGAGCAATAAAATTATATTCAGCAATGCGTTGCTAATTTTTGCAGGCATTGTTGGCTTCTTTCTAGTTATGAAAATTTTTGGATTAGAAGATGTTTCCGAACTACGTTTCTTAAACTTTGCTTTCGTTCTTTATGGTATTAACAGAGCTATAAAAACCAATATTGTTAAAAACCATGAGTCGTTATATTTTAGCAATTTTTTATTAGGAATTGGAACCTCAATAATTGCTGTAGCCTTAACCATTTTGGGGCTAATTATATATGTAGATTTTATTGATGCTGGTTTTATGACAATACTTGAACAATCTTCTTTTTGGGGACAAAATTTAAGTTTACCTCTAGTAGTTTTTGCATTAGCTATTGAAGGGATTGCATCTTCTGTAATCTGCTCTTTTATTTTAATGCAATACTATAAAAATTATAAAGTTTCTAACACAATGGTTACTTAGGCTTTTGGTAAAAAAACCTCAGCCATCATACAACGAGCACTTCCTCCACCGCAAGTTTCTATAGTTTCTAGAGAGCTGTGTATTATTTTGCAATGCTTTTCTATAGCTTTAATTTGATTTGGATTTAATGAATTAAAGGCGGAAGAACTCATTATTAGGTAACGCTCATCATTTGTTCCTTTAACTTGTAGCATATTTCCTGCAAATTGTGACACTTGTTGTTCTGAAATAGCAATAACTTCCTTTCCATCCAACTTCAAATGCTTTAATACGTTTTTCTTTTCTTTTTTATCATCTATCGAATCTAAACACACTACCGCAAAAGTTTCTGCAACGCACATCATCACATTTGTATGGTAAATAGCTTCTCTCCTCCCTTCAACTGTTTGATTCGCTGTAAAAATTACAGGTGTGTATTCAAAATCTTCACAAAATTCAATAAATAGTTCTTCATCAGCACGAGGAGACAAAGCACAATAGGCTTTTCTATTATGTCTATCTAAAATCATACTTCCAGTTCCTTCTAAAAAAATTTCTTCCTCTTCTGCTTCTGAATAGTCTACAACATTTTCAATTACAAAACCTTTCTCTTCTAGTATTTCCAACACGTCTTCTCTACGCTCAAAACGTCTATTTTCTGCAAACATCGGATAAATAGCTACATCTCCGTTTTCATGAAAAGAAATCCAGTTATTTGGAAATAATGCATCTGGTGTATTAGGCTCTTTAGTGTCTTCAACAACTACTACAGTAACTCCCACAGCTCGTAATTTTTCTACAAAAGCATCAAATTCTTCTTGTGCCTTAGCATTAACTGATGCAGGTAACATTCCTGACAACTCTTGCTGGTAATAATTATTTACTGCTGTTTGCTCATTCATCCTAAAGTTTGCGGGACGAACCATTACTATTGTATTTGTTGTTTGTTGCATACTGCGAAGGTAATAAGATTTTGGATTTTTATTACAGCAAAAGGGAACAACTAAATTTTAATTATATTATGTTAATTCATCCTATCTTTTCTCTGATTTGTCCTATCGCAACCACCTTCTCTCATTTTACTTTTGTTATAAAAAAACATGAATCATTTATTCCAAACAATTTTAGTAGGTATTGGTGCTACAGTAACCATGGATGTTTACTCTATAATTTTAAATTACTTTGGTATCAATACTCTTAATTACAAATTTTTAGGTCGTTGGATTGGATATTTTTTTGACGGTAAGTTTTCTCATCATACAATATTTACCTCTGCCTCCATAAAACATGAACATCTAATTGGTTGGGTTGCACACTATATTATTGGCATTATATTCGCTTTTCTCTTGGTCTTTGTTTTTGGTAAAAAATGGCTTGAGCACCCTACACTTTTACCAGCTTTAATTATAGGAATTGTAACAGTTGTAGCACCTTTCTTTTTTATGCAACCTGCATTTGGATTAGGAATTGCTGCTTCTAACACTCCTGACCCAATCAAAGCAAGAATAATGAGTTTAATAACACATACCGTATTTGGTTTTGGATTATTTTTAAGTGCTAAAATTTTAAGCTTCCTAATTAAGTAATTAAGCTTAGTTTATTAGATATAACATTTTATCTCTTATGCAACAAAACCACTAATACTATTAGTTATTAGTGGTTTTGTTTTTTACATACGAAGTTTATTTTTCACTAATTACATTAGCTAAATAACTAGCATCTTTAGATACACCTCCTAAAGTGGCCGAACCACGAGTATACATCCAAGGTAAGCCTATAAAATATAACCCTTCAATATTACTAACTCCTCTATAATTTTTTGGGTAATTATCTGCATCTAACTCCAAACCTTCTATCCACTTAAAGTTTGGACGATATCCCGTTGCCCAAATAATATTTTTTATTGATGTTACTTTCTTGTTATCAAAAACAACTTCATTATCTAAAGCATCCTTAGTTCTTCCTACTGTAACTACATTTTCACGAGATAGAATTTCTTTTACATCCGTACCAATTACAGGCTGTAAAGAAGTGCTTATTTTTTTCCCTATCCAACTGTATTTGTTAAATTTTAAAAATCCAATTAAAGTAAACCACCACCATAAAGTTTTTCCTAAAAACTGCTGGGGTAAGGTTTTTACTTTAGTATCTCCCGAAAAATAAACTGTATTTGATTTCTTATCCTTAGATATCTCATCTAGAATTTGATATCCTGAATCTCCTCCTCCAACAACTAGCACATCTCCTTCTTGTAACTGTTCACTGTTTTTATAGTAATTACTATGCATTTGTAACACCTCATCTGATAATTTTGTATGACAGGGAGGCGTATATGGTATGTGAAATGGCCCCGTTGCTACAATTATATTTTTTGCTGCAATTTCTCCTTCATTATATAATGCATGAAATCCTTTTGCTGATTTTTTTACAGAAGTTACCAATGTATTCAGTTGTACAGGAATATCAAATTTCTTTACATACGATTTAAAGTAATTGCTAACCTCGTATTTAGAAGGATAATGACCTTTTGGAGCATTAAATTTTAAACCTGGTAAGTGATTATATTCAGTTGGTGTAAATAGTTTTAAAGAGTCCCATCTATTGAGCCAAGAGGCTCCTATTTCTTCTTCTCCGTCTACTACTATAAAGCTTTTTTCCATTTTTTTTAAGTGGTAAGCCATGGATAAGCCTGCTTGCGCACCACCAATAATCACAAAATCTAACATCTAAAATCATTTTCATTAAGGCTCAAATATAGATACTTTAAACAAGCACATCAAACTTTTCTTGGAACTGAAGACTTTCTTAAGAATTAAAAGACCAATCATTTACAGCATACTAAACTTAAGATGAGCAAAGTAACCTAAAACAAATTACACACATAAAAAAACATAAACATCATATAATCAATCATTTTCTATTTCAAAAAGTAATAACAGCATAAAACACTTATCAACCTTTCATATATTTTAACAAATTTCATATCAATACCTGTTGCTTTTATAAATATTTTCACCAAAAATAAGCTGTAAGTTTACAAACCTAAAAAAAACACTATGGGATGGTTTAAAAGAAAAAAGACTTCAAAGAATATTACCCCTAAAACTGAAGCAACTCAAAGAGATTCTTCAATTGTAAGATCTCAATCAATTACTATTTGTCATGATGCTGGATTTCAGCCTGCAAGTTCTCTTCCTACAATTAGAGAAACAAAATTAAGACCCACAAACGAAATTGCAGGAAGACTCCACGCCATAAAAGCTCTTGTTTTATGGTTAATGGTACCTACAGAGAATTTACCTGATGAAAAAATTATAAATTTTATTAATCAGAATAAACTTCTTGATTTTATGACTGAAGAAGAAAAAGAAATACTCAATGCATCTAGAAATAATATAGAATTGAGAAACTCCATTGGATGGAAATTTGAAAACGCATGGCCACTTGCATGGTACTTTGGTTATGACGAGCCTGAAATTTCTGGTCAAATGATGACTGGTGAGCAAATGCAAGAAATTTTAATAAATCATACATGCTCACTTGATTCTTTAATTAGTGAATGGCTTCCTAATCAACATACCCTAGAAGAGGAAAAATTAGTAGAAAAAGAAGATTTATTTTACTGTTTGCATAATGCTGTAAGAAGTGCCCAATTAGGAGGAAATACTGTTCCTGATGGCTTTGACCCTATTGGAAATGGCGGAGTTATTCATGAACGTAGACACTCACTAACATGGATGATTTCTAGTGATACTGAATGGGAAGATACCGATCTCAGTACATAAACTTGAGAAATAAAGGAAAAGTCAATTATAGACTACATAAATTTGTAAAAATTGAAATTTTAAGAAAATGAGAATACTTACCATAGTTGTTTTACTACTTAGCTTTTCATCATGTAAAAAGGCTCAGAAAGAAAATAACACCCCTAAAAAGGAGCCTGAAGTAAAAATAGAAATAGTTACTCCTAACAACAACCAAAAAACTATTGACTCTACTTTAATTGTGTTAGACTCTACCACAAACTTAATTTGGATGAAGAAAGATTTTAGTGTCATTGAAAAAAGGTTTTTAAATAAGTGGGACGAAGTATTTGAATGGCAAGAAAAAATGAATTCTGATAACTATGCTGGATTTAACGATTGGAGAGTTCCAACTATAAAAGAATATCGATCTATTAATAAGAATAAAAAAGATAGAGTTTATTATAAACAATGTTTTATAGAACTCGACTCTACTTTCTTCTGGGGAAAAGGAGCTTATGCTTTTTGGAGTTCAACAACACCTAATAAAAACACTGCTAGCTACATGAGTTTTAAAGAAGGATTTGCTGTATCTGGGAACAGAGAAAGAAATATAACATACATGAAAGGTCATAAAGGCAAATCATTGGGTATGAGTGTTAGACTAGTTAGAAATAAAATCAATTAAAAGATTTACAATGATTATTAGAAAAGCTACTACTAAAGACTCCCAAGAAATTGCTTTTTGTATGCTATTAGCAATGGAAGACATTGTTTATAAATTTATTGGAGAAAATTCTACAGAAAAAGCACTTACCCTTTTAGAATCATTAATTATTCAAAAAAGCAATCAGTACTCTTACGAAAACTGTTGGGTTATAGAAAATGACAATAAAACTATTGCTGCAGCTAACATATATGATGGTGCAGATTTAAAAAAACTTAGAGAACCAGTAGCTGCATTAATAAAAACCATGTTTAATAAAGAACTAACGTACGAATACGAAACGCAGTCTGGTGAGTATTATATTGATTGTATTGGTGTAAATCCTAGCTACCAAGGTAAAGGTGTTGGTTCTAAAGTACTAAAATTTTTAATTGATGAGTATGTCCATAAAAAGAATGAGACATTAGGTCTTTTGGTAGATAAAGAAAACCCAAATGCTAAAAAGCTATATTTAAAACTAGGCTTTAAAGTTATTGGGAACAAAATATTAGCTGGTAAAGAAATGGAACATTTACAGATACAATAACTTTATTAAGAAAATTATAACAAACTATACTCCTTTTATTTTATAAGTTTACGATGTGAGAAAACTTAACAAAATACTAAACACTTCTTCTCTATTCCCTATAATAGGTCTAGTTGTTTTATTGCTTTTTTCTCCTTGTAAAGTTAGAAACTTTATACAAGTAGAACTGAACCTTCCGCTCACCGAAGTTTCAAACAAAAGTCAAACCACCACGAGCAACCTTAGCTGTTATAGTAGTGAAATTACAGATATTTCTCTACTACAAATAATACCTTCTGTTAAAGTTTTTCCTGTTTTTATAAATAGTTTTTTTAACACCTCTTTTCAGTTTGCTGAAGTTTTTCCTAATAAAATAAGAACTAACTATCAAAAAAAGAGACATGTAACATCTTCAGTTCCTCTTTATATTTTATTTAAAAACTTTAAAGGCCACCTTTAGTCCTCCCTCTTCTTAAGAATTACAAATAAAAATAATAACCTACATAATACTTACTTATGTGGCTATCGCTTGTACTATAAACTACGGATAGTATAAGTTTTAATACAAAAACATAATGATTAACAACAATATAAAAAACGATTCAGGGCTTTTGGCTCTGGCAATACGATTAGTTATTGGTTGGACCTATTTCTCTGCTTTTTGGAGAAGAACAATTTTAGCCAATAAACTCGACCCTGAAGTAGCAGGATACATTGGAGAAAAATTCAACCATTTCCTTCCTAATGCATTAGGTATTAAACCTCTTATTCAATACTTAGTTGAAAACCCTGACATTCTTTGGCTAAACATGGTAATATTTACTATTATTGAAGGAATTGTAGGACTATTCATCATCTTTGGTTTATTTACTAGAATAATGAGTATCGGTGTATTCGGTCTCGCTATGGGAATTCTTTTGGGTTCTGGTTGGATAGGAACAACATGCCTTGATGAGTGGCAAATTGGTGTGCTTGGAATAGCAACAGGATATGTACTTTTTTTAACAGGAAGTGGTAAATACTCGCTAGACAACTACTTTATTAAAAATAATCTTTCTTTTACAAAAAAGAAATGGTTTGCATGGTTAGGATCAGGGATCTTACCGATTAAAAACAACATTTTCCCAAGGTTTGTTTTAATAGGATCCTTAACTATTCTAGGAATGACTTTATTCACCAACCAAGTATTTCATGGTGGTGTTTGGGGAACACTTCATAACAAATCGGTTAAACCTAAATTAGAAATAACAGAAGGCAAGATTAATAACGATATACTTTCTTTCAACCTCTTTAGAAGAGAAGGTGTTGATGTATATGGATCGTGGGTTATTGCTATCGAGTTATTTAATCAAAATGGTAATATTGTTATTCAGTACTCACAAAAAGAATTAGCTTCATTAACCGATCAAAACATCTCAAACTACTATGTTGCTAACATAAAATCTAGTAAACATAGTTTGGTTGTTCCTTTAGGAGCCAAAGCAAAAATGACTTTTAGTGATCAAACTTTTTCACAGGTTTCTAACGGAACATATACCCTAAAAATAACAGATATTAGTGGTGCTTTTTGGACACACCAAATAACTAAATAAATCTAAAACGCAATAGTATTGAAACACTATTGCGTTTCTTTCAAAACTTCAATTATTTCCCAAAAACCAACCTTATACTTTTTTTAACAAATTTCATATCGATTGCTTTTTCTTTTATAAATAATTTCACCCAAAAAAGCTATAAAGTGTTTCTTACACTTAACTTCTCATTAAATAAATATAAAAAGTAGACTATGAGCAATCAATTAAATTTTAAAGAATTAAACTTTAAACTAGCTGTAATTAACGAGTTAATGTACGTTCAAGAAGTGTTACAACCTAAATTAGATGTATATGAGTTTATAGAAAAACAACGGGACTTAACTTCTTCAGAAGCTTATGATATTATTGAAGAAGAAGGCTATGAAATAATTCCTGAAGTACTGGAATACTTTAAAAACTTAGAACTTACTTCTGAAATGGTTGAAAACATTGAAGAACTAAACATGGATGGTGGTGACGAAATCTATGGTCAAATTACCCCTTTTTGGAACGGTGAAGATGATGTGTTTAGTGTGAACTCTGCTGTTGATTCTACATTACTACCGAACCTAAAAAGGATTTCTCTTCTTTATAGCGAAAATGATTCTTTATTAGAAGAATTTCAAGAAAAAGGAATTGAAGCTGATTGGCTTTAAGAAAGTAAAAACATATTTAAAAGTAAAAGTATATAATGGAAACTAGTAAAGCAAACGACAAAGAAATACAACAAGAATGGTGTAACATCGGCGAAACATACGCTACTGAGGTTAACAAAATGGTTGCTTTTGATGAAGAATACGGTTGGGAGAATTGGAAAGGTAAAGAACCAGAAGACAATCGCGACCATTTAGCTGATGTCGTGGTACAAAAGTTAAGAGAAGCCAATAAAACTGGACATATTGAAGAGTTCAGAAAACAATATCCGCCCGCTCATACTCCGTTAATAAAATATTTTAAAGAGAAAGGACAAAGCATTGAACAACTATGTTTTATTGAAGACGAAAAAATTATTTTCATTGTTGGTAGCTCATATCAAAAGAGACAAGCATATATTCTAGACAATAAAACACTAATCAAATTAGACGATACTATTGAAGTTATTGGAAAGTCTCATCAAAATAACATTTTTGCAGTTAAAACACCTGGTATATTAATTACTCGTAAAGAATGGGATGGAGAGATTATCGAAACATTTGAATTAGGCGACATAAATAAAATAGGTATTTCAAATATGACTCCTTTTAACGATGGCAAAAAAGTACTTGTCACAACCTCTGAAGGGATATATCTTATTTCTAAAAACAAGACACATATGATACATCCTGAACCTGATTTAGAAGATGAAGAATGGGATTCGTATATAGCTATGGAAAACGCTGCTTTATCAAACGATAATCAATATATTGTAGTAGGCGATCAATCTTTTGACCATCGAGTAATGGACAGCGAAGGAAATCAAATTGGAGAAATAGGTCCACAATCTTCTTATCCTCATTTTTGTATTTTTTCTAAAGACGACAAACAACTTATTACAAATTCTTGCCATTTTTATAACGGAATTACTATTGGCGTAGACGCTGATAACTTAAATGGAATAGAAGTTGAATCTTATGTAGATGAAGCCGATAACTTTAAAGTTATTGATGATGAAATGAGAGTTTATGTTGGTACAACCACTAAAGATTACTATATCTTAGGAGATGCATACGGGTATATTAAAGCGTTTGACAAAAACGGAAATTGTATTTGGAGGCATTTTTTAGGATCTACCATAAGTGGTATTGCAATTTCTGATGATGAACAAACTTTATGGGTAGGTTCTTACACTGGGTTTGTTCACAAATTAAGGCTAGGTAAAGGACATAGAGATACACACACAATAGGTAATGGAAATCATTACGAAGATTTCAGATTAATTCTTTGGAAAGGAGAAGAAACAGAACTTTGGTGGTAAAACTATAAAACAACATGTTTAAAATAAAAAAGAAACTACTTACTCTTTTAATAATTCTATTAACAGGCTTTTTAATTCCTCAAAACTTAAAAATGCCTGTTAATGGAGCTACCAAATCTGATTATAATCCAAAATCATTTTGGTATTACCCTTGGGGAAAATCAGTTACCCATAAAGGGGTTGATATTTTTGCTAAGAAAAATACTAAAGTCACCTCTTCTACTCTCGGAGTAGTTTTATTTTCTGGAAAAATAAGTATGGGCGGAAATACCGTAGTAGTTCTAGGTCCAAAATGGAGGTTACACTACTATGCACATTTAGAAGATGTAAAAACAACTTCTTTAACTTTTGTAAATAACAATTCGGTAATTGGAACTGTTGGTACGAGTGGAAATGCCGCTGGAAAAGCTCCACATTTACACTACTCTATATTTCCTCTAATACCTTATGTGTGGAAGATTGATTCAGACAAACAAGGATGGAAAAAAATGTTTTATCTAAACCCTATTGATTATTTAGAAAATTAGTTCTTATTCTAATCCTTCCATTTCAGCATCATAAAACAATCCTGCTGCTTCAATTAACCCTTCTAACTCATTAGCTAAGTCTTGTTCATTTTCGTTAGACAAGTCTTCAAACCACTCAATTTCATCATCTTTTAAATTGATTAAAAAACGAGGGTACTCAGTATGTAAAACAAAAATATCTTCTGGATGTTCGCTATTATCAGCTAATAAAAATTTAGGTAAGTTCATGGTGTTTTGTTTTAATCAATTGTAAAGTTAATTTATTAAATCGTATAAAAAGTAAAATTGATGCTGTGGTTAACCCTGCTAGTAAACCTAACCAAATACCAAAGCTACCATACATTTCTTCTGAGCCGAAGAAAAAACTAATAGGAAAACCTACTACCCAATACGATATAAAAGTAATTAATGTAGGTATTTTTACATCTTGTAAACCACGTAAAGCTCCTAACATTACCACTTGTATACTATCACTAATTTGAAAAATTGCCGCAGCAATTAATAAGTTTGCTGCTATACTCATTACTTCCATATTATCTGCATAATTTTCAGCATCGCTTAAATCAACATATAAATTTGGTAATGATTTATGGAAAACAAAGAAGAAAGTAGCAAATACAATCGCCAATATAGTTCCTAAGAAAAAGATTGAAAATGCTATTCTTCGTAATTCTTTATAATTTTTTAACCCTTTTTGATTTCCTACTCTAATCATAGAAGCTACGCTTAAACCTGTTGCTACCATAAACGTCATAGAAGATAAATTCAATGCTATCTGATTTGCTGCTTGAGGGTTTTTACCCAACAATCCACTTAACCAAATTGCCGCTGTAAAAATTGCTACTTCAAAAAACATTTGCATAGCACTTGGTGTTCCTAAATTTATGATTTTTCGAATCATCAAAGTATCTAAAACAAAAAACTTGATATTAGTAACCAAACGTTTTGAACGTTCCTTTTTACTTAACAACCACCATAAATATACTACCATTACAAACCTTGATAGTAAAGTTCCGTATGCAGCTCCCACGATGCCTAATTGAGGAAAACCAAACTTACCGTAAATCAGTAAATAATTCAGTAATACATTCAACACATTAGCTATCAATGTTGCATACATTGGATAACGTGTCATTGACATTCCATCACTAAACTGTTTAAATGCCTGGAAAACAATCATAGGAATCAATGAAAAAGCAACCAAATCTAAATAAGGAATCGCCAATTCAACCACTTCTATAGGTTGTTTCATTAAATACATTAATGGTTTAGAAAAAAACACCACTAAAAACAGCATAATTCCCATCATAGTACATAAGAAAAGTCCATGTTTAAATGCAGATTTTGCTTGCGTAAAATTATTAGACGAATCAGCCTCTGCAACCAAAGGTGTTATTGCTGTAGAAAACCCAATACCTAACGACATTGCTATAAACATAAAGCTGTTACCTAATGAAACCGCTGCTAACTCAGCAGTTCCTAGTTGACCTACCATTATATTATCTATAAAACTCACAAAAGTATGACCTAACATACCTAGCATTACTGGAGCAGCAAGTTTTAAGTTGTATTTAAACTCTGAAGTGTATTGTTTAATGTTCAATTTAGTATTCTTTTCAGCTTGCAAAAATACAACTGTTATCTAAAATAATGTAGGGTTATAACAAAATAAAAACCGCTTAAAAAAGCGGCTTCTATAACATCAAAATAATTACACTTTATTCTCGTGCTTACGATTTAGGTAATAAAACACTATTAATTACATGAATTACTCCATTAGATTGGTTTACATCTGCAATAGTAACCTTTGCCTTTCCTCCATTTACGTCAGATATATAAACACTTTCCCCTTTAATCCATGCAGTAATTTTACCACCACTAACTGTTTCTATAGAAGCTTTACCTCCTTTATCTTTTATTAATTTCACTAGTTCGGTTGCACTCCATTTACCAGCTACAACATGGTATTTTAAAATAGTTTGTAATTTCATTTTATTTTCTGGTTTCAATAACATTTCGACTACTCCTTCTGGAAGCTTATCAAAAGCTTTATTTACAGGTGCAAAAACTGTAAAAGGTCCTTTATTTGATAAAACATCTACTAAGTTTGCTGCTTTTACAGCAGCTACCAATGTTGTATGGTCTTTAGAATTTACAGCATTTTGTACAATATTTTTTGATGGATACATTTCTGCACCTCCAACCATTTTTGTTTCTTCTTGTGCCGTAATACTATAGCTGGTAAATAAAGCGATTGCTAAAACGGTTACTTTTAAAAAGTTTAAGGTTTTCATAAATAATGATTTTTAAATTAATATTTCTATTTAATCATACCTACGAAAAAGATTGTCTCTTGGTTTTATAAGAAATTAAAATGCTAAGGAAAACTTAGAATATTCTTATAAGTTATTTAATTATTCTTATTTTTGATTTTCCTAAAACACATATAAAATGGCTTCAATAACTCTAAAAGGTAACACAATAGAAACAATAGGTAACTTACCTGAAACTGGAACTAAAGCAATTGATTTTTCATTAGTTGCAACTGATTTATCTGTTAAGAATTTAGGTGACTTTAGTGGTTCTAAATTAATTTTAAATATTTTTCCAAGTGTCGACACAGGTACTTGTGCTACATCTGTTAGAGAATTCAACAAAAAAGCAGCCAATTTAGAAAACACTAAAGTTTTATGTATTTCTAGAGACTTACCTTTTGCTCAAGGTCGTTTTTGTGGCGCAGAAGGTATTGAAAATGTAATTATGCTGTCTGATTTTGCCGCTGGTCGATTTGGTAAAGACTATGGTTTAGAAATTGTTACAGGACCTTTAGTAGGTTTACACTCGCGTTCTATTGTTATCATTGATGAAAATGGTAATGTAACCTATACAGAACAAGTAAACGAAACTGTAGATGAACCAAACTATGAAGCTGCATTAAAAGCTCTTTAAAAATATATGAAGAACCCGAATGACGGCTTTTTAAAAGGACGCATACGTAGTGTTAAATTTGCAGTAAAAGGAATGTGGTTATTAATAACTACAGAAGATAGCATAAAAGCTCAGCTTACATTTGCTTTAATTGCTACTATCTTCGGATTTTACTTTAATATATCTGCAACAGAATGGATGATTCAAACTTTAGCTATTGGTATTGTTTTAGTAGCCGAAGCCTTAAACACAGCTATTGAAAAAGTAGCTGATTTTATTCATCCAGATTATCATAAAAAAATAGGTTTTATTAAAGATATTGCTGCTGGTGCTCCTGCATTTGCTGCAGTAATATCATTAATTATAGCTGGTATAATTTACCTTCCTAAAATAATAGCTATATTGTAGCGTTCAATTTATTTCTAACAAAAATACATGGCAAAAAAGAAGACAACTGTTCAAAAAAAACAGCCAAAAAAATCTATTATTAAAAGGTTTAAAACCTTTTTTTCAAACAGACAAAACCAAACTATTCTTGGTTTTTTTCTGTTACTGTTTTCTATATTTTTAACTGTTGCTTTTATTTCATTTTTCTTCTCTTGGCAAGAAGACCAAAGCACATTAAATCAATTTGCTGACAGAACGATTCCTACCAAAAATTTACTAGGAAAAATAGGCGCCAAACTAAGTAACTTTCTTGTATATAAAGGTTTTGGCTTAGGAGCCTTCATAATCCCTCTAACATTATTTTTAACAGGTGCTAGAATTTTACTACAAACCAACCTAAAAAAAATTATCACTTCTTGGAATTGGGCTATTCTTATTATGCTTTGGTTTGCTACAGCTCTTGGTTTTGTAGAAAAAAAGCATGCACTATTGTCTGGTGTCATTGGTTTTGAATTAAATGAATATCTACAAACTTTCTTAGGTAAAACAGGACTAGCTATTTTACTCATCTTCTTCTTAGTTGCATACCTCATCATCCGTTTTAGTATTACTCCTGAAGCAATTAGCGAAAAAGTAAAAGTTAATAAAGAGAAAAAGGCTAATGCTATAAAAGACACTCCAAAAGTTAACAGAAACGACTCTACTATTGTAAATGATACTGATGTTAACACCAATTCTGAAGTTTCTAAAACAGAAGAAGCTAAAAAAGATAAATCAGACTTTGAATTATCTCTAGAAAATTTACAGCCAACTATTTCTAACTATTCTGGTGTTGATGAAACTTCAAATAAAGAAAAGAGGGAAGAGATTTCTTTAGATATTACTCAAAATAGTGAGCCTATAACAAATATATCAGAAGACAGCAAAAAAGAAGTAGAAGTTGCTATTGAAAAAATTGCAGAAGAAAAGAGTGTTTCTGAAAACTTATCTGATCAATTAATAAAAGATTTTGGAGAATTTGATCCTACTTTAGAATTAGGAAATTTTAAATTTCCTACTTTTAATTTACTAAAAGAATACAACGAGAGTATTTCTGTTGACCCTAATGAACTTGAAGCTAAGAAAAATCAAATTGTAGAAACTTTAAAAAACTACAAAATTGGTATTGCACAAATAAAAGCAACAGTTGGTCCAACCATTACCTTATATGAAATTGTACCTGAAGCAGGAGTTCGTATTTCAAAAATTAAAAACTTAGAAGACGATATTGCTCTATCACTTTCAGCTTTAGGAATACGTATCATTGCTCCTATCCCTGGAAAAGGAACTATTGGTATTGAGGTACCAAATAAAAAAGCAACTATCGTATCTATGCATTCGGTAATTTCTTCAAAGAAATTCCAAGAATCACCAATGCAACTTCCTATTGCTTTAGGTAAAACTATTTCAAACGAAACTTTCGTTATCGATTTAGCTAAAATGCCTCACTTACTAATGGCTGGTGCTACAGGGCAAGGTAAATCGGTAGGGTTAAATGCTATTCTAACATCACTACTATACAAAAAGCACCCTGCTGAAGTAAAATTTGTATTGGTCGACCCTAAGAAAGTAGAATTAACACTATTCAATAAAATAGAACGTCATTACTTAGCAAAATTACCAGATGATTCTGAAGCTATTATTACCGACACTACTAAAGTAGTCAATACATTAAACTCTTTATGTATTGAAATGGATAATCGTTACGACTTGCTTAAAAATGCTATGGTTCGTAACATTAAAGAATACAACGCTAAGTTTAAGGCTCGAAAACTAAATCCTGAAAACGGACACCGCTTTTTACCATATATTGTATTAGTAATTGATGAATTTGCTGATTTAATTATGACTGCTGGTAAAGAAGTAGAAACCCCTATTGCTCGTTTAGCTCAATTAGCGCGAGCCATTGGTATCCATTTAATTGTAGCAACACAACGTCCTTCGGTTAATGTAATTACAGGTATTATAAAAGCAAATTTCCCTTCTAGAATTGCTTTTAGAGTAACTTCAAAAATTGACTCTAGAACTATTTTAGATGCTCCGGGGGCAGATCAGTTAATTGGTCGAGGTGATTTATTATATTCAGGAGGAAATGATATTATACGTATTCAATGTGCTTTTGTAGACACACCTGAAGTAGAAAAAATTACTGATTTTATTGGCTCTCAACGTGCATATCCAGAAGCTTATTTACTTCCAGAATACGTGGGCGAAGAAGGTGGCACAAATCTTGATGTTGATATTGCGGACAGGGATAAACTGTTCAAAGAAGCAGCTGAAGTTATTGTTACTGCACAACAAGGTTCGGCATCGTTATTGCAACGTAAATTGAAGTTAGGTTACAACCGTGCAGGTAGGTTGATAGATCAATTAGAAGCTGCTGGTATTGTAGGACCTTTTGAAGGTAGTAAAGCACGACAAGTACTTGTACCAGATTTAATTGCCTTAGAGCAATTGTTAGAGAGTGAAAAGAATTAATAATTATAAACTATTCCGAAAGTGGAAATAAGAAAGACGATGAAAAAAATAGGATTATTATTTATTGGATTATGTATTAGCATTAGTGCTATGGGACAAACAAATTCTTCTGAAGCAAAAAAATTGCTAGACGAAGTTTCAAATAAGATGGGTACCTACAGAAACATGGTTATTGGTTTTAACTCTTCTTTAATAAATAGAGAAGCTGGTATTACTAACGACCCACCAATTAGAGGAAAGATTACCTTATCTGGGGAAAAATACAACTTAGATTACCTTGGAAATACCTTTATTTTTGATGGAGAAAAATTAGTTGTTATTAACCAAGACGAAAAAGAAGTTAGTATTAACAATGGTAATTTAGATGAAGAAGACGGTTTTATTTACCCTTCTAAACTATTAACCTTTTACAAAGAAGGATATAATTACCAAATGGGAGCATTAAAAAATAGTAACGGACGTAAAGTTCAGTACATAGATCTTACTCCTATTGACAGTAACTCTGATATTGTAAAAGTACAATTAGGTATAGATGCTAAAACAAAGCACATATACAAGTTAATACAAATAGGTTCTAATGGTGCTGAAACTACCTTTACTATTACTAAGTTTAAAAGTAACCAACCTATATCTGCTCAACTTTTTTCTTTCGATAGAACTAGGTATGCTAAGCAAGGGTACTATATCGACTAAAAAATTACATAAAAGTTTTGTTACTGGTTTACTTAAAAAATCATTAACAAAACTTTTGTGTTTATATGCCACTAACCTACTACCTTTGCATCTGTGAAAACATTAGACAGATATATATTAAAAAGATTTTTAATTCCCTTTTTAGCAACCTTCTTTATCATCTTATTTGTACTGGTAATGCAGGCATTATGGTTGGCTTTTGATAATTTTGCCGGTAAAGGTATTGGTATTGGAATAATTTTAAAATTCTTGTGGTA
Source organism: Tenacibaculum litoreum (assembly GCF_964513915.1). NCBI lineage: Bacteria > Pseudomonadati > Bacteroidota > Flavobacteriia > Flavobacteriales > Flavobacteriaceae > Tenacibaculum > Tenacibaculum litoreum. Next base: position 868,532 of record NZ_CAZEQS010000002.1, on the reverse strand, counting down.
TACCACTCTCCTTGTAGCTCCTCAAGCCTTACCTATTGGTGTTTTACTGTCTTCTATTATGACACTGGGTAGTTTATCTGAAAACTACGAGTTTGCAGCCGCAAAATCTGCAGGTGTTTCCTTACAACGTATGGTACGCCCTATTATTTTTTTAGCTATCTTTTTAAGTGGTATCAACTTTTTGTTTCTTAATTATGTATACCCATATGCAATGCTTAAGCAATTGAACATGAAGGTAAACATTAAAAAGAAGCAACCTGCCATTGCTTTAGTTGCTGGAAGTTTTAATACTGAGATACCTAACTTTCAAATAAAGTTTAAAGAGAAATATGGTGAAGACGACAACCTTTTAAAAGAAGTAATGATTTATGACTTATCTTCAAAAAAAGGAAACAATAAAATTATTACCGCAAAAAGTGGTGAAATTCTTTCAGAAGAAGGCAGTCGTTATATGACTTTAGTTTTAGAAGATGGTTACTACTTTGAACATCATTTAAAAAATGGAGCTTCCTTTAAAGAGAGAGAAAAAATGCCTGCTTCATATGCCGATTTTGAAAAGTACACCATTAATATTGATATTTCTTCTTTTAGTAATGACGACTTAGAAGAAGAGAAATATAAAACAAACTACAACATGTTAAGTTTGGCTCAATTAAAAGATACTTTGCCAACCTTGAAGCAAAACTATGATGCTTTTGTTCACAGTAGAGCTAAAAACTTATTTTTAAGTATTGATGTAGAGGATTTACATCAGTATCCTGACTCATTGATTAATAAGGACCTTTCATTAGATATTCTTGAAAACTTTGAATTAAAAGAAAAACGAAATATTCTCTCTGTAGCTACTTCTAAATTAGAACGTACAATAAACAACAACAAGTCTAATAAAGACACCTTAAAAAACAAACGAAAGTATTTAAACCTATACGATATTGAGTTTTACAATCGTGTAGCCTTTTCACTTTCTTGTTTATTACTCTTCTTTATTGGAGCGCCTTTAGGTTCCATTATAAGAAAAGGAGGAATGGGACTGCCTATGATTTTGGCTATCGGTATTTACGTTTTATACTTCTTCTCCAACACTTTTGGAAGAAACTTAGCTGAAGAAAGTTCACTTACAGCTATTACTGGCTCTTGGCTAAGTGTATTTTTAATGCTACCTTTGGCTATAACTTTAACTGTTAGAGCTACCAAAGACAAAGGACTATTTGATATTAATAGTTTTCTTGCTCCAATACGAAACTCTGTAAAAAACTTATTCTCTAAAAAGAGAAAACCACAACATAATGACAACACAAACTCCAACTAATATTCAATTAAACACAATTGAAGAAGCTATAGAAGACATTAAAAACGGTAAAGTTATTATCGTAGTTGATGATGAAGATCGTGAAAATGAAGGTGATTTTTTAGCTGCTGCTGAAAAAATTACTCCTGAAATGATCAACTTTATGGCAACCCATGGTCGTGGATTAATATGTACCCCATTAACTGAAACTCGTTGTAAAGAGTTAGAGTTAGGAATGATGGTTAATAACAACACCGACCCTATGGAAACTGCTTTTACCGTATCAGTGGATTTACGTGGTAATGGTGTTACTACTGGTATTTCTGCTTCAGATAGAGCCAAAACCGTACAAGCTTTGATAAATCCTAACACTAAACCTTTTGATTTAGCTAGACCAGGACATATCTTCCCTTTAAAAGCTAAAAATGGAGGTGTATTACGTAGAACTGGACATACTGAAGCTGCTATTGATTTTGCACGTTTAGCTGGTTTAGAACCTGCAGGAGTTATCGTTGAAATCATGAATGAAGACGGTACTATGGCACGCTTGCCTCAACTAATGAAAGTTGCTAAAAAATTCGATTTAAAAATCGTTTCTATTGAAGATTTAGTAGCTTATAGAATGGAGCATGATTCGTTAATTGAAAAGAAAGAAGACTTTAATATTCAAACTCGTTTTGGTGATTTCCGCCTTCGTGCTTATCAACAAACTACCAATAACCAAGTGCACATTGCCTTAACTAAGGGTACTTGGAGTAAAAACGAACCTATTTTAACTCGTGTAAACTCTACTTTGGTTAACAACGATATTTTAGGAACCTTAACTAACAACGCTGATAAAAAGCTTGACCAAATGTTTAAGGTTATTAATGATGAAGGAAGAGGTGCTATTTTGTTCATTAATCAACAAATGCAAGCATTGAACTTATTAAATAGACTTCGCATTTTAAAAGAAAACCAAGCTAAAGGAGAAATGAAAGCTCCAAATGTAGTTATGGACAACAAAGATTTTGGTATTGGTGCACAAATTTTGCACGATTTACACATTCACAAACTACGTTTAGTTTCTAACACCAAACAAACCAAACGTGTAGGAATGATTGGTTACGGACTAGAAATTGTTGATTATGTAAACTACTAATCACGTAATAATACAAAAAACTAAAAAAGTCACCGTTTTAAAACGGTGACTTTTATTTTAATACATATTTCTATATTAAAATATTATTCTCAATATTAACATTCACAGTGAGACCAATCTAAACCATATTTTTCCAATTGATCCTGTATATAGTAATTTCTATCTCTCCAACTAGAACGGCAAAAATCGTTGCAATCTAAAAACATTCTCCCTCCTTTAATTTCTTGTTGATCTTTTCTGTTTAATCTTTTTCCTAAATTTAAAACTTGTTTTTTCATAATAATTATAATGATTTAATTAAATTGATTAAATCCTTGAACATTTTTATAGACACTCAAGGTTCATGTCTATCTTCTCGCGAAAGAATTCTTATTAGGTCTAAAAATAACATTTTTTTTTAAACAATTTACTCTTAACTATTTAAATATAGTAAAGATAAATTTCAATAATTACAGATCTAAATGACCTAGTAATAAAGTTTTTTTTAAAATAAGGTCTATAAAACTACTACTAATCACAGCATAAAAACAAAAATCACAAAAGGTTACTTCATTTTCAATCAATCATATTAGTTAACTAACATTAACTATACAACAAGTAATTTATTTACACCTATTCTTATTAAATAGTGATTCTTACTCCTCTTACGCAAGAAAAGATACTCGGTTTGAGGTATCATCTCGATGATAATTAAACATCTTTTATGTTTATTTTCTTATATTTGACTCAATAAAAATTGCTATAAATTCCTTCCTATTTGTTATTAAAGAATATAATAGTAGTTTTTATTATGCTCGTATGTTAGTAGTATATGAGAATAAAAAATGAAAAGAAAATTTAATCAAAACAAAAAATATGTTAGAAATATTAGCAATCGTTTTTTTAGGTAAAAAAATAGCTGAATTAGCAGAAGAAAAAGGAGAAAACCCTAAAAAGTGGAGAGGTATAATGATTGGCTCTTGGTTTGGAACAGAAATCTTAGGCTTAGTAATATTTGCCTCTACTGTTGGAATAAGTGATGATACTATTTTTCCTTTGGCTATTACAGGCATAGCTTGTGGTTTAGCTAGTTATTTTGTTGTTAGAAGCATCTTAGCTTCAAGACCCAATGCTTTGAAAGAATTATCTTAAAAACAAAAAGGTTAAACTTTAACTGTAAAAAACTTATAATTCGTAGCATCCTGAAGGATGCTACGAATTATATATAACTATGACATTTTCTATTCCACAGGAATACAAATATCTACTATACATTTACCTTCTGGGTGTTCATTAGGGTTATTGTAAAAAATCTCATACGGATCTTGGTCAGCTTTTTTAAAACCATGTTCACTCATCCACACAAAACTACTTTCCCATGCTTGCTGAAATTCTGACGGAGTAATTTCTAAACGAGATACTACGCATTTTGCTTCTGGTATATCTTTTATACTTACTTCTCCTTCAGTTTTCACCTCTGTGTTTAAAGTTAAACAAACACTCATTCTTATTTTGTCTTCATCAGTAATTTTCGGACTATCATGATATACCGTTAACATTCTTAAATTTTCCTGCTGCATTAACCCTTTAGGATAGGCCCACTTCATTAGTTTGTCATAAGCATTTTCTACTGCATCCATTTTTCCTTGATGTGTTAAGTAGGCCACTTTTAAGGTTGGCATTTTTTTTACTTCAGTTTTAGCTTTCATTTGCATCCATTTTAAGTTTGTATGTATGTTACAAATGTATTGCTCAAACTGTGTTTCTATTTTTCCATTCTTGCTTTCTGTTTTACAAATCTTGCTATATTTAGATGGGCTTTCTTTTTTAAATTCAGCAGGACTCATTCCGTAAAACTTTTTAAAAGCCCTTGAAAATGATGACAAGGTTGCAAAACCTACTATTTCGGATACTTCTGTTACCGTTTTATTTTTTTTATTTAGTAAAAAAGAAGCTGCCTTTTCTACCCTCTTTCTTGTTATAAAATCATTAACCGTTTCTTTAGTCACGGCTTTAAAAAGTCTATGAAAATGATATGGAGAGAAATAGGCCTTTTCCGCTATTTCTTCTAAAATAAGTTTCTTTTCTAAATTCCCTTCAATAAAATCAATTGCTTTACTTATACGTATAGCTGTTTTGTTAGGTATTTTTTCAGACAATTTCATAACTATTCTTTATTTGTAAACATAACTTTATGGCAAACTCTTCTTCCTTATACATCTCATGAGTTTTCTGTGGAATTATATTATAACTTACTTTTATATTTTTAAGCCAGTTATCATTTGGCTTGTAAATATCTTTTCCTCCATAAAAAAGTGCTATTTCCCCTTTGGGCTTTTCTGTTTCATAACGTAATCTAGTAGCAGAAACCGCATACAATCTCTCAAAATTCAATCCTTTTAAACAGGCTTTCCAAGCTATAGTTCCTCCTATACTAAAAGCTAAAACTGTAAGTTGTCCTTTTTCTAGCTCTATTAAATTTTTAACTGCCTTTTCTATTCCTCCATTTAGAAAAAAATTATGTCTTTCTACTTCTGATAAATCTTTTTTTGACATTTCAGCTAATTCACAACTACTATAAAATGTAACCTTAAAATCATTAGACAACATATCTACATACAAAGAAACCCAACTAACATCTTTAGCTCCCCAAATATCTGATAAAATTATTAGTCGATTTTTCATGTGCTGCTATTCTTTTTTTGCAAGACTAAAAATACAAAGCCTCCTGTAAAATATAAAACAACATCTAATACATCTGCTGTATACCTTACATAATATTTAGGCAATATAAACTCAAATAATACAGAATATAATACACATATATAAAGTATTAATCCTAAAGAAATTTGATAACTCTTATCGCTTCTGCTCCACTGTAAAATGAATAAACATATTGTTAATACAATAGGTATTATTAAAAAATCGTTCACATAATTATTAATGAAAGAGGGAAGTTTTACACTAAGCTTTTGTGCAGTGTAAATTAGACTTCCTATTACTATCGAAACTATAAAATAATATGTAAGTATCTTTTTCTGCACACTATCCTGCTGCCACCATAGCTATAAACCATGCTATTAAAGCACCAATAGCACTGACTAATAAATATGCTGAATATAAAACCCAACCAATAACACGATACAGCCAAAATGGATGTTTTTTAAATCGTTCTGCCAAATTAGGATTCTCTATTTCATGTTTCGCTTTTTTAAGTTCTTCTTGTTTATATGCTACAACTTTTTGTTCTTGTTTTTTTTCAAAAGAAATTAATGTATTGCAATTTTTACAGTAATCTCTATTCTTATTAAAAACTCCGCAATTTGGGCATTTAACATTTCTAGTAACTGCCATTTTCCTGTTCTTTAAAACTATACTTATTTTTCTTTTTATAAGGACGAATAATAAGCCTTGTTTCTCTATCAAATCGCACGTAGTTATACACCCAATTCATAAACACAACTGCTTTATTTCTAAATCCGATAAGTGAGAATAAGTGTACAAACATCCAAATAAACCAAGCAAAAACGCCTTGAAATTTCCAACTCGGTAAGTCTACTACTGCTTTATTTCTTCCAATAGTAGCCATGGAACCTTTATCGTTATACACAAATGCTTTTTGTTTTTTATTCTCTAATTTCGCTAAAACGTTTTCCCCTACTAACCTACCTTGTTGAATGGCTGGTTGCGCCATCATAGGATGCCCTCTTTCATAGTCTTTGGTTTCCATACATGCTACATCTCCAATAGCATATATATTATCATAACCAATTACTTTGTTGTATTCATCTACTTTAAATCGATTAGCTCTTTCAACTACGCATTCTTCATTTAAACCATTAACAGCAGCTCCTTTTACTCCTGCTGCCCAAATAACTGTTTGTGCTTTAAAATGATCTTCTCCATTTGTAGTAACAGTTTCTCCATCGTAATTAATCACACGAAGGTCTTTCCATACATCTACACCTAACTTTATTAAGAAGTCTTCTGCTTTTTCAGAAGCTTTATTACTCATTCCTTTTAATAACTCACCCGAGCTTTGAATAAGGTTTATTTTCATTTGTCGAATATCCAAATCTGGATAATCTTTAGGTAAAATACCTTTTTTCATTTCTGCTAAAGCACCAGCTAACTCTACACCTGTTGGACCACCTCCTACAATAACAAAATTCATTAATGCTCTTCGCTTTTCTAAATCGGTAACCAATAATGCTTCTTCAAAGTTTTCTAAAACTAAACTACGAATATTCAATGCCTGCGGAACCGATTTCATTTCCATAGCGTGTTTTTGAATATTTGTATTTCCAAAAAAGTTTGTTGTTGATCCGGTGGCGATAATCAATTCATCATACTCTAAGTCCCCTATCGTAGTTTCTATATAGTTTTTTTCTGCGTGTATTTGAGTAACTTTTGCCAACCTAAAGAAAAAGTTTTCTACATCGTTAAATCTTTTTCTCAGAGGAAACGCGATACTATCAGGTTCCAATCCACCTGTGGCTACTTGATATAGTAAGGGTTGGAAAGTATGGTAATTGTGTTTATCTATTAAAACTACCTGTAATTCTTGGTTTTCTAAAGCTCTTGCGGCTGCCAATCCTGCAAATCCTCCTCCTATAATTATTACTCGGGGAAAACTTGTTTGAGGTATGTTCATTATTTATTAGGGTTTTATATCTAATTAGCAAATTTAACTAAAAGAGAAAGGAGTTAGTTAAAATTTATTTTTTAGTTTTACGTTAAACCCCCGTTAATCAAATCAGGAACTGTTATGTTTAATTTTTTTAAGAAGAAAAAAGTAGCGAATTTAACTATAGTATGTGATACAGACATTATTCATATTAATAGTAAGCCTCTTACATTCCCCACTAATTATAGCACTTTGGTTGAAGTTTTAGGTCAACCTAGTAGAGAGTTAAAGAAAAGTAATGACTATATTATTTGGGATACGCATGGTATTTTTTGCGGGTATACTGAAAAAGATAATATTTTATCTATAAATATTTATCAGAATAAAAAAGATAGAAGTGAGTACAACACCAAAAAACAGTTTAAAGGAAGACTTTTTTTAAATAATGAAGAAATCACAAACAATGAGTTCGGCAAAATTCCTCTAGGTAAAGTAGCCATTCACAGACTTGGTAGGGAGAGTGACACCCGTTTTGGATTTAGTATTGGTGTTAACAGGGATTACAAAGATTTATAATTCTAACTTTACTTGTTGTAGAGTTTTGTTGGTTGTTATTAGTTTATTGATTATTTTTTTTCTTAAAATATCAATATCCTCTTCATAATAGCGTGCCCACTTATACTCTTTAAATAAAGTTTGAATTTGCTTTAAACGCTGATGTGCAAACTCTGAGGTCATTAAAAATTGATTGCTTTCAACATCACTTCGAACTCTTTTTATACTTGCCTTAGCTTTTGTATAATCTACTTCTAAATAGAATACCTTGTCAGTACTATTTAGTGGATAAAAGCTTGACCAATTTGCGTATCCTACATAATACTTTTGATTTTTATAATTTTCTATTCCCTGAATCTTCCAGCGACAATTGGCAACTCTACCCCAGTGATTTGAATAACGAAAAACTCCATCTTCTGTATAATAGTAATAGCTTCCTGATTTACTTTGAAAATGAGCTTTCATATCATCAAAAAAATTGATTTTTTGCATTTCAAACTCACAATACGTACTTCTGTAAAAGTTGAATTTATGATACTTCATTTAATTTCCAAAAGCTGTTAATACTATTTTTCTTCTTCCTCCATAATTTCTATGCTCTCCTAAATACACTCCTTGCCAGATCCCTAAATTGAGTTTACCGTTGGTTATCGGAATTTGTACCTGACATCCTAACATAGAACTTTTAATGTGTGCAGGCATATCATCTGCTCCCTCATAATCGTGTTTATAGTATGGCATATTTTCAGGAATCATTTTGTTGATATGTGATTCGAAATCCATTCGAACAGTAGGATCTGCATTTTCGTTAATAGTTAAACTTGCAGATGTGTGCTTTATAAACACTTGTAACTGCCCTATCTCAATATTTTTAAGTTCAGGAAGAGCTTCTAACAAAATGTCTGTAATTAAATGATAGCCTCTATCAAATAATGGTAATTGAATTTCTTTTTGGTAAAACTGCATAGTACAAAAGTAAAAAAGCCACTGAACATATTCAGTGGCTTTTTATTTTATCTAGTTTTAGAAATAAACTTTAGAAAATTATTTTACTTCTTCGAAGTCTACATCTTCTACATTATCTCCACTTTCTGATGAAGCTCCTGCATCAGCACCACCTTGCGCACCAGCTCCATTAGCTTGTGCATCTTGCTGTGCTTTGTACATTTCTTCAGAAGCTACTTTCCAAGCTTCATTAATCTTTTCCATTGCAGCATCAATAGCAGCAATATCTTTAGATTCGTGTGCTTTCTTTAATTCTTCTAAAGCAGCTTCGATTGGTTCTTTTTTATCTGCTGATAATTTATCGCCAAACTCTTTTAATTGCTTTTCCGTTTGGAAAATCATAGAATCTGCTCCGTTAATTTTATCTGCAGTTTCTTTTGCTTGCTTATCTGCTTCAGCATTTGCTTCAGCATCAGCTTTCATCTTTTCGATTTCTTCATCTGTTAACCCAGAAGAAGCTTCAATACGGATGTTTTGAATTTTCCCTGTTGCTTTGTCTGCTGCAGATACGTTGATGATTCCGTTTGCATCGATATCAAAAGTTACTTCAATTTGAGGAACTCCTCTTGGTGCTGGTGGAATATCTGTTAATTGGAAACGACCAATTGTTTTGTTATCTGCTGCCATCGCTCTTTCACCTTGTAATACGTGAATATCTACCGAAGGTTGGTTATCTACTGCTGTAGAGAATACTTGCGACTTTTTAGTTGGAATAGTTGTATTTGCATCGATTAACTTTGTAAATACGTTCCCCATAGTTTCAATTCCTAATGATAAAGGTGTTACGTCTAATAATAATACGTCTTTTACATCACCTGTTAACACTCCTCCTTGAATTGCTGCTCCTAATGATACAACCTCGTCTGGATTTACACCTTTACTTGGCGCTTTACCAAAGAACTTCTGAACTGCTTCTTGAATTGCAGGAATACGAGTTGAACCTCCTACTAAGATAATCTCATCGATATCAGAAGTTGATAAATCAGCATTTTTTAACGCTGTTTGACAAGGCTCAATAGTTCTTTTTACTAAATCGTCGATTAATTGCTCAAACTTAGCTCTACTTAACGTTCTTACCAAGTGTTTTGGTCCACTAGCTGTAGCAGTAATATATGGTAAGTTAATTTCTGTAGAAGTTGTACTTGATAATTCAATCTTAGCTTTTTCAGCAGCTTCTTTTAAACGTTGTAATGCCATAGGATCTTTACGTAAATCCATATTCTCTTCAGCATTAAACTCATCTGCTAACCAGTTAATGATTTTTTCATCTACATCATCACCTCCTAAGTGAGTATCTCCATCAGTAGCTAATACTTCAAATACTCCATCTCCTAATTCTAAAATAGAAACATCATGTGTACCTCCACCAAAGTCAAATACTACAATTTTCTTATCTTCACTTGCTTTGTCTAATCCATAAGCTAATGCCGCTGCAGTTGGTTCGTTAATAATACGACGAACTTTTAATCCTGCAATTTCTCCTGCTTCTTTAGTTGCCTGACGTTGTGCATCGTTAAAGTATGCAGGTACTGTAATTACAGCTTCAGAAACTCCTTGACCTAAGTAGTCTTCAGCAGTTTTTTTCATTTTCTGTAATATCATTGCAGAAATTTCTTGAGGTGTATACATACGATCATCAATCTTAACTCTTGGTGTATCGTTATCTCCTTTTACTACCTCATAAGGAACTCTATCTGCCTCTTTTTGAGACTCAGAATATTTATTTCCCATAAAACGTTTAATAGAATAAACTGTTTTAGTTGGGTTTGTTACAGCTTGACGCTTTGCAGGATCTCCTACTTTACGCTCTCCTCCTTCAACAAATGCAACAATAGAAGGGGTTGTTCTTTTTCCTTCTGCATTTGGAATTACTACTGGCTCATTACCTTCCATTACAGACACACATGAGTTCGTAGTACCTAAATCTATACCTATAATTTTACTCATAATCTTTATTTATCTTTTTTAAAGTTTTAAATTCAATTTTACGAGTAGTATTAGTCAAAGTGTATGCCAATGGTTTTTTACCTATATTTTGACAGAAAAAGATGTAAAACAAGTCGTTTTTTATGACAGAGTGTCATTAATCGATATTATTTAGATGAGATTCATAGACCATTATTATGTTAGCAAATGTATTCTGTAATGCTTCATTTGTTTCTTTCTTATCTTTAAACTCTGCTTTTGTAATCCCCTCTTCTAATTGAGGAATTAAACTTCCTTCATAATTAGAAAACATTAAATACCAATGTGTTTCTTTTAATCGATATTCATTTTGTTGCATGAATAAATGATAAGTAACGAGTAGTTTTCGGTTAATAATTAGTTTTTCAATACCACATTCTTCTTCAACTTCTCTTATAGCTGCTTCCTCTAAATCTTCTCCTTCTTCTACACGTCCTTTAGGTAAATCCCATTTATTTCCTCTGTAAATAAATAGTATTCTTTTGTTTTCATTTAAAACTAATCCTCCAGCTGCAGTAATTACTTTAAACTTAACTTTAAAGCCTATCCAGTCTTCAATTAAGTTATTAGAATAGATATAAACACCATCCAATTTACCTACTTTTAACTTGTAAATAAGTTCTTCAATAATTGTATTTTTGTAGATATAAACTGAAAAATCTTCTTCATTTTTAAGTGAAGTTGTAAAGATTATTGGTTTATCATTAACAAAAACTTTATACATTTGCGCTATGGATTTTAACAAAGATACAGCAAAAAAAACTGCCGAGCTTCTTTTGCAAATTAAGGCTATAAAATTGAGCCCTCAAGAACCTTTTACGTGGGCTTCGGGCTGGAAATCACCTATTTATTGCGATAACAGGATTACTTTATCATACCCTCCTGTTAGAAACTTTTTAAAACAAGAAATTGCTAAACTAGTAGAAGAAAAACACGGTAAACCTGATGTTATTGCAGGTGTTGCTACTGGTGCTATTGCTATTGGTATACTAGTTGCTCAAGAACTAGGAGTGCCTTTTGTGTATGTTAGACCCGAACCTAAAAAACATGGTAGACAAAACCAAATTGAAGGACATATAGAAAGCGGTCAAAACGTAGTAGTAATTGAAGATTTAATTAGCACAGGAAAAAGTAGTTTAAATGCTGTAAAAGCATTGAAAGAAGCACATGCCAATGTAAAAGGAATGATTGCTATTTTTTCTTACGGATTTAATATTGCCACAGAGAATTTTAAAAACGATAAAGTAGAACTTACTACTTTGAGTAATTATGAGCATTTATTAGAACAAGCTTTAGATAGTAAATATATTACTGGCGAAGAACTTCGAACTCTAGAAGATTGGAGAATTGCCCCTAGTGAATGGAACCAAAACGATAAATAACAGCACAATAATGAATATAGAAGGAAATACAGTTACTGTAAAAAAATCATCTAAAGATTTATTTGAATTTCTAATCAAATTAGAAAACTTTGAACAACTAATGCCTGAAAACACTCAAAAATTCGAGGTTGATGGTGATAGCTTTATTTTTGGTTTAAAAGGTATGCCAGAAATTCGTTTAATAATGAAAGAAAAGACTGAGTACTCTAATGTTACTTTAGGTGCTGCAAGTAGCAAGTTACCTTTTACATTAGCTGCTGATATTAGTGAAATTAGCGATAATGAAAGCCAAGTTACTTTAAAATTCAATGGTGAATTTAACGCAATGATGGCAATGATGGTTAAAGCTCCATTAACTAAGTTTATTGGTACCCTAACTGAAAATTTAGAAAAACTATAAAGTAGCAAACGAAACTTCTTTCAAGCCAAATTCTTGAATTGTTTCGTTTTCTAACTCAATTTGGAGGCTTCCACTTTTTGAAACTCCAATAATTTTACCCATAAATAAAATGTTCTGGCTGTTTTTAAACATTGTTGGAACATTTTTTTTATACAACACTTTTAAATAAGCTTCTTCTAATAAATCATATTCTTTTTTTTCTAGAAACGTAAAGTAATCTTTTAGCTTCTTTAAAATGCTTTCTAGCAATGTCTCTAAGTCAAACTCTTTGCCCAAAATCTTTTTCACGGAAGAAGCATTAGGTAAATTTTCGGGAAATAAATCTTGGTTTACATTAATTCCAATCCCTACTACTGACGACACAATCTTGCTCCCTTTCAAGGTATTTTCAATTAAAATACCTCCCAGCTTTTTATTTCCTGACAGAATGTCGTTAGGCCATTTTATCGCCAAACTTGGTAAATCCAACTCTTTTAATGCTTCAAAAACACTTAGTGAAACACAGAAATTCAAATACTTATGATTTTCTACATCTAAGCTTGTAAAGCTAGAAAACACACTAAAAGTAAGGTTTTTTCCTTCTTCAACAACCCATTCAGAATTCATTTGTCCTCTACCCTTTGTTTGAGTTTTAGCAACTACAATTGTAAAATCATCAACTACCACTTTTGACACCATATTCTTCAAAAAAGTATTGGTAGAGTCGATGGCATTAAGTTTGATTATTTTCATGTAGATTTAGCGTGTAAAACAAGTATCAATATTACATAAATTACTCGCAAAAAAATAATAACTTTGCTAAAACTTAATTTTTTTTAATGACAATAAAACAAACAAACACAGACGATCTTTTAGCTGTGATTATTAAAGGGATTGATGATGTAAAAGGAGAGGATATCCAATTACTAGATTTAAGGGAGATAGAAAACACTGTTTGTGATTATTTTGTAGTTTGTTCTGCCAACTCGAACACACAAGTTAATGCCATTTCGGGCTCTGTACAAAAAATAGTAAGTAAAGAACTTAAAGATAAACCTTGGCATATTGAAGGACAAGGAAACTCTGAATGGGTTCTTATGGATTACGTAAACGTTGTTGTACATATCTTTCAAAAACAAGTTCGTGAATTTTACGACATTGAAAGCCTTTGGGGAGATGCAAAAATTACAGAAATCAACCCAGCATAATTGCTAACACTTTATACACCTTTTTATGAGTGATAATAAAAAAAACGCGCCAAAATTTAGTTTCAGTTCATTTTGGCTATACATACCAATAATAGTTATCTTACTAGGATTAAGTTTTTTTAATTCTGGCAACTTAGGTTCTCGTAATATTACAAAAAACGAGTTTACAGAAATTCTTCAAGCAAACGACATTAAAGAAATTGTTGTAGAAAACAATAATGTTGCACAAATTTTTTTAAAGCCTGAAGCAGAGAAGAAAGAAAAACACAAGAAACTAGCGGACTCTCCTTTTTACAGAAAAGGATCTCCTCTTTACACATATAACTTTGGTGATTTACAAAACTTTGAAAATGAAATCAACAAAGAAAAAGAAGAAAAAAATCTTGATTTCGACAAGGTAAATGTAGAAAGAACTAGTATGATGGATACCATCATTAGCTTCCTTCCTTTCATTTTATTGATTGTTATTTGGCTTTTCTTTATGAGAAGAATGTCTGGAGCTGCTGGAGGCGGTGGTGCTGGAGGACAAATTTTTAACATTGGTAAATCTAAAGCTAAACTTTTTGACGAAAATACTAAGGTTAAGACTACATTTAAAAATGTAGCAGGTTTAGAAGGTGCAAAAGAAGAAGTTCAAGAAATTGTTGACTTCTTAAAAAGCCCAGAAAAATACACCAAATTAGGAGGTAAAATTCCTAAAGGTGCTTTACTAGTAGGACCTCCTGGTACAGGTAAAACTTTATTAGCAAAAGCTGTTGCTGGTGAAGCTGGAGTTCCTTTTTTCTCTTTATCTGGTTCAGATTTTGTTGAAATGTTTGTTGGAGTTGGTGCCTCTCGTGTACGTGACTTATTTAAACAAGCACAACAAAAATCTCCTTCAATTATTTTTATTGATGAAATTGATGCTATTGGACGTGCCAGAGGTAAGAACAGCATGACAGGTGGTAATGATGAGCGTGAAAATACTCTAAATCAATTATTAACTGAAATGGATGGTTTTGGTACTGATACAAATGTTATTGTATTAGCTGCAACTAACCGTGCAGATGTATTGGACAAAGCCTTAATGCGTGCTGGTCGTTTTGACCGTCAAATTTATGTTGACTTACCAGATTTACACGAACGTAGAGAAATTTTTGAAGTTCATATTAAACCTTTAAAATTAGCTGCAAATGCCGATTTAGAATTTTTAGCACAACAAACACCAGGTTTCTCTGGTGCTGATATTGCTAATTTATGTAACGAAGCTGCCTTAATTGCTGCTAGAAATGGTAAAGAAGCTATTGAGCATCAAGATTTCTTAGATGCTGTTGATAGAATCGTAGGTGGTTTAGAAAAGAAAAATAAAGTGATTACTCCTAAAGAAAAGAAAGTAATTGCTTTTCATGAAGCAGGTCATGCAACCGTTAGTTGGATGTTAGAACACGCGGCTCCATTAGTTAAAGTAACTATTGTTCCTCGTGGTCAATCATTAGGAGCTGCTTGGTACCTTCCTGAAGAAAGAAAAATTGTTCAAACAGAACAAATGCTTGATGAAATGTGTGCTACTATGGGAGGTAGAGCTGCTGAAAAATTAATTTTTAATAAAATTTCAACTGGAGCGTTAAGTGATTTAGAAAAGGTTACTAAACAAGCTCGAGCTATGGTTACTGTTTATGGTTTAAATGACAAAGTAGGTAATGTTACTTATTATGATTCATCAGGAAACGATGCCTTTGTAAAACCATATAGTGAGGCAACTGCACAAAAAATTGATGAAGAAATTTCTGAAATAATAGAAAACCAATACAAAAGAGCCATTAATATACTAGATCAGAACAAAGATAAGTTAACTGAACTAGCTGATTTATTACTGGAAAAAGAAGTTATCTTCAAAGATGACTTAATAAAAATCTTTGGTGACAGACCTTTTGGAAAGGAAGAAAAACCTCAAGTTACAACAGAAGAATAGTTTTATTTTAATGAATTTTTTCAAAAAATTATTTAAAACATATCAAGAATCATCTAAAGAAAAAAAAGTCAACGAACAAGAAGTTCATTTGTCTTTAGATGATTCTTTTGTTCATCATTTTATTAATAAAGGAGGAAAGTTTTTATACTGTACATCAATAAACGAAGTAAGTAATCATTTAAAAAACATCTTACAAGAGAATAATTGGCGTAAAATTACTTGTACTGATTTTGATTTATTAAAGATTACTGAAAAAATTGATATCTCTGTACAAAACCATTCCTCAGAATCTGTACCTTTTTTTACTTCTTGTGAACATTTAATTGCTGATAAAGGAGAAATTTTATTTTCATCCAATCAGTTAGGCAGTCATAAACTAGCATCATTATCTAAACACTTTATTGTTTATGCTACTACAAGTCAGCTAGTAAAAAACACTGGAGAAGGATTAACAGGTATAAAAACACATTTTAGCGGTAACATACCAACTAACATTAGTTCTGTTAAGAATTATACGTTTGAAGTTGAAGATGATAATTTTTTGAGTTATGGTAATAATAACACAAAAGATTTATATTTGCTGCTCTTTGAAGACCTTTAAAATATGTCTAACCTTTTTGTAAGAAGTCTTTCTGCACTTGTTTATGCTACTCTATTTATTTCTGCTATTATTTTTTCAGCAGAAACATACATAGGATTGCTTGCTTTGTTTGCTACTGTTTGTATTTGGGAACTTTCTAAAATTATACAAGCAAAAAACATTGTTCCATATATACTTTTAGCAAGTGTTGTTTATCTAACTTTTCAGAGTACAACTTTTAAGTATACTGATTATTTATTTGGTATTACTATAGTTGGATCTATCGCTTTGCTTTATTTGCTTATAAGCTCTAAACCTATTAAAACAGACACTTTAGCTAAAAAACTATTTTTACAAGTTATATATTTAGTATTGCCGTTTTACTTCTTAATGAACCTTCCTTTCCTGAATGGTTCTTATTATCCAAACATAATTATTTATATAATTTTAATCATTTGGACTAATGATAGTTTTGCCTTTTTAGTCGGTAAAAATTTTGGAAAACGAAAATTATTTGAAAAAGTATCTCCTAAAAAAACAATAGAAGGTTTCATTGGTGGTTTATTATTTTCTATAATCGCTGGTTTTTCAATAGGTCAATACTCTGGAATCTTTTCTATTTTAGACTGGGTAATCGTGGCTATTATCGTGGCTATTTTTGGTTCTTTAGGAGACTTAGTTGAGTCCAAACTTAAAAGACAAGCTAAAGTGAAAGATAGTGGAACAATTATGCCTGGTCATGGAGGCTTATTAGATAGGCTAGATAGCTTGTTTTTCCTTGCACCCTTCGTATATTTGTATATACATTATATAATGTAAACTATCTATATAAATAACTGTCCACCCCATGGAAGATGATTTAGATTTAAAGTTTAAAGAAGCTTATAAAATAGCGTCTGATTTAGAGGAGAAACTTCCTCCTGATGTTATGCTACGTTTATACGCATACTATAAACAAGCTGTAAAGGGAGATAGATTTACATTTAATGACAATAGTGATTTACGAAATGCCTTTAAATTTAATGCATGGATGCAACTTAGAGGTATGAGTGAACGAGAAGCCAAAAAAGAATATATTAAATTAGTAAATTCAATCATAAAATAAACCTCATGAAAAAAATCGTTTATTCTTTAGTTATCTGTTTTACAGTTTTTCAAATGACATCTTGTAAATCAGAAGCAAAAAAAGAAACAGAAACCACAAAGGAAGAAGTTAAAACAGAAAAGAAAGCTGCTTTTGTATTACAGGATGCTGACAATGTAATAAACTGGACTGCTTATAAGACTACTGAAAAAGTACCTGTAAATGGACAATTTCAAAAAGTAAACATTACTGCTGGTGGTGAAGCTGATACAGCTAAAGACGCTATTAACAATGCTGAGTTTTCTATTCCTGTAAGTAGTATTTTTACAAAAGATACTAGTAGAGACTTTAAAATTAAAAAGTTTTTCTTCGGAGTAATGGATAATACTGAGTTACTTTCTGGTAAATTAGTTTTAGAAAATGATTCTATTGGTCATGCTAACTTAACCATGAATGGAGTAACTAAAAAACTTCCTTTTAAATATACTTTAAACGGAAAAGAATTCAGTTTAAATACAACGATGAAAATTACCCACTGGCAAGCTGAAAATGCTTTAGACTCTTTAAACACTGCTTGTAAAGATTTACACAAGGGTGCTGATGGTGTTTCAAAAACTTGGGATGAAGTAGCTTTAAACATTACATCTGTTTTTAAATAAAAATAGATTAAAATATATTTTTAAAGCCTCAGAGTAATTTCTGAGGCTTTTTTATTTTTAATGTACTTCAAACATCCATTTTTTTACTGGCTTATAGAAAGCAATTACCAACAAACCTATTATTACTGAAATTACTCCTAAGTTAGCATACACAGAAACATATGAGTACAATTGATGAAAAACCTCAGATTGTCCCATAACTGTTTTTGATGATAAACCTGTAAACAATTCAGTTACTTTTCCAAAAAAGCCTTTAGAAAACACTCCTAAACTACCGTTAACAACTGTAGTTAAATTGGCTATCTTACCTGCAAAAAAATGGCCATAAAAGTTTGCTGAAAACCATACCCCCATTATAAAAGCAATATACTTTACTGGTGATAACTCTGTCATTTTAGACAACCCAATGGGAGACAAAAATAGTTCTCCTGTTGTTAGTATAAAGTATCCCAAAATTAAATACATCATTGGAGTTTTGGCTAATTCATCAACTTGATAACCTGACAAGCCAAAAGTTATAAAGCCTACACCTAAAAACAACAAGCCTAATCCAAATTTCACAACAGAGTTTGGATTTTTGTGTATTCTGTGTAAGTATCCCCATAACATTGAAAATGGGATTGCCATTAGAATTATAAAAGTAGAATTAATACTATTAGTTTGAGCAGCATTTATACCTACTAAGTTGACATTTCTGTCTGCAAACAAAGTCAATGAACTACCAGCTTGTTCGAAAATTGCCGCAAACAATGTATACAAAACAGTAAAAAATATAGCTACAGAAAGTTTTTTTCGCTCTTTTGAAGTTACAGTTCGTAAAATCTTAATTAAAAACAATATCAGAAATAACGAAACAATCCAAACCAAGTAATGCTCAAACTCATGATAATAAACTATCAATGCAAATACTGGAACAGACAAAAGTGCTCCAATTGTTACTAAGTTTCCTTTTTTTACTCCAAATTGTTTTTCTTCAAATAATTCTTGATTTGGTACTACTCCTTTATCTTCAAAAACATTTTTCTTAAGCCCTCCTTTAAAAACTAACAATCCTAACAACATTCCTATTCCTGCCAAAACAAATCCATAGTGCCAACCATATAACTCAGCTAACCATGCACACAATAACGGGGCTACCGCTCCACCAATATTAATTCCCATATAAAAAATAGTAAATCCTGCATCTCTCCTATTATCTCCTTCAGCATATAGTTTACCAACAAATGAAGATATATTGGGTTTAAAAAAACCGTTTCCAACAATAATTAAGGATAATGAGCCATAAAAAAATATTGGATGTTCAAATGTTAAAAAAAAATGCCCTAACGCCATTAACACACCTCCTAAGACAATTGCTTTTCTAAACCCTAATATTTTGTCAGCAAGCATCCCTCCTATCATAGGAGTTACATACACTAACGACATATATGCTGCATACACGCCAAAAGACATCTCATCAGAAAACAACAAATGCTTCGTCATGTATAATACCAATAAAGCTCGCATTCCATAAAAAGAAAAACGTTCCCATAATTCAGCAAAAAATAAATATAAAAGTCCCCTTGGATGCCCTAAAACATCAGTTCTTGAATTCATATGTTCCATAAATTTTAAGTTTATGCGAATATATTTTTCAACATATAAAACCTGAAGACATGTAGTTAATTGTAGTAAAAAATAAGCTTTTGTAAGTTTTTGTAACTCTTATAAAAACAAATATTAACATGTATTTAATACTATTAGATTCTTTTATAATAGTTTTACTATTATATTTGCGCTATTAATTTTTATTTATGAAAAATTTACTATCAAATTTAAAAATAGAGATCCCTTCAGGAATATATATTAAAGACCCTGAAACCTCTGATTTGGGTAAAAGAATAATAGAGAATAGTATTATACTTATTGAAGAAATTGGTTTTGAGAATTTCAATTTTAAAAAATTAGGTAAGCTAATAGGCTCTAACGAAAGTTCTATTTATCGTTACTTTGAAAGTAAACATAAACTCTTAGTTTACTTAACTTCTTGGTATTGGGGATGGATTCAATATTTATTGGTAATCGAAACTTACAGTATTAGTAACCCAAAGGAGAAATTAATTAAAGCTATAGAGGTTTTAGCTAGAAAAGCTGAGAAAGACAATAACTTTTCACATATTAATGAGGCGTTACTTAACTTAATTGTAATTAACGAGAATTCAAAATCATACTCTACTAAAGAAGTAGACACTGAAAATAAAGAAGGATTTTTTAAATTGTACAAAGAAGTAGTAAAACGTTTTGCTGAAATAATTAGTAATTATAACAATAATTACAAACATCCATTAACACTTGCAAGTACTATAATTGAAGGAATATTACATCAGCAATTTGTAAAATCACATTTTAAATCACTAACTAATTGTGATGAAAGCACAACTACTACCTCCTTTTTTATTGAACTAACTTTAAACGTACTTTCTAATGAAAGAGAAAAATAAACTAACTCCATGGCAACGATTTCTAGGATTAATAAACCTAGAAAAAAAAGACACACTACAAATAGCTTATTATGCTATTTTTGAAGGTATTGTTGCTTTATCACTCCCCTTAGGAGTACAAGCCATTATAAACTTACTACAAGCTGCACAGGTTTCTGCCTCTTGGATTGTTTTAGTTATACTAGTAACTGCTGGTGTTGCTTTTAGTGGAATTTTAAAACTAATGCAGTTTAGAATTATTGAAACTATTCAGCAGAGAATTTTTACTAGAGCGTCAATAGAACTTAGTTATCGTTTTCCAAAAATTAAAATGATAGAACTAAGAAATTATTATCCTCCTGAACTTGCCAATCGTTTTTTTGATACATTAACCATTCAAAAAGGTATTTCAAAAATATTGATAGATGCACCTTCTGCCCTATTACAAATTATTTTTGCTTTATTACTCCTTTCGTTTTACCATCCTTTTTTTATCATTTTTGGATTGTTAGTTTTACTATTAATCTATGTTGTTTTTAAGTACACCGCAGAAAAAGGATTAGAAACAAGCTTAAAAGAGTCAAAAAACAAATATAAAGTAGCTCATTGGTTACAAGAAATTGCAAGAACTATTATAAGTTTTAAATTATCAGGAAAAACAAAACTAGCGCTTGAGAAAAGTGATATTTTAGTAGATGATTATTTAAAATCTAGAGAGAGTCACTTTAAAGTACTTGTTATGCAGTATATTCAAATGATTAGTTTTAAGGTAATTATTACTGCAGGTTTATTACTTATAGGTGGTTTTTTAGTACTAACGCAACAAATGAATATTGGTCAATTTGTAGCTGCTGAAATCATTATCATCCTAATTATGAATTCTGTAGAAAAATTAATATTAGGACTTGAATCTTTTTACGATGTACTTACATCTATAGAAAAACTAGGAGAAGTTATTGATAAACCCATAGAGCCACAAAACGGAAGTAATATTAATAGAGATAAACCATTTAGGATAGAACTTCAAGATGTTTCGTATGTTGTTAATAACAGACATAAACCTGTAATTAATAATGTTTCTTTTGAAATTAACCCTAACGATAGGGTTTTGATTCAAGGAAGTAGCAACTCTGGAAAATCTAGTTTAATCCAACTAATCTCTGGTTTAATTGAACCAACATCTGGAGATATTTTTGTGAATGATTTATCATTAAAAGGTATTTTTACTAATAATTATAGAGCTAACTTAGGGCTGTCTCTTTCTGAAGAAACTCCTTTTGAAGGAACCATTAGAGAAAATATAACCTTTGGAGATTCATCAATAACTGATGAAGAGGTATACGATATTTTTAAAATTACAGGACTAACAGAATTCTTAAAACAACAACCTAAAGGTTTAGATACCTATTTAAAACCTGAAGGAAAACTTATTGCTTATACTGTAGCTAAGAAAATTATTCTTTCCAGAGCAATAATCAAAAAACCAAAATTACTCATATTAGAAGACCCTCTTGATCAATTTGAAAAAAATGAAGCAAAAAATATAATTGATTTTATTACTGATGCTTCTCAACCATGGAGTTTAATTATAGTAAGCCGTAATGAACACTGGAAAGAGAAATGCAACAAACAAATTACCCTTGAAAAAGGTAGTATAACTAACTTTAAATCCTAGGTAATCATGTTAAACATATCAAAAAACACCGTTTCAGATCAAATAGACATAACAAAGTTCAAGTCTGGAAAAGACATTTTTACAAAAGAGTACCACAAGTTATTTAAAAGATTTTTACTGGTCTTTTCTGTTATCTTAGTAATCATCTTATTTTTACCTTGGACTCAAAATGTATCCAGCGAAGGACAGGTTACTACCCTTAAACCCAATCAACGTCCACAAACACTACAATCTCAAATACCTGGACGTATAGAAGAATGGTTTGTACAAGAAGGAGATTTTGTAAAGAAAGGAGATACTATTTTAAGGATTTCAGAAATAAAAAGTGGATATTTTGACACTAAACTTGCTGAAAGAACTGGTAAACAGTTAAACTCTAAAACGCTATCCGCAAAAGCATACAACAATAAAATCAATGCTTTACAAAATCAGATTATCGCGATTAAAAAAGAGCGTAAACTAAAGCTAGAACAAGCAAAGAACAAACTAAAGCAAGCTTACTTAAAGACTAAAAGTGATAGTATTGATTTTGAAGCTATTAAAATAAAACAAAAAATAGCACAAACTCAGTTTGACAGAACTGTCACTTTAGAAAAAGAAGGTTTAAAAGCAGTAAAAGATGTTGAAGAAAAAAGAGCGAAACTTCAAGAGTTGTCTGCTAAATTGATTTCTCAAGAAAATAAATTCTTTACTTCTAAAAATAATATCATCAATGCTCAATTAGCTATTAGTAGTACACAAGCTTCTTATGCTGATAAACTTTCTAAAACAGAAAGCAGCTTATATAGTGCTCAATCTGGTGCTTATGATGCAGAAGTTCAAGTTTCAAAACTTGAAACTAGTTTAGCTAATTATAGTAAACGAAGCTCTTTATTATTTATTACAGCTCCACAAGATGGGTATATTAATAAAGCTATAAAGTCTGGTATTGGTGAAACTTTTAAAGAAGGTGAGCAATTAGTAAATATTATGCCTGCTGACTACGACTTAGCAGTTGAAATGTACATACAACCCATAGATTTACCATTGATACACATTGGTGAGGAAGTTCGTGTTCAGTTTGACGGTTGGCCTGCCATGGTATTTAGTGGTTGGCCTAATGTATCATACGGAACTTACGGTGCTAAGATTGTAGCTATCGAAAATTTTATTAGTAGTAACGGGAAGTATCGTGTTTTAATTGTTCCAAATAACGAGCAAGAGCCTTGGCCAAAAGCCATTAGAGTAGGTTCTGGTGCAAAAACCATTGCCTTATTAGAAAATGTGCCTATATGGTTTGAGTTATGGAGACAGATTAACAGTTTCCCTCCTAACTTCTATCAACCAAAGAATAAAGAGAGTGGTAAAAAGTCAAAAAAAGAAGACTAAAAAACACTTAATAAAACAAATAGATGAAAAGGTTAAATATCCTTTTTTTGTTACTAAGCTTTATAGCTACAGCACAGAATAATTTAAGTACTCAACTTAGTTTAGAAGAGTATCTGGGGTATGTGAAAAAGTATCATCCTGTTATTAAACAAGCTGAACTTATTACAAGTACTAATGAGGCTAAATTATTAAAAGCTAGAGGTGGTTTTGATCCTAAAATAGAAGTAGACTATGACAGAAAAGAATTTAAAGGCAAAGATTATTACAAAAAGTTAAATTCAACCTTTAAAATTCCAACCTGGTATGGAATAGAATTAAAAGGTAGTTATGAAAATAATTCTGGTCAGTATTTAAACCCAGAGCATAATACTCCAGAAAATGGCTTATATAACGTTGGTATATCAGTTTCTCTGGCTAAAAACTTATTTATTAACAAAAGAATGGCTACTTTAAAACAAGCTAAACTCTATACTCAACAAGGTGAATTAGAACAACAGCTATTGGTTAATGATATTTTATTTGAAGCTATCAACACATACTTAAATTGGTTACAATACTACCAGAGCTATAATGTTTACAAAGATTATTATACTAATGCTGATACCAGACTAAAAAACATAAAGAAAAGCTTTAAAGCTGGTGATAAACCAGCTATCGACACTTTAGAAGCTAATATAAATTTAAAAAACAGGAAGTTAGATCTAGAGAAAGCGAATATTAAATACATTAAATCTAAATTAGAACTTTCTAATTATTTATGGATTGGTAACAATATTCCTATGGAAATAAAGGAAGAAATAGTTCCTGACATTACTACTTTTTCTAATATTGATACTATTCTAAATACTTCAGTAACCACCTTATTTGATAATGAGTTTGAAAACCATCCTAAGTTAAAGTTACTAGAATTAAAGAAAAGAAACCTAGAAATAAATAAGCAACTAAAAGTAAACAATTTATTACCTAAAGTAGATTTCCAGTATAACTTTCTTGCTTCAAAAGTGGATAATTTTGATGCTTTTAGCACTGCTAACTATAAAAACTCTCTTCAGGTTAGTATTCCTCTTTTTCTTCGTAAATCTAGAGGGGATTTAAAACTTGCTAAGCTAAAACTACAAGATATCGATTTTGAAATTGCGTCAACTAAAGTCTCTTTACAAAACAAAATAACGGCTACCGAGCAAGAAATTACATCATACAAAAAACAAAATGATATTTTAAAAAATCTTGTAAATGATTATAATACAATTGTAAAAAGTGAAGAGCGTAAATTTTCTTTGGGAGAGAGCTCTATTTTTCTAATTAATTATAGAGAAGTAAAATTAATTGAGAGTAAATTGAAAGAAATTAAAAATGAGTATGAATACGCTAAGACAAAAGGAAAGCTTGTAAAACTATTAGGTAAATTAAATAGTTTATAACTGTTGTTTATACTCTTCTAATAATGCTTCATCAATAATTATATATTCAGGAAGAATTCGCAAACGATATTTACTTTCGCCTATAAATGTAATTAGATCTTTAC
Organism: Tenacibaculum litoreum; assembly: GCF_964513915.1. Taxonomy (NCBI): domain Bacteria; kingdom Pseudomonadati; phylum Bacteroidota; class Flavobacteriia; order Flavobacteriales; family Flavobacteriaceae; genus Tenacibaculum; species Tenacibaculum litoreum. The sequence continues at coordinate 843,702 of NZ_CAZEQS010000002.1, read as the reverse complement.
GCTCTAATTTTTCCTCTTCTAGATTCAAAATTGAATTTATATTATCAATAATTCTAGTAACGTATGTTTGACTTTTAATATCGCCTCCTGAATTTACTATAATTGATTGTTTTTCTGCCTCTAAAAACTTTCTTCTATAAGCAAATGTTAGTAGGTTTTTGTATTGTGTTGTTTTTGATCCAAAATCTATTTTAGCATTGACTATTCCTTTAGATGGAATGGTCAATTTTATCAGTGACCAGTCTAAGAACTGAATTTTCATTTCATTAGGCTTTGGTGTATGAGCCAGTTGTATTACCCAACTTGTCGCTAACACTAAAAAAACCGATATTAATGATGTTTTGGCTATAACCCTAATTAATTGATTAGTAAACTCATTATCAAAACCAATTAAAACATCTGATAATTGAGAAACAAATAACAATACAATTGCTATAACCGATATAAAAGCTACCAACTTTAAATCCCTATACATAAAAGTTCTATAAAAAGAAACTCCCATTAAAAAACATAAAAAAGTTGTTAGCAAAACATCTGGAAGCGCCGCTATCTTTATTCCATAATAAAAATCATTACCATACAAAAAAGAGAGTGATAAAGTTATGGAAGCCACAATAACAATTATTATTGCTATAACTTTTACATTCTTTTCATTTCTATAAATAAACTTTGGGGCATCATGTACATAATAAAGTGCCATTAACCAAAACAAGTTATTTACTGTAGATAAAATGTTTATTCCTACTTGATGAATTGTTGTTTTTTCAAAAGTGAAATAGCTTGCAGAAAGTGCCCAAATACCAGAAACTACCCAAACCAACATACCAAAACTGAAATACAATAAACCTTTATCAACTCTTTTTATTGAATTTCCTTCTTCTAGAACTTCTTTAAATCGCTTTGTAATATTATAGTAGATTGCTAATAATAACACAGCTCCAATAAAAGAAATACACGTATGTAATAAGTTATGAAACTGTGTTACTTCAGCCATTTATTGTAAGATTTTAGATACTAAATCTTTTTTTGCTTTTTTATCATCTCCAAACAACCACTGTAATACATTATCCTCCCACATTTCATCTTTCTCTTGCTCATTAATAATGTTTCTTTCGATAGCTAAATCTAAGATTTTCCCTGGATATGATGACTGAATTTCACTTTCCATTTCTCCTAACGGATAAGGGTCATCTAATCCTATTAACACCTGCTTTGATCCCTGATTTTTAATCAATAAGCCTAAAGAACCTGTATCGTGAACCAGTGTATCAAAGAAAATATTTTTATGCCCTACAGCTTTACGAGGATGTTGTTTTCCTTCAAACAAATCAGGTCTTCCGTCAAATCCTTGTATACGACGTCCTAAATTCATTTGTGCTAACTGACCTCCATGAGCAAAACACACACGCATATTAGGATACTTTTCATAATATCCATTTAAAGTTAAGAAGTGATATGCATCTGCACATTGCGCCAACATCCAAATTAAGTGGAAGCGCCAACTGGTATTTTGCAGTTTGATAAATTTCTCTCCATCATATGGATGAATTTCAACCGCTAAATTGTATTTATCAGCTAATTCAAAAATAGGTTCGTTCTCTTCATCAAAAATACAACGCCAAGTACCAATGGTATCCATATAGTGTGTTGGCAAACACAACAAACGCATTCCCAGTACCTCAACACATCGTTCTATTTCCCATAAAGCACCACGAACAAACCCTGGATGCACCACGAAACCAGTTGTAAATTTAGATGGGTTTTCATGTTGTACACGCGCATTAAAATCGTTTTGGAAACGTAAGGCTTGCTTCATCTCTTCTAAGCGCAAACCATTTCCATATAATTGAGATAAGTTCAATACTACCGCATGGTCAATTTTAAAATGATCCATCCATTCTAGCTTTTCATCCAAGAAAAAACTAGAATCAGTTACTGGTCTACTCCAATCTTTTTGAAGCATAAATTTTCGATCCTTATCTACCCAAAAGATCCCTTTGTCTTTCATAAACTGTGGAATCTGTTCTGGATATGGTAATAAGTGTGAATGTCCGTTTATTCTTAGTTTACGTTTTTCCATTTTTATTGTCATTGCGAGGCTTTAGCCGTGGCAATCAGTTTTTTTAGTTTGAGATTACTTCGTCATTCTTCCTCGTAATGACGATTATATTTTGATTAAATTCCGACCTTCTCAGAAACAATAAATTACTTTATCTTATTAGGAGCCTCCATCACGGTACCACATTTATCACAAGTACATTTCTCTTTATCAGAATAATACTTATCAAATATTATTGGCATATCCGTTTCAATATTATCTAAAGCAAATTCTTCTCGGTATAATTGATGTCCGCAATTTTCGCAATACCATTCTAAAGCATCCATCATTCCTTCATCACGTGGATATTCTATAACCAAACCTACCGTATTCGCTTTACGTTGTGGTGAATGTGGTACCTTTCCTGGCAACAAATAAATATCTCCTTCATTAATTTCAACATCAATCATTTCACCTTTATCATCAATAATTTTCAGCACCATATCTCCTTCTAATTGATAGAAAAACTCTGGTGTTTCGTTGTAGTGATAATCCTTACGATTGTTAGGTCCTCCAACAACCATTACGATATATTCACCATTATCCCAGACTTGTTTATTTCCTACTGGTGGCTTTAATAAATGACGATTTTCATCAATCCACTTTTTGAAATTCAAAGGTTGTACTAACTTGCTCATTTTATTTAGATTTTGTCATTGCGAAACAAATTTCAATTTGCTGTAGCAATCCGTTATTTTATTCTTGAGATTATTTCGTCATACTTCCTCATAATGACGGAAACTTTATAAAGTTACTTAAATTTGTATTGATTCTATATGCTTACAAACTTTTTGTTCTTCCTCCATCTACAGGAACATTAATTCCATTGATAAAGCTTGCTCTTTCGCTTGCTAAAAACACAATAGCATTAGCTACTTCTTCAGGTTTAGCAAAACGTTTTGCAGGCGATGCATTTTTCATCATTTCGGCAACTTCTTCAACAGTTTTTCCTGTTTTAGCAGCTTTATTATTGATGATTTCTGTCAAACGTTCTGTAGCAGTTGCCCCAGGTAATACGTTATTTACCGTGATTCCGAATTGACCTAATTCATTCGCTAAAGTTTTACTCCAGTTAGCAACTGCTCCACGAATCGTATTCGAAACACCTAAGCCATCTAAAGGTTGTTTTACAGAAGTAGAAATTACATTTATAATTCTACCATAATTTTCTTCTTTCATAAACGGTACTACAGCTTGTACTAACACATGATTACATTTTAAATGCATCGTAAAAGCACGTTCAAACTCTTCTAATTTAGCATTGAATACTGGACCTCCTGCTGGACCTCCTGTATTATTTACCAAAATATGAAACTGTAAATTTGTTGCCTCTAACTTCTCTTTTAAGTCTACGGGATTGGTAAAATCAGCAACTAAATAACCGTGATTTTGATTGTCATTAGGTAACTCAACTAACACAGCTTTAAGTTTTTCTTCACTACGAGCTACTAACGTTACATTTACTCCTTCTTGAGCTAATTGTATTGCTGCTGATTTTCCTATTCCTTGTGTACTACCACATACCAAGGCGTTTTTATGTTGTATATCTAAATTCATTTTATTCGTTATTCTGAATCATTTGTTAATCTTAACCGCTTTCTCAAAATGATCTAATTGGTGTGTCTGAATCCACCAAGTAGCCACTTCCATCAGTACTTTCGGATTATCATTTTTATTTTTGAAAAATGCATAAAACGAAAGCCCTACGTTTTCTCCTTTTTTAGCAATTTTCTCTTCACAAACAGCAATTATTTTTTCCTTTATTTCCTTATTCATATTTTATACATACATTTTTGGGTTCTGTAAAAAAGCGTAAAGCTTCAAAACCACCTTCACGTCCTACTCCGCTCGCTTTTTGACCTCCAAAAGGAGTTCTCAAATCACGCAACAACCAAGTATTTACCCAAACAATTCCTGTATGCAATTCTTTAGACAATCGCATGGTTCTCGTCAAATTGTTAGTCCATAATGTTGATGATAATCCATACACCACATCATTTGCTAACTGCAAAGCTTCATCTTCTGTTGTAAAAGACATAATAGTAACTACAGGACCAAAAATCTCTTCTTGATTTAATCTACATTTGTTACTGGAAACTTCAATAATAGTAGGCTCTAAATAATATCCATTCTCACTACCCTCTACCGCTACCGCATTTCCTCCATAAAGGATTTTACCACCTTCTTCCTCTGCAATATCTATATATGATTTTACCTTTTCTAAATGTGGTTTCGATACCAAGGCTCCAATATTTGTATCTTCATCAAAAGGATTTCCTATTTTTAGTTCTGATACTTTCTGAACAAAATCTTTTTTGAATTGCTCATAGATACTTTCTTCTACAAAAATTCTACTTCCGCACAAACAAATCTGACCTTGATTGGCAAATGAAGAACGAACTGTAGTTGCCAACATATTTTCATAATCGCAATCCGCGAAAATGATGTTTGGATTTTTACCTCCTAACTCCAACGATAACTTCTTAAACATAGGTGCTGCTGTACGAGCTATGTGTGCTCCTGTAGCAGTTCCTCCTGTAAATGAAATCGCTTTAATATCTGGATGTTCTATAATAGCTTGTCCTGTGGTAGTTCCTAATCCGTGAACTATGTTCAACACCCCTTTAGGTAAACCTGCTTCATTACAAATCTCACCTAATAAATAGGCCGTCATTGGTGTAACTTCACTTGGTTTTGCTACGACACAATTTCCTGCAGCTATTGCTGGAGCAATCTTCCACGTGAATAAATAAAGTGGTAAATTCCACGGAGAAATACACCCCACTACACCAATGGGTTGACGTAACGTAAAATTCATTGCTCCTAAGCCAACACTTTCATGAGCTTCAGATGAAAATTGCGTGATTGCATCTGCAAAATATTGGAAATTAGATGAAGCTCTCGGAATATCAATCGCTGTAGCTAAACTTAAAGGCTTTCCATTATCTTTAGCTTCAGCTTTTGCTAATTCAGGTAATCTCTGTTGAATTAACTGTGCTATTTTAGAAAGAATATCTCTACGTTCGTTTAAGGTAGTATTCGACCACTGCTTAAAAGCAGATTTAGCACTTTGATATGCTTTTTCTACATCTTCAGTAGTAGAATTAGGAATTTGCCCATACACTTCTCCAATAGAAGGATTGTAGTTATCTATAAACCCTCCCTTAATTGGATTAACGAATTCACCGTTTATGTAATTTTTAATATTCATTTCATTTACAGATTAAAAAAAAGGCTAATAAATCAAGACTCTTTTATTTTAATAACCAACAATATTATAAAAACTCAACTTTAAGGAGTCACAATAATTTTAAAGTGTCCTTCATTAATTTCGATTTTATCAGACAAATCATTCTCATTGTAAAAAACAGCATCGAATTCTCCTTCTAATACTCTTCCTAATGATGAACCTTCATATTGAGTACTACTTGTAACTTTAAAAGAGCTTCCTGTTTGATCTCCATTATAAGTTGTATAACCATAAGTAGAATTTGCACTTGAATAATAATATAATCCAATCTTTCCTGCATTCTTATCTACATCATTGTTATTTATAGCAAAATCATAACTTTTTTCGTCAAATAAACTATTGAATAAATCGCTTTGTTCTCCATCAGAACAAATATGCATTCTATTAAACTCTATATCCATTGTTGGAAGTGTATCATCAAAACTAGGGTAAATACCAGAATTATATGAAAAACCATTATCAGATGAATATACACAAGTTGAAGGTTGTGTGTTCGTTGTACCAATTTCATAAGTTACCATTGATTCATTAACTTTTTGACCATAAATAAATGATTCTCCATTTAACTTGCCTGAAAAATACCATAGATATTCTGACTCTTTTATTTGACTAGAAACATCTTCTTCATTACTACTGCATGATACTATAAATAAAAAAGCAATTGTAAAAGCGAATAGATTGATTAATTTATTTTTCATTTTAATTTTTTTGTTTTTGTCTTTTTATTGTTTCTTATATGCCACCACTTTAATCTCAATCAATAAATGTGGGTGTGGTAATTGATGTACAGCAACTGTTGTTCTCGTTGGTCCGTTATAGTCAAAGTATTCAGCATATACTTCATTATAGCCTCCAAAATCATTCATATTTACTAAGAATGAAGTTACATCTACAATATCAGATAAATCAGCCCCAACTTCTTGTAAGATATCACGAATGTTTTCTATAACTGCTCGTGTTTGTTTTTTAATATCTAAGTTGGTTGTTCCGAATTCATCTACCTCAACTCCTTCAAAAGAATTATCAGGTCTTCGAGAACTTGTTCCTGATACATAAATAAAATCTCCTACTTGTTTTACATGTGGAAATTTCCCTCTTGGTATTGCTTTTCCTTTGATTACTTTACTGTCCATGTTTTATATTTTTTGCTTCCAAACACATTTTTCATGAGATTTCTCCCTTTGGTCGAAATGACGTTTATGAAATTGCTAATTCTAATAGTTTTATCGTTGTTTTTAAATTGCGTGTAGTTGCTGTTGCCTTCAACTTCTTTTCGATTACACTGTTTGTCAATTTAGTTTTTCCAAAACCAGACGGACAATACAAATACACCACATCATCAACTATTTTATATTTGTCTTCGTTAATTCCTTTAACTTCAATAACTGATTCTTGAGTTACTTTATCTAAAAAAGTAAAAGCTACTATTTTTTCATTTTCTTGTGAAAACGGATAATTTTCTAGTGTACTTTTCCATTCCTCTGGTGTTCTGGCTAGCACAGGCACATCATATCCAAATTTAGCAGCAACCGCCTCTTTAATTTTCTGACAAACGATCTCTTTTCTTTCTTCTGAATCTAAAATAATATTACCACTTTGAATATAGGTCTGTACATTTTGAAACCCTAATTCATTTAAGATATCTCGTAAATCTGCCATTGGAAGTTTATTTTTCCCTGAGACATTGATTCCTCTTAGTAATATTATATATCTATTCATTTACAGTCCCGCTATTTTATCTTCTTCTAAAATCTCATTAGTTTCTTTTTGCACCTTTTTTAATACCTCATTCAAATCAGTGATGGTATCTAAATCGTGATGAGCTACCATATTTAACAAGGCTTTATCTTGCGCACGTCCTTTTTTCATCGCTTCTGCATACGGAATCTCTTCATTAAAGGTTACCATCGAGTATTTCGAGAAATACTCTTCAGGGAATGTTTTTTCTAAATCCATTTCTAACTTTCTCTTTTGCTTAAATAATGGATTCGCTACATGATCGCGCATTTCATAAAAATTATCAATCGCTAAATCTGCAATCGCATCGGTATCTTCTTTACGTGCTTTTTCATAAGCTTTAAAAGTCGCTTGCCAATCTCCTTCGTGCGCATCTAAAATTGTATCAAATACAGTTACATCCTCAAACGACGCATTCATTCCTTGTCCGTAAAAAGGAACAATTGCATGTGCTGCATCTCCCATTAACAAGGTTTTGTTTTGATAATGCCAAGGTGAACATTTTACCGTTCCTAAAGCTCCCGTTGGGTTATTTAAGAATTCGTCTTTTATACTTGGTATTAAAGCCAACGCATCTGAAAATTCTTTTTCAAAAAATTCAGTTATTTTTTCTTCGGAAGTTAAATTATTGAAATTGTATCCTCCTTCGTCGTAACTTAAGAACAAGGTTACCGTAAAACTTCCATCTAAGTTTGGCAATGCAATTAACATATACTCTCCACGAGGCCAAATATGTAAATGGTCTTTACTTATTTGATGGTTTCCTAACTTGTCTGCAGGAATTTCTAATTCTTTATATCCATGCGTTAAGAAATTCTGTGAATAACTAAACAAGAATTTTCTTTCTAAATAGTAACTCTTTCTCAATGAAGATCCAGCGCCATCTGTTCCAAAAATCACATCTCCATCTACAGAAAACTCTTCCTTGGTATTGTAATTCTTAAAATATGCTACCGTATTTTCAATATCTACGGAGGTACATTCAGTATTAAAATGTATGGTTACATTTTCATGTTTCTCTGCTTCGGTTAGTAAAATTCCGTTTAAATCACCACGAGAAATAGAATTTATATACTCTCCTTCTCTACCCGAATAGTTCGATGCAAACGTATTCCCTTCTCTATCGTGCATTAAACGTCCATACATCGGAATACAAATTTCACGTGCTTTTTCTTCCACACCACATAAACGTAAAGCTTTAAATCCACGATCAGATAATGCTAAATTGATAGAGCGTCCTGCTGAAATATCGGTAACTCGTAAATCTGGACGACTTTCATACATCGCTACCTTATATCCTCTTTGTGCTAAACGAAGTGCTAATAAACTTCCGCATAAACCAGCACCTATGATTACTATGTTGTCTTTTTTACTCATTTATTATTTGAATCGCTTTTTTATATGTTTCTTCACTTGTTTTAGTGTGAATTTTAGGAATAAATTTTTCTCTTGGTGTACCGTTTGGATGAAACAGTTTTTCAACAGGAAAACACAAATTGATCTTAGTGTTTGGTAATCTATCACATTCAATAGCTCCTAACAGTTTTGCCATCTCAGTTCCCACTACTGTTGCCGACTTTATATTATCAAAACCTTGTGCAATTGCTTCACCTACACTCCCTGTCCATCTTCCTGCTAATACAATAACTGGTTTTTTATATGGATTTTTTAAAGGTGTTAATAACTCAATCCAACTTCTTTTTATACCAAACTCTCTTTCTAAACTTACTCTTTCATGTTTTTGATATGGAATTGTTTCCGATATAAACTTCCCCATAATACTTTTAGCTACTTCAGCATTACCTCCACTTGGTGTATCTCTTAAATCTACAATTACAGCTTTGGTGTCTCTAAATTCATCTACCTTTTTTGGAAAAGCTTTAATTACTTCATTGTTACCTAAAGAATTATTTAGTTTTATATAACCTATATTCCCTTTTATAATTTTTGAACTTAAAGTTCCCTCTTCTTTTTTTGAAGTTGTAGGTTTGTTTAGTTTATATTCTTTTTCTTTTCCATTTTCTAGCACTAGAATTACCCTTTCCTCATTATGCTTTCCTGCAAACCATAAATTAGCAAAAAACTCTTTTACATCGTCTTTTGGGTTTTTAATAGATTTTGGTAGCACTTCCTCTACTAAATCTTCAATTTTACGATTGTTAATACGAAGTAATTCATCTCCAACTTTTAATCCTGTTTCTTCAATTTCAAAACCTGATCTAATATCCGCTATGTAATATTTCCCTTCTTTTATTTTTATCCATGCATCAGTTGATGTTGGAATTAGTCGGAATGAAGATTTTAAATTTCGATTAATACCAGTATGAGGATCATATAGTTCGTACGTTATATTCTCTACTAATCTAATAAACTGAGAATCATCCGAAACATTTTCTACCTCTTTTTGATAAATCTTTTTTACCTCATCCCAATTTGTTTGTTTTTGATCAAAGTAGGCATAGAAGCCATCAAACATACTCCATAGATAATCAAAATCTTTTTGATACTTAGTTTGAGCTATACTACTAAAGCTACATAGAACTAAAAGAACAATAAATACTTTTTTCATTTATAGCAATGTTTTTAAAATCTCAACCATTCTGTATACATCTTCAAAACTGTTATACATTGGCACTGGTGCGCAACGAATTACATCAGGTTCTCTCCAATCGGTTATAATATTGTTTTCGGTTAGTTTTTTATGTAAGCTTTTATCTGCATTCTTCACTTGAATAGATAATTGACATCCTCTTTCTTTCGGATTCGACGGCGTAATTATTTTAATGCTGCCCGTATCAATCTGATTGATTAAATATTCAAAATAACCCGTTAATTTTTCCGATTTAGCTCTTAACGCTTCCATTCCTACTTCTTCAAACATATCTAACGAGGCTCTAATTGCTGCCATCGATAAAATTGGTGGATTTGATAACTGCCAACCTTCTGCTCCCGGCATCACATCAAACGGTTGACGCATGTTGAAACGAGTTTCTTTATTATGGTTCCACCAACCAGCAAAACGAGGTAACTCTTTATTATGTGCATGCTTTTCATGTACAAACAACCCAGCTAAACTTCCTGGACCTGAATTCAAATATTTATAGGTACACCAAGCTGCAAAATCTACTCCACTATCATGCAATTCTGGAGATATATTTCCTGCACCGTGTGCCAAATCTATACCCACCATACAGTTTTTTGCCTGTCCTATTTCTGCAATACGTTTGATATCTAAATACTGTCCTGTATAATAATTTACCCCACCAATCAATAGCAAAGCTATTTCATCACCTTGATCATCTACTATTTTCTCTAGATCTTCAATACGCAGCAACTCTTCTCCTTCACGAGGTTTCCATTCTATCAATCCTTCTTCTGTATCAAATCCATGGAATTTTAATTGCGATTGTACCGCGTATCTATCCGAAGGAAAAGCATCGCTTTCTATAACAATTTTATACTTTGTTTTAGTCGGTTGATAAAACGACACCATTAACAAATGTAAGTTGGTTGTTAAGGTATTCATCACCACAACTTCTAGTGGTTTTGCTCCTACTATATTTGCCATCGAATTTGTCAAAAATTCGTGATATGGCATCCATGGATTTCGAGCTTCAAAATGCCCTTCTACTCCATATTTTGCCCAATCGTCTAATTCTTGTTGAATATATTGTTGCGTTTGCTTAGGTTGTAGCCCAAGAGAATTTCCTGTAAAATATAACCAGTCATTCCCTTTTGTATCTTTTGGAATATGAAACTGCGCTCTTAAATGCGCTAAGTTATCTTCTTTATCTAGTTGTTGTGCGTAATCGAGTGTTGGTTTATACATACTTATTATATTTCTAAAAACCATTTCTAAAACACTAAAGATACTTCATTTTCACTTCAAAATAAAACCTAAAGCGTTTCACATAATAAAACGGTGTTTTATAAATCTACACATTTTTATTATATTAGTCAATAATTTTTTGAGAAAATGAATGCAGATTCTAAAAATTTAAATCAATCCATTATCAAAGCGTTTGCTGTTTTAGATGCTTTTACAAATGATAAAAAAGAATGGGGAGTTAGAGAATTAGCCACTAAAACTGGCTACAACAAAAGTACCGTATACCGATTACTAAGTACTTTAGTTTCATTAAATGCTGTACAACAAAACGACAACGAAAAGTATCAATTGGGAAGTAAGTTGTTTGAATTAGGCAATCGTGTTTCTATATATAAATCACTAAGAGATTTAACCAACGAACCAATACAAAAGGTAGCCTTAGAAATTCAAGAAACTGTTTTGTTGGGTATTTTAAAAGAGCAACAAGCATTTCATATTAATAAAGCTGATAGTTTACAAGGGCTTAAAATAAGCACCTCTATTGGTTCTTACGCGCCTGTTAACGGAAGCGCCATTGGAAAGTTACTCTTAGCTTTTTCTTCAATAGAAACTCAAGAAACTTTTTTCAACTCGATTTCTTTAGAATCGTTTACCAAAAACACGATTTCATCTGTTTCAAAATTCAAAAAGGAATTATTACATATTCAACAACAAAAGTTTGCGTTAGATATTGAAGAATCAGAATTGGGTTTAGTTTGTATTGCCATTCCTATTTATAATAAAAAGGGAAAAGTTATTGCTGGTATTAGCGCATCAGGACCTTCTAGTAGATTTAAAATGGAAAATGTATCTAGTTACATTCAGATTTTACAAAAAGGAGCCAATACTATAGAACAAAATTTAAGTGACTTTGATAGTTTATAAAATATGGAACAAATAAAAACACTTTTACAATCTTTTGCTGACATCTCTGAAGAGGACTCAGATTATTTTTGTTCTAAGCTCGAAAAAGTAGTACTTCAAAAGAAGGAAATCGTATTAACCAAAGGAACAACAGAAAACTATCTTTCTTTTGTTGAAGCAGGGATTTTAAGGTTATTTATTCCTAAAATTGAAAATGATGTAACTTTTGGATTTGTTTTTAAAAATAGTTTTATCAGTGCTTATGATTCTTTTTTAACACAAACTCCTTCCGAATACAGTATCGAAACGTTAACCCCTACGGTTTTATGGAGACTATCTTTTAATGATTTAGAAGACATCTACCGAAGCACTGCTATTGGTCATGAAATTGGAAGGAAAAATGCAGAGAATTTATTTTTACTAAAATCAAAGCGAGAGCTATCCTTATTAAACAATACACCAGAAGAAAGGTATCTCAACCTATTTCATGAGAGACCCGAATTAATTCAACATATCCCTTTAAAATATATAGCGTCTTATATCGGAGTAACTCCACAAGCACTAAGTAGAATTAGAAAACGAATTTATTAACCCAAGTTCATTGACTCTATCTAAAAGTTTCTTCAGTTTTGAAAAAACTTTTTAGGCAATGAAACCATTATTTATTTTACTTCTAACTTTTATAATTTCTATAGGGATACAAAAACTTATTTTAAAAGACATCAATTACTTGCTTTCGGCTAGAATAGCCATGTGCGCTATGCTATTATTTACCGCTTTAGGGCATTTTCTATTTACTGAAGGCATGAGCAAAATGATACCGAATTTTATTCCTTTAAAACCAACTCTGGTATTAGTAACAGGAGTTTTAGAAATTATATTAGCTATAGGCTTATTATTTCCCAGCTATCAAAAAACTACAGGTTGGATTCTTATTGTTTTCTTATTACTTATGCTTCCTGCCAACGTAAAGGCTAGTTTAGAAAACTTGAATTACCAAACGGGAACTTATGACGGAAAAGGACTTTCTTATTTGTGGTTTAGAGCTCCATTACAACTCTTTTTTATAGCTTGGATTTATTTTTCTACCATTAAAACTAATACAGCAATAACTAACAGTCTATAAAAAAACAAGGTCTACAGTAAAACGTAGACCTTGAATAATATAATTTATTTAGAACACCGTTTTAGTACAATACTCTAAACTTAATGGTTCCTTCTACCTTTTTAAGCTTTGTTATTACTTCTTGGTTATATTCTTTATCAACATCAGTAATTACATATCCTACTTTTTCATCTGTAGATAAGTATTGTCCTGTAATATTCAATTCATATTTTGCTAACACCTTATTGATTTTCGCCATCACTCCAGGTACATTCTTATGAATATGCAAAAAACGGTGTGCATTTTTATGCTTAGGCAAACGAATATTCGGGAAATTAACCGCATCTACCGTGTTTCCTGAATTGATATATGCCATAATTTTATTCGGAACAAAATCAGCAATATCTCTTTGAGCTTCTTCCGTGCTACCTCCCACATGCGGAGTTAAAATCACATTATCTAAACCTTTTAACTCAGTATAAAACTCACCATTTTTTCTTGGCTCTTCAGGATACACATCTACAGCAGCACCTGCAAGTTTACCTGATTTCAACGCTTCAACCAATGCTTCAATATCTACTACAAATCCGCGAGAAAGATTTACCAAATGCGCTCCATCCTTCATTTCAGCTAACTCTTCCTTTCCTATATAGTTTTTGTTTGCCGAATTATCATCAACATGCAAGGTAACTACATCTGAAATATTCAATAATTCTTTTAAAGTATCTAGTTTTGTTGCGTTCCCTAAAGCTAATTTGTCTTCTACATCATAATAATATACGTCCATTCCCAAAGCTTCTGCTAAGACCGATAATTGCTTTCCAATGTTTCCGTACCCTACAATACCTAGTTTTTTACCACGCACCTCTCTTGATCCTTGTGCTGTTTTATTCCACTGACCGTTGTGAATTTCTGTACTTCTTTGGAACACACTACGCATTAACATAATGATTTCTCCAATTGCTAATTCAACTACCGAACGTGTATTACTGTATGGCGCATTGAAAACTACTACTCCATTTTCTTTACAAGCCTCTAAGTCTATTTGTTTAGTCCCAATACAAAAAGCAGAAACCACCATTAATTTCTCAGCAGCTTCAATCACTTTACGCGTTACTTGTGTTTTAGAACGGATTCCTAATACATGAACGTCTTTTAATTTTTCAATTAATTCATCTTCTGATAAACTTCTTGAAATAGTTTCAACAGAAAATCCATCACCTGTTAGCTTTGTAAAAGCATTAGGATGCACGTTTTCTAATAATAATATTTTAATTCTGTTCTTTGGGTATGATAGGTTTCTTGGCAACTTGTTTACGTATAAAAATTCATCTAAATTTGGTGTAATATGGTCAGCATTTGCTATTGTTTTATCTCTTGATACATTTTCTGTATAAGCAAAAAAAGTATCAGCAACACCTGCTTCTTTAGTTACAGCATCACTATAACCATCTCCTATTACTTGTACTTCACCTTCTAAATTTAAGGATTTTAAACAATCTATCTTTCCATTATGTTTAGATAATGGATTTTGAGTATCAAATCCAACAATAACTCCGTCTTTATCAAACTCAAAAGTATTTGCAAATACTCTTTCCGACGGAATGTTATACTCAGCAACGATTGGATCGATAAACTCTTTAAAACCTGCTGAAATCACATAAATATCATCAGAAAAGCTTTCAAAAAACTCTTTATTTCTCTCTATAGAAGGAGATACTTTTTGTTTTAACTCCTCTATTAATAAAGGTAAATCAGACTTTTTAGCACTTAATAACTGAATACGTTTTTCCAAGGACTCTGTAAAAGAAATATCTCCATCAACTCCTTGATTAGTGATATGGATTACCTCTTGAATAATCTCATCTTTTTTTGGACTCCCATTTAAGGTGATTTCGGCTAAAACATCTAATGCTTCCACACTGGTAAGTGTGCTATCGAAATCGAAAACGAAATTTCGTTTTACTAAATTCATGTTACTTTATTTGTGTTTTTGTTGTTGTGTTGTTAAGCCAACGAATGTACAAAGGTTTTCTTAAAAACACATATTACAAAACCCTTAAGTTTCAGTTTTTAACTATAAAAAACACGCTGCTTATAAGCTATTACTTTTTAGATTTCAATACCTACTAAAAGCTTCAATCTTAAACTAACAAAAACAACCACCAAAAAATCGGAATTGCCTCAACCCAAAAAGAACTATAGTATTTAGACTGATTTACTCTTGCTCTCATCAATAAAATTAACAATACGGAAAACACCATTAAAAAAGCTGTACGATAGTTAGCATTAGGACTAATCATAAACTCCAACGCTAAACACAACCCCAACAAAACGACTCCAAACTTTTTAGTATTCTCTATACCTATCTTTTTAGGAATTGTTTGTAAAGAAATAGCGTCATATTGCACATCTCTAATATCAAAAGGAAGAATTAATACTACCACCAATAAAAAACGCTGTATTACACACAAGTACACCTCAGTTGTAATAGAAATTTCACTGGCATATATTGGCAATAATACCGTAGTTGCTGCCCATACCAAAGCCACTACTATTATCTTTAAATAACCAATACTTCGTAAGTTTTTTTGAAATCCACTTAAAAAAGGTACTGCATATAAAAAAGTTAAAACCCCTAGAGGTACGAAAAACAATAACGTTCTTAAAGGTAGTAACCACGCATAATAACACATCAATAAGAAACAAATCAGCGAAAATACTTGAATGATTTGCAAATTTTTAGTCAAACTTCGATGATGGAGTTTAGCTACTCCTGCATATTTAACAAAATTATACCCAGTAATTGTCGCAAAAAACACAAAAAAACCAAGTGATTCATCATACGAAAAACCAAAATATAATTCCGTAATTCTAAACAAAGAAAACACTGCTAAGGCTACATGAATACTAGAGTTTATATAAAAATCGAGTACTTTTTTAAAAAGGTTCATCTAACAAAAATAACTTTTCTGTTTATAACCAGCTGTTTTGGTTAATAAAATATTGTTTTTAACAAAAAAATATGTAGTATCAAATCAACCAATTTCACTATTTTTGAGGCACGAAAAACAACAACACAATAATGAACACAAATTCATTTCAACTTAGGCATATAGGTCCTCGTGTTAAAGATCAGGATCAAATGCTTCAAACAATTGGCATTGAGAGTTTAGACCAATTGATTTACGAAACTATTCCCGACGATATTCGTTTACAAAAAGAGCTTGATTTAGCTCCTGCCATGAGCGAATATGAATACCTAAATCACATTAACAAATTAGGTGCAAAAAACAAAGTTTTTAAAAGTTATATAGGTTTAGGATATCACGAAGCTATTTTACCTAGTGTCATCCAACGTAATATTTTAGAAAACCCAGGATGGTATACTGCCTATACCCCTTACCAAGCTGAAATAGCACAAGGACGTTTAGAAGCCTTGTTAAATTATCAAACTATGATTTGTGATTTAACAGGAATGGAATTAGCTAACGCTTCACTATTAGATGAAAGTACTGCAGCTGCAGAAGCTATGGCTTTATTATTTGATGTTCGTGAAAGAGCACAAAAAAAAGCTAACGTAAACAAGTTCTTTGTTTCAGAAGAAATTTTACCACAAACCTTATCAGTATTACAAACACGTGCTATTCCTATCGGAATTGAATTAGTTGTTGGTAACCACGAAGAATTTGATTTTTCAGAAGAGTTCTTTGGTGCTATCGTACAATATCCTGGTAAGCACGGACAAGTATATGATTATACCGATTTCGTTGCTAATTGTAACGCAAATAACATTAAAGTAGCTGTTGCTGCTGATATTTTATCATTAGTAAAGTTAAAAGCTCCTGCTGAATTTGGTGCTGACGTTGTAGTAGGTACTACACAACGTTTTGGTATTCCTTTAGGATACGGAGGACCTCACGCTGGATATTTTGCTACTAAAGAAGCTTACAAGCGTAGTATTCCTGGTCGTATTATTGGAGTTACAAAAGATGTTGACGGTGGTCGTGCTTTACGTATGGCATTACAAACACGTGAGCAACACATTAAACGTGAAAAAGCAACTTCAAATATTTGTACTGCACAAGTATTATTAGCTGTTATGGCAGGTATGTATGCTGTATACCACGGAAAAGATGGTTTACAATACATTGCAGATCGTGTACACACAAGCACTGCAACCTTAGCAAAAGCTTTAAACGATTTAGGCTTCAAACAAAAAAATAGTGCTTATTTCGATACTATCTTGGTTGAAGTTGAAGCAGACAAGTTACGTCCAGTAGCAGAAGCAAACGGAATTAACTTTAACTATATCGATGCAGAACATATTTCAATTTCTGTAAACGAAACAGTAGGCTTAAAAGAAATCAACGAAATTGTTGATTGTTTCGAACAAGCATTCAATATCAAAGATATTTTAGTTACTGAATTTACAACTGCAGACGTAATTCCTGCAGACGTAAAAAGAGCAACTACTTTCTTAGATAACGACATATTCAATACGTATCAATCAGAAACTGATATGATGCGTTATATCAAAAAATTAGAACGTAAAGATTTAGCTTTAAATCACTCAATGATTTCTTTAGGGTCTTGTACCATGAAGTTAAATGCTGCTTCTGAAATGTTACCATTGAGCAATCCTCAATGGGGAAATATTCACCCATTTGTACCATTAAATCAAGCAGAAGGGTATCAAATCATGTTAAGTAACCTTGAAAACCAATTAAACGTGATTACTGGTTTTGCAGGTACTTCTTTACAACCTAACTCAGGTGCACAAGGTGAATTTGCTGGATTAATGACTATTAGAGCATATCACGAAGCAAATGGAGACACCAACAGAAACATCTGTTTAATTCCTGCATCAGCTCACGGAACTAACCCTGCATCAGCTGTTATGGCAGGTATGAAAGTGGTAGTTACTAAAACTGACGAAAGAGGAAACATCGATGTAGAAGATTTACGTGCTAAAGCTGAAAAACACGCTGATAATTTAGCTGCTTTAATGGTAACTTACCCATCTACTCACGGAGTATTTGAAAAGGCTATTAAAGAGATTACTCAAATTATTCACGATAATGGTGGGCAAGTTTATATGGATGGTGCAAACATGAACGCACAGGTAGGATTAACAAATCCTGCAACCATTGGTGCCGATGTTTGTCACTTAAACTTACACAAAACATTTGCTATTCCTCATGGTGGTGGTGGACCAGGTGTTGGACCAATTTGTGTAGCGCCACAATTAGTTCCGTTTTTACCTACTAACCCAGTAGTAGCTACTGGTGGTGATAATGCCATTACTGCTATTTCAGCAGCTCCTTGGGGTTCTGCATTAGTATGCTTAATCTCTTACGGATACATTACTATGTTAGGTGCTGACGGATTAACAAATTCTACTAAGAATGCTATTTTAAACGCAAACTATATTAAAGAGCGTTTAAAAGGACACTTTAGCACTTTATATACAGGAGAAATGAACCGTGCAGCTCACGAAATGATTTTAGACTGTCGTGAGTTTAAACAAAACGGAATTGAAGTTACTGATATTGCGAAACGTTTAATGGACTACGGATTCCACGCGCCTACTGTATCTTTCCCTGTAGCGGGAACAATTATGGTAGAGCCTACCGAGTCTGAAGGTGTAGCAGAATTAGATCGTTTTTGTGATGCATTAATCTCTATTAGAAAAGAGATTGCTGAAGCAAGTAAGGAAAACCCTAACAACCCGCTTAAAAACGCACCACATACACAAGAAATGTTAACCGCTGATGAATGGGATTTACCATATTCACGTAAGCAAGCAGCATTTCCTTTAGAGTATATTGCAGACAATAAGTTTTGGCCTTCTGTACGTCGTGTTGACGATGCTTTTGGTGACCGTAACTTAATTTGTTCTTGTAATCCTATTGAAGATTATATGGAAGCAGAAGCTTAATTATAAACAACAAAAAAGCCCTCGAAATTTCGAGGGCTTTTTTTATGCTACTTTTACAATTCTTTCTAGTGGAATGATGGTAGATTCTTTTAAAATTACCGAGGCATCAGTAATACCCCAAACGGTTGTTTCTACTCTCTTTAAACCATCCACATCCATAAAAAATATTTTTACCTTTTCTCTTTCTAAATTTCCTAGAGACAAAGCCCGCTGTAAATCTAAAAAACGATTTACCATTGCTTTCTTCTTACTCAACACTTCTTCTTTTGGAAATTTTAAGAACTTGATTTGTTCTTTTGCTACAGTTATAAAACCTGTTTTTGTAGTCATATTATTGGGGAATTAAAGGTTACTACTTTATAAAATAAGATGTAAGTTATAGAACTAAAATCTCATTGCCAATGTATCTATTAAAAAAACCAATTGCAAATATTTTAAATAAATAATATAAAATTTAACTTTTTAACATAACCACACCTCTTTAATTATTCAGTCATCAATAAAATACCAAAAACCATAAAAACAACATAAATCAGAAACCTGATTAACATTTGATATTTAAGAGTTACTCACTTCATGAGATTTAGCTCCGCTGAATCTTACGGTTTCTCACATCCGTTTGGAATGACATTTACCTAACGTCATTACGAAGGAGGTTACGACTGAAGTAATCTCTCCGTCGACTGAAAGATTGCTTCGTTTCACTCGCAATGACGAAATATACAGTCATCTCGAACTGGAGCAACGCGGAATGTGAGAGATCTTAACAATAGAAATAACTATACCTTATAAGATTCCTCCCTCTGGTCGGAATGACAGTTATCAAACGTCATTACGAAGGAGGTACGACTGAAGTAATCTCTCCATCGATTAGCAGATTGCTTCGTTCTACTCGCAATGACGAGACATACCGTCATCTCGAACTGGAGCAACGCGGAATGTGAGAGATCTTAACAATAGAAATTACTATACCTTATAAGGTTCCTCCCTCTGGTCGGAATGACAGTTATCAAACGTCATTACGAAAGAGGTACGACTGAAGTAATCTCTACATCGATTAGCAGATTGCTTCGTTCTACTCGCAATGACGATAACCTAGACGTCATTTCGACAGAGCGATTTTATGAGTGACGAGAAATCTCAACAATGCAAGTTACTCACCTTCATTTTGTTATCAATCTTATATTTTCATATATTTAAAGAACTAAAAAACAAACTACTAACCCCAAACTAACCATTATGAAACAAAAATTTTTATTAGCACTAAGCCTACTATTCGGATTAATGTTTATCAATTCAGGATTAAACAAATTCTTTAACTACATGCCAATGCCTGAAGACTTACCTGAAAAAATGATGAGCGCCATGACTGCCATGATGGAAATTGGCTGGTTAATGCCTTTGGTTGGAATTGTGGAAATTATAGGAGGAATCCTATTCATCATTCCAAAAACTAGAGCCTTAGGAGCTGTTGTTATCTTTCCTATAATGATTGGCATCATGCTTACACACATTTTTCAAGCTCCTTCCGGACTTCCTATTGCCTTAGTTTTATTTGCAATTAACCTTTGGGTGATTTATGAAAACTGTGATGTTTATAAACCTATGGTAAAATAATAACCATCGTCATAGCGAGGAAACTCATTGAGCGAAGTCGAAATAAATGACGTGGCTATCTTTTTCTCAAGTACACGATATACAGATTGCTTCGTTTCACTCGCAATGACGAATCATTCTGTCATCTCGAACTGAAGCAACGCGGAATGTGAGAGGTCTTAATAATAGGAGTTACTCACTTCATGAGATTCCTCACATCCGTTCGGAATGACGATAATCGAGACGTCATAGCGAGGAAGCTCATTGAGCGAAGTCGAAATGAACGACGTGGCTATCTTTTTATCGGTACACAATAAACAGATTGCTTCGTTCCACTCGCAATGACGATAACTTAGACGTCATTTCGACAGAGCGATTTTATGAGCGACGAGAAATCTCTACAATGGGAGTTACTCATCTCGTGAGATTTAGCTCCGCTGAACCTTACGGTTTCTCACATCCGTTCGGAATGACGATAATCGAGACGTCATAGCGAGGAGGCTCATTGAGCGAAGTCGAAATGAACGACGTGGCTATCTTTTTATCGGTACACGATATACAGATTGCTTCATTCCATTCGAAATGACGTTTCCACTCTACCCTATTTTTATATATTTGAAAAAAATTACTAGTAGTCGCAACGCTATTTTAAATGACTTATTTATCTATAATTATACTCGTAGGTATTTTTCTTGTATTCAAAAAAAGCACCTCAACAACTAAATGGAAACAACCTACAACTCCTTTTCCAAATAAGTGGAAAGTTATTTTAACTAAAAAAGTTGCTTTTTACAATGCGCTCACTTCTGATGAAAAAGAATTGTTTGAGTTTAAAGTTTTTGAATTCCTATTAAATCACGAGGTTATTGGTGTTGATGTTACTGTTACGATCACGGACAAACTACTAATAGCTTCTAGTGCTGTAATTCCTATTTTTAATTTTCCTGAATGGCGCTATCCTAACATCAAAGAAATCATTTTATATCCTGCTATGTTTAACGAACATTTTGAAACCGAAGGAGACAACCGAAGAATTTTAGGAATGGTAGGTAACGGGTATTTAGAAGGAAAAATGGTTTTATCGAAACCTGCTTTACACCTAGGTTTTGAAAATGAAACTGACAAAAAGAATACTGCTATCCATGAGTTTGTGCACTTAATTGACAAGTTAGATGGAAATATTGACGGAGTTCCGCATGTATTATTAGAAAAACAATACAGCATTCCCTGGGTAGATTTAATCAACAAAAAGATTGAAGAAATTTACAACGATACTTCCGATATCAATCCGTATGGCGGAACTAACAAAGCGGAATTTTTCTCAGTAGCTAGCGAATACTTTTTTGAGCGTCCGAAATTATTAGCTAGAAAGCATCCTGAACTTTATGCGTTGCTAGAACAAATCTTTAAACAAGATATGGACGACATGAACTTACACTTAAAACGTTTGGATATTTCCAGAAACGATCCTTGTCCTTGTGATAGCGGTGTGAAGTATAAAAAGTGTTGCGGAGTAAACTAACCACCCCCTATACTCGTCATTACGAAGGAGGTTACGACTGAAGTAATCCCTCCATCGACTAACAGATTGCTTCGTTCCTCTCGCAATGACGATAACTTAGACGTCATTTCGACAGAGCGATTTTATGAGCGACGAGAAATCTCAACAATAGGAGTTACTCATCTCGTGAGATTTAGCTCCGCTGAACCTTAGGTTTCTCGTTACCACTCGAAATGACACTTACCGAACGTCATTACGAAGGAGGTTACGACTGAAGTAATCTCTCCATCGACTAACAGATTGCTTCGTTCTACTCGCAATGACGTTTTTTATAAATCAATTTCCTTTAACGCTTTGATATTATTACGCTCTAAAAACGCATCAATCGTTTCAAAGTGTTCTATGACACGTTGGTCTTTAAACTCAAATACTTTTTGAGATAGTCCTTGTAAGAAATCACGGTCGTGTGATACTAAGATTAACGTTCCGTCGAAGTGTAATAAGGCTTCTTTAATTACCTCTTTTGATTTTAAATCTAAGTGGTTCGTAGGCTCATCTAATATCAACACGTTTACAGGTTCTAACAACAGTTTTACCATTGCTAAACGGGTTTTCTCTCCTCCAGAAAGTACTTTTACCTTCTTTTCTAAATCATCGCCCGAGAACATAAAACGTCCTAATATATTTTTGATTTGCGTTCGGATGTCTCCTTCGGCAACCTCATCTACAGTTTGGAAAATTGTTAATTCAGGATCTAACAACGACGCTTGATTTTGTGCAAAGTATCCCACTTTAGCGTTGTGTCCTAAACCACATTCACCTTCAAAATCAATTTCTCCCATAATTGCTTTAATCATGGTCGATTTTCCTTCTCCGTTTCTTCCTACAAACGATACTTTTTCGCCACGAGCTATGGAAAAACTTGCATCTTTAAATACTGTTAAGTCTCCGTATTGCTTCGTCAATCCTTCCACTTTTACAGGATAGTCTCCCGAACGTGGTGACGGTGGAAAACGTAGTTTTAATGCTGAAGTATCTACCTCATCTATTTCTACAGGGACTAATTTTTCTAACATTCGTTCACGCGAAGCTACTTGATTCGTTTTTGAATAGGTTCCTTTAAAACGTTCGATAAATGCTTTGGTATCGGCAATAAACTTTTGTTGTTCTTGATAAGCTTTTAACTGATGTGCACGACGCTCTTTACGTAACTCTAAATAATGTGAATAGTTGGCTTTGTAATCGTGAATAGTTCCCATCGTTACCTCAATGGTACGGTTGGTAATATTATCTATAAACGCTTTATCGTGCGATATTACTACTACTGCCTTGGCTTTGTTTAATAAGAAGTTTTCTAACCAAATTACCGATTCGATATCTACGTGGTTGGTAGGCTCATCTAACAAAATTAAGTCGGGTTTTTGCAGTAAGATTTTCGCCAGCTCTATACGCATACGCCAACCTCCACTAAACTCTGAGGTTGCTCTTTCAAAATCTTCTTGTTTAAACCCTAACCCTTTTAAAGCTTTCTCTACTTCAGCTTCGTAATTTATTTCTTCTAACGCGTAGTACTTCTCCCCTAAATCTGATACGCGCTCAATGATTTTCATATAATCATCCGATTCGTAATCGGTACGGGTTTCTAACTGTTTGTTGAGGTCGTCCATTTCGGCTTTCATAGCAAAAATAGATGCAAATGCTTTGGATGCTTCTTCTTTTACCGTGCAGTTATCTTCCATTAACAAGTGCTGCGGTAAGTAAGCGATTACGGTATCTTTCGGACTACGAACGCCTCCTTTAGTAGGTTTAGAAACTCCCGCAATAATTTTCATCATGGTGGATTTTCCTGCACCATTTTTACCCATTAAGGCAATTTTATCGTTTTCATTTATTACAAACGAAACGTCACTAAACAGGGCGTTACCACTAAACTCAACCGTTAATTGATCTACCGTAATCATACAAAATATTTTAAGCGGCGAAATTAGCAAAAATGGTGTATACCTTTGATAAAATTTTGGTATATCCTGAGTTTTATAAATTAACTAAAATCAATAGGGTGTCATGTTGATAGCATAAAGTATGAGTGATGAGACATCTCAACCATAGGTGTTACTCACTTTAATGAGATTCCTCTTTTCGGTTGGGATGACGCTTTCTAGTGTTCTTTAATGGTAAAAACCAATACTGTTTACAGCTGCTAACTCATACTACAACTAACAAAATTCTACTTTTAAGTATTGGTTGATAGCTTTTTCTTAAGCTCTTTTAATGTTTTCTCCGAGAGCTTTTATGAAATCTGTTGGGATTTGAGGCTACGGCTTGCAACGTTGTCAGCTTTTTTACGTGTGTTATTAATTTATCTATAGCCGTGATATCAGCGACCCGTGCCGTGGTGTCAACGGAGCATGCCGTGGTGTCTTCGGAGCATGCCGTGATATTAGCGACCCGTGCCGTAGTGTCTTCGGAGCATGCCGTGATATTAGCGACCCACGCAAGCTTTTATGATAGCTAAAACTACTTTTATTACCTAAATAATTAGACTTATGGGATTCCGTAAGAATATGTTCTTGTCTTTTTTTAGGTTCGTAAAAGTATAAACCTACTAAAAGGGTTTTATAACGATGTATTATACATCTATATAAACAAGTTATGCGCAATAAAAAACAACAATGAATAGCCCATACATATCAAGAGTTCAAATAGAAAATTTCAGGAATTTCAAAAAAATTGATGTCAACCTGACCCATAAACAAGTGATTATTGGAGAGAATAATGTAGGTAAAACAAATTTATTGAGAGCTATCCAGTTAATCCTCGACCGAAATCTATCTGATCTTGATCGTGAGTTAAATGTAAGTGATTTTCACGATAGCATAGAGGATCCCATAGGAAATGGAGAGGTAATCAAAATAGCTATAGAAATACAAAATTATCAGCACAATAGACAATTGATAGCCCAATTTCAAGATGCTGTTATATCCACTACACCTCCAACACTGAGATTTACATATAAGTACTTTCCATTAAGAGACGAAGGCGGAGAAATCCTAAGCTACCAATATCAGATTTATAAAGGAGCAACAGAAGATAAGTTTTTCAGAAGTGAAGATCGAAACTTTTTGAATATAAAAGTAATTGGCGCTTTACGAGATGTTGAAAGGGAACTGAGTGCTAATAAGCGTTCACCTCTATTCAAACTTGTCAAACAATATAATATTGACCAAGAAGAGTTGGATGAAATTTCTGAAGCTATGCAGGAGGCTGCTGAGGACATTCTCGAATTAGATGAAATTAAGGATATTAAAAACATCATCGAGGATAAGTTCAAAACGCTAGCAGGTTTACAACACGATAACAAAATAAACTTGCGACCTTATGATATAGATACAGAAAGGTTGCTTTATACAATGCAAGTGTATATGGGCCTCAAAGAACGACCAGTTTCAGAATTGAGTCTCGGATTGGCTAATATACTTTATGTAGCAATGATGATGTTATTATTGAGGGATAAAACTGTCCCTCGAATTCTTAAGAAAGAGGCTTATGATGATTTGATAACTAAGGAAAATGGGGTGTTAATCTCCGGAAATTATACAGTTAATGAAAAGGGTAATAATTACATCCAAAATGACAATATTGATACTGAGATAAAAAAGCAACTGTACGAGTTCTTCGATCAACATAATCACCAATTACATTCAGTAACAATTTTAGCAGTTGAAGAGCCTGAAGCACATTTGCATCCAGTTTTACAAAGATTGATTTATAGAGAAGTTCTACATAAAAGCGAAACCTCAGTCATATTTACCACTCACTCTCCTTATATAACTGCCGTTGCGCCTTTGGATACAATGGTGCATTGTAGACATGAGAAAGGAGAAACTAAAGTCTTCTCTACTTCCAGTCTTGTAATTGATCCCAAGGACAAAACTGATATTGAACGATACCTTGATGCCAAAAGGGGAGAAATGTATTTTGGAAAGGGTGTACTTCTTGTTGAGGGAATAACTGAAGAGTATATCGTTCCGAGAACTGCTGAGTTAACGGGAACATACTTGGATGATTTAGGAATTGTAGTTTGTAATGTACATTCAACAAATTTCAAACCTTATGTTCAGATACTCGAAGCATTGGGAATTCCATGGTGTTTGATAACAGATGGAGATTATTACAACTTAGAAATTAAAACAGAAGATAATAAAGAAAAACGGATACGTCACTATCACCAAATCTGGCAAGAAGGAACACCACAACATTTTAGAGGGTTGGAATTGATGAATAAAATGAATGTTGAATTGGGGCTTATAACCGAAGCAGAAATTCAATTGGATAATTTTCCTAGCCAATTCAATCTACACAAAAACAAAGGTTGTTTTGTGGGATTCTATACCCTTGAAATTGATACAATGATAAAAGGAGGCGCACAAGGCAAAGAAATTTTAAAAACAGTTTATTCAGAAGTTAGACCAGGCGGGGAAAAACAACAAAAGAATTTTGATGATGAATTGGATGCAAACAATTTTTGGACAGCTTTAAGTAAAATAGAAAAAAATGTAAGCAAAGGAAGATTTGCTCAGCGTTTTGCTTCTCACATAACATTAGATTTAGTACCAGATTACATCCAAAATGCGATTACTGAGATAATAAAGAAAGTAACATCTACTCATGAATGAGAAATTTTATAACGACCAAAAACTCATTCAATCTGATGAAAGTCAATGGAGTGCTTATAATTCAAAAGGAAATACTGTTGTAATCGCTGGACCGGGTAGTGGAAAAACACGGGTCCTGACTTTAAAGGCGATTAGATTATTACAGTCCGATATTCATCATCCATCTGGTTTAGCCTGTATCAGCTATAGCCGAGAAACGGTTAGGGAACTTAAAAAGAGACTTAAAGAGTATGGATACCGTTCAAGAGGGAACGATTTTATTGGGACAATGCACGGATTTTGTCTGATTCATATTTTACAGCCGTTTGCTCACCTTTTTCCTCAATACAATGTACCTGCCCCCATGAAAATAGCTTCTGATGAATTGACTTGGGAAATATATACTGGTGTTCTGGATGAACTAAAAATTGAAACTAATCAGTTGTCAAGAATTGTCCTTAATAGACAAAGGTCGCTTTCCTTTAGAGGAACTAGTGAAGTTGAAATTCAGACCAATGCCTTTGAGGTAGAAGCAGCAGAGTTGTATGAAAAGAAATTGAGTGAATCTGGCCACGTTGATTTCATAAGCATGGTTAACATCTCTACTCAAATGATACGTGAACAAGATTATATAAAACAATCATTAGAAGCCAAATTCCCATGGCTTCTGATTGATGAATATCAAGACTTAGGAAAGGCTTTACATGAAATGGTATTAGAACTTGAAGCACTGACCGATATAAAGATTTTTGCCGTTGGAGATATGAATCAATCAATTTATGGATTTAATGGTGCATATCCTGACTTTTTAGAGGAGCTAGACAGTAAAGATGATTTTGAATCTATACCGCTAACTTCAAACTATAGGAGTAATCAAGACATAATTGAAGGTTCTCTTGATATGTTAACCATTAACCCTCCTAGACCAGAATATTCTGCTAAGAAAAGAGTGGACGAAGAGGCAGAATTCACGTTTATCATTTGTGAGGCTGAAATGGGCCCACAATATGAAATCGTAGCTCAAAAGGTAATTCCCAAGTTGAAAGAAAAGGGAATTTCGTACAGTGAAATAGGGATTTTGGTTGCTTGTTCAAAAGACGTTGTTCAAATGGCAACTTCCCTTAATGACAATAATATTCCATTCTATATTGTTAAGTGGGATTTTGTCAATAGTGATGTTGTTTTCTGGTTACAAGAATGTGCACAATGGTGTTTAGATAGTAAACTTCAATCTTTTGACGAACTATTTAGATTTTGGCAATTACAACTTAAAGTTCATGAACATGAACGAGCATTGTGGGAAGCTATTCGCCAACGAGTCTTTTTTCATAGAATACTGATAGAAAGTAAAACAAAAACCACAGTATTAGAATGGTTGGAGTTTATTCTTTCAGAATTAGATTTGAAAGATTTATTGAACAATTCAGATCGTTATCCAGACGAGAATGACAATTTGGATGCCCTCTTGAATGAATCACAAAATAGAAATCTAAAAGATTCTCCCTTAAGAAGGTTTGCATTTTTGGGTGAACCAGAGAACGAAGTTACAGTTACAACGCGACATAGTGCAAAGGGACTTGAGTTTGAAGCGGTGATCATGCTAGGAATGGAAGAAGGACGATTTCCATACACATATAAAGTTGAAGAAGGTTCAAGGCAAATGCAAGAAGCTCATCGCCTATGCTATGTAAGTGTTAGTAGAGCCAAAAGAGAATGTTATCTTTTAAGATCTAAAAAGCATACTCTTATTAAACGAGATGGCGGCACTTGGTTAAAGGATTTTGCGCCCTCTCGCTTTTGGAACCTACTTTATAATAGATTCGGTAACAATAACAACTTGTACAATTCTAGTGAATACTAAAATAAAAAGCGCATAACAAGGTGTATAGTGAATACCCTTCGGGGTACGCACCATACACAAACCGTTAATGCAAAATCTTAAACAGTAATTCTTTTAAAATATCAGCATGCGTTTGGTTGGCTCCTACTCCTTTACTTTTTACATCAGCATCACGTAGTAATGCTATAATTTGTGATACTTTACGCATCGGGTAGTTACGAGCTGCGTTAACGTAGTCGTCCACAAAATAAGGGTTTACTCCTAAGTTTTTAGCTACAGAAGCTTTTGATTTGTCTTTTAATCCGTGGTATTAAAATTCATATATAGAAAAACGATTACTTACTCTGTTAATAAACTTTTTAAGAGTGCTATGAATTAACAAGTAAGAAAAAACTAAAATAACAGGATATATAACAACTCCCATTCCTAAATATAAGTGGTCGTATTTATCATATTCTAAATTGTGATTATACCAACCGAAAAAATTAAATATCGTATAGCTAAATTCATGATTATAAGTATAATTACGATCAATGTAATAAAATAAACCCATAAGTATCATACTTAAAAAGCCTACCAAACCAACATAAACCACTACCTTTTTCCATTTAGAAAAAGATAGTACCATAAAAGAAACAAAAAGAAGGATTAATAAAGGTGTAAAAATTGCCATTTCATTATCTGAATTTATAATTTTTTTACTTTGAAGAGCTTTAGAACAATTAATAATATTAATTATTAGTATTGTGGAATAAATACTGGCTATGATGGATGAAATTATATTTACGCTATTTTTTTTCATAATACTTGATTACCACTTTACAGGTACTTTAATACGTTCGTGCTTACTTTCTATTGATGTAATGGTTTGAGGTTCTCCTGTACTAGGGTTAACAACTGTCATTTTTTCTTCTCTGCTTCCATGTCTTAGAAAAAATCTAGTAAAAATAGTATCATTACTAGTTAGCTTGTTAAATAGTTCTTGATTGTTTTTCTTGAAATCAACAATGCTTATATGAATAGTATCTTTGTTTTTCTTTTTATCTAGTAATGGTCTTAATAATTGTTGAGTAACAGTACTTGTATCTATAATGTAATTGACATAATAGGTGTAATTAAGACTTTTCTTACCAAATATTATTTTTCTATTATAATTTCCAGCAGACTTTAGAGAGCCTCCTTCTACCGAATATAAATACATTTGAGGGCGGCTATAAGAAGATTTATAGTTTGATTCATAGGTTATTCTACTTAAGTTTAAATTGACATAAGAAGTATTCTTTAATTCAATTTGATTAGGTAACTTAATATAAGCTATCTCTTCTATTTCTGACTTGTATGTTCCAAAAATTACAGGAAAATTAACCGATTGAGATTGTTTTACTACAAGATCTTTTTTAGGGTTGGCACAAGTAAATGTTGTTAAGATTATAAACAAGTAAATAGTTAACTTCATTAATTAGTTAATTTTAATAGGTACTTTAATTCTTTTAGGAGGAGAAGTTGTTTTATCAAAATTTGTAAACTTTAAAAAGATACTATCATTTAATAATAATTTCCGTGTCAATTCAGGTAGTTTATTTTTGAAGCTTTTAAAGCTACTCAAATGTATTGAGTCATTATTTAAGTGTTTGTTTTGAAAGGCTGAAAGAATTTTATTAGAATCCGTCAAGTTATTGATAAGATGTTTTGAGTAAACGACATACTCTTTTTTTTGTTTTGGAAGTATCTCTTTTTTGAGCGTGCTACTCAGTTTTATTAAATCCTTATTATCATTCTCCTTATACAAAAAAGCGAAAGCACCTTCACTAGGTTTTTTATAGATATATTGATGAAAAGTAAGCTCTTCCTTTTGATTAGCTGATTTATTATTTATACTTAAAATAAAGGGAAAGCTAATAGCCCAAATATCTTTCTGCTCTTTATCATACCAAGCAATAACTTTCTGTTTATTAGAAGGATAATTATCCACTTCTATTTTACTGACAGTTTTACAAGAGATACATGCTAATAACAGTATATATAAGTATATTTTCATTTTGATTTATTTTTGAAATAAAATTGATTCGATAACTCTAGGATTTTCTTTTAGGTAGTCTTTTTTTGCTTCTTTAATTAAAAGTTCTATTTTTTTAGCACCTCTAGTATTTGCATCATAATCTAAAAGTTCGTCAAAAGTTGTAAATTCTCCTAATAACAATGCTGAGAGAGTTTTACTTGAAATAGGAATCAAATTATAATCTGTTTCATAAACATGTAAAAATGTTCTTAAAGCATTTAATCCTTTTGTTTTTGCTCTTTCAAGTTTTTCTTGCATTATTTGGTCAACCATAGCTTCTTGCTTTTCATGTTCAACTAAAGCTACATATCCTAAAAACTCAAGCCATAAACTAATACCTACTATGGGTGTTTTGGGTAAAAAACGTTTTAACAAAAAATCAGGTACATTTAAAGGTGCATCCGTTATTTCTTCTAAACTCATCATAGAGAAATCAACCAAGCTAAATATTTTACTAAATGTTTCAGATGCATCTTCGGCACTCATTAGTGGTCTTATCCGTAATGTATTAAGTATTTCTACATTAGTACCATTAGTTGCAAAATAATGTGCTTGGTTAGCTGCTGATTTTACAATACCATTATTAAAACGTCTACCTCTTTTTACAATTACCTCTTTGTTAAATACTTCTTCGGTGTATTGGTAAATTTTTCTAGACTTAGTATGTATTTTACCATTTGTGTCTACCATATTACCTTTGGCTAATTTCGCCAATGCAATGGTAGTTACTTTACTTTCAATAGCATTATTATAACCTGCTACAGCACTACTTACAAGTTTTTCAGCTTTCTTTTTAACTTTCTTTTTAATTTTTGATTTAGCAACGTCCTCAACTTCATCTATTGTAGCTTCTTTAAGTTCTGCTAAAAATAAAGGGCTTCCATCATTAGCAATAAGTTGTGGTAATTTACCCCCTGCAATAGAAGGTTTAAAAAACAGTGTTCGATCGGTAAAAGCTACATTAAGGTAAATACTTTCTCTATTAGGTAAATTTTTAGTTATCTTTTTATAAGTAACTCTCCAATAAAGTTCAATATCGTAAGCTCTATCTTCTACAAGGTTTTGTTCCCATTTTTGGTTAAGAAAAAGCTCAATAGTCGCCTTATTATTTTTTACGATAGCTTTTTTATGAACTTCTTTTTTGTTGAATTTATCGTCATCAGGATATAAATAGTCCCATAAAAACTTATCTAAATCATACAGCTTACAGTCTATCTCTTCACCGTCATTAATATTCTTAGTTTCTATGTGAAAATAAACTGTGTCTCCTAATTTTGCTTTTTTTAGGTTTAATCTGTCATTTTTATTTTTAGTCCACCATCCACTAATTATTTGAGGATTTTTTTCTGATTTATTGGTTTCTTTCGCTTTATAAGGAGTTTCTTTTATAGGGGGTATAAAACTTTCTTGCCAGTGTTTTATATAACGAGTAGGACTTTTTCTTCTCCAATCTGTACTATTATTAAAAAAACGATAGTCTTGCATCGCAGGCGATATGGTTAACGTAACATACATACCTTTTTGGTTGTCAAAAGCTTCGTAATAATTTACAAGTACACCATCTTGAAAGTTGTATTGGAATAGCTCTACTCCATCAAACTCGTCTTTGTAAAAGACTATTTTACCATCTCTTAATAGGTATAAATTAGCAGGATATTCAACTTTTGGGTTTTCTTTTCTATCGGCTTTAATCCACTCTGTAAAAGAGTCGTCATACATTCGTGATTCAAAAGTTACTGAGATAGTTCCTCCCATTAAGGCAGAAGTAGGTTTACCGTTCCAATCAGTAAGTCTGTTGTAATTTAAGTTAGTAGTAAGCAATTCTCGTTCCTCACCACATACAAAAAGCTTTGCTTTTATGTTCATAGATTTTTTTTTTGGGGTGGTACAATTTTTTGAGTTAAAGATATAAAATATCTCCAAAATCATACAATCAATGTATTGATTTTTAAGCTTTTTACCGTAAAATACTGTCTTTTAAGAAGAACCAATTTTATTTGTACGCAGCTTGTACCTGTACATACAATTTTATGTACTTAAAAAACCACTAAGTAGTGCGTATTTTTTTGCCCTTTTATTCGAGCAGTTATCCATTTGATACGTTTACTTATGAAAAGTGAGAGTGTGTGTAAGTTTAAATTGCCTCTTCATTAGAATTTTGTTTGTAAAATACATTTTTACTCGTCGTTTTTTACTTCTTCAAGAATAAGAGGTATACACAACACCATTAATGCAAAATCTTAAATAGTAATTCTTTTAAAATATCGGCATGAGTTTGGTTGGCTCCTACTCCTTTGCTTTTTACATCGGCATCACGCAATAAAGCGATAATCTGCGATACTTTTCGCATCGGGTAATTACGGGCTGCGTTTACATAGTCGTCCACAAAATACGGGTTTACTCCTAAGTTTTTAGCAACCGAAGCTTTCGATTTATCTTTTAATCCGTGGTACATTAACAGCTGTGTAAAAAAGCTATTTAGTAAGGAAATGGTCATTACCAACGGGTTGTTTTTTGGGTTCTGCGCAAAATAATTGATAATTCTGTTCGCTTTTACCACATCACGCTGCCCTACTGCTTTACGCAACTCAAAATTGTTAAAGTCCTTAGAAATCCCGATGTTTTCTTCAATATGCTTGTCGGTAATAATGGTTTCCGCAGGCAATACTGAGGTTAGTTTATCTAATTCGTTGCTAATCTTGCTAAGGTCGGTTCCTAAAAACTCTACCAACATTTGAGAAGCTTTCGGTTCGATATTAAACTTTTTTCCGCTCAACACTTGACGAATCCAATCAGCTACTTGGTTATCATACAGTTTTTTACTCTCGTAAATGAGTCCGCTTTTGGCAATCGCTTTGTACGCCTTTTTACGTTTATCTAGCTTTTTGTATTTGTAATTAAACACCAATACGGTACTCGGTTGTGGATTGGCAGCATACGATTCTATTTTGTCAATCGTACGACTTAAATCTTGCGCTTCTTTAACAATAATCACCTGCTTCTCTGCCATCATCGGAAATCGCTTTGCTGACGACACAATTTCCTCTATCGACACATCACGACCGTACATAACTACTTGATTGAATCCTTTTTCAGATTCATCTAACACATTGTCTTCAATATAATCTGAAATTTTATCAATGTAATACGGTTCTTCACCCATTAAAAAATAAATAGGTTTAATGTTACCTCCTTTGATATCGGATATGATAGATTTTATTTCGTTCATGTGTCTTTCTTCTACCTTCTTTTGGTGTTGTTATTTTAAATGTTGTAGCGAGGAGTGGCTTCGTTTCTTCGAGAAAAAGATTGCTTCACTATAGTTCGCAATGACGGTAACTGAAACGTCATAGCGAGAAGTGATAACGACGTGGCTACCTTTTTTCGACTAACAGACTGCTTCGCTTTCACTCGCAATGACGATTACTATAATCTCATTTCGAAGGAGGTTACGACTGAGAAATCTCATTCAACGGAGTAACTCCCGTGTTTAAGATCTCTCACATTCCGCGCTGCTTCAGTTCGAGATGACAATAATGTTTTGTCACAGTAAACAACGAAGAAATAACTTATAATTTTCTTACTTTTGATCTATGCAAAAGCTCAACCTTCCTAGCTATACATTCAAGCTCAAAAGTAACGAAAATAAGACGCTTATTTTTGATAATTTGAGAAAAAAATACATGGTGTTAACTCCCGAGGAATGGGTACGTCAGCATTTTGTTCAGTGGTTAATTCAAGAAAAAAACTATCCTGTTTCATTAATCGCTATTGAAAAACAATTGGTTATCAACAACCTTAAAAAACGTACCGATATTGTGGTTTTTGCTTCTGACGGACATCCGAATATTATTGTGGAATGTAAAGCTCCGCATATAAAAATTACCCAAGATACCTTTGATCAAATTGCACGTTATAACTTAAAACTCGATGCTGATTACCTCATCGTAACCAACGGACTACAACACTTTTTTTGTATGCTCGATAAAGAGAACGAAACTTATATGTTTTTAAGAGATATTCCTCAATACCAATAAGTTTTATGAAAGCAGATTTTACCACTGAATTCATAACCATTATTGAAAACGACCCTTGGATGCTACGTATTCTTGAAACCGTTCGCAACCTACACCTCCCTGATTGTTGGATTGGTGCTGGTTTTGTTAGGAACAAGATTTGGGATTACAAGCACAATAGTAAAAGAACTTCTTTAAACGATGTTGATGTTATTTACTTTGATAAAAGCAATATTACCAAGGCTCGTGAATTAGCTCTTGAAAAACAACTCAAAGCTATTAATCCCACTGTGAATTGGTCGGTAAAAAATCAAGCAAGAATGCATATTCGAAATGGTCATTCACCTTATAAAAATTGTCTCGAAGCTATTTCTTACTGGCCTGAAACAGCTACTGCGATTGCTATTCAGTTAAACTCTGATAATCAGATAGCATTTATTGCTCCTTATGGTTTGAATGATTTATTTAACCTTGTAGTGAAGCCCACTCCTAATTTTGATTTGACAACGTATCGTAATAGAATTGCGGGTAAAAAATGGGAAGATACTTGGGTGAAGTTGGTTATTGAAGAGTAAGGATTACTCTCCTCGTGAGATTTAGCTTCGCTGAACCTTACGGTTTCTCCCCTACAGTCGGAATAACGAAAATATGAAACATCATAGCGAGGAGTAACAACGACGTAACTATCTCACTCTCGACAAACAGATTGCTTCGCTTTCACTCGCAATGACGATTACTATAATGTCATTTCGAAGGAGGTTACGACTGAGAAATCTTAAACACAAGAGTTGCTCTTTTGAATGAGATTTAGCTTCGTTGAACCTTACGGTTTCTCCCCTACGGTCGGAATGACGGTAATATCATTGATGACATCCAACACACACTTCAACAC
The DNA here is from genome assembly GCF_964513915.1 of Tenacibaculum litoreum. Lineage (NCBI taxonomy): Bacteria > Pseudomonadati > Bacteroidota > Flavobacteriia > Flavobacteriales > Flavobacteriaceae > Tenacibaculum > Tenacibaculum litoreum. The sequence continues at coordinate 808,280 of NZ_CAZEQS010000002.1, read as the reverse complement.
AAAAAATTATGCGTTTATAACATTCGTTTATCTTTTTTGTATTCTATTTCTTAAATTCACATAACTAAACAACTCCATACCAAACTTTAAAAATTAATTTTATGAGTAATACTATTAAACTAAACTTTATAAACAGATCTAATGATGCCAATAATAGTAGCGTTGTGATTTTCCAAAAGAACGCTGCAAGCAATTTTGGTGAAAGTCATACTGCATGGAAAGTAATTAAAAACCCAAGTCATAAGGAAAGTCACCCTATCAATTACCCTACTAACTTTCAAGTTGCTGCTCAAGATAATTACGGAAACTACACTCCCCAATTAAACGCTTATGATGGAAGTGCTTTTGAAATGGTTGAAAAAGCATCTGGATATACATTACAACCATCCCAATATTTCGCGATTAATATGGATGAAGTAGAAGTAAAAAATAACTTAACACAAGGTTCCATTGGAGCTAATTGTTACAAAGACGGTAAGTTATTAGCTACTAAAAGTAGTATTGCTCCAGGTCAAAAAGCTGTTTTTAAATTTAATCCTAAAATTTACATTGGTGTTGCTTCTGAAGTTGAAGAGGGAGAAATTCTTAATTCAGCTATTGTTTCAAAAATAAACACGGAAATAAATCTATTTAAGGTTGAAAGTGCTGATATTGTAATGACTGGTGGTGGTTCTGAGCCTTTTAATTTCAGTTTGGAAAATGTAACATATGCCTCTGTAGAATCAGAATAAGAATTACGCTATTTAATGGGATTTAGCTTTACTAAACCTTAAGCATGAGAGTTACTCGCCTCATGAGATTCCTCCTCCTTTGTCGTTCGGAATGACGGAAATGTGAAACGTCATAGCGAGGAAATGAACATCGTGTTATCACATATTTATACAATTGTTTCTCATCTTCTGAAAAAGCATTTTCTCGTGTTACGTTTATAATCAGCATTACACCTTTTATCAGTAAAAACAAACCACTTAAAACATTTAATTACAGATAATTAAAATTTTTACTCAACTTTAATGTATAACTAATCGGGTTTGATTTATCAACTCCTCAAAACTTTATTATCATGAGTAAAACTTTTTATTTTTATAAAGGAGACATTAATTCTGTCTCTTACGACTTTGACCCTAGCACGAAATTAAACGATATAAGAAAAGAATTGGTAGCCAAGGGATTTATGACTGCTTCTGAAAGCACAAACAATTTTCGTTTTATCAATTACCAAAACTCAGGCCTTAAATATGAAGATATGGTTGTAGGTATTGGAACCGAACAATATATCCCTCTGAATGCCATCAGTGGAATAAACGATCAGGCATATCTTACTAATGTAAATAAAACGAAAGCAGTAGACCTTATTGGATTTAATACTAATTGGTGGTTTGATAGGTATATGTCTTGCAAAATGACTCTTAACACTATTGACCCTGAAGCTCAAACCGCTAACAAAGGGAAATTCCAGCCATTTATGTTAACAAACGTAAAAACAGCAAATCCTAATTTACCTGGAGTTACTATGGACAATGTAGTAGTATGTGAAAAAGATAGTATTGTTCAATTCAATATTAGTTCTTGGGGCTCGGCTGGATATGGATACAAGATTAAACCTATTTCAGGTGCTCCTATTAATAATGAAAACCTGTACATAACATTTACCTCATGCCCTACAAACGGAGGGAATTATGGTAGTAGTAGTTTGCGTCGTTATTTTTCAACAAACGAAAGTCAAAACAACAGTACTATCAAAGTTGTTGCCACTGAGAGCCTTAATTTAGGAGGAAAGACTCTTAATTACATGAAGTTTTCAATTAAAACATGGAAAGTTACTAGCTATAAATCGGGAGGAAAAACCTACAACTGTAATCTTCCTTTGCCTGTACCACAACAACAAAAAGCTCCTTCTAATTTAATGGCCAGATCTATTAAGACTGATGTAGGAACAGGATCTATTACCCCTTACAACAAACTGGTAAATGCAGATGAGTCTGTAGTACCTGGAGGCACAATTGAACCAGGAACTACAGTGCCTTCAGGGCAACAATCTACCCAAAACATCGGTACAATTTACAATGTAAAAGATAGTCAAGCCCCAGAAAATATAATAGGAGAAGTAATCTTCTACATTTTTGTTTTCAAATCTCATGAAGATGCTGTAGCTGTATTTGGAAAGATGAATGATATAAACCCATCTGTTTGGGGAAGTTAATACCTCTATTTATTTCTTTTTTTAACTTTTAAAACAAAAAAAATGACAACCAAGACTTTAACAAAAAAAAATGAAACAAAATTAATTGTATTTCAAAAATCAGGATCCACTTCAATTTCATATCCTTTTGATGTAAGTGACACTCTAGCTCAGGTAAGAAAAACTTTAGAGTCACCCAAGGCTGATAACTTTATGAATAAAGATGATTATTTTTTAAATCATGGAAGCAAGGTTTTAGTTTCTTCTGAAAAAACAATCACATTAAGCGTATTATTAGATGGTAGTAATACCGTAAACATAGGATCTCCCGAACATTCTGACCCTTTAGACCCAAAAGATGGTGTACAACACTATATGAATTTAAGTGACACAGAAAAAAACTCTCTTTTTAACAATGTTCAAATTTTTAATGGGTTAACTTTTGATCCTATAAGCGGGTTTCAAAAATCTTTTAAAAAGATATTCTCTTGGAAAAACGGTCAATTTCCAGATGCTGTAATCCCTAGAGTATTAACTGAAGTTGTATATACCGATTCTTTCTCAAAAGTTACACATTCGTTACAAGAAACAAGTACTGATAGTGGTTCTGTATCTCTGAACACTCCTTATGGTGGTGGAGAGGCTGAATTTAAACACGAAAAAAGCAAGGAAACTTCAAGTAGTAAAGTCACAGAATATATCACTGGAAAATACTTAGTTAGAAAGGTAGCTCTTCAAATGGATTTATCAAAATTCCAAAGCTCAGATGATTTTAATCAAGCTATTGACCAAGCGCTTCACGATCATATGGATAATGACTTTCAAGCTTGTAAAGCTGTACTAGAAGTACTGAATGAATACGGGTACTATGTTCCAAAACAATTTAATTTAGGAGGAGCTCTTTTTTCAAGTGATACCACCACTATAACCGAGTACAGCGAGTCAGAAACCAATAAACAAGAGTTTGGAGGTTCTTTTAAGGCTGCTTTTGATGGTATTGGAGGCGGAGCATCATACAACCACGCGCAAGGAAGCACCGAAAAAACAACGAAGTCTGACAAATTTCAGATCACCTCTTTTTCTCAAGTAGGCGGAAGAGCTGGTACTTCAAACGATTTTAATGAATGGGCTAAATCTTTAGACAAAGCTATTTATTGGGGAGTAGCAACTTTTGATAAAATGCTACCTTCTGTAGCCTTAATTAGCAATGTTCCTAACATGAATAAAATAATTCAGTTATTTGATAAATATAGCTCATACCCGGGTGTTATAGAAGTTCAACCTTATGTTAACTTACTAGACTACGCTACGTCTGTTCAAGACCTTTTTAATCCTTGGGGGTAATTACAAATCTTTAAGAGGCAGGTTATAAAGTATAACCTGTCTTTTTATACTTTAATTTTATGAGCAAATACACAATTTATATAGGCTATACGAATTGGTTACAACATTCCTTTCAACCCAACACTTTATTGAAAGATGTTAGAAAAGCACTTGGCAGTTCTATTACCAACAATCATCGCTTTTTAAACTATCAAGACACAAGCGTCAATTATACAGATATGATAGTAAGTCTTAGTGATGAAAATTTTTTGCCAATTTCTGCTATTACAGGACTTCTTAATCAAGTTTACCTTACAAATATAACTGCTACTATAAACACAGATATGTTAGGATTTAGGACCCCATGGTTTTGGGATCGAAAATTAGGGGTACAAATAGGATTTAATACAGAACAAAGCGCCAGAAATAGTAATAAAGGAAAAATGCCTCCTTTAATGCTTACAAATGTAAAGTTAGCCAATCCAGACATAAGAGGTATGGGAGCTATGAAAAATGTTTTGGTTTGCGAAAAAAACACTGTCATTCAGTTTCTCTTAAACTCTCCTGGTTCAATGGCATATGGCTATGATATAAGACCCGTATCTGGAACTCCTATAACACAAAACCCTTTATATATCTGCTTTAAATCTTGTAATTCAGGTAATAGGTCGACAGGATTACTTAGAAAATATTACACCCCGAATAGCTCTAGTGATGGAAAAATGATTCAAATCGTACCTACTACTAGTGTAAAATTGAGTAATCGAACTACATTATCTTACATGAAATTCACTGTAAAATCATGGAATGTGACGAGTTATACTGAAAAAAATGGAACGACTCATACTTGTAATAAAATACCATCTAAACTCTTGAGATCTTCAAAAGTTTCTCCTGGAACATCAACACCACATACTAAAGCTTCCGGGCAAGTTTTTAATGGTCCTATTCACCATGTAGTTCAGAACACTAGTCCAACTGGTATTTTTGGTGAAGTTGTTTTTTATGCTTTTGTATTTGATACACATGCTGATGCCATGAAAGCATTTACTGCCATTAACACTCCTGACCAAAGTTTATGGGTAGTATAGTATTAGTTACAATAATAGTTAAACTTTAAAATAAAACTTTTACCACTGGAGTTTTAAGGTAATAAATGTATTTTTGTCTCCTTGAAAACAGCAATTGTCATATTAAACTGGAACGGAAAAAAATTGCTTGAGCAGTTTTTACCTTCTGTCGTGAATTTTAGTTCTGAAGTAGCGGAAGTGTATGTAGCAGACAATGCTTCTACGGACGATTCTATTGCGTTTATCAAGCAACATCTTCCTTCTGTAAAAATTGTACAGAACTCAGAAAATGGTGGTTATGCTAAAGGCTACAACGATGCTTTAAAGCGTATTGATGCCGATGTATATTGTTTAGTAAACTCTGATATTGAGGTTACTAATAACTGGTTAACTCCTATTATTGATACTTTTAAGAAAGAAGCTAACACAGCTATTATTCAACCTAAGATTTTAGATTTTAAAGATAAATCGAAGTTTGAATATGCAGGTGCTGGTGGTGGATTTATCGATGCTTTTGGATATCCGTATTGCCGAGGTCGTTTGTTTAACGACTTGGAAACTGATAACGGACAGTTTAACGATACTACAGAAATATTTTGGGCTTCTGGAGCTTGTTTTTTTATACGTTCAGAAGTTTTTCATCAACTCAATGGTTTTGACGAAGATTTTTTTGCACATCAAGAAGAGATTGATTTATGCTGGCGTGCTAAAAATAGTGGACATATTATAAAATACGTTGGAGCTTCAACTGTCTATCATGTTGGTGGGGCTACATTGGACACTTTGAATCCGAGAAAAACGTTTTTAAATTTTAGGAATAGTTTACTCAACTTAGTTAAAAACTTACCTTCTGCTAAATTGTTTCCAATTATTTTTTCTCGTTTAATCTTAGACGGATTGGCAAGCATTAAATTTTTACTAGAAGGGAAACCTAACCACTTGTTTGCTATTTTAAAAGCTCATTTTAGTTTTTATGCGCACCTTTTTAAGTTCATAAAAAAGAGAAAAGAATCTCCCAAAAAATCAAATTACTACGAGCATAAATCTGTCGTTTGGCAGTATTATGTTAAAGGAAGAAAAAAGTTTACCGAATTACGTTAATTCTTGCTCGTCTTTATAGATGTAATAGAGTAAAAAGAAAACTGCTATTCCGCCAAAAGTATGCCATAGCCAATGTGTACCCATAGGTAATAACTCTACTTTTTTATCTAGAGTTCTAAATAATAAAGCTATTCCAAAAACCACTCCTCCGTATGCTATGTATTTTACATTTCTCCAATGTGTCTTATAAGCATACCATATTAACGGAGTTATTACAGCAAGTGCTGTTACTGCATACCCAAATGAGGTTTTATATCCTGAAGGAATTGGTAAAAATCTTGGTAAAATAGATATTAAAAGTATAGCGACAACTATTGCTGTTCGTTGCCACCATTTCTTTTTAATTTTTCCTATGAAATAAATAATAGCTCCTAAACATACAATCATGATAGGAATCCAATCTAACAACAACCAAAACTCATGACTTCTTGTACCGTGAAACATGGTACCTCCTATCCAGCTAATAAATATAACAGGAATGGCAAACAGAAAAAATGGGTGCTGTTTAGGTTTTTGATAAATTCTTCTTCCGAAGTAAATCAGTAGTGCAATAAAAATTAAGTTACTAAAAGTATTGAAAGGCTCTACAGGCAATCTGCCTGCTATGGTTTCTTGATATATTGGTCCGCTGTCGTTGGGAAATCTATCCAGTAAAAACATACATCCTTTTTCTATTCTTATACTATACTAAGATAGGAATTGTGTTTTTAATTAAAAAGTGGTTTTTAAGATTTCAACTAAGCTTACTATTATAAAATATCTAAGTTTCCTTTTCCTTCACGAATTACTTCTGGTTCATCGGTTGTTAAATCGATTACAGTAGATGCGTGGTTATCTCCGTAACCTCCATCAACCACTACATCAACAATATTTTGCCATTTTTCGAAGATTAATTCAGGATCAGTTGTATACTCTAATACTTCATCTTCATCATGAATAGATGTTGATACAATTGGATTTCCTAAAGCTGCTACAATGGCTCTTGCTATATTATTATCTGGCACACGAATACCTACTGTTTTTCGTTTTTTATAGGCTTTTGGTAGAGAATTACTACCTGGTAACACAAAAGTATATGGTCCTGGTAAGGCTCTTTTTAAAATTTTATAGGTTGTAGTATTAATTTGCTTTACGTAATCAGATAAATGACTTAAATCGTTACAAACAAACGAAAAATTGGCTTTTTCTGGCTTTACTTTTTTTATTCTTGCTACTTTTTCTAGTGCTTTAGTATTGGTTATATCGCAACCTAAACCGTATACAGTATCAGTTGGATAGATAATCAACCCTCCATTTTGTAAAACTTTTACAATTTTTTCAATCTCTTTTGGATTGGGATTGTCGTTATACAATTTTATAAATTGTGCCATAGCTTAGTAATTATCAAAGTCAAAATCGTCTAGGCTTTCAAAGTTATTAAATTCATCATCAATTTCATCATCTATATTTTTTGAAATATCTTCTGCCTTAAATTCTTTTTCTGGGGCTTGCTCTGGGATTTCTCCTACAGATAAAACCATTTTCGTTTCAGTTATCACTTCGTTTGATTGCTCTATCAATTCAACATAAAACGTCCACATTTGTAAGAAATCGTACACATAAATTAACTTATCGTGTTGGTTTGGTAGGGTTTCATGTAAAATACATGTTGCCATTGAAATTCCTTCTCCTGCTTCTGACATATTGAATAAAGGAATTTCTTCACCTTGATTCCAATCTTCATCGGTACGGTAAAAAGATGCCATTTCTTGTCCATTAAAACCAAACGCTTTTGCGATATCAAAGTGTAAGTTTTCTAACGAAGCTTTTTCGTTTACTAACAGGGTTCGTATTACATCTTCTTTCGTATCTAAAATTACGCGTACTTTATACATTCTATCATTTTTTGTCAGTACAAAAATACGTATTTTTGGGTGATAATTTTTAGTTCCCATGAATAAGCAAGCATCTCTTACAGTCTTAAACAATTACAACAAAAATACCTTGATGGAAACTTTAGAAATAGAGTTTGTTGATGTAGGTGATGATTTTATTACTGCTAAAATGCCTGTAACACCTAAAGTACATCAACCTTATGGACTACTACATGGTGGAGCAACGGCTGCTTTGGCAGAATCGGTTGGTAGTTGTGCTTCTGCATTTTTTTTAAGAGACTCTAATAAAATTATTAAAGGAATTGAGCTCAGCATCAATCATGTAAAAAGTAAGAAAGAAGGACATGTTTTTGCTACTGCAAAAGCGATTCATAAAGGTAGAACAACACATTTATGGGAAGTGAGAATTGTTGATGAAAATGATAATTTAATTTCACTTTGTAAGATTACCAATATTGTTTTAGACAAACAATAGCATGAAATTGCTAAAAAAAATCTTGAAATTTGTTGGAATTGCTTTCTTTGTGCTTTTCCTTGTTTTATATTATTTATTCTGGAATTTTTCTGCTCCTAAATCTGACATAAAAGTACTTGAAAAATTTTCGGGCAGTTCTGTTACTCCTATCCTCACTTATGAAAACTTTAAAGGGTTTGAATACAGAAAACTTTCCATTATAAAAGATACTACTTTACCTACACTTGTTTTTGTTCATGGGACGATAGGTTCTTCTACCGATTTTGTAAAATATATGAAGGATAGCGCATTGCTTAGCAAAGCTAATATGATTTCATATGACAGAATTGGCTACAATTATCAAGACAAAAATCCGGTTCAAGAAAGTATTGCTTTTGAACGTGATATGTTGAAGAATATTTTCAAAGATATTAAACCCAATAAAACGATTCTTGTAGGTTATTCTTATGGCGGCCCCATTGCCTTAGCTATACAAGAAAAAGTTAGAAAAGTAATTTTGCTGGCTCCTGCTGTGTACAGTAAGGTAGAACCCATGCCATGGTCTTTAAATTTATACAAATGGAAAGTTACTCGATGGTTGGTTCCTCCAATATGGCAAGAAGCAAGTAAAGAAAAGTTATCTCATAAACAAGATTTACAAGTTTTTGAAAACAATTGGAAGTCTACACCAAACACTATAGTAAGTATTCATGGAACTAATGATTGGATTGTACCTTTTGAAAACTCTTTATTTTTAAAAGAACAGTTTCCTAAAAATCAATTTGAGTTAATTAGCATTCCTGATGCTGGTCATGGATTTATTTGGAGTAAATTTGACACGATTAAAGAACATTTAATACAACAATTAGATTGAGTATTTTTTCAAACATAAAAGAAGCTTTAAACAAAGAATTACCTTTTGTTACTTACAGAAAACCTAACTGTTCTAAAATTAAAGGATGGTTTCAACAAAACAATGACTTAATTACCTCTGAAAATTATGATGAGAGTGGATTTATTTTTGCTCCGTTTGACAGCAGAGAAAAAGCTATCTTAATTCCTAAAAATCAATCTACCTATATTGAAGAAGAAATTACTGTTGGAGATGCTCAAACTAACAATACTAATCATGCTCCTGATATAGCTTCTGAAGAAATCCACATTCAGCTGGTTGAAAAAGGAATAGTCGCTATTAAAAATCAACAGTTTAAAAAAGTAGTTCTTTCTAGAAAAGAAAAAATTGAGTTATCAGATTTCAGCCTTATTGATACTTTTCAAAAACTTTTGAGTAACTACCCTACTGCTTTTGTATATATTTGGCATCATCCTAAAATTGGGTTATGGTTAGGAGCTACACCAGAAACTTTAGTTAGTATTAAAGATAAAAGTTTTACAACTATGGCTTTGGCGGGAACACAAGTTTACAATGGCACAACTAATGTCACTTGGCAGCCAAAAGAATTAGAAGAACAACAATTTGTAACTGACTACATCACTGACAGGTTATCTGATATTTCTTCAGAGATTACAGCATCTGGTATTGAAACTATAAAAGCAGGAAAATTACTTCATTTAAGAACCATTCTTAATGGGAAATTAAAAACTAATACTGCTTCTTTAATCAAAAGCTTACATCCTACTCCTGCTGTTTGTGGAATGCCTTTAGAGGCTTCAAAACAATTTATTTTAGATAACGAAAACTATCATAGAAGCTTTTATACAGGTTTTTTAGGAGAATTAAACACTAATGATAAAGAAAGTAATTTATTTGTTAATCTTCGCTGTATGGAGGTTTCTAATAATACTGTATATATTTATGTTGGTGGTGGAATTACACACGACAGTAATGCTATAAAAGAATGGCAAGAAACGGTAGCAAAAACTACTACTATGAAAAAAGTTTTATAGGAAAAACACCTATCTTACAAAATACTTCAACCCAAAACATATATAACTCACTGAAATTCAGTTTTTTTTACTATATTTAGATAAACTCAAAACTCGCTTTCCTATGAAACAAAAATTACTTAGGATTAACCAGCGTGAAGATAAACTTAATAGTAGAGTAGGTAGAACTTTAACTTATAAGCAGCTGGTTGAATTCGCATCAAAACTACCAAACAAAATAAAATCACTTATATAAAGATTAAAAAACCACCAATTGCTGTGCAACAACTGGCGGTTTCTCTAGTGTAAATTGAATTTGAATTGATTTTTTTCTGCACAATCTAGTCTCTAAACACAAATTGTACAATTTGTGTTTAGAGCTATGCAAAACAGTTTCTTCTGTTTAAATATCGTCGAAAGAAACGTCAGTAAAACTTTCTGTTGAAGTTGCTTCTGTTGCTACGTTCTCTTCCTTTTTATAGTCTTTTTGATGGCGTTCACTGATTACCTCAGATCCTTTTTCGTTTACAATAAAGTCTGTTGCTTTATTCAACATTTCTTTAAAGTCACTAAAATCTTCTTTATATAAGTAAATTTTATGTTTTTGATAGTGGAAAGAACCATCATCGTGAGTAAACTTCTTACTCTCTGTCACTGTTAAATAATAATCATCTGCCTTTGTAGATCTAACATCAAAAAAATATGTTCTTCTTCCTGCTCTTAAAACCTGTGAAAAGATTTCTTCTTGTTCTACTCTCTCGCTCATAATTCGCTACTTAAAATAATAGTTGTTTACTTAAATTTTCTCAACAAATCTAACAAAATATTTGACTTGACAATACGAAATGCTATATTTCTTTTTCTAAAAGCTGCTGCTCATATAACTCTTTGTAATAACCTTCTTGTTTTACTAATTGATTATGAACACCTTGCTGAATTATCTTTCCGTTATCTAGTACAATTATTTTGTCTGCATTTTTTGCTGACGATACTCTATGACTTATTATTATTGTTGTTTTATCACTAGAAACTCGTTCTAAATTTGATAAAATTCTTTCTTCAGTCTCAGTATCAACTGCTGAAAGGCAATCGTCAAAAATTAAAATTTTAGGATCTTTTATAATGGCTCTTGCTATAGAAGTTCTTTGCTTTTGCCCTCCTGAAAGTGTAACACCACGTTCTCCTAAAATAGTTTTATAACCTTGTTTAAAATCGATAATATTATCGTGTATAACCGCATTTTTTGCTGCTTCAATAATTTCTTCTTCTGTAGCATCTTCTTTTCCAAATTTTATATTGTTTTCAATGGTATCTGAAAACAAAAACGGTTCTTGCGGTACAAAACCAATTTGGTTTCTTATATCATATAAGTTGCAAGTTTTAATATCTTTTCCGTCCATTAATACGGTCCCTCCTGTAGTATCATACAAACGTGAAACTAGGTTAATTATAGATGACTTACCACTTCCTGTTTTTCCTAAAATCGCTAATGTTTCTCCTTTTTCTACCTTAAAGCTTACATCTTTTAACGCAGTAATATTTGTATCTTCATAAGTTAAAGAAACATGATCAAACTCAATACCTCCTTCTATAATAGTTTCTTCTTCATTTGCATTTTCAATTTCGGGAACTTGCTCTAAAAATTCATTTATTCTTTCTTGAGAAGCTTCTGCCTGTTGTACCATTGAAGTTACCCAACCAACTACTGCTACTGGCCATGTTAAAATATTTACATACATAACAAAGGCTCCAATAGCTCCAACTTGAATTTCTCCATTAATATATAGTGTACCTCCTACATACAAAACGATGATATTACTAATACCTATTAATAAAATCATTAAAGGAAAAAACAACGCTTGTACTTTATATAGGTTAATGTTTTTATCTTTACTAGCATCAGCCAACGTATCAAAGTTTTTAATCACAGCACCTTCTATTGCATACGATTTCACCACATTAATACCAGAGAAAAATTCCTGATTAAACGTTGTTAGTTTTGAGAGGTATTGCTGAACTACTGTGCTTCGTTTGTTAATTTGCTTACTCAAAATAAATACTGATACTGATAAAACGGGAAAAGGTATCATTGTATACAAAGTAAGTTTTGGTGATATTGCATACATTTGAGTAAATCCAACAGCAAAAGAAACCAACATATTTAATGAATACATAATAGCTGGTCCAAAATACATACGAACTTTAGACACATCTTCGCTAATACGATTCATTAAATCACCCGTTCTATTTTGTTTATAAAAATTAAGTGATAATCGTTGGTATTGTTGGTAAATCTCATTTTTTAAATCAAACTCTATTAATCGAGACATTACAATTATAGTTTGACGCATTAAAAATGTAAAAAAACCACCTAACAGTGTTACTGCTACTATTAGTAAAATATTTGTTAAAAGAATACTTTTCACCTCTGACATTTCAGTTATTTTACCTAACTGATAATCTTCCACAACATTTAGTGAGTCTCCTACAAAATTTGGAATTTTAAGTGTTAATATTTTTGATAATATTGTAATTAAAATTCCTAGTAATAACCTCCATTTGTATTTAACAAAGTACTTGTTTAAGTATTGTAATGCTTTCAATTCTATCTTATTATAAAAATTAAACTTTATAAAGGGCTCTTGTTAAAGATACCTTAATTAAGACCTCTTTTTTTGCTTATGTTTTAACGATTTCTTATTTTTGCCCTCGAATTTTTGAGATTGTCCAAATCATCTCAAATTAAAAAACAAAACAAATGACATCAGAAATCATTGATACTAAAGATCTTAAGAATGACCCAGTGTTTGGTCAGTTATCTTTTGACAATCACGAGCAAATCGTTTTTTGCAACGACGAAGATACAGGTTTAAAAGCAATTATCGGTATCCATAACACAACTTTAGGACCTGCTTTAGGTGGTACTAGAATGTGGCAATATAAAAGTGAATGGGAGGCTTTAAATGATGTATTACGTTTGTCTCGTGGTATGACATACAAATCTGCTGTTACTGGATTAAATCTTGGTGGTGGTAAAGCAGTTATTATTGGTGATGCTAAAACTCAAAAGAACGACGCTTTAATGCGTAAATTTGGTGAGTTTGTTAATTCTTTAAGTGGAAAATATATTACTGCTGAAGATGTTGGTATGGAAACTCGTGACATGGACATTATCCGTGAAGTTACTCCACACGTAACAGGTGTTTCTGAAAGTATTGGAGGTTCTGGGAATCCTTCTCCTGTAACCGCTTATGGTGTTTACATGGGAATGAAAGCTGCTGCTAAATATAAGTTTGGAACTGACAACTTAGATGGGAAAAAAGTACTAGTTCAAGGTGTTGGTCATGTTGGAGAAACTTTAGTGAAGCACATAACTGATGAAGGAGCTCAAGTTATTTTAAATGATATTAACGAAGCTCGTTTGGAAGAGTTAAGTAAAAAATATGGTGCCAACGTAGTATTAGGAAATGACATTTTTGGATTAGATGTTGATATTTATGCTCCATGTGCTTTAGGTGCAACTATTAATGATGAAAGTATCGCTCAATTAAAAGCTAAGGTAATTGCAGGTGCTGCTAACAACCAATTAGCCAATGAGTTAAAACACGGTACAATGTTAAAAGATAAAGGAATTGCTTATGCTCCTGACTTCTTAATTAATGCTGGTGGAATTATTAATGTATATGCTGAAGTTGTTGGTTACGATAAAGCTGAGAGCTTAAAAAGAACTGAAAACATTTACAATACTACATTAGAGATTTTCAATTTATCAGAAAAAGAGAATATCACTACACATCAAGCTGCTTTCAATATTGCACAAGCAAGAATTGATGCTCGCAAAAAAGAGCAAAATAGCTAGATAAAAAATAAAAAAGTTTTACTTTTGCAGAGCGTTAGAAATAGTTTCTATCGCTCTTTTTTTTAAAGTTCTTTAGAATGATTAACAGAAGACATATTCGTGTTAAAGTAATGCAATCGGTTTATGCGATGCAACAATCGCATAGCGATGATTTAGTTAAGGAAGAAAAATTCTTAAAACATAGCATTCAAAAAATGTACGATTTGTACGTTTTAAACCTTCAATTATTAGTTGAAGTACAAAAATTAGCTCGTAAGAGAATAGAGCTTTCTAAAAAGAAAATACTAGCTACAAAAGAAGAACTCAACCCAAATACAAAATTTATAGACAATAAACTTTTAAATTCACTTAATGAAAGTGTAAGTTTAGAAGGCTATGTTGAGCTTAACAAGCTAAATTATTGGGATCTTGATGATGAGTATGTAAAAATCTTATTAGATGAATTACAAAAAAGTGACATTTACAAAAAGTACATGGACACTGTTGAAGATTCTTATAATGTAGACAGGGCGTTTGTTATTGACTTTTTTAGAGAAATAGTAGCCCCTAATGAAAAGCTAGCTGACTATTTTGAAGATAAAATGATTTCTTGGGTAGACGATATTCCATTTGTTAACACTTGGATTCTAAAATCTTTAAACAAACAAAAGGCTAGTAAACCTTTCATTTTAGGTAGTTTGTATAAAGATAATGACGATAAAACATTTGTTTCTGATTTATTTACAAAAACAGTGTTGCATCAACATAAGTACGAAGAAGATATTAAAGAAAAAACTCCTAACTGGGAAGCTGATAGAATTGCCGATATTGATATGATTATTATTAAAATGGCTATTACTGAGTTTTTACACTTCCCTTCTATTCCAAGTAGAGTTACCATTAATGAATATATTGAATTAGCTAAAGACTATTCAACTAATAAAAGTGGTTATTTTATTAATGGAGTTTTAGATAAATTAGCCAAAGACTATCTAAGTTCGAACAAGATGGTAAAAATTGGTAGAGGTTTATTATAATAAATTAGTATTTTTACAACAAATTAAAAATATTTTTACAATGAAGAAAATAGCAGTAGTAGTAGCATTTGTTGTTTCAGCAGGAATGTTAGTTTCTTGCGGGCAAGGAAATGCTTCATCAAAAGTTAAAAAAGAAAATGTTGAAAATGCAGAAAAAAGGGATAGCTCTATTGGTTTAGGCGCTCCTGTTATTTCTTTTGACAAGGAAGAGTTTGACTTTGGTACTGTTAACGAAGGAGACGTTGTTAAAACTACCTTCGTAGTAACAAATACTGGTAAAAGCGATTTAATCATTACAAATGCGCAAGCATCTTGTGGATGTACTGTTCCTGAATGGCCAAAAGAAGCTATTGCTCCTGGTAAAACAGGAGATATTAAAGTTAGTTTCAATACTAATGGAAGAGTTAATAAACAATCTAAGTCTATTACTTTAACTACTAATACTGAAAAAGGTAGAGAGGTTATTAAGATTTCTGGAATGGTAACCCCTAAAAAGACGAACTCATAATGTTTACAACCATTTTTTTACAAGCTAGCTCACAAGAAAGTTTAATGAACATGCTTCCTTTCGTGGCAATGATTGCTGTTTTTTACTTTTTAATTATTCGTCCACAAATGAGACGTCAAAAAAAGGAAAAACAATTTCAAACAGAAATTAAAAAAGGAGCTAAAGTAATTACAACTAGCGGTATTCATGGTAAAATTGTAGAAATCAACGATACCGACAACACTGTTACTATTGAAACAGGTGCTGGTAAGATAAAGTTTGAACGTTCTGCCATTTCTATGGAAATGAGTAAAAAATACACTACTGAAACTAAAAAATAACAGTATACAATTTTATAAAAAAGTGAGCTCATGGGCTCACTTTTTTGTTTTTTACGTAGATTGCATCAATAAACTATTTCTTGAAAACAAAATTTAACATACCTAAAACTTTCTTTGGTTTTTTAACTGCTTCTATATTTTTTTGGTTACTTATTAACCTATCAAAAGAATATGACACAACAATAGTATATGATGTTGAATATACTCAACTACCACAACAAAAAACATTAATAGAAACACCTATTAACACCCTCTCTTTAAAGCTAAAAAGTAGTGGATATAACTTACTAGTTACAAGTATAACACATAAACCTATTAAATTGGACCTTAATAAGGCTTCTAAAAAAACTGGGAATAGTTATTATTTTTTATCTAAAAACCTAACTTCAGAAGTTCAAGAACAACTAAAATCTAGTATTGAATTACTTAAGATTGAAGAAGATACCATTCCTTTAAAAATTGGTACACTTAGTTCAAAAAAAGTTCCTTTAAAACCTAACCTTAGCTTGTCTTTTCAGCTAGGTTATGATCTTTCAAAACCAGTAACTATTATTCCTGATAGTGTTTTAATTTCTGGTGATGAAGCCTATATTGCTAAAACCGATTTTTTAAATTTAGAGAGCACTACTTTAGAAAACTTATCAAAAAGCACAAATATCTCCATTCCTATTGTTTTTCCAGAAAACACTCAGCTTAAATCAAGTCATTCTACAGCTGAAATTAATATTGACGTTGATAAGTTTACAGAAGGGGAAATAGAAGTGCCTGTATTTGTTAAAAACGCTCCTAAGGGAATTAATGTTTTCCCTAAAAAAGTTAAAATTATTTACAAAGTAGGTTTACAAAACTTTAATGAAGTAACCCCAGATTTATTTAAAGTAGAATGTGATTACTTGCAATCTAAAAATAAAGAAGTTAATTACCTTACACCACAAATAAAAGGTCTTCCTGACATGGTAACCTTAGTAAGAATAGTTCCTAATAAGATTGATTTTTTAATATATAAATAAAATGGTAATAGGTTTAACAGGAGGAATTGGTAGTGGAAAATCTACTGTAGTTAATATATTTTCGGAATTTGAAAATATTGCCATTTATATTGCTGATGATGAAGCTAAAAAGTTAATGAACACATCGGCTAAAATAAAAACTCAATTAATTACTGAATTTGGTGAAGAAGCTTACATCAATAATGAACTGAACAGACCCTACTTAGCTTCAATCGTTTTTAATAACAAAGAAAAATTAACTACTCTTAACGCCATTGTACATCCTATTGTTAATGAACATTTACAACGCTTTATAAAAGAAAACAATGGTAAAGATTATGTATTATATGAAAACGCAATTCTTTTTGAAAACGGAAGCGATTCTTTTTGCGATAAAATCATTACAGTTACCGCTCCTGAAAATGTAAGAATCAACCGAGTTATAAAAAGAGATAACTCAACAATTGAAGATGTAAAAAGTAGAATAAAAAACCAATGGAGCGAAACAAAAAAAACACTTCAATCAAACTACTTAATTGAAAATCTTACACTTACAAAAACAAAAGAACAAGTCTTAAAAATCCACAATTCTTTAACAAAAAAGAGAAGCTAATTTACGCTTTGTTAATGTTTTCTGTTAAAATTATCTTAATTTTATAGTAACTTTGTTAATCTAAGTTAAAAGATTATACCCCTAAATTTTATTAATTTATTTTTGAATAATGGGTAAGAAAATTTTTATTCTCATTGTTGTTTTAATGAGCATTTCTTTAATTGGAATCATCTCTATTCAAGTATATTGGATTAACGATGCTATTAAAAATAAAAAGGAACAATTTAAAAACAATGTAAAAATTGCTTTAGCTCGTACCTCTGAAAATATAAAAGAGAGAGAGTATCTAGAGTTTCAGCAAAACTATAAAGACTATTTTGAAAACGACAAGTTTAGAACTGATGCAGAAATAACAACTTTTCTTTTTCAGCAAGTTGATACAGTAAGTAAAAAAAAGTTTTCTTTTGGTAGTACCATATTAGAAGAGAGTATTAAAATGCCCAATGAATTCGTTGATAATGACTCCATCATTATAAAACGTTACTCTGGAAAAGAAGACATTTACTTTTCCCAAATAATAAAATCTGAAAGTAAAGATTTTAAGCCTTTTTTAGATGAAAGCCGCCATTCTTCTTTCAGAATATACAGTACATGGAATGACGAAGTAATGGAACATGCTTTTAGACGAAGTAAAGCTGTGTTTCCTATTAATCAAAGAATAAGTAATAAAGAATTGAGTAATACACTTAAAGAAGAGTTTGCTAAAATGAATATTACACAAGATTTTAAATATGTTGTTTATGAAGATGGATTAGCAACACAGTTAAAGTCTGGATATTTTAACATACAGCCACAAGATATTAACTATCCGTTATTGGAAGATGAAAATGGAAATAGTAAATATAAATTGTATGTTAAATTTCCTAACGAAAAAAAGAACCTGCTATCAGGTATGATGAAAGTACTAATACTTTCTTTATTTTTTATAGGAATTATCATCGCTGCTTTTTCAACATCGTTATATCAGCTTATTCGTCAAAAAAAGATCTCTGAAATAAAAACAGACTTCATTAACAATATGACACATGAGTTTAAAACACCTATTGCTACCATAAACCTAGCCTTAGATGCAATTAAAAACCCAAAAATCATATCAGATGAAGAAAAGGTTAAAAGATATGTTCAAATGATTCGTGATGAAAACAAGCGAATGCATGGACAGGTAGAAAATGTGTTACGAATTTCAAGACTTGAAAAGAACCAGATTGAAATTAGTAAGGATGCTGTGGATATGCACGACATAATTGAGGAGGCCATTGAACACATTCAACTCTTAACCGATGATAAAAAAGGAAGTGTTACAACTCATTTTGAAGCTATTTCAACAGAAGTTCTTGGAAATCAGTTTCACCTAACAAATGTTGTTGTTAATATGCTAGAAAACGCATTAAAATACTCAGAAAATGCACCTAAAATAGATGTATTTACTGAAAACACAAATAAATACTTTATCTTTAAGATTAAAGATGAAGGGATAGGAATGAGCAGAAATGCTCAAAAGTATGTGTTCGACAAATTTTATAGAGAACATAAAGGGAATATACACAATGTAAAAGGTCATGGGTTAGGCTTAGCTTATGTAAAAGAAATTATAGACAGTCACCAAGGTACCGTTTATGTTGAAAGTGAAAAAGGTAAAGGAAGCACATTTACAGTTAAATTACCATTAATATAAAATATTAAGAAATGGGGAGTAAAAAAATATTATTAGTAGAAGATGATCCTAATTTTGGAACAGTTCTGAAAGATTATTTAGCATTAAATGATTATAATGTTACACATGCTAAAGATGGAATAGATGGTTTAATTATGTTTAAAAATGCAGAATACGACTTATGTATTTTAGATGTAATGATGCCTCGTAAAGATGGTTTTTCTTTAGCTGAAGACATTCGTGCAACTAACAAAGAAATTCCTATCATTTTCTTAACAGCTAAAACACTAAAAGAAGATGTTTTAAAAGGATACCAAGTAGGAGCTGATGATTACCTAAATAAACCTTTTGACTCAGAGGTTTTATTACATAAAATCAAAGCTATTTTACAACGTAAAGAAACTGAAAAGACAAACGACAGTGACGAGTTTGAATTTAAAATTGGAGCTTTTGATTTTAACTCAAAACTACGTCATTTGACCTATAAAGGAGGAGAAGCTCAAAAGTTATCTCCAAAAGAAAGTAAACTTTTACGAATGTTAGCTATTCATAAAAACGACTTAATGCCTCGCGAATTAGCTTTAACTAAAATATGGAGGGATGATAATTATTTCACTTCTCGTAGTATGGATGTTTACATTGCAAAACTTCGTAAATATTTAAAAAGTGATGAAAATGTTGAAATCTTAAACATTCATGGTGAAGGGTTTAGATTAATAGACAATAAATAAAAACACACATACATTCTTAACAACAGTAAAAGACTTCTTGAATTCAAGAAGTCTTTTCTTTTTTATACATTGTAACAATAATTTATATCAATCGTCAAATACATATAATCAACAAAAACCAAAATAGCTTGGAAACAATTTTATCTATTCGAAACCTCGATAAAAAATACGGAAAAGTTCATGCCGTAAACAATCTTTCTTTCGATATTCAAAAAGGCACTGTTTATGGAATTTTAGGTCCTAACGGAAGTGGTAAATCTACTACTTTAGGTATTATTTTAAATGTAGTAAACAAAACCTCTGGGAGTTTTAGCTGGTTTAATGGAAACTTATCTACCCACGAGGCATTAAAAAAAGTAGGAGCTATTATAGAACGTCCTAATTTTTACCCATACATGAGCGCTGTTCAAAACTTGCAGTTAATTTGTAAAATTAAAGGAGTTTCGTACGATAAAATTGAAGAAAAACTTAAGACTGTTAATCTCTTTGAGCGTAGAAACAGTAAGTTTAAAACTTACTCTTTGGGAATGAAACAACGTTTGGCCATCGCTTCTGCTCTATTAAATGATCCAGAAATTTTAATTTTAGACGAACCTACAAACGGACTTGACCCACAGGGAATACACGAAATTCGTCAAATAATTAAAGAAATTGCCCAAAACGGTACTACAATTTTACTAGCCTCTCACCTACTCGATGAAGTAGAAAAAGTGTGTTCGCATGTAGTCGTTATAAGAAATGGTATAAAGTTATACAGTGGTAGAGTTGATGAGATGACTGCTTCTAATGGATTTTTTGAGCTTCAAGCAGATAATCAAGAAATACTTACTCAGCTATTAGAAAATCATCCAGCAATAGGGAATATCAAAGAAGAAAATGGAATTTTAATAGCTAATCTTGACTCTGAATTGTCTGCTTCTGAAATTAATACATTTTTATTTAACAAAGGAATTTCTCTTTCTCACTTAGTAAAACGTAAACCTAGCTTAGAGCAACAATTCTTAGACCTTACCAACAACCAATAAACTTACACCATGTTACGACTTTTAAATATAGAAATTCATAAATTAAAATATAACAGAGCTAGTAAAGTTCTTTCAATTATCTACTTCGCATTATTAACCTCTATTGCTTTAATTGCAGCAATAAAGTTTGATATTGGTCCCATTAAATTTCATTTAGCTGAACAAGGAATTTTTAATTTTCCATATATCTGGCACTTTAACACATATATGGCAGCCATATTTAAATTCTTTTTACTATTAGTTATTGTTTCTATGATGGCAAACGAGTACAGTTATAAAACTTTAAAACAAAACTTAATAGACGGTTTAAGTAAAAAAGAATTTATTCTATCAAAATTCTATACTGTTATAGCCTTTGCTTTTATTTCAACCATCTTTGTTTTTGTTGTCTCATTAATTCTTGGAGCTATATATTCTGACTTTAATGAAATAGCTATCATATTTTCAGACTTAGATTATTTATTCGCTTTCTTCATTAAGTTATTAGGCTTTTTCTCTTTCGGATTATTTTTAGGTGTCCTAATTAAACGGTCTGCCTTTGCTGTAGCTGCTATGATTGTTTGGCTAATTGTAGAAAGTTTAATTAAAGGATATTTATACTGGACTTTTAGAAATGTAAAAACAGGTGTTGATGAAGCTGTAAATTCAATCATGCAGTTCTTTCCTCTAGAATCTATGGCTAATTTAATTAAAGAACCATTTACAAGGTTAGGTGCAGTAAAATCAGTAGCCAATCAAATAGGAGAAAACTTCACTAAAGATTATTCTGTTAGCCTCTTCAATATAACTATTGTATTAATTTGGACTGCTATTTTTATTTACTCATCATATGCCTTGTTAAAAAAACGAGATTTATAGAGGGTTTTATGTAGTTTAGTTGTTTTATTTGTATAAATAAATTCATTTTAATGAAAAAACAACTACTTCTAGCATTTTTAATTACAGCCTCTATTTCTCTTTATAGCCAAAAGGAAGCAAATGTTTGGTATTTTGGAAATAATGCAGGTCTTGATTTTAACTCAGGAAATGCAGTAGCTTTGAATGAGGGGGTATTGAGAACTCAAGAAGGTTGTTCATCTATTTCTGACGAAAACGGGAACCTATTATTTTATTCAGACGGAATTAATGTTTGGACAAAGAAGCATGAACTAATGCGTTACTCGAATGGTAATCTAGCTAATGACTTACAAGGTAATCCCTCAAGTTCACAATCTGGATTAATTGTTCCAAACCCTGAAGATAAAAACCTTTACTATATTTTTACAGTAGGTACTGATTTTATTGGCTATCAACCTTATCCTAATAACCCTGGGTTTAAATTTTACACTATTGATGTTTCTAAAGGAAATGGAGGTGAGGTTATTTCTGGGCCAATTAACCTTTCCAATGGGCGAGATAAAGAATGGTCTGAAAAAGTTACTGCTGTTCAAGGAAAAGACTGTAAAGAAATATGGGTTTTGTCTATCGTACAAGATACTTTTTACGCCTATAAAATTGATAAAAACGGAGTGGATTCAACAACTCCTATAACCTCATCTTCATCTTACTATTTAAGAGACAAAAGAGGGTATTTAAAAGCATCTCCTGATGGAAGTAAAGTAGCACTCGCTGACTTTACTAATGACGGAATTGGAAGATTAGTTTTATACGATTTTGATAATGTTACAGGTAAAGTAAGCTCTAACGGTATAACTCTTACAGATGAGCCTACCGATGGTTCTCCTTATGGTGTTGAATTTTCACAACAATCAACAAAACTGTATACTTCTTTATATCATGAAAACAGTAATTCTTTCAGAGTTTTTCAATACAATTTATTAGATGCTAACATCGCACAAACTAAAACTCAAGTTCATCAAGAGCAAGGTTATAGAGGAGCTTTACAATTAGCTCCAAACGGAAAGATATATGCTTCCATTCCAGATAGAGCTTATTTAGGAGCTATAGAGAATCCAGAAGATAATGCTACTGATATTCAATTTACTTCAAACGCTGTAGACCTAAGTGGAGCCATGTCTTCACAAGGATTACCACCTTTTATTCAGTCATTTTTTGCACCTGTTAAATTAGTCAACCTCGCTAATAATGAAGTTCTAAACAATAGCAACCAGATTTTTTGTATTGGAGAAAGTTACCAAATTCAACCAGAAAAAAACAACCCTAACGATACCTATACATGGTTTAAAGAAAGAAAAGAAATAGCCAAGACAAGAATATTAACTGTTGATAACACTAATTTTGGTAGTGGTTTATATGAAATAAAAATAGAATCTAATTCTTATTGTAAAAAAACATACACTGGTAAAGTTCAAATTACGTTTGAACCAAAACCTACAATCAATTCAATTCAACCTTATATACAATGTGATTTCGACAGTAATCCTATTGACGGTTTTACAACTTTTAACCTAGAAGTATTAGAAAATGCTTTGGTAAATAACCTTTCTGAAGTTACAATTGATTTTTTTGAAACGTATGACACTAGTTTTTCATCACCAATTAACAAAAATAATTACACTAATTTAACGGCAACAAATCACTCTATAACTGTAAAAGTTACAAATAACGCTACCCAATGCTATCAAACGGACACTATTAATTTACAAGTAAACCCAACAGGATTAACTTCCTATAGCAATGAATACATCCATGAATTAGATCAAAATGCATCCAACCCTGGTGCTAAATTTAGCATTGGTACTAACAACGGTTTTCTTGACTTCTCTTTGAAGACGCAACAAATAATTAATAATTCAGGAGGATCGCTATCAGAAATTACTCACGATTTTCAATACTACAGAACAGCAGAAGATGCTTCCTTACAAATAAATCAAATTATTCCCCCATACGAAGATGACTTATTTACCAACAATTCTGATGTGTATGTTAGAATTTCAAATAAAGGAGCTGCATCTTGTGAAGCAGTAGGTAATTTTAAAATTTTTGTAGAAAAAATCCCTATCCCTCAAGGTAACTTAAATAACATTATCCTATGTGTTGATAACCCAAGGCTAAGCCCTCAACCTCATACAACTCCTTTAAATGCTGATACAGGAAATGTTACTGACACATATAAATGGTATCTAGATGGTAAATTAATACCTAGAGAAACATCAGCTATTTACTATGCTAATACGACAGGTGAATATAAAGTTGAAGCTTATAGAACTCATCCAAACATCACTTCCCTTTTTATGGGATATAATACATTTTTTGTTAAAGAATCTAACCAAACATTAATTGTAAATATTAAATCAGTAGATGACCAAGATAATCCAAACAATAATAAAATTGAAATTGTAGTAGACGGAATTGGGGATTATGAATATGCCTTAAATAGTACAAACCTTAGTGACTTTACTAAAGGAGACGAAAATTTCTCATATACCTTCACTAACATTCCTCCAGGATTAAATTCTATTTCGATTAGAGATCGTAACGGTTGTGGAATTGTAACATCCAACCAAATTTCAACTATTTATTTTCAACGTCACTTTACACCAAATGGAGATGGGCATTTTGACACATGGAAAGTTTTAGGGGTAAACAACAATTATTATGATGTGATCAAGGTTCAGATATTTAATCGTTTTGGAAAATTGATTAATGAGATTACCGATAAAAATCATTCAGGTTGGGATGGTATTTATAATGGTACTTCCCTACCTTCTAACGATTACTGGTACAATGCTGAGTTAATAAATTCCAATGGAAAAATCCGAAAAAAAACTGGGCATTTCTCTTTACTGAGAAAATAATTTACACATTATGAAAAAGACATTTTTTTTTATTTTATTTTTTACTTGCTTACACGTATTTGCTCAAAATGATTGCTCAGATGCAATCGTAGTTTGTGGTAACAGTGGTTTTCAAAACTTAAATGCTACCGGTGTAGGTATTCAAGAGCTTTCAGGCTCAAACACATGTTCTAGTCAAGAAAATAATAGTTTATGGGTTAAAATTAAAATTGACAAAGGAGGAACATTAGGTTTTACACTTACTCCTACCAACTCAGATGGTAGTCATAATACAGACATTAATATCGATTTTGATTTTTTTATATTTGGTCCAAATGTAAACTGTGCCAACATCGGTCAAGCTATTCGCTGTTCAACTACAAATCCAGCTGCCAGTAACCAAGGAAATAACTTGACAGGACTTAAAAATTCTGAAACTGATATTTCTGAAGGTCCAGGTCCTCAAGGCAATAGTTTTGTTCGTTCATTAAATGTAAACGATAACGATTCTTATTTTCTGGTTATTGATAGACCTATAGGTAATAGTAGTTTTAAAATCGATTGGACAGGTACTGCTACTTTTAATAATCCTCCCGCAATTAATCCCCCAACTTATGGTCAGTCTTATGACTTAAAAGAATGTGATAGTGATGGTATTTTTGATGATAGTACACTCTTTGACCTAACCACTAACAGCAATTCAATACTAAATGGACAAACAGATGTAAAAATTAGTTACCATCTAAGCAATAATGATGCTCAAACCAATACAAACCCTATAGTAACTCCAAATGCTTTTAAAAACACAAGTAACCCTCAAAAAATATTTGTACGATTAACGAACATAAACTCTGAATGTTTCTCTGTAACCGATTATGATATTATTGTAAACAATAATATTAATATTACTCAACCATCAGATTATGTTGTATGTGATGATACTGATAGTGGAAGTAATACTGATGGTTTATATAGTTCTTTTTTATTTTCTTCAAAAGACAGTGAAATTTTAGGTACATTAGATTCAAATACGCATATCGTAAACTACTATCAAAGCCTTTCAGATGCGCAAAACGACTTAAACCCTATTAACAAAAATTCTCTTTTTACTAATGTTACAAAAAATACTCAAACTGTTTTTGTTAGAGTTGAGAATAATGTTGGATGCTTAAATACATCAACTAGTTTTAATCTAGTTATAAATCCTGTTCCTTCATTTATTATGTTACCTCCTTATCAGCAATGTGATTTTGACAACAATCCTACTGATGGTTTTACTACATTTAACTTACAGAGTAGAGAAGCAGAATTATCAAATAACGATACAAATGTGACTGTTCTCTTTTTTAAAAATCAAACTGATTTTGACAATAACATATCAATAACATCACCACAAAACTACACTAACACTTCACCTTTCAACCAAACACTACTTGTAAAAATTATAAATAATACAACACAGTGTTTTAATACAGGAAGCATAGATTTAACTGTTAACTCATCTGGTCTAGATACTTTTGACGACATGTATTCTTGTGAACTAGACATTAATGCTTCTATCTCTAATGCTATTCAAAGTATAGGTAGTCAAAACACATTCTTTGATTTTGATATAAAGAGGGATGATATTATTACAAAATCTAATGGAGCGTTAACCAATAACACCCATTCTATTGAGTTTTATAGAACAGCTAACGATGCCTCATTACAAACAAACAAAATTCTACCTCCATATGATGATGACTTATTTACTGATAACACAGAAGTATTTGTAAGAATTATATCAAAAAATAACAACGCTTGTGAAAGTGTCGGTAAGTTTAATCTACATGTTATAGATTTGCCTGTTCCTCAAGGAAACCCCGATAATATTATTCTTTGCGTTGATAACCCTAGGCTAACCCCTCAACCTTATACAGTTCCCTTAAATGCTGATACTGGAAATCCAACAGATACTTACAAGTGGTATTTAAATGGTAGTTTACTCTCTGGAGAAATATCTTCTATTCATAATGCTAACACTGAAGGAGAATATAAAGTTGAAGCTTATAGAAGTCATCCTAATCTTTCGGAAGATTGTATGGGGTATAATACGTTTTTTGTAAAAGAATCGAATCATGCGTTAATTGTTAACATAAAATCTGTTGATGATCAAGATAACCCTCAAAACAATAAAATCGAAATTACAATTGACGGAATTGGTGACTATGAATATGCCTTAAACAGTACTGACCTTAGTGATTTTGTAAAAGGTAATGAAAACCTTTCGTATACCTTTACTAATATTCCTCCTGGGTTAAACGCTGTTTCAATTAGAGACCGAAATGGTTGCGGTATTGTAACATCTAATAAGATTTCAATTATTTACTTCCAACGCCATTTTACTCCTAACGGAGATGGACATTTTGATACATGGAAAGTTTTAGGTGTTGATAATGATTTTTATGATGTTGTTAAAGTTCAAATTTTTAATCGTTTCGGAAAACTAATTAACGAAATTACTGATAAAAACAGCCAAGGTTGGAATGGTATCTACAACGGTACTGACCTTCCTTCTAATGATTATTGGTACAATGCTGAATTAATTGATAAAAGTGGAAGAACCCGAAAAAAGACAGGGCATTTTTCTTTACTGAGGAAATAACTCTCTTTTTAAGAAAAAACTTTAACATATAAATTCCATAGTTTTTCCTAAATTGCATGTTAGCAAATAGTTAATAAGCTATGAATAAATTACTACCTTGTTTTTTCTTTTTTATCTCTCTTTATTGCTTTTCACAAAGAGAAACTGATAACTGGTTTTTTGGAAATAAAGCAGGGCTTAACTTTGGTATTGATGTAGTCAATACTCTTACCGATGGTCAAATGATTGCTCCTGCAGGTTGCTCTAGTATATCCGATAGTAATGGAAAATTATTATTTTACACCAATGGTAGTACTGTATGGAACAGCAACCATGAAATTATGAAAAATGGTGAAGGCTTAGTAGGTGAAGTTGATTTAGCACAATCTTCAATTATCATACCTAAGCCTAACAATGATAATATATATTATATTTTCATGAATAGGAAAACCAAAACTAATAGCCCTACTTTATTTTCCGGGATTTATTTTTCTGAAGTTGAAATCTCTAGTGAATACCCTTTAGGAAAAATAATTAGGAAAAATACTAGACTTGCAAACTCAACGGCTCAAAGAATTACTGCTGTACATCACAAAAACGGTAAGGACATTTGGGTAATAACATATGGAAGTAACTATTATAATGGTCCAGATAATATTTTTTTTGCATTTAAAGTGACTCAAAAAGGTGTTACGTTCACTCCTATAAAAACTAAACTAAATAAAATAGACAAAAACTCATACGGAGGGGAGATGAAAGCCTCTCCTGATGGAAGTAAAGTTGCTTTATCTATAGGCTCTAAGCTTTATATCTATAAATTTGATAATACAGTAGGAACCTTTTCAAGATTTAAAGCTTTTAACTTACAACTTAATTTTACTGATGGGTACATCTGTAATGGATTAACTTTTTCTCCTAACTCTAAAATCTTATACTATTCTGCTTTTTATTATGAAAGCGGAAATAATGATAGTTATAATATCATGCAGTTGAATATAGAAAATGCTCCTCGTTTTTTTTTAGGAACTCCTATTTTTACCATTCCTCCTAGCAGAGCTAGTGCTTCTGCTCAATTAGCATCTGATGGTAAAATTTATATTGCTCAAATAAACTCAGACGGAAGCCCTACCAAAACTTTGGGAATTATTCAAAACCCTAATAAAATAGGAGTTGAATGTAACTATACACAGGATGTAATAAACCTAGAAAATGGATTGTCTTATTTTGGTTTACCCAATTTTATTCAATCCTATTTTAGAAATAGAATTATTACCGAAAATCAATGTGTCTTTGACATGTTTAACTTTGCTCTTGATTCGTATGCTCCTATTGATAGTGTAACGTGGGATTTTGGTGATGGAAACACAAGCAACCTAATCAATCCTGAACACGCATATACTGCTCCAGGAGATTATATTGTCACTGCTACTATTAACATCAATAATCAAGACATTCCTCTTTATAAAAAAGTTACTGTTTACCCTCTACCCAAATTGATACCTAACCAAGAAATTATTCAATGTGACGATGATAATGATGGCGTAAACTTATTTAACCTATATACTATTGCTGATAAAATTACTACCGATACTACACATATCTATAAGTTTTACAGAAGTTTAACCGACGCTCAAAATGATACCAATCAAATATCGGATCCAGAAAACTTCTACAATGAAACAAATCCTCAAACCATTTATACAAAGGTTACCTCTGTAAATGGTTGCTCTGATATCGAAAGCTTTTCTATTGAAGCCTTATTTAGACCTGCACTTACCATTAACCCCATAACTGTTTGTAGAAACCCCGAAAATAGTATAGATGAAGATAAAGGTCTTTTTGACTTGAGGGTTAAAAAAAGTCAAATAATAAGTGATTTAGGCTTAAGCAAACTTGAAAAAGTATCTTTTTTTGATTCGGTAGAAAATGCTCAAAAATCAATCAACCCTCTTCCTTTTGAATACATTTCAGGTTCTACTACTATTTGGGTAAAAATAGAAAATGAAAACGGATGCTTTGGTATATCTCCTATCGATTTAATTGTTAACCATCCTCAAATTAATCTACAGGACAATTATACTATTTGTATTAGCCCTTCAGATCACCCCGCTATTATATTAAATGCAGACTCTTCTAACGATCGGTTTGAATGGAAAGATGAAAACAACAATACAATTAGTACCAGTAATAGTTTCACTTTAACCAAAGAAGGTGGGTTTTCTTTAACCATTTACAAAATAGTAAACGGTATAGAATGTTCAAACTCTAAAAATTTTACAGTTAACTATCCTCCACCTCCAGAGATTTTAAATGTTGAAGTAAATGTTCAAAGTGAAACCGACAACAGTGTTTATATTAGTATTGATGGAGATAGTAGTTATGAATTTTCTTTAGATGATACTACTTATGTTGGAAATGGAACCTCTCACTCTTTCAACAATGTGCAACCTGGTATTGCCACTATTTATATAAGAGATATTAATAAATGTGAAACTCCTACTAAAGCCTCAGCTAGTATAATTGGCTACCCTAAGTTTTTAACTCCTAATGCTGATGGATTTAACGATTATTGGAAAGTTTATGGAGTAAGCTCTAATTTCTTTAAAGAAATAGATATTAAAATATTTAATCGCTTTGGTAAAATTCTATATGTCATAAATGATAATAATTCGGAATTTGGTTGGGATGGAACTTATAACAACATTAAACTCCCTTCTAATGACTACTGGTTCCATGCCAAACTAAAAGACCTTAATGATAATACAATAGATAAAAAAGGACATTTTACACTCAAAAGAAATTAAAATTCATCACATAAATAACTATCCGTATTTTTGTTGAATGAACTTCGAATTAAACTCAGAATTTAAACCAACAGGGGATCAACCTCAAGCAATTAAACAACTTTCAAATGGTATTTTAGCCGATGAAAAGTATCAAACACTTTTAGGTGTTACAGGTTCTGGTAAAACATTCTCGGTAGCTAATGTTGTAGCCGAAGTACAACGACCAACACTTGTTTTGGCTCATAACAAAACCTTAGCTGCCCAATTGTATTCTGAGTTCAAACAGTTCTTTCCAAACAACGCTGTAGAATATTTCGTTTCATACTATGATTACTATCAACCCGAAGCCTATATTCCTGTTACAGGAACGTATATTGAGAAAGACTTATCCATCAACGATGAAATAGAACGCTTACGAATTAGCACCTCCTCTTCCCTACTTTCAGGACGTCGAGATGTATTGGTTGTAGCATCAGTCTCTTGTTTATACGGTATTGGTAACCCCACAGAGTTTAAAAAGAATGTGATTACTATTGAAGTTGACCAACAAGTTTCTCGCACAAAGTTTTTACATCGTTTAGTAACGAGTTTATATGCCCGTACCGAAGTTGAAATAAAAAGTGGAACTTTCAAAGTGAAAGGTGATGTGGTTACCATTTATCCATCCTATGGAGATAACGGATATAAAATTCACTTTTTTGGAGATGAGATAGAAGAAATTGAAACCTTCGATATTGAAACCAATCAAACGATTACTCGATTAGAAAAGCTAAATATTTATCCTGCCAACCTTTTTGTAACTTCTCCTGACATATTACAAAATGCCATTCATCAAATTCAAGAAGATATGGTAAAACAAGTAGATTATTTCAAGGAAATCGGGAAACATTTAGAAGCAAAACGTTTGCAAGAACGTACTGAATTCGACTTAGAAATGATTCGAGAATTGGGCTACTGTTCAGGAATTGAGAACTACTCTCGTTATTTAGACGGACGTGAAGCGGGTACACGACCGTTCTGCTTATTAGATTACTTTCCTGATGATTACTTAATGGTGATTGATGAAAGTCACGTAACCGTACCACAAGTTCATGCGATGTACGGTGGAGATAGAAGCCGTAAAGAAAACTTGGTGGAATACGGATTCCGTTTACCAGCTGCAATGGATAACCGTCCGTTAAAGTTTGAAGAATTTGAAGCGCTACAAAATCAAGTAATTTATGTTTCAGCAACTCCTGCGGATTACGAATTACAAAAAACGGAAGGGTTGTTTGTAGAACAAGTTATTCGACCTACTGGACTATTAGATCCAGAAATTGAAGTTCGACCTAGTTTGAATCAAATTGATGATTTAATTGAAGAAATTCAAATTCGTGTAGAAAAAGATGAACGTACCTTGGTTACTACCTTGACCAAACGTATGGCTGAAGAATTAGCTAAATACTTAACTAGAATTCAAGTACGTTGTAGATACATTCACTCAGATGTTGACACATTAGAACGCGTTGAAATCATGCAAGATTTGCGTAAAGGCTTGTTTGATGTACTGATTGGAGTTAACCTACTTAGAGAAGGATTAGACCTTCCAGAAGTATCGTTAGTGGCTATTTTAGATGCTGATAAAGAAGGTTTTTTACGTTCACATCGTTCATTAACACAAACCGTAGGTCGTGCTGCACGTAACGTAAATGGTAAGGCAATTATGTATGCGGACAAAATTACCAATAGCATGCAACTCACCATTGACGAGACCAATCGTAGACGTGAAAAGCAAATTAATTACAATACCGCTCACGGAATTACTCCAACACAAATCAATAAAAAGATAGACAATACGTTATCTAAAAACGCGATTACTTCATATCATTATGACAATGCTACGCAAAAAGCTGCGGAACAAGAGTTAGAATACTTACCTAAACAAGAAATAGAAAAACGCATACGTACTAAACGCAAACAAATGGAAGAAGCTGCTAAAGCACTAGACTTTTTAGTAGCTGCACAATTGCGTGATGAAATTGAAGTTTTGAAAGAGAATTTGTAAATAAGTTTGGTTTGACTCTTATATTCAAAATCAGTAACTTCGTTATCAAATGATATCCAACATTAAAATAATGGATATTTTAACCCTCTTTTAAAATTAATATGACGCAGGTTTTAAAACTATGGACTATTTCTTAAAAAGCTTAATTGATTTCATAATTTCTAATCCCGAAAAACAGATTTGATTCTAAATAAAAATTAATTCTCACTTCCCTAGGGAGCAGTTGGAGCCTCTATTTCCCTAGTTAAATCAAACTTTACAGAAAACAATCTATTCGTTCCTATTCTACGTAAATTATATGTAAAACTTGTTTCATCAATCGTAACCCACCAAACATTATTAGAAGCATACGAAATTAAATCGGCTGTATATTTATCCGCAGGAAAAAACTGAATATTAGGTAATCCCATATTAGGGTTGATTCCTCCGTATTGCGTAACTTTATCCTCAGTACCATCTTTATGTCGGTGATCGTGTTTTAGCTTAATTAATTTATCGGTACTTATAGTAAAAACCCAAGTACGAGATTTATCTTCACCTACAAAAAAAGGTATTCTAATCGTATTCTCTTCACAAGAGCGAATATGCATTACTAATTTTTCTCCTGTAAAACCATCTCCTTCTTTTCCTCCTGCTAGTATTGTTCCTTCAAAAGCTTTTCCACAATAAGTTTTTAGTTTATTCCAAAATAATTCAGAATTCGTTTCTTCTTGTGCTATTAACTGTAAAGGAAGTAAAATAAGGATTAATAATTTTCTCATTGTATGCTATTTATCTTTTAGCAAGATAAAACAAAAAACCTCACTATAACAGTGAGGTTTTTTAAATATATTACTAAGAATTAATTAAAAAAAGTTTTAAGCACTTAAAACTTCTCCTACTTTATCAGCAGCCTCTTGGAACTCAGTAGCTGAGATAATTTCCATTCCGCTGTTGTCAATTAATTCTTTTGCTTCTTTAGCGTTTGTTCCTTGTAAACGACAAATAATAGGCACATTAATTTTGTCTCCCATATTTTTATAAGCATCTACAACACCTTGAGCAACACGATCACAACGAACGATTCCTCCAAAAATGTTTACTAAGATAGCTTTTACATTAGGATCTTTTAAAATGATTCCGAAAGCAGTTTCAACACGTTGCGCATCTGCAGTACCACCAACATCTAAAAAGTTAGCTGGATCTCCACCTGCTTGCTTAATTAAATCCATAGTTCCCATTGCTAAACCAGCTCCGTTTACCATACATCCAACATTACCATCTAAGTCTACATAGTTTAATCCTGCAGCTTTAGCTTCTACTTCAATTGGATTTTCTTCACGTAAATCACGCATTGCAGCATAATCTTTATGACGGTATAATGCATTCTCATCTAACGATACTTTAGCATCTACTGCCATAATTTTATCATCAGATGTTTTTAATACTGGGTTAATTTCAAACATCGAAGAATCAGACTTGATGTATGCAGTATATAAAGCAGTAACAAACTTTACCATTTCTTTTAAAGCCCCACCGCTTAAACCTAAGTTAAAAGCAATTTTACGAGCTTGGAAAGGTAATAATCCTGTTCCTGGATCAATTTCTTCTGTAAAAATTAAGTGTGGAGTTTCTTCTGCCACAGTTTCAATATCCATACCTCCTTCTGTAGAATACATAATCATGTTTCTACCTGTAGCACGGTTTAATAAAACTGACATATAAAATTCATCTGGCTCACTATCACCAGGATAATATACATCCTCAGCAATTAACACTTGGTTAACTAACTTACCTTCTGCTGAAGTTTGAGGTGTTACTAACATCATTCCTAAAATGTCATCAGCAATACTTTTTACCTCATCTAAGTTTTTAGCTAACTTAACACCACCACCTTTTCCACGACCACCTGCGTGTACTTGAGCTTTGATTACATGCCAACCAGTACCTGTTTCTTCTGTTAATTTCTTCGCTGCTTCAACAGCTTCTTCTGGAGTATTTGCAACAATTCCACGTTGAATACGAACGCCAAAACTGCTTAATATTTCTTTACCTTGATATTCGTGTAAGTTCATTAGATATGAATTTTTAAAGTCGAACAAAAATACAAATTCAATTCATAATACCTTATAAATTGTACTTTAATTTATAATTAAAATCAATTTTATTTAATTTCTATTTTTACATTTTTTTAACATTTAAACGTGTAACATTCTTTTTTTTAACAGGTCTTTACCGTAATTAACATGATTTTGTGATTTATTTATCCTAATCATAATAATTTAGCCCAACAACTAATACTATATCTCAATCAACTATGCTTAAAGTTTTAGCATTTATTACAACCTGTTTCTTCTTTATAGGAGTTACAAATGCCCAAACCATTAACCAAAACAGAAAAAAACTAGACGTAATACGTGTAGATTCACCTCCAAAAATTGACGGAAAATTAGATGATGCTGCTTGGAAAAATGTTCCTGCCGCAAAAGATTTTGTGATGATGCGTCCCGACAATGGAAAAGCGGAACCTGACACCCATAAAACAGTAGTTAAATTAGTATACGATAATAATGCTATTTACATCAGTGCTAAAATGTACGATCCTGAACCTTCAAAAATACCTGCTGAGTTTACTAACAGAGACAATATTGGTAACAGTGATTTCTTTTTAATAACTATTAACCCTAACGACGACGGACAAAATCCTTTTGAATTTATTGTAACCAGTTCAGGTGCACAAGCAGACTCAAAAGTATCTAACGGAAATGAAGATTTTAATTGGAGTGCCGTATGGGAAAGTGATTTTAGCATTAATGAAGACTCTTGGGTTGTAGAAATGAAAATTCCATATAGAGCTTTACGTTTTGCTAATGTACCTGTTCAATCGTGGGGAATCAACTATCACAGAAAAGTACTGAATTTAAATGCTCAATTCACTTGGAATCATATTGATAATCAACAAGGAAATTGGACTCAATATGATGGCTTGTATGAAAACTTCACCAACATAAAACCTCCTACTCGATTAAACTTTTATCCGTATGCATCCGCAACGACAACCACTAAAGATGGTAATACTGACTTTGATTGGAGTGTAGGTATGGATGTAAAATATGGAATTACCGAAAACTTTACGTTAGACGCTACCTTAATTCCTGATTTTAGCCAAGTAGGTTTTGACAATGTTACCTTAAACTTGGGACCTTTTGAACAGCAATTTACAGAACAACGTCAGTTTTTTACTGAAGGAACTGAACTATTTAGTAAAGGACGTTTATTTTATTCAAGAAGAATTGGAGGAAGACCAATAGATCAATTTTCTGGTGAACGAAAAGATGATGATGAATTTATTGATGGTAAGAAAGTAAATGATGAAGTTATAGATGTTCCTGATAAAGTTCAAATGCTAAATGCTATAAAAGTATCAGGAAGAACCAAAGGAGGTTTAGGGGTAGGATTCTTTAATGCTATTACCGAAAAAACAGAAGCTACGGTTGAAAGAACTGAGCAAACAATTAATGGCTTAGATACTATTAGCAATGTCAGTACTTACAAAACTACGGTTAATCCATTTTCTAACTATAATATTATGGTACTAGATCAGCAGTTCAATCAAAACTCATCTATTACCTTAATCAACACCAACGTAACTCGTGACGGACGATTTAGAGATGCGAATGTTACTGGATTACTATGGCATGTTGAAGATAAAAAAAGTAGGTATAATATCGACGGAAGTTTTAAAACGAGTAATATTTCTGACGACGAAGATGATCCAAATACAGGATACACTTTTGATACCAGTATAGGAAAGCAATCAGGAAATTGGCGTGGAGAAATTGGGTATAATTTTGAAAACAAAGATTTTAACCCTAACGATATGGGAATTCTCTTTCGTAACAATCAACAAAGAATTTATGGTTTTGTTGGTTATCGATTGTTAAAACCTAAAGGAATATTCAACAACTACGGAGCTAACATATACTATAACTTTAACTTCTTGCACAACCCAGGAACCTATGTAGGTACTAATACTGGTTTATCTTTTTGGGCTGATACCAAAAAACGTTTCAGCTTTGGAGGAAACTTAAATTATAGTACTGAAAGAAGAGATTTTTTTGAACCAAGACAAGGAACTACTAGTGGTATTTACTTTAACAACCCTGAAAGGCTAAACATAAATCATTGGGGGTCGACCGATTATAGAAAAAAGTTTGCAATAGATTATGGTTGGTATTATACCTTTTATAATGACAACCCTAAAGAAGACTATGGCTTTAGATTTTCACCTAGATACCGTTTTACCAACAAATTTTCTTTAATTTATGGTTTCAGGTATGGAAAAACCAATAACGATCAAGGATATGTTACAAAAGTTGATGAAGACGACGTAGAAGAAAAACCTTCATTGGCTCCTTTAAAAGATCATATTATTTTCGGACAGCGCGATTGGGCTACTTACGACAATTCTTTAACAGGAAAATATACTTTCAGTACAAAATCGGCTGTATCATTATCATTTAGACATAACTGGAGTAAAGTTCCATATCAAGGAAAATATTTTAGCTTAAATGAAGAAAATGGAGAACTTACAGAAAATAACTATCAAGGAGAACACGACAGAAACTTTAATAGTTGGAACTTAGACCTAAACTACCAATGGCAATTTGCTCCAGGTAGTCAATTAATCTTTTTCTATAGAAACTCTATAAGACCAGATCACGATTTTGCCCCTGCAAATATTGATTTTAAAAACAACATCTCAAAACTTTTTGATCAAAGCATGCAACATAGATTTTCTGTTCGATTAGTTTATTTTATCGATTACAACAACATCAAAAACATAATTTAAATACACGTTTATTTATTGTTTGAAATCAGGTAAGCATTAAAGTTTATCTGATTTCTTTTTTATACATTCGTTACTTAGAAAATATCACTATGATTGTTGCTAAAAATATCCACAAACATTACGGAGAGGTAGAAATTTTAAAAGGCGTTGATCTTCATATAAAAAAAGGAGAAATTGTAGCTATTGTTGGACCTTCAGGAGCAGGAAAAACAACCTTACTACAAATTTTAGGAACCTTAGATAAGCCCTTAAAAGATCAGAGCTACGAATTATTAGTTGATGGTGTTTCTATCAAAGATTTAAACGATACCAAAGTTTCTGCTTTCCGAAATAAACACATCGGATTCATTTTTCAATTTCACCAGTTATTACCAGAATTTACAGCATTAGAAAATGTTTGTATTCCTGCCTTTATAGGAGGAAAAACAAAAGCAGAAACTGAAAAAAGAGCCAAAGAATTACTAGCCTTTTTAGGATTGTCACACAGAGAAAACCATAAACCTAACGAACTTTCTGGAGGAGAGCAACAACGTGTTGCCGTTGCTAGAGCTTTGATTAATGAACCTTCTGTTATTTTTGCCGATGAACCTTCAGGAAATCTAGATTCTACTTCGGCTAAAAACTTACATGAGTTATTTTTTAAGCTACGTGATGAATTTGGGCAAACCTTTGTACTAGTTACACACAACAAAGAATTAGCTAAAATGGCTGATAGAACACTTACAATGAAAGACGGAATTATTGTTGAATAGTGTAACTATTTAAAGTTTCTAGCTACTAACTAATAAATCATTTCCATGAAAGAAACTTTTCAAGAACTTGTTACCTATTTAAAAAATCCCGTTTTAGAAAAAGATACCAACCAAAACATTTCGTATCGTTTTCAAAAATTCTTTCACCTCCTTTTTATAAGTATTATTACAGGAGCTTTATTATCTCCCCTTTTTCTTCTTGTTGAAGAGTTAGGTTTAATAAATATGAATGAGCACGCTGTGGAAGATTTACTAAAGGCTCATACCAAATGGTTCATTGCTTTTCTTACCATTATTTTAGCTCCTTTGCTTGAAGAGCTGTTTTTTAGAGCGCCAATTACCTTATTTCATGGGAAGAAAAACTTCAAAATAGCATTTTATGTGTTTGCACTACTTTTTGGCTTAGTACATTTAACTAACTTTACTATTACTACTAATGTACTTTTATTAGCCCCAATACTAGTAGCTCCACAAACTATTTTAGGTGGTTATTTAGGGTTTATTAGGGTTCGTTTTGGGCTCGAATGGAGTATCTTATTACACGCTTGCTATAATGCTTTCTTTGTTTTGCTTAGTTTTGCAGGAGATTTAGCATAAAATGAACAAAAAGGAGCTTAAAGAGTTTTTAGACGAAAAAGTAATACAGTACAATAACCCTGATTTTATTGATAGTGATCCTATTCAAATTCCACATCAATTTTCGGTAAAAGAAGATATTGAAATCGCTGGCTTTTTAGCAGCAACCATTGCTTGGGGAAATCGTAAAATGATTATTAACAACTCTCATAAAATGATAGATTTAATGGGGAATTCTCCTTATGATTTTGTTCTCAATCATTCTGAAGAAGATTTAGCTAATTTTGACGGATTTGTGCACAGAACATTTAATGCAGATGATTTTAAGTTTTTTGTTCAATCATTAAAAAACATCTATCAAAATCATGGTGGATTAGAAGCTGTTTTACAACCAAAAGATAAAGCAAATAATTACCAACATGCTATTCATCATTTCAAACAAATATTTTTTGAAATTCCTCACCAACCAAGAACATTAAAACATGTTTCTGACCCTTTAAAAGGTTCTGCTTCCAAAAGGATTAATATGTTTTTACGTTGGATGGTTCGTGATAATACTACTGGAGTCGATTTAGGTATATGGAAAACACACTCACCTGCACATTTACATTGTCCGTTAGATGTACACACAGGAAACATTGCCAGAAAACTAAAAATACTTACTCGAAAACAAAATGATTGGAAAGCGATTCAAGAACTTGATCTAACTTTAAGAAAATTTGATAAAAAAGACCCTGTTAAATATGATTTTGCCTTATTTGGTCTAGGTGTTTTTGAAAAATTTTAATTTCTCTAAAAAAAGTAGTTACTTAGTAGGTATGAAAAATAGCTTTGATAAAATGATGTCTTTAGATATTTATATATCAAATTTAGACAAAGAAGAATACACCAAAATTGCTGATGACCTTAAACTCATTTCAAAAAAAAGTGTAAACCTTTTAAGTTGGGGAATCCAAGATTTGTTTACTGAAAAAGAACTATACAGTGATTTAAAACTTATAAAAACATTTTCTAAAAACTTCAACTGGAAAAATAACATTACATCTATTATAGAAGAAAACGACTATGAATCTTTAGTCCTTACCGATGCACAAAAGAAAATAATTTGGGTAAGCGATGGTTTTACAAAAATGACTGGCTACGAAAAAGAGTTTGCTTTAAACAGAACCCCACGCTTTTTACAAGGAGAAAAAACTAAGGAAACAACTAGAAAAAGAATTCAATCAAAACTTTTAAAAGGAAAACCATTTAAAGATGTAATTATTAATTACAGAAAAGATAAATCTACCTACAAATGTGAGCTGTACATAATTCCGCTGCAAAACAATGATAGTTCAGAAATCACACATTTTTTAGCTTTAGAAAAAGAAGTAGTTTAATCGTTAGATAAATGCAAACATTTACTCACTACTTTTTACATTTTGGCTTTCCTATAATTTTAGCCTATTTATTTTTTAGAAAAAATTGGAAAAAAGTTTCTCTAATACTACTCGCTACCATGCTAGTGGATATAGATCATTTATTGGCTACCCCTGTATTTGATCCTAACCGATGTAGCTTTGGTTTTCATATACTCCACTCCTACTACGCAATAATATTGTATACTATCTTGCTCTTTTTAAAAAGACCTTATAATATTATAGGGTTAGGGCTCTTACTACACATGCTAACCGATTTTATCGACTGTTTATTTATGTACAACACATGTAATTCTTGCCTAGAAAATGCTCCTGCTAAAGGATTATTAGAATCAATAAGTAAGTTATTTTTTTAGCTGTAAATCACAGTACCAAAAACTTCTATCGTAGTTTTTAGTGGTCGTTTCTTCTGATTTCTTAGTTTTCTTTGAATCTTGATAACAGTTATCATCATCACTTTTATGTAAAGTATATGATTTTAACACCTTCTCTCCTATTTCAAACTCCACAGGTTTCTTAAAAATAGGACCATCATAGCAAAACGTATGAAACTCACCATTCTCTCCACAAACATCTACTCCTTCAGGAAGCTCATTGATAAAATCTTCATCAATAACTCTCCCTACAAATTCTTCTCCTAACAATTTTGCATTCACACAAACAGTTATTGTTTTAAAACCTAGGGCTAAAAACTCACGAAGTAACTCTTTAGTATCTTGCTTCCATAACGGATATACTCCGGTAATCCCAACCTCTTGTAATTTCGAATCACGATACGCTCTTAAATCCTCTAAAAAGATATCACCAAAAATGCCATTTACAAGTCCTGCTTCTTTTAACTCAGCAGTTTTTTCTTTCATTCTTTGGTTATATAAATCCATCGTAACCTCAGCCGGAAAATATATTTTTTCTAACGGAATACCAATGCTTTCTGCCTGTGCATCCAGTAAATCCTCATGTAAACCATGCATTGAAACACGCTGGTAATCTTGATTTACATTCGTAATCAATTTTTGTACATCGTACTCTTTTTGTTGTAATATTTTATACAATGCTAACGACGAGTCTTTTCCTGAACTCCAGTTAAAATAGGCTTTTTTCATGTGACAAATATGCATAAAAAAAACTGCATTTTGCAGGTTTGATTTTATTTCCTCTTCTGATTTAAAGGAACTGGTCTTTCTTGTTTTACTACAGGCTTTCCATGTAAGTCAAAATCACCCGCGTCAAAAATTTCGATATCTATAAATTCTCCTAGTTTGATATAATACTCACGAGCATCTACAATGACATCGTTATCTACATCTGGTGAATCAAATTCAGTACGTCCGTAATAGTACTCTCCATCTTTTCTATCAAACAAACATTTGAATGTCTTTCCTATTTTTTCTTGATTCAATTCCCAAGAAATTTGCGATTGCACTTCCATGATTTCATTTACTCGTCTGAACTTAACATCTGCAGGCACATCATCTTCTAAAACATATGCTCCTGTGTTCTCTTCATGTGAGTATTCAAAAGCTCCTAAACGTTCAAAACGCATCTCCTCTACCCAATCTTTCAACTCTTGGAATTGCTCTTCTGTTTCTCCTGGATATCCAACAATTAACGTTGTACGGATTGCCATATTTGGCACAGCCTCACGGAATTTGTGAATCAATGCAGTCGTTTTCTCATGTGTCGTACCACGCTTCATCGATTTTAAAATCTCGGTATTGATGTGCTGTAACGGAATGTCTAAATAATTACAAACCTTTGGTTCGTTTTTCATGACTTCCAACACATCCATTGGGAAACCTGTTGGGAAGGCATAGTGCAAACGAATCCATTCAATTCCATCAACTTTTGCCAATTCTTTTAATAAATCTGCTAAAGCACGCTTTTTATAAATATCTAACCCATAATAAGTTAAATCTTGCGCAATTAGCATGATTTCTTTAATTCCTTTTTCTGCCAGCTTGGTAGCTTCTGTAACCAAATCTTCAATTGGAGTAGAAACATGTTTACCACGCATTAACGGAATAGCACAAAATGAACATGGACGGTCACAACCTTCAGCTATTTTTAAATACGCATAATGATCTGGAGTCGTTGTTAAACGCTCACCTATTAACTCATGTTTATAATCTGCTTCTAAAACTTTTAACAAGTTTGGTAAATCGTGTGTACCAAAATACTGATCTACATTGGTAATTTCAGCTTCTAAATCTGGCTTATAACGCTCGCTTAAACAACCGGTTACAAACACTTTATCTACTTCACCTTCCTCTTTCTTTTGTGCGTAGTGTAAAATAGTTTCCACACTTTCTTCTTTCGCTTTACCTATAAAACCACACGTATTGATTACTACAATATTTCCATCGTCATTTTCATCTTCATGAACTACTTCTTTACCATTGGCTTTTAACTGCCCCATTAACACTTCACTATCGTAAACGTTTTTAGAGCAACCTAAAGTAACTACATTGATTTTGTTTTGTTTTGTTGTTTTAGTACGCATATTCTTGAAAAAATTCGGAGTGCAAATATACGCTTTAATTCAGCTTTTTAGCTAGTTTATGCCCTTAAAAATTAGTTTGATTTTTAAGCTTTAAAAAGTTAACTTCGTTATTAGTAAACTTGTATGTTTACAAACTACATTAATCATTATTAAAAAATGACCGAACTCAAAAGATTGCTAAACGACTTAATTGGACTTACTGAAAATGAGTTTCAAATATTTTACAATCAATTAGAAAGAAAAGAATACAAAGCAAAAACGTTAGTAATTGAAGAAGGAAAGACCACTAAGGATTTATACTTTATAGAATCTGGTTTTTTTAGAACATTTAAAAATATTGAAGATAAAGAGTTTACCACCTACTTTGCTTGTGACAAGCAGTTTATAACAGTTTTTGATAGTTTTATATACCAAATCCCTTCTCACGAATTTTTAGAAGTTATTGAAGATAGTACTGTATATAAAATATCTTTTAAAAGTTTAACCCAATTATATAAAGAATCTCCCAATTTTGAGAAGTTTGGAAGAATTTTAGCAGAGAGAAATCATCTTTGTGCACAACAAAGAGCTTTAACTATGCAAACAAAATCCGCCAAGAAAAAGTATTTAGATTTTATAAAGAACTACGATAAAAAAATTGTTTTAAGAGCTCCTCAATACCAAATCGCTAGCTTTCTTGGTATAGCTGCTGAATCACTCAGTAGAATTCGAAAAGAAGTTGTCATTTCCTAACATTTGTCAAGATAAAAATAGTTTCCTCTCATTTTCTTTGTCCTTATAAATTATAAAATAAATACAATGAAAATCGTATCGATAGCAAAATATGCTATTCTCTTATGCTTGGCTATTTTTATAGCTAGTGTTACATTTAAATCTTGTTCAATTAGCCCTGAAGCTTGGTCTCCAGCAGCTCCTCCAAAATTAGAAGGTGTGCTCCTTGAAAATGAACTACTAAGTTCCACCAAACATATCAATTTAGACGGTTGGTATGGTCCTGAGGACATTGCAGTAGATAATCAAGGAAATCTATATTGTGGAGTTCATATTTCTGAAACAGATTTTTCAGATGGTCGAATTTTAAAGATTGACCCATCAGGAAAAGTTTCTGTCTTTTGTAATACGGGATCTTGGGTTGCTGGACTGCATTTTGACAGCAATCAAAACCTAATTGCATGTGACTTAGAAAGAGGTTTAATTAGTGTTGACAAAAACGGAAAGATCACAACTTTAGCAAGCGAAGATGAAAACGGAAACAAATTTCTTATCCCCAATGATGTAGACATTGCTTCGGATGGAATTATATATTTTACCAATACTTCTTCAAAAATACCTTTTAGCAGAACACATATTTGGAAGCTTTTAATGGAATCGAAACCCGATGGAGGTCTTTATAGTTACAATCCTAAGACCAAGCAAATTAAAACACTTATAGATGGTACTTATTTCGGAAACGGTGTTGCTGTTTCTCAAAATGATGACTTTGTTCTAATGGTAGATTTAGTGAAATACAGAATACTAAGATACTGGTTAAAAG
The DNA here is from genome assembly GCF_964513915.1 of Tenacibaculum litoreum. Lineage (NCBI taxonomy): Bacteria > Pseudomonadati > Bacteroidota > Flavobacteriia > Flavobacteriales > Flavobacteriaceae > Tenacibaculum > Tenacibaculum litoreum. The sequence goes on along the minus strand of NZ_CAZEQS010000002.1, from coordinate 764,873 downwards.
GAAGTCAAAAAGGAACAACAGATGTATTCTTAGACAACTTACCTGGTTTTCCTAATGGAGTTTCTAGAAGGTCTGATGGTAGCTTTTGGCTTGGTTTTTCAACTAAAAGGGATTCTTCTTTGGATGAAATACATCCTAAACCACTTGTAAAAAAGTTAGTTTATGGTCTCCCACTATTTTTACAACCTAAAGTAGCTCCTTATGGAATGATAATGCATTTGAGTAGTGATGGGAAAATCTTAAAAACTTATTATGATACTACTGGTAAAGTTGTATCAGAAGCAAGTTCTGTTGAAGAACATAATGGATATCTTTATCTTGGTGGAGATGTATCTGGTTATATTGGAAAATACAAGTTAGAGAATTAAAATAAAAACTCCCAAATTGGGAGTTTTTCATATATTGTCTATTAGTTATAATCAACTGGTGCCTTTCTTACTTTCTTTATTTGTTCAAATGCATGTCCTAGTTCTAGTAACTCTTTTTCTGTAAAAGGTTTTCCTATAAATGTTAAACTAACAGGTTCGCCAGAACTTTTATACCCCATAGGAACTGTTAAAGTTGGGTATTTCGCTACCGCTGCAATACCAGAATGATAATTATTAATCGATAAAATAGCATCTAAATTTTGAGTCTTTAAATCTTGTAAAAATTTCTTTCCATTAAAACTTAGACTATCTTTTACCACCTCTAACTGTGTTAAACTAGTAGTGTCTTTTAATATTCCTTCAAATAACTGTTGTCCGTAAGAAGCTCTTTTTGTAGAATCTTTTTTATTAAACTCAACTACATCTTGTATATTTTTCACTGTTAGCTTTTTGTTTCCGTAAGTAGATAAGTATTTAGGTAAATCATGTTTCATATCTATATTCAACAGCGTAATAAATCCATCAAACGAAATTTCTGGTGGAGTTATCTCTATAATTTCTGCACCAGCTTCTTGTAACTTTTCTACACTTGCTTTATAAATAGAATCTGTTAGAATAGGTTTTAGTACTCCTATTCTTTTTCCTTGAATTGTATAGTTTTTATTGAGTAATTCTTTAGGATTAAAATCTTCTATTCCTAAAGAAGAAGCGTCCTCATTATCTTTCCCTAGCATAGCTTCAAACAAAATAATATTGTCTATAACACTTTTAGTCATCGGACCTGGAGTATCTAATGTACTTGAAATAGGAACAATTCCTGATCGACTTAAAACACCAATCGTTGGTTTTAATCCAACCACCGAGTTTTGGCTAGAAGGTGATGTTATTGATCCTGCTGTTTCCGTACCCACTGCAGCTACTGCATAATTTGCCGCAACTGATACTCCGCTACCAGAACTAGAGCCTCCTGTTTCAAAAACCTTTCTACCATAAGGGTTTAAGGTTTGTCCTCCAGTAGCACTATAACCTAACGGACAATCTTCACAAAAGAAGTACGCCCATTCACTCAAGTTTACTTTTCCTAAAATTAATGCTCCCGCTTCTCTTAATTTTTTGACGATAAAAGCATCGTTATCAGTTGAATTATCTTGTAAAGCTACAGCTCCTGCAGTAGTTATCATTCCAGCTGCATCAATATTATCTTTTATCAAAATTGGAATTCCATTCAAAGAGAACTCTTTTACCTCTTTTGATTCTTTATCTTTTGCTCTCGCCTCTTCTAACACCTTTGGATTTAGAGATATAATTGCATTCAAATACTTTGTACTATCACTTTCAAACTTTCGTATTCTGTACAAATAAAACAAGGTTAATTTTTCGTAACTAAGTTTCTTTTCTGCAATGCTCTTTTGAATAGACGGAATATCTTTTTCTAACACCAATGGTTTTAATTCATTATACTGCTCTTCAGAAAAATTTGATAATTCCTTTTCAAAAGGCTTAAACTCTTTGTTTAAATCTAAATATTTAGATTGAAGTAGTTTAAACTGCATTCTCTTTTTCTCGTGATCTTGCTGTTTTTGTATTTCTGATGATTCATCATAGATTTTAAAATATACCTTTACAGCTTTTTGCTTACATGCACTTATAAATAGAACAGTTAATAATAAAAATATTGCTTTTCTCATTGGTCAAATATTTGATACTCAAATGTAATTATAAAAATTGAAAAGCTTCTTTTAGCATAACAAAACTACCCTGCTGTCTAAACTCTAATTGCTAATCACGCGCAGGCACTATTATTTGGAATGATTTTTTACAGCAAAATCTCCCCAGTCTGCGATAGACTGAATTATAGGAATTAAACTTTGTCCTAAATCAGTTAAAGAGTATTCTACTTTTAAAGGTGGTTTTGATGTGTATACTTTTCTTTTAATTACACCATCTTCTTCCAGGGCTTTCAACTGTAAACTTAAAGTTCGTTCTGTAACCATTGGAATCTCTTTTCTTAATTCGCTATAGCGAAGTGTTCCTTTTATTAAATGAAAAAGAATTACTGTTTTCCATTTCCCCCCAATGACTCCCATAGTAAGACTTGTACAGCAAGGAAACTCTCTTCCTTTAAATTTAAATGTTTTAGATGTTTGTGTTTCCATAATTTATACTATCCTTTTTGACCGTTATTGCAAAGATAAAACACTATACTTACTTTTGTTACTATAATTTTTATAGTTTAATTAAAAAAATAAAATATGAGCTTTATAACATCAATGCAGCAACGTTATACAACTAAAAATTACGATGCTTCGAAAAAAATTGAATCTGAAAAAATTAAAGAGTTACAACAGATTTTACAATTAAGTCCTTCTTCAATCAATAGTCAACCATGGAAATTTATTTTTGTTTCTGACTCCAATACTAAAAAACAACTTTCAGAAGTATCTTGGTTAAATACTAGCAAGGTTCTTGAGAGTGATACTATTGTAGTTTTTAACCGAATTAATAACATCGCTTTATTTGAAAAACAAATTGAAGAGGAGCTCCCTGAAGGGGCCGTTGGTTATTATAAAGAATTTATAAAACCCAAATCTGAAAAAGAGATTAAAGCTTGGTTCGACAAACAAGTATATTTAGCATTAGGGATATTTTTAAGTGCTTGTGCAGAAATGGGAATAGACGCAACACCTATGGAGGGAATTGAACCTGCGAATTACGATAAAATTTTAAAAAACAAAGAATATGCTACCCTCGTAGCTGTGGCTATTGGTTATAGAGATAACGAAGATTTTAATCAACCAGACAGAAAACCTAAATCGAGATTAGCTTTTGATAAGGTTATTGAAACAGTTTAAAAATAAAAAACTCCCAAATTGGGAGTTTTTTATTATATTTTTTATTTAAAAAACGAATCTACAAATTCATGTTTATTAAATACTTGTAAATCATCTATACCTTCTCCTACTCCAATATATTTTACAGGTATTTGAAATTGATCTGAAATTCCGATAACAACTCCTCCTTTTGCAGTACCATCTAATTTTGTTACTGCTAATGAAGTTACCTCTGTTGCTTTAGTAAACTGTTTTGCCTGTTCAAAAGCATTTTGACCTGTAGAACCGTCTAACACTAGCAATACATCATGTGGTGAATCTGGTACTACTTTTTGCATTACTCGTTTAATCTTTGTCAACTCATTCATTAAGTTAACCTTGTTATGCAAACGTCCTGCTGTATCAATAATAATTACATCTGCATCTTGATTAACTCCTGATTGTACCGTATCAAAAGCTACTGAAGCAGGATCAGACCCCATTTCTTGTCGTACTATCGGTACGTCTGTTCTATCTGCCCAAACTTGTAATTGATCAATTGCTGCTGCTCTAAACGTGTCAGCAGCTCCTAAAACAACTTTTAAACCTTTCTTTTTAAATTGTGAAGCTAACTTACCAATCGTAGTTGTTTTTCCTACTCCGTTAACCCCAACAACCATTAACACATAAGGTTTAGTATTTGCTGGAATAGTAAAATCTGTTTCATCACCAGTATTTGTTTCTGATAATAAACCAGCAATCTCTTCACGTAAAATTTGGTTTAGCTCTTCAGTTCCTAAATACTTGTCACGAGATACACGCTCTTCAATTCTATCTATTATTTTCAGGGTAGTTTCTACTCCTACATCAGACGACACCAATACTTCTTCTAAATTATCTAACACATCATCATCAACCTTTGCTTTACCTGCAACTGCCTTTGATAATTTAGAGAAAAAACTTGATTTGGTTTTTTCTAACCCTTTGTCTAAGGTTTCCTTTTTCTCTTTCGAGAAGATTTTCTTAAAAAAACTCATTCTTAAATATTATAATCGCTTACATAGGTTAAAAACTATACCGTTTTACAAATACGGTCAAATTGTCATTATACCATAACTTTTGCGTTAGGGATTGAGGCATTTGTTGAAGCTCTCCCGATACTTCGGGAAGCGACTGCTGAAAGCCCGACCTGCTAAGGTAACGCCCAAATTTTTAAATTCAACTAAAAACTTGAGACTGTCAAATATAAAAAAAGCTACTCTCTAATGAAAGTAGCTTTTCTTTAAACTGTATACAAGAATTACTTTTTTGCTAAAAAGTCGCTTACTTGTGTTGGATCCATAATAGCTTCAACAAATGTATAAGCTCCAGATTTAGGAGACTTTACCATTTTGATAGCTTTGGTTAATCTTTTCGAACCTGTTTGTAACGATGCTACTGATTTCTTTGCCATTTTATATTAAAGTTTACGCCGTAGCTTATTATTTAATTTCTTTATGAACTGTCATCTTCTTTAAGATTGGATTAAATTTCTTTAATTCCATTCTATCAGGAGTATTTTTTTTGTTCTTTGTTGTAATATAACGAGAAGTTCCTGGTTGACCAGAAGCTTTGTGCTCAGTACACTCTAAAATTACTTGAACTCTGTTTCCTTTTTTTGCCATCTCTCTAAAATTTTATCTAGTAAGGAATTATTTAGTTAAGAAACCTTTTTCTCTAGCTTCTTTAATAACCGCAGAGATTCCTTTTTTATTAATATTTTTTAATGCAGAAGCAGATACTTTTAAAGTTACCCATTTATCTTCTTCTGGAATATAAAAACGCTTATTCATTAAATTAGCGTTAAATCTTCTTTTAGTTCTATTTAAAGCGTGAGATACATTGTTACCTACCATCGCTTTTTTTCCTGTTAATTCACAAACTCTAGACATCTTCTTGACAGTTTTTAGTGTTATTTCTAAACGAGGTGCAAATTTATGCATTTTAATTTACTGCACAAAAATATTCTCGATTAAATTTTTAATTAATTTTAATCTTTTCAAAACTAGGTTCAGCATCTAACCTATTTGGAAGCGTAACGGCGGCAAAAATACTAATTTATTTTAATATTACAGCCTGTAGTAGTTCTAAAGATTTGGTTACCGTTCTATTAATCACCTTTTCTCTTGGTTGTCCGAAGTTAAACTCATGAACCTCTACTCCGCTTTTTGTTGCTATACCGATGTACACCAAGCCTACACTTTTATCGTTATGATCAGTTGTTGGCCCTGCGTTTCCTGTAACTGCTATTGCATAATCTGTTTGTAGCTTTTCCCTACATCCTTTTGCCATTGCTAAAGCTACTTCTTTACTTACTACCGTATATTGATCAATAGTTTCTTTAGAAACATCTAGTAATTGTTGTTTTAAAGCTGCTGTATACGTAACAAATCCCCCCATAAAGTATGATGATGCTCCTGGAACGGAAACAATTGTTGATGCTATTTTTCCTCCTGTTAAGCTTTCTGCAGTGGCAACTGTTTTTCTATGTTCTTTTAACAATTTACCTACTTCTTTTTCTAATGATGTTTCTTTATCATCTCCAACGATAATCTCTGGAATTAGCTTATATAGTGCTACAACTTGCTTTTCCATCTCTTTTGCTAACAATTCTTCATCATTTCCTTTTGCAGATAATCGTAAACGGACACTTCCGTAAGATGGTAAATAGGCTAGTTTTATAAAATCAGGTAAGTTATCTTCCCAATCAGAAATTCTTTCTGCAATAATTGTTTCCCCTGTACCTACCGTCATAATTGTCCTATGCAAAATAAAAGGCAATTTAAAAGTAGATTGAAGCTTTGGCAATACGTCATACTTCATCAATCCTTTCATTTCGTAAGGAACTCCTGGAAGTGATACAAAAACAGTATTATTTTCATAAAACCACATTCCTGGTGCTGTTCCTAAACGATTCATTAATAGTATTGCTTTAGAAGGAAGTTGCGCTTGATACTTCTGAATTTCGTTAAATGGATGATTAACTTTTTTGAATAAGTATTTGATATTATCAATCACCTCTGGATACTCAATAATCTTTTCGTCTTTGAAATATTCGGCTATTGTTTTTTTAGTGATATCGTCTTTCGTAGGCCCTAATCCTCCTGTAACAATAACAATATCTGCTCTACTTTCTGCTTCTTTTAACGCATTTAAAATGTGTTGTTTTTCGTCTTGTATTGATGATATTTGATAGACTGAAATACCTATTTTATTTAATTCTTGACCAATCCATTGTGAATTAGTATCTACAATTTGTCCGATAAGAATTTCATCTCCTATCGTAATGATTTCTGCATTCATTTATATATCTAAAAAAGAATCCCGCCGAAGCGGGATATATTTTATTTTACTTTAATTTGAAAAGCTTGCTTTCCTTCAATAGTTCCTGTTAAAATGTCATTTTCTGCTACTTTTCCAACTCCTGCTGGTGTTCCAGTAAAAATAATATCTCCTTTTTTCAAAGTAAAATATTGTGACACATAACTAATCAACTCATCAATTTTCCACAACATACTTGAAGTATTTCCATCTTGTACAACCTCATCATTCTTCTGTAATTGAAATGATAAGTTTTCTAAGTCAAAATCTTCCTTTGGAAAAAACTCTCCAACAATAGCACTACCATCAAAGGCTTTCGCTTTTTCCCAAGGCAATCCTTTTTCTTTACATTGTGCTTGCACATCACGCGCAGTAAAATCAATTCCTAAGCCTATAGTGTCATAATATTTATGGGCAAATTTTGGAGAAATATGTTTTCCTACTTTGTTTATTTTTACCAATACTTCAACCTCATAATGAATATCATTTGAAAACGGAGGAATAAAAAATGGCATTTTTTTAGGAAGAATAGCTGAATCTGGCTTTAAGAAAACTACTGGATTTTCTGGTTTTTCATTTGCTAATTCTTCTATATGTTTTGCGTAATTACGCCCTATACAAATTATTTTCATTTCTTTAATTACGAATTATGATTTTAGATTTACGAATTAAAAAATCTCCAATTCGTAATTCTTAATTTATCAATCTGTTATGGTATCCAAGTTTTAGGGAAGTTTGGTTTACGTTTCTCTAAAAACGCATCACGTCCTTCTTTAGCCTCATCAGTCATATATGCTAAACGAGTAACCTCACCTGCAAATACTTGTTGACCAACCATTCCATCATCCGTTAAGTTCATTGCAAACTTTAACATTTTAATTGATGTTGGTGATTTTGCTAAGATTTCTTGTGCCCAATCAAAAGCTGTTTGTTCTAATTCATCATGAGGAATTACTGCATTTACCATTCCCATTTCATAAGCTTCTTGTGCTGAGTAATTTCTTCCTAAGAAAAAGATTTCACGAGCTTTTTTTTGTCCCACCATTTTAGCTAAATATGCTGAACCGTAACCTGCATCAAACGAAGTAACATCGGCATCTGTTTGCTTAAAAATAGCATGTTCTTTACTCGCCAAGGTTAAATCACAAGTTACATGTAAACTGTGTCCTCCACCTACTGCCCAACCTGGAACAACACAAATTACTGCTTTTGGCATAAAGCGAATTAAACGTTGTACTTCTAAAATATTTAATCGGTGATACCCGTCTTCTCCAACATATCCTTGGTGTCCACGTGCATTTTGATCTCCTCCGGAACAAAAACTCCAAACTCCATCTTTAGTTGATGGTCCTTCAGCAGATAATAATACAACTCCAATATTAGTATCTTCATGTGCGTCATGAAATGCATCTAATAACTCTGAAGTAGTTTTTGGTCGAAACGCATTACGTACATTAGGTCTATTAAATGCTATTCTCGCAACGTTGTGTGACTTTTTATAAGTAATATCTTCGTACTCTTTGGCAACTTTCCAGTCTGGTTGTATCATAATTTTAAAATATTGTCGTTATTTAGTTGTACAAAAATAACATAATAACTTTATTTTTCTTTTCTATATTTGAACGATATAATTTACCCCTAATATGAAACAAGTATATTTATTATTTACCTTATTAATTAGCGCTAGTCTTTTTTCTCAAGAAGTTGTTACTCAAAAAGTCAACTCGAAGGAGTTAGGAAAAGATAGAAACATTAAAGTCTACCTTCCTAAAGGATATGATGTAGATGAAACCACTAATTATCCTCTAGCTATTGTTTTAGGTGATGAGTACCTTTTTGATTTATATGTAGGAAATGCTAAGCTTTATGCTAATGTTGATAAAGCCCCAAGACAAATTGTTGTAGGTATTGATATGAAGAACACTTACGGAAAAGATATTTCTATTATACCTTCTAATAATTCCTTAACAAGTTCTGGAGTACATTTTTTTAATTTTATTAAACATGAATTGATTCCTTTTATGGAAGGGAACTTTAGGACTTCTCCTTTTATGACAATTGTAGGTGAAGGGAAAGCTGCTAATTTCATCACTCATTATTTAAAAGATGAAAAGCCTGTTTTTAACTCATATATCTGTATTACTCCTGATTTTCCGCAATTTGCTCCTGCAATTATGGAGTCTTACTCTCTTAACAGACTTGGCTCTATAGATAACACTTACTTCTTGTATACAAGTAATAATAAAAAGTACATTGACACTAATCAATATAATAGATTTAGTGATATTAGAACTTTGTTAACATCATATGAAGCTAAAAACTTTAATGTCATTTTTGATGAGTTTGATTCTTCTCCAAGCTATTTAGCTATGATTGGAGAAACTATTCCTAGAGCTTTTACACAAATGTTTAGTTTATACTCTAAAATTACTAAGGAGGAATATGAAGCTAATGTTAAAGATTTAGCTCCTTTAGATGCTATTAAGTATGTGGAGAAAAAGTATTTAGATATTCAGTATTTATACGGTTCTAACTTAAATGTTCGTTTGGATGATATTTTTGTTATTGAAGATATTGTAATAGACCGACAAGATGGTGATTACTTAAGAGTTTTAGGTGATTTTGTAATGATAAAATACCCTGATTCTCATATGGGTGACTTTTACATAGGTAAATACCATGAACTAGGAAAAGACTACGAAAAAGCAGACTTTTATTACAAAGCTGCTTACGGTAAAATGGATCCTTCTGATCCTAACGCCAATGCTTTTTACGAAAATATTAAACGTGTAAACGATTTAATGGGAAGTAAAAAGAAAGAAGAAATTAAGACTAAGACTAATGATGAGGAGATTATTGAAAAACAAGATGAAGAAGGACAAGAATAGGTTATTTTAACACTATTCTGTCTTCTTGTAATTCTATTTTTTTACTCTTATACAAGCTGCCAATAGCTCTCTTGAATGCTTTTTTACTCATTTGTAAGTGAAATTTAATTGATTCAGGAGAGCTTTTATCTGTTAATAATAAAAAGCCTTTTTCTTCTAACTTTTTAAGTATTTTATCTATATCTGAATCAATTACATTTTTAAATCCTTGTGGACGTAGTGATACATCTATTTTTTCGTCTTCACGTATCTTTTTAATATAGCCTACCGTTCGCATTCCTTCTTCTACATCACTAAAAACTTCATTGTTATACAACAAGCCTTCATATGCTTCATTAATTAATACTGAATAACCTAAAGCGGTTTGAACCCCAATTACTAAATCTACCTTATCACCTTCTTTTAATTCCATCTTATAAGTTTTTAAAATAGTTTTTTAAAACTACGTCATTTATTTCTTTTGGAGTAAAAACCTCCATTATTTTTGGTTGATTTGATTCTTCATAAAACGAAGTCAAACTATTTTGTAAGTTCTTTAAATCTTTTGTTTGAACATATTCAAAACCATACATTTTTGATAAATGTTCTGCAGTTAAACCATGCGGTGTTTCAAAGTACTCCGCAGCATTTGTTGTTAAAGGTCCTGGGATGTATCTAAAAATACCACCTCCTGCATTGTTTAAAATAATAATTCTAAAATTCTTCGGAATATTTGTATTCCACAACGCATTGCTATCGTAAAAGAAACTTAAATCCCCTGTTATAAATATTGTTTGATTTTCTGAAGCGTATGCTGCTCCTACAGCTGTACTTGTACTTCCATCAATTCCACTTGTCCCTCTATTACAAAATACTTTCAAAGTAGGGTTCACATCAAACAATTGTGAATATCGAATGATTGAGCTGTTACTTATTTGTACTTGCGAATTATCTGGAATACTTTCTAAAATAACTTCAAAAGATTTTAAATCCGAATATTCACAACTTTTCAAATACTCTTCGTGTTTTACAGCTCTTTGTTCTTTTTCTTGTAACCATGCTTGTTGATAATTACTTTCAACATTTTTCTTCTCCTTAGAAAGACTTGTTAAAAAAGGTACCGGATTTATTTGTAAAAATTCTGACAAGCAGTGATACGTATCCATTGCCTTTAACTCATCAACATGCCAGTGATGTTTTGGCTGTAATTTTCGTAAAAACTGTTTAATTCTTTTAGAAATCACCATTCCTCCTAAAGTAATTAATACTTCAGGTTGCAACTCTTTATATTCTTCTTCAGTTAATTTAGATATTAATTTATCAATGCTACTGATAAACTTAGGGTGATATATATTTGAAGTAGTTTCTGTTAACACTAAAACAGAAGTATCTTCCGAATATACATTCAATATTTTTTGAAGTTCAGTATCTGGAAAATGACTTCCTACCAAAATCATTTTTTTGATTGAAGAATTCCAAACAGGAATTAACTCATCTAAATTAATAGGCTTTTTTGCTTTACTCGCTATGACACTTGAAAAATCAAAAGGCTTTAGTTTTTCTACTGTTTCATATAAAGGTTCATCAAACGGAACATTGATATGGACTGGTCCTTTTTGAGTGATTGAAGTTTGTAATGCCTCTATTAATAAACTGATATTATTTTTTAACTGACTCTCTTCTTCTATCAAATTAGCCGAGAACAAAATATGGTTCTCAAACACATTCTCTTGACGAATGGTTTGTCCGTCTCCAATATCAATCAGGTGCTTGGGTCTGTCTGCTGAAATTACAACTAGCGGAATATTACTATAAAAAGCTTCTGCTATCGCAGGATAATAGTTCAACAAAGCCGAACCAGAAGAGCATACAATAGCTACAGGTTGTTGCTTTTGTTGTGCTATTCCCATTGCAAAAAAGGCTGCACAACGCTCATCTACCACACTTAATGTTTTTATTTCTGGGTGATTTGAAAATCCGACAGTAAGTGGTGCATTACGAGAGCCTGGAGAAATTACAACAGTATCAATATTGAATTGATTACATGCTGAAACTACTAATTGCGCGAGTTCTTTTTTTGGGAACATTTCTTTTTAAGTTAAAAAATGTCATTTCGAAAAAACGAAAAACCTTTTTGATTAAGTAGGTTTCTCACTTCTGTCGAAATGACATTGTATTTTTTCCAACTAAAGTTGGTTAGTTTCCTTTTTTATAATCTGCTAAAAATTTAGCTAAACCGATATCTGTTAAAGGGTGTTTTAATAATCCTTCAATAGCACTTAGAGGTCCTGTCATAACATCAGCACCAATCTTAGCACAATCAATAATATGCATAGTGTGACGTACAGATGCTGCTAAAATCTCTGTTTCAAATGCATAGTTATCAAAAATCTGACGGATTTCAGCTATTAGATTTAAACCGTCTGTAGAAATATCATCTAAACGACCAATAAACGGAGACACATACGTTGCTCCTGCTTTTGCTGCTAATAATGCTTGACCCGCTGAGAACACTAAAGTTACGTTTGTTTTAATTCCTTTATCAGAAAAATATTTACATGCTTTTATTCCATCTTTAATCATAGGTAATTTAACTACGATCTGAGGATTTAAAGCAGCTAACGCTTCTCCTTCCTTCACCATTCCGTCAAAATCAGTAGAGATTACCTCAGCAGAAACATCTCCCTCTACTATTTCGCAAATTGCTTTATAGTGATTGATAATCTTATCTTCTCCTGTTATTCCTTCTTTAGCCATTAATGACGGGTTTGTTGTTACCCCATCTAAAATACCTAAAGCCTGCGCTTCTCTAATTTGATCTAAGTTAGCTGTATCAATAAAAAATTTCATCTGTATATTTATTATGTAGTTGTGTTCTAATTCTTGAATTCTACGAGAGTACAACTCTCTTTAAAACAACGCATAAAACAATATTTTATGCCGTAATTTTCTTTAATTACTAATCTTCTGCGAATTTACAATTTATAATGATTCATTAGTAATTTTTCATAAACTTTATCAGGCAATATTCTTTTTAATACAATTGAAAATTTCTCCATAAATCCACCTACTTTATAGTGAATTTTAGGGTTCTTATTTTCAATAATTTTATAGATTGCTTCTGCCATTAGTATTGGATCTGCTCCAGAATCAACATGATCATCCATCAACGCTAAGTTTTCAGCATATTTTTCTTTGTAGGCAGAATCTTCAAAAACAGGTGTATGGTATCTTCCTGCTGCAATATTCGTAGCAAAATCTCCTGGAGCTACGTTCACAACTTTAATACCGAAGTTTTTTACCTCCATACTCAATGCTTCTGTCACCAACTCTAACGCTCCTTTACTTGCAGAATAAATTCCTCTAAAAGGCAATCCCATGTATCCTGCTATTGAAGTTGTATTGATAATCGTACCCGATTGTTGCTTTCTCATGTGAGGCAATACTTCTTTAACAACATCAATTACTCCAAAAAAGTTTGTATTAAAATTATCTTTCATTTCTTTTGTTGGAGTATCTTCAATTGGACCAGTAATTCCTTTTCCTGCATTATTTATCAACACATCAATCTTTCCTTCAGCAGTGATTACTTCTTCTATAGCTTTCTTAATAGACTCTTGATTGGTTACATCTAATGCTACCATTTGAAATGGAGTAGTTACTTTTTGTGGATCTCTACTTGTTCCGTAAACTTTAAACCCTCTGTCGTGTAAATAGGTAGCTATTGATTTCCCTATTCCTGAAGAAGCTCCTGTAATGAAAACTGTTTTTGACATTGTTCTTATTTTAAGCAAATATCTTAAAGTTAGCTTCAATAAAAAAACTTTAAAACTTATCTTAGCATTTTATCTTTCAAGAACAAATACTATGCATAAAAAAACATTTTCTTTATCTGTTTTTATGACATCTTTAGCAATTTTAATTGCTGGATGTTCTTCTTCAACTGCTCAAAAAAGCACCTCATTATTTTCAAAAAGTGAAACGTTTACGCGTCAAGATTCTTTACGTGGATCTATCACTCTTGAAAGATCTTGGTGGGATTTAACGTATTACCATCTTAATGTAACCGTTAATCCTGACAAAAAGTTTATTAAAGGAAAAAACACAGTACAATATAAAGTTTTAAAACCTCATCAGGTTTTACAAATAGACTTACAACCTCCTTTAAAAATTACTAAAGCCACTCAAAACAATAAAGAACTGCAAGTTATCTCTGAAGGTAATGCACACTTTATTCAACTACAGTCTCCTCAAAAGAAAGGAGCCATAAATTCTGTTGATGTATATTATGAAGGAAAACCTAAAGAAGCCATCAGAGCTCCTTGGGATGGTGGTTTTTCTTGGAAAAAAGACAGTAATGGAAATCATTTTGTTGCTACTTCTTGCCAAGGATTAGGTGCTAGTGTTTGGTGGCCAAATAAAGACCATATGTACGATGAAGTAGATAGTATGGCGATTAGTGTTCGTGTACCTAAAAACTTAATGGATGTTTCTAATGGTCGTTTACGTAACATTGAACAACATAATGATAACACGACTACCTACCATTGGTTTGTAGACAATCCAATTAACAACTACGGGGTAAATGTTAACATTGGAGATTATGTACATTTTTCTGAAAAATATAAAGGTGAAGATGGAGTGTTAGACATGAATTATTATGTGCTACGTGACAACCTTAAAAAAGCCAAAAAGCAATTTAAAGATGCTCCTAAAATGATGAAAGCATTTGAACATTGGTTTGGCAAATATCCTTTTTATGAAGATGGTTTTAAACTAGTAGAAGTTCCATATTTAGGAATGGAGCATCAAAGCTCTGTTACTTATGGAAATCAATATAAAAATGGGTATTTAGGTAGAGATTTGTCTGGAACTGGTTGGGGATTAAAATTTGATTTTATTATTATTCACGAAGCTGGTCATGAATGGTTCGCTAACAATATTACCAATGTAGATATTGCTGATATGTGGATTCATGAAAGCTTTACAGCTTATTCTGAAAATTTATTTTTAGATTATTACTATGGTAAAAAAGCTTCTGCTGAATATGTTATTGGAACACGAAGTTCTATTCAAAATGACAAACCAATTATTGGTCATTACGATGTTAATAATGAAGGTTCTGGAGACATGTATTACAAAGGAGCTAATATGCTACATACGATTCGTCAATTAGTAAACAATGATGAAAAATGGCGTCAAATTTTACGTGGTTTGAATGCTGATTTTTACCATAAAACAGTAACTACTCAAGAAATTGAAAAATATATGATTGAAAAATCAGGTATTGATTTAAGTAAAGTATTCGATCAATATTTACGTACAGTGAAGATTCCTGAGTTAGAGTATACAATTGAAAACAACACCTTAAAATATCGTTGGAATAATGTTGTAAAAGGTTTTAATATGCCTATAAAAGTAACTATTGATGGAAAAGATGAATTATTAAATCCTACTGAGAATTGGCAAACAAAAACTATTAAAGGAAATTCTATTGAAGTTGACCAGAATTATTATGTTAACTCTAAATCCGTTTAAAATAACTGTATCCTATCTTTTATGATTAAACGGTTACTAAAAAGTTTTACACTTAATCCTAAGAAACTGTTCTTAATTGACGGATTAGGAGCAGTTCTATCAGCTTTTTTATTAAGTGTTGTATTAGTAAACTTTGAAAGTATTATTGGGATACCTACTTCTTCCCTTTATTTACTAGCTATTTTTCCAATAATTTTTACCTTCTATGATTTTTACTGCTATCAAAAAACACATCACAAACTAAAACCTTTCTTAAAAGGAATTGCGATGGCAAATCTGCTCTATTCTTGTTTTTCTATCGGACTAGGATTCTATCATTCAAAAACCGTCACTAATTTAGGCTGGGCTTATATTTTAGTTGAAGTTTTAATTATTATTATTCTATCAATTTTTGAACTTTTAGTAGCGAAACAACTTGCTAAAAATTAAATAAAAAAAAACTCGAACCTTAAAAGGTTCGAGTTTTTAATGATTATTATATAATTTTTAATAATCTAATCTTTTTAAGTAGTCTAGTTTTTCTTGCCAAAGGTCTAATTGGTCTTTAAACTCTTGGATTCCTTTACGTACATTTTGCACTAAAGGATTATCTTTTGTAGCGTTTGAAATAAAACTTAAGTTATTTTCTAACTGTTGCATTTCTCGTACAGTTTCATCTATTTTTTTTCTAATAAAGAACTGCTCGCTATCTAACTTTCTATAGTCTTCTTGTACTAAATACGTATCTATAACACCTTTAAACTTCATCATTTCAATATCAATTCTACTCATATCTAGTTTATCTAAATGAGCATCCATTGCTTTATTGAACTTTTCATCTAAGTAACGTGCATTCCTTGGTAATGCCCCTAGAGCTCTCCAGTCAGCTAACGTCTTTTCTACATCTTCTTCTGTAGAAATTTCAGCAGTTTTAATTTGCTCTATAAAATCTTTTTTAGCTTCTACTACTGCTAACTGCTCTTTATTTTCCTCATTTTTACGAGCATGTAATCTATCAAAAAAATGATTACAAGCATTTTTAAATCGTTTCCAAATATCATCAGAAAATTTTCTAGGTACGTGTCCTATTTTTTTCCAATCTGCTTGGATACGTTTCATGGTATTGGTAGTTTCACTCCAATCTTCACTATCCTTTAAGCTTTCTGCAAGCTCTACCAATTCCATTTTCTTTCTTAAGTTCTCATTTTGTGCACTTTTTTCATGCTTGTAAAAAGCATTTTTTGCTGAGTTAAACTTTTTGGTAGCTGCCTTAAACTCTTGCCAAACAGCTTCACTTTTACTGTAAGGTAACTTTCCTATATCAAAGTATTTTTTACGTAGTTTTTCTATCTCTACAATACTTTTTTGCCAGTCGTTGTGTGTTTTATTGTTTGATGTATCGTATGCGCTTATTTCTGCAGCAACTGCTAGTTTTGCATCAATCATTTCTTGATGCTTTGACTTTAATTCTCTGTAGTGCTGATGACGTCTGTCATGAATCTTTTTTGTTGCTTCACTAAATCTACCCCAAACATCTTCTCTGTGCTCTCTTGACACTGGGCCAATGTCTTCTTTCCACATACGATGTAATTCTTGCAACTCTTTAAAAGCTACATTAACATCTTCTACATCATTTAAAGCTTCTGCTCTTTCAATTAATCGTAATTTTTCTTCTAAATTATGTTTGAAGTCTAACTCTCTAAAATCTTTATTTAAGTGTAGTAAATCGTAAAAACGTTCTACGTGATGATGGTATGTTCTCCAAGTATCATTATACTTTGTTTTAGGTACAGCCCCTACACTTTTCCAACGATTTTGAATTTCTTGAAAATCATTATACATCGTTTTTGGGTCGGCTTCTTTAATTAAAGTCTTTAATTCTTCAATTAAATTATTTCTTCTATCTAAGTTTTCTTTTAATTGTTTTTCTAACTGAGAATAGTATGCGTCACGTTTAGTTTTATACTCCCCTAATAACTTATTGTATTCTGTTTTTATTGGGCTTGAGAATTGAAAGTCTATAGAATTTCCTCCATCTGCTAAAAAAGCCTCTTTTTTCTTCGCTAATAAAGCTCCAAACTTTGAATTAAATGCTGTTTTAATAGCATCTACATTTGACTTTAATTGTTGAATTGGATGGCTTTTTAGTAATTTTTTTAATTCATCTACCAATTTTTCTAACTCCATCGAAGCATAATCAAGCATAGGAATTTCGTGCTTTTCATCCGCTTTTTCAGATTCATTGGCTACTTCATTTTCAACCTCATTAACAGCATTTTCGGTTTCCTTACTTGTATTCGTTTGTTCTTCTGTAATTGGTTTTTCTACTTTCTCTTCGTTGTTTTCTAACATATCTACAATGTTTAAGTTCCTTTGATTTAGATTATAAAGATAAGGATTCTTAGAGAATAGCAAATTTTATTTTAGTTTTTAAAATTTTAGCTATTGTTCCATATTTTCCAAGCTTTTTCTGCTTGTAGCTCCAACATCTCTAATCCATTTTTTATAGTTGCTCCTTGCTCTTTCCCTCTACGTAAAAAAGTGGTTTCTGACGGATTGTATATTAAATCATACAATAAATGTTTGTCCGATAAAAATTTATACGGAATATCTGGACAATTCTCTACATTTGGATGTGTACCTAGTGGTGTACAATTTACAATGACAGAGTATGATTCGATAAGCTCCTTGTCAATATCTTGATATGAGATTTGCTTTTTTCCTTCAGGGGTTCTAGATACATATTTATATTTCACTCCCAAACTTTCAAGCACATAAGCTACTGCTTTTGACGCTCCACCTGTTCCCAATATCAAGGCTTTTTTGTGATGCTTTTTCAATAATGGTTTTAGTGATTTTTTAAATCCATATACATCAGTATTATATCCTTTTAACCTTCCTTTCTTGGTTATTTTAATAGTATTAACTGCTCCTACCTTTAGAGCTTTCTTATCTATTCTGTCTAAAAAATTAAAAACATCTAGTTTATATGGAATCGTAACATTCATTCCTTTTAGTTGTTTTTTATTTTCTTTTATTCTTTGAGGAAGTTCTTGTATTGATTGAATATCAAAATTAATATACTCATGATTTTTTAAGTCTAATTTTTCAAACTTTTCGGTAAAATATCCACGAGAAAATGAGTACGAAATGTTCTTTCCTACTAAAGCATATAAATGCTTATTTTCTTTTTTGGTCATAAAAATCAATAATTAGTATTAATGCAATTCCAATAATAATGAATCCTATAGAAACCCATGTTTCTTGATTGTTAAAATTGGGTATAAATCTCTGGTAGTTTTCTATAATTTTGTTTCCGCTTTGATCTAGCAAAAACACACCTTCTTCTTTTTTATAAATGGTTTCTTTCCATGGCCAAACAACACCCAATGACCCAGTAATAAAACCTATAATAATTGCTGTTACAATTTGATGCCATCTTTTTAAAACATACCCTAAAACATGTGAAATAGACACAAGCCCAAAAGCTGAACCTGCTGTAAAAACTCCTATAATTTTTAAGTAACGAACTTTTACTTGATCAGTCAGTACTTCAAAGTTTCCAGACAACAGATTTGTAATTACATTTCCTAACACGTTTACACTGTCTACTAACAACAAAACATAGTTCCCTAACAATATGAGAATAAATGAACCCGAAAGCCCTGGTAGTGTCATTCCAGAAACCCCAATAATACCACACAAGAACACAAACCAAAGGTTATCATTTTCTGTAGCGGGTGTCATAAAACTAATAGAAATACCCACTGAAGCTCCAATAACCAGTCCTAAAATAGTTTTAGGTTTCCAATCTCCAAAATCTTTTGAAATATAATAGATAGAGCCTATAATCATTCCAAAAAACCATGACCACACATATAGTTGGTAGTTTCTCAAGAAGTAATCTAAAATAAGAGACACACTGAAGTAGCTAAACATACTTCCTGCCATTACCCAAACTAAAAATTGTAAGTTGGTATAGCTCGCAAAACTTTTAAAACGCCCATTAAATAACAACTTAAAAGCTTTACCATTTATTCTTTGAAAAGTATAAATAAGTTCTTCGTAAAACCCCATCACAAAAGCCACCATACCACCTGAAACTCCTGGTACTTTATTAGCTCCTCCCATTATTAATCCTTTTAAAAAAAGGTTTATCTTTTGTGATAGCGTGCGCTCTTTATACATGCGGTTTGATTAGAACGCTAAGTTAGTTATTTTCTAGTGCTTTTTTACCGCTAATTTTTCAAGTAATAAAATAAGTGCGAAACCAATTAAGGCTAACATAGTTGCATACATTAATTGAGGATTTCCATCGTAAGAAAATGGTGAAATAGATAACTCATTAAAAGGAACTTGTTCTCCGTGTGAATTGGTTCTGTATGTCAATACTTTCTTCCATGGCCAAATTTTATTTAATGAACCTATTATAAATCCTGTTAACACAACAAGAGTATAGTTTTTATAATTTTCAAATAGGTATTTTAAAACTCTTGAGAACGTTAACAAACCTACTATTGCTCCTAAACCAACGAATGCTATAGTTGTAAAATCACGGTTATTTACAGCTGCTAAAACTGGTTTATAAGCTCCTAATAAAACCAAAATAAAAGACCCTGAAATACCAGGTAAAATCATAGCGCAAATTGCTATAGCCCCTGCTAAGAACATAAATGACATTGAAGAGTGTTCTGAAACCAATGGATTTAGCGTTGTGATATAATAAGCTAGTATAGCTCCTAATATTAGTAAAATTCCTGAAGTGAGATTCCATTGAGTAACTTGTTTTGCTATATAAATAACGCTTGCTAATACCAACCCAAAGAAAAAAGACCATACTAAAATTGGGTGGTGTATTAATAACCAAGAAATCATTTTTGCTAATGAAACGATACTAATGAAAATCCCAACAAAAAGAGCTGCTAAAAAATTACCATTTACTTGTTTCCAAGCTGATTTAAGACCTTCATTTTTTAAAGCTTTAAGCAACTTTAAATTAATATTACTAATAGAACCTAATAGCTCTTCATAAATTCCTGAAATAAATGCAATAGTACCTCCTGAAACACCTGGAACTACATCAGCAGCTCCCATAGCCATTCCTTTCAATGTGATTACAAGGTAATCCTTATTTGTTCTATTCATAAAATAGTTTGGTTATTATTTTTCTTCTTTAGATTTAAAGTTTATCAGCCCCTTCTTTTTCTTTAGTTTTAGCGTGTCTTTTTTAACTTCTTTCTTCTTTTCTTTTTTATTTAAGCCTAATTTTTTTCCTAAGTCGCGTAAGTTATTAAAATTAACTTGATATGAAATACCTACTCCTTGTGTATAACCTTCCTCTTCAGTAGAATATTGCACTTCATTTTGACGGTTAAAGACTGTACCTCTTAGACTACCTTCTTCATTTAAAAGCACCTCTACTTTAACTTCTCCAACTACACTGGTTTGGGTGTTAGTACCCACTGGAACTCCTACTTTTCCATTAACCAATACTCTATCACTTAACTGTGTTGATACAGATACATCTACTTGGTCGTCTGAGTTAAGATTATCTACATTTCCTCTATCTCCTTGCGTATAACCTACTCCTAACTGAAATTTATTCCCATCACTATTTAACATGTTTGTTAAAATACTTGAAGCTATTTCAGAAGCTGTTCCTGTAATTCCTGAACTAGCACTGCTACCAATGGCATCTGGATTATAAAATGTACCAAAGGCTAATAAGAAAGAGAAGTGCTGCATTTTGGTGTTTAAATCATTCTCATTCAAAATAAACTCTAACTCAGAACTTACTGTTGAGTTTGCGTTTGGTATTTTAATATCAAATTCTTGTTTTGAACTAAATAATCCTCCCGTAATTTTCGTGTATAAATCAATTGGAATCTTTCGATTTGAATTGATATTGTCTAGTAACTGTGCTGGGTTTGCTTTAGTTCTATATACTGCAGTTATATCTAAATCGGCTTCATAAGGATCTCCATTCCAAGAAATAGTTCCTCCTTTTTGTACAATAAAAGGTTTTGTTATTCCTGCATATTTAAAGTTATAGAAACCATTATCTACGGTAAAGTCTCCAAACATATTAAACTTTCCTCTTGTATCAATATCTATTCTAAGGTTTCCTTCTCCACTCCCTTTTAACTCACTTCCTGAAACCTTGTCAATTACAACTTGAGCTACAGCATCTTTTGTTACGGCTAAATTAAGTCTTAAGTCAAGACCTTTAATATCTCCTATAACTTTTCCTTTTGTTTCCTCTTCTTCCTCCCCTGTTTTAAATCTGATTAACTTGTAATTATCTATTGTTTTAACATCACTTAACGGAATTACAAATAAGGTTCCTTTGTTTGTTTTTCCGTTAACCTCAATATCTAAATAACTTGTAAGTCCTCTAATTTTAGCTTCTCCATTTAAAAAACCTGTTCCGTAGTATTGAGATTCTTCAGTTTCTTGTGTGTCTAAAATCAGTAAATTCTGTGTATTAATATCAAAGTTTAAAAACCAGTCTTTAAAGTTTTGATGTACAATACTTCCTGATAAGTCTCCTTGTGTAAGGTATTTTGTATCCTCCAGAATTATGTCTTTAAAAATAAATTCTTGTTTGTCTAAAACAACACTTGTATTTCCTTTTAAATCAAAATCAACATTTAAATATGGAAAGGCTAATCCTGCATTTTCAAAATTTAAAACTCCATTAAAATCAGGATTTCTCAAATATCCTTTTGCTGTAAAGTCTCCTGTTACTTTCCCTCTTAGTTTAGACAATACATCTTCTCCTAGTGGACTGAAAGCAGCAATATCATACTCTTTTAAATAAATATCTAAATCTATTATTGGTCTTTCTTCTGAAAAATCAATTTCCCCTGTAGCAGATATATTTTTTGCGTTTTCATTTTCCAGAGATAAGTTAACATTATATTTTTCGTAAGAATTATCTCCTGTAACATTCAGCGCTAAATTACCTTGTGAGTAATCATTAATGTAAAAATTCTCCACATATAAATTTCCTTCTGGTGCTACAGTTTCATTTTCTTGCTTAAATTCTAATCGCCCATTTAATTTCCCATCTAATTTTAAACTATCGATAGGAGGTAAAAAGCTAGCTAGTTTAACTTTATTAAAATCTGCTTGAATATCTTTATAAGTACTATCTCTTACAATTCCTTTAAAATCGATTCTTTGCTCTCCAGATTTAAAAACAAATGGACTAATTGTAAAATCATCTTTTTGTAAATCAAATGTTACCTTATTATTTTTATCATCGTTAGGATTTACCACCCAATCAAAACCTTTATAATGCAGCTTGGATTTTTGAATTCCTACAACAGATTTTTGAAACTCATTAATTGTGTAAAAGAAATCTAAACTAAAGCTCTCTGCATAATCTTTTCCTCCCTTAAAAAGGGATTTAAAAAATAGTGTATCATTCTGTGTACGGTTTAACAAGTTTAATTTTTCAATGTTATAATACTTTGTATTAACTTTATTTGCTGTTAAGTGAGTGCTATATAATGGGTTTTTATTATCCAACCTTAACACTACTCCTTCTATTATATTTTTATACGCATTTATTTGTGGAGACTCAAATGTAAGTTTTAACGAGTTTTTATCTGAGTTAATACGTCCCTTTAATCGTGTGTTTTTTCCAATTGAAATACTTGGTAAAAAAACATCTATAATTTGGTTATAAATTGTGAAATCAAAATCTAAAAACTGATTTGGTGCTACTTCATGCGGACGATAGTTTGTATACACACTACCTAAAGCGTTTTGAGTAATTGGTAACAATTCTTCAAAAGAAAACTTACCTTTTAAATATCCTTTTACAATATCTGATGAATTTACTTCAATAGTTTTTATACTATCTTTTACTGATGAGTTTACTTCAAAACTTTTGAAAGGATAGCTTTGTTTTTGATTTGTGTAGATTAAGTTTTTAAACGTTGCTTTTCCAATGATATCATCAAATGTATTTCCTGAAATATTTAAATTGATATTCCCTTTTAGTTCAGAAATACTATCACGGGTAAATAAATTTGTCTTTTTTAAGTCAATTCTATCAACATCAGCGATAAAATCAAATTTGTTAATCTCTGATGAAAAATCTGCTAATCCCTCAAATTTCAACTTGAAGTTATCATCATCTGCATTTAATAAACCGTCAAACTTTTTATTTTGAAACTGTCCGTTTACTTGTAAATTTTTATACTCATATTTATTAAAAAATAAACTATTTACTCTTCCTATAATTATGGTATTAACATTATCTACATTAAACCCACTACCATTAACATCAGCTTTTAATGAAACAGTTCCTAATACAGGGTCATTTGCAAAAACACCAAGATCAAAGTTTTTAAACTCTACCTCTCCTGTATACTCTGCTTTATCTATATTATCAATATTTGTTAATTGAAGATCAGAAATTGCAGTTCCGATTTCTGATTTTACTGATACAGTAGCATCCATTTGTTGTGGAGTCACTCTCACTATTCCATTCAAAGTAAAATTGCCTAATCTTTGAAATTCCGTTGGTAATGTTCTCCCTAATAAGTTTGGTAGTACATTTCTTAATTGATAGTAATTTGCTGTAAGGTTATCTAAGTCTGCATCGAACACAAAACCTCTACTGGTTTTAACGGCATTAACAAATCCCATATTTCCAATAATTCTCATCCCTCCCCTTGAATGTACTCTTACATTATTGACACTAAAGTTATTCAAAACACCATCAATATCTCCGCTTATATACAGAAAATCATGCCCTCCTATTTCGTTGTATAACTTATTTAAATCTTTTACTGAAACTACACTTTCTTGAAACTTAGCCTTGATCCTAACCTTATCATTAAAATTAACAAAGTCTTTTCGGTTATAAGTAAACTTAATTTTAGCTTGAAGTTTTGTTTTATTATCTGTTTCTAACGTTGTATTTTTAAAATCCATAAAGGATTTTGTGTACTTAAAATCAGTTGATAAATTTGACACATTAACACCTCTATTTCCTGTAAAAAACATATTCCTTATTTTCATAGAAACATCAGGTCCTATGATAGAGAAATCGTTTAATTCAGCTCCTGCTTTATACGCTGCAAACTCAAGAGGATCTTGCTTGTTTTCATCCATTAACTTAAAAGTTAAATCATCTAAAGAAATTTTATCACTTTTAAGAATAAATGGTGTAGCTAAACTATCTTTAGGTTTTCCATCTTCAAAACTATCTACAAAAATAGACATGTTATCATTCTTTTCACCTTTATATGTTTTCATATAAAAATGAACTCCACTTAAAGAAGCCTCTCCTAAATCTACTCTATTTTCTAATATCCGTTTGGCATTCTCTAAGGAAGTAGTTAGGTTATTTACAAATATTAAGGTGTCTTTATGGTGATCTCTAATCTCTATTTCTTTTAGTTGGACACTTCCTAACCAAGACAAATCAATTTTTTTTACAACAATATTGGTATTAAACTCTTTATTTACCCAATTCGTTGCTTGTTTGGCAAGTTGACTTTGTACAAAAGGTAGTGATAATAAAAGAAAAAGCAATAGCAGAAAAAGTACTGCGTACTTTATTATCCTACCTATTATGTTCCCTAATCTTTTAATAACTTCCCTTATTTATAATCCTATTAACAAAAGTAATCAGCAAACTGCAAAAATGCTGCCTTATTTTAAAGAAATGTTATTTTTAACGAAAATCTAACGTAATATCAATATTTTTGTAACCTAAATCCGAAAAGATTTGAGTACAGAAAACATCTATATTTTAGGTATTGAGAGCTCTTGTGACGACACAAGTGCTTCGGTAATTTGTAACGGAAAAGTGTTAAGTAATGTTGTAGCAAACCAAGAAGTGCATGCTAAATATGGTGGTGTGGTTCCTGAGTTAGCTTCAAGGGCACATCAACAAAACATTGTTCCTGTTGTACAACAAGCTATTGAACAAGCTGGTATAACTAAAAACAATTTAAATGCAATTGCTTTTACTCGTGGCCCAGGGTTAATGGGCTCATTATTAGTTGGTACTTCATTTGCTAAATCTTTAGCCTTAGGGTTAAACATTCCTTTGATAGATGTTAACCACATGCAAGCACATATTTTAGCTCATTTTATTGATGAAGAAGGAAGCAAAATACCTCCTTTTCCTTTTGTTTGTTTAACCATTAGTGGTGGACATACACAAATTGTAAAAATCACCAATCATTTTGAAATGGAAATCTTAGGTGAAACGATTGACGATGCAGTTGGTGAAGCTTTTGATAAATCTGCTAAAATTTTAGGTTTGCCTTACCCTGGTGGACCTTTAATTGATAAATATGCGCAATTAGGAAATCCTAAAGCTTTTAAGTTTACCAAGCCTAAAGTAGGCGATTTAGAATTTAGTTTTAGCGGATTAAAAACTGGAATCTTATACTTTATTCAAAAAAACGTAAAAGAAAACCCTAACTTCATTAATGAAAATCTCAATGACATCTGTGCTTCTATTCAATATACTATTATTGAAATTTTGATGGATAAGCTTAAAAATACTGTAAAACAAACTGGTATTAAACACATAGCTATTGCTGGTGGAGTTTCTGCTAACTCAGAAATACGAAAACGTTTAACTTTAGCAGAAAAACATTGGGGGTGGACAACTTACATTCCAAAGTTTGAGTATACCACAGATAATGCTGCAATGATTGCCATTGCAGGATATTTAAAATATTTGAACAACGATTATTCTGATATTTCTGTAACAGCTAAAGCTAGATTAAAAGTTACAGAATAAATCTCTTTTATACTACAATGACTAACTTTAAAAACAGATTTCTTTTTAGCATTACATATTACTTTTTATGGGTAGTATATTTTTTACTTGCCCGCTTTTTGTTTTTAATATATTACTTTGATAAAACTTCTGAATTAAGTTTTTTTACTGCTTTAAAAACATTTGTATACGGTATTCAATTAGATTTTTCTTTTGCTGCATACTTAGCTGCTATCCCTTTTTTAGTCATTTTGCTTTCAATATGGATTCCTAAAAAAGTTATTGGTTATATTATTAAAGGTTATACTTTCCCTGTTCTTTCAGTAATTAACCTGTTTATGCTAACGGATATTTCTTTGTATAAATTTTGGGGAGTTCGTATAGATGTAACAGTCTTAAATTATATTAATACACCTAAAGCAATGTTAGCTTCTGTAAGCACTTTACAATTAATTGGTGGACTATTTGCTTGGGTATTACTTTCTGGTATTGCTATTTACTGTTTTAATAAAGTTTTGAACAAAGCCCTTAATAAATTAAACAAAAGACATTTTTTAGAAGCTCCTATATTTTTACTGTTAATTGGTAGCTTAATAATTCCTATGCGAGGTGGTTTTGCTAACATTCCTATTAATCAAAGTAACGTATACTTCTCAAAAAACATGTTTGCTAATCATGCTGCTGTAAACTTTATTTGGAACTTTGCAAATACAATTAGTCATAAAACTGACGGTAAAAACCCGTACATTCACTATAAAAAAGAGATTGCTAAAAACATCATCAATAAAACTAAAAATCAACTTTTAACAGCCAATACAGATTCTATCTTAAATACTAAAAAACCTAACGTTATTTTACTTATTTGGGAAAGTCTCTCTGCTAAAGCGGTTGGTGCATTAGGAGGTGAACCTGATGTTACCGTAAACCTAAACAAACTAGCTAAAGAAGGTATTTTGTTTACTAATTTCTATGGAAATGGAGATAGAACAGACAAAGGGGTTCCTGCTATTTTAAGCGGCTATTACCCTCAGCCTACAAAAAGCATCATGAAAATTCCATATAAAGCAAGAAAGTTACCTATACTTACCAAAGAAATGAAAAGGCTAGGATACAACACTAGTTTCTATTACGGAGGTGATAGTAATTTTGGAAACATGATTACCTATTTGCGAAACGGTAAAATTGATAAAATTGTAGATGGAGCTGAATTTGACAAAGAAAACTGGAACTCAAAATGGGGAGCACATGATCACATTTTTTTAGATCGATTTATGAATGATTTATCTTCCCCTACCCTAAAAAAACCTTTTTTTGAGGTGGCTCTAACATTAACCAGTCATGAACCTTACGAATTCCCTGGTAAATATAAATTTGGTAAAAGCTCTGTAGAGAATTTATACAGAAGTGCACAAGCCTATACAGACAAAGCTGTAGGAAAGTTTATTGAAGAAGCTAAAAAACAACCTTGGTGGGATAATACATTAATCATCATTTTATCTGACCATGGACATCCATTACCTAAACACAAAGGTTACTTTAACTCCCCTAAAAGATTTCAAATTCCAATGGTTTGGTTAGGCGGTGCTCTTAATAAAACAGGAATTACTATTGATAATTTTAGTGCTCAAAGTGATTTAGCTTATACTTTAACTGACATTCTAGGAGGTGACCCAGAGCAATTTCAGTTTGGAAAAAATATTTTTAACGCCTCTGAAAATCAATATGCACATTATGTATTTAATAAAGGATTTGGTACAGTTTCTAAAAACGGAACCTTTGTATACGATTATGTAAGCAAAAAACCTGTAATACAAGAAGGTAATTATCAACCTTTAGATTCTTTAGGAAGAGCTATTAGTCAGGACGCTTATCAAGATTTTTTAGATAAATAAAAGTTAATCTTTCTTTAAGAAAGAAACTGTTAAAATCCATTTCATTACTTTTACCCTATGAAATGGATTTTAACGTTATTTTTACTTACTTCTTTAGCTATTCAATCTCAGAAATTACCTAAAGGTTTTTCATATATCAAAGACGTATCTCCTACAATACAAGGTGAATTAAGATACTGTTATAACAACAATTTTTTGGGGGTTCCAGTTAATGGATATGAAGAAAATATTCTTATAGTTACCACCCCAACTGCTAAAGCTTTAAAAAAAGTTCAAGATGAATTAGCTACTAAAAAATTAGGCTTAAAAATTTATGATGCTTATCGCCCGCAAACAGCAGTAAACCATTTTGTAAAATGGGCTCGAGTAATTAACGATACATTAATGAAACAACAATATTATCCTGAAGTTAATAAACGTCATTTGTTTAAACTAGGATATATTTCTTCAAAATCTGGTCATTCAAGAGGAAGTACTGTCGACTTAACAATTATACACTTAGAAACAGGTGAAGAATTAGACATGGGGAGTCCATATGATTTTTTTGGAGTTTCATCTCATATTACTTATGAAAACCTTACAGAACAGCAAAAAAAGAACAGACAATTACTACAAAAAATAATGCGTAAACATGGTTTTAGACCTTATAGTAAAGAATGGTGGCATTTTACCTTAAGAGGTGAGCCTTTTCCTAAAACCTTTTTTGATTTTCCTGTAAAATAACTAGTTTTAGTCCTTTATTTTAAAATCACTCAAAAATCGGCATTATATTTGCTTAGATTTATTTACAATGATGAAAATAATACCAACACTTGTAATCGTTTTTTTATGTAGCATAACATCCAATGTTTTTGCACAGATGGATGGTTCAATTGGTGGTAAAAAAAAGGGAAACTCTGCTTTTGGTATTATTACTGCACCTGCAAAAGAAGTAAAAAAACCTAAAGCGTTAGATTTTGACAATAACAATGGTTTTAAAACTGCGCATAAAGAACAACAAAAAGAACTTCAAAAAAAGCAAGCTCAAAAAGATTTAGAAAATAAAGGGATTTTAACTAAAGCTAAAATAGCAGAAGAACAATACTTAAAAAATTTCAAGCAAATTAATGGTATGTATCAATATCCTGTTATTGATCAGGATTTAGGTAGTTTCAGTACTAAATCAAAAAGTGTTAATATTATTTGTAGAGACTATCAATACCCAGATGGAGACAGGGTCACTATTTATATAAATGAAATACCAGTTGTTAGCAACCTTACACTGAAACAACGATATCAATCTTTTAATCTTCCTTTAGATGAAGGTATAAATACCATAAAAATTGTAGCCTTAAACCAAGGAACCTCTGGTCCTAATACAGCTGCTTTTAAAATTTATAATGATGCTGGTATGTTAATTTCATCTAATGAATGGAATTTAGCTACAGGCGCAAAAGCCACAATTATTGTAGCTAAAGAACAGTAATTATATCTCTTTTTTCAATATAAAACCTTTCTTCAACTTTTAGTAATAAGTTTTTTTAAATTACTAAAAACTACTTATTTTTGTAGCTACGTTTTGCTACAGGTAAAACAAACAAACATTTAAATAAACAACTAAAGTATATAATGAAGAAAATCACCAAAGAAACCTATATCAATTGGTATAGAGATATGCTATTTTGGAGAAAGTTTGAAGACAAGCTAGCAGCAGTTTACATTCAACAAAAAGTTAGAGGTTTTTTACACTTATATAACGGTCAAGAGGCTGTTTTAGCAGGTTCATTACATGCAATGGATTTGACTAAAGATAAAATGATTACTGCTTATCGTAATCACGTTCAACCAATTGGTATGGGAGAAGACCCAAAACGTGTTATGGCAGAATTATATGGTAAAGCTACTGGTACTTCTCATGGTATGGGAGGTTCTATGCATATCTTCTCTAAAGAATACCGTTTCTATGGTGGTCACGGAATTGTAGGAGGTCAAATTCCTTTAGGTGCTGGTATAGCTTTTGGAGATAAATACAAAGGTAGCGATGCTGTTACTTTATGTTATTTTGGTGATGGAGCTGCGCGTCAAGGTTCTTTACATGAAACTTTTAACATGGCTATGAACTGGAAATTACCAGTGGTATTTATTGTTGAAAATAACGGATATGCCATGGGAACTTCTGTTGAAAGAACAGCAAACCATACTGATATTTGGAAATTAGGATTAGGGTATGAAATGCCTTGTGGACCTGTTGACGGAATGAATCCTATCAAAGTTGCTGAAGCTGTAGATGAAGCTATTCAAAGAGCTCGTCGTGGTGACGGACCTACTTTCTTAGAAATGAAAACGTATCGTTATAGAGGTCACTCTATGTCTGATGCTCAACATTATCGTACCAAAGAAGAAGTTGAAGAGTACAAAAAAATAGATCCTATTACTCAAGTTTTAGATGTCATCAAAGAAAAAGAGTATGCTACAGAAGATGAGATCAAAGTAATTGATAAAGAAGTAAAAGATATGGTTAAAGAATGTGAAAAATTCGCAGAAGATTCTCCATATCCAGAGCTAAATCAATTATATGATATGGTATACGAACAAGAAGATTATCCATTTATAAAATCTAAGTAAACTATGGCTACAATTATAAACATGCCTCGCTTAAGCGATACGATGGAAGAAGGAGTGGTAGCTTCTTGGTTAAAAAAAGTAGGTGATAAAGTTGAAGAAGGTGATATTTTAGCTGAAATCGAAACTGATAAAGCTACTATGGAATTCGAATCTTTCCACGAAGGTACTCTATTACATATAGGTGTTCAAGAGGGTGAAACAGCTCCTGTTGATAGTTTATTAGCTATTATTGGTGAAGAAGGAGAAGATTTTTCAGCATTATTAAACGAAAATAATTCTGCTCCTGCTGAAACAAAATCAGAAGCTCCTAAAGCTGAAGAGTCAAAAGCAGCATCTACAAACACTTCTATTCCTGAAGGAGTAAAAGTGGTAACTATGCCTCGTTTAAGTGATACAATGACTGAAGGCACCGTTGCTTCTTGGTTAAAAAAAGTAGGTGATAAAGTTGAAGAAGGTGACATTTTAGCTGAAATCGAAACTGATAAAGCTACAATGGAGTTCGAATCTTTCAACGAAGGAACTTTATTACATATTGGAGTTCAAGAAGGTGAAAGTGCTCCTGTAGATAGCTTATTGGCTATTATTGGTGATGCTGGTACTGATGTTTCATCATTGGTGGAAGCTCATAAAGCCGGTACTTTGACAAATGCTGATGCATCTGAAAAACAAGAAGAAGCTCCTAAAGCTGTAGAAAACAAAACAGAAGCAGTTGCTACTCCAGTTGAAACAGTATCAAATAATAAAGGTGGTCGAATTTTCGCTTCACCTTTAGCTAAGAAAATAGCTAAAGACAAAGGAATTAATTTAGCGGATATTAAAGGATCTGGAGAAAATGGTCGTATCATCAAAAAAGATGTTGAAAACTATACTCCAGCTGCTAAAGTTGAAACTCGAGCTACCAGTACTACTACTCCATCAGCAGTAACTAATTTTGCAATTGCTGGAGAAGAAAACACTTCTGAAGTTAAGAATTCTCAAATGCGTAAAGCTATTGCTAAGGCATTAAGTAATTCTAAATTTTCTGCTCCTCACTTCTACTTAAATATCGAAGTAGATATGGATAATGCAATGGCTTCTCGTAAAACCATTAACGCAATTCCTGATACTAAAATATCTTTTAATGATATGGTTGTAAAGGCATGTGCAATGGCTTTGAAAAAGCACCCACAAGTTAATACTAGCTGGACAGATAACGACACTTTATTCCACAGTCACATTCACGTAGGTGTAGCTGTAGCTGTTGATGAAGGCTTAGTTGTACCTGTAGTAAAACATACAGATGCTTTAAGTTTAACACAAATTGGTGCTGCTGTACGTGATTTAGCTGGTAAAGCTAGGAACAAGAAAATTACTCCTGGAGAAATGCAAGGAAGTACCTTTACCGTTTCTAACTTAGGAATGTTTGGTATTGAGAGTTTTACTTCAATTATTAACCAACCTAACTCTGCAATTTTATCAGTAGGTGCAATTGTACAAAAACCAGTAGTTAAAAATGGAGAAATCGTTGTAGGCAATACAATGAAACTAACCTTAGCATGTGACCACAGAACGGTTGACGGTGCTGTTGGTGCTCAATTTTTACAAACATTAAAAACCTATATTGAAAACCCAGTTACAATGTTAGCTTAGTATTCAATAAAGTTATAAATAGAAAAAGCTCGCAATTTGCGAGCTTTTTTTGTTAATTAAATTAAGTGTTATTTTGAATTAATGATTTTGATTACCTCTTTTACCAATTTAGGAACCGATGCAGGATTTTGTCCTGTTACCAATCTTCCATCCACTTCAACATGTGCTTCAAGGGGAGAATTTGAGTGAAAGAATTTTCCACCGTGCTTTTCTATTGTTTCTCCAATTAAAAAAGGGAAACTTTTAAAATATGCTCTATCTTTTTTTTCATAATCTTCAGGAAACCCATTTACTCGTTTATTTTTTACCACATATTCTCCATTACTTTTCTTTAAAAAAACAATTCCAGCTGTACCATGACACACTGCACTGATAACACCATTTTGCTTTTCATAAATATTCATAGCTATCTTTTGAATTTCTTTATTTTTAGGTACGTTAAACATAGCACTTCCACCTCCTACATAGTAAATAGCTTTATAATCAGACGGACGAACTTGTTTTGGTGTTTTAGTATATTTTAAAGCATACATAAAATCACTATCATATAAATATTTCTTCTTCTTTTTCTCTGAAGTATTCAAATATTTTAAAGGAATATCGCCTCCTTCAGGACTTATAATATCTATGTTAAAACCAGCTTCTTTAAACATTTCATAAGCCACTATTATCTCGTCAAAACTATTACCTGTAGGAATATCAGTTCCTATATAATAATCAGTATTAGAGACAACAAATAAAATTTTATTCCCAGTTTCCTTTGATAGCTCTCTCGTTGCTGTTTTACTGATAATTTTCCATTCCTTAGCAAACTTCTTCAACAAAAAGAGGTCTATAAATCTCCATTTGCGATTAGGTATTAAAATTTCAACTTTAGCTGTAGCAATATCATTTGTAATATCTATTGAAATGATTTCTCCTATCCTACCATTAAACTCTCCTTTTTTATCAGATGAAAAAAAGCTTGTATACTGTTCTGGGGAATAACGCTTAAAGCCATCCTTTACAGTTAAATAAAGCGTAGCATCTTTTGAAAAAGAGTTTTTTAATATATGGAGTCTATTATATGAACTTCCTTTAATATAACTTTTAAGAGTTTCTTCTATAAGCTCTTTATCAGAAAGAGGTAAATTAGTATCTGGACGATCTAAACTTTCATAAAACAATCTATCGTCAGACACAAAACTTTTATCGTAATTAATTACTTTTTGTTGTTTGCCTCCATAGATATTAATTAGGAGTTCTTGTTTAACATCTTCTTTATCTTGTGAAAAGCACGATAAAGAAAAGAGTACTGAAATTAATGTCGCTATAATTTTCATATATATAAAAGATTTAAATTTTACTTCAAATCTCTTAAAACAACCTTCTTTCTTGATGAAATCTTATAATTTAGGTGTCCTAAATTATAATTGTGTACTAGTTACTCTTCTAAAAACTTCTTTTGATACTGAGCTGGCGTTAGCCCTACAACTTTCTTAAATGTAGCGTAAAAGTTTGATTTTGAAGAAAAACCAGCTTCAAAACCAATACTTTCTAAAGTAATTTTATGATTTTCTTTTAATAGTTTCTTCGCTTCCTCAATTCTATATTCATTCAAGAATGTTGCAAAGCTTTTTCCAAGATTATCATTTAGAAATTGTGATAATTTATGAGAAGACACCCCTATTTTAACTGAAATATCAGACAATTTTACATCGGTCTTTTTATACAATTCTTGTTCTTTCATTAAAACATCTAATTGCAATTTTAAAGAATCTGCTTCATCATTTTCAATCTTTTTTGCAGAGTATTTTTCTGGCAAGTCTCTAAAAATAGATTCTCTATTTTTCTTAGAAAGAAATAACAATATCAATCCATAAAAAACAATAGAAAAAGTAACAGTTCCTACAAAATAGAAATAAAAATAACCAATTATGTATGCCAAATAAATTAGTAGATTACTTACATAAACAGCCACCAACCATACTTCTGAAGTAGTAAAAGTTTCTTTTTTTGAAAATAGTTTTTTGAAAATATCTTTTAAGACTACCCCTGATAACACAACATAAATACCCCAAACCAAATAAATAAACTTAACAAAATAGGTATTCCAAAAAAGCATATCTATTGCATATGGCTTTATGATTCCTACTATAAGTAGTACTAGGAATAATATTAAAAAATGAATTTTCCAGTTTAACGGAATTTTCTTCGTTTTTGTAACAGATGATTTTAAATAGTAATACAACGAGATTCCTATTAAAAAACAAG
Source organism: Tenacibaculum litoreum (assembly GCF_964513915.1). NCBI lineage: Bacteria > Pseudomonadati > Bacteroidota > Flavobacteriia > Flavobacteriales > Flavobacteriaceae > Tenacibaculum > Tenacibaculum litoreum. The sequence goes on along the minus strand of NZ_CAZEQS010000002.1, from coordinate 730,817 downwards.
CTGATAGTCCTATTTGTATAATCCATAAATTTCTCTCTTCCCTAGGGGTAAATATTGTGTAAACGGACTTCCCTATTCGTACTGTTAAAAAGAAAGTTAACAGCCCAAACAAAAAATTAGGGACTCTTGTCGTTTTATCTAGCAATAAAAAATATATACTCACCAAGAGACCATTAAAAACACCTAAAGAACATATGAAAAATAAAACTGCATTACCTAAACTCATTCTGTTTTTTATAAGACGTAAAGATTAAAAAACAAATTTCAATGTACAAATCTTCTTTACCCTAAAACTTCTTAAATTATTTAGTTATTTAAGACTCATACAACAACTATTAAAAGATATAAATCATGTTACCCTATAAAGAGTTTTAAAATAGTTTATTCCTCTTTTATTTACTTTCTTAAGGCTTTATAGAATATAATCTACCTCCTCTGTAAGAATTTAGGAGGTTAAAAAATTAGGTATAAAAAAAACCTCAATCTAATAAAAGATTGAGGTTTAAAAGAAAGGCAACGACCTACTCTCCCACCAGTGGCAGTACCATCGGCGCTAATGGGCTTAACTTCTCTGTTCGGAATGGTAAGAGGTGAGCCCCATTGCGATAATCACCTTAAATCGTTTCAGTATATTTCAACTGTATAAGTTAACATATTAGTAAAATCATATCATAAATTATCAAAGAGTTTGCTCCCGGCCACTAGGACCGGGATACGTACATAAGCCTATGGGTTATTAGTACTACTCAGCTACATACATTACTGCACTTACACTTATAGCCTATCAACGTGGTGATCTTCCACGACCCTTTAAAGAAATCTCATCTTGTGGTGGGTTTCGCGCTTATATGCTTTCAGCGCTTATCCCTTCCCGACGTAGCTACTCTGCAGTGCCCCTGGCGAGACAACAGATACACTAGAGGTCAGTCCAACTCGGTCCTCTCGTACTAAAGTCAGATCCACTCAAATTTCTAACGCCCACAGCAGATAGAGACCGAACTGTCTCACGACGTTCTGAACCCAGCTCGCGTGCCACTTTAATGGGCGAACAGCCCAACCCTTGGGACCTTCTCCAGCCCCAGGATGTGACGAGCCGACATCGAGGTGCCAAACCCCCCCGTCGATGTGAGCTCTTGGGGGAGATCAGCCTGTTATCCCCGGAGTACCTTTTATCCTTTGAGCGATGGCCCTTCCATGCGGAACCACCGGATCACTATGCTCTACTTTCGTACCTGATCGACCTGTATGTCTCTCAGTCAAGCTCCCTTATGCCATTGCACTCTACGCACGGTTACCAAGCGTGCTGAGGGAACCTTTAGAAGCCTCCGTTACTCTTTTGGAGGCGACCACCCCAGTCAAACTACCCACCACGCACTGTTCTCATTGCTGAGTTAGGCTCTAGATAAGCAAAGGGTGGTATTTCAAGGATGACTCCACAACGCCTAGCGACGCTGCTTCAAAGTCTCCCACCTATCCTACACATTACTTATCCAAAGTCAATACGAAGCTATAGTAAAGGTTCACGGGGTCTTTTCGTCCCGCTGCGGGTAATCGGCATCTTCACCGATACTACAATTTCACCGAGCTCATGGCTGAGACAGTATCCAGATCGTTGCACCATTCGTGCAGGTCGGAACTTACCCGACAAGGAATTTCGCTACCTTAGGACCGTTATAGTTACGGCCGCCGTTTACTGGGGCTTCATTTGATTGCTTCGCCGAAGCTAACAACTCCACTTAACCTTCCAGCACCGGGCAGGTGTCAGGCCTTATACATCATCTTTCAATTTAGCAAAGCCCTGTGTTTTTGATAAACAGTCGCCTGGATCTTTTCACTGCGGCCCTACCGGAGTAGGGCGACTCTTCTCCCGAAGTTACGAGTCTATTTTGCCTAGTTCCTTAGCCATGAATCTCTCGAGCACCTTAGAATTCTCATCCCAACTACCTGTGTCGGTTTACGGTACGGGTTCTTATAATCTGAAGCTTAGAGGTTTTTCTTGGAAGTTTTTAGGCACACTATCCACGCATCCGAAGACTTGTGGTACTATCACACTTCAGCTAAACCGGCGGATTTGCCTACCAGTCTAATACCTAAATGTTTCAACGAACTATTCCGTCAGTTCGCGGTGCTTTCACTACTCCGTCACCCCATCGCAATTATAAGAAGTACAGGAATATTAACCTGTTGTCCATCGACTACTCCCTTCGGATTCGCCTTAGGTCCCGACTAACCCTCAGCTGATTAGCATCGCTGAGGAAACCTTAGTCTTTCGGTGAGGGGGTTTCTCGCCCCCTTTATCGTTACTTATGCCTACATTTTCTTTTCTATACGTTCCAGCATGCCTCACAGCACACCTTCAGCACATATAGAATGCTCCCCTACCACTTTAATAAGTCCATAGCTTCGGTAATATGTTTATGCCCGATTATTATCCATGCTCGACCGCTCGACTAGTGAGCTGTTACGCACTCTTTAAATGAATGGCTGCTTCCAAGCCAACATCCTAGCTGTCTGGGCAGTCAAACCTCGTTTTTTCAACTTAACATATATTTGGGGACCTTAGCTGATGGTCTGGGTTCTTTCCCTCTCGGACATGGACCTTAGCACCCATGCCCTCACTGCTGAGAAACATTTTATAGCATTCGGAGTTTGTCAGGAATTGGTAGGCGGTGAAGCCCCCGCATCCAATCAGTAGCTCTACCTCTATAAAACTTTGTCTCAACGCTGCACCTAAATGCATTTCGGGGAGTACGAGCTATTTCCGAGTTTGATTGGCCTTTCACCCCTACCCACAGGTCATCCAAAGACTTTTCAACGTCAACTGGTTCGGTCCTCCACTATGTGTTACCACAGCTTCAACCTGCCCATGGGTAGATCACTCGGTTTCGCGTCTACTACTACTAACTATAGCGCCCTATTCAGACTCGCTTTCGCTACGGCTCCAGACCTTAAATCTTTAACCTTGCTAGCAACAGTAACTCGTAGGCTCATTATGCAAAAGGCACGCCGTCACACAGTAAATGTGCTTCGACCGCTTGTAGGCGTACGGTTTCAGGTTCTCTTTCACTCCCTTACTTAGGGTTCTTTTCACCTTTCCCTCACGGTACTAGTTCACTATCGGTCTTTCAGGAGTATTTAGCCTTACCGGATGGTCCCGGTGGATTCATACAGGATTACACGTGTCCCGCACTACTCAGGGTACTGCTATATTATCTTCGATTACCTATACGAGACTATCACTCTCTTCGGTTCGTCTTTCCAAACGATTCTAGTTCTCTAAGACTCTAATGTCGCAGCCCTACAACCCCAATATTGCCGTAACAACATTGGTTTGGGCTAATCCGCGTTCGCTCGCCACTACTAACGGAATCACTTTTGTTTTCTCTTCCTATGGTTACTTAGATGTTTCAGTTCACCACGTTTGCTCACCCGAAGGTGTGACATGTCTTCAACATGCCGGGTTGCCCCATTCGGAAATCTACGGATCATAAAATATGTGCTTCTCCCCGTAGCTTATCGCAGCTTATCGCGTCCTTCTTCGCCTCTGAAAGCCTAGGCATCCTCCATACGCCCTTATTTAGCTTATTGTACTTTTTGCTGTAGTATAAATACTACAACGAGCTCTTTATAATTCTTGTTCTTATAAAAATATTTTGTTAGATTTAATCTAACTCTCTATCTTGATTCTTTACGATATCATTTTACCAATATGTCAATGAACTTGTGGACCTTAGTCCTTGTGGAGAATATCGGAGTCGAACCGATGACCTCTTGCGTGCAAGGCAAGCGCTCTAGCCAGCTGAGCTAATCCCCCTTTTCTTTTCAGTAGTCGGTATCAGTTAACAGTTATCAGTTAATTGATGACCTATACGTCAACTTGGGATACCCAACTTCTAAAATTTCCTTTCAACTATTTATCTTAAAATTGTAGTCTCGGGCAGACTCGAACTGCCGACCTCTACATTATCAGTGTAGCGCTCTAACCAGCTGAGCTACGAGACTTTTTTTAGCCTCTAGACTTTAGCTCTTAATTATTAGATATAACACTAACAACTATCGACTAAATACTATTGACTTCTTAAGATCTTAGTCTATTTTTTTAAAATTAACAGCAAAGAGTAAAATAAAACCTCTTATGTAACTCACCATCTTTCTCTAGAAAGGAGGTGTTCCAGCCGCACCTTCCGGTACGGCTACCTTGTTACGACTTAGCCCTAGTTACCAGTTTTACCCTAGGCAGCTCCTTGCGGTAACCGACTTCAGGCACCCCCAGCTTCCATGGCTTGACGGGCGGTGTGTACAAGGCCCGGGAACGTATTCACCGGATCATGGCTGATATCCGATTACTAGCGATTCCAGCTTCACGGAGTCGAGTTGCAGACTCCGATCCGAACTGTGATATGGTTTGTAGATTCGCTCCAACTCGCGTTGTGGCTGCTCATTGTCCATACCATTGTAGCACGTGTGTAGCCCAGGACGTAAGGGCCGTGATGATTTGACGTCATCCCCACCTTCCTCACGGTTTGCACCGGCAGTCTCGCTAGAGTCCTCAGCTTTACCTGCTAGCAACTAACGATAGGGGTTGCGCTCGTTATAGGACTTAACCTGACACCTCACGGCACGAGCTGACGACAACCATGCAGCACCTTGTAAAGTGTCCGAAGAAAAACCGATCTCTCAGTCTGTCACTCTACATTTAAGCCCTGGTAAGGTTCCTCGCGTATCATCGAATTAAACCACATGCTCCACCGCTTGTGCGGGCCCCCGTCAATTCCTTTGAGTTTCAATCTTGCGATCGTACTCCCCAGGTGGGACACTTATCACTTTCGCTTAGTCACTGAATATAAACCCAACAACTAGTGTCCATCGTTTACGGCGTGGACTACCAGGGTATCTAATCCTGTTCGCTCCCCACGCTTTCGTCCATGAGCGTCAGTATATACGTAGTAGACTGCCTTCGCAATCGGTATTCTAAGTAATATCTATGCATTTCACCGCTACACTACTTATTCTATCTACTTCCGTATAACTCAAGTCAACCAGTATCAAAGGCAGTTCCATAGTTAAGCTATGGGATTTCACCTCTGACTTAATTGACCGCCTGCGGACCCTTTAAACCCAATGATTCCGGATAACGCTTGCACCCTCCGTATTACCGCGGCTGCTGGCACGGAGTTAGCCGGTGCTTATTCTTACAGTACCGTCAGTTAGTTACACGTAACTAAGTTTCTTCCTGTATAAAAGCAGTTTACAACCCATAGGGCAGTCTTCCTGCACGCGGCATGGCTGGTTCAGAGTTGCCTCCATTGACCAATATTCCTCACTGCTGCCTCCCGTAGGAGTCTGGTCCGTGTCTCAGTACCAGTGTGGGGGATAATCCTCTCAGACCCCCTACCTATCGTTGCCATGGTAAGCCGTTACCTTACCATCTAGCTAATAGGACGCATAGTCATCTTGTACCGATAAATCTTTAATTAAAAAATGATGCCATTTCTCAACATTATGGAGTATTAATCTTCATTTCTAAAGGCTATCCTCCTGTACAAGGCAGATTCTATACGCGTTACGCACCCGTTCGCCGGTCGTCAGCAAAAAAGCAAGCTTTTCCCTGTTACCCCTCGACTTGCATGTGTTAAGCCTGCCGCTAGCGTTCATCCTGAGCCAGGATCAAACTCTTCATTGTATAATCTTTAATATTATAAATGTTAAGTTCCAAAAGAATTTTTAACTTCGTAGAAGTTATGGTTATTCTACTCTTTGTTTTACGCTGTCAATTTCAATATTTTCAATGAACTTGGTGAATCTCTAACAATAAGCGTTAACTCATCTTTTCAATCCAACCTTTTGTAGAAATACTAGACTCGAACTAGTGACCTTACCGTCTTCCAAAATTTCTGTGATCGTGTCGCTTTCTCAAAGCGGATGCAAAACTACAAACTCTTTTTAATCTGACAAAACTTTTTTTAAAGTTTTTTTTCGTTTGTTTCGCTACACTATTTTAATGAACTGTTTCCCTAAAAATCGGACTGCAAAGATACTCACTTTATTTCTTATTAAACAAGAAAAATTTAAACTATTTTTTAACCTTTTCTTTAAATATCTTAAACCCTATTTTAATGAACTCTTACTAACTTCTTAGCTTACCGCTTCTCCGTTTGCGGGTGCAAATATAGATACCTTTTTCTTTACAACAATGACTTTTTTTACCTTTTTTCCAAACCTTTTTTTAACTCTTTGTCTTATACCTCTTTATACCTGAAAGTTTTTTCTAACCAATCAAAACAATACCTACTCTTGTACTCTAAATACATCTTTTAACTACTTCCCTTAACACTGAAGTGGCTTGTACATACTATATATATGGTAGCAAATCGCGTTAGGGATTAAAGCGAATAGGCTATTTAATTCTTTGTTTCGTTGAGTGTACTGCATTTAAAGCGACATCCTTTTACTTTTATTGAATTGTAATAGCAACCCAAAAGCAAAAGATACAACGAAAGGCCCGACTCTTTACAATGTTATTGCCTAGCGATAACTAAATTACAAAGTGAAACACACAACTAATAAAACCATATTCGAAATACATTATATATATTGTAGGTAATTGCCTTTTACAATATATTATTTAGAACAGTGTTGTTTGATTTGTTTGGTACTTATCAAATTTGGTATAATCTAGCGGAGGTAGTGTTTTGTCTTTTAAATATAGTTTTCTTGCTAGCTTGAATTGTGTATTTATTTGCTCTGCTATTTTTCCTTCTCCCCTCATTCTACTCCCATAACGTGAATCATTCAGCGAGCCTTTATGTGTGTCTTCTATTTGATGTAGTATTTTGTTTGCTCTATCGGGATAGGTTTTTCTTACCCAATTGGTAAAAATTTCTCCTATCGCTCCATTCAAACGCACTATTGTGTATGCAACTGATGTTGCTCCTAACTCACTTACTTTTTTTACTAATGGTAATATTTCGTGACTATTAATTGAAGGTATAATTGGCGCCATCATAACATTAACTGGAATATTATTTTCTGCTAACACCTTAACTGTTTCTAGTCTTTTTTTGATTGTTGTTGTTCTTGGCTCGACTACTCTTCTTGTTTCCTCTGATAACGATGTGATTGATATACTCACCCTCACTAAATTCAAAGCTGCCATTTCTTTTAAAATATCTAAATCACGAAGTATTAATGCATTTTTTGTTATCATACTTACTGGATGTTTTAATTTTAATAGCACTTGTAGCATTTTTCGTGTGATTTCAAGTTTCTTTTCTATCGGTTGATAACAGTCTGTATTTCCTGAAAACATAATATTTTTGGGGTGCCAATTACGACTTCGTAACTTTTTCTCTAATAATTCTGGTGCATTGGCTTTGTACAATATCTTTCGTTCAAAGTCTAACCCTGCTGAATACCCCCAGTATTCGTGCGTATTACGTGCATAGCAATATATACACCCATGTTCACAGCCTTGGTACGGATTCATAGAGTATGAGAACCCAATATCAGGACTCGTTACTTTATTCAAAATTGTTTTGGGGTAAATTTCCAAATAAGTTGTTTTATTATTGTCTGCTAATTCATTTTCAGCTTCGCAATAATTTAAAAAGTCATCTAACACCTCATGCTGATGCTGTATAAATTTATTATGTGTGTTGTGTTGTGCACCACGCCCTTTAATGTAGTCCATAATCATATCTAAATAAATATTATAAAATTGTCTTTAGAATGACTTTATCGAGAACAGGTTTGTATAAACTTCTCGATACAATTTCGATAGAGTATCGAAATCATCCGAAGTGACTTTGTAAAATTACAAAAAGTAACACAAAAGTTTTAACCTTAATCTTACTAATTAAAAAAACTTAAGGTTTTACTAGTATTTTCTTTACTGCTATTTGTTGCCCTTCTTTTAGTATACGAACAAACAGTAAACCTGTTTTAAAGTTGGGTATAGGAATGGTTTGCCTAATTTTTTGAATTTTGTTTGTATAAATTATTCTTCCTGCAACATCTACAATTTCTATTTCTAAATTATTCCCTCTTGAATACACAAACATTCCTTCTGAAGCTATTACAGGATTTGGATATATTTTTAAAGTATCATCAAAAGGGAACTCTATTTTTATACTGTCTGTATAAATCTCTGTTCCATCATCAAGAATAATTTTAGCCCTGTATTCATTTTCTCCACCTAAAACTTTTTCATCTTCTGTTTGAAGATCTTCTAAACTAGGCATTGTAAATGTTTCAATTACTTCTGTTTCTCCGTTACGTGTTTTTTCAAAGACAACTGAAGCTACATTGGTTAAAGTACTTAAACTTAATCGAACATCTACTACATTTTCATTTTTTACAAAGGCTAAAAAATTCTTGTAATAACAATTTACTCCTTGTGAATTGTAGTTTATTGTTTGCCCTTTAACCCCTACTCCACTATTAAAAACTGGCGTTACTGATATATAAGGTGTTTTAAATGTATTTTTTGGAATTACAATATTTGTTTCACTTACTGTTGAGTTGGTGTACATATAAGTATCTTCTAATAATTGTACATTATATGCTGTTACATTTGGAACTGACTCCCAGCTAAATTGAATATTTTCATCACAGTTAAAATCGACAATTGGTGTAATAATCTCAGAAATTATAAATTCTTCAGATATATAATACACTCCATTTACCAAAGCTCTTAATTGAGCTACCCCATTAACATCTGGAGTATTCCAAAGAAAAAATGGTTTTGTAATATTTGTAGCGTTTGCTATCTCTGTCCAACTTCCATTATTAATAGAATATTCAATTTTATTTACAGGAAAATCTAAGTTATTGGTCCATCGTACATATTTATCTGTTACTGCTGGTAGCTTATCCTCTTTATTAGGATAATTCCACATAAAGGTATCTTTGGGCTGATAGAAATAAGCGACAGAAAATGCTTGCGCCGCTGTTGCTAATGAATTTGCTTTTATCTTTATACTATAGGTTCCTATTTCAGGATTTTCAATTGTAATTAATTCTACATTATTTAAGTGATCTTCTCCTAGTGTAGCTTCCTTTTCTAACAAACTTTGAGAGGGTGACGCATCCAAAACCCAAGGTAACCACGAATTTACTCCGTTACTTATTTCTAAATCTAAATCGTTTACTAATGCTTTATCTTCATTAACATTAGCAGGAACATCATTCCAAACTAACACTACTCGTATTTCTTTTGCTGTCGTATTTATAGGAATTGAATATTCTTTTATTTCATTACTTGAGATTTCATCATTAATATACCTTCCGTTTTCTAAAATACTCATGCTTTGAAAACCGTTTATATTACCGTAACCACTTTTAAAGTCAATTCCTTTTGGACCAATATCGTCAGCTCCCGCAATTAATAGGGATTTTAATAATGCCGAAGATGGAGATTTGTTTGTTTTCTCTTTATATTTATGCTGTAGTAACGTTGCTACACCAGAAACTATCGCCGCTGCATCTGATGTTCCATCTGGACCGTGTGCTACCAGTTCTGGTTTTATTCTACCGTCATAAGTAGGTCCTTTTGAACTTCTCGTATTTACCATCAATTCTTTATTCACTCCTCCAACAACTAAAACATTTTTAGCCATTTTATAGTTTCCTGTCATATTAGCATATCCTTCTATTCCTTGGTAGGCTCCTTCATTAGATGCAGCTTCTCCTCTATTTCCGGAAGAAAAAACATGAAGTAGTTCAGGTATATCAATTGTACTTTGGTCGTAAGCATTTGCCTCTGCTCCATAGAAGTTTTCTATTTCTGTTCCGTAAGAATGGTTTTGAACAAATATATTATTGTTATTATAATAAGTATCATTATCAGGCAGCAGTGTACTGAAGTCTGAAGAAGATAAATGACTATGGTTAGCTACTCCTTTAGAGTTATACGCACTATTCCCTGCTCCTCCTATTATAGTGGCCATTGATGTTGCATGGCTAGAAACATCTTCTGCTTCACTTCCATATAATTTTACTCTATTTCTTAAATCTATATCTTCTACATCAAACAACAATTCTTTTACAGAAACAGTTACTCCTTCTCCATTGATAGTTTTGAAGTCATTTTGAAGCTTATATATATTATTGACACTTAAATCTACTTTTTCAATCGGTACTTTTTCTGGACGGGGAGCTATTTGAACATCTACATAAACAACCTGATACATGGAGGTTAATTTACTTATATCTGCCGAAGATACTTTAAGAGTTAGAATGTCCTTGTACTTATGTTGTACTTTAATACTTATATTTTTTTCTTTTGCTTCTTCTAAGAATAGTTTTGAATTAATTGTTTTAACAACAACCTTTACCAGTTTATTCTTTTTCTTTGACAATCGTGAAACTCTATATGATTGCTTCCAACTATCATTTATATCAAATAACTTTCCTTTAAAAGAAAAAGGTTTTTCTTTTTTTGTTATTATAAAAAAGTTTTTATCTAATTTTCGTACTACATTAATTTCTTTCTCATTGAAAATCAGATCTTTTTTATAAATTAAATAATATTTTTTTTTCAACTCTTTTTCCTGATTTTTTTTTGGTTCTATTTTTTTTACATAATCAGGAAAATCAACTTGCGAGTACATTTTTAATGTTAAAAACATTCCAAAAACAAAAAGAAAAAACAACCTCATAAAAATATATTATTAACGCAAATAAAACACTTTTTTTGCATATTCCATGATAAAAACATACATTCGTTGAAATTTTTTAATAAAAATCCTTTCAAAAAAATGAAAAATTTAAATTCACAACTATTAAGCCTTTTGGCTTTCGCAGTTATTTTATTTACTGCATGTAACTCTTCAGAAGAGACTATTCCAAACAACGAAACTAGCGAAATTACGCCTGAAATAGTTTCAAAACTACAAGCTGCTTATTTCGAAACTTCTTCAGCTAAAGTAACTACCTTTATGGGAGAAAAAGGTGTAGCTGTAGAAGACATGTTCTTTACTTTTGCTCAAATTGATGAGTTAGGTGAAGGGGCTAACATCCCTAACACTGAACATTACCGAACTACTAACTTAGTAACTGGTTTACCTAGAGTTATTACAGTAAGTGTTTCTCCTGATTTAGGAACTTTAGGTTCTGATGCTTTAGACAAAACTATTGTTATGTTAAACAATTTAGGTTCTCAATTAACTTACCAAAGAGTTTCTTATGGTGGTAAGGGTAAATCTAAAGCTGATATTGAAGTTAATGAGTTTTACGAATTAGAAAGTGGTGGATTTATCACTTTAGGTAGAGCTGCTGGTTTCCCAACTAGAAGAGGAGATCCTGCTAAAGGTTTCGGTATTAACAGTAGATGGTTTGAATTGTCTATTGCACCTACTTCTAGCGAGCTTGCTGGAACTATGGCTCATGAAATTGGACACTGTATTGGTTTCCGTCATACTGATTATCAAACACGTGAAAGCTGTGGACAAAATGTTAATGAAGGTAGTGCTGGTGTAGGAGCTATTCATATTGCTGGTACTCCAACTGGATCTGACAACACTTCAATTATGCAGTCTTGTGGACCTGCTACCACATTCAACAATAACGATAAAAATGCGATGTTAACTCTTTACTAGAAAGAGTCGTGTTTTTAAGATATTTAAAAGCCCAGATATATCTGGGCTTTTTATTTTTTATTTTTTTCTAGTTTTATTCATTAACCAAAAATCAGCAAGTACTAAAGCTGTTAATGCCTCTACAATGGGTACAGCTCTTGGTACTACACAAGGGTCGTGTCTTCCTTTTCCGTGTATCTCGGTAGCTTCACCTTTTGAGTTTGTCGTAGCTTGATTTTGCATTATTGTAGCTACAGGTTTGAATGCTACTCGAAAATAGATATCCATTCCGTTAGAAATCCCTCCTTGAATTCCTCCTGACAAGTTAGTTTGTGTTGTTCCATCTGGATTAAAAATATCATTATGTTCAGAACCTTGCATTTTTGCTCCACAGAAACCACTTCCAAATTCAAACCCTTTTACAGCATTGATAGACAACATGGCTTTTCCTAACTCTGCATGTAATTTATGAAAAATAGGTTCTCCTAAACCTACAGGTACATTTTGTGCTACACATGTTATTGTTCCTCCAATAGTATCACCTGCTTTACGTATTTCATGAATCTTATCAATCATCTTTTCAGCTGATGCTTCATCAGGACAACGGACAATGTTACTTTCAATTTTAGAAAAGTCTAAATCTTGATATGGCTTTACCATAAAAACATCTCCTACTGATGATGTAAATGCATTTATATTAATGTGATTGATTAATTGCTTTGCTAGAGCTCCTGCTACAACCCAATTGGCTGTTTCTCTTGCTGATGTTCGTCCACCACCTCTATGATCTCTAATTCCGTATTTTTTATCATACGTATAATCGGCATGTGAAGGACGGTACACATCTGTATTATGGTTATAATCTTTACTTTTTTGATTTGTATTCTTTATTACAAAACCTATTGATGCTCCAGTAGTCACCCCTTCAAAAATACCCGACAAAAACTCAACCGTATCTGGTTCTTTACGTTGTGTTACTATTTTAGATTGCCCTGGCTTACGACGATCTAATTCTTGCTGAATAGCATCAAAATCAACTTTTACTCCTGAAGGGAATCCATCAATCACACCTCCAATTGCTATTCCATGAGATTCACCAAACGTAGTTAGCTTTAAAATATTTCCAAATGAATTAAACATACCTTACTATTTAATAGGACGAAGGTAGAATTTATTTACTAAAAAATGATAATTTTCATTCTTATAATTATCGGTTAATCCATTATCACACCCTATTATATGTTTAGTTTATTTTTTTATTTAAATTTTTTAAAATTTTATTTTACACCAAACTTATTGATAGCAAAAGCATTACGTTTCACAACACTTTTAAAGCTTAAATTTTATTAAAAAAAGTATCAAAAAACTTTTTTTGAATTGAAAAAAGGTCATATATTTGCACCCGCAATCAGGAAATATCTGATGAGGCACTCAGGAGAAATGGCAGAGTGGTCGAATGCGGCGGTCTTGAAAACCGTTGTCTGTAACAGGACCGGGGGTTCGAATCCCTCTTTCTCCGCAAGTCCGAAGCGAAAGCTTCGGATTTTTTTTTAGGGGATTAAAGAAAAAAAGCTTACAAAATTGTAAGCTTTTTTTATTGATTAGAAACAGTAACGTTTCTTATAACCTTAACACTACTCTTTCCCTAACCTAATTCTCTTCTCTAGAGCTAAGTATCCAAAATAAAATAATGCTCCTAAAATTACACCTGAAACATACCCTGTAGTGACGTCTACTGGAAAATGCACACCTAGATATATTCTACTATACCCAAAAATTAAAGGAAATAAAATCATTAAGTAAATTAATCTAATGTGCTTTCTTAACAACAGAATCATAAAAGTTGTTATTGTAGTAGATAACGAAGCGTGACCAGACCAAAAACTATATCCTCTAGGCTTATATGTAAAATCTCTCAAATACTCTTTTAAACCTTCAGTATTACAAGGTCTAATTCTTTCTGTAGTATTTTTTATCAAGTTTGTAAATTGATCAGAAAAAGCAACAATAACCGCTATAAATAACACCGTAAATATTCCTTTTTTCCATCCAAACTGTTTAAACACTAAAAACAACACAAAAGCAAACAGTGGTGTCCAAGTAAATTGATTGGTTATTGTTAACCAAAAACTATCCCATTGCTCGCTTCCTAAATTGTTAAGATAAATTAAAAGCTCTTTATCTTTTTGTATAATATTTTCTATCACAATTACTTTCCTACTTTTAATACTTCTATTTCAAAAATTAAATCCGATTTTGGAGGTATTGGCCCTACTCTACGATCACCGTAACCTAAATAAGAAGGTATAAATAACCTTACTTTATCTCCTTCTCTCATTGTTTTCACCCCTTCTTTCCAGCCTGCTATTAGTGGAAGTTTTTCATCATCAACCGTAAATACAAAAGCCTCTCCTTTATCTAAACTAGAATCAATCTTTCTTCCATCTGCTAAATACAGCGTATAATGTGCTGTTGTTGGTAATGCTGGGTTTACTTTTTTCCCGCTTCCTTTTTGTAATGATAAAATTTTCAAACCAGAATCAGTTGTAATTGCATCATTAATTCCTTGTTCTTCTTGGTATTTTTGTTTTAACTCTTCTAGCATTTTCTTTCTCTCTTCTTCTTTCTTTTCAACGTTTGCTAATTCATTTTCAAAAACCGCAGGAGCATCAAACTTAGCCGCCTCTTCTCCTATTCTTAAAATTTCTACATGTTTTATATAGTCATTCTTTTGAATAGTATCCACTACTGCTTGTCCTTCTAAAACACGACCAAAAACAGAGTGCCCACCGTCTAACCAAGGTGTTGCTTTATGTGTTATAAAAAATTGACTCGAATTCGTAACTGGTCTTGAATAATTTGCCATAGACAATACTCCTGGGCCATCATGTTTATACAATAAATTACCTTCTTCATCCATTGGGAATTCATCAGCAAATGTATAACCTGCATCACCAGCACCTGTTCCTGTTCTATCCCCACCTTGTATCATAAAATCTTTAATAACCCTATGAAACTTCGTTCCATCATAAAACGGTGTTCCTTTTAATGAATCTATCATTTTAGGATGTGTTCCTTCACTCAAGGCTACAAAATTCGCCACCGTCATTGGAACTTTATCATAAAAAAACTTCACTAAAATATCACCTCGATTGGTTTGGATATCTACATATAATCCGTTTTCTAAATTAGGATATTTTGCTGATTTACATGATACAAATACTACCAATACAACAAGTACAATTTTAAATAATTTCATTTATTTCGTTTTATTTTCTCTTATAAACAATTAATTAGGTTAACAACAAGTGCTAACCTAATTAATTATCAACTATTTAAGTTTTATTTATTTTACTTCTAACAACTCTACTTCAAAAACTAAAGCTGAAAAAGGCTTAATATGTTGTCCTCTTTGTTGTGGACCATAAGCTAATTCTTGTGGAATAAAGAACTTATACTTTGCTCCTGGCTTCATTAACTGTAAGCCTTCTGTCCATCCTTTAATTACTTGCCCTACTCCAAACTCAGCTGGCTGTCCTTTTTCTACTGAACTATCAAACACAGTTCCATCAATTAAAGTACCGTGATAATGAACTTTAACTCTTGAGTTTGCTGTAGGAGCATCTCCTTCACCTTCTTTTAAAACAACATATTGTAAACCGCTTTCGGTAGTTTTTACTCCATCCTTTGCTTTATTTTCCGCTAAAAACTCTTCTCCTGCTTTTTTATTATCTCCAAACTCAGCCTCTGCTTTTTTAGCTTGCTCTTCTTGCATTTCTTTCATTTTTTCTTGTTGTTTTTTCTGAAAAAATGTTCTTAAGATATTGTTTATGTCTTTTGACTCTACTAATAGGTTTGTAGAATCCATTCCGTTTTTAAAACCTTGCACGAATAAATCTTGATCCATTTCATCAAAATTCGATTTGATTTTATTAGCCATATCTAAACCTAAAGCATAGCTCACAGAATCTACTTCTGTTGCTAATGAACTTTTTTGTTTAAACTGACCGTTACTGCATGAAACAATTGATAAACCTACAACTGTGGCTGCTAAAATGTTAGTTAATTTCATTCTTCTTTTTTTGATTTTATATCGATTAATGTTACTGTACTTTGTATTGGCTGATTTACAGCTATTTTATTTCCATCTCCCGTAACTCCGAAAGCTCTGTATGATGGAATGACAAATGTAATGGTTTCTCCTTTTTTCATCAACTTTATTCCATCTTGCAATGCAGGAATAAAATCTTCTTTATCTACTTTATAACTTCTCTCCCTTTTTTCATAAAGAATATCTCCATTAAGGTCAACTATATCATATGACAACATCACTAAGTCTTCGACTTGTGGAGAACTTGAATTTAAAGTATCTTTTGTTACATAGGTATACCAAAAACCATTAGGTGAACTTTTATATACTTTAACGGTGTCTTTAGCTACCCATTCTTCTAGACGTTTTTTCTCTAGGGTATTCAACCTCTTATTCTCTTTGAGAACTTCCTTATAAAAATTTGTAGTACCGTGTTGCTTTGGCCTTCTTGCTTCTGGTTCTTTACAGGAAACCATTACCAAGGTCATAAAAACAAAAAATGTTATTTTATGCTTCATACGAATTTTCTAACTCTTTTTGATATGTAGGTAATAACGACTTAAACCTCTCTATCGTATTTTCCATACTATCATCACTTCTCCCTCCTGCTGCATTATCATGTCCTCCTCCATTAAAATAATTACGTGCAAACTGATTTACTGAAAATTTCCCTTTTGAACGGAAAGACATTTTTACAATCCCTTGCTCTTCATCTTCTATAAATATGGCTGCAAATACAATTCCCTTCAAAGATAGTGCATAATTTACTACCCCTTCTGTATCTCCTTTTTCGTAATTAAATTTCTTTTTCTCTTCTTCAGTTAGGGTAATAAAAGCTGTTTTGTACTCTGGTAAAACTTTCATATTACTCAATGCTTGACCTAATAGTAGTAATCTGTTATATGAATTTGCATCATGAACATTACTATGAATTCTATCATTTTCTGCCCCTTTGTCTATTAAGTCTGCAATAATTCTATGGGTAGTACTAGTTGTAGATCTAAAACGGAAAGAACCTGTATCCGTCATAATACCCGTATATAAGCAAGTCGCTATATTTTTATCTATCAACTCAACATCTCCCATCATTTCAATAAAGTTGTATACCATTTGACATGTTGAAGACATAGATGTATCAGAATACATATACATGAAGTCATCTGGCTGTTGATGGTGATCTATCAAAGCAAAATCGTTTTCATATTGCTCTAATGTATTTTGCATATCATCTCC
Organism: Tenacibaculum litoreum; assembly: GCF_964513915.1. NCBI lineage: Bacteria > Pseudomonadati > Bacteroidota > Flavobacteriia > Flavobacteriales > Flavobacteriaceae > Tenacibaculum > Tenacibaculum litoreum. Next base: position 713,918 of record NZ_CAZEQS010000002.1, on the reverse strand, counting down.
TACTCTATGCAACGCATTAAAATCTAATAAAAAAACTATATCAGACTTTTTTAAAGCTTTGACTGATTGACTATTCTGACGATCAAAACGTTTTACTGTCTTTGATCCTGGAATCCAGTGTAAAAAATCAGGATACTCATTTGGCATTAACACCTGAGTCTTATGTCCTTTTTTATCTAAATAATGTTTTAATCCTAACGTTGAACCTATTGCATCTCCATCAGGATTTCTATGCCCAATTATTACAACATTTCTAGGTTCTGACAAGAATTCTTGTAGTTCTGTAAAGTGTTTCAAAATCATAAAGGGCGAATATACAAATTAATGCTATATTAACCTTTTTATGTATTTCTTTTTGTTTCTTCGTTTAAAAATTAAAACTTAATGAAATCTAATAAATTTACCACTTTACTAATCTTTTCTCTAGGTATATCCTTTACCTCTTTTTCTCAAGAAACATTTACCATTGCTTTTGGATCTTGTAATAACCAAAGACTTAACAACCCTTTTTGGGAAGACATTCTTTCACTTCAACCAGATGTATGGGTATGGGGTGGAGATAATATTTATGCCGACACTAATAACATGCGTAAGATGGAACGTATGTATAAAACTCAAAAGAAAGTAAAAAGTTATAAAGAACTAACTAGTAAGGTTCCTGTTCTTGCTACATGGGATGATCATGATTATGGTAAAAATGATGCAGGAGTAGAATTTGAAATGAAGGATGAAAGTCAGCAACTATTTTTAGATTTTTTAGATGTACCTAAAAACTCTCTTAGAAGAAAGCAAAAAGGTGTTTATCACTCTCATACTTTTAATACAAAAGATGGTAGTGTTAAAATTATTGTTTTAGATACTCGCTACTTTAGAACTTCTCTTACCAAAGGAACAAATGGACAACGTTTTCAACCAAATCCATATAATGAAGGTACCGTTTTGGGTAAAATACAATGGAAGTGGCTTACCAACGAATTAACAAACTCTACCGCAACCTTTACTATAGTGGTTAGCAGCATCCAAATACTACCTAAAGAACACGGATTTGAAAAATGGGCTAACTTTCCACACGAAGTGGATAAATTGTTCAGCCTAATCAAAAAATCAACAAACACAAATGTTATTCTTCTTTCTGGAGACAGACATATTTCTGAGTTTTCTAAAACAACTATTGAAGGTCTTGCTTATCCTATTATAGATTTCACATCAAGTGGATTAACACATGCATATTCTTCATTTTCTTCAGAAGAAAACAACTTCAGAATAGGAAATGTTGTAAATTCTTTAAGCTATGGAACGTTGCTTTTAGACTTAAAAACTAAAAAAGTCACCTTTCAAATGCGCGGCAAAAACGAATCTATCTTACAAGAAATCAACCAAGTATACCCTTAACTTGCTAATAACATTAAAAAGTGTATTTTTGCGCCGATTTATGCGAAGTTTGCATAATCAACAACAATTAAGGAATTTATCATATACTGATATTTATTACATTTAATAATGGCAACAAATAGAACTTTTACAATGATTAAACCAGATGCTGTAGAAAACGGACATACTGGTGCAATTTTAGAAAAAATTAATGCTGCAGGTTTCAGAATCGTAGCTATGAAAAAAACACAAATGACTAAGCGTGATGCTGAGACTTTTTATGGAGTACACAGTGAACGTCCTTTCTTTGGTGAGTTAGTAGAGTTTATGACTCGCGGACCAATCATCGCTGCTATCTTAGAAAAAGACAACGCTGTTGAAGATTTTAGAACTTTAATTGGTGCTACAAACCCAGCTGAAGCTGCTGAAGGAACTATCCGTCAGTTATACGCTACTTCTATTGGAGAAAATGCTGTACACGGTTCTGATTCTGATGAAAACGCAGCTATCGAAGGTGCTTTCCACTTTTCTGGTAGAGAAATGTTTTAATTCTTAAAAAGAATAAACTTTATATATTAAACTCGTTACACAATCGTAACGAGTTTTTTTTTGCTTAACATTCTATTTAACGACTATAACACTTAGTTTTTATTATAAAAACAACCGCCCCCTTCCATTAAGAAACTATAAAACAAATACTTAACATTTAATCTTTCTTTTATTCAGCAACTTCCTTTTAAAAAGCTTTTATATTACCTAGTTTTGCCTTCCGCTAAAAAAAGCGAAAAATAATTCTACAACTTAAAAATTAAAAAAAATGGCAAAAGATCAAGATCCTAAACAAGCAATTCAACAAACAAAAAAAGTAATATCAGGAGGTATAGTTGGCTGGCTAACAAAATTATTCTTAGGTAAAAGTTTTGTTGATGAAACAAACGACATACTTGAAGCTTCTGAAGCTCAAATTGATTTAGTTGGTAAACAACAAAGATTAATTACAGAAGGAACACCTGCTAAAGCTAAAGTTTCTCTAGTACAAGACACAGGATCATTAGTAAATTTCGACCCTATTATTCTGTTAAGCCTTCATGTTGAATCAGAGTCTGGTGAAAAATTTGATATTAATACCACAACACATGTGTCTAAACTATCTATACCTAAAGTTGGAGAAACAATTAACATCAAATATGATTCTAATGAAAAATCATCAATCGTTATTGTTTAGCTTAAACTCAATGAGGAAACAACAATAAAAAAACTCGTTACTTAATTGTAGCGAGTTTTTTGTTTATAATTTAGCTTGAATCTTACTCTAATTTCTAATAACTTCGCTAACGTTGAATATAAATCATTAAAATCGATTCATATTCTTAAAAAAGTTATCAAACATATAAAGCAAACTATGAGAAGTTTGACATTTGTAATTTTATACATTCTTCTTTCAGGAATACAAAAGACTTTTGGACAGAATGAAACAGACATTATAATAGGAAGTAAGCTTGTTATTAAATCTAATATTTTAAATGAAGAAAGAACTTGTTTAATAAGTCTTCCTGATTCATACAATGATTCATCTGAAATTGACAAAAAATATCCAGTTATCATATTACTGGATGGATATACTCATTTTAAAACAACATCTGGAATATTACATTTTATGAGTTCTAATAGGACTCGAAACAATTTAATGCCTGAAAGTATTATTATAGCCGTAGAGAATGTTGACCGTGAACGAGATTTTACTGTTACAAAAATTAAGACCAAACGACCTAATAATATGGGAGGTGGAAGGAGTTTTTTGAATTTCATTGAGAAAGAACTAATACCTTATATTGATAAAAAATACAAGACAGAACCTTTTAGGACTCTCGTTGGACACTCTTTAGGAGGACTACTTACACTAAACTCCTATATGGATAAAAATAGCATATTCAATGCTTACATTTCTATAGACCCAAGTATTTGGTGGAATGAGGAGATGATGAAAAATAAGGTTGACTCTATTTCCTCGATATCATTAGACAAAAAACTTTATATCGCTACTGCCAATCAAGGAGAGGCTAATTACAAAAGGAATAAACAAAGACATGACTCTATCTATGCTTTAATAAAAAAGAAATCGGATAAACCTCTAAATATCGAAATAGAATATTTTGAAAATGAAAACCATCGCTCTGTACCATTAATAGCTTTGTATCAGGGATTAAAATACCTTAACCAAGAGAAATGATTTCGAAGGTATTAATATCAAAAAATACGTTTGGTAACACCGTATATAATTTATTGCTAGTACTCACCTACTCATAAAAATCCTCGCTAATTTTCTATTCGGTTTATATTTACTAAGAATTAGTTACTAAAACACGCAACGAAATCATACACAAGACCGTTAGCGAAGTTATTAACCGTTTTAGAACTACACCAACATCAACTTTTTAACAAGCTCCTCTCCTATCTCTTCATTAATCATGCGTATAATCTTATCCTTACCATAACTTAACTCTTCTCGCAATACAGAAGAAGATAAACGAACAATCAGCGTACCGTTTTGTAATTTAACCTCACTAGTATAAGAAGCTACTCCTGCACCCATCAATTTTTCCCAAGCTTCGTCAATATGAATTTTTTGAAATCCTTTTTTTAATTTATTGTTCTCTTGGATAAAACTTCCCATCAAGTCTTTTAATGAAAAACTATCATTTTCTCTTTTAGCCATTTGATTTACTTTTTGCTTTGCTTTCCTTTCTTACAATAAGATTATAATTTAAAAATCTGATATTCTTGATTACTCTTTTTTATCACTTCCTCTGTTCGATCGGCATGCGTATCTGTAATAAAAATTTGTCCAAATTCATCACTATTTACTAAATCAACGATTTGAGCAACTCGGTTTTCATCTAACTTATCAAAAATATCATCCAATAATAAAATTGGAGTAACGTTAGATTGCTTTTTAATAAATTCAAACTGTGCTAACTTTAATGCTATTAAATACGATTTTTGCTGTCCTTGTGAACCAAATTTTTTAATAGGATGTTCCTCTATTTCAAAATTTAAATCATCTTTATGAATTCCAACAGATGTATACTGCAGCATCTTATCTTTCTCTAAATTTTGTTGCAACAAAACTTCTAAAGACACATCGTGTAACTGACTTTTATAACGCAAATTTACTTCTTCATTTGCTCCAGAAATAATTTTATGCTTATCGTTAAAAATAGGCACAAACTCTTCTAAGAAAGCTTTTCTTTTGTTATAAATAACCGTTCCGTACTCAATTAGTTGCTCATCGTATACTTTTAAATTTAACGCATCAAATGTTCTATTTGCAGCAAAATACTTCAACAATGCATTTCGCTGACTCACAGTTTTAGTATACGAAATTAAAGTTTGTAAATACTTTTTGTCTTGTTGAGAAATTACTCCGTCAATAAATTTACGACGAGTTTCGCTTCCTTCAACAATTAAATCCCTATCCGCAGGAGAAATGATCACCAACGGCAACTGTCCTATATGTTCAGAAAACTTTTCATAGGCTTTCCCGTTACGTTTCAATACTTTTTTTTGACCTCTTTTTAAGTAGCAAATAATTTTTTCTTGTCGATTATTTAATAAATAATCTCCTTCAACCATAAAAAAATCTTGACCGTGTCGAATATTTTGCCCTGCAATCGAATTGAAGTAACTTTTAGCAAATGACAAATAATAAATTGCATCTAACACATTGGTTTTTCCAATACCGTTATTCCCAACAAAGCAGTTAATTTTCTTTTGAAAATCAAAAGTTTGCGATTCAATATTTTTAAAATTTACCAAAGATAGTTTTTGCAAATACATGAAAAAGCCCTATTACTAAAAGAAAGCGCAAATTATCGAAAATTTACGAAAAAACGACTTTTAAAATCCAATTAAAAAAACTATTTTTGTCGCCACTAATTTTTTAAGCAATTATGGCTACATACAAGAAAAGAGGTTACAAACCTAAGAAAGAAAAGGTTACACAAGAAGTAGAAGAAACATTTGATGAATCTCAAAGTACTACAGCTGAAGTGTTTAACACTTTAGATGATACTGCGAATAAATCAGAGGAATGGATTGAAAAAAATAGCAAGCCATTATTTTACGGATTGGTAGCTGTTGCAGCTTTAATTTTAGTATACTTAGCTTATAACAAATTTATTGCTGAGCCAACACAACAAGAAGCTTCAAACGAATTAGCATACCCTCGTACTTTCTTTGAAAAAGCAAATACCTCTGCAGGTGCTATTGCTGACTCATTATACACTTTAGGTTTAGAAGGTGGTGATGGAAAATACGGTTTTATTGATATTGCTGAGCAATTTAGTGGAACTAAAGCTGGGAACTTAGCTAACTACTATGCAGGTATTTCTTACTTAAAAATGAAAAAATACGAAGAAGCTATCGAGTATTTAAGTGACTTTAGTTCTGACGATGAGTTATTAGGACCTACTGCTTTAGGAGCTATTGGTGATGCTTTTGCTGATATTAACCAGCCAGAAGATGCTTTAGATTACTATCAAAAAGCAGCTAATAAAAAAGACAATCAATTTACTACTCCTCTATTTTTATTCAAAGCAGCTCAAATTGCAATGGATGTAAAGGAATATGGTAAAGCTGAAAAATTTTATACAACCATTAAAGAAAAATACGCTGATTCTGATCAAGGAAGAGATATTGAAAAATATATCAACAGTGCAAAATACGCTCAATAATGGCAACAACAAATTTATCTTATTACGATAAAGCAACAATCCCAAATGCGAAGTCTTTTCGATTTGGGATTGTTGTTTCAGAATGGAATCCTGAAATCACTAAAAATCTTCACAAAGGTGCTATTGAAACTTTACTAGATTGTGGTGCTACAGAAGAAAACATCGTCTCTTGGGATGTTCCTGGTAGTTTCGAATTAGTGTACGGATGTAAAAAAATGATTGAAACGCAAAAATTAGACGCTATCATAGCCGTTGGGAATGTGATTCAAGGTGAAACCAAACATTTCGATTTTGTATGTGAAGGAGTTACTCAAGGAATTGTAGATTTAAACATTAAGTACGATGTCCCTGTTATCTTCTGTGTATTGACCGACAACACCAAACAACAATCTCTTGATCGTTCTGGTGGTAAACTAGGTAACAAAGGAATTGAGTGTGCAGTAGCTGCAATTAAAATGGCAGCAATTAAAAATCAAGAACGTACCTCAAACTCTTTAGGTTTTTAGTTAAATCTTTTATAGAAAATAGTATTAAAAGCGTCAAGATTCAGTATAATCTTGACGCTTTTTAACTTTAATTTATACACTTTTTTTGACCACCTCTCTATAATTCAGTAACTTTGGGACTCGTCTTATTTGGTGTGATTTTTGTTCCACTTAAGCTATTAAAGAAGCAACAATTTTATGGGATTTATCAAAAGAGAAAATAAAAAGTTCGATTACAAACCTCGTTATTATAAAGGGGATAGTAATCCTTATCAAGTAAAGCATAAATTTGATGAGTATAGAACTACTGTTGGAAAAAGAAAAAGTTTAAAGGGAAAGTTTAATGCTGCTTTTGACGAGTTTAAAGATTCTGGTTACAAACTGAATAAAACTATAGTAATTATAGCGTTGGTTTTAACGCTTATTTTCTTGTTTATTATTGATTTTGACCTTACAATCTTTTTCCCAAAAAAATAATTAAATGTCAGATATTATACAGTTACTACCTGATCATGTTGCGAATCAAATTGCTGCTGGAGAAGTTGTGCAACGCCCTGCTTCTGTAGTAAAAGAATTGATTGAAAACTCTATTGATGCTGGTGCTACTTCTATTACCTTATTGTTAAAAGATGCTGGAAAAACTTTAATTCAAGTAATTGACGACGGTAAAGGAATGAGTGCTACCGATGCTCGTTTGAGTTTTGAACGTCATGCTACTTCAAAAATTAAAGATGCACAAGATTTATTCAACCTAAATACTAAAGGATTTCGTGGAGAAGCTTTAGCTTCTATAGCAGCCATTGCGCATGTTGAATTAAAAACAAAACAAGAAGATGATGAGTTAGGAACACAAATAAAAATTGAAGGAAGTGAAATTGTTTCGCAAGAAGTAGTTTCGACTTCTAAAGGAACTAGTATTGCTGTTAAAAACTTGTTTTTTAACATTCCTGCTCGTCGTAACTTTTTAAAATCTGACACTGTTGAAACGCGTCATATTGTTGATGAATTTCAACGTGTAGCCTTAGCGCATCCTAATATTTCTTTTTTATTACACCATAACAACAACGAGGTTTATCATTTAAAAAAGAGTAACTTACGTAAACGTATTGTAGCTATTTTTGGAACTAAAATGAACGAAAAATTAGTTCCTATTAATGAGCAAACAGACATTATTACTGTTAACGGATTTGTTGCTAAACCTGAATTTGCAAAGAAAAAACGTGGTGAACAATTCTTTTTTGTAAATAACCGCTTTATAAAAAGTTCTTATTTAAACCACGCTGTGGTAAATGCTTTTGAAGGGTTATTAGAGAGCGGTTCACATCCTTCTTATTTCTTGTATTTAGAAGTACCTCCTAATACAATCGATATCAACATTCACCCGACAAAAACGGAAATTAAGTTTGATAACGAAAAAGCATTGTATGCTATTTTACGTGCTACTGTAAAACATAGTTTGGGACAATATAATGTGGCTCCTGTATTGGATTTTGATAGAGATTCTACTTTAGATACTCCTTATGATTATAGCAAAAAAAATAATTCTTCTGTTCCTCCAATAACTGTTGACCCTACATTTAATCCTTTTAAAACGGAAACTAATTACAAAGAGCCAACTAATACAAGTAGCTCACCTAAAAGTAGCACAACACACAGTTATCAGTCTAATTTTAAAAAAGATACTGGAAGTTGGGAAGCTTTATATGCAAATACTGATACCATTGAACCTATTCAGCAAGAACAACTTTTTGAATCTGAACAAGAAACTGAAACTGGAAAAACCTTCCAAATTCAAAAAAAATACTTGTTGAGTTCTATAAAATCAGGCGTGGTATTAATTCACCAATCTTTAGCACATCAACGTGTTTTGTATGAAGAATTTTTAGAAAATATTACTGTTAAAGAAGCAAGCAGTCAGCAACTGCTGTTTCCTGTAAATATTTCTTTTTCTTCATCTGACATAGAAATGATATACAGTATAAAATCCGATTTAGAGAGTGCTGGTTTTATGTTTGACGAGTTCACTAAAGAAAGTGTGGTTATTGCAGGAATTCCAACATCTATAAGTGAAAGTCAAATTACCCTTATTTTAGAACAGCTATTAGACGATATTAAACTCGAAGTACCTGATACTAGTTTTAGTCACTTTGACGTGATGGCAAAATCATTTGCTAAATCACTAGCCATAAAAACAGGAACTTCTTTAAATGCAAAAGAACAAGAAAATTTAGTAAACAACTTGTTCTCTTGTAAAGAACCTAACATTTCACCTTTTGGCAAACCTACATTTAAAACATTAGCTTTAAATGAAATAGATGCCATTTTTAATAAATAAAAAGTAATATGCCAAGATTAACACAAGCCATAAAGCATTTAATAATCATTAACGTGATTATGTATTTTGCTCCGCAGTTATTAAACATGGATTTAACTAATCTATTTGCTTTACATTATCCAAAAAATGAACATTTTGGAGTTTGGCAATATATTACGCACATGTTTATGCATGGTGGACCTGCACATTTACTTTTTAACATGTATGGTTTATGGGCATTTGGTACCCCACTTGAACAAATGTGGGGACGAAATAAATTTTTATTTTTCTATTTTTCTGCAGGAATTGGAGCGGGTTTAATTTACACTTTGGCAAATTACTATCAATTCAATGGAATATACGAACAACTAATAGGAATGGGTGTTTCTCCTGCTGAAATTCAAAATATTTTAAGTTCAGGTCAGTATAACGATAGCTTAATAACTTTATCTAATAAAACTATGAGTGAGTTTTATAGCTTATATCATACTCCAGCCGTTGGTGCCTCTGGTGCTATTTACGGAATTTTAGTTGCATTCGGGTTAACCTATCCTGATGCAAAATTAGCGTTGATTTTCTTCCCTGTTCCTATTGCTGCTAAATACTTTATTCCTTTAATTATTTTAAGTGATTTATTCTTTGGTATGACAAGCTATTCTATTGGTAACATCGCACATTTTGCTCATATTGGTGGTGCTATTATTGGATTTATTATTGCTTGGTACTGGAAAAAAAAACAATTTAAATTTCATTAATTTAGTATCTAAAATTTTTATTCTTACTGAAGTCATACATCATGAATGTACTTGAAAACTTAAAATATAGATTTAAACATGCTGGAATTGTTGAGCAATTAATTTACGTAAACTTAGCTGTTTTCTTACTTGTTTTTGTTACCAATACTTTTGGGTTTCTTTTTCAATCAAAAACAAACCTTTTAGTAGAATGGCTTGCGTTACCTGCCAACTTTGATGATTTTATACTAAAACCGTGGACTATTATTACGTATGGTTTTTTACACACTAGTTTTTTACACATCCTATTCAATCTAATTGCTTTATTTTATATCGGGCATTTATTTCAACAATATTTCACTCCTAAACAATTACTTGGTTTTTATTTGCTAGGAACATTGTTTGGAGGAATTGTTTTTGTTGCGAGTTATAATTTTTTCCCTGCCTTACAAAATGTTGCACATAACAGTGTTTTGCTAGGTGCTTCAGCTGGTATTTCTGCTATCTTTATTGGTATTGCTACCTATATACCTAACTACGAATTAAAGTTTCCGCTAATTGGTTTTGTAAAACTATGGGTATTAGCTTGTATTTGGATTGCTATTGATATTATTCAAATTCCTGCTGGTAATGCTGGTGGACATTTAGCACATTTAGGTGGCGCTCTACTAGGTTTTTTCTATGTTCGTAATGCTAGTAATAAGGAGCTAGATATTTTTAAATCGGTAAACAAACTTTTTTCTAAAAAAGAAAGAAAACTCAAAACAGTTTATAAATCTGGTAATAAAACACCAAAACCTAACGTTGATAAGACTAGAAACCAAGAAGAAGTTGACGCTATTTTAGATAAAATTAGTAAATCTGGTTACGACACTTTAAGTAAAAGTGAAAAAGAGTTTTTATTTAAACAAGGAAAAAATTAGATGAAAAAGTTTTCGATAGCTCATAAGTTTATATTCTTTATCAATTCAGTTTTTGCAGCTGTTTTATTGCTATCATATGTACTTCCGTATGTATCTCCACAAACAATTCCTTTCCTTTCTGTTTTTGGTTTGTTTGTTCCGTTTTTAGTTATCGTAAACATTGCTTTTTTTGTGTATTGGCTTATTAAAATGCATAAGAATGCTTTTTTATCATTACTCGTTTTAGCTATAGGATGGTTTGTTTCTACTCCCTTAGTTAAATTTTCTAATAAGGAAGTAATTTTAAATGATGATTTAAAAATAATGAGCTACAATGTCCATTTGTTTAATCATTATAAACACGAAGAAGATGTAACTACTGAGCAGAAGATTTACGAGTTCATCAATAATGAGAATCCAGACGTTATTGCTGTACAGGAATTTTACAACTCTAAAATGTTAGACATTAAACTTCCTTATAAATACATCAAAACGAAAACAAAAACGAATAAATTTGGATTAGCTATTTATTCCAAACACCCAATCATAAACTCAGGTTCTCTTGATTTTAAACAGAGTGCTAACAACACTATTTTTGCTGATATTCTTGTAAAAAATGACACTATTCGTGTTTATAATGTACATTTAGAATCATTAAAGTTAAATCCGAAAAAAGAAAACTTTGGAGAAAAGAGTTCTGAGCGTTTATTTAAACGTTTAGAAAATGGTTTTGTAAAACAAGTAAATCAAGTTGAATTAATTCAACAACATGAGTATTCTTGGAAAGGTAAAAAAATTGTTTGTGGTGACTTTAATAACACTGCTTATTCTTGGGCTTATAAACAATTGGCTTCTGATAAAAAAGATGCTTTTATTGAATGTGGAATTGGCTTAGGTAAATCTTTTAGGTATATCTATCCTATGCGTATCGATTTTATTTTAACAGATAAAAAGGCCACTATTAATCAATTTAAAACTTACGGAGACATCAAACTTTCTGACCACTACCCTGTTATGGCTCGTTTACATTGGTAAATTTATTTTTAATTCGGTATAAAAGTGTATTTTTAACCGATTTAAAAACACACCTATGAAACAACACTACGATGTTGCTGTTATTGGCAGCGGACCATCAGGAGCTTCAACAGCTTTTTACTTAGCTCAAAAAGGAATTTCAACAGTTATTATTGAAAAAGAAACTTTACCCCGCTATAAAACATGTGGTGGAGGTTTTGTTTTTAGAGGTCGTAAAAACTTACCTTTTGATATTAAAGAAGTAGTTGAAAAAGAGTTCCATACTGTTGATATTTATTTGGGAGAGAAACTTCACTTTAAAACACATAGAGAAGAGCCAACTATTTCTATGATTATGCGTGATTCTTTTGACAATCTTATTACTCAAAAAGCAAAAGAATTTGGAGCTACTTTACTCGAAAATCACAAATTAAAAGGATTAACCTTTTCGAATGATATTATTACTTTAGAAACTTCTCAAGGTAATTTTACTGCTAATTTTGTTATCGCTGCAGATGGTGCGTTGAGTCCAACAGCTAAAATGGCAGGATGGAAAGAAGATACTCGTAAATTAATTCCTGCTCTAGAATATGAAGTAGAAGTTTCTGATGAAGATTTTGAACGTTTATCAAAAGAAGTTCGTTTTGACATTGATGCTATTCCTTATGGTTATGCTTGGAATTTTCCAAAGAAAAAACATTTATCTATTGGTGTTGCCTCAGCTAGAAGAACTAAAATTAACTTAAAAGAACACTATCAACAATATTTAAAAACTCTAAATATTACGAATATTGTTAGTGAATCTCAACATGGTTTTCAAATACCTGTTTCTCCTCGTACAGATGGTTTTGTTAAAAATAATGTGTTTTTAATTGGTGATGCTGCTGGCTTTGCTGATCCTATTACAGCTGAAGGAATTTCTAACGCTATTTACAGTGGTAAATTAGCTGCTGAAGCTATAATTGAAAGTAAAAAAGAACCTGAATTAGCTGAAAAATTATATTTAGAAAAAATATCTAAAAACTTACTTCCTGAAATAAAAACTGGTTTATGGCTTTCTAAATGGTTTTACGAACAAAAAAGTATTCGAAATATTGTATTAAAAAAATACGGTCAACAATTTAGCGAAGCTATGGCTGATGTTTTTCACGGAGATAGAAGTTATCCTAAAGACATTAAAAAAACAATTACGAAACGAATTAAAGATTTAGTTTCTTAAAAATGAAAAGCAGCCTCAAAAGGGTTGCTTTTTTATTTTGAATATTCTTCCATTCATACTTAAAAAATCAGCGCTTATTCTAAAAAAATATTTAATCTACAATTTTTCTAGTAACTTGCTGTAGAACTATTACAACATTAATCTTTACTTACAAGTGAAAGAAATTAAAACTACTTCGTCTTTAAAACTTCCTTTTCTTTTTGATATTAATAAGCTTTTATATGACTACTCTTTAGTTGTAAACCAACATTGGATTCCTCACTTTAATACATCGGGATATGAGGGAGAATGGAAAGCAATTCCTTTATATACTAGCAATGGTGATGCTTCTAATATTTTTGCTTTTCAAAACGATAACAATACTATTCTAGAAACTCCTATTATGAGTAACTGTAAGTATTTTAAAGAAGTAATTAGTTCTTTTAAATGTCCTATTTTGTCTGCTCGCTTATTACGTTTAGGTGTTGGTGCAGAGATAAAACCTCATCGTGATTACGAGCTAGGTTATGAAGATGGACATTTTCGTTTACATATTCCTATTGTTACGAATAACAAGGTTCAATTTATTTTAAATGATGAACAATTGAAGATGTTACCTGGTGAATGTTGGTATACGAATGTAAATTATATACATTCAGTTACTAATAAAGGAAATGAAGATCGTATTCATTTAGTTATAGATGCTGAAAGGAACGAATGGTCTGATACTTTATTTTTTTCGCTCGCTCCAAAAGAAAGCTTTCAACCTATACAAAAAGAGATTGACTCTCCTGAAACAATACGTCTTATTTTAAACGAGTTAAAACACCATAATGAACCTGCTTCTAAACAGCTTATTTATAAAATGGAGCAGAAGTTATTAAAACTTACATCAAAATAACAACTCTATCAATAACCTATAATGAATCTTAAAAAAGAGTTACTACGTATTACATCTCAATTCTTTGAGGAAATACCTGATTATTCTTCAGCTATAAATGAATATAAACAATTCCTACTTAGTGTTTCAAATGAAGATATAAACAATGAAGTGTATCTAAACAATATTCAACGTAAAAATGGTATTGCAATAGGTACTTTATGGGCTGCCAATTGTCTTGATGATTTAATAAGAACTCATAAGTTTATCAAAGGCATTGATATTGCAATTCAAGAGAAAATTCATCAAAAAGGCTCATTACATATTCTTTACGCAGGTACAGGTCCTTTTGCTTCACTTATACTTCCTTTTATATTAAAATATGCCGATTTTAAAATAACATATACGCTTTTAGAAATAAACCCTCTCAGTTTTGAGGCTTTAAAAAACACAATTAAAAAATTAGGTTTAGAAACACATGCCATCAATTTTATAAATGAAGATGCTACAAAATATAACATTCTAAAAAGCTTTTCTCCTGATATTATTGTAAGCGAAACCATGCAACGTGCTCTAGATAGTGAGCAACAAGTTTCTATCTTTTATAATTTAATGAAGCAAGCTAATTCCGATACTATTTTTATTCCAGAGAAAATAACATTATCTATTGGCACAAGCGCTTATGAAATTCAGAAACCTAATACTCTTCAAAAATACTATCGTAAACATCACAAGGTTTTTGAAGTTAGTAAAAAAGCCATGAACTCGGATAACTGGTTGTTTGATAAAACTACTACCCAGTTGAATTTTGCTAAAAAACAGACTATTTTAAAAATTGAAGAACTTTCTACAGCCAAAGAAATTGTAGTAATGACAGAAATTACAATTTATAAAAATGAGAAACTTCTTATAAATGAAAGTGGCTTAACCGCTCCTAAGTACATTGAAGATATTTCTAACAACAAAAAAGAGCCCTTAACTATCGAGTCTCGATATGTAATTGGCTCTGAACCCAAACTTGAAATAAAAAGTATTTAAACAAACTTTAACTTTACTCCTTTTTTCTCAGCATAAATTTTAGCCGCCTCATCTAGTTTAAGGTTTCTCTCTTTAAACTCCTCTAAACTTTTTGCTTTAAACTCTTTAATCAATTGATTAATTTCTTGTTGAGTTTTTCCCTCATCATACATATATGCTATTTCTGCATAGTCTTTTTTATATAAGTCTATACAATACTCAAACAACTCTATAGAAGTGCTAATTAACTCTTTTGAGTCTTCGTTTACTTCTAACTTCTGAATATCTCTTAAACTTCTTTCAAGATCTGGTATTGTAACTCTGTGAAGGTATTGAGAATATGTTGCTGCATATTCTTCTCCATCATTATCATAATACTTTAGATATTCATTCTTTTGTAATTCTTTAAGTTGCTCAAAATATCCTATACCATAATTGGCCGTGAGCAAGTTGGCTTTTAATACTGTTTTTTCGACAACTTTTTGAGGAGTTTCTTTCTGACAGCTTACAAATAGCATCAATACTACAATTATCTTTAAAATATTTTTTATCCTTTTCATTTCTAGTATCTTTTATCAGGTTATAAAATAATTTTTTGACTTTTTGCAAAAAACATTGCAAACAAGGCTTTTTGATTTTTTGATAGAAACCCCACACCCCTACCTTATTTTAAGCCTTAGTTTACAATGCTATATTTTTCTCTTTCTTTTCTTAGTTAGCTTATATAAAGATGAATGAAGCAATAATCATCCATACTCCAACAGCTATTCCTAATAACCCTAATTTTCCTTGTTTCGGTGCAATCTTCCCTCTCAATATTTCTGCTTTTTCTCTAGCTTCAGGATTTTTTGATAATAATAATTTGTTTATCATTCCGTATCCTAACATAAAACCTAATCCTGCTTCAACAATACTACCTGCTAAAAATGTTCCCCACCATATTGGTGCTGTAGTTAACCAGCCTATGTTTAAAACTGCTGAAATAATTCCCCAAATACCCCAAATACAGAAGATAAGACCAATCCATCCTTGGTAAGGCTCTATTTTTTCTAGCAATTCTTTAGCGTTTGGTTTTTTTGATAAAATTAAAGATGGCACTGCCACAATACTTAAAAATACTAATGAGATTCCGTAAATCATGTTTAATTAAAATTTAAATGGTTTGTATATTGATTTTTATTATTTATGAATTAAAAAGTGCTGAAGAAAACATAAACAGCATTAAAAAAGTTACGATGATAAGTCCTGAAAACATCCACCAAGGAGTTTTACTGGTTTGCTTATATTCTTTGGCTTTTCGTTGTAAATCTGGTGGCATTTGACTTTTGCTCATTTCTAATTTACAATGCCCACAAATACTGTATGTTTTTTTGAATAAAGGAAAAACAGGAATCCAAAATATGTGTAGGTACAATCTGTTTACTTGAATAAATAAACGTTCTTGTGTATTGCAATAACTGCAACTATGATTGTTTACTGGTTGTATATTTATTTTGGCTTCTCGCCATCCAAAAATGACCATAACTTTATTACTTAATAATTACGGTACAAAGATGCGAGAGTATCTATTATTTAAATAGACTGAAACTAGTGAAAGTTATTACCCTGTTTTCAGGGGTAAGCTAAATTATTACTCTACAAGTCCTAATTTTATCGCGTATTTTGTTAATCCAGCTAGGTTTTTTACGTTAAGTTTAGATATTAAATTCTTTCTATAACTTTCAATAGTATGTTTACTTAAAAAGAGTTTATCTGCTATTTCTTGTGTCGTATATTCTTCTGCAATTAGTTTAAGTACATCTTTTTCTCTTGCTGTTAGCATTACAGAGGTTTCTTTTCTTTTATTAAAAACATTTTCCATATAAGCTTCTCGTACAGATTGTGAGAAATACTTTTCACCTTTAAGAATAGTTTGTACAGCTTGTAGCAATTCAGATTGTGTTGCATTTTTAGATAGGTATCCGTCAACATTATTCTTTATCAATGCATCTATCATCCCTGTATCAGTATGCATACTTACTATTAATGTTTTGATATCTGAGCGTTCTCTTTTTATATAATCGTTCAATGTAATACCATCTATATCTGGCATAGAAATATCACTAATAACAATATCTATATGTTGATCTGGATTTGTTTTTATGTATTTTATTACATTTTCACCACTGTTTGCCGTTAATAAGATATTGTAAACATCTTCATTATTAAAAATGTTCAACAATCCATCTAAAAACATCTTATGGTCATCAACTAAAATAATATTATAAGTCATCATATATTAATTTAAAGGTACATCAATATCTATCACTGTTCCTCTGCTAGGAAAAGAGTTAATTAAAATATTTCCCCTAATTGTTTTTAATCTATCTTTTAAATTTTGAAACCCTAATCCGTATTTTACTTTTTCTTGATCAAACCCAACACCATCATCTTCAAAAAGTAGTTGTATGGTATTATTAAATACAGAAAGCTGAATATCTATTTGTCTTGCCTTGGCATGTTTTAATGCGTTGGTCAATAATTCTTGAATTATTTTATAGAGTTCTACTTTTAAGTTCTCATCAATTTGATTCACCTCTTCTGCTGGATGAATTTGTAACGTTATTTGTTCTTTAGATAATGCTTTGACATTATTTATATACTCTGTTATAATTGTTGTAAAAGCAGAATCTTTAAACTTTTTAGGCATTAAGTTGTGAGACAACTCTCTTACCTGATTATACGTTTCATCTACTTGTTTAATGAGGCTTTCTTGTTCTAACTTGCTCTTATTTGATAATTGTAATTTTATCGTTGCTAAGTTTCCTCCAATACTATCGTGTAACTCTCTGGCAATACGTTTTCTTTCATTATTCTGCCCTTCTAGTGAAGCTTTTACCAACTTTAACTCTTGGTCTTTAAGTAACGTAGTTATTTTTTGTTGATTTACTTCTTCTAAAGTCTTATTAAGTTTACTTTGTGTTTGTAATTTTTGATAGTACATATACAACAAAGCTAGTACAGGTATTAATACAATAAGAAAGGCTATTAGTATGTATGCCTTCACTGTTTTTTGTCGCTCTATCTCTTGCTTTTGCTCTAGAGTTTTATACTGTACTTCTAGCTCATTGACTTGCTGTTTATTTTGACTTACTAAAATTTCATTATTTACACGATTTAATTGTGTCATTAAAGCATGTGCATTTTTATAATCTCCAGTTTCAGCATAAGCATTTTGAAGACCTAAAATAGCTCTTCTTTCTATTTCTAAATTTCTCCACTGAATAGAGTTTATATATACTGTAGATAATATAGTTTTGGCGTTTTCATAGTCTTTCTCTTTTAAATAAAAATTACCTATTACATTTCCTGCCTTAGCATATAAGGTATAGAAGCCTCTGGATAACGATTCGTTAAAAACATTGTAACAAAGATCTAATGCCTCATCTATTTTACCTTCTTTTTGTAATATTCTACCAAGCCATAAGTCAATTTTTAATGCCTCTTTTACAAAGCCATCTGATACATAAAATAGTTTTGCTTTCTCATAATTTTCTTTTGCTTTTTCAAACTCTTTTCTTGTATAATAAATGAAACCAAGCTCAAAAAGAGCATCGTGTTTTAGTTTTTCGTTTGGAGCATCTTCAACACACTTTTCTATGATTGCTTTTCCTTCTTCTTCTTTTCCTCTAACATACTTTACAACCCCAAGCCCTATTCTATTTTTAATAAACAATTCATCATTTGGTTTACTGTTTGAATGCTCTATTCCTTTAAAAAACCACTTCAAAGCCTCATCAAAAAGTCCTTTTTCTAACTTTCCTTCAGCAACTATACTAGAAACCTTTGATAAATGATTTTCTTTATCTATCAATTTATTCTTAGTTGTTTCCGTATACAGTTTATTTCCATAGTATATAATGGAATCTAAATTTCCTTTTTCTCTATGAAACTCTATAAGATCAAATGTGGCATCATATTTAGCTTTGAAGTTTTTAGCCGTATTAATTTTTGAAAAAAGAGAATCATTAGGTATTGTAGGGTTTACACCAAAAGCCTTAAATCCTTGCACTCCTCCCGACTGCGACATTCCTCTTAAAGCAAAAAACAAAAGAACTGTGATTATAGCTTGCTTTACAAATAATAATCTCATTTCTTTTTTTAAGTAACCTATTCTCATCCCAATTATTAAATCTTTTCTATAAACAATAAGAACCGCTAAAATTACATAACATTTTTATTTCTTAATTAACTATTAACAACTTTATTATACACAACCCATCTCTAAAACAGGAACAGTTTTTATAAAAAAAATCAAAATTATTTTTTATAGTTAGGAAACCTAACTACATTTGTATCAAAATTTAAAATAAATATAATTATGAGTAAATCTATTTTTTATCACGCAGGTTGTCCTGTTTGTGTAAGCGCAGAACAAGACATTATTAACTTAATTGGTTCTGATAATGTTGAAGTTGTTCATTTTGGAGAAGACAAAAGTCGAATTTTAGAAGCCGAAAATGCCGGTGTTAAATCTGTACCTGCTCTAGTTACTCCAACAGGAAATGTACTTCACATTAATTTTGGAGCTTCAATGGACGAAGTAAAAGGATAATTTTTTTGCTCTATAAAGTTAGGATTCCTAATTTTATAGAGCTTTTCAATATTATAAACTAAATAAAATGAAAGTAGCTGTTTGGGATACATATGTAACAAAGAAAGATAATACAATAATGCATTTTGATATTATTGTTCCTTCAAACAATAAAGACACTAACATAATTTTTAATTATGGTACGGAATATTTAAAAACTAAAGGCCTAGAAAACCTTGAACTATCTTCAAAAGAATGTGTATTTTGCCATATTGAAATACTCAAACCTGAATGGGAAGACTCTATACATAAAAAAGGGTATTTTATATACGAAATGGAAAACTGTAATTAATGAAATCTCCTTTTGACTTAGATCAGCAAAACAATAAAATTGAAAGCAAAATAGTTGTGGCTTTAGAACGAATTTCTGAAGCTTTTAGGGTACTTCTTTGGAATGAAAGCAAGGAGAACTCTTTAAGCCCTATTCAAATTCAACTTCTGATTTTTTTACTGTTTCATTCAGAAGAAAAATGTAAAGTGAGTTATTTAGCTGAAGAGTTTAACATGACTAAAGCTACTATTAGTGATAGTATTAGGGTCTTATTAAAAAAAGAATTAGTTCAAAAGTTTCATAACCCTAGCGATACTAGAAGTTATATTATTGGTCTAACTGAGCTAGGAAAACAAATAGCAGAGAAATCCGCTAATTTTACTTTCAATATTGAGAAACCTTTAAGTTCATTGCCTGAAAAGCAGAAAAAAGACATTTTAACTGGACTTTTGAAAGTTATATACCAGTTAAATCAAGCAGGAGTAATAACCATACAACGAATGTGTTTTACTTGTTCTTATTATCAAAATGAAAACAATGAACATTTTTGCAAACTTTTACAATCTAAACTAGCCTCTAAAGAGTTAAGAATTGATTGTCCTGAACATGAATTTAAGAGTTAATATTTTAAAGCATCAACCCTACTACTTCTTAACGGTATGTTAAAAGGTTTAATTTATTACGTACAACCTTTTATTTTTGACAAAAAAATATAAAATGGCTATACATAACTTGATTCTTCAATCGAAAGAAACAACTATTGAACTACACGAAGTTCATCTAAGTGATAAAAACAAAAACACATTACTACAACTATTAAAAGAATTTAAACACGTTGCTGTTTTAGATAAATACAAACTGCCTGTTGATAATAAAATTTTATTGTTTGGACATACTGGCTGTGGTAAAACTACCACTGCAAAGGCTATTGCTAAAAAGCTCAATAAAAAAATCATCACACTTAATTTAGGAAGTATCGTCTCTTCAAAATTAGGAGAAACTGCCAAGAACATATCTGAGGTTTTTAAAAAAGCCACTAGAGAAAGTGCTGTCTTATTTTTAGATGAGTTTGATTACATCGGTAAAGCTCGAGATTATGATAGTAAAGATTCTAGTGAGATGAAACGATTGGTTAATACTGTTATTCAACTTGTAGATCAACTTCCAAATGACGTTTTATTAATTGCTGCTACGAATCACTCTAGTGTTATTGACACTGCTCTTTTAAGACGTTTTCAACTGAAGCTTAAATTCGAAGCCCCTAATGAATCAGATTTAGATAATTATTATGAAACTTTACTACAACAGTTTCCCGAAGAATTTAGAGAAGTGAATCGTATCTATGGTATATCTTATGCAGAAGCAAAAGACATTACTTTTAGAGCTGTAAAAAATAAAATTATTGAAAAAGAAGAACTTAATAGTCAATTAATAAATGGATAATATTCAAAACAACCTCAACATTATTCATCAAAGAATACAATTTGCGTGTAAAAAAGCTAATAGAAACCCAAAAGATGTTCGTTTATTATTAGCTACAAAAACGGTAAATACAGACAAAATAAATTTTGCTTTAGAGCAAGGTGAATCTCTTGTTGGTGAAAACAAAGTACAAGAACTAAAACAAAAATGTAGTGCAATAAAACACCTGCAACCTGAAGTACATTTTATAGGTCATTTACAAAGTAACAAGATTAAAGAAGTTATAAAGTGGGCTAGTTGTATTGAATCTATTGATCGCTTATCTGTTGCTCAAAAATTGCATCAACGATTAACTTTAGAGGAAAAAGAAATAGATGTATACATACAAGTAAACACCTCTTTTGAAGAAAGCAAATTTGGTGCTAATCCAGAGGAAACTATTGAGCTTGTAAAAGAAATTTCAAAGTTTACAAACATCCATATAAAAGGATTAATGACTATTGGTCTACTAAGCTCAGAGTCAAATGAAGTTCGAAAATGCTTTCAACTTTTAAAACAACTTCAAGAAGAAATTAAAGCACTTCAAATTCCTAATGTTGCTATAGAAGAGCTTTCAATGGGAATGAGTGGTGATTTAGAAATTGCTATTGAAGAAGGTGCTACTATTGTACGAGTTGGAACAGCTATATTTGGAGAACGAATATACCCTGACAGCTATTACTGGAACGAAACAAAAAATAACGCTTAGTTTTTCTGTACTCTTTTTAAGTTTAACAAATCAATCGGATTAATTCCTAAACCTGTAACATTTTTCTGTGTAAAACGAATTACCTCATCGTAATATAACGGTACAATTGGTGCTTCAGTAATTACAATGCTATCCATTTTTTGGTATAATCTATGACGCTTTTTTACAGATACTTCTTTAATAGATTGTTCGTACAAAGTATCAAAAAGTTCATTTTTAAAATGCGTGTAGTTAGGTCCATTAGGAGTAAAATTTTTACTGTAAAATAACGACACATAGTTTTCCGCATCAGGGTAATCAGCAATCCAACTTGCCCTAAAAATAGGCAGCTTACCATTTGCTTTTCCTTGGCGTAATGTTGAAGGCGGAATCACATCTACTTTGGTAGCTATTCCTATTTTTTGCAATTCACGTTGAATAAACTCGCACAAATCTAAATAGTTACTATTTGTTGTAATGGCTATTTGTGGATTCTCATCTCCTGTCTCTTCTTTGTATTTTGCTACTAACCTCTTCGCTTCTTCAGGCTTGTATGAATATCCTTGTTGATTATTGAATGAAGGCAATCCTTTCGGGATGAACCCGCTTGTAGCAGGACTCCCGATTCCGTTTCGCAAAAACTTAATCATCTTCTCTCTATCAAAACCATAATTTATAGCTTGTCGTATCAATTTAGATTTTGTTGGATGCTCCTCTTCTCCATCTAAATATATTCCTAAATATTCTGTATTTAAATACGCTCCTGTTTGCATATTGATTTTAGAAACATATTTATCTTTTAAGGTTCCATCAGTATTTAGAATATCATCTTTATATGAGGCATCTAAACTCTTCATAAAATCTATATTTCCTTGAATAAACTGTAAAAACTCACTTTGTTTGTCTGGTAAAAAAGTTACAGCTACTGCTTCTAAATACGGAAGTTGATTTCCTTTTTCATCCTTTTCAAAATAGAGTGGATTTTTCCTCAATACCAGCTTTGTATTTTCAACCCAAAGTTTAAAATGGAAAGGCCCTGTTCCAATCGGATTTGCTCTAAACTCATTCCCAAAATAATCAATAGCTTCTTTTGGAACTACAGAGCAATATTTCATAGCCAGCAATCCTAAAAAAGGTGGAAAAGGTTGCTTCAAATTAATTGTAAAAACTGAATCACTCTCTGCTTTAAAGTTAGCAACATTTTGCAATACCCAACCACCTGGAGACGCCACATTTTTATCAAGTAATCGATTAAAAGAATATTCAAAATCCTTTGCTATGACTTTTCTTGTAGAGTCTCTTCCAAACAATTCATGCTTGTGAAATAATACATCATTCCTTAAATGAAACTGATAGGTTCTCCCATCTTCAGAAATTGTCCATTTTTTTGCTATTGAAGGTTGTACTTGTAAACTATCATCCAGCTCTACCAATCCATTATACAACTGATTTACAGCCCAAATATTTCGTTGATCTTTTGCAAAAGCAGGATCTAATGAGGTAATATTTGAATGCTCATTATAGCGAAAAACTTGTTTATCTGTAAAGTTACTTTTCTCTTTTTTACAAGAAGTTATTACTAACAAAGCTATAAGAACTAATAAAAAATTATTTATTCTTTCGTCTATTTTTATAGTACGTTTTATCTGCAATGTAAATGGTTTTATCAATTTTTGTAAAAACAGTAGATTTATCTTTACTTACTATTTCTAGCTCTTTAATCAAATCTATTTTTTTCTCTACTTCTACTCTCTTCTTTATTTCTTCAATTTCATCAGTAGAAAAAACAAAATCTATAAAACCATCTTCATAAACAGGTTTTATAAATTTAATAGATGAACTTTTATCCCAAACAACATAATCATTTCCTAAAATATTAATTAATTGAATCATATAAATTGGATCTGTTGCCGAAAATAAACTTCCACCAAATATGGATCCTACATAATTCTTGTTTTTATAACTAACAGGAATTTTCACTTTCACGTTCAATAAGTCATCAGATACATATATTATTTTTCCTGTAGACCTTTTGTACATTGGAGATAAGTTAAACCCATACTTAAATATGGTGCTTTTCTTAAAAAACTTACTTAAAAATTTATTTAGTACTGCGTACATGAATTTACTACCTTATTTATTACCCTTTTTCAAACCCATACTCTCGTTCTACTTTACATATACGTAGTTGATATTTTTTATACCATCTTTCTCTCCCTATATTTCTAGCTTCAGTATGCTCTATGTTATTTTTCCATTTTAAGATAGCATCCAAACTTTCCCAATAAGAAACCGTAATCCCTACATCACTTCTTGTCGATTCAACACCTAAATACCCTTCTTGTTCTTTAGCTAAATTGTCCATTTTTTCAGCCATTTCATAATATCCCTCTGTATCCTCAGAAAGAGTTGTGGTGAAAACCACTGCGTAATACGGAGGCTTTAAATTATCTACTATCATAAATTTAGTTCATATTTAGTTTCTGGTAAACCAATATCGTCACTTATAAATTTCTCTATAGCAACAAAATTGAATCGTTCTAATATTTTAGCGGAAGCAACATTTTCATCAACCACACACCCAATAAGCTTTTTCATTCCTACCGATTTACAATACTGTATTAATCCTTCACATAGCTCAGTTGCAAAGCCATTTCCCCAGTATCGTTCTATAAATCGATATCCAATTTCATCATTACCTTCTTCATCTTTTACCAAAGCAACCGTGCCTATAAACTCATTATCAGCTTTTCGCTCTATGGCATAAATCCAAAAATCGTTTTCTTTATTGGTATATCGTGCTATAAGCTGTTCTAAATCCTCCTTACTTTCCTCTAAATTTTTAGATTCTCCTGTGGCGTATTGCAATACTTTCGGATTGCTTTCTAGCTCATAAAAAGGTTCTATATCAACAACTTGTAGCTTTCGAATAAGTAATCTTTTCGTTTCAAAAATCATGAATATTATCGTACTTTTGCAAACCCAAAACTGCTTTAAGCAGTAGTAGATTAAATAAACTATACGAACTTCTAAAAAATTAAAGACTTGTACAAGGCTTTTGTTTTTTATTTAGGACAGAGAAAAGATGAATGTAGATAAGAAAGTAGCTTTTTACACCTTAGGTTGTAAATTAAATTTTTCAGAAACCTCAACCATTGCCAGAAACTTTGTTAATGAAGGATTTGAACGTGTTGAGTTTGAAGAAAAAGCAGATATATATGTAATAAATACCTGTTCGGTAACAGACAATGCTGATAAACGTTTTAAAAGTATTGTAAAATCTGCTTTAAAGAAAAATGAAGAGGCTTTTGTTATTGGTGTAGGGTGCTATGCACAATTAAAACCAGAAGAATTAGCTGCAGTTGATGGTGTAGATTTAGTATTGGGCGCTACTGAAAAGTTTAATGTAACTAGCTATATTAACGACTTGACCAAAAATGATATTGGTGAAGTACATTCTTGTGAGATTGAAGATGCCGATTTTTATGTAGGTTCTTACTCTATTGGAGATCGTACTCGTGCTTTCTTAAAAGTGCAAGATGGATGTGATTATAAGTGTACTTATTGTACCATTCCTTTAGCACGTGGAATTTCACGTAGTGATACGTTAGAAAATGTATTGAAAAATGCTAAAGAAATTTCTGAAAAAGGAATTAAAGAAATTGTTTTAACAGGAGTAAATATTGGTGACTATGGAAAAGGTGAATTCGGTAATAAAAAACACGAACATACCTTTTTAGAGTTAGTACAAGCTCTTGATAAGGTTGAGGGAATTAATCGTTTACGTATCTCTTCTATTGAGCCTAACTTATTAAAAGATGAAACGATTGATTTTGTTTCCAACTCAAATACTTTTGTTCCTCATTTTCACATTCCACTACAATCTGGTAGTGATGAGTTATTAAAGAAAATGAAACGTCGTTACTTGCGAAAAGTATACACTGATAGAGTTACAAAAATTAAAGAAGTAATGCCTAACGCATGTATTGGTGTAGATGTTATTGTTGGCTTCCCTGGTGAAACAGATGAATTGTTTTTAGAAACCTATAACTATTTAGCTGATTTAGACATATCTTACTTACACGTTTTCACATATTCTGAAAGACCAAATACAGAAGCTGTTGAAATGGACGGTGCTGTTCCTAAAAAAACACGTGCAAAACGAAGTAAAATGCTACGCGGATTATCTGTTAAAAAACGTAGAGCTTTTTATGAAAGTCAGTTAGGTAACACCTTAACTGTTTTGTTTGAAAGTGAAAACAAAGAAGGATATATCCACGGGTTTACCGAAAACTACGTAAAAGTTAAAGCTCCTTGGAATCCTGAGCTAGTAAATACATTACACACAGTTACGTTAACAAAAATTGATGAAGACGGTTTAGTTCGTTTTGATTTTGTGGATGCAGAAGTTATTGTTTAATGTCTTTACAAAAGTATTCTTATATTCTATGTAGTATACTCTTATTCGGCAGTTTATTTTTCTTGTATGTTTTAATCAAAGACAGAATAGAAATTATTAGAAGCATAAAACCGAAAAGCATTAGAAGTTTTTTTGGGTATTATAACGATACAAACCTTATTAATTATATTATAAGTTTCTTTTCTAGGTTTGAAAAAAATCCTCTCGCTACAATTGCTATAAACATTATAGGACTACTTATATGGCTTCCTTTTTGGGTTCTTGACAAAATATTCAGTCTAAATATTTTTGAAGATAAATAATAGTGTATTTTTATAGTCTAAATGAATTTTCACTCAATCAAAAAACTCACCTATGAAATACCTTTTATACTCTTTTTTAGCCTTAGGAATCTCTTGTGGTATTCCTAAAAAAAGTTCTGAAACTAAACTAGCTGAGCCAACTGAAAAAGAGATCACTATTGAAGAAGAAGTTACAAAGCCTACAATTTCTCAAAACGAGCTAATTGTTGTTCTTAAAAACGCTAAAAGTATTGACGATGTAAAATCACTTATAAAAAACAGCGGTTTAACTTGGAGCAAAATGGCTTATGAAACAGATGCTTCAAAAATAGGTATTGTTGAAGTTCCTAAAGGAAAGCGTGATTTTTGGATTGATAAACTACAGGAAAGTGGTGAATTTAGATTGGTTGATGCCAACTCAGAAGAAAAATTAACTGATATAATTTCCGAAGAAAAAAATAACCTTTTAAGAATTATCAAAACTCCTTGTTTTGGTGACTGTCCCGTATATTCCGTTTCTATTGATAAAAAAGGAAATGTTCTTTACAACGGAATTGAATATGTATTAGTAAAAGGAACACAAAAATTTACACTATCAGAAAAACAACTGCAAGAGCTAAACAATAAGCTTAACAAAAAGGATTTTGCTAGTTTTAAAGATGTTTATAGCAACCCTAAAATTCCAGACTTATCTAGTACTTATATAGTTCATGATGGAAAACAAATCTTAATTCGTTTATGGAAAGATATTCCTGATGAACTTATTGATGTACATGAATATATAGATGGTATTTTATTAGACAAAAAGTTTATTGAATAATGTCTAAAACTCACCTATATTTTGTTCCTGGTTTAGCTGCCAACACCAAAATATTTGAGCGTATTTCTCTACCAGAAGAACATTTTGAATTGCACTTTTTAGATTGGATGCTTCCAACATCTATCGATGAAAGTATTCAAGACTACGCGCAAAGACTATGTGCTAAAATTCAACACAAAAACCCTATATTAATTGGGGTTTCTTTTGGTGGTATTATGGTGCAAGAGATGAGTAAAATTATTGATTGCAAAAAAATAATTATCATATCAAGTGTTAAAAACAACAAAGAGTTTCCTAAACGTCTTAAATTAGCACAAATAACAAAAGTCTATAAACTTTTCCCTTCAAAAGTTATTGCTAACATTGAAAGTTACGAACGTTACTTTTTTAATGATTATTTAAAAAAACGAGCTGAACTGTATAAGATATATCTATCTATTAGAGACAAAGAGTATTTACAGTGGGCTATATACAACGTATTACATTGGAAACAAGAAGAATCGATTCCTGGAATAATACATATTCACGGAAAAAAAGACGAGGTTTTTCCTATAAAGTATATCAAAAACGCAATTGAAGTTGAAAATGGTACACATGTGATGATACTGACCAAGGCAAAAACTATTTCTGAAATATTAAAAAAGGAATGTTTTTTGATGGATTAACACCATTACACAACTTGACAAAAACTAAAAGAACAAATGAACAAATCAATCCGCTTCTTATCTATCTTAACTATAGTATTTGTTGGAATTTTATTTACCAATACTATAAGTAAATCAAACGAACCTACCATTAAAAATGTGGCAGAAAGCTATGAGGTTAAAGCTTTAAAACTACCTAACGATTTAAATTTAGCTGGAGAACGAGTTCCTATTGAAAAACCTGACATTAGAGAACGAATGGATCGCGAGCTTTTAGTAAACACTTATTGGCAATCTAATGGATTGTTATTAATAAAACGTGCTAATAAATACTTCCCTATTTTAGAACCTCTACTAGAAAAATATGGCTTACCTGACGATTTTAAATTTTTAGCCTTGGCTGAAAGTGGATTTATTGATGAAACATCACATGTAGGAGCTGCGGGAATGTGGCACTTTATGAAACAAACAGGAAAAGAATATGGATTAGAAATTAATAGTAATGTTGATGAACGTTACCATATTGAAAAATCTACTAAAGTAGCTGCTGAATATTTAAAGAAATCAAAAGAACGTTTTGGTTCTTGGACACTTGCAGCAGCAGCTTACAATGCGGGTAACTATGGTATTTCAAAAAGATTAGATGCTCAAGGTGTAACTAGCTATTATGATGCTTTATTACCAGATGAAACTGAGCGTTATGTTTTTAGAATTTTAGCCTTAAAAGAAATTATTTCTAACCCTAAAGAATACGGTTTTGTTTTTGACCAAGAAGATTTATATACACTACCAGAAACATATACTGTTAAAGTAGATACTGCCATTAATAATATTGCTTTATTTGCTAAAAAGTTTGGAGTTACCTACAAAGAGCTTAAGCTACATAACTCTTGGCTAAGAGAAAACAAATTAAATAACCGTAGTAGAAAACTATACGAAATTAAAATCCCTGTTAAATAGTGAAAAAAGTACTTCCTTTTATATATTTATTCATAGGTATATTTATTTTAATTAATACATTTTCTATCTTTTTTCAAAAAAGAGAAGTGTATCGACTTTTATTTAGCTTTACAACCGAAAATCAATATGTTTTCTTGCTCTTTAGAGTATTATTTGCTTCTTGGTTTATAGTTGATGGCGTTAAAAAATTAAAACAAAGTAAAACTCAATCATAATAAAAAAAGCTCATTCTTTCGAATGAGCTTTTTTATTTATTTACAACTTATTTTCTATTGAAAATCAGTGTTTAATTTTATGTAATCTAAGAATTCACGTTTGGTTTCTTTGTTTTTAAATGCTCCACCAAACTCAGCAGTTACTGTACTACTTTCAATATCTTTAATTCCTCGTGAGTTAACGCATAAATGTTTAGCATCTATAACACAAGCAACATCTTGCGTTCCTAATGCTTCTTGCATTGCTTGTACTACTTGCATAGTTAAACGCTCTTGTACTTGCGGACGCTTAGCATAATACTCTACAATACGATTCATTTTAGATAAACCGATTACTTTACCATTTGAAATATACGCCACATGTGCTCTACCAATAATTGGTAACAAGTGGTGCTCACATGTTGAATATACAATAATGTTTTTTTCAACTAACATTTCACCATACTTGTAGGTATTGTCAAATGTTGACGCCTCTGGTTTATTTTTAGGGTTTAACCCCATAAACAACTCATTTACGAAAGCTTTTGCAACTCTTTTAGGAGTACCTTGCATGCTATCGTCTGTTAAATCCATTCCTAAGGTTTCAAGAATTTCTCTAACGCTCTCTTGAATTTTTTCAATTTTTTCCTTGTCAGAAATATCGAAAGCATCTGCACGTAAAGGCGTTTTAGCCGACGTACCAATGTGGTTCTCTCCTATTTCATCTATGCTATCGTCATTCATTTTGTTGCTGTTCACTTCAAACATTTCTATCTAAAATTAGTAGGGCGCAAATTTACAACATTGTTGGTAATTTACTGCACTTTATTTATCAATTCGTCTAAAGAACAAGTAGTTTGCTCTCCTGTAGACATATTTTTAACAACAAGCGTACCATTTTCAACGGTTGTCACTACAAACTCAATTTCTCTATTTGTAGCGTATTTCCATTGCTTTTTTTGCTGATTGTTACTGCTTGCCACGTCTGGATACATTTCTGACTTAATATTGTTTTGTCTTAATGTTCTTATGGCTTTTACTTTATCTAAACTCTCGTTTTCTTCAAAATTTAAAAACAATACTTTCGGTTTTGGTAATTCTACTGCTTCAAACAGCCCTAATTCTTCCATTACCAAGTATATTCTATCCAATCCAAAAGATATTCCTACTCCAGAAACATCTTTTAAGCCGAAAATACCTGTCAAGTCGTCATAACGACCTCCACCTCCGATAGAACCCATTTTTACACCTTCAGGTGCAGCTACTTCATAAATAGCTCCTGTGTAATAGTTCAATCCTCTAGCTAAGGTTACATCTAACTCTAAACTTGCCGAATCTAACCCAATACTTTCTACGTTATCAACTACAGTTCTTAAATCGGCCACTCCTTGTAATCCTTCTTCTGAACCTTCTAACATAGCCTCTAAAGAAGCTAACTTATCTTGATTACTTCCAGAAAAATTAAATAACGGATCAACTTTTTCAATGGCTTCAGCAGAAATTCCTTTCTCCAACATCTCCTTAACCACACCGTCTTTTCCTATTTTATCTAACTTATCTAAAGCCACTGTAAAATCAATCAACTTGTCTGATGCACCAATTACCTCAGCAATTCCTGATAAGATTTTTCGGTTATTGATTTTGATAGTCGTACCATTTAACCCTAACTTACTAAAAACTGTATCATATAATTGCACAAACTCAACTTCTTGCCATAGTGAAGTACTTCCTACTACATCGGCATCACATTGATAAAACTCACGGAAACGTCCTTTTTGTGGTCTATCTGCTCTCCAAACTGGTTGAATTTGGTAGCGCTTAAACGGAAATGTAATTTCGTTTTGGTGTTGTACTACGTAACGTGCAAACGGAACTGTTAAGTCGTAACGTAAGGCTTTTTCAGAAATTTTTGATGTAACTTTTTGACTGTCTTTATCTGCCAATAAGTTTTCATCTACTTTCTTCAAATAATCACCAGAATTCAAGATTTTAAAAATCAATCTATCACCTTCTTCTCCATATTTTCCCATTAATGTAGAAGAGTTTTCAAAACTTGGCGTTTCAATAGGTTGAAATCCGAAATTTTCAAACGAATGTTTAATCGTATTAAAAATATAGTTTCTCTT
The DNA here is from genome assembly GCF_964513915.1 of Tenacibaculum litoreum. Lineage (NCBI taxonomy): Bacteria > Pseudomonadati > Bacteroidota > Flavobacteriia > Flavobacteriales > Flavobacteriaceae > Tenacibaculum > Tenacibaculum litoreum. The sequence goes on along the minus strand of NZ_CAZEQS010000002.1, from coordinate 682,772 downwards.
TGCTACTTCCGTTGATGAAAAATCTCTTGTTCCTTTTGGGATTCCTGGTTTCATATCAGTTATCTATTATCAGTTATCAGTGTTCAGTTATCTATTCTCAGTTGCCTGTTATCAGTTACCTATTTTCATTGTTCACTGATAATTGCTCACTGTGCATTGATTGTTGAGCCTGCAAATATCCGAAAAAATATGAAGAAAAATGTTATTTAGCTCTCGCTTTATTTTTACGTTTTAAACGATAAATTGTAGCATTTAACTCAAAGCCTAAGAGAAGAATAATGGCGTTTAACCACACAAAAAGCATTAAAATTAACAAGGTACCAATTGAACCGTATAATTGGTTGTATTGCGCAAACTTTACTACATAAATTCCAAATAAGTAAAAGGTAAACATAGATACTACCGTAGTTAAAATAGCACCTGGAGAAAAGAACTTCACCTCTTTACCTTGTTTGGTTCCGTATCTAAAAAGTAGCGATACAATGGTAAAAATCATTACTAAAAACAAGAAACCTCTTCCGTAGTAAAACAAATCTAAATCTCCTGTATTTAGCCATCCTATTTTATGGATTCTTGTAAGTGCTATTTGATAAAAGATAATCAGCGTTACGGTAACGATTAAGAAAAAAGACATTAATAATGACACCCCTAAAGAAACTACATAGGCTCTAAAAACGTTTCTCATTTCTTTTACATGATAAGAATATTCAAACCCACCAAATATTGCGTTTACACCATTTGTCATTAAGAAGATAGAAGCTAAAAAACCAAATGATAACAATCCGCCATATTGATTGTTAATAATATCTTTTATCACAAAGTCTACCGCTTCAAAGGTTTTTGGTGGTAACGCTTCTTGCATTAATGAGAGTAGTCCGTCTTGAAATCCATCAATTGGGATGTATGGGATGAGTGTTAAAATGAATAATAAGAATGGAAAAATTGCCATAAAAAAACTAAAAGCAATACCTCCTGCCCTTGTTGTTAATGCTCCTTTTACAATACCGATAACATACATTTCGAGTACATCATACAAAGACATTCCTTCTAACCCTGGAATTTTAATTTTCTTTCCAAAGGCTACGAGCCAGTTAATTACTGGAATTTTCTCAAGGCTTTCTTCTATCTGTTTAGTCATTTTCTTTTTAGTTGCAAAGTGTTTCTAGTTTCAGAGATTCTAAGTTACAAAGTCTTTTTAGTTGCAAAGTGTTATTGGTTGCTGAGGTTCAAAGATGCTAGTTTTTTTTAGTTTCAAAGCTGAATAGTGTTGCTGTATCAAAGTTGCATAGTTTTTATCGTTTTTCCTTTAGCTTTCTTATTAAACTTGACAGCATTCTTTCTATCTCTCTTGATTCCTCATAAAGTCTGTCAAAAGATTCCTTTGAAATATACTCTAAGTTTGAAGAAATTTCAAGTTGTGTTTGTAATTCAAACAACGAAGCTATTCCAATATTTAAAAACCGAATAAAATCTCCTAAACTTTGTCTTCCAAATCCTTCAGAAATATTACTTGGTACTGAAACTGCGCTTCTTCTCATTTGTGAAGTTAGTCCAAAAACTTCTTCTTTAGGAAAATTATTAGATATTTTATAAACCTCTGTTACAAAACCCATCGATTTTTGCCAAACCAACAAATCTCTGAATGTTTTTATACGTGTTTTTTCTTTCATTTTATACTTTTCTTTTTCACTTTGCTTCTATAACTCTAAGAAACTTTGCCTATCTCTAACTTTACTTCTTTTTAACTTCACTCCTCAGCATCTTTGCTTCTTTGTTACTTCAATACCCCCAACCACATTACTCCACCACAATATCATATTTATACAACAATCCTACAATATTCTCATTGGAAAATTTAGCTTTTTTAATGCTATTATTTTCAGGATCGATCGCAAAATTAGTGGCAGTTGTAAGATCTGCTTTTTCTAAATTCGTCTGATCAAAAATTGCTCCTTTTAAATCACAATCTTTAAAAAGACCTCTACTTAAGTCAGCTTCAACAAAATCTACTTCTTGCAAATTACAACTTATAAATTTTGTAGTAGGAATTTTTAATTGGTAAAAAGAAGATAAGTTTAGTTGGCAGTTATGAAAGCTCATTTCTAGCAAAAAGTTGTTGCATTCATTAAACTTTACCCCAACCATTTTACAGTTTTCAAAAGTGCAATCTTTAAAAAAAGTGTGGTTTACCACTGTATTACTAAAATTACAGTTGATAAACTCACACTCTAAAAATTCAATATTTGAAGCATGTACGTTCTCGAAATTGCAATTCTCAAACGTACAGCTGTCATATTCTCCTTTGTTGATTTTTGTTAGTGTAAAATCAACTTTTGTAAATGTTTCGTTGTCAAAGAAATCATTCATTTATTGTAACCCTCTCGCTTTTAACATTGGTTCAGCTTGCGGATCTCTTCCTGCGAAAACTTTATACATTTCTGCATAGTCAATCGTGTTTCCTTTCGATAAGATTTGTTCTCTAAACTTCTGACCGTTTTCTCTGGTTAACAATCCGTTGTTTTTAAACCAATCGTAGGCATCATGACTTAACATTTCTGTCCATAAATACGAGTAGTACCCTGCACCGTATCCTCCGTTAAAAATATGTGCGAAATAGGTTGAACGGTATCTTGGTGGCACCTCATCAATCTTCAACTTCATTTTAGCTAATGCCTCTTCTTCAAATTTAGCTACATCTTCAATGTTCGTATCTGCTGATATGGTGTGCCATTGCATATCTAAATTAGAAGATGCTAAGTTTTCAATAATTGAATACCCTTGATTGAACGTTCCTGCATTCTTAATTTTTTGTAATAACGCATCTGGAATCACTTCTCCTGTTTTATAATGTAAAGCGTAGTTATTTAATACCTCTGGATGTGTTGACCAGTTTTCATTGAACTGCGAAGGAAACTCAACAAAGTCTCTTGCAGTACTTGTTCCTGAAATTGATGCATATTTTTGATTTCCGAATAAACCATGTAACGCGTGTCCGAACTCATGGAAGGTAGTTTCTACATTATCAAAGCTGATTAATGCTGGTTCTCCTTCTGCTGGTTTTGGGTAATTACAAACATTGTAAATTACTGGTTTTTGTCCTCTTAATTTCGATTGCTTTACAAAAGCTCCCATCCACGCACCACCGCGCTTACTGTCTCTTGCAAAGAAATCTCCGTAGAATAATCCTAGCTTGCTTCCGTCTTCTTCAAAGATTTCATACACTACTACATCTGGGTGATAGGTAGGAATGTCGGTACGCTTTTTAAAGGTGATTCCGTATAATTTTGTAGCTGCATAAAACACACCTTTTTCTAACACATTGGTTAACTCAAAGTATGGTTTTACCTCATCTTCGTTTAAGTTGTATTTAGACTTACGTACTTTTTCAGCAAAATGATTCCAATCGTATGGAGCTAAAGTAAAGTCGTTTCCTTCTTTGTTGATTTCTGCTTGAATTTCTTTCGTTTCAGCAGCTACTTTTGCTAACGACCCTGGAATTAATCCGTTGAACATTTCAAATACTTTATCTGGTGTAGATGCCATTGTTCCTTGTAAACTCCAACTTGCGAAGTTGTCAAAACCTAAGATTTGCGCTTTTTTAGCACGTAACGATGCCATTTTCTTTACTAAGTCGCTTGTGTTATACTCACCCGCATCAGTTCTGTGAATTGATTTTTCGAACAATTCTTTTCGAACTTCTCTATTTTCTAAAGTTTGTAATAAAGGTTGTTGTGTAGTATTAATCAGTTGGATTTCGTACTTACCGTCTTTTTCTAAACCTTTAATTGTTTCTTCTGAAAGCCCTTTTAGTTGTTCTTTATCGGTAACTGTTAAACCTCCTTTTTTACTCGCGTCTAATAACTTTTTTCCGAAGTCGTTAGATAAACTTGCTAATTCTGCATTGATTTCTTTTAACTCGTTTTTCTTTTCTTCAGATAAGTTAGCACCTGCTTTTACAAACTTTTTATACTGTTCTTTAACCAAGTGTTTAGACTCAGCATCCAATTCTAAGTTGTCTAAGTTATCGTGTACCGCTTTTATTTTTTCAAACAACTTAGTGTTTAATAAAATTTCATCGTTGTGTTTAGAAAATTTAGGCGCTAATTCTTTTTGATTGTCTTTAATTGTATCGTTTGTATGTGCTCCTGCTAAAGCATAAAAAACAGCCTCAACATTATCTAACGTTTTGCTACTTTCTTCAAAAGCGATAATTGTATTTTCAAATGTTGGTGCTTCTGTATTTGCTATAATTTTAGCTATTTCTTCATTTTGAACTTCCATACCTTTTAAAATTGCAGGCATAAAGTGTTCGTTCTTTATTTTAGTAAAATCTGGTGCTCCAAAGTCTAAAGAACTTTTTACTAATAATGGATTTTCTACCATGTTTGAAGTGGTTTCTTTTTTAGTTTGCTCTGTTTTACACGACATAGCTACTACTAGCGTTGCTATGAGTAATAGTTGTTTTTTCATGAGTTTTGGTCTTTATTATTTAAACAAAGTGAACGTATTTACCTGTTAAGATTACTTCGTTTCACTCGTAATGACGATTCTTTATTAATCGACCGCTTTTAAGCTTAAATCCATATTGTATACTGAATGTGTTAAGGCTCCAGACGAAATAAAATCAACCCCACACTCTGCATATTCTCTAATGGTTTTTTCATTGATTCCTCCAGAAGATTCTGTTAAACACTGATCTCCTATCATAGCTACCGCCTTACGGGTATCTTCATAGTTAAAGTTGTCTATCAAAATTCTGTACACGCCTTCGTTTTGTAAAATTTCTTCAATTTCTTCTAAGCTACGTGCTTCTACAATTATTTTAATATCCAATCCTTTTTCTGCTAGGTACTTTTTCGTTTTGGTAATTGCTTGTGTAATTCCGCCTGCAAAATCGATGTGATTGTCTTTAATCATTACCATATCGTATAAAGCAAATCGGTGGTTTTCTCCGCCTCCTATTTTTACCGCCCATTTTTCTAAAGCACGAATTCCTGGTGTAGTTTTACGAGTGTCTAACACCTTGGTTTTGGTTCCTTCTAATAAATTGGCAAAAAACTTAGTTTTGGTTGCAATAGCACTCATACGTTGCATTGCGTTTAGTACCAAACGTTCTGCCATTAAAATAGACTGTGATTTTCCTGATACATAAAAAACAATATCTCCGTACTTTACAGGTGATCCATCATTAATCAACGTTTCTACTTTTAAATCGGCATCTACATAGTTAAACACCATTTTAGCAAACGCCACTCCGGCTATTATTCCTTCGTCTTTTACTAATAGTTTTGCTTTTCCTGTTGCTTCGGCAGGGATGCATGATAATGATGTATGGTCTCCATCTCCTATATCTTCTCTAATAGCATTTGCTATAATTAAATCTAACTCTTTATTAAATTGTTCTTGTGAAATCATAGTATTGAATTGTTGAGGTAAAAATACAATTATTTTTAGTTCTCTGTTTTGAGTTCTCTGCTTATTGTTGTGTAATTTTTACCTTTTCTTTACTAACAAAATTCTAAACCTGTTACAGGTTGTTTTTCATTTTCAACTACTTTATGTGTATGGTATGTGTTTGGTGTTTGTTTAGCGTATTATCTTACACTTTTACATCATACATTTTGAGAAAACTCTGTCAATTCGAGTGAATTTTATGATTGAAATGAGTAAAATTTGTATCGAGAAAAAGAGTTATAGCGTTTAAATTAGTTCTCGATATTATTTTTCGTACCTCAAAATCACTCGAACTGACAGTTTCCTATATTTTTATCTCTAAAGGCATCCACTGGTTTGACACTCTTGATTTATTTTCTTGCTTTTACGACTGTTTTTTACTCCTTCTTGTTTGTTTTTTATATTTTGCTATCTAAAAACTAACCGAATTTTAAAACTTACGTGTTGTAAAGATTAAGAAATTTTCTTTCAACTTATAACTACTCTTATATCATGGCTATAAACTATCCTTTTGGTCTTCCGTTAAAACATAATTTTGCTGAGTTTGTACACTACAACGGTTTATTTCTTCCGCATGAAACTGATAGAATTTTGAATTTATGGAATGAGAATCAAAAAATTAAGGCTACGCTTAGCGGAGCGGATACTTATGATGATGAGCTTAGAAAAAGCGATGTGATGTTTATTGAAAATACGCCTGAAACTGAATGGATTTACAACCGATTGGCTGGTTTGGCTATTCAGTGTAATAACGAACGGTATTGGTTTGATTTGTTGGGTTTTCATAACAATTTGCAATTGGCTAGCTATACTGAAGGTGACTTTTTTGATTGGCATTTGGATTTTGGTGCGGGTGAAATTTCTGATAGAAAACTGAGTATTTCCATGCAGTTATCTGACCCTGATGAGTATGAGGGCGGTGATTTACAGTTTATGCTGAATCAAAAAATTGTAAGTGCTCCTAGAGAGAAAGGTACCATCATTGTTTTTCCTTCTTTTATGATGCATCGTGTTACTCCTATTACTAAAGGGGTTCGTAAGTCTATTGTTGGTTGGGTTGCAGGACCTCCGTACAGGTAGTGGTTACTCGCTAGTTGTTAGTTTTTAGTTATTAATGCTTAGTTGTTAAGAGTTCGCGATTTATTTCTATATAAAGTTCTTATGATGTTACGGCAGTTGCCTTTGATAAAAAGGTCTGTGCCGTAGTGTTAACGGAGCATGCCGTGATATCAGCGACCCGTGCCGTGGTGTCAACGGAGCATGCCGTGATATCAGCGACCCATGCCGCGGTGTCTTCGGAGCATGCCGTGATATCAGCGACCCATGCCGCGGTGTCTTCGGAGCATGCCGTGATATTAGCGACCCATGCCGTAGTGTCTTCGGAGCACGCCGTGATATCAGCGACCCGTGCCGTGGTGTCTGCGGAGCACGCCGTGATATCAGCGACCTTGACAGCTACATCTGAAGTCGTTAGTGACAAATAACTCTACTTTTATTACTTAAATAATTGAGCTTATGGGATTCCGTAAGAATGTATGCTCGCTTTGTATTAGGTTCGCAAGAATTGTATAATTAATTAACTAATAATTATAACTTGTTTTAAGAACTTTATGATTTTCCTTGTTTTTGTTGGGCTGAAAGAATTGAAGTTTGATATAAAACTTGTACCTAATTAAAATAAAAAAACTCAAATAATGATAATGAATTGGAATAATTGCTTCTCTCCTAAGAGATATGGAGTAGACAACGGAAAAAGAGACATTAGAAGCGAATACGAGAGAGATTGGGATAGAATTATTTTTTCTAGTCCTTTTCGTAGATTGCAAAATAAAACCCAAGTTTTTCCTTTACCTGAGGAAGTCTTTGTTCACAATAGATTAACTCACTCTCTTGAAGTTGCTAGTATTGGAAGATCTTTAGGTAAAATTATAGGTAAGAAAATATCACAAATTGATGAAATAAAGGAAGATGGAAATGCTCGACCTTTTTATAGGAATAATTTAAAAAATGTAATTGCATCGGCTTGTTTAGCACATGATTTAGGAAACCCCGCTTTTGGTCATTCAGGAGAAGAAGCAATTTCAAAGTACTTTAGAAAACGTGATACTGATAAAACTGAAGATTTAAACTTTAAAAAGAACTTTACAGAACAAGAATGGAATGACTTAATCACTTTCGAAGGCAATGCTAATGCTTTAAGAATTTTAACAATGCAACAGCAAGGGAGAAACAAAGGGGGGTTTAGACTTACATACAGCACAATTGGTTCAATAATTAAATATCCTTGTGAATCTTCAGCTTCTAACAAAAAAATACTTCACAGGAAAAAATATGGATATTTTAAAATTGATGAAGAGGTATTCCTTGATATAGCAAAAGAATTAAACCTTATTTCTGACAATGTTGAATCAAGAGTAACTTATAAAAGACATCCTTTTGTTTATTTAGTAGAAGCAGCAGATGACATTGCTTACAATATAATTGATTTTGAGGATGCACATAGGTTAGGGATTTTAACTTACGAAACTGTAAGAAATGCGTTTATAAAAATCATTAAACATAACCCTAAAGATGATATCGAACGAGTAAAAGAACATGCTGACTCATTAATGAATGACAAGAACGAATCGATTGCATATTTAAGAGCAAAATCCATCAATACTTTGATTTATAAATGCTCAGATATATTTTGGAATAACCGAGACCAAATCATAAAAGGAAAACAAAACAAAAGTTTAATTCAGAGTATTCCTGAATTAAAAGAAGTAATGGATGAGATAGAAAAAATTTCAATTGAAAAAATCTATAATGCGCGAAAAGTGATAGAATTAGAAATAGCTGGCTTTAGAATCATGTCCAGCTTAGTTGAAGACTTTGTTACATCAGCTTTAACAGAAAAAGACAAGCGAGATAAAGAACAGAATAAAATTTTAGGGCTACTCCCAAAACAATATTATTTTGACGAATCAAGCTCAGCATATATAAAAGTAATGCACATATTGGATTTTATTTCTGGAATGACAGATTTATTCGCTTTGAAGTTATACAGAAAATTAAGGGGTATTGAAATATAAATAACGACGAAACACACCTCCGTATAAGTGTAATGAGGGTGGAAACGATTAAACCAAAGCTAGTGAATAATGACAAGGTTGAAAATATAGGTGTTTTAATCCTGTACTAGACTTATACAAAATCGTTAACAAAAATATAAAGCAAACTATGAGGTTAAACAATCAAATTTTATATGATTTCTTCATTGAGAAAAATATACCTGTTTTATATCACGCAAATACTGTTAAGACATCTTTAACTTATTTTCAACAAAATGGACTTCTTTCAAGAGGTGCGGTTGAACAACTTGGATTAGTTCAAACGACACAAAGTTCTGATGAAGCTGACCAAGTTTTAAATGTCTGGAATGATATTTTTTTAGATTCGACAGATTTACATTCGTTTTTTGGTAGACAAAATTACTATGGTCCTATCCTATTTGAACTTGACATAACCTTTTTGCAAAACTATGACTGTGAAATATGGATTACAAAAGACAATCCAATTTATTGGAGCACAGATTCCACAGATGAAGAGAGATATTTTCAAAACGTGGATGAGTTAAGAGAAGATTGGGGTAAATATCAAAGGCAAAAGAAAATGATTACTATTCGAAACAATTCGACACCTATATTATTTGACTACGTTAGAAAAGTTATTGTTGACGACCCAAGAGTAAAAATCCCTGACGGAAATGGAGACTACATTCATTTATTTAATGAAGCAGTCACACTAATAAAAGAACTAGTTCCTGACGGGCATATATTAAAAGGTAAATTCATAACGAGGGATTGTACGAACTGCTGGTGTAGAGATAATTACTTAACACAGGTTGTTCAAAATGAATTAAAAAGATTATTTTTATAAGATAAAATCAGACAATTATGGAAAAACAGATAAAATGCAAGAACTGTAATGAGGATATTATAGTAATTGAAAATAAATTATTCTTCTCGGAAGAAAAGTCTGAAACTTCAATTGAATGTCCAATATGTTACAATGTACTTGAAAATCTTTCTACTGATGGTTGGTTTTTTGTTCAAACGAAAAAAGAACACTTAAAAGAGAATAAAATTAAACAAAGTAAAGAAAAGCTAACTTTCCCTATGCCATAAATACTTTTGCTTATAATGACTATAATTAATACGAGGTTTGGTGTTTAACCCAAAACTTAGTCTATTTATTAAGTCCGTCAAATCTTTTGATTTGGCTTTAAAAATGAAAAGTTATATTAATGGAATTATACAACTTTAATAATGATGCTTATCATGAAATCATTAAAATAATCAAGTTTAGTTTTTTTAAACAAATTAAAAATACAGGAATTGTATTTGAAGAAGTTTTATCTGCAAAAAATTTAGCAACAGAAAAACAGTTTTACATTCTTGTTTGTAATGATCAAGAAAAAAGACATTACATCAGATTCAGAGAAATTAAAGGCTTATTACTCAACTTAAACCAAATTGCTAAAAAAAGACTAGAAAAACTAAAACTATTTGAGAATGAACTAGTAAAAATAAATAATACCGAAGAATACGGAGAATCCCTATATTTTAATGATATAGAAATGACAGCAATTGGAATTTCAAAAATTAAGGAATTATTAGTGCATTTTGATAAAAGGTTAAAAGAATTAAACGCGAAAAACGCTTGCTAACAACATACAAACAAAAAGATTACAAATTCACCCACACATTACGTTTCATACACAAGACTGTTAGATGTAATAAAGCTCCGAATTAAAATTATGAAAAAGTTTAAAATACTTACAGGAAATGGATATGACTGGGAAACTTTTATCTACATAATGAATGGTAATGGTGAATCTAAATTTGGAATTACAAACAATATTGAACGTAGATTAAAACAATATGAAATTGAACGACCTCTGCTAAAACTAAAATACTGTAAACCTCTAAGTAATAGAAATGTTGCTAGACTAATCGAATACCAAATGAAAAACCACTTTCCTATAATAGCTGGTTTAGAAACAACAAATGCTCCTTTAAATCAATTGATTGATTTTATAGAGTCTTCAAAAGATAAACTAGAAGATCTGATATTAGAATTGCCTGAACATTTAATTGAAAAAAACATCGCTTTTGATAATTTAATGACGAAAATTGAAAACTCTAAACCAACGAAATCTTATTCCTTTATGGAGAAAAGAGAAAAAAACTCAAATACTTACACAAAATGGGAAAAAGAAGATGATGAAAAACTTGAATTACTTTTTTGTGAAGGAAAAAACATAAAAGAGTTAAGCCTTATTTTTGGAAGAAATAATGGAGCAATAAGATCTCGAATTAAAAAGTTAGAATTAAAGGAAAAATACTGTGGCTAACAACCTATAATCGCAATTACGGTGGACTTAACCAGGTCTCAATTCACCTGAAATTGCTAACACTAGTAACTTAAGAACCATAATTCACGATTATACGAAACCGTTTTACATAATTTGAAAAACTGATGGACAAAACAAAACTTTGGAAAGTTGAAAATAATAAATTAGTCGAAATTAATTCAAATAATTTAGATTACGAAGACCGAATTCATAAGTGGATTGAGCAAGATATTTCAATTGTACTACCTGATGCAGTTCTTATTGGTTCTAAAATTAAAACAGACCACGGAAAAGAAATTGACTTACTAGCTATTGATGAAAATGGAGATTTAATTATTTTAGAACTTAAACGAGGGCTAACGACAAGAGAAGTTACATCTCAAGTTTTAGACTATGCCTCTTGGATAAACACGCTTGACGAAGATGGTATTAATGACATTCTTACTAAAAACGGAATAGGCAAAAACGTCTCGGAATTAATGTCAGAAAAATTTGATGATTATGAAGAAGACATTGAAATAAATGAAAACCAGAAAATCTATATTGTTGGTTCTTCAATTGACTTAATAACAGAACGAATATGTAAGTATCTTGCAGGAAATGGGCTTCAAATTAATGTATTAACTTTTGATTATTTCAAAGATAATGACAATGAATTTATTGCGAGAAATTTTTTAGTTACAGAATCTGATTCACCCAAAGACACAGGTAAGAAAAGAAAAGGAAGATACATTACAAAATTGTTCCAAGAAGAAAAGATTAAAGTTGGTCAGAAAGTAAAATATATTCCTTTAAGTGACGAAAAAGGAATTGAAAAGATTGCTACCATTTATAGAAAAGGTAGTAAATGCTTAAAATTAGATGATACAGGAGAAACTTATTCTTTCAGTGGCTTAAGAAAAAAAATAATACTAGACAACGGACTTGAGTTAAATCCCCACTTTCCTTATTGGCAATGGACTGAATGGCTTTTAATAGATAAAAACACTAAATTATCCGACTTATAAAAACTACTTGCTATAATATTATTATAAGAATTTGATCAATGACAAATTTATCAATTGGAGCAACTCATATTTCTGACAAACTTATCTCAATTCAATCTACAATAGAACTTGATAATGACAACTCACTCTATGAATTAAGTTATAGAGGAAAAAAAATATTCCTAATTTACAATATGTCTGGATATTTCGAAATTGATCAGTCATTCATTGAGAAAAACAATCTAAATAACGCTAAGGATTTTAAAAATCAAGCTACCAATAACTTATTATTTTTTAAAGAACTTTTAGAACAAAGAGAAACTAAATTTATTTGTAGTTCAATTACTCTTGATGAAGAAATTTATGAAAACGAAAAAATAAAAGAGAGTTTTAAAAAATATAGACAAATTCTAGATAACATTGAAAGTTCTTTAAAGCGAGGGGCTAAAATGTGGTATTTTAGTTTATATCAAAAAAGCTTTTTTAATTACGCATATCCAGAAGTTTATTTAACTAAAGATGGTTTTACTTTTGAAAATGGAATAGAAGTTTTTAGTCCTATAACCAAAAGAACTATAAAAACTAATCTAGATAAATTAAAAAGGTTAAACCTTTTAGATTATAAATATAAAAAAGAGAAAATCTATCATCTAAAATTCAACTTGAATAAATTTCCTTTACCTCCAGAATTAATACCATCTATTTTCTCGAGTGCATTTTATAAACATATACCAAATGAGCATTTTGAACCGATAAATAATCAACTCAAAAAGGTTGATATGTTAGAAGAAATTTTTTCAAAAAACAATATCAAAATAGATTATGTTGCGAAACAACTTAAAAACAAACAAATAGGCGAAAAATCCGAACAAATTGTGCTTGAATTTGAGATTGAGCGATTACAAGCTAATGGGTTTAAAGATTATAGTCCAAATGTAAAATTAGTGAGTGATGACAACTCATTAGGCTACGATATATTATCAATCGAAAACGAAAATAAAAAAAGATATATCGAAGTAAAAACTGTCAAAAGAAATGATAATTCATATTCTTTTCATATTACAGCTAACGAAATTCAAAAAGCCCAACAACTAGAAAATTACTATATATATATCGTTGTTTTTAATAAAAATGGACACAGTGTTAAAATAATAGACACAAATAATTTGCTTGAATCAGAATATTTTAAAATTGTTCCAACTGATTATAAAATTTATTTAAACTTTTAAAATCAAACTTGTTTTCACACTGAAACCTTCCCTTTAAGAGTTTATAAAACATTCGTAATTTTGCCGTATGAAAATAAAACTACTCGCCATAGGTAAAACTGACAATAAGCAGTTACAGCAATTAATTGACGAATACCAAAACCGGTTAAAACATTACGTAAAGTTTGAATTGGAAATTATTCCAGATATTAAAAACGTTAAAAACCTAAGCGAGACGCAACAAAAAGAAAAAGAAGGTGAGTTAATTCTATCCAAACTACAACCTACTGATCAACTAGTTTTATTAGACGATAAAGGAAAGCAACATACTTCCGTAGAGTTTTCACAATACTTACAAAAGAAAATGAACTCTGGTATTAAACAACTGGTGCTGGTTATTGGAGGTCCTTATGGTTTTTCTGAGGCTGTATATAATAAAGCACAAGGAAAGTTATCGTTATCAAAAATGACATTTTCTCACCAAATGATTCGTTTATTTATTGTGGAGCAAATTTATCGTGGGTTTACTATTCTTCGTAACGAGCCTTATCATCACGAATAAGTATTGTTAAGCTATTTATTCACATCAAATTTCATGTGAGTCAAAGCATTATGTTTTTAGTTTCTTGAAAAACACAGTAAAAAACATGTTAAAAAGTTATTTTTTTTTCGCATTTAGCCATACTTTTGCGCCCCGAAAAAACAAAAACTTAATACCATAAAATTAAAAATGAAAACACTAAGATTCTTAGTCACTTTAACTTTTTTCATAACGTTTACTTGCCAACAAGTAAATGCTCAAGATGACATTAAAGCTTTAAAAGCTCAGGTAAAAAACAAGAAAGATCAAATTAGCGCTAATGAAGAAATTTTAATTAGTGGAGTTGGTGCTTTAAAACGTGTAAAAGGAAATTTAGAGCGTTTTAAAACAAGTAAAAAAGCTACAAAACAAGAGATAGAAAGAAAAGAAAAAATTGTTGCTAACATGCAACAAAGACTAAGCAAGCTAAATAATCAAATTGATTTACATAAGAAAGATTTAGCGTCTCTTGAAAGAAAATTAGCTAGAAAACTTAAAAAAGAAGAAGCTAAAGAAGCAGAGGTAAAAGAGGAAGCTAAAGCTACTACTGCAAGCACTGGTCTTGTTGTATATGAAGATAATATTAGTGATGAGCAAAAAGAGGTTCTTTTACAAAAACAAAAGCTTGAAGAGGCTCGTAAGAAGTTAGACGAAGAAAGAAAAGCTAGAGAGCTTGCTTATTTAAAAGAACAAGAGGCTTTACGTTTAGAGGAAGAAAAATTGAAACAATTAAGCAACCAAATTAAAGCTAAAGAGAAAAACATTAGTAAAGAGAAAAACACGTTAATAAGTGATCTTGAAGATGATATTAGCATTAACGAAGAAATTTTAATTAGTGGTAAGGAAGGTTTAGCTAAAATGAAATCTAAATTAGAAGAGGCTAAGAAAGATGCTTCTACTTCTAAAGAGAGCATTGAAAGAAAACAAGCTATTATCAACAAAATTGAAAATCGCTTATTAAAAATTGAAAACGAAATTGATGCTAAAAAACAAGAATTAGCAAAAATTAAAGGATAAAAATTCCTGACTTCATACAATAAAAACTCCGAGCTTTTCGCTTGGAGTTTTTTGTTTTCTATAGATGTAGCTTTCAACCAAAAACAACTTTACAAAACTTATTGTATTTTAGTAACTCTTAGAATTTTAGAAGCTATGATTTTTACTAACCTATCTTTTTACTAACATGAAACAACCCCCGAATAAGCAAACTTGGTTACTCCTTACTCTTTTATTTTTAACCACATTCATTACTTCATGTTCAAACTCTAAAAACAAGGAAACACAAACCAATAACCCAAAACCTATAGAGCACAAAGATTCTATAAACATTGCAGATGGCAAACAGTTTGTTAGTCAGCGTCATTTACATGAAAAAACGTACGGCGGTTTAAATTTTACCACCGAACAGCAATGGGATAGTTTAAACAACATTTCTTACAAACCTATAACTCATAAAAAAGGAAATGTACGTCCTAATTATCGCACATTTGGCTGGCATGTGTATTCCAACGGTTCTTCTTATAAGAGTTATAATTTTTCTATGCTTTGGGGAATTTCATACTTTTCTTATGCTGTTGAACCCAAAACTGGTAACTACAAAAGTATACACCAGTGGAAAACTACTTCGTTAATTGACAGTGCCCAAACAAAAGGTTGTAAAGTGTTTTTGTCTGTTACTAACTTCGGAAGCGAAAACAATGCTTTGTTTTTAAATAACTCAAAAGCGCAAACAACACTTATAGAGAACCTAGCTGAGTTACTTGCCTTAAGAAATGCTGACGGAATTAATATAGATTTTGAAGGTGTTGCTAAAGAAAATAGAAGTCAACTTACACAATTTATCATTCAGGTTTCTAAAAAACTAAAAGAAAAGAATCCTAACTATATGGTTTCTTTGTGTTTGTATGCTATTGACTGGAACAATGTTTTTGATATTCCTACTATCAATCCGCATATCGATTTTTATACGCTAATGGGGTACGATTACTATGGAAGTTTTAGTAAAACTACCGGTCCCGTGACTCCTTTTAAATACAGTAAAAAATTTGGGAACGGTTTAGAAGCCTCCGTTACTTATTATAAAAACAAAGGTGTGCCTCTAGATAAATTAATTGCGGGACTTCCTTATTACGGTGCTGAATGGTACACTAAAAAACCTGAAATGGGCGCTAAAGTAACGAAGTTCAAATCGCATCCTCGTTACCATACCATACGAGATATGTATATTGATTCTTTACAAATCCCCGTTAAGTTCGACCCTAAAAGTGCTTCTAGCTACATAATTATTAAAGATAACAACCATGAATATAGACAATTGTTTTTTGAAGATGTGCAGTCGCTTTCTGTGAAATACGATTGGATAAAACACAATAAAATAGGTGGTGTGGGTATTTGGGCTTTAGGCTACGACAATGGTTACTCTCAGCTATGGGATTTGTTGGCTGAAAAGTTTTCAGAAGAATAAAATAGGTATTCTACTGTAATAAAAAACTCCAAGGATACCCTTGGAGTTTTTTGTTCTATTAATTGAAATATGATTTTCTGGTTTTACCTTACTCATCTATTCTTCAAAAGGCTCTTCCGATTGAACTTTAATATAAGCACCATTAACAAAATCTAAAGATTGTAAATCTTTTAAAACCTTTTCTGAATCTTTACTTTTCACTCTTAGTGAAAATATAGCATCAGTATCAGATAAAGTATTTTTTCCCATTAATGGTTTTACAATTATACTGTTATTTTTAACTATTGTATTAATGTTCTCTACCTCTTCTCCATTTATATATTTAAAAGAATTATCTTCAAATATAATTTGTGAAGCAACACTTATATAAACAACTATTTCACTCATTTTTAAATTAGTTTTAACTTTTAAAGATTCTTTACTTCCTTTATTTGCACAAGTATAAAGAAGCGAGAAACTTAAGATACAATATATTTTTACCAAACTCATTTCTATTCAATTAATAAAATATGAAGCCTTAAGAAGTTCTTACTTTATAAGTTTACGAATTTCTTTTTAATTAATAATCGGCCTAGGATAATACTTATCCACTTTCCAGTTATTTGCTGGGTTCACTTTAAGATACTCACTTCCTGAGAAAAAATACATTTTATTACTATTCCCATTCCATAAAGCACAATCTAAGCTATTATTAAAAGGAGTATCTAACCCTGGCCAATTACCTGTAATAGGTTTAGGGTAACCTGCATCAACCTTCCAACTATTATTCGGATCTACTCTAACATACTCACTTCCTTTAAAAAAGTAAATCTTATTATTGGTTCCGCTCCAAATTGCAGCATCTATACCATTTGTAAAGTTAGCAGGTAAACCAGCCCAGTTTCCTGAAATCGACTTAGGGTAACCAGCATCAACTTTCCAACCATTATTCGGGTCAACTCTTATGTATTTACTTCCTTTAAAAAAGTAAATCTTATTATTAACTGTATTTCCAACAGCTGCATCTACACCATTTGCAAAATCAGCTGGAAAACCAGACCAATTTCCTGAAATTGGTTTTGGGTATCCAAAATCTACTTCCCAATTGTTTGCTGGATTCACTCTTAAATACTGATTTCCTTTAAAGAAATACGCTTTATTATTTTTATTTGCCCAAACTGCAGCATCAAGATTTTGTCCAAAACTACTTGGAAAACCAGGCCAGTTAGAATCTATATTTAAAGTTGCAAACGCTTGTTTTAAATCTGGTCTTTTTCCTATTCTATTTGTTGCTATCAACTTTGGATATCCTGGATCTTGATTCCATCCATTAAAAGGGTCTACTCTCACATAATCTTCACCTTTAAAGAAGTATACTTTATTATTAGTTCCACTCCATAAAACCGCATCAACTCCGTTGGTAAAATTACTATTTAAACCAGGCCAATTTCCTAAAATTGGTTTAGGGTACCCAGGATCAACATTCCAACTATTATTTGGATCTAAGCGAAGATATTCCCCTCCTTTAAAGAAATAAATTTTATTATTCTTTTCATTCCATATTGCTGCATCAATTCCATTATTAAAATTAGTAGGTAACCCAGGCCAGTTTCCTGAAATCGATTTAGGATACCCCGAATCAACTTTCCAACCATTGTTAGGGTCAACTCTAAGATATTGGCTCCCTTTAAAAAAGTATACTTTATTATTAGTGTCACTCCAAAAAGCAGCATCAACTCCTGATGCAAAACTAGAAGGGAATCCTGACCAATTTCCAGAGATTGGCTTAGGATACTCAGGTTCAACACTCCAATTGGCATTCGGGTTAATCTTTACATATTGACTTCCTTTAAACATGTATAATTTATCGCTTTTTCCATTCCACAAGGCTGCATCTATACCTCTTCCAAAACTGTTAGCTGGCATTCCTTTCCAATTTGATGGAGAACTTCCCTCTGTATTACCGCTAAAACGCATTTGATTAGAACCCGTGTTACGCATAATATTCCTAGCAGTGTCTGGCGTTAATAATGTTTTTCCTCTTGCCTTTAACCTTCCTTGTATACAAGCTAAAGCACCCGTTACTACAGGGCTTGCACTAGAAGTTCCATTAAATCCATTTGTATACCAACAATTATCATCAGTACCTCCTTGTAAACTACCATAACCTGTTGTAGCAACGCTTTGTCCCCATCCTTGAACATCAACTCTTGATCCCCAATTTGAAAAACTTAAAATAGTTCTATTATTTGTACTACTTGGTGAACCAGCACCTACAATAATTGCACCTGATTGTGGATTTCTTAGGTTAAAAGGGTTCTTCCATGAATTAGGAAAACCAGATTGCGGATGATTATATATATCATTATCAAAATCTTCTGAACCATTTCCTGCCGCTTCTACTACAATTATTCCTTTTGAAGTAGCATATACTATAGCTGCAAAATCATCTGGCCACCATTCAATTGCAATAAACCCATCTTGTCCACTACCGTTAGCTGCTGGTCCTGGTCTGTGTACTTCTAAAAGAATTATATCTCCTGCATTTAAACGATCTGCTGCATTAATAATAGCCTGAGAAGTTCCTAGCCCTCCATGATACGATATCGCACTGATATGAGCGTTATGTGAAATACCTGTTACTCCAAAGCCATTATCATCTGCCCCCATAACCCCTAAAACAGCTGTTCCATGATTTTCAGATGCTGCTCTGTTAGTACCTTCAAGGAGACCTCCAAAACCATCTTGTAAATCTTCATGATCAAAATTAAAACCTCTTTCAATATCAATAATATCTATTCCTTCTCCTCTACCTCCACCAAACTGCCATGCATAACGAGCATCTACTCCTTCTGGTGCTGCTTCTAAATACCCTTGATTACCTGTAAAATCAGGTGTAGAACTATTAGGTTCAATTGTTGGAGGTTTAATATATGCGGTCTCTACCAAATCATTCTTTAAAAAATCACTTTTTAACTTTTCTAGGTCTTTAGATTCACTTTGTACCAAAAAGAATGATTTAGGATCATACTTTAATTTTCGATAGATTTTTCCTGCACTTTTAGGTATTCTAGATTTTTCAAATAATGACTGAAATTTAAACTTCTTTTTTTTCATTAAATCTTGAATAGGTTTAATAGCATCTTTAGAAACTTTTTTTGAAGTTATTTCAGTAGCACTTTTTCGCCTAATTTTAGCTTCCTTTTTAAAGATTACAACTAATTCTGGCTTATCACTACCAGTTATTAAAATTTGTTCCATGATTATTTTTTTAGTAGTTAGTTTTTATTTTTACACAAACCTACAACCTGAACAAATAAAAATACAGAGCAAAAAAACTAAATCTCTATTGGTGTTTTGCCTCCTTTTTTTGAAGTGGATAAACGAAAAAACTAAAAGTAAAGCCTTATTCTATTGCGTTTTTTTCCTGTAGAAAACAAAAAACCTCTCAAAAATATATTTCTGAGAGGTTAAACTTTATTTATACTATTATTTTAGCACATATGATGATTACTTTGTCTTCCTAAACATTAACCAAAAACCGATTAACACTAGCGGAATACTTAACACCTGACCTGTGTTTAATGTATTAAATACCCAATCTTCTCTTCCTTCTACTTGTGCTTCTTTTAAGAACTCTATTACAAAACGTAACGTCCATAACACAACCATAAACAGCCCGAATAAAAATCCTGTTTGATTTTTCTTGTCTGTTTTCCAATAGAAATACCATAAAGCAAAGAACAATACTAAGTAACTAAATGCTTCGTATAATTGGGTTGGGTGACGTGGTACCGTCTCTCCTGCTCTTTTAAAGATTACACCAAAGCTGCTTCCTGTTGGTTTTCCGTAAATTTCAGAATTAAAGAAGTTTCCGAAACGGATGAAAAATCCTGCTAAGGCCACCATAATTCCTAATCTGTCTAAGATAAACAACCATGGCTTTTGTAAGTGTTTCTTAGCGTAAAAGTACATTGCTATTGGAATTGCTATTGCTGCTCCGTGACTTGCAAACCCTGTAAACCCTGTAAATTTCCATCCATCTAACAACCCGAATAAAGCAGAAGCTCCTTCTTGTTTTTTAAATGGCAATATGATTTCTAGTAAATGATTTTGGTAATAATCCCAACTGTAAAAGAATACATCTCCTAAACGCATTCCTACCAACATAGAAACGAATACGTACATAAATAACGGATCTAGTTTTTCAACAGAAATGTTATCGTTGATATATATCTTTTTCATTAATTGAAGTCCTAAAATAAACGCTGCTACAAACATTAAACTGTACCAACGAATACCAAAACCTCCTAAATTTATTATTTCTGGGTTCCAATCCCACACTATGGATAAAAAATTCATCTACTTTAATTTAGTTTTTGTGTCATTACGAACCTTTCGGCTGTCAATCAAGACAAGTTAAAATGAAGCTATCTCAAAAGATTACTTCGTCTTAAACTCCCCAATGACGATTATTTTTTTTCTTTTTTCTCTGGAACAGGATCGTAACCGCTTCCTCCCCAAGGGTGACAACTGAAAATTCTTTTCAAAGCCAACCAACCACCGTAAAACAATCCGTGTTTTTGCAACGCTTCAATTGTGTAGCTTGAACACGTTGGTGAATATCTACATGTTGCTGGTGTAAACGGAGATATTGCTGTTTGATAAAATCGAACTAGTAATATAAACGGATATGTTAGTATTTTTTTCAATTAATTAACTGTAAACGTTGTTCCTTCTCTACCGTCTTTTAATTGAATACCTAATTCCAGTAGTCTATCACGAATTTCATCAGACAATGCCCAATCTTTATTTTCACGTGCTTCTTTACGCATGCTTATTAACATTTCAACTACGCCACTTAGTTTGTCTGAACTATTTCCTTCTGAAGTTTCATTCATTAGTCCTAATACATCAAAAACAAACGCGTTGATTGTATTTTTAAACACTTCTAAGTCATCAGTAGTTAAACTTGCTTTTCCTTCTTTTATTTGATTGATAACTTTTACTGCTTCAAATAAATGTGATATTAAAATTGGTGTATTAAAATCATCATTCATAGCATCGTAGCAGTCTTGTTTCCATTTCTGCACATCAAATGTAGAAGTAGTGCCTGCTTCAATTTTACCTAAGAAGTCTACAGCTTCCATTAACTTTGCATGTCCTTTTTCAGCAGCTTCTAACGCTTCTCCAGAAAAATCTAAAATACTTCTATAGTTAGCTTGCATATTGAAAAAACGAACTACACTTGCAGAAAACGGTTTTCCTAAGATGTTATTTTCTCCCGTTAAAATTTCATTTGGTAAAATAAAATTCCCTGTTGATTTTGCCATTTTTTGACTATTCAACAATAGCATGTTGGTATGCATCCAGTAGTTTACTGGTTTAACACCACTACATGTTTGTGATTGTGCAATTTCACACTCGTGATGTGGGAATTTTAAATCCATTCCTCCACCATGAATATCGAATTGCTCACCTAAGTACTTTGTACTCATTACTGAACATTCTAAGTGCCAACCAGGAAAACCATCACTCCAAGGTGAAGGCCAACGCATAATATGACGTTCATCAGCTTTTTTCCAAAGTGCAAAGTCTTGTGGATTTCTTTTATCTGACTGTCCGTCTAACGCTCTTGTGTTATGTATAGCGTCTTCTATTTTTCTACCAGAAAGGATTCCGTAGTTACCTGTTTCGTTATATTTTAACACATCAAAATATACAGAACCATTTACTTCATAAGCAAAACCTTTTTCCATGATTTCTTTAATCATTTCAATTTGCTCTACAATATGACCTGTTGCTGTAGGCTCTATACTTGGTGGTAAAAAATTATAGTTGTTTAATACATTATGGAAATCAACTGTATAACGTTGCACTACTTCCATCGGTTCAATTTCTTCTAATCGTGCTTTCTTTGCAATTCTATCTTCACCTTCATCTGCATCGTTTTCTAAGTGACCAGCATCCGTAATGTTACGCACATAACGCACTTTGTACCCAAGATGCAATAAATAACGATACACCACATCAAAAAACATAAAAGTTCGTACGTTTCCTAAATGGGCGTTGCTATATACTGTAGGACCACATACGTACATACCTATGCGTCCTTCAATTACTGGTTTAAAAAGCTCTTTTGATTTGGTTAAAGAGTTATATATTTTAAGTTGATTTTCTTTGTATAATTCCATAGTAAAAATGACTATTTGCAATCGCTAATATAGGCACTTTATAAAGAATATAGAAAAAGAATTTGGTAGCAATTTTGTAGAAATAAAAAGTAATTTTGTTTGTATTTCTTATTGATTTTTAACTTTTAATTGACTGTATTTACCGTCTATTTCAATTTTCTTATCGTTTGAAATTAAAATAAACTCTCCATTATATTCTACGCTTCCATCTTTTAGTTTCTTAACCTTATCACTCTGAATATTGAATTTTTTGTTTATACCTGCTAAATCAACTCCAGCATCTGAATAACTTAAAAATACTTTTAAATTATCATGACTAGGATGTATTTTGGTAATGGTTAAGTTTCCAAACTTATTATTTACTTCAACATTACTATAAACATTGCTCACTACCAATCCTGATGAATTAGAGTTTACGGTTGTGTTGGTAACCGATGCTAATTGAGCATCGGTTACATTATTTAAGAACAACGTACAAGCGTTTAATGAATTTATATTTACTGGTGAAAATGAAATATTTAATTTTCCACCGTCAAGTGCGTCAGCTTTGAAGGTTCCATAACTAACCTTTCCTGAAGCTTTGGTTTTTGGCAATTTTACTTTACAGTGACGTGTATTCAAGTCAAATGTTGCTGATTTTGGAACTTTTATCGTAATCTTCTTTGTGATTTTTACTTTTTTTCCATTAATCATAAGGTTATCACTGTCAGAAGAGTAAGAATAATTCATACGGACTTTTTGCATCTCTTTTCTTGCCTTGTGCATTTCTTTTCTAGCTTTTGCAAGTTCTTTTCTGATTTCTTCTCTATTTATCTTTCTAATTTCGGCTCTAGCTTTAGCCATTTCTTTTCTTAGCTCTTTTTGATTTATTCGTTCTTTTTTAACTCTTTCTAATTCTTTTTTTATCTCTCTTTTTCTTTCTTCTTGATGCTTTTTAAACTCTTTATACTTATCTGTTTTCTTAAATTCTTCCCACTCTTTTTTCGACTTAATAGTAATATCATTCACACCATCTCTCCATTGAAAGAAGTAATTTCCTCCATCTTTTGCATACTTATCAAAGTCAAATTCGATGTCTTCTAGACCTGTAACGATTTCTTCAAAGTTGATTTCTGGAATCTTTATTTCTGGTATCTCTGGTATTTCAGGCATCTCCGGAATTCTTACTTCTGGAACTACCACAACCTCATCATTACCATCAAATTGAAATACTCTTGGGTAATTATTGTCTGATGAATTGAAGAATACAATATTGTCTCCTCCTATTCTAAAGCTATTTTTATTGGCATTAATTTGTACCTTACTTTTATTCCCTAAAGCTTCAAATTTCCAATTGTCTAAATATTTTTGAGCTTCTTTTTTATCTAGCCCTTCAACCTCGACAACTGCTTCTACTGAAACTTCATTTTTGTTCCATGTAGTTACATCAACATCTGCATTAGATGCATTGATATTAACTACTACGTCTTTATTTGTTTTAAAATTTTCACTAAACTTTTTGTCGTATTTCTGTGCAGATACAACGCCAGTTACTAACAGTAAAAAAACACTGATTTTAAATTGTTTGAATGTCATTTTGAGTTGGATTTTTAAATTCTTGTAATTGTTTTTGCATACGTTTTAACAGCTGTAAACGTAATTGCAGGTTTCCAATCAATGCATTGATAGTATCGTCGTTAACTCCTTTTGTATTGAGCTCTTTGGTTAACGATTTATATTCTTTGGTTAATTCACCTAGCTTGGTTAAATAACCATCAAAAAGTTCTTTATTATCGTCAGTTAATTCTAACTGACTTAATTCGTAATTAATTGTATTTACATAATAGTCTTCCACCGTTTTTAACTCGGGTGAAATGGTTCCTAAACTAATTTGATTTTGAGTTTCTTTTGGAAGCTCTGTTATTATTGGATCTACAGTGTTTGTTGGATAAAACTGAATCCCTAAACTCACCAACAACACTATTGATGCCGCTATATACAACCATTGATATGATTTTTTTGCTGATGGTGTTGAATGCAATTCATCCATCAACTTTTGTTGAAAACGCTGTCTGTGATTTGTTGATAACCTCTCTGTGCTTTCAACATTGCTTTTTAGTATTTCTCTAATATCTTTAGACATGATGTACTGCTTTTAATTGTTCTTGCACTTGTCTTTTCCCTCTTAATAAATGTGTTCTCGAACTCACTTCCGAAATTCCTAATATTTGAGAAATTTCTCCGTGATCATACCCTTCTAATAAAAACAGGGTTAACACAACTCTATACTTTTCTTTTAATTGTTGAATGCAGTTTACAATATCTTGATACGATATCGTAGAGGCTACATTCCAATTATCATCATCTGCTACTGTGGTAATTTCTTCGTTAATAGAAACTAGTTCTAATTTTCTCTTCTTTAAATAATCAATACTTTGGTTGATAACGATTCTTTTTAACCAAGCACCAAACGCTACTTCTTCTTTATATGAATCAATATTTTTAAATGCTTTTATAAATGCTTCTTGCATTACATCTTCCGCAGTAAACGAATCTTTCACATAACGTAACGCCACTGTATACATAGCATCACAATACAAGTCATACAATTGCATTTGTGCTTTTGCATCATTGTTTTTACAGGCATCTATTACCGATTGATGTAACTGTTTAGTTGATTTCATTCTTGATTTCTTACCCTAAATACGAGACTTTTTCCGCCGCGTTGCATTTTCCTGCATTTTTATTTCTAAATTTACGTTATTATTTTGTTTTACCTACATAATGACCGACAAAGACACATCTGCACTCTCTGAAAAAGACGGGGTTTCTCAGCCTGAAACCACCAGTAAATCATCTGCAGAAAAAATAAAGCGTAACAGAAGAAAAACTACCTCAACCGAAGAATTTGTTACTCAAATAGTTGCTGGTAATATTCCTTTTTTAAGTAGAGCAATTACATTAGTGGAGAGCACGAATCCAAAACACCAACAGCAAGCCAATGAAATTTTAGAAGCTTGTTTACCGTATGCCAATAAATCGGTTAGAATTGGAATTACAGGTGTTCCAGGTGTAGGAAAAAGTACATTTATTGAGGCTTTTGGTAAACATTTAACTTCTTTAGGTAAAAAAGTAGCTGTTTTGGCGGTGGATCCGAGTAGCTCTATTAATAAAGGAAGTATTTTAGGTGATAAAACACGTATGGAGGAATTAGTAACTGATAAAAATGCTTTTATTCGACCTTCTCCTTCTGGAACTTCGTTAGGTGGTGTTGCTCAAAAAACACGTGAAAGTATTATTTTATGTGAAGCAGCTGGTTTTGATACAATTATTATTGAAACGGTAGGTGTTGGGCAATCAGAAACGGCTGTACATTCTATGACCGATTTCTTTTTATTATTGAAACTAGCAGGCGCTGGTGATGAATTACAAGGTATTAAGCGTGGAATTATTGAAATGGCGGATGCGATTGTGATTAACAAAGCAGATAGCGGTAACGAGAAAAATGCTAAACTGGCGAAAGTAGAATTTAACAGAGCTTTACACTTATACCCTGCTAAGGAAAGTGATTGGCAACCTAAAGTTTTATTGGCTAGTGCACTTCATCATCAAGGAATTGATGCTATCTATGCTATGATTGAAGAGTATATGAGTTTAGTGAAAAAATCAGGCTATTTTCAACAGAAAAGAAATGAACAAAATAACTATTGGTTGTTAGAAACCATCAATCAACAATTGAAAAATAACTTTTACAATAATCCAAAAATTAAAGAACGCTTACAGCAGGAAGTTACTAAACTGGAAAACGGGAAAACTACTCCATTTACTGCTGCAAAACGATTGCTAGAAAATAACTAAACTATGGAAGACAATAACAATTTAACTTGGAACGATTTTACAAAAGTAGAAATGCGTATTGGTACGATTATTTCTGCGGAAATTTTTAAAGAGGTTAAAAATCCTGCTTATAAAATGCAGGTTGATTTTGGTGATTACGGAATTAAAAAAACCTCAGCACAGATTACTAAACTTTATCTACCTGAAGATTTAATAGGGAAACAAGTGGTTGCTGTAGTAAACTTCCCTAAAAAACAAATTGCTAATATGATGAGTGAATGCCTTGTATTAGGTGGTTTGGGAGATGATAAAGAGGTTACTTTGTTAACTGCTGAACGTACTGTTAAAAACGGGACGAAGATTGCGTAGCATTCTTTCTTAGATTTTTTAATTAAGTATTGTTATCTGCTGGAAATAAGAAAAGTCTGCTTTTAAGCTCTTGTAAATTACTATCCCAGTCCCTTCTTTAAATTTATAAAAGTAATGCTATCAAATTGTTGCTCTAAAAAGTCAATTGCTCGTTGGCTACGTACTCCTGATTTACAATAAACAATCACAGGCTTCTCGGTGTTTATTTCTTCATATCGTTGAGTAAGCTCTCCTAACGGAATGTGTTGTCCACCTATATGATGTTGTTCCCGTTCCCAATCTTCACGAACATCTAATAAATTATAGGATGTTAGATTATTTTGTAACTCCTGTAAAGTTATTTCGTGGTTAGCAGTCTTAATTCCACAAAAGAATTCATAATCGTTATCTAACTCCGTTACCTCTGCTTTATCGGTTCTTTCAAACTTTAATATCATTTGACGCATGCTTAAGGTATCATACATCAATAATTTATTGGCTAACACCTCTCCTATTCCACAAATAACCTTAATAGCTTCATTGGCTTGTAAACTTCCTATAACTCCAGGTAACACACCTATTACACCAATTTCTGAGCAATTGGGTGATTCTTCTGGTTTTGGAGGCGTTGGATATAAACATCTATACGTAGCACTTCCTTGATAATTAAACACACTTACTTGTCCTTCAAACTTAAAAATAGCACCGTACACCAATGGTTTTTGAGTGAGTACTGCTGCATCGTTGGTTAAATAACGAGTGGCAAAATTATCACTTCCATCTACAATTACATCATATTTCTCAAATAAAGAAACGGCATTCTGATTGGTTAATTTTTCTTTATATACATGAAATTGAACAAAAGGGTTCAATTTAGATAAACGATTCGCTGCTGTTTCTGCTTTAGACTTTCCTATATCATCTATCGTATATAATACTTGACGTTGTAAATTACTTTGGTCTACTACATCATCATCGATAATTCCAATCGTACCTACACCTGCTGCCGTTAAATATTGCAATACAGGACACCCCAATCCACCAGCACCGATTACCAATACTTTGGCCTGTTTAAGTTTTAGCTGCCCTTCTTCTCCTATTTTATCTAAAATTAGGTGACGATTGTATTGTTTTTGTTCTTCTTGACTTAAGTTCATGTTTAATTGTAGAATAAATTCACCTCAATAACTCTTAAAATCTTCATTCTTGATTCTAATAGTGTAACGGTCTAACTTCTAAAATGCTCCCAATCTTTCCAAACTACTTCTAATCCCTGACCTTTTAGCATCTGTACAATTTCTTCAGTGCTTCGTTCGTCTGAAATTTCAAATTGCTCTAACGATTGTGGTTCAACACTATACCCTCCAGGATTTGTCTTTGACTCTGCACTTATTGAGGTTGCCCCTAAATTAACAATATTATTCCTAAAAACTTCACTTTCTCGGGTAGACATTGACAGCTCTACATCTTCATCTAATAGTCTAAACGCACAGATTAATTGTACCAAATCAGCATCCGTCATTTCTACTTTGGGTTCTAAGCCTCCAGAGTGAGGTCGTAAACGTGGAAATGAAATAGAATACTTCGTTTTCCAATAGGCCTTCTGTAAATATTTTAAGTGCAATGCGGTAAAAAAGCTATCCGCACGCCAATCTTCCAGTCCAAATAAAGCGCCTAATCCTATTTTATGAATTCCAGCTTTCCCAAGCCTATCAGGAGTTTCCAAACGATACTCAAAATTTGATTTTTTCCCTTTTGGATGATGCTTTTTATAGGCTTGTTGATGATAGGTTTCTTGATATACCAACACCGCGTATAATCCGCTTTCAATCAACAATTCATATTCATCTTGATCTAAAGGTTGCACTTCAATAGTAATATTTGAAAATTGTGAGCGTATGAGTTGAATTACATTTTTAATATAATCAACCCCCACTGTTTGATTAGCTTCTCCTGTTACTAACAAAATGTGATCGTAACCTTTTGCTTTTAAAAAAGCAACTTCTTTCAATATTTCAGCATCGGTTAAGGTTCTCCTCGGAATTTTGTTGGTAAAACTGAATCCGCAATACGTACATATATTCTGACACTCGTTGCTCAAATACATTGGAGCATACATTTGTATGGTATTTCCAAATCGCTTTTTAGTGAGGATACGACTTCTTTGTGCCATTTGCTCTAAAAATGGTTTTGCTGCAGGAGATATCAACGCTTTAAAATCTTCTAAATCGAGTTTATCCTTTGATAAAGCACTTTCAACATCAACGGATGTTTTATCGAATATGCTTTGTAAAGTTTCATCCCAATTGTATTGGTTGAATGTGTTTTTGAAACTACTCATAATATATTGTTCGTTTTATCTTTTTTCCATTGATGAAAAAAGAAACAAAAAAATCTAGTCTTATTAACCCTTAGCTGATAAAAATCACATCCTCGAAACTAAATGAAAAGAACTCGCTTCGCTCAAACAGCTTTTCATTTTTAACGTTTCTTTCGGTGGATTTTATCACTAGACTTAATTATGACACTGCTTAATCTAACTTAAAAAACTCGTTAACGGACTACTTGCTGCTGCTTGTTTTCTTACAGGAGCTAGTTTTGCTTCATATGCCATTCTTCCTGCTTCTACTGCCATCTTAAAGGCTTGCGCCATGGCTACTGGATTTTGTGATACTGCAATAGCTGTGTTTACCAAAACAGCATCGGCTCCTAATTCCATAGCATATGCTGCATGGGAAGGTGCTCCAATACCAGCATCAACCACTACTGGAATAGTAGATTGTTCAATAATGATTTCTAAAAACTCTAACGTTTTCAATCCTTTGTTACTTCCAATAGGGGCTCCTAAAGGCATTACACATTGTGTTCCTACTTCTTCTAATCGTTTACATAAAACCGGATCTGCATGAATATAAGGCATCACTACAAATCCTTTTTTTACTAACGCTTCTGCCGCTTTTAAGGTTTCTATAGGATCTGGCAATAAATACCTTGGATCTGGATGTATTTCTAATTTTACCCAATTCGTTTCTAACGCTTCTCTAGACAATTCTGCTGCAAATACAGCTTCTTTTGCGGTACGAACTCCCGAAGTATTTGGTAATAAATTGATTCTTGAGTGACTTAAATGTGATAAAATATCATCTTCTTCGTTTTGAACATCTACTCTTTTTAAAGCTACTGTTATCAATTCACTTTCTGAAGCTAACAAAGCTTCTTTCATTAATTGTGAGGAGCTGAATTTTCCTGTCCCTGTAAATAATCGTGAGGTAAATGTTTTATCGGCTATGGTTAAGTTAGTATTCATTGTTACTGATTTATTGTGCTCCTATTTTGTACACTTGTTCGTTAGTACTTGGTGCTTTTAAAATTTTGTGGAATGCAGGAATCGAGTTAAAATTCTGAGTAATCGCTCCTGAAACAGCGACACCATATACTCCTGTGTTTATAATTTCAGATACGTCTTCTATAGTGATTCCTCCAATGGCTATTATTGGAGTGGTTGTTTTTAATTCTTCTAAGATTGCTTGGTAGCCAACAACTCCTAAAACTGGACTTAAATTCTTTTTAGTTTCAGTAAACTGAAAAGGGCCTAAACCTATATAATCGACTCCCTTTTCTAAGAGTTTTTTACAATCTTCCAACGTATTGGCTGTTCCTCCTACGATATATAAATCACCTAAATACGCTTTTGCTTTTAACGGACACGTATCTGTTTTTCCTAAATGAACTCCATCTGCTTTGATTTCTTTAGCTACTTTGTAATAATCGTTCACAATTAAACGAGTTTGAAAATGACTCGTAATTTCCCTTGCCTTTTGAGCTGTTTCTAAAATAGTTTTCGGATCCAGATTCTTTAATCGAAGTTGCACCCATTCTGCTCCAGAAGCACAGGCTCTTTGAACATTTTCTAAATGCTCTTCTGGTGTTTTTCCTTGTGTTATATAGTGTAGTTTACTTATCATTCTTTTTAGTAATTAGTGTGTTAAAATAGGAGTTAAGTATTAAAATTTATTAAGGATACTTCTAACACAAACTGATGTCCTTTTTCCCAAATTGATAAATCATCAAATGATGTTGTCTTTTTCATATACTTATTTTTTTATCATAATTCGTCTTCTTAAATTCTTTACTTCCAAACTCCTTAATTACCTATAAGAGTGCTCTCCTAAGAGCGTTTCATTAGAGTTTAAAAATTGTTCTGTATACCATTTCGCATGTATACATGCATCTTCTAAAGGAAGTTGTTTTGCTATATTTGAAGCTAAAGCTGAAGACAATACACAACCGCTTCCATGCTTTTCAAAAACAGCTATAGCTTTTGGTGGAATATTTAGCTGTACTATTTTGCTGTGATATACTTCATCCCACCCTTTTTTAGCTTCTCTATGTCCTCCTTTTAAATAGACATTGGTCTTTTCTGAAATGAATTCAATGGTTTCTTCAATTGATTTATTGGGAAACAAAGCTTTGATTTCATCATAATTTGGAGTGATAAAATCACAGTGTTGCAATACTTCTTCCAACACTTTTATATGCTCTTGGGAATGGAACTCAAATCCAGCGCTAGCTTTTAAAATAGGATCTAATACTATTTTTATAAATGGATTACATTTTTTTAGTGTTTGAATAACTTCTAATACTACGTCCCAAGATTGGATGATTCCTATTTTTACTACTGATATTTCAAAACGTTCAAATAAGGTTTCAATTTGATTGATGATGGTTTCTTTATCCATCCAAACACAGTCTTTAAAATCAATATCATTTTGAACTGTAACTGCTGTACATACCGATACTCCATACAACCCATGTGCTTCAAAAGTTTTAATATCCGAAGTCAACCCTGCTCCACTTGATGGATCAAATCCTGCGATTGTTAGTATGTAGTTTTTTTGCTTCATTCTTTTACTATACTTTCTTTTGACAAAAAGATTACTTCGTCGTGTACTCCTCGTACTGACGTTTAATATTTTTAAAGCTTTCTACTAGATTTTCTGTATTCCAAACGCCACCTAAAACACCTATTCCCTGAAAACCCAATTCAATTGTTTCTTGAATAGTATTGGTATTAATTCCGCCCATACCTATAATGGTTTTATCAATATGATTTACATCAAACCCTCTTCCTTCGTACCCTTTTTTTGAAATAGAAGAGAAAACAGGACTCAATAAATGATAATCGAATTCAATATCACAATTTGCTAATTCTTCAGGCTCATGAAAAGAACTGCTCATGGTTTTTCCCAACATGTTTAACCCGATAAAGTATTCGCTTCCATTCTCTAGAGAATCAACTCTTTTTTGCTCTTGAAAATGAATTCCTTTTAAGTTGAATTCGTTGATCAGCTCATGAAAATAATGTGTAACTATGCTGTTATGATACTTTTCATCTATTTGACTCAAATAGGCCACATGCTCTTCATAATTCTTATCAGGTTTTCTGAAATGATAATAGTCCAATCCCTCTTCAAATAATTGTTGAAGGATGTTTATCTCATTGGGAATATCTTTTTCGGGTGCTATCAGAACAATCATATAGTAGGAATTAGGTTAAAGGAGTTAGGAATTAGAAATAGTACTATTCTAATTCCTACTCATTTATTTTAATTATAGATAAACTTCTGAACCTTTGTCTTTAAATTCTTTTGATTTTTCCTCCATTCCTTTTGCAAAGACTTCATCTCCTTCTACTTTGTTTTCAGCTGCAAAATCACGTACTTCTTGAGATATTTTCATAGAGCAGAATTTTGGCCCACACATAGAGCAAAAATGTGCAATTTTAGCTCCTTCTGCAGGTAATGTTTCATCGTGATATTCTCTTGCCAGTTCTGGATCCAACCCTAAGTTAAACTGATCTTCCCAACGGAACTCGAAACGTGCTTTACTTAAAGCATCATCTCTGTGTTGCGCCCCAGGATGTCCTTTTGCTAAATCGGCTGCATGGGCTGCTAATTTATAGGTAACCACCCCTGTACGAACATCTTCTTTATTGGGTAACCCTAAATGTTCTTTTGGCGTTACATAACATAACATTGCACAACCATACCAACCAATCATCGCCGCTCCTATTCCTGAAGTAATATGATCGTATCCTGGGGCAATATCCGTAGTTAAAGGTCCTAAAGTATAAAACGGAGCTTCATCACAAGCTTCTAACTGTTTATCCATATTTGCTTTAATCATGTGCATTGGTACATGACCCGGCCCCTCAATAAAACATTGTACTTCATGTTTACGTGCTATTTTGGTTAGTTCCCCCAAAGTTTCTAATTCAGCAAATTGAGCTTCATCATTAGCATCAGCAATACAACCTGGACGTAAACCATCTCCTAACGAAAAAGCTACATCATAAGCTTTCATGATTTCACAAATCTCTTCGAAATGAGTATATAAAAAACTCTCTTTATGATGCGCTAAACACCATTTTGCCATAATTGAACCTCCTCGGGAAACAATACCTGTAATTCGTTTTGCTGTCATTGGTACATAACGTAAACGAACTCCTGCGTGAATTGTAAAATAGTCTACTCCTTGCTCAGCTTGTTCTATTAAAGTATCTCTAAAAATTTCCCAGGTTAAGTCTTCAGCAACTCCATTTACTTTTTCTAAAGCTTGATAAATTGGTACAGTACCTACTGGTACCGGTGAATTACGGATAATCCACTCACGAGTTTCATGAATATTTTTTCCTGTGGATAAATCCATAATATTATCAGCCCCCCAACGGCATGCCCAAACCGCTTTTTCTACTTCTTCTTCGATTGATGATGTTGTAGCAGAGTTTCCAATATTCGCATTAATTTTCACCAAGAAGTTACGTCCTAAAATCATAGGTTCTGCTTCTGGGTGATTGATATTTGAAGGAATTACCGCACGTCCTCTAGCAACTTCTTCTCGAACAAACTCAGGAGTAATCTTAGCAGGAATACTGGCTCCAAAATCTTGTCCAGGATGTTGTTTAGACAAACGTGTCATTTCATCTATTCGCTGATTTTCGCGAATGGCAATGTATTCCATTTCTGGAGTAATAATTCCTTTTTTTGCGTAATGTAACTGTGTTACATTTTGTCCCTTTTTAGCCCGTTTAGGTTTATGTTTTAAGTTAAATCGAAGATGATCTAAGCTTTTATCATTCAATCGCTCATTACAATAATCAGAAGTAAATTCATTTAATTCATCCACATCTCCTCTATCTAAAATCCATTGCTCACGAATACGTTCTAATCCGCTATGGATATTAATCTCTTTGTTTGGGTCTGTATAAGGACCTGAAGTGTCATATACTGTTACAGGCTCATTAGGAGTTCTTTTTTTTGTCATCGAATCAATAGTATCGCTCAATTCGATTTCGCGCATTGCTACTTTTATCTGTGAATGAATTTTTCCCTGAACATATATTTTTTTTGAATTCGGAAATGGTTGTCTTGTTACACCATCTTGTTTTGGAGCTGTATCTTTTTTCTTCATTTTAAGGTTGTTTGTTTATACTTTGAATTTTGTTTTCTGAAAATATTATCCTCCTTGTGTAGATTTAATGATTAAAACATCATCATTGTTTTGGAGCAATTTTGAAGGCCAATCTGCTTTTTTTACCACGCTACTGTTAACAGCAATAGCAATTCCATTGGTTTGAATCTGTAGTTTATCTACTAATTCTTGCAATACTAACGGACTTAAAAACTCTTGTTGATTATTGTTTACTTTTATCGTTATCATACTAACACATATTTAAAGTAAACCGTAGAAGAAATTCAGAATCGTTCTTTACAAATAAAAAACGATGCTTAAATTAAGATTACATAACTTTTCCCTACGCTGGTGTTAACCATATCAGGTTCAAAGGATCTTTCTCAAACTAGCGAACTAGCTACTCCTAAAGTTTACTCGATAATCGAGATGTAAGTATTAAAACTTTCTCTCGAAATAAATTACTTTTATAAATTCTTTATTTATACACTTTAACATACAGAATTTACACTCGCAAATGTAAACGTTTATTTTCTTCTTCAAGAAAAAAGTTTACTCTTTTTTAAAAAGCTTATGATATTGTATTTATGATAAATATCATGATTCGTGGTTTTTAATCAACTTAATTTAGCGCGTTAATAAAGTAACGTAACCTAAAAAAAACACTACTTCATGCACACAAAAGCACACTCATTCTACATACCTGTTATGGGTATTGGTTTTACAATAGATTCCCCCTTAAAAGTTGCCCAATACGGTATAGATTCTGTCATTTCTCTTGTTGATGATATTCTTATTGAAAAATTAAGAAAGATGTATAGTGAGAAATTTGAAATGCCCTATCAAGAAATCACAAATAAAGTGGATGATTTTAGAGCAAAACGAATTACCGCATATCTTGATTTGATGAATACTGCTGTAGATAAAAAATATGAAGAACTTAAAAAATCTGCACTAGATAAAGGAAAAGCCTTTAAAACTTACTTAGAAATGTTACCTTCTAGTTCAACACTTAAAAAAGAGTTCAAAAAGTTAACAGAAAGTAATGTAACCTTGTCTGAAATTAAATCTTGGTTAGATACACATTTGGTAAAAGGTGCAATTGATGTAAATATCATGACTAAGGTTGATAAAGATAATTACATTAAAGGAGAACAATTACCTGTAGAATATAACGATGCTCATGCTGCCTTAAGAGGGTTTGCTAAGAGTAATTTAAGTACTTCTGTAGTGCTTTCAGCAGGGATGAACCCTCGTTTATATGCTTATATGAGCACATTTGATGATTTTTATCCTACAGCAAACGGAACTTTTAAAAAGAAAATTATTTTAAAAGTAAGCGATTATAGATCGGCATTAATACAAGGTAAGTTTCTAGCTAAAAAAGGGTTGTGGGTTTCTGAATACCGCATTGAATCTGGTTTAAATTGCGGTGGGCATGCATTTGCAACAGATGGATATTTGCTAGGTCCTGTTTTAGCAGAGTTTAAAGCACAGAGAGGAAGTTTAAAAGCGACTATTGAAACTGTTTTGAAACAAGAACTCGAAAATCAAAACAGAGTTGTTCCAACACAACCATTAGATATCAAAATAACAGCACAAGGCGGTGTTGGTACTCATGAAGAACACGACTTTTTAATAAAAGAATATCAGTTAGATGCTGTAGGCTGGGGTTCTCCATTTTTGTTAGTACCAGAGGCCACAACGGTAGATAATCAAACCTTAAATAAATTGGCGCAGGCCAAAGAAGATGATTTGTATTTAAGCAATATCTCACCATTAGGAGTACCCTTTCACAATTTAAAAAACAACACAAAAGACATAGAAAAAGAAACCTTAATCAACAAGGGAAGACCAGGAAGTTCTTGTCCTAAAAAATTTGTTGCATTAAACAAAGAGTTTAAGGAAACTGGTATTTGTACCGCTTCACGTGAATACCAATATTTAAAAATTAAGGAATTAAACTCACAGAATTTAGCAGAAGATGATTATAAAAATCGTTATAACAGCATTGTAGAAAAATCATGTACTTGTGTAGGTTTAGGTACCTCTGCATTGTTAGCATATGATTTAGAAACAAAAACAGAAGGTACAGGAGTTTCTATATGTCCGGGACCTAATATGGCGTACTATTCTAAAATATCAAGTTTAAAAACAATGGTTGATCATCTTTATGGACGAGATAATGTGATTACGAGAACCAAAAGACCCCACGTTTTTATAAAAGAACTGTTTATTTATATTGATTATTTAAAAGGAAAAATAGAAGCTGCTAAAAAAGAAATAACTAAAAAAGAAAAAAAATACTTACTTACTTTTATAGCAAATATGCAAACTGGTATTACTTATTACAAAACTATGTTTACACAACTACAACATAGTTTTGAAGAAGCCAAACAGGAGATATTACAGATACTTGATAATAGAGAAAACTCTTTAAAAGCACTTGGGGCTGAACTTGAACTCCTAAAGGTAAAAAGCTAAATTATTTTTTATATTTAAATACAAAAGCGAGTCAAAATAGACTCGCTTTTATATAATATACCTTAATTGACAGCTTAAAGGCTCTTTACTTTTTTAGTTACTTCTTCAAGCACTTCAAAAGCAGTTTCAGCCATCTTATTTCCTTTTAAATCTAACAAAGGGTTCACCTCCACAAATTCTACACAAGCAATTTTGTTACTTGCTAACAACCCGTTTATAATATTGATAATTTCATATTGATCAAATCCTTTAGGCACTGGTGTTCCAGTTCCATAAGAAATCATATCACAATCCATTGCATCTACATCAAATGACACATAAATTACATCGCAATTAGATAGTTTTTCTAAAGCTTCATTTACACAAACTTCTAATCCGCGATAGCGAACCTCGTCAACCATATAGTTTTTAATACCATACTTCTCCATTTGCTTGTTTTCTGGCTCTTCCGTATCACGAACCCCAAAGAATACAATATCTTCAGGTAAAACTTTTTGTCCTGGAGTACCTATATTCTTCATTCGCTCCCATAACTCTGATGTTTCTCTGTCTACATCATTGATTTGGCAATCTAAATTATCATCTGAAATAGCAGCAGACAAAGGCATTCCGTGAATATTTCCTGATGGTGATGTATAAGGAGAATGTAAATCTCCATGAGCATCAATCCATACTACTCCGACTCTTTTAGTTGGGTTTGCTGCCTTTACTCCACTGATAGTTCCTAACGCTGAAGAATGATCTCCTGATAAAACTATTGGAAACTTCCCTTCTTGTAAATTTACTTTTACGTGATTACTTAATCGTTTACACTGATTAAAAACACTGTCAATTCGTTTTGCAAACGAATTATTTACTTTGTTATAAATAGATTCATTTTCTGTAATTACATCTTCAAAATCAAAAGAATCGAAATAATTACTTTTTTTATTTATCGCTGCAATTTCAATTGCATCTACCCCCATATCAGACCCACGAGTTCCTGCTCCAATATCTGATCTGTTTTTGATAATTTTAATTTCTTTCATCATCAGTTATTTTAAATAAAAAAAATGTCATTTAATTATTTTAAATGACACTTTTTAAATAGTTTATCTCTTGTCTAATTCTACGAACTCCCTTAAGTTCTCTCCAACGTAAACTTGACGTGGACGACCAATTGGTTCCTTATTTAAACGCATCTCTCTCCATTGAGCAATCCACCCTGGTAAACGTCCTAAAGCGAACATTACTGTAAACATTTCTACAGGAATTCCCATAGCACGATAAATAATTCCTGAATAGAAATCTACGTTAGGATATAATTTTCTGTCTACAAAATATGGATCATTTAATGCTTCTTGCTCTAATCCTTTTGCTATATCTAAGATTGGGTCTTCAACTCCTAAATCATTTAATACTTCATCAGCAGCTTTTTTGATGATTCTTGCTCTTGGGTCAAAGTTTTTATACACACGGTGTCCGAATCCCATTAAACGGAAAGGATCGT
Organism: Tenacibaculum litoreum; assembly: GCF_964513915.1. Lineage (NCBI taxonomy): Bacteria > Pseudomonadati > Bacteroidota > Flavobacteriia > Flavobacteriales > Flavobacteriaceae > Tenacibaculum > Tenacibaculum litoreum. Next base: position 644,902 of record NZ_CAZEQS010000002.1, on the reverse strand, counting down.
TTTTATCTTTAGCCTTCGCCATGTATTTTTTAGTATCTCCTCCATCTTCTTTAATTGCTTCTAACATTTCCAATACCGCTTGGTTTGCACCTCCATGTAAAGGCCCCCATAAAGCTGAAATACCTGCCGATAATGATGCGAATAATCCTGCATGAGAAGATCCAACAATACGTACTGTAGACGTAGAACAGTTTTGTTCATGGTCTGCATGTAAGATTAATAACTTATCTAAAGCATTAATCATAATCGGATTTAACTCATACTCATCGTTTGGTTTTTGAAACATCATTGTTAAGATGTTTTCTACATATCCTAATTTGCGAGATCCGTAATGTAATGGTAAGCCTTGTTTTTTACGTAACGTCCATGCTACTAGTACTGGGAATTTTCCCATTATCTTCACGATTGCTTTATACATATCTTCTTCTGAATCTACATTTACAGAAGATGGGTTAAAAGCTGTTAATGCAGATGTTAAAGATGATAACACTCCCATTGGATGTGCATTCTTTGGAAAAGCATCAATTATTTTTTTGATATCATCATCAACGATAGCTTCATCTAAGATATCTCCATAAAATTTATCTAATTGTACTTTGGTTGGTAATTCTCCAAAAATTAAAGCGTAAGCTACTTCTAAGAAATCTGCTTTTTCTGCTAATTCTTCAATTGAATACCCTCGGTATCTTAGAATACCTTCTTCACCATTTAAAAATGTTATAGCACTTTGGCATGAACCTGTATTCTTATATCCTGGGTCAATCGTTATAACTCCACCCGTGGCTCCTCTTAAGTTTTTAATATCAATTGCAGTTTCATTTTCTGTTCCTTTTACTAAAGGAAACTCATACGTATTTTCGCCAATTTGTAATTTTGCTATATCTGCCATTTTTTAACTATAATTTTTTATGATTGAAGTGAGTTGCGAAGATACCATTTTTTGGATTATTTTAAAAGAGCAAATAGATAGATTTTTAATATAAAAAAATAATAATTTCTTATTTAAAATCCTTTTAAGAACAAGTTACTTTTTTTATATAATAAACAATTAAAACTGCAAACCTATTGCTAACCCATAAGCTGATCGAAAAACCATATTATCAGGCGTCTCATTTCCTAAAAGAGGTTTTTTAATAGCATAAGAATCATTATCCCAAAAAACATTAAAAGTAACTCTAAAGTCATCAAAATCTTCTAATTCTATAATAGGAAATTGTAATCCAAATCTTATATTTCCTTCTCCTCCTTCATTTTTTACATTGTCTGAAATACCAATACTTCTTGCTGTCATAACATACATATTAACGCCTTCGTAGTTTTTAAAATAATATCGTAAAGTTGCTCCTAGTTTTAACCCTGTAATACTTTGTTGTGATTGGTGTTGTATACCTACCACTGCTCCTAAAGTTAATTTTCTTATAATAGGGTAATTTATGTTATAAAATAATTCGAAAGATAAACGTCTTTTAAATTCTTGAGCGGAAAAATATTCATCTGTACTAAAATAATATTTGATTTCACTTGGAAGAGAAGATCCAAACTCAACTGTTTGAATAAACTTAGGAGGTAATTTATTTGGGTTCTTTTCTCCTTTAGAAATTTCTTTACCCGTTTGTACCGCATCATAAATACTTATTTGAGCATTCGAAAGGTAAACTGTAAAGAATATTGTAATAAATAGAATTATTGTTCTTTTCATAGCTTATAGATGTCTAACTTTTTATTTTCTAACTAACAAAAATAATACCACATACTCAAAAAAGCCCACATTTATGTACAGGTTTCCAAATCGATAAAACAAATAAAAGTGTTACTTTATTTATTTACAAAAAAAACAACATTACGATAAAAAATGTTAAATTTTTATTATTTTTTTATCAATCAGATAACTATACCTACTTTTCGTAAAAATTAATTCAATTCACAAAACCTTTCACAATGAAAAAAATTAAATTTATTATTGCATTATTATGCATATCCTTTCTTACTGTACAATGTACCCAAGAAGAAAATAACCTTACAAACGACAACGCACCTACAGGCATTAGTTCACCAAGTATGTTAAATGTTAACAACGCTGACCACTACACAGTTGATGGCTTTGGCCCTAACTCTTATTGGGCAGAATATATAGTTAACCAATCTACTACTAATTTTTTAAGGACTGAACACAATGAAGCTGCAAGTTTTTTTGGAATGGGTAATGTACCTTTATACTTGGCAGGTGGAGACGGAACTTTCAATGCTCTTTCTTTTTCTAACGGTTATATTGTATGGGGTGAGGAATTGTTAGCTAGTGCTTTAAACTATGGTAATGCTGCCATTGCTTACGTTGCTGCTCATGAAATGGGACATCAGGTACAATTTAGGGATAATACTATACCTAGCGGTAATCACGTTAGTGCTACTGAATTAGAAGCTGATGGATTTGGAGGATATTTTATCCGAAGAACTTATACTAGTGACTGGAACACTGCTGCTAGTGCTTATAATTTTTCACAAACATTAGCTGGACCTAACGGAAGTTCTCACGGTACTGCATCTCAAAGAAGATCAGCTTTTAGATTAGGGTATTTATTAGGAGATAACGGAACTTATTCTAACAGAAATTTTGATAGAAACTTCTTTTACTACTATGACTATTATGTTGTAGGTGGTAGATTAAAATTAGAATTAAAAAAGCCAGCGTCTATAGAACAAAGTCAGCATGAAAATATTGTAGCTCACTTAGAGGAATTACATAAAATTTACACAGGTGAAATTTCTGAAGAAGAATTCTTAAACTTAAATTAATAAACAACTAAAACAAACGAATTGAATTTGATTTCAAAGGTTGTCTTATATTTTAAGACAGCCTTTGTTTCTTTATTTATAAATCTAGATTATTCATTCCGTTATATTTTCAAATAAAGACTAACTATTGGCATTTCGTATTATACACTAGGATTCAAAATTAACTTTCAAAACACTTTGTACTTACCTTTCTTATCATCAAAAAAGATACCTTTTTTATAATTAAAAAAAGCCCGTACTTAAGTACGAGCTTTAAAGTTTATATGTAAAATAAATTATTTTACTTTAAATGCTTTTTCTTGTGGATAATAAGCTACATCAGCTAATTCTTCTTCAATACGTAACAATTGATTGTATTTAGCCATACGATCTGAACGTGAAGCTGAACCTGTTTTAATTTGTCCACAGTTTAATGCTACAGCTAAATCAGCAATTGTATTATCTTCAGTTTCTCCAGAACGGTGGCTCATTACTGAAGTGTAACCTGCATTATGTGCCATGTTTACTGCTGCAATTGTTTCTGTTAATGTACCTATTTGATTTACTTTAATTAAGATTGAATTTGCAATTCCATTCTCAATTCCTTTTGATAAACGCTCAACGTTTGTTACAAATAAATCATCTCCAACTAACTGAACTCTATCTCCTACTTTTTCTGTTAACATCTTCCATCCATCCCAATCGTTCTCATCCATTCCATCTTCAATAGAAATGATAGGATATTTTTCACATAACTCTGCTAAATAAGCAGCTTGCTCTTCAGAAGTTCTTACTGCTCCTTTATCTCCTTCAAACTTTGTGTAATCATATTTTCCATCTACATAAAATTCTGCAGAAGCACAATCTAATGCAATCATTACTTCCTCTCCAAATTTGTATCCAGCGTTTTTAGTTGCTAAAGCAATTGTTTCAATAGCGTCTTCAGTTCCTTCAAGCGTTGGAGCAAACCCACCTTCATCACCTACTGCTGTAGATAAATTACGATCGTGTAAAACCTTCTTTAAATTGTGAAAAATTTCAGAACCTACTTGCATTGCTTCTGTAAAGTTTTGAGCTTTTACTGGCATAACCATAAACTCTTGGAATGCAATTGGTGCATCTGAATGCGAACCTCCATTAATGATATTCATCATAGGAACTGGTAACGTGTTTGCTGAAACTCCGCCTACATAACGATATAATGGTAATCCTAATTCATTGGCTGCTGCTTTTGCTGCTGCTAAAGAAACACCTAAAATAGCATTTGCTCCTAAAACTGATTTGTTCGGAGTTCCATCTAAATCAATCATAAGTTGATCGATCATGTTTTGCTCAAATACAGACACTCCTAATAACTCTTGGGCAATAACTGTGTTAACATTTTCAACCGCTTTTAATACACCTTTACCCATATAGTTATCACCTCCATCACGTAATTCAACAGCTTCGTGTTCTCCTGTAGAAGCTCCTGATGGTACTGCTGCTCTACCTACAATTCCATTTTCAGTAGTTACATCTACTTCTACTGTTGGATTTCCTCTTGAATCAAAAATTTGACGTGCATGAATGTTTATTATGATACTCATAGTTATTTGCTTTTAATATAGATTCCCGTGATTGTTAATTCACGGGAATTTATTTATTATACTTTTTAAAAATTTATGCTTTTACTTTTTTGATGTTCTCGATAAACTGGTCAAATAAGTACTCTGCGTCATGTGGTCCAGGACTAGCTTCTGGATGGTACTGTACAGAGAATACATTTTTAGACTTCATTCTAATACCTGCAACTGTATGATCGTTTAAGTGTACATGTGTTATTTCCACATCAGAATGCGCTTCTGTTTCCTCTCGATTGATAGCAAAACCGTGGTTTTGAGAAGTGATTTCTCCTTTTCCTGTCAGTAAGTTCTTTACCGGATGGTTAATTCCTCTATGACCATTGTGCATCTTATAAGTAGAGATTCCGTTAGCTAAAGCAATTACTTGATGTCCCAAACAGATACCAAACAATGGTAAATCTTTTTCGATTATTTCTTTTGCTGTCTTTTGAGCTTCTACTAAAGGCTCAGGATCTCCAGGTCCGTTAGAAATAAAATATCCATCTGGATTAAATTCACTCATTTGTTCGAAACTTGCATTGTAAGGATATACTTTAATATAAGCTCCTCTTTTTGCTAAGTTTCTTAAAATGTTTTTCTTGATACCAATATCTAAAGCTGATATTTTTATTGGAGCGTTTTCATCACCGACAAAATAAGGTTCTTTAGTTGATACCTTTGAAGCTAATTCTAATCCTTCCATATTAGGAGTATCAGCCAATTGCTTCTTTAATTCGTCTATTTTCTCTACTTCAGTTGAAATAATAGCATTCATAGCTCCATTTTCTCTAATGTAAGATACTAACGCACGTGTGTCAACATCTGAAATAGCTACTAAATTGTGTTTTTCGAACCAGTCGAATAAGTTTCCATCTGAATCTACACGAGAGTGTGTAAAACTAAAGTTACGACAAATTAATCCTGAAATTTTAATTCCCTCAGATTCTACTTCTTCGTTATTAACTCCATAATTACCAATATGAGCATTGGTAGCTACCATTAATTGTCCGAAGTAAGAAGGATCTGTAAAAATTTCTTGATATCCTGTCATACCTGTATTAAAACAAATTTCTCCTGTTGCGGTTCCTTCTATCCCAATAGATTTACCGTAGAAAATAGTTCCATCTGCTAATAGAACTAATGCTTTTTTACGTGTTTGATATTTCATTTAGTGGTGTTGTGTAATTTGTTTGCAAAAATATATAAAAAAAGGGACAAACATTAAATGTTTATCCCTTTGATATAATTTATAAAAATTCTCATTTTTATTCTTCTTCTTGTGAAGTTTGAGTTTCAACAGCTGCTGCTTCAGTTTTCTTCGCTCCACCACGACGGCTACGACGAGTACTCTTTTTAGCTTTATTTCCTTTTGGATCGTATAGCTCATTGTAATCAACTAATTCAACCATTGCCATAGGAGCGTTATCTCCTTGACGATTTCCTAACTTGATAATACGAACATATCCTCCTGGTCTGTCTGCAACTTTTACAGAAATTTCTTTGAATAATTCTGTAACAGCTTCCTTGCTACGTAAGTAACTAAATACTACACGACGGTTGTGAGTTGTATCGTCTTTAGATTTTGTAATTAAAGGCTCTACAAACTTACGTAAAGCTTTCGCTTTAGCTTCAGTAGTATTAATTCGCTTGTGCTCTATTAAAGAACAAGCCATGTTAGATAACATCGCTTTTCTGTGCGCTGTTTTTCTTCCTAAATGATTAAATTTCTTTCCGTGTCTCATGACATTTGGTTTTAGCTCTCATCTTGCTACTACCCTATTTTAGGGGAGCAAACTATGAAAGGTTAATCTTTATCTAATTTGTATTTGCTTAAATCCATTCCGAAACTTAAACCTTTGTTAGCCACTAACTCATCTAATTCAGTTAATGATTTTTTACCAAAGTTTCTGAACTTCATTAAATCGCTTTTGTTAAATGATACTAAGTCTCCTAAAGTATCTACTTCTGCAGCTTTTAAACAGTTTAAAGCACGAACAGATAAGTCCATATCTACTAATTTCGTCTTTAATAACTGACGCATGTGTAATGATTCTTCATCATATGTTTCAGTTTGTGCAATTTCATCTGCCTCTAAAGTGATACGCTCATCAGAGAATAACATAAAGTGGTGGATTAAAATCTTAGCTGCTTCAGTTAAGGCATCTTTAGGATTGATAGATCCATCAGTATCGATATCGAAAACTAACTTTTCGTAATCGGTCTTTTGCTCTACACGGAAATTTTCAACAGCGTATTTTACATTCTTTATTGGAGTGTAAATAGAATCTGTAAAAATTGTTCCTAAAGGTGCACCAGCTCTTTTGTTTTCTTCTGCTGGTACAAAACCTCTACCTTTTTCAATGGTAATTTCAGCATTTAACGTTACTGATTTGTCCATGTTACAAATAACTAAATCTGGATTTAGTACTTGAAAACCTGAAATAAACTTTTGTAAGTCACCAGCTGTTAACTGCTCTTGTCCTGATATTGCTATAGAAACTGTTTCTCTGTCTGATTCTTCAATCTGTTTCTTAAAACGTACTTGCTTTAAGTTTAAGATAATTTCTGTTACATCTTCTACAACACCTTGAATAGTTGAAAACTCATGATCAACTCCGTCGATACGTAATGATGTAATAGCAAATCCTTCAAGAGATGATAATAATACTCTTCGTAATGCATTACCAACTGTTAATCCAAAACCTGGTTCAAGAGGTCTGAATTCGAATCTTCCTGAAAAATCAGTAGACTCAATCATTATTACTTTATCAGGCTTTTGAAAATTTAAAATTGCCATATTATTTTTCTTCGTTTTAATTGTTATTTAGTTGCGCGGTTTATAAGTGTGAAGAAATACGAATAAACCCTTTGGCCAAATACCAATATGATTAATTTATTACTTAGAGTATAATTCTACGATTAATTGCTCTTTAATGTTTTCAGGAATTTGTAATCTCTCTGGAGCTTTTACAAATGTTCCTGATTTTTGATCAGCATTCCAAGTTAACCACTCGTAAACATTACTGTTAGATGCTAATGAATTTTCAATAGCTTCTAAAGATTTAGATTTTTCTCTAACCGCTACTACATCTCCTTCTCTTAAACTATAAGATGGGATATTAACGATGTCTCCATTTACGGTAATGTGACGGTGAGATACTAACTGACGTGCAGCTCTACGTGAATTTGCAACACCTAAACGGTATACTACGTTGTCTAAACGAGATTCACATAATTGTAATAAGATTTCACCTGTTACTCCTTGAGAAGCTGATGCTTTTTTGAAAAGGTTACGGAACTGACGCTCTAAAATACCATAAGTATATTTAGCTTTTTGCTTTTCCATTAACTGGATTGCATATTCAGATTTTTTTCCTCTTCTTTTACCTACTCCGTGTTGTCCTGGAGGGTAATTTCTTTTCTCGAAGTTCTTATCGTCTCCGAAAATTGCTTCGCCAAACTTACGAGCAATCTTAGTTTTTGGTCCTGTATATCTTGCCATTTCTAATTAGTTTAGTAGGGATTATGAATTAAGGCTTACTCCTTCGATAATCTGTAAAATCCTACTGTGTTAAAATACTTAATTTTCTGCGCACAAAAGTACGCTAAAATAAAGTATAAGTTGAAAATTAATTCAACTTATACTCTACGTCTTTTTGGTGGACGACATCCATTGTGAGGGATTGGAGTAACATCAATGATTTCTGTTACCTCGATACCTGAATTGTGGATAGATCTGATTGCAGATTCTCTACCGTTACCTGGTCCTTTAACATACACTTTTACTTTACGTAAACCTGCTTCTTTAGCAACGTTTGCACAATCTTCTGCTGCTAACTGAGCTGCGTAAGGAGTGTTCTTTTTAGAACCTCTGAAGCCCATTTTCCCTGCAGATGACCAAGAAATAACGTCACCTTTTTTGTTTGTTAAAGAAATAATAATATTGTTGAAAGATGCAGTTACGTGCGCTTCACCAACTGACTCTATTACAACTTTACGTTTTTTTGTTACTTTCGACTTTGCCATAATTCTTTACTATTAGTAAAAAATAATCATTGATTATTTTTTCTTGTTAGCTACAGTTTTTCTCTTACCTTTTCTTGTACGAGAGTTATTCTTTGTTCTTTGTCCACGTAATGGTAAACCAAGTCTGTGACGAATACCTCTTTGACATCCGATGTCCATTAAACGTTTAATGCTTAATTGAACTTCAGAACGTAACTCACCTTCAATAGTGTAAGTTCCAACTTGCTCACGAATTGCTGCAATTTGATCATCAGTCCAGTCTTGAACTTTGATACTTTCATCTATATTGGCAGCAGCTAAAACTTCTTTAGCTCTGCTTCTTCCTATACCAAAGATGTAAGTTAAAGCGATAACACCTCTTTTATTCTTTGGAATATCTATACCTGCGATTCTTGCCATAACTACCCTTGTCTTTGTTTAAATCTAGGATTCTTTTTGTTAATTACATATAATCTGCCTTTTCTGCGTACAATTTTGCAGTCGGCACTTCTTTTCTTTAATGATGCTCTTACTTTCATCAGTGTGTGTTTTTAATATCTGTAAGTAATTCTTGCCTTTGATAAATCATACGGACTCATTTCTAACTTTACCTTATCTCCTGGTAATAGTTTAATATAATGCATACGCATTTTTCCTGAAATGTGAGCCGTAACAATATGTCCGTTCTCTAATTCTACTCGAAACATTGCATTTGATAATGCCTCTGTAATGGTTCCGTCTTGTTGAATTGCTGGTTGTTTAGCCATATTATTTTAATGATTTTCTGTTACTGTTACCTGTTTTCATTAAACCGTCGTAACGACTGTTTAATAAATACGAGTTAATTTGCTGAATAGTGTCTATTGCAACTCCTACCATAATGATTAATGATGTTCCTCCATAAAACATTGCCCAGTTTTGAGTAACTCCAAACTTTACAATGATTGCTGGTAAAATAGATAAAGCTGCTAAGAAAATAGATCCTGGTAATGTGATTTTCGACAATACTGAATCTAAAAAGTTAGCTGTTTCTTCACCTGGTTTATAACCTGGAACAAAACCATTACTTCTCTTTAAGTCTTCCGCCATTTTATTCGTTGGAATAGTAATAGCTGTATAAAAGTAACTAAAGACAATAATTAATAAAGCAAATATAACGTTATACCATAAACCGTTAATATCAGTTAAACTGTTCAATGCTGGGTATTTTTGCCCTAATGCTATTGGTAAAAACATAATAGCTTGTGCAAAGATAATTGGCATTACTCCAGCCGCATTCAATTTTAAAGGAATGTACTGTCTTGCGCCATCAACATCTTTAATGTTTGTAACTGCTGTACGACGTGCGTATTGAACGGCTACTTTACGTACTGCTGTAACTAATAATACGGTTAACAAGATTACTACAAACCAAACTATTAATTCGATTAAAATCATCATAATTCCTCCAGCACCAGCAGTTTGCTTAGAAACTAATTCTTGAATAAATGCTGCTGGGAAGTTTGCGATAATACCCACGGTAATTAATAATGATATTCCATTACCAACTCCTTTATCTGTAATACGCTCTCCTAACCACATTGCAAAAATTGTTCCTGCACTTAAAAGAATGATAGATGATACCCAAAATGTTGCTCCTGTTACTAAGAATGCTTCTTGCGGTAATCCCATTTGATTTTGGATTACTCCAATATAGGTTGGCGCCTGAAACAATGTAATAGCAATCGTAAGCCATCTTGTTATTTGCGTAATCTTCTTACGTCCACTTTCTCCATCTTTTTGTAGTTTTTGTAAGTATGGTACCGCAATACCCATTAACTGAACTACAATAGATGCAGAAATATAAGGCATTATACCAAGTGCCATTACTGACGCTCTAGCAAATGCCCCACCTGTAAATGCGTTTAATAAACCTAAAAGTCCACTGTCAGTACTGTCTTTTAATGCTGATAACTGAGTAGGATCAATTCCTGGTAATGGAACTGCTGCCATAAAACGGTAAACAGCGATTAAACCTAAGGTTAAAAGTAATTTCTCTTTTAACTCTTCAATCTTCCAAATGTCTTTTAAAGTATTTATAAAATTCATCATTTACAATTCTTATAATGTTACTGCTTCACCTCCTGCTGCTTCAATAGCCGCTTTAGCTGATGCTGTAAATTTATGTACAGTTATATTTAATTTAGCTTTTAACTCTCCACCACCTAATATTTTAACTAAGTCGTTTTTACGAGCTAATCTGTTTTCTACTAAAACGTCTAAATTAACTGTATCTGTTATCTTTCCGTTATCTACTAATGATTGTAACTTGTCTAAATTTACACCAACATATTCTTTACGATTAATGTTAGTGAAACCAAATTTAGGCACACGTCTTTGAAGTGGCATTTGTCCTCCTTCAAATCCTATTTTACGAGAATAACCAGAACGAGATTTAGCTCCTTTATGTCCTCTTGTAGAGGTACCTCCGTGACCAGAACCTTCTCCACGAGCGATTCTTTTACCGCTTTTTGTAGATCCTGCTGCTGGTTTTAAGTTGTGTAAACTCATCTTTATATTGTCTTATTTAATTTCTTCTACAGAAACTAAGTGTGAAACTTTACTTACCATACCCAAAATTGTAGCTGATGCTTCATGTTCTACAGTTTGGTTCATTTTACGTAAACCTAACGCCTCTAACGTTCTTTTTTGATTTTTAAGGCGACCGATTTGACTTTTTACTTGTGTAACTCTAATTTTACTCATCGTCTTAAATTTTAACCGTTAAAAACTTTCTCTAAAGATATACCTCTTTGCTTTGCAATAGTAGCAGCGCTACGTAATTGTAATAAAGCGTCAAAAGTTGCTTTTACAACGTTATGAGGGTTTGATGATCCTTGAGACTTTGATAATACGTCTTTAATACCTACAGCTTCTAATACTAAACGTACAGCACCCCCGGCAATAACTCCGGTACCGTGTGAAGCAGGCTTGATGAATACTTTTGCTCCACCAAATTTACCTTTTTGTTCGTGTGGTAATGTTCCGTCTAAAATAGGAATACGTACTAAATTTTTCTTTGCATCTTCTACTGCTTTTGCAATTGCAGAAGAAACATCTTTAGACTTCCCTAATCCGTGACCTACAACTCCGTTACCATCTCCAACTACTACGATTGCAGAGAAACCAAATGCTCTACCTCCTTTAGTTACTTTGGTAACACGTTGTACACCTACTAATTTATCTACAAGCTCTAATCCGCTTGGTTTTACTCTTTCTACGTTTTTATATCCTAACATAATATAATTTCTTAAAATTTTAAACCAGCTTCTCTTGCAGCGTCTGCTAATACTTTAACTCTTCCGTGGTATAAATATCCGTTACGGTCAAAAGCAACAGTATCAACACCAGCCTTTACAGCTTTTTCAGCAATAGCTTTACCTACAGCTGTAGCCGCTTCTGCTTTAGAACTAGATGTAATTTCTTTATCTCTTGATGATGCAGATGCTAATGTAACTCCTGCAACGTCATCAATTAACTGAGCATAGATTTCTTTGTTACTTCTAAAAACTGATAACCTTGGTTTTTCAGCTGTACCTGTAACAATCTTTCTAATTCTATGCTTAATTCGTTGTCTTCTTTCAAGCTTTGATAATGCCATAATAATTTCTCTTATTTATTATGCAGATTTACCTGCTTTTCTTCTTAATACTTCTCCTACAAACTTAATTCCTTTTCCTTTGTAAGGCTCTGGCTTACGGAATGAACGAATTTTTGCTGCAACTTGACCAACTAATTGCTTGTCATGTGAAGTTAATTTTACGATTGGGTTCTTACCTTTTTCAGATACTGTTTCAACCTTAACTTCTGGAGCTAAATCTATTACAATATTGTGAGAGAAACCTAAGGCTAAATCTAATTTTTGTCCTTGGTTAGATGCTCTATAACCAACACCTACTAACTCTAACTCTTTAGTAAAACCTTTGCTAACACCCTCAACCATATTATTGATTAAAGCACGGTATAAACCATGTGCAGCTCTATGATCTTTACTTTCTGATGGTCTTTCTAAAGTGATAGTACCATCTTCAACTTTTACAGTAATTCCAGACTTAATTTCTTGAGTTAACTCTCCTAATTTTCCTTTTACTGTAACCACATTTCCGTCTACTTTAACTTCAACACCTTGTGGCAATGCGATTGGATTCTTTCCTATTCTACTCATCTTACAAAATGTTTTTTTAGTAAACGTAACATAATACTTCTCCACCAACGTTCTCTTGTCTTGCTTTTTTGTTTGTCATTACACCTTTTGATGTAGAAACAATTGCAATACCTAATCCGTTTAATACTCTTGGCATTTCTTTAGCGCCAACGTATCTACGTAAACCTGGTGTTGAAATTCTTTGAATCTTTCTGATTACTGATTCTTTCGTATCACGATCGTATTTTAAAGCTATCTTAATTGTTCCTTGAACTTTATCTTCATTGAACTGATAACTTAAAATGTAACCTTGATCGAACAAAATCTTCGTCATTTCCTTCTTCAACTTTGAAGCAGGAACTTCAACTACTCTGTGATTTGCTGCAATAGCATTTCTCACTCGAGTAAGAAAATCCGCGATTGGATCTGTATACATAGTTAATTAATTTTCGGTTTTGGTTTTTAGCATCTTTATCTTATCAACGTAAATACTAAACCTGAAACCAGTTAATACTTATTTAATTGTTTTTTGAGTAAAATCTCGTAGGCATTATACCATTTGATTAGTATTTACTTACAAGGCATAATTTACCCTATAAAAACAGAGTGCAAATATACATAAACTTTTTGAAAATCAAACCTTTTTGGTGATTATCATTTTTAGTATCAAAATATTACGTTTTAGTAGGTATATTTTAAGCTAAAATAAAGTTTGCTTATTTGTTAATTACAACTTTTCATTAAGCACAAAAAGGCGTACAACCTTGTTATGTTGTACACCTTTGTTTTTGTATTTAAAGAGCTATTTTACCAGCTTGCTTTCTTTACTCCTGGAATTAATCCTTGGTTAGCCATTTCACGGAAAGTAACACGTGAAATTCCGAACTGACGCATATATCCTTTTGGACGTCCAGTTAGTTTACAACGATTGTGCATTCTAATTGGTGATGCGTTTTTTGGTAACTTTTGTAATGCTTCGTAGTCTCCAGCTTCTTTTAAAGCTTTTCTCTTTTCAGCATACTTAGCAACCATTTTAGCTCTTTTGCGCTCACGCGCTTTCATTGATTCTTTAGCCATCTTATTAATTCTTTTTAAATGGTAATCCTAATTCTCCTAATAATGATTTAGCTTCCTTATCAGTGTTTGCAGATGTTACAAAAGTAATATCCATACCACTAATTTTTTTCACTTGATCAATATTAATCTCTGGGTAGATGATTTGTTCAGTAATTCCTAAATTGTAGTTACCTCTACCATCAAAACCATTTGCTTTGATACCGTTAAAGTCTCTTACACGTGGTAAAGAAGCTGTAACTAATCTATCTAAAAACTCGTACATTTTATCTCCTCTTAACGTAACTTTTGCTCCAATTGGCATTCCTTTACGTAATTTGAAGTTTGCAACGTCTTTCTTAGAAATTGTAGGTACTGCTTTTTGACCTGTAATAGTAGTTAACTCATCAATAGCGTATTCTATTAATTTCTTATCTGCTATAGCTGCACCAACACCTTTACTTACAACGATTTTTTGTAATTTAGGTACCTGCATTACATTGCTATAACCAAATTCATCAGTAAGAGCTTTGATAACTCTGCTCTTGTACTCTTCTCTTAATCTTGGTACGTAACTCATTGTTATATTGCTTTATCTGATTTTTTTGATACTCTTACTTTCTTATCTCCTTCAACTTTATATCCAATTCTTACAGCTTCACCATTTTCGGTTAAAGCTACGTTTGATATGTGTAATGGAGCTTCTTTCTTTACAATTCCTCCTTGTGGATTAGCAGCACTTGGTTTAGTGTGTTTAGACACCATATTAACACCTTCTACTACTACTCTATCCTTATCTTTAAGAATTTGTAAAACCTTTCCTTCAGATCCTTTGTGATCTCCTGCTATAACTTTAACAGTATCTCCTGATTTAATTTTAAATTTTTTCATTTTAAAATCTGATTTTATAACACCTCAGGTGCTAATGATACTATTTTCATAAATTGTTTCTCACGTAATTCACGAGCCACAGGTCCGAATACACGAGTTCCTCTCATTTCCTCTGTAGGATTTAAAAGTACACAAGCATTATCATCAAATCTGATATATGATCCGTCTTTACGTCTAACTTCTTTCTTAGTACGAACAACAACTGCACGAGATACTTGACCTTTCTTTACAGTTCCGTTTGGAGTTGCAGATTTAACTGAAACTACAATTTTATCTCCAACGCTAGCGTAACGCTTTTTTGTTCCTCCTAAAACTCTAATCACTAAAACTTCTTTTGCTCCAGTGTTATCTGCGACTTTTAATCTTGATTCTGTCTGTAACATATTATTTAGCTCTTTCTAGGATTTCTACTAATCTCCAACGCTTAGATTTACTCATAGGACGTGTTTCCATGATCCTTACAGTATCACCTTCGTTGCAATCGTTATTCTCGTCATGTGCAACGTACTTCTTAGTCTTTAATACGAACTTTCCGTACATTGGGTGCTTTACTCTTTTTACCTCGTTTACAACGATAGATTTCTCCATCTTGTTACTAGATACTACACCGATTCTCTCTTTTCTAAGATTTCTTTTTTCCATCTTTAAAACTGACTAGAATTATTGTAATTCTCTTTTAGTTAACTCTGTAGCAATTCTTGCTACAGTTTTTCTTAAGCTACGTAACTCTAATGGGTTTTCCAATGGAGTTATGGCGTGAGCCATCTTAAGATCAGTATAATTTTTCTTCAACGCCCCTAGCTTTTCTTGTAAGTCAGCTGTTGATAATTCTTTAATTTCTGATTGTTTCATGATCTAATAGAATTAAGCGTTATAATCAAAATCTCTTGCTATTACAAACTTCGTTTTTACAGGAAGTTTTTGCGCTGCTAAACGTAAAGCTTCTTTTGCTACTTCCATTGGTACTCCACCAATTTCGAACAAAATTCTACCTGGTTTTACAACTGCTACAAAGTGATCTGGTGCACCTTTACCTTTACCCATACGTACCTCTAACGGTTTCTTTGTTATTGGTTTGTCTGGGAAAATTTTAATCCAAAGTTGCCCCTCTCTTTTCATATAACGAGTTGCCGCAATACGAGCTGCCTCAATTTGACGAGAGGTAAGTAAGTTCTGGTCTAATGATTTGATACCAAACATTCCGTTAGAAAGTTGAGTACCTCTACCAGAGTTACCTTTCATATTTCCTTTCGCCTTCTGTACCTTACGGTATTTTACTCTTTTTGGCTGTAACATTGTTAATTTCTTTTAAAAATTATTTTCTTCTGCGAGGTTGACGTTTACCACCACCTTTGTTTCCACTACCTTTTTGCTTAGATAGTCCAACTAATGGAGATAATTCACGCTTTCCATAAACCTCACCTTTCATAATCCATACTTTCACACCGATTCTTCCGTATGTAGTATGTGATTCAACAAGTGCATAATCGATGTCTGCTCTAAAGGTAGAAAGAGGAATTCTTCCTTCTTTGTAATGCTCAGAACGTGCCATTTCAGCCCCATTTAAACGACCTGATAATTGCACTTTAATTCCTTCAGCATTCATTCTCATTGCAGCAGCAATTGCCATTTTAGTAGCTCGCTTGTAAGAAATTCTGTTTTCAATTTGACGTGCGATACTAGCTGCAACTAATTTTGCATCTAATTCTGGACGCTTAATCTCGAAAATATTAATTTGAACTTCTTTACCAGTAATTTTCTTAAGCTCTTCTTTTAACTTGTCTACCTCTTGACCTCCTTTACCAATAATGATACCTGGACGTGCAGTAGTGATAGTAACGGTTACAAGTTTTAAAGTACGCTCAATAATAACTCTTGATACACTTGCTTTAGATAATCTAGCATATAAATACTTTCTTATCTTATCATCTTCAGCAATC
Organism: Tenacibaculum litoreum; assembly: GCF_964513915.1. NCBI lineage: Bacteria > Pseudomonadati > Bacteroidota > Flavobacteriia > Flavobacteriales > Flavobacteriaceae > Tenacibaculum > Tenacibaculum litoreum. Next base: position 628,457 of record NZ_CAZEQS010000002.1, on the reverse strand, counting down.
TTATCTCCGTAGTCATTTCCACCATACCAGTTAGATTCCCATCCTCTGATAATTCCTAAACGATTTCCTATTGGATTTGTCTTTTGTCCCATTTCTACTTTGATTAATTACTGTTATTTTTAGTTCCTAACTCTAAAGTTACGTGATTAGAACGCTTACGAATTCTGTGTGCACGACCTTGTGGAGCTGGTCTTAACCTTTTTAACATACCTGCGCTATCAACACAAATTGATTTTACGTATAATCCAGCATCTTCGATACTTGCATCTTCATTTTTAGCTTGCCAGTTGGCAATTGCTGATAATAATAACTTTTCTAAGTTACGTGATGCTTCTTTTGGACTGAACTTTAAGATTTGTAAAGCTTTTTCAACTTCTACTCCTCTTACTAAATCTGCTACCAAGCGCATTTTTCTTGGTGATGTAGGACAATTAGTTAATTTAGCGAAAGCTCTAGACTTTCTAGCTTCTTTTAACTGTGTTGCCATGTTATGTTTACGACTTCCCATAATTTCCTACTATTTTTTACCTTTATTTTTTGCACCAGCATGTCCTCTAAATGAGCGTGTTGGTGAAAATTCGCCTAATTTATGACCTACCATGTTTTCAGTAACGTAAACTGGTACAAACTGACGTCCGTTGTGAACTGCAATTGTTTGCCCAACGAAATCAGGAGTAATCATACTTGCTCTAGACCAAGTTTTGATAACTGACTTACTACCTGCTTCTACGTTAGCTAACACTTTTTTCTCTAACTTATAGTGAACGTAAGGTCCTTTTTTTAATGATCTTGCCATGGTTTATTATTTCTTTCTACGTTCTACGATATACTTATTACTAGCTTTGGTCTTTGATCTAGTCTTAAATCCTTTAGCAGGAATACCGTTTCTAGATCTTGGATGCCCTCCAGAAGAACGTCCTTCACCACCTCCCATTGGGTGATCAACTGGGTTCATTCTAACAGCATTTGTTCTTGGTCTTCTTCCTAACCATCTACTTCTACCTGCTTTACCTGAAACTAATAACTGGTGGTCTGAGTTAGACACTACTCCAATTGTAGCCATACAAGTTAATAAGATAAATCTTGTTTCTCCAGAAGGTAATTTAACTGTTGCATATTTACCTTCTTTTGCAACTAACTGAGCAAAAGCTCCAGCAGAACGAGCCATAACAGCTCCTTGACCTGGGTGTAATTCAATACAAGAAATTGTAGTACCTAAAGGAATTTCACTTAAGTACATAGCATTTCCTACTTCTGGAGATGCTTCTTTTCCTGAAATGATTGTTTGACCTACTTTTAATCCGTTTTGTGCGATTACATAACGCTTCTCACCATCAGCATAACTAACTAATGCAATAAATGCAGTACGGTTTGGATCGTACTCAATAGTTTTTACTGTTGCAGGAATACCTTGCTTATCTCTTTTAAAATCGATAATACGGTATTTTTGTTTATGACCTCCACCGATGTTACGCGTAGTCATTCTACCCTGGTTGTTTCGACCTCCAGATCGTTTTTTCGGAGCTAATAAAGATTTCTCCGGCTTATCAGTAGTAATGGTGTCGAACCCATTTACAACTCTAAAACGCTGACCTGGTGTTATTGGTTTTAATTTTCTAACTGACATTCTGTCTTTTCTTAAAGATTGTTATAAAAATCAATAGTTTCTCCTTCAGCTAACTGAACGATTGCTTTCTTGTATCCACCTGTTAATCCAGTTACTAAACCTTTTTTAGTGTATTTAGTTTTTCTTTGTACTGGATAATTCATTGTTTTTACAGATTCAATCGCTACACCATAAGCAGCTTCAACAGCTCCTTTGATTTCTAACTTGTTAGCTTTCTTATTTACAACAAATGTATAACGGTTGTTTAACTCGCTATCATTTGTAGCTTTTTCTGTAATAATAGGTTTAATTAAAATACTCATCTTGTTCCCTATTTACTTAAATTAGACTCAATTCCTTCTAGAGAGCTTTCAGAAATAACCACTTTGTTAGCATTTAAAACGCTATATGTGTTAATACCTGAAGCATCTACTACTTTAGAACCTTTTAAGTTACGAGATGATAAGTAAACATTTTTACTTTCTTCACCTAATACGAATAAAGACTTTTTAGAGTCTAATTCTAAAGCTTTTAATACATTGATAAACTCTTTAGTTTTTGGAGCTTCAAAGTTGAAGTCTTCAACAACTACTAAATTGTTTTCTTTTGCTTGAATACTTAAAGCTGACTTACGTGCTAAACGCTTTAAGTTTTTATTTAACTTAAAAGAATAGTTTCTTGGTCTTGGACCAAACATACGTCCACCACCTCTAAAAACACCAGACTTGATACTACCCGCACGAGCTGTACCAGTTCCTTTTTGTTTTTTTATCTTTCTTGTACTACCAGCAATCTCAGCTCTTTCTTTCGATTTATGAGTACCTTGTCTTTGATTAGCCAAATACTGCTTTACATCTAAATAAATCGCGTGATCATTTGGCTCAATTCCGAATACCTCGCTAGAAAGTTCAACTTTTCTACCAGTATCTTTTCCTGTAATATCTAATACTGCTACTTTCATTATTTCTCGATAGTTACATAAGAGTTTTTGTGACCAGGAATAGCTCCTTTTACAACGATAAGATTCTTATCTGCAACCACTTTTAAAACTCTTAAATTTTGAACTTTTACTTTGTCTCCACCCATACGACCTGCCATACGCATTCCTTTGAATACTCTTGCAGGGTAAGATGCTGCACCAATTGAACCTGGAGCTCTTAAACGGTTATGTTGACCGTGAGTTGCTTGTCCAACTCCGGCAAAACCATGACGTTTAACAACACCTTGAAAACCTTTACCTTTAGAAACTCCTGATACATCAACGAATTCCCCTTCAGCAAAGTGTTCAACAGTAATTGAGTCACCTAATTTGTACTCACCTTCGAATCCTTGAAATTCAATGACTTTTCTTTTAGCAGATGTACCAGCTTTTTTAAAGTGACCATCCAAAGCTTTATTAGAGCTTTTTGCTTTTTTGTCATCGAAACCAAGTTGTAACGCGTTATAGCCGTCAACCTCTTCGGTTCTGACTTGGGTAACAACGCAAGGACCTGCTTCGATTACAGTACAAGGAATATTCTTCCCGTTCTCATCGAATAAGCTGGTCATTCCTACTTTTCTTCCTATTAACCCAGACATATTTGTTAATTTTCAGACGATTAGATATTTTTTATCCAGCGCGTCTATTAATAAAATAAATATTTGAAACAAATGTTTCTTGTTTTTCCTTTGAATTTCTCAAAAAAAAAGAGCGAAAACACCTTCACTCTCTGAATTTGTTTTTTACCGTTTTTCCTTCGCGAAACCCTCAGGACATGTCGTTTCTGAAAACTTTTCAGAAATTTTCACACTCCGAAACCAAAATTTCGGTGTGCAAAAGTAAAAAAAACTTTCGGCTTAACAAAATTAAACCGAAAGTTATTGACTTACTTATACTTTGATCTCAACTTCAACTCCACTTGGTAACTCAAGTTTCATTAACGCATCAATAGTTTTTGAAGAAGAACTATAAATGTCTAATAATCTCTTGTAAGCAGATAATTGAAATTGCTCTCTTGATTTTTTGTTTACGTGTGGTGAACGTAATACGGTAAAAATCTTTTTATTTGTTGGTAAAGGAATTGGTCCGTTTACTACAGCACCAGTACTCTTTACTGTCTTTACGATTTTTTCAGCAGACTTGTCTACTAAATTATAATCGTAAGATTTTAACTTTATTCTAATTTTTTGACTCATCTTAATTAACCTTTAGCGTTTGCGATTACTTCTTCTGAAATGTTACTTGGAGTTTCTGCATAGTGAGAGAATTCCATAGTTGAAGTTGCTCTACCTGAAGATAATGTTCTTAAAGAAGTAACATATCCAAACATTTCTGATAAAGGAACGATAGCTTTTACTACTTTAGATCCAGCACGGTCGCTCATATCGTTTACTTGTCCTCTTCTTCTGTTTAAGTCTCCAACGATGTCTCCCATGTTCTCCTCTGGAGTTAACACTTCTAATTTCATCATTGGTTCCATAATTACAGCTCTTGCAGCTTTTGCAGCAGCTTTATAACCTAACTTAGCAGCTAATTCGAATGATAATTGATCAGAATCTACAGGGTGGAAAGATCCATCCTTTAAAGTAATCTTCATCGAATCCATTTCGTAACCAGCTAAAGGACCATTCTTCATTGCTTCTTTGAATCCTTTCTCTACAGAAGGTACAAATTCCTTAGGAACGTTACCACCCTTAATAATAGATTCAAATTGTAATCCTGTTACACCTTCATCAGCAGGCTCCATAGTAAATACAATATCAGCAAACTTACCACGTCCACCAGATTGTTTTTTATAAACCTCTCTGTGTTCTGCTGTAGCTGTTAAAGCTTCTTTATACTCTACTTGTGGTTGTCCTTGATTTACTTCAACCTTAAACTCACGTTTTAAACGGTCTACAATAATATCTAAGTGTAACTCACCCATTCCTGAAATTACAGTTTGCCCTGAAGCTTCATCTGTTTTTACAGTAAATGTTGGATCCTCTTCTGCTAATTTAGCTAAAGACATACCTAATTTATCAACATCAGCCTTTGTCTTTGGCTCAACAGCAATACCAATTACTGGATCTGGGAAATCCATTGATTCTAATACAATTGGATTCTTCTCATCAGATAAAGTATCTCCTGTTTTAATATCTTTAAATCCTACTCCAGCTCCAATATCTCCTGCTTCGATATAATCGATTGCATTTTGCTTATTAGAGTGCATTTGATAGATACGAGAAATACGTTCTTTTTTTCCTGAACGGTTATTTAATATATAAGAACCTGCATCTAAGCGACCTGAATAAGCACGGAAGAATGCTAAACGACCTACGAAAGGATCGGTAGCGATTTTAAATGCTAATGCAGAGAAAGGCGCTTTTGCATCTGGCTTACGAATTTCTTCTTCACCTGTATCAGGGTTAGTACCTATAATATTATCTCTATCTACAGGAGAAGGTAAATAACGACATACAGCATCTAATAAGAACTGTACTCCTTTATTTTTAAATGATGAACCACATACCATTGGAATGATAGACATATCCATTACAGCAGCTCTAAGTGCAGCATGCACTTCTTCTTCTGTAATTGAATCTTCATCTTCCATATATTTTTCTAATAAGTTTTCGTCATAAGCAGCAACCTCTTCGATTAACTTACCACGTAACTCACGAGCTTCTTCTTTTAATTCTTCTGGAATATCTACAACATCAAAAGTTGACCCATAGTTATCATCATGCCATACAATAGCACGGTTCTTTACTAAATCAACAATACCTTTAAAATCTGCTTCATCACCAATATTTAATACGATTGGCACTGCATTAGATTTTAACATGTCTTTTACCTGTTGACATACTGCTAAAAAGTTAGCTCCTTGACGGTCCATTTTGTTAACGAAACCTATACGAGGTACTTTATAGTTATCAGCTAAACGCCAGTTAGTTTCAGACTGTGGCTCAACTCCATCAACTGCAGAGAATAAGAACACTAATCCATCTAATACACGTAATGAACGGTTTACCTCTACAGTAAAATCAACGTGACCTGGAGTATCAATTATATTAAAATGATAATCTTTTGTTTCAGGTAATGGCTTAGCATTCTCTAATGGAAACTGCCAAGTACAAGTAGTTGCTGCTGAAGTAATTGTAATACCTCTTTCAGCCTCTTGCTCCATCCAGTCCATTGTAGAAGCACCATCATGCACCTCACCAATTTTATGAGAAACTCCTGTATAGAAAAGAATACGTTCAGTTGTTGTTGTTTTTCCTGCATCAATATGCGCAGCAATACCTATGTTTCTTGTAAATTTTAAATCTCTACTCATTTCTATTAAAATCTAAAGTGTGAGAATGCCTTGTTAGCCTCAGCCATTTTGTGAGTATCTACTCTTTTCTTAACAGCAGCACCTTCTTCCTTAGCAGCAGCTAATACTTCTGCAGCTAAACGCTGTGCCATTGTTTTTTCATTACGCTTACGCGCATACGAGATCATCCATTTAATCGCCATAGAAACCTTACGGTCTGGACGAATTTGCATTGGAATCTGAAAAGTTGCACCACCAACACGGCGAGAACGAACTTCTACGTGAGGCATCACGTTAGATAAACCATCTTTCCAAATCTCTAAAGCCGACTTTTCTTCGTCAGTTTTCTTTTCATTTACGATATCCATTGCATCGTAAAACACTTTGAACGCTACAGATTTCTTACCGTCCCACATTAAGTTATTCACAAAACGTGTAACTAATTGATCGTTGAATCTAGGATCCGGTAACAAAACTCTTTTTTTAGCTCTTCTTTTCCTCATGTCTTTACATTAAAAAAGTTACTAATTAATTTTTACTTTTTGTCTTTTGGGCGTTTTGCACCATACTTAGATCTACGTTGGGTTCTACCCTCAACTCCTGCAGTATCTAATGCTCCACGTACCACGTGATATTTAACACCTGGTAAATCTTTTACCCTTCCACCTCTAACTAATACTATCGAGTGCTCTTGCAAGTTGTGTCCCTCACCTGGAATATACGCGTTGATTTCGTTACCATTCGTTAAACGAACCCTTGCCACCTTACGCATTGCTGAGTTAGGTTTTTTAGGTGTAGTGGTATACACACGCGTACAAACTCCACGTCTTTGTGGACATGCTTGTAAAGCAGCCGATTTACTCTTCTTAGTTATTTTGGCTCTTCCTTTACGAACTAATTGTTGAATAGTTGGCATACTAAATTATTACTTGTTTTTAATTTGTACTTAAATTACTCTAATTTTAAGAGTGTGCAAATGTACGATAATTTTCTATTTATTCAAATATCAAGGAGTTATTTTTAAACACACAATTAAAAACACGAAACTTTACCCCAACACCACTCCTCGTTACCAAACACAATTAAAAACACACAAACCACCTTACTTTATGTTAAAAAAATAAACATTCCTCAAAACAAAAACTAAATCAATAAACCATAACCTAAAAACAAACATTTAAACTTAAAATATTTCAATATTTTTAGAACATTTTAACAAATACCTTGTTTTTTTAAGTTTTATTTATGACTTTTGACTCAATTAATTCAAATAATTACATAATGAAAACAAAGTTTAATGGAATTTTAACGCTACTACTAGCGTTAATTGTGCAAATATCCTTTGCACAAGAAAAAACAATTTCAGGTACAGTTTCTGACGGAACAGGTCCTTTACCTGGAGTTAACGTATTAATAAAAGGTACGACAACTGGTGTAGAAACAGATTTTGACGGAAAGTTTTCCATCAAAGCAAAAACTGGTGACATACTTGTTTTTAGTTTTGTAGGAATGAAAACTGTTGAAAAAACAGTTGGAACCTCTAACTCTTTCAACATTTCTATGACCAGTGATAATGTTCTAGATGAAGTTGTAGTAACCTCTTTAGGTATAAAAAGAGAAAAAAAATCACTTGGTTACGCATCACAAGAAGTAGGTGGCAAAGAAGTATCTACTGTTAAGCTTAACAACGTTGTTAACTCTTTAAGTGGTAAAGTAAGCGGTGTTCAAATTAAAGCAAACAATAACTTTGGTGGATCTGCTAATTTCTTAATTCGTGGTGTAAGCTCATTCACTGGTAACAACCAACCTTTATTTGTTATTGATGGTATTCCAATGTCTAACAGAATTAACAACTCTGCAAGACAAGCTGGAGGTAGTAAAGGTTACGACTATGGTAACGCAGCTTCAGATATTAACCCTGACGACGTTGAATCTATCAACATTTTAAAAGGTGCAGCTGCATCTGCAATTTATGGTTCACGTGGTGCTAACGGTGTAGTAATCATTACAACTAAAAAAGGAAAACAAGGAAAATCTAAAATTTCTATTAGCTCAAGTACAACAATAGGAACTATAGATAAAAACACCTTTATAGAGTACCAAGATGAATATGGTGCTGGTTACGGACCATACTACGGTAGTACTGGATACTTCGAAGATATTGATGCTAACGGTGACGGTGTAGCTGATTTAGTTGTACCAACATATGATGATGCTTCATACGGTGCCCCTCTGGACGGTAGCCTAGTATATCAATGGGACGCTTTTGTACCTGAGCACAGAAACTACCAAAAAGCCACTCCTTATCTTGCGGGTAAAGCTACTCCAGCAGACTTTTTTGAAACTGCTTTCCAATACAACAACTCCGTATCTTTTACAGGAGGAAATGAAAGAAGTACTTATAGGTTAGGTTACACTAATTATGACGCTACAGGTATGTTACCTAATTCTAAGATTAACAAAAACACTTTCAACATTAATGGTACATTAAAAGTTTCTGATAAACTAAATGTTGGTTCTAATGCTACCTTCATTGCCCAAAGAACAAAAGGTAGAAACTCTACAGGTTATAGCGACAACTTAATGTCTCAATTTAGACAATGGTGGCAAGTTAATGTTGACATAGATGAACAAAGAGACATCTTTAATCAAACTGGTAAAAATTACTCTTGGAACAGTGAAGCTGGTTTACCTACTAGCGGTGTTTCTGGTGGGTCTGCATTACAACCACACTACTGGGACAACCCATATTGGACACGTTATAAAAACTTCCAAACAGACAGAAGAAACCGTTTCGTAGGAAATGTTAACGCTACCTACTCTATAACTGATTGGTTAGATGCAACAGTAAAAGCATCTGTAGATACTTATTCTGAATTAAGAGAAGAAAGAAGAGCTAATGGCTCGGTAGCAACTCCATTTGGTATTTTAGGAGATGATGAAGCTTCTGGATATGACAGAATCGACATACGTTTTTCTGAATACAACTACGACTTCATGCTTAACTTTAATAAAGATTTAACTGAAGACCTTACATTAACGGGTGTACTAGGTATGAACATAAGAAGAGATAGCTACGACTACTTACACCAATCAACTGCTGGTGGTTTAACTATTCCTGGATTATATTCTTTAAGTAACTCTGCTAATCCAAATCCAAAACCTGTTGAAACTTTATCTAAAAAAGCCGTAAACGGTTATTATGTACAAGCTAACTTAGGCTACAAAGACATGCTTTTCTTAGACTTTACAGATCGTTATGATGTATCTTCTGCTTTACCTGCTAAAAACAATGGATACAACTATTTCGCAGTAAGTTCTAGTTTCATCTTTTCTGAATTTTTAAAAGATGCTACCTGGCTTAGTTTTGGTAAGATTAGAGGAGGTTATGCAGAAGTTGGTAACGATTTACCTGCTAATAATATTTTTGACACATACACAGTTTTAAATAACTTTGGTAGCTCAGCTTTATTCTCTTTCCCAGGAACAAAACAAAACGCTGACTTAGTTCCTGAAAGAACTAATGAAATAGAGTTTGGTTTAGAAACAAGACTTTTCAACAGTAGATTAGGATTTGATTTCACATGGTATAGAAAAAGAACTGAAGATCAGTTAATGCCTGTATCTACAACAACAGCAACAGGTTTCTCTCAAAGATGGGTTAACGCTGGTACTATGCAAAACAAAGGATTTGAGCTTGGACTAAAAGCAACTCCTGTTTCTACTGACAATTTTAAATGGGATATCGGTGTAAACTGGGCTAAAAATGAAAACTCTGTTATTGAGTTGTACGGAGATCAAACAAACCTAGTATTAAACTCATTCCAAGGAGGTATTTCTATTAATGCTACTATAGGACAACCATATGGAACAATTAGAGGTACAGGATTTAAATACCACGACAACGGTCAGAAGATTGTAGATTCTAATGGGTATTACAAAGCTGTAGCAGACCAAGTTATTGGTAACATCAACCCAGATTGGACTGGAGGTATCACGAACACGTTTACCTACAAAGATTTGTCTTTAAACTTCTTGATTGATATTCAAAAAGGTGGTGATGTTTACTCTCTAGACACTCACTATGGACAAGGTACTGGTTTACCTTACTACACTGCAGGTTTAAACGAGTTAGGGAACCCTAAAAGAGATCCTGTTTCAGCTGGAGGTGGTATTCTAAACGAGGGCGTTTATGAAGACGGCACACCAAACACAACTAGAGCAAGAGCAGATTTTTATGGAGGAGCATACTACTGGGGTAATGCCGACAGAAACCCTGCTGCTTTAACTATTTATGATGCTTCTTATGTAAAGTTACGTGAATTAGCTCTTACCTATAAACTACCTGTAGATAATTTATTTAATGGAGCTATAAGCAATGCGAACCTATCTTTAATCGGTAGAAACTTATGGATTATTCATAAAAACGTTCCTTTTGCTGATCCAGAATCAGGTTTAGGTGCAGGTAATGCTCAAGGTTATTTATCTGGTTCTTTCCCTACTTTAAGAACAATAGGTTTAAACTTAAACTTTGAATTTTAAAATAAAATAGAATGAAAAAATATATAATATCAGCTATCAGTTTATTCCTTGTTTTTACTTCATGTGAGGTAGATGAAGGCTTAAATATAGATACAAAAAACCCTACAACAGTTCCTGCTAGCGGTTTATTTACCAATGGTACTAGAAACATGTTTGACTTAATGAACTCAACGAGTGTAAATAATAATGTTTTTAGACTTTACGCTCAATACTTTGCTCAAACAACATACCCGGATGAAAGTCAATACAACCAAGTAACAAGGGATATTGGAGGAAGCATTTGGAATACTATGTACAGAGATGTTTTACAAGATTTAAAAGGTGCTAAAGAACTAGCTGCAAAAGAAGCTGAAGGCGATCCAGTAGCTTCACAACATTTACCAGCAAAACTTGCTCAAATTGATTTTATTCAAGTGTACGCATACTCTGTATTGGTTGATACATTTGGTAACGTGCCTTATACCGAAGCTTTAGACACAAACAACCCAACACCTGTATACGATGATGCCGCTACTATTTATACCGACTTATTAACTAGACTTGACAATGTAATAAGCAACATAAATACTGGTAATGGATTTGAAGCTACACAAGACCCTATTTACCAAGGAGACATGTCTAAATGGCTAAAAGCAGCTGTATCTTTAAAGTTAAGATTAGCAATGCGTTTAGCTGATAGCAATCCTACATTATCACAGCAAAAGGCTGAAGAAGCTGCTTCTGCAAGCCTTATCTTAACGAATGCTGATAACTTTGGTATTAAGTACTTATCTGCTGCCCCTAACACAAATCCTTTATGGACTGATTTAGTACAAAGTGGACGTACAGATTATATCGCTGCCAATACACTTGTTGATGCTATGAACCCAATAAAAGATCCTAGAAGGTATGGTTATTATGCTGAAGACATGACTTACGTCCTTGGTACTGTAGCCTCTGTAATTCCTCCTGTAAGCCCAAGCACAACAACACAAATTATCTTTGATTCTAACCTTGCAAACACGCCTGTTGACATGGATAGCAAAGTTTATATGGAAGATACTTTTATAGGAGTAGTTTCTAGTTCAACCTCAAATTCTATTTCTATTGATAACATATCATCAACTCCATCTGTAGGAGATGTATTACATTTCAGTAAATTTCTTGGAGGCACTTATGGTAGTGCCAATTCTCCAACAGGAGGGTCAGCTATATCTGACTTGATGAAAACCCCTGATTTACCTGGTAACATCTTAACAGCGGCCGAAGTAAACTTCTTATTAGCCGAAGCTGCAGCTAGAAACTACACCGTTTCTAACACTATTGAAGATTACTATAACGAAGGAATCACACAGTCAATTTTAGAATGGCAAGGTTCAGCAACTGACGCTACAACTTATTTAGCACAACCAAGCGTAGCGTACTCTACCGCCGCAGGAGACTGGAAACAAAAAATTGCAACTCAAAAATGGATTGCAATGTATAACAACGGTTTTGAAGGATGGACTACTTGGAGAATATTTGATGCTCCAACTTTAAATGCTCCTACAGGAATGAGCCTTAGCGACATCCCTACAAGATTTACCTACCCTGTAGTTCAAGCACAGCTTAACAATGAAAATAATGCTGCTGCTGGAGCTGCTATTGGTGGAAATTTCAAAACAACAAAGTTATTTTGGGATTTAAACTAAAAAAAATAACTCATTAAAAATTAAGCTGTTAGTTTGCGAACTAACAGCTTTTTTTTTATCTTTAGTTCCTTGAAAATTTTAAATTAACTAAATAATAATAATAATAATAATATCTTTTATTAAAGTCTAAAATAAATCTCAAACCATTAAAAAAACCAATATATAAAGCTTATAATATATTTAACTCAAATAACACTTATAAAACAACAAAAAACTTAATTATTAAATAATCAAATATGAAAAAGGTAATCACTATTTTAGTTCTAACATTAATTCAATTCTCTTCATTTTCTCAAACAAAAAACTGGAACACTTCAGCTGGAACCAACCCGAGAAACCTAAACTTTAAAAATGGTGTTTTTAACAACAACATGGAATACTTCGCTATGGCTAAAGTCTCTGATAAAAACAGCACCGATTATTATAAAAATGCAACTGGTCAATACTACCTTAGTAAGGATTGGAAAAAGTGTAGAGTGATTACAAAAGAAAACAAAGACTATATTTTCAACACATGTAATTATAACATATTTGATAAAAGATTCGAGTATATCATCGACAACACAACATTTTTCTTAAAAAAAGAACAAATATCTTCTGTCTTTATTAATCAAATGAAATTTGAACCTTCGATATTTAACCATGAAAATAATTACTATCGATTAATCTATAAATTCAACGAAACTTTCAAACTTATAGAACTATATAAACTAAAGAAAAAAAGTATTCCTTCTTCATCAAGCTTAGGACTGTATGTTAATAAAGTTGAAAAAAAGTCTAAAAAGTTTATACTGAAAGATGGTGAACTTATTGAATTACCAAAATCTAAAAAGAAAATACTAAGATTACTTAATAAAAAACATGATAAAAAGAAACATAAAGACCTAAAAATAAGCAAAGAAGAAGACCTTATTAATCTTATAAAATCTTAATTCACAAAACCTTAAAACAATATATATTTATTATTGGTCATTCTTTAGTTTTTCTAACTTTAAATATTTTATAAACATTTTTTAGTAACACTTCCTTTGTTAATGCAGGTAACACCTATGTCTGGCCTAAAAATAAACTTCTTTTGTGTTAAAAAATTGTTTATTTAAGATATATTTATGATTTTAGCGCTTAATTAATTCAAATAATTACATAATGAGAACAAAGTTTAATGGAATTTTAACGCTTCTTTTGGCGTTAATTGTGCAAATATCCTTTGCACAAGAGAGAACGATTTCAGGTACTGTTTCAGATGAATCTGGTCCATTACCGGGGGTTACGATTTTAAAAAAAGGTACTACACAAGGTACTGAAACAGATTTTGATGGAAATTATTCTATTCAAGCAAAGACAGGAGATATTCTTGTTTTTAGTTTTGTCGGTATGAAAACTACAGAAAGAACTGTTGGAGCTTCAAATCAAATTAATATTGTATTAGAAACTGACAACCTATTAGAAGAAGTTGTAGTTGTAGGTTATGGTACGACTACAAAGAGAGCTTATGCTGGTACTGCTGCTGTCGTTGACACAGAAAACCTTGAAGCTAAATCATTTTCAAATGTATCTCAAGCCTTAGCGGGTGAGGTTGCTGGTGTAACTGTAATTAACACATCTGGTCAACCAGGTACAGTTGGTACTGTTCGTATTCGTGGTTATGGTTCACCTTTAGGAAATAGAGCTCCATTATATGTAATTGATGGTATAGCTTTAGGTAGTACATTTAACTTAAACTCTATCAATCCTTCTGATATTAAAAGTACTACTGTTTTAAAAGATGCAACAGCAACTGCTATCTATGGATCTAGAGGGGCTAATGGTGTAATCTTAATCACTACTAAGTCAGGAACTTCTTCAGCTGAATCATCTTACATTGAAGCTGATGTAAAAACAGGGGTTAACTTTCAATCTATTCCTAGATATAATGTTATGCAAAGCCCTGAAAAATACATAGGTTTAGTTTGGGAAGGGCTATACAACAGAGGTGTTAGTACAGGGCAAGCGGATCCTATATCTTATGCCAATGGATTATTATTATCGGATAATGGTATAGGTTCTGGTTACAATATGTGGGATGCTTCTACTGCATCTGATTTAATAGACCCTAATACAAGGTCGGTAAGAGAAGGTGTAAACAGATTATTTACTCCTAAAAGGTATGCTGATGAAGCTTTTGGTACTGGAATTAGAACTGAAGCTAATTTAAGATTAGGTGGAGGATCAGAAAAATCTAAATATTTCTTCTCTATGGGGTATTTAGACGACTCTGGATATTCAATTAATTCTGATTATAACAGAATTACGACAAGATTAAACTTAACTTCTGACATTAAAGATTGGTTAGAGGTAGGTGCTAATATGGGCTATGCTTATTCTGAGAGCAATAACAATGGACAAACTGCTGGATCAGAAAACTTGTTTGAATTTGCGGATAAAATGGCTCCTATATATCCTATCTACGCAAGATACCCAAATACGGGAAATCTAATTCCTGATCCTATATATGGTGGTTATCAATATGATTATGGTAGCCCTACTGGTGCTACAAATGGTTTTGACAGAACAAGACCTAATGCCAATCTTTTAAACCCTATTGGATCAGCTATACTTGATATTAACAGAGCTGAAACTCATTCTTTGAACGGTAATGTTAATGCTAAATTCAAGTTATCTGATGAAATTACTTTTGAAACTAGATATGGAGGCCAATACTCATTCGAAAGATTTGCATCTGCAGGTAGTCATGCCTATGGTACAGCCGCACAAAATGGAGGTACTCTATTTTTAAGAGACCGTATTAGATGGTCTCAAACATTTACACAATTACTACGTTATAATAAATCTTTCGGAGACCATAATTTCGATGCTTTAATTGCACACGAAACTTTCGAATACAGATTTGAAGAGTCTGGTCAGACTAAACAAGATGTTATAGTTCCTGGTTTATTAAATTTAGATAATTATTTAAGCCCACAAACACCTGCTTATGGTAATAAAAATGGTTCTGCAATAGAATCTTACTTCGGTCAGGTTAATTATAACTACTTAAATAAGTACTATTTAACAGGTTCTTTGAGAACTGATGGATCTTCTCGTTTCATCAAAGATAAATGGGGAGTTTTTGGTTCTATAGGAGCTTCTTGGGTGGTTAGTGAAGAAGACTTTATGTCTAACAGTATATTCTCTTACTTAAAAGCTAAAGTTTCATGGGGTGTTACTGGTGATCAGGACGGAGCATCAACAACTGATGCATTTAGTGTTTTTGGTTCTGATGTTGCAGGGGGAAAGCTAGCCTTATTTGAAGACAGACCTGGACGTGATTCATTAACTTGGGAAACCTCTAGAATGTTACAAGGGGGAATTGAAGCTTCTTTAGGTAATTATTTAGATGCTAATTTTGACTATTATAGAAAAAATACAGATAACCTTTTCTTTAACCAAAGAGTTGGCCCTTCTGCTGGTTTCTCTTCTATCGTAGTAAACGATGGTGAAGTTTTAAACCAAGGTTTTGAATTTGACTTAACTGGTCATATTATTAATAAGCAAGATTTCAAATTAGATTTATCTGCTAACGGTGAAGTTTTAAATAATGAATTTATAACTTTACCTATAGACCCTACAACAGGTAAGCAAAAAATCATTGATGAGAACTCTAGTTTAGATGGTGCTTATGCTTATGCTCCTGGGAGATCTATGTTTGATTTCTACATGAGAGAGTGGGCTGGGGTAGATCCTGTTGATGGAGCTCCTATGTGGTACCAATACTATGATGATAAAAATGACAATGGAGTTTTAGATGCTGGTGAAGGAGATTTTTCAACTCTTGAAAACGGTGATGCTTCTTCTACAAGTTCATTATACGAATATGAGAAGTTATCTTCTAATACCAATATCAAAAGACAGGTTACTAAAAATTATTCTAATGCAACTCAGAAGTATTTAAACAAGTCTTTTATACCAGACTTAAGAGGTTCTTTTAGATTATCAGGTAAAGTTAAAAGTTTTGACTTCTCTACTCAGTTTACTTATAGCTTAGGTGGATATGCTTATGATGGTCAATATGCAGAGTTAATGAGTGATCGTTTTGGGGCAGCTGGAAATAATTTCCATAGAGATATCCTTAATAGATGGCAACAACCTGGAGACATTACTAATGTTCCTGCTTTAACAGATAACTTTATTACAAACAGTACGTCTCAGTCTTCTAGGTTTATTACTAGTACAGATTATATAGCTTTAAACAATGCTAGAGTAGGCTACACAGTACCTAGTAAGTTTATGGGTGAGTCTGGTATTGACAATATCAATATTTGGTTATCTGGAGACAATTTATACTTAGATAGTGCAAGAAAAGGTTTCAATCCAAGTGTAAGAGAAAATGGTAGCTCTGCTAGAAGGATTTATGCACCAGCAACTACTATTACATTAGGAGTTAGAGTTAAATTTTAAAAATTTACAAGATGAAAAAAATATTAAATATAACTTTATTAGCAGCAGCTTTAAGTATTTCTTTTAGTTGTAGCGATGAATTGTTACAAAACAATGGTGTCTCTGGAGAGTCACAACCCACTGATACATTTACAGACGCACAATTAGCCCAAGGAGCTACAACAAACGATGCTGTTCCTGCTGGTTTTATTAATGGTATATATGCTCAAATGTTCCAAACTGAAACAGGTGGTACTACTGGTCATGACGATTTTGGGCAAAAAGGGTATGATATTTTTGGTGATATGCTATCTGGCGATATGGCTTTAAGTGTAAGCTCCTATGGTTGGTATCGCTCAGATATTACAGAGTTTCAAGCGCCATTAGATTTCACTAGAGGTAGAAACAGAATGGTATGGAGATATTATTACAGAATCATTAGATCTGCTAATAACGTTATTCAAAGTCTTGGTGGTAATGATGCTACTCCTGATTTACAGGAAAATAAATTCAACTTAGGACAGGCTAAAGTAATGAGAGCTCACTCTTATTTCTACTTAACTCAGTATTTCCAAAAAGAATATAATGGAGCTGAAGAAATTTTACCTATATACATTGAACCCATCACTTCAAACCTTCCTAAATCTACTGCTTCTGAAGTATATGATTTAATGGAAAATGACCTAACAGAGGCAATAAGTCTTTTAGAAGGATTCAATAGAAGTAACAAAGTTCAAGTTAACCAAGATATTGCCAGAATGATGCTTGCCTATGTTCTTGGTGCTAAAGGAGGTAGAGATGTTGAAGTTGCAACTTTAACTCAACAAGTTATTGACGCAGGTAATCATGTTATGTTAGCCGCTGATGAAGTCACTAATGGTTTTAATAATTATCAAAACCCAAGTTGGATGTGGGGTGTTGACGTTACAGAAACTAATGGATTAGGTTTAGTTTCTTGGTGGGGTCAAGTTGATGCATATTCATACAGTTATGCTTGGGCTGGTGATTACAAAGCTATGGATTCAGATTTATATGCTGCTATTCCCAATGACGATTCTAGGAAAAAACAATTTTTAAATGTTCCTACAAACGGTAGATATTTACAACCTTTGTTAAAGTTTTATTATTCTGACGAAGCCATTAAAGACCCAGAGGATTTTGGTACAGGACCTCAAACTGGTCTAACTGCTGATTACGTATATATGCGTATTGAAGAAGCATACTTATTAAATGCAGAAGCTAACGCTAAAGCTGGTGCTGAAAGTGCTGCTAGAACGTCTTTAAAAGCTTTAGTTGAAAGAAGAATGCCTGACGCCTCATACATAGATGCTTTAACTGGACAGGCTTTATTAGATGAAATTTACTTACAAACTCGTATAGAGTTATGGGGTGAAGGTAAAAGCTACTTAGCCATGAAACGCTTTAAAGCTACCACTACAAGAGGAGCAAATCACCTTTCTTATGTAGGTGAAGCTATACCTTATAATGATGAAAGAATGCAATTTGAAATTCCTTTAGATGAAATTCAAAATAATCCTTTTATTACAGATCAAAATCAATAATATTTAAAAAAGTTAACAATCCAGTAATCAAATCTGGATTGTTGCTTTTATACAACTTAACACAATAATTATGAAAAATATAAAATTATTTTTTCTTTTTGCTTTCACTTTTTTAGCGCTTAGCAGTTGTGATGATAATTCTGCCGAAGAAGTAGGTTTAAAATACATTACAATTAATGAAACTAGTAAATCTGTGGTGGTTGAAGAAAACTTATCTACCGATACAGAACTAAAGATTTTTACAACTCAAAAAATGAGCTCTGATATGGTTGTTAACATAACTGTTAACACCTCTATGGCTGCTGAAAATTTTTCAGTCCCAACCTCAGTTACTATTCCTTCAGGATCTAATGAAGCTATAATTCCAATTAGTATTACTGATAATAGTCTAAACAGAAAAGGAGAAACAATGTCTATCAGCTTTGATAATCAAGAAGGTTATTTTTCTGGTGATACTATTGCTAACTTAACCATTAGTGTTTTGTGCCCTTCTGATTTAGCTGGTAGCTGGACTTACACTAATGGTAATGGAAAAACTGTTTCAGTAACAGAAACAGGTAATGGTATGTATACAATTTCTGGAGACAACCAATTTGGTACAGACTATTCGTTTAATATTACTGATTCTTGTGGTAACATCACTGTTACTGGAGGAGAAATAGAAGAATTCGATATTCCTGTAAGTGGTAGTGGTTCAGTTTCAGAAGATAAAAACACTATGACCATAAAATATACTGTTGATGGTTTTTTTACTGATGAAGAAATGATTTTAAATAGAAATTAAATTATATTGATTACTAAAGTAAACCTGAAAACCACCTCTTTTCGAGGTGGTTTTTTTATACCATAAAATCAACTACATTTGCAGCATGGAACAAAACACAAACATTTTTGGTATTAGAGCCATTATTGAAGCTATAGAAAGTGGAGCTTCTATCAATAAAGTATATCTTCAAAAAGGCTTGAGAGGAGACTTATTTTTTCAATTAGATAAACTCTTGAAAAAAAATAAAATTTCAACTAGTGTAGTTCCTACAGAGAAGTTAGACCGTTTATCTAAACATAATAACCATCAAGGTGCCGTTGCTAAGATCTCTCCTATTGACTTTTATAATTTAGAAAGCTTAATTGAAGAAACATTAGAATCAGACAATACTCCTTTATTCCTATTACTTGATCAAGTATCAGACGTAAGAAACTTTGGAGCTATTATTAGAACTGCAGAATGTACCGGTGTAAATGGAATTATCATTCAGAAAAGCGGTAGTGCACCTGTAAATGCTGAAACCATTAAAACTTCAGCCGGTGCAGCGTTTAAAGTTCCTATTTGTAAAGTAGATCACATTAAAGATGCTATCTTTCAATTGAAAGCCGCTGACATCAAACTAGCTGCTGCTACTGAAAAAACTGAAGATTCTGTTTTTGATGTTGATTTTAATCAACCGATTGCTATTGTAATGGGTTCTGAACACAAAGGAGTAAGTAACTCAGTATTAAAAATGGCAGATTACAAAGCTAAATTACCATTACTAGGAGAAATAGAATCTCTTAATGTATCGGTTGCATGTGGCGCATTTTTATACGAAGCCGTAAGACAACGTTTATAAAATTTAAAATCCTGCTTTATAGCGGGATTTTTTATTCCTCTTCTTTCTTATAAATATAACGGTACTTTATTTCCTTTAACTCAACCTCTTCTTCTTCTCCTTCAACAATTGGTGGAGCATAATTTCCATCTTCATCGAACATATCATCAAATTCAGTTTTAGAAAACTGGAATTTTTCTCTTATTATTCCTTTTTTTCTATACAATAATGATAGAGCAAAGCCTGTAATTAATCCTGATAGGTGTCCTTCCCAAGACATTCCTTCTTTAATTGGTAATACATACCAAACCATGCTTCCATATAAGAAAATAGTAATAAAAGAAACTGCTACTAACCGATAGTTCTTTTTTATTATTCCACTAAAAAGCACAAAGCTAAAAAGTAAATATACTACTCCACTTGCTCCAATATGATAGGATTCACGAGCAATAACCCATGTTAATAATCCAGTTACAATACCTCCATATATCAAAACTTTGACAGCTACTTCCTTATAAAAGTAAAAAAGACACGCAGAAAGCACGAATAAAGGAACCGAATTATTAAAAAGGTGATTTGTATCACTATGAATAAAAGGAGAGCAAAAAACCCCCTTTAAACCACTTAAATTTCTAGGGAATACTCCAAATTTATTAAAATTCCATCCAAACTTAATTTCCAACCAATAAACAATCCATATTGTAAAAACAAAAAGGAGAGGAATGGTAAAAACAGTTGTAGAAAATTTTAGTTGCTCATCAGTTTTCATATCAATGAAAATAACAAAAATAAATCCAAAGTAGTATTTCTGAAGTTCTGTCATAAATCTTTGCTATTTTTACATTATGAATCAACCTTTGGCAGAAAGAATTCGTCCACAAAACTTAAATGATTATATCAGTCAGCAACATTTAGTAGGCGAAAATGGAATTTTAACCAATCATATTAAACAAGGAATCATTCCTTCATTAATTTTATGGGGACCACCAGGAATTGGTAAAACTACTCTGGCAAATATTATTGCAAATGAGTCTGAACGCCCTTTTTATACTTTAAGCGCCATAAGTTCTGGTGTAAAAGATGTTCGTGAAGTAATAGAAAAAGCTAAAAAAAGTGGTGGTTTGTTTACTCAGAAAAATCCAATTTTGTTTATTGATGAAATTCATCGCTTTAGTAAATCACAGCAAGATTCTTTACTAGGTGCTGTAGAAAAAGGTTGGGTTACTTTGGTTGGTGCAACAACAGAAAACCCAAGCTTTGAGGTTATACCTGCCCTACTCTCTCGCTGCCAAGTCTATATTTTAAACTCTTTTGATAAGAATGATTTAATTGCTCTCTTGCATAGAGCTATGGATAAAGATGAGATTATTTCTAAGAAAAATATTAATTTAAAAGAGACGGATGCATTACTTCAGGTTTCTGGAGGTGATGCACGTAAACTCTTAAATATTTTTGAATTATTAGTTGCTGCTGATGATGAAATTGAGATTACTAATGAACTTGTATTATCAAAAATTCAGAAAAATACAGTTCGTTATGATAAAACTGGTGAACAACATTATGATATAGTTTCAGCCTTTATAAAATCTATAAGAGGAAGTGATCCTAATGCTGCTGTTTATTGGTTAGCTCGTATGATTGAAGGTGGTGAGGATGTGAAGTTTATTGCTCGCAGAATGCTTATTGCTGCTTCCGAAGATATTGGTAACGCAAACCCCACAGCTTTAATTTTAGCTAATAATACGTTTCAAGCTGTTTCTGTAATTGGTTATCCAGAATCTAGAATTATTCTAAGTCAATGCGCAGTATATTTAGCGAATTCAGCTAAAAGTAATGCTTCTTATATGGCAATAGGTGAAGCGCAAAACTTGGTAAAAACCACAGGAGATTTATCAGTTCCCTTACACCTGAGAAATGCTCCTACCAAATTGATGAAAGACCTAGACTATGGTAAAGAATACCAATACTCTCATAACTATGCAGGTAATTTTATAAATCAGGAATTTTTACCCGATGAGATTAAAAACACAAAATTGTATGAACCAGGTAACAATGCTCGTGAAAATCAATTTAGAGAATTACTTAAACAACGTTGGAAAGACAAGTATAATTATTAAAAAAGAGAGCTAAGTAAAAGCTCTCTTTAATTTTTTTGCTAAAATTTTATTTGATATTTCTCAATTACCTTCATATTATTATCATAATACTCAGCAAACCAAGAATCTCTGTTTTTATATAAAATCCCATTTTTATCCTTAATTACAAAAACATCCTTTACACTAGTTTTTAATACTTGGAAAACAACTTCAGGTTTTGTGTTTACTAACTGGAATCCGTTAACTATTGATTGTGCATATAATACATTCTTTGTAGTGTTCTCTTCATTAACTTCCACTGTCTTATTTTTTACTACCTCAACAGCTGAAACCACTGGAGCTACTACTTCTTTTTTTACAATAGCTACTTCTTTTGATGGTGTAAACTTATACTTTAATGCTTGTACTGATTTAAAAGCATTACGAATAGCTTCATGATAAGCTTTTTTATAATCTTTTTCTTTACTTCTACCTACTTGTGAAGTAAACACGACCTTGTCATAACAATCTCTTAATTCTACAATACTTTTTGTTGTAAACAAACTTGAATCATCTCTAACATCTCCTGTTAAAACTAAACATCTATTGTTTACAGCCTCTTCAGGTAACTTTTCATCTTCTAAAAGAGCAGTAAATCCGTACTTATTAAATAGAAACTTTGTTAATGAGCTTGTTTGATATTTATCTTTACCTTTTACAAAATCAAACTGAGTAGGTACTATAACATATTTATAGCTATTAATAGATTTTTGTGCAAAACTTGCTGATGTTATAAATAACACTATTAAAAGTATTTTTTTCATTCTTGTTGTTTTTATTAAGTATAGCTTTAAACTTATAAATATTTTTTTAACTCTACCAAAGTAGTTATCCGTTGTACTTCATTATTTCTATCCTCTTGAGAAAAATGAATAGCTTTCATTCCGGAGTTTATTGCCCCCATTACATCTGCTTCATAACTATCTCCAATCATAACTGATTGATGCGCTTTTGCTCCTGCTTTATTTAAAGCAAATTCAAAAACTTTGGGGTTTGGCTTTTTAACCCCTACACATTCAGATGTAATTATTTGTTTGAAAAACTTATGAATTCCTGATTTTTCTAGTTTTAAATTTTGTACTTCTTCAAAGCCATTAGTAATAATATGCAAGTGGTACTTATTTTCTAAATATTGCAAAACTTCAATAGCATCATCAAACAAATAGTTGAAATATGGTAAATAACGGATATAGTCTTCTGATATTAGGTTGATTAAATCATCAGAAACTATATGCTTTAAACTATCAAATGTTTCTTTTAACCTATGATATCTTAACGATGTTTTTTCTATTTTATCTTCTCTATACAATCTCCAATATTTTAAATTTACTGGAATATAAGCTTCCAAAAACTCATCTATTGGAATGGTAATTTGTTGCTCTTCAAAAATTCGTTGAAATGTAAGTTTAGAATTCCTATCAAAATCCCACAATGTATGATCTAAATCAAAAAACAAATGTTTTATTTCTGTTTCTTCTCTAAACATTTCCTACTATTTTAAGCATTGAATTGTATAATCTACTCCAGCCTCTCCATCTTAAATAGTTGCTCAAACTTTCATTATGGAACACTGTAATAAAAGTACCATTTACAGCTTTTACTTCATTTTTTAAATCTCTAATTTTTCCTAAAGACTGTTTTGGTGTCAACTTCATGTAATCATTTAACGTTGCATCCATCACTGCAAAAGGAAATATTTTTAAAGGTGTTTGAATTTCAAAATCTAAATCATAAAAATAAAATGGTGTACAAGTACTTGCACGGAATCCTACATGAGTTGCATATCCCATTGAGTAATCTTCTTCTATTTCTAAGTCTATTAACTGTTGATACGTTTCTGGTAAAGATACTCTTAAGTAATGTTGTCTTGAACGCTTAATAGGTATGTTTGTTATTGCTTCTAATCGTTCTTTTTCTTTTTTTAACATTACTGGATTATTCATCGTGTAATATGACGGATGCAATCCTACACGGGCATAATCAACCATATCTTTTATTAATAATTTGAATTTTCTTTTTGAAGCTGATACATTAGTATCAAAAGTAGTATAATCTCCTATTAAAAAGAAAAATATAGTTCTTACATTATAGTTTTTCTTTAGCTCTATAACTCTTTGAAATGTATCAAAAGGATCTTTCTTAATATTAAAAAGTACAGCAAATCGATCCCAAATAGTAAAAATCTTAAATTGCGAAATATCTTTTAAAAAACCTCCAAGAGTTCTTATAAAACTTTTATACTTATATGCATAAGCATTGTCAACATCAATAGTAGATATATATTCAAATTTTCTTGTTGTATGTTCAAAATCAGGAAACTTTTGCTTCAAGGTTTCTAAAAACTTATATGCCCAAATGTCAACTAAGGGTTTTTCTAAAAAACCATTTTGATAAGCTATGCTTTCACTTGCTGTAAACCGTCCATGTTTGTCTTTTATATGCGGTAGATACTCTTCATATCTCGAAATTAGGAAGAAACTGGCAGCAAAAATGTCAAACGGAATTTCAGAGGCTTCAACTGCTGGAAAGAAACAAGGAACTTCATCCCATTTTTGAATAATTATTTCTACGTCCTTTACCCCCTGTTGAAACAACAACTCATTACTCTGAACAAAAAACTCTTTTCCCAAAGGTACATTTGTGTATGAAAACTTAGGTCCATTGTACGCTACAAATTCTTCTACTTTGCCTGTAAAATCAATTTGAACTTGTAAAATACGAGTAAATATATGTTTGAAAATATAACGTACTCTAGGGGTAACTTTATGGGTATAAATAAGTATCATAAACATTAACTAGTAATCGTAAAACGACTATAAAATTCCTTCATCTGCAAAGCTAAAATAAGCTTTTTCAGTTACTATTAAGTGATCTAATAATTTAATATCTAAAGTAACACCTGCTTGTTTAATTTTTTTAGTGATCTCAATATCTGATTTACTTGGTGATAATTTTTCTGAAGGATGATTATGACAAACAATTATTCCAATTGCTGAAAGTTCTAAAGCTCTTTTGTACAATAACCTTACATCTACCAGAGTAGCTGTAAAGCCTCCTTTACTTAACTGATGTTTTGCTAATACTTTATTTGAATTATTAAGATATAATACCCAAAATTCTTCATACTGCAAATCGCCTATAAGTGGTTGCATAATTTTTGCTACATCAGTAGAACTTTTTATTTTAGGCACACTTGCTTTTTCTTCAAATTGTCTTCTTTTTCCAAATTCCAAAGCTGTTACCACAGATATCGCTTTCGCTTCCCCTATTCCTTTAAACTTCATTAATTCCTCTACTGATAGTTTTGCCAATGTATTTAAGTCATTGTTTACTGACAATAATATTCTTTTTGCCAAAGCAACTGCACTTTCGTCTCTATTTCCAGAACCAATCAAAATAGCAATTAATTCGGCATCTGATAATACTGTTTTTCCTTTAGACATTAACTTTTCTCTTGGCCTATCATCTAATGCCCACGATTTAATAGAGATCTTTTCCATATGTTTTTCTTTTTTTATAGCTCAATATATAAATTCTATCACTTAGCCATAATTATTTAATTACTTTTTCTTATTGACTTATAAATATAATTCATTTTTTGCACAACCAAAAGAAGCACAGTATCTTTGCACTCTATCTTTTTTAATTTTTAATATGAAGATTATTATAGCCGGGGCTGGAGACGTTGGTTTCCATTTGGCTAAACTCCTTTCTTACGAAGCGCAAGACACATATGTAGTCGATTTTGATGGTGAAAAATTAGAATATCTAAACAATCACTTAGATGTTATCACCAAAAAAGGAGATGCTACCTCTATAAAATTATTGAAAGAAATAGGTGTAAGTTCTGCCGATTTATTATTAGCAGTCACTGAAAGTCCTAATACAAACTTTACTATTTCTGTGATAGGTAAAGCATTAGGTGTTAAAAAAACAATTGCTCGAATTAGTAATCCTGAATTTTTAAACAACCCTTGTATCAATTTTAAAGATTATGGTGTAGATTTTATGATTTCTCCTGAAGAATTAGCTGCGGAAGAAATTAAATCTCTACTGAATCAGTCTTCGTTTAACGATACTGTTGCCTTTGAAAATGGAGTTTTCAATATCATGGGAACAACACTTGGGTATAAATCTCCTATTCTAGACCTTACTGTTAAAGAAACTAAAGAGAAGTTTTGTTTAGTAGACTTCATTACTATTGCTATAAAACGTGAAGGTACTTCTCAAACAATCATTCCTCGTGGAGATACTGAGTATAAAATAAACGACCAAGTATATTTCTCTGTACCAAAATATAGTATTGATAAACTATACCCTATCATTGGAAAAGAATATATAGATATTAAAAATGTGATGATCTTGGGAGGAAGCCGTGTTGGGAGAAAAACAGCGAGAAAGCTTTGCAAAGATAATTTTAAAGTAAAGCTAATAGAAAAAGATAAAGACAAAGCATTACAACTTGCCGAAGACCTACGTAATACATTAGTCATTTACGGTGATGGTAGGGATTTAGAATTATTAGAAGAAGAAAGCATTAGAGAAATGGATGCTTTTGTCGCTGTTACTGGAGACTCTGAAACCAACATCATGTCTTGTTTAGTAGCAAAATCTAAAGGTGTAAAAAAAACAGTAGCTTTAGTAGAGAATATGGATTATATTAATATTTCTCAAACTATTGGTATTGATACGTTAATCAATAAAAAATTAATTGCTGCAAGTAATATTTTCCGTCATATTAGAAAAGGAGAAATTGTAGCCTTAGCTAACCTACATAATGTTGATGCTGAAGTTTTTGAATTTGAAGTGCATCCTGGTGCTAAAGTAACTCAAAAAATAATTAGAGAATTACGCTTTCCTAGAGAAGCTATTATTGGTGGTGTAATTAGAAATGGAGAAGCATTAATGTCTTTTGGTGATTTTCAAATGCAAAGCGGTGATAAAGCCATTGTTTTTTGTTTACCTGAGGCCATAAATATTGTAGAAGACCTATTCAAGTAATGGAAAGCCTTAATCTTAAATTAGTCTATCGCTTTTTAGGAGTTACAGCCATCCTTAATGGGTTATTTATGTGGCTTGCTCTTCCTCTAAGCTTTTACTATGATGAGTCTGCTAAATTAGGGATTTTAAATGCCGGAATTATAACTATAGCCATTGGCTCTTTATTGTTTTTTTTCAATAAACCTGATAATAAAAACATTCATAAAAAAGAAGGATATCTTATCGTTACTTTAGGATGGCTTACCTTGTCATTTACAGGAATGCTTCCCTATTTACTCACAGAAAGTATACCTAATGTGACTAATGCTTTTTTTGAAACAATTTCTGGATACTCAACCACAGGTTCATCTATTTTAACTGATATAGAATCTATGCCCAAAGGCATTTTATTTTGGCGTAGCTGTACTCACTGGATTGGAGGTATGGGAATTATTGTACTCACCATTGCTATTTTACCACTATTAGGTATTGGAGGAATGCAGCTTTTTATGGCAGAAGCTCCTGGACCTTCTGCAGATAAACTACATCCAAGAATTACTGATACTGCAAAACGCTTGTGGTTAATTTACGTATTATTAACTGCCATTGAATTTATATTATTAAAGGCAGCTGGAATGACATGGTTTGATGCTATTAATCACGCTATGGCAACCGTAAGTACCGGTGGTTTTTCTACCAAAAATGCTAGTGTAGCCCATTGGAATAGTGCTCCGTTAATTCAATATATTATTATATTTTTCATGTTTATTGCAGGAACCAATTTTGTACTTACTTACTTTGCTTTAAAAGGAAAAGTTAGAAAGGTTATACAAAGTGAGGAGTTTAAATACTACTTTTTTGGAATTCTTGGAATTTCTACTATTGTAGCTTTAATGATTATCTTTTTTCAAGATCCTAATCTACAAACTAGTATAAAACACCCTAAAGTATGGGGAGATATTGAAAGCGCTATAAGGCATTCTTTATTCTCTGTAATATCTGTGGTAACTACAACTGGTTTTGTTACTGCTGATTTTACAATGTGGAGCTTTTTTGTTACCGCAATATTTTTCTCTTTATTTTTCTTAGGAGGTTCTGCAGGATCTACATCTGGAGGTGTGAAAATTGTTCGTCACATTATTATGTTGAAGAATAGCTTTCTAGAATTTAAAAAATCATTACACCCAAATGCAATAATACCTGTTCGCTATGATGGTAAAGCAGTTAATCAAACGATTATATTCAACATACTTTCGTTTTTTGTGTTGTACATGCTGATTTTCATAATTGGTACTGTTGCTCTAGCCCTTTTAGGTTTAGACATAAAGTCTGCTTTAGGAGCATGTGCTTCCTCATTAGGTAATATCGGACCTGCAATAGGTAGTGTTAGTCCTGTAGATAATTTTAACCATTTATCATCAGGCGCTAAATGGTTTTGTTCTTTTCTAATGTTAATTGGCCGTCTAGAGCTATTTACTGTGTTAATTTTATTAACTCCTTTTTTCTGGAGAAAAAACTAACCGAGATAACACACAGTAACTAGTAAATATTATTTCTACTTAAACGTATATACCTTAAAAATATACGTTCACATATCAATCAAACACGCTTAAACAATAGAATTAAAGTTTAGTTCAGTTTGTCTTTAAATTTGGTTTTAGAAAACAAATATTCAACATTTAGCAATTTCACAAACTTGCAACCAAAACTATAATTAGCAAATAATTAAACAGTTACGTAAAGCATATTGTTTTTTTTACTAAATTGTTGTTCTTAACATTAACTACTAAACTTTTATTACTTATGGATCCATTTATAGGAGAAATTGTTATGTTCGGAGGAAACTTCGCTCCAAGAGGTTGGGCATTTTGCGATGGCCAATTATTATCAATTGCACAAAACACTGCTTTATTTTCAATTTTAGGAACCACTTATGGTGGAGACGGAAGAACAACTTTTGCTTTACCTGATTTAAGAGGAAGAGCCCCTATAGGTCCTAGACAAGGACCAGGTTTATCTGATTATAGATTAGGTCAAAGAGGAGGGGTAGAAACAGTTACCTTAAACATTACTCAAATGCCAAGTCATAATCATGCAACTCAAAACAATACAGCTGCTGACCAACATATTCAATTAAGTACAGATGCTGGTATTCGTAGCACTCCTCAAGCAGGAGATGTCCCTGCTGGCGCAAGTTTTGGGTCTGGTATAGGTGCAACACCTGTAAATGCTTATGGGCCAGCTAACAACACTGTTAATGGGCAAACTATTAGTGCTAATGCTGGTTTGAATATACTTAATACAGGTGGAAATCTACCACATACTAATGTACAGCCTTATTTAGCTGTTAATTACATTATTGCTTTGGTAGGTATTTTTCCTTCTAGAAATTAACTTATTTACTACAATTCACTTATAAAATAAAACTCTGGTGGAAATCATTAGAGTTTTATCTATAAAATAGCTTTAATATTTATTAACCAATCATATACTAAATAAAATGAGACATTATTACTTCAAATTCTTTTTGAATGCAATTGTTTATTCTGTGCTATTGTTCGCAAACGACCAATTAAGAGCTCAAACCCCTAGTACTATGGAATTTGGTTCATCAACAGTAGTTTTAACTACTGGTATAGATCCTAGTGCAGATCAATCTGCTAGTTCTCTATTAAACAACTTTGATATATCTAGTACATCAAATGGAAATATTACTCTTGCTTTTGCTACAAGTGGGAATGGAGTCGGTACTGATGCAATTGGCGGAGCTACAGATGCTGTATTAGCTTGGGCTGGTAATGGTAGTTCAGCAGTGTCTTCAGCTACATTATCAACAGATAGTGGTGGCGAAGTAGGTATAACATCAATGCAATTTGCTTACGAGCAAGCTGTAGGCGGTACTATTATTGATTTTACATTCACTGGTAAAAAAGATAATGTTATAGTTGGTACGCTTAGCTTAGTATCACCTACTCATAGTTCTGCTATAAGTATAGACTTTACATCCCCTACAACTGGTTCATTTTCTGATATTGACGAATTAATTATCACACCTGATACTGAAATTTTTGGAGGATTCTCTATAGATGAAATGATAGTTACGTCTGCTGTTTCAAATACAGCTCCTGTAATTGGAGGTACAACCGCTGGTCAAAGTGTGAATGATAATAGTACAATTTCTCCTTTTTCAAGTATTACAACCACAGATACTGATGGAGATAATTTATCAGCAACTATTACTTTAGACAATAATGCAAAAGGAATATTAACAGGTACAGGACTTTCTGGTACTGGTCCTTATACTATAGCTAGTACTACACCTACTGATTTACAAACAAAACTAAGAGCTTTATCTTTTAATCCAACAGACAATAGAACATCAACAACAGAAACCACCACTTTTACAGTAGTTATTAATGATGGTACTGTTGATGATACTGATAACACAACAACTGTGGTTTCAAGTGCAGTTGCACCTTCTGTTTCTAGTGTGAATGTACCTGCCAATGCTACTTATATAACAGGACAAAATTTAGATTTTACTGTAAATTTTGATGAAAATGTAACTGTAAATACTACAGGAGGGATACCGCAAATAGCTATTACTATAGGCGCTACCACACGCCAAGCAACCTATATTAGCGGTAGCGGAACAAGTGCTTTAGTTTTTAGACATACTGTCCTTACAGGAGATCTTGATACTGACGGTATTGCTGTTGGTTCGTTAGCTGCAAATGGGAGTACTTTAAAAGATGCTGGTGGAAAAGATGCAAACCTAACTTTAAATAGTGTAGGTTCTACAGCCGCTGTTTTAGTAGATGCTGCTGCTCCAACTGTAACAAGTGTTAGTGTTCCTGCAAACGGTAATTATCTTACAGGTCAAAACTTGGACTTTACTGTAAATTTTGATGAGAATATAACTGTGAATACTACAGGTGGAACTCCTCAAATAGCTATCACTATTGGAGCTACTACGCGTCAAGCAGTTTACCAAAGCGGAAGCGGAACTAGTGCCTTAGTTTTTAGATACACAGTACAATTAGGTGATTCAGATACTGATGGTATAGCTGTTGGTACATTAGCTGCAAATGGAGGTACTTTAAAAGATGCCGCTTCTAACAATGCTGTTTTGACATTAAACAGTATAGGTGCTACCACTGGTGTTTTAGTAGATGCTGTTGCTCCAACGGTAACAAATGTTAGTGTACCCGCTAATGGCACCTATAGTGCAGGACAAAATTTAGATTTTACCGTTAACTTTAATGAAAATGTTACTGTTAACACCACTGGAGGAACTCCCCAAATAGCTATTACTATTGGAGCAACTACGCGTCAAGCAACTTACCTAAGTGGGAGTGGAACAACTGCCTTAGTTTTTAGATATACTGTACAATCTGGAGATTTAGATACCGACGGTATTACTGTTGGTACATTAGCTGCAAATGGAGGTACTTTAAAAGATGCTGCATCTAACGATGCTAATCTAACTTTAAATAGTATAGGTGCTACCTCTGGTGTTTTAGTAGATACTATTGCTCCAACCGTAACAAGTGTTAGCGTTCCAACAAACGGTAATTACCTTACAGGACAAAATTTAGATTTTACCGTAAATTTTGATGAGAATATAACCATAAATACTACAGGTGGAACTCCTCAAATAGCTATCACTATTGGAGCTACTACGCGTCAAGCAGTTTACCAAAGCGGAAGCGGAACTAGTGCCTTAGTTTTTAGATATACAGTACAATCAGGTGATTCAGATACTGACGGTATAGCTGTTGGTACTTTAGCAGCAAATGGAGGAACGTTAAAAGATGTCGCTTCTAACGATGCTGTTTTGACATTAAACAGTGTAGGTAGTACCACCAATGTTTTAGTGGGTATAGAAACCATAACTTGGTCAGGATCTACTGATAACGATTGGAATACAGCATCAAACTGGAGCCCTAGTGTAGTTCCCCCAACCAATGCTAATGTTATTATCCCATCTAATTTAACAAATTACCCAACAGCTTCATCAGCTGTTACTTTTAACTCTTTAACTATTAACAATGGTGCTTCTTTTATACCACAAAGTACTGTTACTGGTACTGTAACTTATAAAAGAAGTATACCAACTACAAACTGGTACTTAGTATCATCTCCTGTTACTGGTGAAACTTTAGAGGATATTATTGCTAACCATACCTTGGCTTCTGGAACTGGCGGCAATTTAGGGTTAGCTCCTTATAGCAATATTACTGGGCCTGCATGGTTATACGTTCAAAGTGGCAATACTGGAACAGTAACTAGTGGAACAGGTATTTCTATTAAGTTAGCTACTCCCGGAGAGGTTTCAATTAGTGGAACAGCTAATACTTCTAATATTGCTAAAGCTATTTCTACAGGTAGTAGAACTAATTACAACCTTGTAGGGAATCCGTATACATCATATATTAATTCTGCTAGTTTTACAGCGGCAAACTCATCTATACTTACTAGTGAGACCATTTGGTTATGGAATGGCACGCAATACATTACCCGAAACGCAGTTACTCCAATTGAAATTGCTCCAGGTCAAGGATTCTTTGTGGAAGCTGCAGCAAGCAATAATGTTATCTTTGCCTTTTCAAACCAAAGTCATCAAAATTCAGATACATTCATGAGACAGGAACCTATTCCTTCAATTGAATTATCTGTTAATGATAACGATATCAAGAGGTCTACACAAGTCTTTTATGTATCAGGAAAAACTACGGGATATGATAGAAGTTATGATTCTAAAATGTTTGGAGAAGACACTTCTGGTTTAGCTGTTTTTACTGAGCTACTCACCAATAATCAAGGAAAAAAATTAGCTATTCAAGCGTTACCTGATAATGATTATGAAAATATGGTAGTTCCTGTTGGTTTAAGAGCATTAAATGGTGAAGAGGTAACTTTTTCAATCAATACTAAAAATATACCAACAAATATTAAAGTGTATTTAGAAGATAGAATAAATAATGTTTTTACTAATTTATCTGAAGAAAACTACACTATTACTCTTAACAAAGATTCAAACAGTATTGGACAGTTCTATTTACATACTAGTTCTAAAAACCTAGAAATTCCTGCTATAGTTCCTTCTTTAGACAACGTTAGTATTTATAACTCTTCAAGCAACGAAATTACAATTGTAGGACTTCAAGCTAAAGCCAATGTATCAGTTTATTCTGTTTTAGGTAAAGAGATTTTAAATAAAAACATTACCTCTAATGGAGTTAGTAATATAACTCTTCCTAAAATATCTACTGGAATATACATTGTTAAGTTAAACTCTGATTTAGGAGAAATTTCTAAAAAAATAATTTTGAAATAATCGAACTATTAAAGTCTGATAACCATGAAAAAAAACATAAAAAATACAAATCAAAATTCTAAAGATATTACTCGTAAAGAAGCCCTAAAAAAAATAGGAAGTTATGGTAAGTATGCCGCCTTAACTGCTTTAGGAACTTATATGATCTTAAATCCACAAAAAGCGCAAGCAGCAAGTCCTGAAAACCCAGGAAATGGGTTTTAAAAAATATTTTCATTCAAAAGAACCCCGAAGAGTTTTCGGGGTTTTTGTATTTTGACAAGTATATGACCACAAAAAAACTCGAAAATAAACAGGTAATTTGGTTTCAAGATAATAACGAATATCTCGTTGTAGACCCCTTGATTGCTGAAACGCTGTCTCTTTTAGATAAAAAAATTAACAAAGAAGAAATTGTTTCTCAAATAACTAAGCAAGTTAACATTCCTTCTCAACAAGCAATTGACCTTGTTGCTGATATTGAGACTTTACTTATTTCTTCAGAAGAGAAAAATAATCAAAAGTTACTACCAGTAACCAAACCTAAAACTTTTGAGGTTATAAAATACTACAATATAAACAGTTTGCTTTTTAAAGTAAGTTACGCTTCTGATACCGAAGCCTTTTTAATACACCCAAAATTTGCTCATTTAGAAATTGACAAAATAGCCAAAACACATCATCATTTTGAGGTATATAATGACTCTAAATCTATTTCTTTTTCTGTTGATGATACCCTTGTTGGTACCTGGAGCTTAAAAGAAGTGCATTACTTTCAAGGAAAATTTTCAATGGAACTAGTTCAAAAAATTCACAAAAAAAATGAAAATGAATGGATAGGTGTTTTTCACGCTTCTGCAGTTAGTAATAACAACAGTTCTATTCTATTTTTAGGAGACTCTGGAAATGGAAAGAGTACTTCATTGGCATTGTTACAAGCCAATGGCTTTACTTGTTTAGCCGATGATTTTGTACCTGTTGATAATTCTTTAAATGTACATAGTTTTCCTTCTGCCATATCTATTAAAAAGAATAGTTTAGAAACGCTACTTCCAATTTATCCTGAATTAAAAACTTCTGCTGAATACCATTTTGAAAAATTAAATAAAATTGTTCGTTACTTACCCACAAACAATCACGATTACTCACTAAAGCTTCCTTGTAAAGCTTTAATTTTTATTAAATATCAAAAAGATATTGATTTAATCATTAATAAAATTTCAAGCATTACAGCTTTTGAACAATTAGTTCCAGATTCTTGGTTATCTCCATTACCTCAAAATGCTGAACTTTTTTTAGATTGGTTTGAAAAATTACCTTGTTATCAATTAACCTATTCTAATAATGAAAAAATGATTGAAACTGTAAAAAAAATATTTACGGATGAATTATAAAGAAGCGCTGCTATTTATTGGAAAATGTTTAACAATCACTCATGATAAGCATAATTATGAATTGGTTGAAGAAAAAATTAAATCAGGATTAGTTGACTGGGACACTATAGTTAAAGTAAGTACAGCCCATTATGTTTTCCCCGCATTATATTGCAATTTAAAACGTGCTGATTTTTTACACTATTTGCCTTCTGATTTAGTAGAATACATGCAACACATTACTGACCTAAACAGAGAACGAAATGAACATATTATAGCTGAAGCTAAAGAAGTCAACCAGCTTTTACTCTCAAATAACATCACTCCTGTTTTTTTAAAAGGAACTGGTAATTTACTAGAAGGATTATACATAGATATTGCCGAACGTATGGTGGGAGATATTGATTTTTTAGTAGAGAAAAAACATTTTGAAACTACTTTTAAAATCCTAAAAAAACAAGGATATATTAATAAAAAGCCTGAAGTTTTTGATGATGATAGACACTTTCCAAGGGTTACACATCCTAAAAAAATAGCTGCTTTAGAAATTCATCGAGAAATGTTACGAAAAAACAAAACAAACCTCTTTAACTATGAAACAATTAAAAATTCTTTATTAAAAACAAACAATATAACTATTCTTTCTATTAAAAATCAAATCAAATTAACCATTTTTTCTAAGCTAGTAAATGATAATAATTACTTTTTAAAAAGCATCAATCTCCGAGGTGCCTATGACGTTTTTTTACTGGGTAATAAGTTAAAAGTACAAACCGAAATATCTGACAACAAACTATCTAAAGAATTAAATACTGGTTTAGATTTATATAGTAAGCTTCTGTCAAAACCTAAAAACCTTCAATATACTTCTGATAAAAAAAGTCAACAATATGTATCCGATTGTTTACAGAATTTGTCTCCAAATCGATATAACAAAATAAAGAAAGTGCTATTGAAACACTACTTGAAAACATTGACAAGGCTTCAAATTTTATTCAAAGCTTTATTTAACAAATCGTACTTTAAGTTTGTCTTTTCTAAAATAACAGATTTTAACTGGTTAAAAAAGAAATTAGGCTTTACACCAAATTCTTAACCTCATCAAAGTCTAAACCTCCGTAGTTACCAGAACTCATTAATAACAAAGCTGTGTTTTCAAGGTTTTCATTGAATAAAAACTCTTTAAACTTTTCTGGACTTGTATAAATAATTAAATCGTTGCGTTCAAACGCTTTAGCTATTTGTTCTTCTGAAACTTCTTCCAACTGTTTAATTTTTACAGCGTGTGGAGAATAAAAAACTACTGCTTTATCTGCTTTATCTAAAGCTCCTTTATATTCTGATAAAAACTCAGCATTTAAGCTCGAATAAGTATGTAGCTCTAAACATGCTAACAAAGTTCTATTTGAATATTGATCTTTAACCGCAGCAGTAGTTGCTTCAACTTTAGATGGTGAATGTGCGAAATCTTTAAACACAACTGTTGAAGAATTTTCAGCAATCTTTTCTAAACGCTTACTAGCGCCTTTAAAACTAGCAATCGCCTCATAAAACTCATCTTCATCAATTCCCATGTGCTGACATATCCACTTCGCTCCCGCCAAGTTTTGTAAATTATGTTCTCCAAAAATTTCCAACGGTAAATCTCCTTCTTCAGTTTCCAAGTAAGTAATTCCATTATCAATGAAATAGTTAGGAGTTTTATAAGGGTATTTTTTTATTGGATGATTTGAACTTTCAACAACTTCTTTTAAAACGGCATCTTCCTCATTATACACCATAATACCACCATTGGTCAAAGAATCTGTAAAAATTGAAAATTGTTCTACATAATTTTCAAACGTTGGGAATACATTGATATGATCCCAAGCAATTCCACTTAACAATGCTATATTTGGTTTGTACAAATGAAACTTCGGACGCATATCTATTGGAGAACTCAAATATTCATCACCTTCCAAAACAATAAACTCATTTTCTTCGGTTAAATGCACCATTGTATCAAAACCATCTAACTGAGCCCCCACCATG
Organism: Tenacibaculum litoreum; assembly: GCF_964513915.1. Classification (NCBI taxonomy): domain Bacteria; kingdom Pseudomonadati; phylum Bacteroidota; class Flavobacteriia; order Flavobacteriales; family Flavobacteriaceae; genus Tenacibaculum; species Tenacibaculum litoreum. The sequence goes on along the minus strand of NZ_CAZEQS010000002.1, from coordinate 591,960 downwards.
TAATCTACATCTCTATCATGATAATTTAACACATGTAAAATCATAGAAGTTATCGTTGTTTTCCCATGAGAACCACCTATAACCACACGGGTTTTATCTTTAGATTGCTCATGTAAAAATTCTGGATATGAATAAATTTTCACTCCAAGCTCCTGTGCTTTTAATAACTCAGGGTTATCCTTTTTTGCATGCATTCCTAAAATTACTGCATCTAAATCGGTAGTTATTTTTTCTGGAAACCAACCAAACTCATTAGGTAATAAACCATTATTTGCTAAACGAGTTTTTGAAGGATCGTGAATCGTATCATCACTACCCGTTATTTGGTATCCTTTTTGTTGTAATGCGATTGCTAGGTTATGCATTGCACTACCTCCAATAGCTATAAAGTGAATTTTCATAGTGTTGTTATCTGTGATATAGGCATCAAAAATACAAAACCAAGCGAGAATTTTAAGTATCTTTAAATCGAAACTCTTTAACTAGCTATGTTCACTCACTCAAATAGTACCTTTACAAACTTCAACTTGTAAAAAACCACTATTTTTTAGTGCTTTGTTCATATATGTATACTCACGACTAGTATCAAAAAATTAAGATTATTGAACTATTCAAAAAAATATAAAATTTAGATAGATGAAAAGAATAACCCCCCTTTTACTAATGATTTTATTTTCAACCTTAGTACACGCCCAAGAAAACTATAACAACCTGTGGGAAAAAGTTCACAAGTTTGAAGCTGAAAACCTACCTAAATCTGCTTTAAAAATAGTAAACACTATTTATGATAAAGCTGAAAAAAGCAACAATGCTCCTCAAATTATAAAATCATTATTTTATAAAAGTAAATACGCTCTAACTTTAGAAGAAAACGCACAATTAAAAATTATTGATGAGTTTAAACAACAAATTAATCAAAGTGATTTTCCGACAAAAAATGTGTTAGAAAATGTATTAGCTAACTTATACTGGCAATATTTTAATCAAAACAGATGGAAATTTTACAATCGTACCCAAACACAAGAAAAAGTAGATGAAAATGACTTTAGAACATGGGACTTAAATACGCTGTTTGCAGAAATTCATTGTCACTATCAAAACTCTTTAGAAAATGAATCTGAATTACAAAAAACAGATATTTATACTTTTAAAGATATTATCCAAGCAGAAAAAGACTCCAAAAAATACCGTCCTACCCTATTTGATTTTTTAGCGCACAATGCCTTAGAATTTTATAAAACCACAGAAACCAACATTACAAAACCTACTTATCAATTTAAAATTGATGACGCTTTATACTTAAGTGAAGCTAACAAGTTTTCTGTATTAAGCCTTAACACAAAAGATGATTTATCATTACAGTTTAATACCTTAAAAATCTATCAAAAATTAATTAACTTTCATTTAAAAAACAAGAATCTTAATGCGCTTGTAGATGCTGATATTCAACGATTACAGTTTGTTAAGCAGCATATAACTTTAAATAACAAACAAGAGTTATTGTTACAAACACTGAAAACATCAGTTAACAATTACAAAAACAATGAAGTTTCTGGATTATATAACTATGAAATAGCTAGAATTTATAATCAACAAGCTGGATCTTATAAAACTAAAAAAAACAAAGAGTTTCGTTTTAAAAACAGAGAAGCTCTTACCATTTGTGAAAAAGTTATTAAACAATTTCCTAAGAGTTTAGCTACTGAAAAATGTGAAGCTTTACAACAACAAATCACAGCTACATCACTCAGTATTCTTTCTGAAAAATTTGCACCAATCCAATCTCACTCTAGGTTACTAGTTACTTACAATAATATTGATAAGCTATACTTCTCTGCTTATAAAATTGACCATAAACAATTAGAAGAGCTTCAAAAAATTTACAAAGAAGAAGAACGCTTTAACTTTATAAAAAAGCTTACAAAAACTACTTCATGGAATAGTAACTTACGAAATGAAAAAGATTATTTATTGCACACGACTGAAGTAATAGTTCCCGAATTAACTCAAGGAAATTATTTAATTGTAGCTCACCAAAATGCTACTTTTAACTCTGAAGACTTATATGCTACTGCTCATTTACAAGCAACCAATTTAGTTTTAGTAGAAAACAATAATGATGGTGTAAAAACGTACCAAGTTGTTGATAGAAACAATGGAAAACCAATTAAAAATGCTGAATTATTATTACAAAACAAACAGCGCAGATATGGAAAATCGATTCACAAAAAACTAACAACCGACAAAAAAGGATTTGCTTCTTTTAAAAGTGATGCTAGTTATGGTAATGTATATGTTACAGTGACATACAAAAACGATACTGCTATTTTTGGTAACTACTACCTGAATAAATATCAAAAACAAGTCTCTCCAACTGCAAATGATAGTTATACCTCTATAAAGCCCTTTATTTTTACAGATAGAAGCATTTATCGACCAGGGCAAACTGTATACTTTAAAACTATTTTTATTCAAGAAACAGAAGACAAATCAATACCTTTCACCAATGAATTTGTACAAATAACATTAAATAATGTTAACGGAGAAGCAGTAAAAACACTAGATATAAAGCTAAACGAATACGGATCAGCTTCAGGAGAAATTATACTACCAAACACAGGATTAACTGGTGAATATTGGTTTTCTATTGATAAGAGTAAAAAGCAAAAAAGTACCTTTTATGATACTATAGATTTTGATTTTGAACATGAAGACTACATTACTCGTATTTCAGTTGAGGAATATAAGCGTCCTAAGTTTGAAACAGAATTTAAACCTGTAACAAAAACCTATAAGTTACATGATAGCATTACAGTAAACGGATTTGCTAAAGCTTTTGCAGGATCAACTATCACAGATGCTAAAGTAGTATATCGCGTACATCGTAAAGTACAATATCCTATTTGGTGGTACTGGCGTAAACCTCAGTTTACTTCAGAAGCACAAGAAATTACACACGGTGAATTAATAACTGATGCACATGGCAACTTTTCTATTACTTTCAAAGCTTTACCTGATGAAAGTGTAAACAAAGAAAACTTACCTGTTTTTGAGTATGAAATTACTGCAGATGTAACTGATGTTAATGGAGAAACTCGCTCAGCAACCTCTATTGTAAAAGTTGGGTATCATGCATTACTTGCTACAGTACAAATTCCTTCTACAATACATAAATCGGATAACGAAACAAAAATTGAAATATCAAGTAAAAACTTAAACGGTGAGTTTGTTCCTTCTAAAGGAAACATTAAAATATACAAATTACAAGCACCTAAAAATCCGCTACGTAAAAGACCATGGGATACTCCAGATTATCAAGATATTTCAGAAAGTGAGTTTAGAAGCTTATTCCCTCATGATGCTTATACTTCGGAAGAGCAAAACCCTCAAAATTGGAAAAAAAGGAAACTGGTTTTTGAACAAAATTTCAATACAGAAGAATCTAAAGAAATTATACTTAATAACTATAAAAAATGGGCTTCTGGTAAATACATAACCGTATTAAGTTCTAAAGATAAATTTGGACAAGATGTTACAGACAAAGCTCTCTTTACAATAATTGATAACAAAGAAAAAAGTGTAACCGACAATCAGTTGTTCACGTATAACACAAATAAAACGACTTACAAACCAAATGACATTGCTGAGTTACAAATTGGTTCTGCTTCAAAAGATGTTACGGTTATAATTCAAATAGAAAAGAATCATACCATCGTAAACACAGAGCTTATTCATTTAAATAACAAAATCAAAACAATTGAAGTTCCTGTTACTAAACAAGATGTTGGTGGGTTTGTTATCAAATATTACTTTGTGAATTACAATAGTTTCGTAAGTGGAATAATTCCTATCTCTGTTCCAAATGAACAAAATAGCATTACTATAGAAACCAATACGTTTAGAGATAAATTACAACCTGGAACCCAAGAAACGTGGAGTTTTACCATTAAAAACGATAAAAACAACAAAGTAGCTGCAGAGGTGTTAGCGAGTATGTATGATGCTTCTTTAGATGAGTTTAAGCCTCATAATTGGGAGTTTTCACCTATCTCAACTTCTACATATTACTCTTATAGTGGTAACGCTAATGCTTATCAAAGTTTTGGTAATGAACGTTTCAGAGTTTTTAATAATAACTACCCTACTTCATTTAAAACTCAACGATACGACCAATTAAACTGGTTTGGTTTTTACTTCGGAATGAATAGAGATATTCGTTTAAGAGGCTTAGCCATGAGTTCTAAAATACAACCTTCTCCAGAAAGAGAAATCATTGTTGAAGAAGAAGCTCTTTTAAATACTCAAGAAAACTTACTAGATGAAATGGTTGTTACTGCTCTAGGTAAAAACGAAACAGGAGAAGAGAAAACTTCTTTAGATGGAGTTCAAATTCGTAAAAACCTTCAAGAAACTGCTTTTTTCTATCCTCATTTACAAACCGATAAAGAAGGAAATATTACTTTTAGTTTTACAACTCCAGAAGCTTTAACACGATGGAAATTGCAGCTGTTAGCACACACAAAAGAATTGCAGTCAGCTACCAAGACATTAACTACTGTTACTCAAAAAGAATTAATGGTAATGCTTAATGCTCCTAGATTCTTAAGAGAAGGGGATCAAATTACATTCAGCTCTAAAATTGCAAACATTTCTGATAAGAACTTACACGGTACAGCTCAACTTGTATTAACCGATGCTATTACAGGAAAAGAAATCAACTTATTAAGTAATTCTTCTAAAAATCAGTCTTTCAGTGTTGATTCTAACGGAAACACGAATGTATCTTGGAACTTATCAATTCCTGATACTTATCAAGCAATTCAATATAAAGTAATTGCCAAGGCAGGAGATTTTTCAGATGGTGAACAAAATGTGTTACCAGTATTATCAAACAGAATGTTGGTTACAGAAACGCTACCTATGTGGGTTCGTTCAAATCAAACCAAAACATTTACATTAGATAAGCTTAAAAATCAGACTTCGACTACGCTTAGTCACCATAAATTAACGTTAGAAGTTACCTCAAACCCTGCATGGTATGCTGTGCAAGCTTTACCTTATTTAATGGAATATCCATACGAATGTAGTGAACAAACCTTTGCACGTTATTATGCTAACATACTCGCTAGTCATATTGCAAATTCAAATCCAAGAATACAAGAGGTGTTCAATACTTGGAAATCTTCAGATGCTTTGTTGAGTAACTTAGAAAAGAATCAAGAGTTAAAATCATTGATTATCCAAGAGACTCCTTGGTTACGTGATGCTCAATCTGAAACCGAACAAAAGAAGCGTATTGCTTTGTTATTTGATTTAAACAAAATGAAAAACGAGCAACAAAACGCCTTTAATAAACTATTGCAAATGCAATTAAACAATGGAGGATTCCCTTGGTTTAAAGGGAATGATAATCCTAATGTTTATATCACGAATCATATTGCTACTGGTTTTGGACATTTACAAAAATTAGGTATTGATAATAAAGATGATTCTTTACAGAAAATGCTTGTGGATGCTATTCACTTTTTAGATGCTGAAATTGAACATACGTACAAGAGATTATTAGAAAGCGCTGAACGTATTAAAGCTGAAAAAGGTCAAAAAAAATATACTGAGTACTTAAAGAAAAACCATCTAAACTATTTCATTATTCAGTATTTATACATGCGTTCTTTTTATACTAATATTGAAATTAACGATACGACAAAAACCGCTTTTGAATACTATAAAAGTCAAACAGCAACTTACTGGAAAGAGTTTAGTTTATATGGAAAAGGACAAATTGCCTTGCTACAGTTTAGAAATGGTAATACACAAATTTCTTCTAAAATTTTAAAATCTTTAAGAGAGAACAGTATTACTTCTGATGAATTAGGAATGTATTGGAAAGAAAATCAACCGAGTTGGTATTGGCACCAAGCCCCTATTGAAACCCAATCGTTATTAATTGAAGCCTTTTCAGAAATTGAAAATGATACCAAGACTATTGACAATCTAAAAATATGGCTACTAAAAAATAAGCAAACCAACCGTTGGAAAACTACCAAAGCAACTACTGAAGCTGTATATGCATTATTATTACAAGGTAGTGATTGGATTTCAGTAACTGATATGGTAGATATTGAAATAGGAAACCAGACTATTAATCCAACAAAATTAGAAAACACCAAAGTTGAGGCTGGTACTGGTTATTTTAAAACCTCATGGAATGGTTCTGAAATTACTCCTAATATGAGTACTGTTAGTATTAGTAAAAAAGGAAAAGGTATTGCTTGGGGTGGATTGTATTGGCAATATTTTGAAGATTTAGATAAAATTACCTCTGCTAAAACACCTTTACAATTAAAGAAAAAACTATTTAAAAAAGTAAATACTAATACGGGGAAACAACTTCAAGAAGTTACAGAAAACACACAATTAAATGTAGGAGATTTAATTACTGTTAGGATTGAACTTCGTTCTGATAGAGATATGGAATTTGTACACATGAAAGATATGAGAGCAAGTGGAGTTGAGCCTATTAATGTATTATCACAATACAAATGGCAGGATGGTTTAGGGTATTATGAAAGTACAAAAGACGCTGCAACAAATTTCTTTTTTGATCGTTTACCTAAAGGAATCTATGTATTTGAGTATGACGTACGTGTAAATAATTCAGGAAACTTTAGCAATGGAATTACCACAATCCAAAGTATGTATGCCCCTGAATTCACTAGTCATTCAAAAGGAAAAAGATTACTAATTAAATAAAATAACTATCTTAGCAACACATAACATTAAATTAAAAATTATGAAAAAATTATTTTTATTCATTGGTTTTTTAACCCTTTCGTTTTTTACAGCAAATGCCCAAGAAATTTCTGATAATGCTATTGGTATTCGTTTGGGAGATAACGATGGTTTTGGAGCTGAAATCTCTTACCAACGTAGATTAAGCGATAACAATCGTTTAGAACTTGACTTAGGTTTAAGAAATGGTAGTGGTTATGATGGATTCAAAGCCACAGCTTTATACCAATGGGTATGGCAGTTAGAGAACCGTTTTAACTGGTTCGCTGGTGCTGGTGGTGGTTTAGGACACTGGAGCGCGAAGAATATTGATGTATCTGAAACATACGTTTTTGTTTCTGGTGTAATTGGAATCGAATATAATTTTGATATTCCATTAATGATTTCTTTAGATTACAGACCTGACATAGGGTTTGGTGATTATTATAAAGATTTTAACTCTGACTTCGGTTTAGGTATCCGTTACCAATTCTAAAAACGTTAGACTACATATAAAAAAAGCCTCCAAAATTATTTTGGAGGCTTTTTTGTTTGAAAACTTCTAAAGTTAAATATCAAGTGTTTTTAAAAGGTAATTTTTACATTAAATAAAGAACACTTAAACATTATAAAAACCTCAACTAATTAACATACAATCAACCTTATGTATAAGTTTTAATAATTTTTTACTAACAAATTTGAAATCTGGTTGCTAGTTATCATAAATAATTTCGCCGTGGATAATTCACTAAAGATTTCAAAATGAAAAAATTAATTTTAATTACTATTTGCTTTGTAAGTATTTTAGGATACTCACAAAGCAAATCTGGTTTAAAAGGGAGAGTTTTAGACGAAACCAATCAACCTTTACCTGGAGCTACGATTAGCATTCCTTCTTTACAAGTTGGATTTTCTACCGACTTTAATGGAAACTACGAACTTTTAAATATTCCTGTAGGAAATTATGAAGTTCAAATATCATTCTTAGGTTATCAGACCTTAACAGAAACCATTATACTTACAAACAACATTCAATCTAAAAACTTTTCTCTAACACCTAAAATAGATAGGTTGGATGAAGTTGTTATTAAAGGAAGCATAGGTAAAGGGCAAGCTAAAGCCTTAAATCAACAAAAAAACAAAGAGAATATAACCAACATTATTTCTGCCGATCAAGTAGGAAAGTTTCCTGATGCCAATATTGGTGATGCCTTAAAACGTGTTCCTGGTATTTCTATGCAAAACGACCAAGGTGAAGCTAGAGATATTGTTATCCGTGGATTGGCCCCTCAATTAAACTCGGTAACCTTAAACGGTGATAGAATTCCGTCTGCCGAAGGAGATAATCGTAGAGTTCAAATGGACTTAATTCCTTCTGATATGATTCAAACCATTGAGGTTAACAAAGCTGTTACACCTGATATGGAAGGAGACGCTATTGGTGGTTCCGTTAATTTAGTTACACGCTCTGCTCCTACTACTTTTAGAGCTTTCGTTGCTGGTTCTTACGGACAAAATCCTGTAAGAAATACGCCTAACTATAACGTTTCTGCATTAGTTGCTAACAGAGCTTTTAAAGACAAACTAGGCTATGTAATCAATGCTTCATATAATTCTAACGATTATGGTTCGGATAATGTTGAGTTTGAATGGGAAAAAGAAAACGATAAAACTTACATTGGAGAACACGATATTAGACGTTACGATGTAAAAAGAAATAGAATGAGTGTTGCTGCCAACTTAGACTGGACACCTGACAACAACAATACGCTTTTCTTTAAATCAATGTACAACCAAAGAAATGATTATGAAAACCGTTATAGAATTCGTTTTAGAAAAATAGATGAACCAGACGCTACAGGATTATCAAAAGCTGAAGTACGTCGCCAAACTAAAGGTGGTATCAACAATGATACGAATGACAACACACGTTTAGAGCGTCAGAGTACTTACAACATATCTGTAGGTGGTGAACATATTATTTTCGGAAACATTAAACTAAACTGGAAAACAGGAACTGCCAAAGCTAAAGAAGAACGTCCAGACGAACGTTATATCAGTTTTGAAAACGATGATATTGAAGTTATGCAAGACTTATCGCGAACAAACTTCCCTGTATTACGACCAACAAACAATGACTTTAACGATCCTTCAACTTTTGAATACAAAGAAGTAACCCAACAACAAGGATTTACACAAGAACGTAAAATCAATTCTAATTTTGATGTTTTGGCTCCTATCAATGCTACAGGAGCTTACAAAAACTCTTTAAAATTTGGTTTTAAATACAAGTACAAAGAAAAAGTAAGAGACAATAGCTTTTATGAGTATGATTTAGAAGATCAATTTCCAACTATGAATACTACCACTACTAATGACTATACTATTAATGGTTATTTAGCAGGTGACGATTACAAATCAGGTCTTTTCGTTTCAAAAGAATTCTTAGGAAGTTTAAACCTAACAGGTGGTGAACTAGTGCTTGATGAGTTTGTTCCTGAAAACTACGATGCTAATGAAAACATTTATGCAGCATACGGAATGTTACAACAAAGTTTAGGTAACAACTTTTCTTTTATTGCTGGGGTAAGAGTTGAAAAAACAACAATAGATTATAACGGTTTTGCTATTGATGTTGAAACTGCTGATGATTTAAGTGATGTAACTAAAACATCAGGAACTCGAAACTATACCAACTGGTTACCTAATTTACAAGCTAAATACAATATTAACAAAAACACCATTGTTAGAGCTGCTTGGACAAATACTATTGCAAGACCAAACTATTACGATTTAGTACCTTACAGAAATATTAATAGTGATGATATTGAAGCTGAGTATGGGAACCCTAATTTAGATCCTACTGAAGCGATGAACTTTGACTTAATGTTTGAACACTATTTTAGTAATGTAGGTATTATATCTGCCGGAGCATTTTACAAAGATTTAGATCAATTTATTTACAATTCAGTTACTGAAGAACCAATTACCATTGGAGGTGTAACAGAAACCTATGATGTTACACGACCTTTTAACGGAGGTACTGCCGAAATTTATGGTTTTGAAGTGGCTTTACAACGCAAATTAAACTTCTTACCAGGTTTCTTAAGAAACTTAACAGTGTATGGTAACTATACCTATACAGATTCTAAAACAGATGGAATTACTGATAGAGAAGATGGCTTGCCTTTGGCTGGTGCTGTTAAAAACATGTTTAACGGATCGTTGGCCTATGAAAGTTCTAAACTATCAATTAGAGCCTCTTTAAACTTTGCTGATGATTACATTTTTGAATACGGAGACGATGCTTTTACGGATGTATTTTATGACGAACAATTGTTTGTAGACCTAAATGCTTCTTACCGTATTACTAAAAACTTACAAATCTTTGCTGAAGCAAAAAACTTAACCAATCAAGAATTACGCTTTTACCAAGGAGCAAAGCATCAAACAATGCAAGCTGAGTTTTATAACTATAACTGGAATGCTGGTTTAAAATACAATTTTTAAGAATGAATAAAGTATACAGAATAATACTTACTTGCCTTATTTTAAGCGCTTGTAAAGTTGAAAAAATAATACATCAAAACCCGCAAGCTAAACCAGTAGTAGCTTTAGTTGCTGATGCTGAAACAGATCCTGTTACTTCTTTTGACGACGCTGCTGATGATCCGTGTGTATGGATAAACCCTGTTGATCTAACAAAATCAACCATAATTGGTACAAACAAAAAAGAAGGTTTAGAAGTTTATAATTTAGAAGGAAAACGTTTGTATTCTTATAAAATAGGACGTGTAAACAATGTTGATATTCGTGATGGATTCTTATTAAACGGAAAAGAAGTTTCCGTTGTTACTACTAGTAATAGAACACACAATACTATTTCTATATTAATTGTAAAACCAACAGGTGAATTAGAAGATGCTGCTGCTAGAAAAATAACTTCTAACTTAAAAGAAGTATACGGTTTAGGAATGTATAAAAGCCCTAAAACTAACAAATTTTATGTTTTTATGGTTGGTAAAAAAGGCGGTGTTGAACAATGGGAACTGTTTGAAAACAACACTCAAATTGATGCCAAGTTAGTTCGTGAATTTTCATTAGGAAGTCAAGGAGAAGGTATTGTTGCCGATGATGTACATGCCAAAGTATATATTGGAGAAGAGAACAAAGCTTTGTGGAAGTACGATGCAGAACCTAATGCTGAAAACAACCGTATAAAGGTTATCAGCACCAACGATTTGAATATGAAAGATGATTTTGAAGGCGTTACCTTATACGATGCTGGAAATGGAAAAGGATATATTATTTTATCCTCACAAGGAAATAACAGTTATGCTGTTTTTGATAGAATTAGCAATCAATACTTAGGAAGTTTTTCATTAAAAGATGGTGCTATTGATGGTACCTATGATACGGATGGAATTGATGTAACTTCTGTTAATTTTGGTACAAAATACCCTAAAGGATTCTTTATTGCGCAAGATGGTGCTAATACCCAAGGTAAGGACAGTTTACATCAAAATTTTAAGATTATTGATTGGCAAAAAATTTCTAAAAGTCTACATTTAGATTAGTATACATAGTGTCTTTGTTGTGTAATTTGAAAAGCCTTTTGGTAAAACCAAGAGGCTTTTTTATTTGTATACAAAAGTTCCCTTTTAAGAGATAGATAAACCTTCTTCGCATTTTATTTCCCAATGATAATTTTCTTTTTCTAGATAAATAAGTGTAGAGAAACCATTTAATCTTTCAAAAGTTACTCCAACAACTAACAATGCCCTAGTATAATCTTTATTAAAGGTTATGTTAGAAAAACTTAACAGCATATCTATTTCATTAAAACCTCTTCCTAACATTTTTTTATGTTTTTCTGTATAATAAATTAAAGAGTCTTTCTTTGAATTTCCTACTTTGTTTATATCTATCTTAATATTTTTTTCTGATTCTAAAAATAAATTTATTAGAGCCTTATCATTTGTACATTTATTTATTGTTTGTAACTCATTTTTCTTTTCTGAAGCGTAAATTTGAGGCAAAAAAGCTATTATTTTTTTCCTTACAGTTTGTTTATAAAAATATTTATACCTTCTAAGACTGTCTCTTGTTGTAAACTCATAAATATCTTCACCTGGTGGTGGTGGAAACCCTGGAGGTAATACCGTTGATCCTCTTAGGTCACTTAATAATAGCCCAATAATTTGATAGGTGTTTTCTTCTTCGTAATTTCTTGTTTTCATTTTTTTACAAGATGAAAACAAAAGAAGAAAAATTGTTAAAATCATTAATAGCCTTTTCATTCTTTAAGAAATAGATAAACCTTCTCTACATTTTATTTTCCATTCCCCCTTCTCTTTTTCTAAGAAGTACAATGCTGAAAAACCATTTAATCTACCAAAATTTGTAGCCATAATTACTATAGCTTTATTTTCTTCTTTATTAAAAGCTATTCGTGAAAAAGTTAAAACCATATCACATTTATCAAACCCTTTATTAGACATTTCGGGATAATAATCATCATAAGGTATAATTACAGAATACCTATTATCTTTTATTTTTGTTAAATCTAAAGCTTGTGTTCCTTTTATTTTGATAAAATCATTATATAAGCTGTCAAAGTTCTTTGTTATATATGGTATTTTTCTTTTACTTAAACCTATACTAGGACTTTGCTTTTTATCAATACATACAACAGACCTTCCTTCTTTCTCTAAATAAGAGTTAACAATTTTGGTTGTATCTTTTATAATTTCCTTATCCCTTTCCAATATTTTCTGTAAAGAATCAGACTCAATTTTAGGGTCTGGAGGAGATACAGGAAAGGCTAAGATATGGGTGTGATATTTAGTGATGTAATTATAAAGTGTTTGTACAACTTCATATTTAGCCTCTTTCTGTGTTTCCTTACAATTAAGAAAGAGTAACAATGGTAAAATTATTAATAGTTTTTTCATTTATCTAATAGTTTTTATTTACAATCTAATCCAAAATTAGATGAGGCTGCAATATTATACGATTTCTTTGTAATTTTATCTAACATTTCTGGTGTCATAGTTTGTTCTTTTCCATTTGCATCAAGGTATGTATCATATTTATACACTTTTAAACCATCCCAACCAAAACCTAAGTACTCCTCAAGAGGATATTTATAATTATCAAGTTTTCTTATTGCTTGGGCTATGGGGATAACATATTTATCTTGCATATGCTCATGCTGAGCATAAGTAGTACCCTGATCTAATGCATTTTGAGCTTTAAAATAATTATAGTAATATAATACATTAGGTCTATTATTAGGATCAATTCCTTTTTTATGTTCGTCTACATATTTGTAAATTTCAGCATGTATTCCTTCATGAAGTATTGAAGCTGCTAAACCTAAATTATTATTTCCTAAGCTTTGAAAGTTTATAGTTATGTTACCGTTCTCTAAATCTTCTGCATCTGTACATGCTTCTACTGATGTATTTTGACAATTATTACCACTTTGTAAAGTAAGGTTGTAAGTTTCACTATTTTCAAATTTTTTAATGGTAGCTTTAAATAAATTAAGGTTTTTTAATTTATTAAAAATACAATTAGCTTTACCATCTAACTTATTTATTATTTGTTCTTCTGTATCAACACAATAACCATTGTATGTTACATTATCATACCCCGGTCCACAATCCATAAGTATTTGCTCTCTCATATATTCTGATTTGTAAATAGAGTCTCCTGTATCGGGAGTATCACAAGAAAAACTTGTATAGGTGTATGTTTGTGTTGTTGAACCTAAATATATTGATTTATAAGGTACATCTGCTACCGTCATACTCCCCTCTATAATGTTACCGCTTGAATCCACCCTATAAGATGCTTTGTAATAGTCTTTATAATGGTGTGTCGTTTCATGAATATACAAGATTGAAGGAACTTCTGTACAGGGTTGAACTCTTGCTTGGAAACTCCCTTCCTCTTTGGCTTTTTGTAAGGTATTTCTTTTTACAGGTAGGTAGTTCTCTTGGCTTGCTTTGATTAAATATCCTTCTATAAAAGCTTCTGAGTTTTCTAACTTTCCCTTTTCATTAAAATACCTAAACGAACCAGAAAAAGCTCCTAGATTAATAAAATCTTCGGGAAACTTTGTTAAACTATAATCGTATGCCCTAACCTCTATATACTTTATTACAACTGTATTATTTTCTTTGTAGGCTACTACATAAAAAACTTGGGCTACCAAAATTTTCAGAAGCACTTTTTAAAGAAGTAATTTGTGCTGTTTTAAACTCATAAAACTCTACATCGTTACTTTTAATAATGTTGTAGTTATTCCAATCTACTGTTAAGTTATCTTTCGTATAAGGTAAATCTATTAAATCAGTATTTACCTTGCTTTTGACTTTATTTATAAAGCTGTTTTGTGTTTCTAACAAAGATTCTTTTTCACAACTCCATAACAATAACGAAAACCCGAATAGGAAAACACCTAATTTTAAAAGGTTTAGTCTTTTTCTTTTTTTCATGGTGTACAAATTTAAATTAATTACAATTTTTATTTAAAAGTAGTTGTTCATGGTTTTTTGCACAATAAGGGTTTTCCCTAGTCGTTTTAAGTTCTTCTCAGGGATAACCCTGAGTTTTCTTTAACATTTCATCATAAAAACCTAATAATCTGCTACTTGAATTCAAAGTAAAGCATAAAAATTTAGAAACAGGTAAGTCAGTGACCTACTTTTAGTAAGTCACTGACTTACTTTTAGTGCGTCAATTGTACGGTTATCAGTATTTTAAAACAAAAAAGGAGGTTATTTCGGCGGATAATTATTGATTACTTTTCCAACTACTTTTTGAAAATGTAATTTCTTTTGTTCTGGTGTTGCTTTTTCTCTTACTTCACTAGTAGCAATTCCTTGCCATATTAACTGATTGTCTTTACTTTTAACAAAATCAATGGTTAATTGCTGGTTAATTTTTCTACTTTCAATAGGGATACCTCCTGATATTCCAAAACCAACGTTTCCTCCTCCACTTCCTAAGCCAACACCTATCGTATTTCTATTAACAGACTCTCTTTCCTCAGCTAAAATATTAATATACATATCTGGGTTTTCAGTTAACTGCATCCCTTTGGCTTCCAAAGCTGTCGTTATTTCATAAGTGACTCTTTTTACATCTAACTCATTTAAACCTTTACCAGCATCTTCAAAAAAATTGAAGGTCTTATACTGACTGAAATCTGTTTGACTATCGTAGTCATATACTACTTTAGAAGAGGCACAACCAATAATAACTAACAGAAAAAAATATTTGTAATACTTCATATATAAATTCTTTACAGTGTACTAAATCAAAAACTATACCTCATAAAAATACAAAAAGCCTCGTTTACACGAGACTTTTTTCTAAGGTTAGTTAATTGATTTTTATTGAACTGCTTTTAGAGCATCAATATTTCCATATCCAAACTCTGAATGTTTGTTCGGATAAAAATCTGCGGATTCTTTCATTTTTTGTAAAACTTGTTCTCTTGACCAACTTGGATGCTTTGCCCATACCAATGCAGCAATACCTGCTGTGGTAGCAGTTGCTACGGATGAACCTCCTACATAATTTGCTTGTCCATCATAATAACTCAATACAGGAATTTTATTATCCGTTCCGTTAGTTCGTTGCATTTGTACTGTAAAATCAATTTGTGATCCGGTATGACATACATCACACTTACTATACTGTCCTTCTTTAACACCTGTTACCGCAACAGTTTCAGACATACTTGCTGGAAAAATTACTCCATACCAAGTAGTAAACGAAGTAGACGTTCCTCCTGCTGCTAAAATCATCTTTCCTTTGCTATGTGCGTACTTTACTGCATCCGATACGTTACCAATACTGAACGGAGAACCTAATGACATAGAAATAACTTTTACATCACTTCTATTTGCCAATGCTGTTAACGCTTCAACAACACCTCTTTTTTCATGGTAATCATCAATTACTACATTTTCAACAGCTCTATACGTTACTAAGTTTGCATTATAAGCAACACCTACAGGTAAATTATCATTATTTCTTGGAGCTGTAGCTACTGCTGCCATTTTTGTTCCATGACCACACTTGTCATTTACTCCGTCATAATTATTAGACCATGCCCACCAAGAATCTACAAAGGTTCCATATTTCTGAACTATTCTTCCTGATGAATATCCATCGTTAAAATATTGATTCATCCATTTTTGCTCTGGTGATAAACCAGAATCAACCACCGCTACAGTTACACCTGAACCTGTACTATAATTCCAAGCTTGTGAAATATTGTGTGCATCGAAAGACCATGGTAATCTAGCACCTGGTGATACTGTACGATAATCACTCGTATTTAAAGTTACAGTACCATAGCCACATCCTGAAGAACCTGATGAATCTGATTTAGCTTGAGCAGTTGACTCTAAAAAACTATATCCTCCTGGTTCTATATAACGAACTCTACTGTCTTTTAATAAGATATTTATTGTTTCCTTGTTGGTAACTTTAATGTCTAATACATTAATATTTTCGTTTACATATAGTTCCGTTTCTCCTTTTGCTGAAGTAGGTTCAAAGCTTCTTACTAAGGCTAGTAACTCATTTTTAATATTAGCGCTTTCTTCACTCTTTGCATAGTTATTTTTTGAAGTACCGTAGCCTATAGTCAAGATATTTTCTCCATGATTCACTGCACTCCATATTGTATGAGCGTCTTGTGACATCCATTTAAAATCTCCTGTCTTTTGTAAAGATTCCTTGATTTTTGAATTGATTTCTTTTTTGGTAAGTAAATCTTGATCTTGTTTTATATCTAATGTTTCATCATTATTAGAACATGAGATCATAGTTAAAACAACCGTTAGGCTTAAAAGTGTTTTTTTCATTTTCGAAGGGGTTTAAATTAAAACTTTTCGAATATAGTAAAATTTTAATACAATTTTAACACTTTAATTAATTTAACTAGCAAAAAATTAACATTTTATTAAAAACACAATACCTAATCCCAATAAAAAAGGAGCTCATGGCTCCTTCTTTACTTTAAGTTTTCAATATGTTTACTCCATATTTACTCTAGTAGGTGTGTCTTTTCCTTCAATAATGCTTTGAGTTCCTCTAGCAACTGCTTTTACAGTTTCTGTTAACACATTCATATTTAAGGTTTCAGCCTCATCTGTTACTTTATGATAATCAGCATCAATATCAATTGGAGTGGTTGAAAATGTATGAGACGGCACCCCTAAACGTGCTAAAGAAGCATTATCTGATCGTAAGAACAATTGAAATTTAGGGTATGGATCTGGAAATAACTTATATCCTGACCCTTCTAAATTCTTTTGAATTATTTTTCCAAAATCCGATTTATCAAAACCAGTTAACCATGCAGTTTTTGGTCCTGTTTTAGGTTGTTTTCCTATTAACTCTAAATTAATTCCTGCTACAAATTTACTCGCATCAATTCCTTTTCCAAAGTACTCAGAGCCTACCAATCCCATTTCTTCAGCAGTAAAACATACAAACAAAATACTACGCTCATTGTTTCCCTTTTTAGCATAATATTCAGCTAATGATAATACACCGGTAACACCAGAAGCATCATCATTCGCACCATTAAAAATTCTATCCCCTTCTCCGTCTTTCTTTACCCCTAAATGATCGTGATGTGCAGATACAATAACAAACTCATCTTTTTTAGACTTTCCTTCTAACAAGCCTATAATATTGCTCATTTTAATACCCTTGTATTCAAAATTTTGACGATATGTAGTTAATGTATCAAAAGTTTTTAAACCAATTCTTTTGTATTCATTTTCTATATACTGAGTTGCTTTTTCCATTCCCTCAGTTCCTGGTTTTCTACCTTCCATTTCATCTGAAGCAAGTGTATATAAGTGTTTTCTTACTAAAATAGAATCAATTAACTCTTCTTTATTTTCTTTTTTCTGAGTTACCTCAACAGTATTCATAGCAACCTCGCTACTAGTATTTTTAGTTTGCTTACACGACAGTAAAATTGATACACTTACAAGTGTTAATGGATATAAAACTTTTTTCATTCTTTATTTATTTAAAAGCCTAAATATAGCCAATTTAATTTCTTAATTTTGTTGAAAATTTTTAAGGATGGCTTTAACTGATATTCCAAACATAAAACATACTGATTCAAACAACTTTTTCTTACTTGCTGGTCCTTGTGCCATCGAAGGAGAAGACATGGCAATGCGAATTGCTGAAAAAGCAATTACCATTACTGATAAATTAGAAATTCCTTATGTATTTAAAGGAAGTTTTAAAAAAGCGAATCGTAGTAGAATAGATAGTTTTACAGGTATTGGTGATGAAAAAGCTTTAAAAATTTTACGTAAGGTTTCTGAAACTTTTAATGTTCCTACCGTAACCGACATTCATGAAGTTTCTGATGCTGAAAAGGCAGCTCAATATGTAGATGTATTGCAAATTCCTGCTTTCTTAGTTCGTCAAACCGATTTAGTAGTTGCTGCTGCAAAAACTGGTAAAGTTGTGAATTTGAAAAAAGGACAATTTATGAGTCCTGAAGCTATGCAACATGCTGTAAAAAAAGTTCATGATGCGGGAAACCAAAAAGCATGGATAACTGATAGAGGTACTATGTTCGGGTACCAAGATATGATTGTTGATTTCCGTGGAATTCCTACTATGCGTGAATACGCTCCTACGGTATTGGATGTTACACACTCATTACAACAACCAAACCAATCAAGTGGTGTTACTGGTGGGCGTCCTGATATGATTGAAACTATTGCTCGCGCTGGTGTTGTTAATAATGTTGATGGATTGTTTATCGAAACTCATTTTGATCCTGCTAATGCAAAAAGTGATGGTGCTAATATGTTACATCTTGATTATTTAGAAGGTCTACTAACTAACCTAGTTACCATTAGAAAAACTATTAATAATTTATAGGCACAGTTTTTGTTTCATACAATCGTTTTTAGCCCATATATGAAACAAATTCTTTTTTTATTCTTTATAGTTACTACTATCGTAAGTGCACAAGACTTTTCTTTAATTGAAGAGAAAGTTAATAGTTACCCTAAATTTAGTGAAGTAGAACGTCTAGCTCAGCAGATCGCAAACGATTTTAAAACTGAAGAACAGCAAGTACAGGCTGCGTTTTATTGGCTTGCTCATAATATTAGATATGATTTAGAAGGATATTACAACCCGAAGCAAAAAAGAATTTCCTTTAGGTACAGGAATGAGCAAGAAAAATTAGAAAAGCTACAGGCTATAAAAGACGATATTGTTAACGAAACTTTATTGACTCGAAAAGCCATTTGTGAGGGATATGCGCAAACTTTTGCTAAAATATGCTCTATGCTTCAAATTGAGAATGAAGTTATAAAAGGATATATCAGAAATTCCTCAAACGATATAGCTAATCCTAAAACCAACTCAAATCATGCTTGGAATGCTGTTAAATTGAATGGTAAATGGATTTATATTGATGCTACTTGGGCAGCTGGAGTTGTAAATAATAACAGATGGCAACCTTTATTTAATGCATACTATTTCAACTTTCCAAAAGAAAAATATTTTAAAACACATTTTCCTGAAAAAAAACTTTGGCAGTTAAGAGTTGGTAGAATGGCTAAAAAAGACTTTTACAATCAGCCAATTTACGATGCATCTTTTTTACAATCTGACTTAGAGCTAATTTCACCTTTAAAAGGGACATTAAATAAAAACGCTACTATTGAACTAAAAATCAAAAACCTACATCCTAATCAATCAATTTTCTTAGGATATAGTGGATATCGATATGCTGTTAAACCTGATAAAATATCTACTAAAAATAATGTTACTACAGTTACAACAACTCCACTTGAAAATAGCAAACAGTTATTTTTAATTATAGATAAAGAGGTTATGCTTGAGTTTTTGATTGAATAATAATATCTTCTTCTTTTGGATTACTAAAACTATAAATCATAGATTTCTATGTAATGATTTAAAATAAATTCGACAAAGGGTGAAAACAAACTAATATCCCATGAAAAAATTAGACACCCTTCTATTCACATTTATTTTATTAGGAATATCAACAACCTCTTATAGTCAAGGTCTGTACGATGGCTTTACTCTAAAGAAAAACAGTTTATCTATTACTACTTCTTTTACCAAAAGTGAGTATGAAAAGTTTTATTTAGGTAAAACTAAACAAAACTCTACACCTGTTCATGAAAAAATTAATCAAAATATTTATTCTCTTTATGCCAAATATGGTATTACTGATCGACTTTCAGCTATTGTAAGCATTCCTTTTATTGATGCTACGAATACCAGTAATCAACCAGACCCTATAAACGGGTTAACTTCTATCTCTGAACTGCAAGATATTTCAATAGCTTTAAAATTTAATGCACATAAGTTTCAGTTTAAAAAAGGAGACTTAAATATCATAACTGGTATTACTACCGTTATCCCCACAGGGTATGAACCAAACGGAATATTATCTATTGGTAATGGAGGCTTCGGGTTTGATTTAAAAGCTGGTTTACACCTCAACACAAACGCTGGCTTTTTCTCTACCATTTTTGCGGGTTATAACTTAAGAGGAAATGCTGATAATAATTTAACTCCTGGTGGTGACTTTGGTGTCCCTAATGCCTTTACCACTACTGGTAAAATTGGTTATGCAAGTAGCTTTATTTATGTAGAAGCTTGGGTAGATTATTATAACTCAGAAGAAGGAGTAGACATTGGAAGTCCTTCATTTAAAGGAAACTTCCCTGAAACTGATATAGATTATAAAAGTGTTGGTGTAACTGTTTATAAAAATATTATTCCTAAACTAGGAATTGGTGTTGGTTATGGTAAAGTAATAGATGGTAGAAATATTGGTGAGTCTTCTACTTACTCTGTAAGCCTAACATATAATGTGCTATAATCAAACACAACTATTTACTAATAATAAAAAGAGCTTTTAAAAAGCTCTTTTTTGTTTATCTAATTGTTACTCTTTAAGAAATATAAGTTGTTCTTTCTTTTAGTTAGGTTATTTTTTATCTTTATAGCTACCCTAAATAAAATACGCTATGAAAAAAATATTAATACTTTTTATTCTTTTTAATAACATATCCTTTTCTCAAATATCTAAAAACAACAATTTAACTCCTTATCATCAGGTAAAGTCAACTAAACAATTAGCGCAACTAATTAATAATAATTTTAACTCAGATATAGATAAAACGAAGTTTCTTTTCTCTTGGTTAACTTCGAATATTCGATTTTACTCAAGTTCAAATAACTCTACCCTTAAAGAACCCGAACTTATTGTTTACTATAATAAAGATGATCTTAAAAGAAGAAGAAAAATTATTAATGATAAAATTGCAGAAAAAACAATTTTATCGAAAGAAGGTGTGTGTCTAGGCATCGCCATAACGTTTAAAAAAGTTTGTGATTTACTTAATATTGAAAACGAGTTAATTAAAGGGTATACTAAAACCTCACCTAACGATATAGGCTTAAAACCAAAATTTAAAAATCATGCTTGGAATGCAGTTAAAATAAGTAACAAGTGGATTTTAATTGATGCGACTTACGGAATTAAATTTGATTCTGAACTCCTCAAACAAGTACCTAATTTCAATTACTTTAACATACCTAAAGAAAAAATTAAACTGACACATTATCCTAGTGAAAAAAAGTGGCGTGATTATATACAACAAGTTTCTTTAAGTTCATTTAGTCTCTTGCCAATGGTTTGGGAATCTTTTTTAAGAAATGATGTAGAAATTGTGTCTCCTATCAATGGTAAGTTAAGTAATAATAAAAATGTTTTTATCACCCTAAAAAACTTACCTCAATATATTGATATTACTTATAAATATGAAAAAGAAAGTTTTTCTAAAATACCATTGATAAAAAATAGTGGAACTTTTACCAATATAGTTATTGATGATATTAAACCTGGAAACATACTTACCTTATATTTCAATAATAAGTCAGCTTTATCATACATTATAGCGTCTAAGTAAGTTAACACGTTATTTCCTCCAAAAACCTTTATGATTGTGTTTTGCTACCTCTTTTATAACTTGTAGTAGTATCTCTTCATTAATTTCTTCAATTGAAGTATAACGAAGTGATTTTACCACCGTTCTCCCTTCTGAAACTAAAAAGGCATCAAAATCCTGTAAAATACCTTTTGCCCAAAAACCAACATCTACAAATCCTTTTTTATGGGATGCATTCATGTAGCACAACTGTTTCCCGTTGATATAATATACAGGTATTTTCCACTTATACTTTAGTTCTAAATCCTGAAAATTACTTTCTATTAATACTTGTAAGTGCAGTAAAATAGACTTGAACGGCTCGGGTTGTTTGAGGATATATTCTTCGGCTGGTTTCATTCTTTCAAAAGTACATTAAAATTTTATTTGTTTGTTTCACAAAATTAAACTTACTTTGTTTTTCAAAGTTCTTTAAAAATGAGTTCAGAAGATTATTTAAAAGACATATCAGAAATAAAAAACCTAATGAATAAATCATCAAGATTTATATCATTAAGCGGCTTGTCTGGTATTTTAGCAGGAATATATGCCTTAATTGGAGCTGCTTATGCATATTGGTTAGTCAATAACAACTCAAACGGTTATTTGATGCTTGATGGAAAAATTTTCCAAATGGTCATCTTTGATTTATTATTAGTTGGCTTTTTGAGTATTACTACCGCTATCTTTTTAACCACAAGGAAAGCTAAAAAGAACGGTGAAAAAATTTGGGATGCTACCACAAGACGGTTATTATTAAACTTTCTTATTCCACTAGTTTCTGGAGCCATCTATATCATTATTATTTTAGGGCATCAAAAATATGGGCAAACTGGTGCTTTAATGTTACTTTTTTACGGATTAGCGTTAATCAACGCTTCAAAATATACTGTAGGTGATATTAAGTATTTAGGATATACTGAAGTTGTTTTAGGACTTATTGCTGCAATGTTACCTGGTTATGGTTTTTGGTTTTGGGTTATAGGATTTGGAGTTATGCATATTGTTTACGGTACTGTCATGTATTTTAAACACGATAGAAAATAAGAACTATTTTCATACTTTAAAATTTACTTTTCTTGAAAAACATTATTCTAAATATAAATAAAGCTTTTGATCATAGAATTAGACTGGGAATTATGTCTGTTCTTATGGTTAATGAATATGCTGAATTTACTACCCTAAAAGAATTATTAGGTGCTACAGATGGTAATTTGGCAAGCCATACTAAAGCGTTAGAAAAAGTTGAATTTATTAGGATAGAAAAACAATTTATTGGAAGAAAACCCAACACTAGATATTATGCTACTGAACTTGGTAAACTGGAGTTTAAAAAACATATTGATGCTTTAGAAAAACTGATTAAAAATAAATAACAATAATTTTTTTACTATTAAACTTTGAAATTCAAAGTTCTTTTAAAACAACAAACTATGGAAATATCAAACAAACAAAACGGAAGATTCGGAAAGTGGGTAAAAACATCAATCACAGCCCGAATGTTAATGATTGGATTTTTAATTCTCATCCTTTTAATTCCTTTATCTTTTATTAAAAGCTTAATTGTTGAGCGAATGAATCGACAGCAAGAAGTTGTACAAGAAATCAATCAAAAATGGGGTAAAGAGGTTTTATTATATGGTCCTATTTTAAAAGTTCCTTACAAAACCTATAAAGAGAAGTTTGTTAGAAATCAAAAAACAAAAGAAACTCAAACTGAGATCGAAGAAAAAATCAAGTATGCCTACTTTTTTCCGAAGAAACTAAATATCAAATCATCCATTAATCCTGAAGAAAAAAAACGTGGTATTTACAAAACTGCTGTGTACAATAGTAAAATAGACATTGATGGGAGTTTTACAACACCTGATTTTAGTGAAAAGGATATTAATGAAAAAGATATTATTTGGAACAAAGCTCGCTTAATTATTAAAACTTCTAATTTAAAGGGAGTAAACAATTTAGTTGAAATAAAACTGAATAAAAACAACTATGCTTTTACTTCTAAATATGAGGGTAATAATAGTAATGAAAAAGCCTACTACAACTATTTAAACCTTCATAAATTAGAAAGTAAATTTTTAAATGAAGAAGACCTTCCTAAAAAATCAGACACGAAATTTAGTCTATCACTAAGCATCAATGGTAGTAAACAAATTCGTTTTATTCCTATCGGGAAAGAAACAGCTGTTCATATAAATTCTGACTGGAAAACAGCTAATTTTATTGGGGAATACCTTCCTTTTAATTCCGACAAAATCTCTGATAATGGTTTTGATGCCAGATGGAAAATATTAGATATTAATAGACCTTTTTCTCAGCAATCTTTTACTGGAATTCCTAACTTAAAAGAATATGCTTTTGGTGTAAACTTTATGATTCCTGTAGATGAGTATCAAAAAAGTGAACGATCTGCTAAATATGGCTTTTTAGTTATTGGACTTACCTTCTTAATTTTCTTTCTAATTCAAACAATGAGTAAAATATCCATTCACCCCTTTCAATATTTAATGATTGGTGTTGCCTTAACCATGTTTTATACTTTACTTATTTCTATTTCTGAACATAGTAGCTTTTTAAAAGCCTATTTAATAGCATCGATAGCTGTGGTATTGCTAATTTCTTTGTATTCGAAATCAATTTTAAAGGGTGTTAAATTTCCATTGTTTATTGGAGCTTCCCTTACCACATTATATGCCTTTATTTTTGTAATTATTCAGCTTGAAAATTATGCGCTTTTAGTGGGCAGTGTTGGACTATTTATTATTCTTGCTTCAGTGATGTATGCTTCAAGAAAAATAGATTGGCAAAACGGTTAATTAGCAGTAATAAATAAGCAAACTATCATATTATGTATGTGGTAGTTTGCTTAAAAATATGAATATGAAATTCAATCGAAAACACTTCCTTACCTTTATCTTTCTTCTTCTGCTAGAAATTATAATAGCTCAAACTTCAGGATTTATAAGACATACTTTTGGTGACTTTTTAGTAGTTATCTTACTTTTTTATTTGGTAAAAGCGTTCTTCAACTTCTCTAACAAAACTATTGGGATTATAGTACTTATTTTTGCTTATGTAGTAGAATTTTTACAGTTAACTCCTCTTTTAGAATTTCTTGGTTTAGAAAATAACCGATTAGCAGTAATCATATTTGGTGCTACTTTTAGTTTTGTTGATTTGGTAGCTTATACCTTAGGAATTATCACCGTTTTACTTTTAGAAAAATTTTTAACTCGTAAATTATCTTCTAATCTTTCGTAAAATATCTTCTAGTCCGTTTAACTTCAATTCGTAAACTAGCTCTAACATTGTGCCTAGTTTTCCTTGTGGAAATCCTTTGTTTTTATACCAAACAATATAATATTCAGGAATTTCAATTAAATACGTTCCTTTATACTTACCAAAAGGCATTTTCATGTTTGCTGTGTCGATTAAAAACTGTTTGTCTGGTATCATCTTAAATAAAAAATCCCGCCGAAGCGGGAGTTAATGAGTGTTATTCTTTTCCGTCTACGTAATCTTGCAAATATGCATAACGTTCGGTTAATTTACCAGTATTTGTTGTCATTTTTGCACGAGCTAAAATTCCGTCTTTATCATCGTTGTAAAAAGCAGGAATTACATGCTCTAAAAACATCTCTCCAAAACCTTCACTTGCATCTTTTGGCAACTCGCAAGGTAAATTATCAACTGCCATTACCGTGATAGCTTTTTCATCTTTAAAGTCAATTTCTGATTCTGTTTCTGGGTTATAACCATAAATAGGATCTGCAATTGTTGATGCACGAAGTGTTGTAGCTACTGGTCCATCAATATCACATGAAATATCTGCTACATACTTTATTCTGAACTCAGGGTGTTTTGCATCTTCACGTGTAAATAAATACGGTGCTCCATCTCCATAAAAATGTCCCGCTATAAAGAAATCGGTTTGTTTCGCATAAGCCATAAAATTACTTTCATATCCAGTTGGATCTTTATAAAATTCAAACTTATCTCCTACTTTACCATCTTTTCGTTTTGCGTACTCCATAACATCTGCTATGCAATACACAGGCTCTGTAAATTCTGACGTTAAATACAATGCATCACTTACTTGCTTAATTTGTAAATGATCTAAAATTTCTTGGGCTCCTTTTGCTACTTTTCCAGTTCCAGTCAATAAAATTTTAATGCTAGGTAGGCTAATTTTATCCAACTCTGCCTTTACAGCATCTAAATCTGCTAAGGTTTCTACTTTCGGTAAAGTAAACAACCCTTCTCTTATTCCTATTGCTCTAAAACCATTATAAGCACCTACCAAACCTGCATAACGACCAAAACCAATTAAACGTGCTCCGTTTTCTTTAATAATTGTTTCATGGTCAAACATTTCTATATTTCTCTCAAGCATTGCTTTTAACAACTTACGATTGTATGGCTGTTTTTTAATGGTATGGCTAAAGAAAAAATATTTTTTATTGGGAATTAAACTGTCTACAGGTACTTCTTTCACTCCTAGTAATACATCACAATCAGAAATATCATTTGTTACTTCAAAACCTGCTTTTTTATAAGCTTCATCAGAAAAAACTCGGATATCAGAACTTTCTACCACTATTTCTGCTTGAGGAAACTGTTGCTTAAACTCTTGCAATTTTTCTGGAGAAAACACGACTCTTCTATCAGGTGGATTTTTACGTTCTTTTATAATTCCGAATTTCATAATTGATCTTGTATTAAAATTAAACAATTTTACATATAATGTTATAGTTTATAACAATTGCAGCGAAAATACTTGTTTTAAAATGATTGTACAAGTAGTATTTTTTTATATTTGCATTCTCTTGTTTCGGCAATATTGATTTATAGTACTGCTAAACGAAATTGCATAGAATTACAAAGATTATCTGGTATATTTTTTGCAAGGATACTTATAGCATCTTTGACATATTGGGGACGACTGGTTTTGACAGCAAGACTAGTGAAAATGTAAGCATACCGAGGAGTGAAATGACAACTCGTTAAACTTATTT
This sequence comes from Tenacibaculum litoreum, assembly GCF_964513915.1. Taxonomy (NCBI): domain Bacteria; kingdom Pseudomonadati; phylum Bacteroidota; class Flavobacteriia; order Flavobacteriales; family Flavobacteriaceae; genus Tenacibaculum; species Tenacibaculum litoreum. The sequence goes on along the minus strand of NZ_CAZEQS010000002.1, from coordinate 565,127 downwards.
CAAACATTTAAACGGCGAAGATAACTACGCTTTAGCTGCTTAATCTGAATTAATAGTAAGATAGAGCCTCGGCGCACAAGGTGCGCAAGCTGAATGTCCACGAAAAGCCTTGGTTTACGGCGTTTCACTTTTGGGCATCGTAAAAGTAAACATAGAAAACTTAGGGCTTCGATAGGTTTTCGAAACTAAAGAAGATAAGTTAAGATTGGGCAGTTTTTGGTCAGGTCTTAATCGAAAATTAAACAAAAACTAAGTATGTAGAAAGCCTTTGAGCTACTTGTTTGGACCCGAGTTCGATTCTCGGCGTCTCCACAAAAAACCTCGTAAAACACTGATTTCACGAGGTTTTTTCTTTTTACTTATGGTTTTAGTGATATAACAAGTTTTATTTTATATTTACCTTACAAAAGTTATAATTAACTTTTTTCACTATAATAAATTGTTATAAGCAAAAACCATGCATACAAAAATTGATGAAGAACTACGTCAGTATAAACTTTATAAAATTCAAGAAACCGAATCTAAATTAAGACGTTTTAAAAAAGTTTATAAAAAAATTAAAGAACATGTATTTATAAAGCTTTCTAAAAACATCTCTTCAAACATAATTAAGTTTTCAGTTTATATAATTGGAATATCATTTTTATTAATTGGCTTAGTTTCATTTTTTCCTAATGAAATTTTAACCTTTTTAGAATCTAACGGAAATTTGTTTTCTTCAGAAGAAAAAGAAGCTTTCACTAATTTAATAAATATTAGTAAGTACTTTTTTTTAAGTCTTTCCATCTTATTTAGCTTTGTTGGCTATTTACTAAAACTAAACAATCAAAAACGCAGTTACATTTATGATTTATCTATACTTTTAGAAGAAGTTATGGATTATATGGAAAACTCTGTAACCGAAGATAAAAAGAAATATGAATATTTTGTTGATAGTATTGCTGAAAAAGATAAAATCATTAGAAAAGCGCAGAATCAATAATAAATTTCAAAAATAATTATCTCATATAACAAAAAAGCGCAACCAAATTGGTTGCGCTTTTGTATTTTATATAGCTATACTACTATTCTTCTTTAAATAACTGCTCTTTATAAGCCGCTTTTTGAATTTGTGCTCTTCTAGTTACAGAAGGCTTAGTGTATTGCTTTCTTTCTCTTAACTCTTGTAAAACTTTTACATTTCTAAATTTACGCTTGTAACGCTTTAAGGCTCTATCGATATTTTCACCTTCTTTTACAACTATTCTTAACATACTATAAGGTTTTATTATTAGACATACTTTAAGTCATATAAATTACAGCGCAATACTACACATAGCATAAACTATGATTTACATGATAATTATTTTAGATTAAAAATTCTATTGAAAACGCTTTGTAAAGCAACTGAAGACTATGGAATCTGGTGATAACAGAAGATAGTATAAAGACTTGTAGATTTTCTCCTAAAAGGACAGAACATTAATACGCCGCAAAGGTATGTTTTATTTATCGGCTCTACAAGGATTGTGAGTAGTAATTCTTTTATGATAAAAAAGGCGTTACCAAATGGTAACGCCTTTTTGTTAAATAGTTTCTCCTAGTTCTTTTAACTTAGAAGTATTTTCTGCGAGCATTAACTCGTCTATTATCTTTTGAATATCTCCGTTTACAATATTAGATAAATCGTATAAGGTTAATCCAATTCTGTGGTCTGTTACACGTCCTTGAGGGTAGTTATACGTTCTAATTTTTGCAGAACGGTCTCCTGAAGTTACCATCGAACCACGTTTTGCAGCATCTGCTTCCTGCTTCTTCGCCAACTCCATATCGTATAAACGAGAACGTAATACCTTAAACGCTTTCTCTTTGTTTTTATGCTGCGATTTTTGATCTTGACATTGCGCCACTAATCCTGTTGGAATATGGGTTAAACGCACCGCTGAATAAGTCGTGTTTACCGATTGACCTCCTGGTCCTGATGAACAGAAGAAATCGATACGTACATCTTTTGGGTTAATTTCTACATCAAACTCTTCTGCTTCTGGGAATACCATACAAGTTGCTGCCGATGTATGTACACGTCCTTGAGTTTCTGTTTGAGGTACACGTTGTACACGGTGTACACCTGCTTCAAACTTTAAAGTTCCATACACATCTTCTCCAGTAACCTCAAACTGAATTTCTTTAAATCCACCGTTCGTACCTTCAGAAAAATCTACTGTAGAAACTTTCCATCCTTTGCTTTCACAGTACTTGGTGTACATTCTAAACAAATCACCCGCAAAAATACTCGCTTCATCTCCACCAGTACCTGCACGTAATTCTACTACCGCATTTTTTGAATCTTCTGGATCTTTCGGAATTAGTAAAAACTTAATCTCTTCTTCCAATTGTGGAATTCGAGTTTTCGCTTCGTCCATTTCCATTTTAGCCATTTCAACCATTTCAGCATCCGATCCGTCAGCGATGATTTCCTTAGCTTCTTCTATATTGTTTAATAAAGTTTCGTACTCATCTGCCTTTTTAACAACCTTTCCTAAATCTTTATATTCCTTATTTAATTGTACATAACGTTTCTGATCAGAAATAACATCTGGTTGGATAATTAAGTCTGATACTTCATCATAACGTTGTTTAACTATCTGTAATTTATCTAGCATAGTATCTTTTCTTGGGGTGCGAATTTACGATTTTTTATCGAATTTTATTCATATCTTTAATTCATAAAGGCTTTTGTTATGCGAATTTTAATCTTATTTTTCACTTGTATACTACTTTTTTCTTGTCAACAAGAAAAGAAAATAAAAAAACCAACTTGGTTGTTTGGTACATGGGAACGTATTAATAACGAAGCTGATAAAAAAACTTACGAGTTTTGGTATGATGATTTTTCTGGAATTGGTTTTACTTTGCAAAAACAAGACACCGTTTTTAAAGAGGTTTTACACATCGTTACTAAGAATGATTCTCTTTTTTTACAAGTTACAGGAGTTAATGAAACCCCTACCTTCTTTGCTATTACTCAACAAACAGATACTTCTTTTACTGCGGAAAACAAACAAAACGAATTCCCTACTTCTATTCGTTATTGGAAAGATAAAAATCACCTAAAAGCTACAGTTGCCAACGATGAATTTTCGATTGATTTTGTGTTTAAAAAGCTAAATAACTAAGTAAAGCAAGGAAAGACATTTTATATTCACTCTTTTTTACAATTATTGACACTTCTTTTACTTTTTTTTGACACTTTTCTTCAATTACTGCAATAGTTTTACTCAGAGTTAAAAAACGCATACAATGAAAAACAACTTTATTGCTCTCGCTTATTTATTATTTCTTTGCTCAATAAACCTTTACGGTCAAGAAACTAAAGAAGTAAACTTAATTAACCTTGACGGTTCTTGGGAGAAGGAAATTTTCAAGTTTCCTATAAGTTTCGCTCCTAGTATAAACTATCAGGGTTATGAGGAAGCTCGGTTTCCTCCAATAGGTTGGTCTAGCGTACATCACCCTAACTTTTGGTCGTACACTTTTGCTTGGAGCATTGACAAAAAATCACAAATCACCACAAATGACTTAGAAACTGACCTACAAAAATATTTTGATGGTTTAATGAAAGTACATACATCCAAAGAATTAAAAGAGCATAAAACTGTTGCTTTATTTATAAAAAAAGAGCGTGCCCTTTTTGTAGGAAAAATTAAAACTTACGATCGATTTACTACTAAAAAGCCAATTAGTTTAAACGTGTTAGTGGAAAGTCATTTTTGTAAAAAGCAAGAAAAATTAATACTCTTATTCAAGTTTTCTCCAAAAGACTTCACACATCAAACATGGGAAATGCTAGATAGAATTACACTTGTAAATAATTATTGTAATCAATAGCAAAAAAAACCCTCAGGCTTTACTGAGGATTTATAAGCTATACTATTTTTTATCCGCATTTGGATGTTCCGCAATCATTACACGTTAAACAGCCTTCTTGATACACCAAATTATCTGATTTACAATTTTCACACGTTTGCCCCTTTACTTTTGTACCATCTTCAACATAACGCTTTAAGGCTCTTACTACACCATTTTTCCAAGTATTAATCGATTCACTATCTAACTGTAAACTCTGAATTAGTTTTACTATTTTATCAATTGGCATTCCATGACGTAGGGTTCCTGAAAACAACTTAGCGTAATTCCAAAATTCTGGATTAAACTTATGTGATAATCCTTCTATTGTAGTTTTATAACCACGTTTATTTTTATACTGAAAATCATAACGCGAACTTCCATCTTCATTTCTGTTTTTTATAATAAAACCTTTTTCTACCCAACGTGGTAATAAAATTCCGTCTTCATCGTCAGCTAAACCAGTAAAAATTTCATACGGTTTGTCATCCACTAACCCAATAAAAGCAATCCATTTTTCTTTTTGGTTTTGAAAACGAACTACATCTGCTTCTAACACTTGTGGGCGCTTGATTGGAAATGATGTCAACTTATCATTCTGCTCTTTTTTCTCATCATTTGCTATCAACACCCCCGATCTTGATCCATCTCTATACACCGTAACTCCTTTGCAACCTACCTCCCAAGCTTTTAAATACAACTCTCCTACCAACTCTTCGCTAACATCGTTCGGTAAATTAATAGTTACACTAATAGAATGATCCACCCACTTTTGTACAGCTCCTTGCATCGTTACTTTACTCAACCAGTCTACATCGTTAGAAGTTGCTTTGTAATATGGCGATTGCTTTACCAACTTATCTAACTCTTTTTGTGAAAAATTTTTAGAAACGTCAATCCCATTTACTTCCATCCATTGTTTAAATCGGTGATGAAAAACCACGTATTCCTCCCAAGAATCTCCTACCTCATCTACAAAATCTACACGTACTCCTTTATCATTAGGATTAACTTTTTTCCTACGTTTATATACAGGCATAAATACTGGCTCTATCCCTGAAGATGTTTGTGTCATTAAACTCGTAGTACCTGTTGGAGCAATGGTTAGTAACGCTATATTTCTGCGCCCATACTCTAACATTTCATAATACAACTTGCTATCAGCTTCTTTTAAACGTAAAATAAACGGATTGTTTTTTTCTCTTTCTGCATCAAATATTGAAAACGCCCCTCTTTCTTTAGCTAAGTTTACTGACGCTCTATATGTTTCTATTCCTAATGCTCTATGGACTTTTACCGAAAACTCATTTCCTTCTTTGCTTCCATATCTAATTCCTAATGCTGCCAACATATCTCCTTCAGCCGTAATTCCAATTCCTGTTCTTCTTCCTTCATAGGCTTTCTTCCTAATATTTAGCCAAAGGCTTTTCTCTGTCGCTTTTACTTCATCTAACTCTGGGTCTGCATCAATTTTCTCTAAAATTTTATCTATTTTTTCTAATTCTAAATCAATAATATCATCCATCATTCGCTGAGCAATGACAATATGCTTTTTAAACAGTTTAAAATTAAAAGTTGCCTTTTTGGTAAACGGGTTTTCTACATATGAAAACAAGTTAATTGCTAACAGACGACACGAATCATAAGGACATAATGGAATTTCTCCACAAGGATTGGTTGATACCGTTTTATAACCTAAATCGGCATAACAGTCAGGTACCGATTCATTAATTATAGTATCCCAAAACAAGATTCCTGGTTCGGCAGATTGCCATGCATTATGCACTATTTTTTTCCATAGTTCTTTAGCTTCAATCGTTTTTGAATACTTCGGATTTTTACTGAAAACAGGATATTTCTGCGTATACGTATCTCCTTTTTTCACTGCTTTCATAAAAGCATCGTCTATTCTTACTGAAACATTAGCTCCAGTTACTTTTCCTTGTTCTAGTTTAGCATCAATAAAGTCTTCTGAATCTGGATGATTGATAGACACCGACAACATCAATGCTCCTCTACGACCATCTTGGGCAACCTCTCGTGTTGAGTTTGAATAACGCTCCATAAACGGAACAATTCCTGTGGATGTTAATGCTGAATTTTTTACGGGTGAGCCTTTTGGTCTTATATGTGATAAATCGTGTCCTACACCTCCTCTTCTTTTCATGAGCTGTACTTGCTCTTGATCTATCTTCATAACACCTCCATACGAATCTGAATCTCCTTCGTTTCCTATTACAAAACAATTAGAAAGTGATGCTATTTGAAACGGATTCCCTATTCCTGCCATCGGACTTCCTTGTGGCACTATATATTTAAAGTTTTTTATTACTTCATATATTTCTGATTCTGTTAGCGGGTTTGCATATTTTTTTTCAATTCGTGCAAGTTCTTTGGCAATTCTACGATGCATATCATCTGGAGTACTTTCGTAAATATTTCCTTCAGAATCTTTTAACGCATATTTATTTAACCAAACGCTTGCTGCCAAATCATCGTTGTTAAAATAAATAAGTGAAGCTTGTAATGCTTCGTCTCGTGTGACTACTTTTTTAGGTGTGCTGTGTGTTGTTGATTTCATTGTTTTACTGAGAATTTAGCGATTAATAAGACACTTATAAAACAACTCAAAAAAAACAACTTAAAACATGATTAAAGTCATAAAGTCAACCAAAAAAAAATGTAAAAAACTAAAAATTAGCTTTTTACATTTTTACCAACATAAAAAAGTTGTTATTTTATTTCTTTTTTAAGAAAATTTAATACTCAAAAGTTCCGAATTCACTTTTAATAGTTAGTTGCTTTTTATCAGATTTTTCTACCCTACCAACAACCTGTGCATTTACATTGAACGATTTTGAAATTGCAATGATATCTTCTGCTACTTCAGGAGACACGTATAACTCCATTCGGTGTCCACAGTTAAATACTTGATACATTTCTTTCCAATCTGTTTTTGATTGCTCTTGTATCAATTTAAATAATGGCGGAATTGGAAACATATTATCCTTTACAATATGTAGATTATCTACAAAATGTAAAATTTTAGTTTGTGCTCCTCCAGAACAGTGAATCATTCCATGTACCTCTTTCGAAGAGAATTTTGATAAAATTTCTTTGATAATTGGCGCATAGGTTCTTGTTGGTGACAACACTAACTTACCAGCGTCAATTGGTGAATCTGCTACTTCATCTGTCAATTTTGTATTTCCTGAATACACTAAATCAGACGGTACTGAAGCATCAAAACTTTCTGGATATTTCTCTGCTAAATATTTATGAAATACATCGTGACGTGCAGAAGTTAATCCGTTACTTCCCATACCTCCGTTATATTCTTTCTCGTAAGTAGCTTGTCCGAAAGATTCTAAACCAACAATTACATCTCCTTCTTTGATGTTTGCATTATCAATTACATCAGCACGCTTCATACGAGCAGTTACTGTAGAATCTACAATAATGGTACGTACTAAGTCTCCTACATCAGCAGTTTCTCCACCTGTTGAATGAATCGTAACTCCGAATTCTTTTAATTCAGCAATCAACTCTTCTGTTCCATTGATAATTGCCGATAAAACTTCTCCTGGAATATTGCTTTTGTTACGCCCAATCGTAGAAGATAACATAATATTATCAGTAGCTCCTACACACAATAAATCATCAATATTCATGATTAAAGCATCTTGAGCAATACCTTTCCATACCGAGATATCTCCTGTTTCTTTCCAGTACATGTATGCTAAAGAACTTTTCGTTCCTGCTCCATCTGCATGCATGATTAAACAATAGTCCTCATCGTTCGTTAAATAATCTGGAACAATTTTACAGAAAGCTTTTGGAAATAATCCCTTATCAATATTCTTGATAGCGTTGTGTACATCTTCTTTAGATGCCGATACTCCGCGTTGTGCGTAGCGTTTAGATACTTCGTTACTCATGTGTTGTGTTGTTGTTGCCGCGAAATTACTTTAAAAACAGTAAACTATCAAAGTAATTGTTGTTTTTTACTTCGTCTTTCATACAAAACGGTATCTCTCCAAACTCCATCTAACTGTGCTATTTTTTCTCGGTATCCTATCTTTCGAAAACCGTATTTAAGATGTAACTTAACACTTGCTTCGTTTTCGGGAAATAGACTTGAATACAAAGTCCAAATACCATTTTCTTCTGAAGATTTTATAACATCTTCCATCAATAAACTCCCTATTCCTTTCCCTACCACTCCTTGTTTCACATATACACTTACTTCTGCTACTCCTCTATATTCAAATCTTGTTGATACTGGGGCTATGGCACACCAACCTACTACTTCATTTACTTCCACAGCAATAAACCGAGAGTGTTGATAGTGTGACGCATTCCATTCTTCCCAACTAGGAACTTGAGTTCTAAAAGTAGCATTTTTAGTCTGGATTCCTTCCTTAAATATGGTTGCTACTTCTTGCCAATGGCTTTGAGTGAGTTTTTCTATACTTACCATTATTACATACTTGACAATTGTTTTTTAAAGCAAATACTTGACGACACCTCTTTATAGGGCTCATAGTTAGGTATAACAATGTACCCATTTCTTTGATACAGGTTTACCGCAGGCTCCATAGTTTTACTTGTTTCTAAAATAATTGTGTCAAACTGCTCTTGTCTTGCCCATTCTTCTAGCTCATTTAAAATACGTGTTGCTATATGTTTTCCTCTACATGTTGGTTTGACGTACATTCGTTTTACCTCTACTGTTTTATCTTCAACTATTTTAAATGCTCCACAGCCTACAGGTATTGTTCCTATATAACCTACAATTACATAAGGTAATGCTTCTATGGTATTAAACTGTCTAAAAAACTCATCTTGACTTCCATTAACTCCAGAGAGGTACGTATCTAGTTCTTGTACCAAACTAACAAAATTCTCATCTTTAGAATTGGTTCTCTCAAAGTTTAATTCGTTCTTCATTAACTATCTTGTAAACAATAATTCTCTGTACTTAGTTAAAGGCCATAAATTATCATCTACCATCAATTCTAGCTTGTCGCAGTGATAACGAATTTCATCAAAATAAGGTTTCACTTTGTTGCAGTAAGCATCTGCATTTTTTTGTCCTTCTAGCTTATTGGCTTTCTTACGCTCTTCAATCATATCTTCTATTTTAGAATTGATTTCAGCAATATGATTAGATATTTTCTGGATTAAATCGATTTGTTCGTTAGCGTATTTCTCAAAATTATTTCCAAAAATTTCTTTCAGTCCTCTTACATTTTCTATCAAAGTATTTTGGTATTGAATAGCAATCGGTATCACATGATTTCTCGCAATGTCACCTAACACTCTACTTTCAATTTGTATTTTCTTTGAATATTCTTCTAGTTCAATTTCATGACGAGCTTCTACCTCAACCTTATTCATCACTCCCATTTCTTCAAAAAGGGCTATTGCTTTTTTAGAAACTTTTGCTTTTAATGCTTCTGGAGTTGTTTTATTATTTGATAAGCCTCTTTTCTTTGCCTCCTTTTCCCAAGCTTCTCCGTATCCATCTCCTTCAAATCGGATATTCTTTGATGCTTTAATATATTCTCTCAATACATTAAAAATAGCCTCGTCTTTTTTAAGCTTTTTTGTGTCAATTAACTTATCTACTTCCTCTTTAAACTCATTTAATTGTTTGGCAATAATAGTATTCAGTACAGTCATAGGACCTGCACAGTTAGACCATGAACCTACCGCACGTAACTCAAACTTATTTCCTGTAAAAGCAAAAGGTGAAGTTCTATTTCTATCGGTGTTATCTAATAAAATTTCAGGAATCTTCCCTACAATGTTTAATTTTAAATCAGTCTTTTCTTCTGGTGATAATTTTCCTTTGGTAACGTTCTCTAATTCATCTAATACCGATGATAATTGTGTTCCAATAAAAACCGATATAATGGCTGGTGGTGCTTCATTAGCCCCTAAACGATGATCGTTACTAGCACTTGCTATCGATGCTCTGATTAATTCTTCGTAATCATGAACTGCTTTGATGGTATTCACAAAAAAGGTTAAGAATTGTAAGTTTTTCATCGGAGTTTTACCCGGACTTAATAAATTAACTCCTGTATTGGTAGATAAACTCCAGTTGTTGTGTTTTCCTGAACCATTGATTCCTGCAAATGGCTTTTCATGAAATAACACCTTAAATTTATGTCGTTGTGATACTTTTTCCATCACATCCATTAATAATGAATTGTGATCTACCGCTAAGTTTGCTTCTTCAAAAATTGGCGCTAACTCAAACTGGTTCGGTGCTACCTCATTATGTCGTGTTTTAACAGGCACTCCTAACAACATACATTCATGTTCTAAATCACGCATAAAGTTTAATACTCTGGTAGGTATTGACCCAAAGTAATGATCATCTAATTGTTGTCCTTTAGCTGGAGCATGTCCTAACAACGCTCTTCCTGTCATCATAATATCAGGACGCGCAGCAGCTAAAGCTGTATCAATTAAAAAGTACTCTTGTTCCCAACCTAAGGTTGCATTTACTTTACTTACATTCTTATCAAAATATTTACAAACTGCTGTGGCTGCTGTATCAACTGCTTGTAATGCTCTTAATAACGGCGCTTTATTATCTAATGCTTCACCTGTATATGCTACAAAAACTGTTGGAATACATAAAGTTGTACCATATATAAACGCTGGAGATGTTGGATCCCAAGCGGTATACCCACGAGCTTCAAACGTATTTCGAATCCCTCCATTAGGAAAACTAGACGCGTCTGGTTCTTGCTGTACTAATTGACCTCCATCAAACTTTTCCATTGCTCCTCCTCCTTCAACAGTTTCAAAAAAGGCATCGTGTTTTTCTGCCGTAGATCCCGTTAGCGGTTGAAACCAATGTGTATAATGAGTGGCTCCTTTAGATAAAGCCCAGTCTTTCATACTCACTGCAATCTGATCAGCAGTTTTTCTATCAATCTTAGTTCCAAACTCAATAGCATCCATTACGCTTTGGTATGCTTCTTTGGTCATATATTGACGCATTGCTTGCTCGTTAAAAACATTTTTACCAAACAATTCTGAACGACGTTCGTTCTCTTCTACTACAACTGTTTCTCTATGTAAAACCTCTTGTAAAGCACTGAATCTTAAAGTTGACATATAATAAAGTATTAAATTAGACACTCAAAAATACATTTTTAAATCAAACACCCCTAAAAAAATAGGGGTTAAATTATTTTAAAGTTAATTTTAAATAAAAAATACCCTAAAAATTTTGCCCTTTAACAAAAAATACTCAATTTTGCCCCGTAATTAACTCGATAACAACACAAAAACAAAAATCATGAGTAAATCAAAATTAGAATACATTTGGTTAGATGGTCATGAACCAACTCAAAACATGCGTAGTAAAACTAAAGTTGAAGAAAATTTTAGTGGTGAATTAAAAGACTGTCCTATGTGGTCTTTTGATGGAAGTTCTACAGAACAAGCTTCTGGAGGTGCTTCTGACTGTTTACTTAAGCCTGTTGCTATTTATCCTGACCCTACTAGAAAAAATGGATTCTTAGTAATGTCTGAAGTTTTAAATGCTGATGGTACTCCACATGCATCTAATGCACGTGCAAAAATTGACGACAACGATAATGATTTTTGGTTTGGTTTTGAGCAAGAGTATTTCTTAATGGATACTAAAACTGATTTACCTTTAGGGTTCCCACGTGGTGGATTCCCTGGACCTCAAGGAAAATACTACTGTTCTGTAGGTGGAAGATACACTTGGGGAAGAGATTTTGTTGAGGAGCATGCTGACTTATGTATTGAAGCTGGTTTAAACTTTGAAGGAATTAATCAAGAAGTTGCTCCAGGACAATGGGAGTTCCAATTATTTGCTAAAGGTGCTAAAAAAGCAGGTGATGAAATTTGGGTTGCTCGTTATTTACTAGATCGTTTAACTGAAAAATATGGTTACTATATTGAATATCATCCAAAACCAGTAAAAGGAGATTGGAATGGTTCTGGTATGCACGCAAACTTCTCTAACACTATATTAAGAACTTGTGGTTCTCAAGAAACTTACGAAAAGATTTGTGAAGCTTTTAGACCTGTTACAGAAGAACATATTGATGTTTACGGAGCTAATAATGACGAACGTTTAACTGGTTTACATGAAACTGCTCACGTATCTGACTTTAGTTATGGTGTTTCTGATAGAGGTGCTTCAATCCGTATTCCTATTATTACTGTAGAAAAAGGATGGAAAGGTTGGTTAGAAGACAGAAGACCTGCTTCGAATGCTGACCCTTACAAAGTAGCTGGAAGAATTATAGAAACCGTAAAAGGTGCCAACATATAATTAACAAACACAACAACACAACTAAAAAAGCCGCAAAATTGCGGCTTTTTTTATTTTATGACTAATTCGTTTTTTACGAAATTGTTAAATAGATAAAAGTTGCATACGTTCCTAACAAAATAATTCCATCTCTCCACCCTAAACGTAATCCTTTTGGAATAAATACTAGAGGTAGTATAGCAAACGAAACTCCTAGCATCCAATAAATATCATTATTAATCAAACTATAGGCGTCTGGTTTTACCTCTACAGGCGTAATCATTGCTGTAATACCTAAAACGGCTAAAATATTAAACACATTAGATCCTACAAGGTTTCCTAATGAGATAGCTTTTTCTTTCTTTAATACAGCAATAATTGATGCAGCCAATTCTGGAACACTTGTCCCAACAGATACTACAGTTACTCCAATTATAGCATCACTAACACCTATGTTCTTGGCTAAAGTTACCGAACCATTAATTAACAATTCTGAACCTCCCCATAAACCAACTCCTCCAACTGCTAAGAATAATACTATTTTGTATAGCGGTAGTTCTTCATCATCTTCAGGCATTTCATCAACAACAGCTTGTTTTTGAAAACGTAATAAATAGATTAAAAACACTACCAACATTCCAAATAAGATAGCTCCTTCATAAAACTGAATGGTTTTATCATTCACTATAAAAAAATACAGCATTACAGAAGCAATCATCATTACTGGCCAATCAGTCTTATAAAAACTTTTTTCTACATCAATTGAAGATAGTATTACTGTTATACCTAATACTAAACCTAGGTTTGCAATATTAGACCCAATAACATTTCCTACTGCTAGCCCTGTGGCTCCGTCTAAAGCAGATTTTATACTTACAATTAATTCTGGTGCCGATGTTGCAAACGACACTACTGTCATACCTATTACTATTTTTGGTATATGTAGTTTAAGTGACAAACCTACCGCCGCTTTTAACAGCCAATTTCCTCCTAAAACCAACAACGTTAAACCAATAATAATGTATAGAATGCTCATAAAATATTTTTTGGCGAAGATAAGGTTTTTACCAAGCAAAAATGAAAACAAATTCAAGCTCCTGAACCAACAAAACCGTAATTAATTTATTTCTTTAACCTCTTACGTTTTGCACTATAAACTTTAAAACCTGTTATTAATAACACCAAAGGCACTAAACCAGAAACAAACACTAAAAACCTACCCAATATTCCTGCTATTTCTCCTATATGTATTGGATAAAATTGTGCCGCTATTCGATTATTATTGGAATCGAAATCAAAACTTGATAGTGTTCGTAATTTACCTTGCGGATTTAATTCCATTTCTTTTGTCTTTCTAAATCCTGCTTTGATAAATCGATCTTTTATGTACCTAAGTTTATATACTCCTAAGCTATCTTTCGGGTAATAAATAGCTCTTAAAGCATATTTTCCATCAGTTTGCAGAACTGCTTCTTCTAATGAAGATATCTTTTCTTGCTTTGCTTCTTCATCCAATACAATTTTATCTGAATTATTAAAAATAGACAAAGCTGATTTATAGGTTTTATAATAAGTGAAGTAGCCTCCTGTAAAGGCTATTACTAACAAAGGCAACAAAAAATAAATTCCGAATACTTTATGTAGATTGAAGTAAAATCGTTTCTTTTTGGGCTTCCACTTCATCGTGAACCCTTTTGACAAATTGTTTTTATATGCTTTCCACCACATATAAAATCCTGTTGTTAATAAAAAGAAACAGAACAATAGGGTACTTGTTCCCATAATATACTTCCCAATTGTAGGTACTCCTAACGTACGGTGTAACTTCAGGAGTGTTTCAAAAAACTGTATAGACATCGATTTTTCACCTAAAAAAACTCTTGTTTCAGGATGATAATACAATGTTTTGCCGTCTTTGTAATTTATTGAAATTGTTTGCTGCTCTCTATAAGGCAAAAAAACTTTACTTACTTCTCCTTCATTCTGTGTAGCTAAAAAATAAGCAGAACTTAAAATTGTTTTTTCGTTTATTTTAGAAAAATCTTCAACCTTTAATAATTTCGGATTCAGTAATGAAGTTATTTCTGGCTGCCAAACATACAATGCTCCTGTTAACCCAGAAAAAGAAGCAATAACCCCACAGCTAAGACCTAGCCATAGGTGTATTTTCCAAATTATTTTATGTATCTGCTGCAATTGGTACCTCCTATTTTTAAAACCCAGAACCTATAATTTAATAGGCACTGGGTTTTTAATTTTGCAAATGTAAGATGTTGTCAATTATTTTAGAAATTATACAACACACTTAATTTAGCATTTGTCCCTTCTCCAGTTCCTGTAAAAGTTCTTAAAGGTGCTGCCCATTGTGATCTTGCTGGTAAATAATATTCGTTTAACAAGTTATTTACAGCTAATGAAACCGATATATTTTCTTGTAACTTATAATTCATTGACCAATTAAGTAAAGTATATCCTTCTACAGGAAACTGTGTGTGTCTAAAAGTATAATTATCGTTTGCATCTAAATACGGGTTAAATCGATTTCTATCTCCCAAATTAGTCATTCGTAAAGAGGTACTAATTTTGTTTGTTGGAATCCAAGTTACATAAGCTGTTAATTTTGGAGCAGCAATTACATCACCTCCTAAATAAGTTAAATTATTTTCATCTCCTACATCATGAGTCAAACCTTCAACATAAGAATACGATGTTCCTACTTTTAATTTACTATCAAAAGCAGTATAATCTATTGCTATTTCTCCTCCATAAATATTCTGTGGTTTTTTAGACGGCACAAAAGAATTTATATTTTCATCAAACGCAACCCCTGTACCTAAATTTGAAACACTGTAATATCCTACGGCTTCTAATCTAAAATTTTTGAACTTTGATAAAAATCCAAACTCATAATTTTTAGTTACTGCTGGTTCTAATTGAATATCCTCAACACTATCTGCTTTTGCTGAGCGTAAAACAGAACCTAAATCAGCAATTGAAAAACCTTGAGAGTAACTTACGTAAGGAATAAACTCTTGGTGTTTAATATATCTTACACCTGCATTAAACGCTAAATTATCAAATCCTAGTTTACCTCCTTCTACTGCTACTGAAGGATTAAAATTACCATCACCTAAAGGTGAATATGGTAACGTATTATAATCATCTATTGTAAGATTCATATCGTCATATCTTAACCCTGCTTTTAAAACCCATTCATCATTAAATTTCACTGTAGATTGTATGTATTGTGCCCAACTAAACATATCAATATTTGGCACCCATAATCTACCATCTAACAATCCTTGATTGGTTTTATCTTTTAACAAATCTAAACCATAGGTTAATGAAATCTCTGTTGATTCATTTGGGGTAAGTGTAGTGTTAAAATTTGGCCTTAAACCATACTTTTCTGCATTAATTACTGATTGACCTCCGTTTTCAAACTTATCTGAATAAAAGAATATGTTTTTTGTTTTTTGATAATACACATCAGCTGTAAAATCTGTTGTACCATCAAAAATAGAATTTAAATCATATTTCAAATTTCCATTGTAGAGTTTAGATCCGGTAGGTTCTTGCCCTTCGACAGATCCTTCCATACCATAACCAGGTGTTAAGGTATAGTCTCCATTTTCATTATACACTTCAAAAGATCCAAGAACAGGTATAAATGGTGTGTCTTGTAAAGAATTATACAAGTTTCCTCCAATACTTATTTTTTGTCTATCAGATATTTCATACTCTAACTTAGCTAAAGCTGTATAAATTCTTGTATTATCTAATCCATAAGTAGGAAGTATAACCTTACCGTCTGCATCGTATTTATTTCCTGTTTCCTCATAACTACCACTTACATAGTAATTAAACTTATCTATTTTTCCTCGTAACGATTGATAAGCTCCGAATCCTAAAGCATCTTTCGTCTTTGTTAAGTTAGAAGTGCCCCAAATATTAGTAGTCCCTTCAATTTTTTTTCCACTATTAGGCTTTTTTGTTATGTAGTTAATAAAACCTCCATTTCCTCCATTTCCAAAAATAGAGGTTGCCCCTTTTATTACTTCTACACGACTAATATCGTTAGGGCTTACAGATTTTATTCCTAATTGACCATTACGTAAAGGAGTAGATTGAGGAACACCATCAATCATAACTAATAAAGAACGACCACGTAATGTTTGTCCCCAGTTAGAAAAGGTTCCTGTAGACACAGCTAAACCTGGAACAGTAAATTCTAAAATTTCATTGATATTAGTTGTTGAGTTTGATAAGTCTGCTAATTGTTTTTGGTTGACAACAGTAATTGATGCTGGTATCTCTGAAAGATATTCTGAACGTCTACTAGCTGAAACAACAACTTCGCTTAAACTCTCCGAATCTTCCTTTAATGTTTGTAAAATCTCCACAGTGTTGTTTTGAGTAAATGCTATTTTTCTTACTTCTGTTTTGAAACCTACCATGCTAAAAGTTACCTTAAAAGTTCCTTCTTTTATGTTTTTTAATATAAAGCCTCCATTTTCATTAGAGGTTGTACCTTTTTGAAGTTCTGAAATATGAATATTAACCCCATAAATTGGTTGACCTTGTTCATCCTTTATTTTCCCTTTTAAACTAGACTGAGCTGATACTCCGAAGATTAAAAATAAAGCTGCTACTACTATGTAAAATTTCATTATATTTATTTAGATTTATTTTAAATTGCAAATATATCTCCTATCAAAATAGTACCAAACATTTATTACGAAAAACTTATTTTTTTCTTTCTGAAGAAATGAAACACCTAAAAACTGCTTACTTTAAAGATCCTTTTTCCTTTACTTTTCAAATTCTGCAAAAAAAGCTCCTTTAAAACCTTACTAAATATGACTAATAAGATACTTTTATGTTTCATTTAACAACTTAAACATAGATTATAAGGTTATAAATTAAAACTAATAGTGTTTTTATATATTTAAATTCATACCCAATCTAATAAAATTAGATTCAAAAGTTTGGTTGTAATATTTCCTTTCACATATATTGAAAAAACAATTCCGGAATTCATCATTATTTACTAACTAAAAACACATGATTCTAACATGATTATACTTGCTTTAAAACTAATTTTAATAACCATTAAAATCACCTATATATTACTGGAATTTATCTTTTAAGAAATTGACTAACCTTAGCTTATGCTTTTCATTTTAAACTAAGTAAAGTTTAGTTTTTCTTATCATAACAAATTATTTTTCGTTATTTTTGATAGTAGAATCAACTACTAATGAAAAAAAGTTTTTTTAAGTTTTTAGCCAAACTAAACAAGGCTCTACTACCTTCCTTTACAAAAAAGGAATTGGATATATCTAAAGCATCAAAATTTCAATTGGCTATTATTGGATGGCGTGCTTATGTTACAATAAATTCGTTGGATTAAAATTTACCATTATGAACAAGCATATTAAAGTTTTCTCTGGATCTCAAATCTTTGTGAACAGACTAAGTCAATTACTTAATGAAATTGAAGTTCCATATTTAGTAAAAGATAATAAAGAAGCTGGAAGAGTTGCTGGTTTTGGAACTTTAGGTAACTCTATTGACGTATTTATCTATGAGTCAGACCTTGAAAAAGCTCAAAGCACTATTGACGATTTTAAGCATCAAATAGAAGCTGACAAATAATTTAAAAAGCTTGAAAAAAAATTATTTTTTTGCTTTACATTTTAAAAAACATTCTTATATTTGCACCCGCAAAACGGCCTCGTAGCATAACTGAATAGTGCACTTGATTACGGCTCAAGAGGTTGCAGGTTTGAATCCTGCCGAGGTCACAAAAAACCCTGTTAGATTTCTAACAGGGTTTTATTTTTATAACATTTCCCTCTAAAACTACCCTTCACGCTATATAAAATCAAATTGATTTTGTTCAAATGTTTTTAATAGAAAAGTATTATTCTCTCTTTCTTAAACTGGCTTAAGTTTTAACTTTACAAGGAACAATACCTTTGGTTTATAAAATTAAAAATTATGAAACAAAGACTAAACATTCAAGAATTAGAGCCTAATGCTTATAATGCAATCTTAGAAATTTACAAATACCTTGAAACAACAACTCTTTCAAAAAAGAGTAAAAACCTTATAAAAATAAGAGCTTCACAAATTAACACATGTGCTTATTGTATAGAAATGCATACTACGGAGGCTTTAAAAAATGGAGAAGCGCAAAACAGAATTTTTGCTTTGAGTGCTTGGAGAGAATCACCTTTATTTTCTGAAGAAGAAAAAGCTTTATTAGCTGCTACTGATGAAATAACACAAGTAAGCAACAATGGATTAACAGAAGAAACCTTCCAAAAGCTTAAAGGTTACTTCAGCGATAATGAAATAGCACAAATTATTATACAAATAGGAGAAATTAATATTTGGAATCGTATTGCCGTGTCTACACAAATGTTTCACGCTACCTCTAAGGTTTCGTAATATGTAATAATACAATTTATCTAGTTTTCATCTAAGTTTCTATAAAGCTACCTAAATTTGGGTAGCTTTATTATCTTTCATTATGCCCTTTACCTTCAATCATTTTGGGTATCGATTTTTCTATTCTCGATAAACGTGTTTTTGATTGTTTGGCTTGAGAAAAATACAGTAAATAACTTCTTTGTCTTCCTGGTGTTAGTGTTTCGAAAGCTTTTTTTACTTCTAAATTTTCTTCCAATACTCCTTTAAATTCACTTACCATTTCAAATTCTGAAGTTTTCTTAGTTTTCACATTTAAACCTGCTTTTTCAACTTCTATCGCTTCGAAAATATATCTTTTAATAGTTGATGTTAAATCTATAATCTCCTCTGTTTTTGTAAATCTAATTTGACGGGCTGATTGTACATTTTCTGTTTGTTGAATTAAAACCTCATCTGTATCTTTTAATAATGCACCTTTATGAAAAAGTAATGCACAGTAATCTTTAAAGCCATGAATCAATACAATATTTTTTCCTTGAAAGGTATAACAAGGGTGCATCCATTTAAAATTTTCTTCAAGACCACAATCCAAACAAACTTGTCGTAACAGCTTTGTTTCTTCCTTCCATTTTTTTATGTTTTCTATGTATTTATCAACTTTCTCCATTGCAAACTTACTTTATAATTCTTTTTATTTTTCTACTATCTGGCCTTAAACCCCAAGATAAAACTGTAATTACCAATAGTATCAAAGATGGTAATGCTTCTGTAAAATTTTGTTCTACTACAATATGAGATATCGCTGCTCCCGACATAGCAAAGAAAAAGCCTGCATATGCCCATTCTTTTAATAAGATTAGTTTAGGAGCTAGAATAACAATTACTCCTAGTATTTTCCATACACCTAAAATACTTAGTATATATAACGGATATCCTAAAGCTTTAATAATGTCATTGTACCCGCCAATTTGTAACATCTGCTGAATACCTCCTGCGAGCATAGCTATTGAGAGAAATATTGTTAAAATCCAATATGTGATGTCTTTTACTTTCATGCTTTTAATAGTTTATCTACAACTTCTTCCAATCTCTGATGCGCCCAATTAATACCTTGTTTAAATGGAAATTTTAAGTTTTCGTCTCTTTCTTTTACTGATTGATAAACTACTTTCTTGGTTAACTTACTACTATTGTTTGTTAACTTTTCAAACACCAACGTTTCTAATTGTACACCGAAAGACATGCTTACCATTTCAAAAGTTCTAATAATTTTGTTCTGAGGAGTAATTTCATGAATAACTCCTCTTAACAAATGTTTGTTCCCTGCTGGATCTGTCGTTTCAAACTGATAACTTCCGTTTGTTTTACTTTCTAATTTTAAAACTTTTGTTCCCATCCATTGCTCAATAATTTCAGGTTCAACATATGCCATAAACAAATGTTCTACAGGCAAATCAAATATTCGTGTTATTATAATTTCTTGTTTTCCTGTTTCTGCTACAACTTTAGTTTTCTGTTCCATTTTTATTTTTTTTGTTTATAATTCTTCATTACAGATTCTAACTTATTATAACGTTCATCCCAAAACTTCCTGAAAGGTTCAATAAAAGCAGCAATTTCCTTCATTCCTTCAGGATTTAAATGATAGTATATCTCTCTACCCTTTTGTTCCTGTTTTAGAATATCACATTCTGATAGTATTTGTATGTGTTTAGAAATTGTTTGCCTTGAATATTCAAAATTGTTCGCTATTGCAGATGGCGTCATTGCTTGAAGCGCTAGTAAAGAAATAATAGCTCTACGAGTAGGGTCGGCTATGGCTTGAAATACGTCTCTTCTTAATTTCATTACGCAGTTATTTGACTGCTAATATAAGCGAAGTTATTTAACTGCGCAAATTTCAAGGTCTAAAACACAAATTAACAAACTTATAATCAACACTTAACTCATTATAAAGACTCCTAATAAGTATACTAGTAAGACTTAATTTCCTTTAGTATATTTGTTTCTATACTCAATTGGTGTAAGTCCTGTAATCTTTTTAAAAACATTTCTAAAGGCTTTGGTATCTGAGTATCCTACATCATACATTACTTCTGTAATATTTTTTCTAGTACTCTCAAAATGTCTTTTAGCGGCTTCAACTTTTACACGCTGATGATATTGAATAATAGTATTATTAGTTGCTTGTTTAAAACGTCTTTCAAAACTTCTTCTACTAACAGCTACTAAACTTGCCATGTCATCTACTGTTATCTTATCTTTATAATTTGCTTCTATATGCTCTTGTACTTTTATAACCTCTAAGTCATTATGATTTTTTTGTCCTGTAAACATTGTAAATGCTGACTGACTGTCTCTATCAATATCAATTGCAAAATATTTAGATGCTAAAATAGCTGTATCTCTATCAGTATATTTTTCTAAAAGGTATAATAATAAATTCCAATATGAGTTTGCTCCTCCACTAGAATAAACCCCGTTTTCTTCTGTAATAACACTACCATCGGCGATTTTAACATCAGGAAAAGTTTCTTGAAATTCATTATAAAAAGCCCAATGGGTAGAACACTTCTTTCCTTTTAAAATTCCTGTAGAAGCTAGTAAAAATGCTCCCACACATAAGGAAGCTACTTCGGTTCCTTTTTTGTAATGTTTTACAATCCAAGGGATAGCTTCTTTGTTAAGTTCAACCGCAGTTTTCATATCTCCAAAGAGTGCTGGTATTATAATAAGGTCTGTTTGAGTAACATCATGCAACAACTTATCTGTATGAACAGAAAACATTCCGTTATTAAACCTAATCTCTTTTTTACTCCCCACAAGAGCAACCTTAAAAAGAGCTTCTTTATTATTGGATATTAAAAAATTATTGGCTGTAGAAAACATGTACTGAGGATCAGCAACAGACTCTATTACAGCAGATTCAGGAACAAGAATAGAAACATTTTTCATTAAACAAATATATAAAATTGTCGTAATTAGCCCTTAAAAACGGCGTTATACCACCCAAGAAAAGACTTGAATTAACTTGATCTTTGTAGTATTAATAATAACATCTTAAAATTATGGAACAGATTACAGTAAAAACTACAGTTAAGGGAAGCCCTAACGAAATATGGGATATATGGACAACTCCAAAGCATATAAAAACATGGAATACTGCTTCTGAAGATTGGCATACAACTAAAGCTGAAAACGATTTGAGAGTTGGAGGAAAATTCTTATCAAGAATGGAGGCTAAAGATGGAAGTTTTGGTTTTGACTTTGTAGGCACTTACGATGAAGTAAATCCTTTTAAGTGTATTTCTTATACTATGGATGATGGCAGAAAAGCAAAAACAAACTTTTCACAAAAAGAAAATTACACTGAAATTATAACAGTTTTTGATGCTGAAGCTCTAAACTCTATTGAAATGCAAAAAGAGGGATGGCAAGCTATTTTAAACAACTTTAAAAAGTACACTGAAAGTTTGTAAAAGATTATAATGAGTCAACTAATAACGTATCTTACATTTAATGGTAACTGTAGAGAAGCAATGCTTTTTTATCAAAACTGTTTGGGTGGTGAATTATATTTTCAAACCTTAGAGGAATCTCCTAAAACAAAAAATCTTCCTAACAATTATAAAGAATATATTCTACAAGCTATTCTTAAAAAGGAAAATATTTTATTAATGGGAACTGATTTATTTGATGAGGATAAATTAATAAAAGGAAACACTATCTCTATCCTCTTAAAAAGCAACAATGAAACTGAGATAAGAAAGTACTATTCAAATTTTTCAAAAAAGAAAACAATAGCCCATCCATTAAAAAGAAATTATTGGGGAATTTTATTTGGAAGTATAACTGATACGTACGGAGTACGCTGGTTATTTAGTTGTAATAATTAAAGTAAGAAAAAAAGTGTAACGAAGTTTATATCGTTACACTTTTTTTAGAATTAGTGATTAGACGTTTCGTCTGCTTTTACATCACCTTTTAAACTCATTTCCATATTGTGATCGTATTGACAACAACCTGGTAAGTTACCATAAGCTTCTTCATTACTTGCTACTTTATCAGTATCGTAACCAGATGCTGCAATTGCGTTATGAATAGCATCTAAATTAGTCTTAGAATCATCAAACGATACGTTGATTTGTTTTCTTAATTTATCCCAATCTGCTGACGCTACTCCATCAACACCATTTACTGCCTTTTCAATTGTGTTTTTACACATTCCACAGTTACCTCTTACTCCAAAAGTTGCCGTTGTCATCGCTACCTCTTTAGTAGAAGTTTGCTCTGTTTGCACTTCTTTTGTTTCTGTTTCTTTTTTAGCTTCGTTTTTACAACTTACTAAACCAATAGCAGCTAACATAGCTACTCCTAAGATTACTTTTTTCATTTTGAATTGATATTTAATTATTATTAATTGTTTCTTTTACTTCACCACATTTTAACATCATATCGCCAAAATACGGATTTAACACTTGTTTTTCTTTACTTAACCAATAAGCTCCTTTATCACTATCAGCCATAGGACAGTATTGTTTATAGGTAACCTCATTTATCCCGAAAGATTGAACTGCCATAATAAAATGCTCTGATAATACTTTAAAATACTTTCGTTGTACATCTACATCTGTAGTTTTTGCAATTTCTGCGTTACTTGACTTTAGTGTAGGAACTAATTGCATCCACTGTTTATGAGCTTCTTCATTAGTTAACAACTTCATATCAACTAATGTTAAGTCTTTTTGTAGATTTTCTGCACTTGTTTTTGCTGCATTTGCATCAGTTTTTACCAAAGCATCTTTTAAGACGATATAGGCTTCATAGGCTTTTTGTAATTGCTCTTTAAACTTTTTTGATGTACTAAAAGATTCCATAATTTCTTTTGTATGATTCATCATTGACTTCTTCCCTTGTAATTGTGCTGAAGCATCTATTGTAAACACTCCATTCGTAACAATTTCTTCTCCAGACTTCAACCCTTTCTCTACTAAATAGTTCTCTCCTGCTCTTCCTCCTAACACGACTTCTCGCATTTCAAAAACTGGTTTACTTGCGTCAGGTTTTACATATACAACTGAACGTTTTCCCGTCCATAAAACTGCCGTAGCCGGAATACTCAATTGTTGTTCTGTTTGTTTTTCTGTAGCTTCCACTTTCCCTGTAACAAACATAGCTGGTTTAAACTTTCCTTTGCTATTGTTAAGAACAGCACGCATAGTTACTGTGCGTGTTTCTTGATTTAACACAGGGTCGATAAACGAAACTTTTGCTTTAAAAGTTTCATTAGGGTATGCATTTGTAGTAATTGA
Source organism: Tenacibaculum litoreum (assembly GCF_964513915.1). NCBI lineage: Bacteria > Pseudomonadati > Bacteroidota > Flavobacteriia > Flavobacteriales > Flavobacteriaceae > Tenacibaculum > Tenacibaculum litoreum. The sequence continues at coordinate 541,181 of NZ_CAZEQS010000002.1, read as the reverse complement.
TATATTTTGCCCTACTTTAAAATTACTGATTTGATTTTCATATACGTCAAAATTTGCCCACACCGAATTCAAATTAGCTATTTTCAATAACGCTTGTCCTTGGCTTACATAATCTCCTTGCTCTACCAATTTCTCTGATACTGTACCAGAAACTGTGGCATATACAGGGAAGTTCTCTTTTACTTTACCTGTTTTTTCAATTTGATTAATTTGATTTTCAGATAGCTTCCATAATTTTAGCTTATTTCTAACCGCTTTGTATAACGCTGGCTGATTTTCTTTTACTGACGCTGCTGTTAATAATTCTTGTTGTGCTTTTACCAATTCAGGGGAATATACTGTTGCCAACAACTGACCTTTTCTTATTTTTTCTCCTGTAAAGTTTACATTTAAACGTTCTATTCTTCCTGCAAAATAACTCACTTGTACTGCATTTGACTTTTCGTTTTCTGCTATTTTTCCAGATAGTGTAATTGTATTATCAGCACTTATAGCATTACCAATCACAGTTGTTTGCACATTAGCCAATGCCATTGCATTTTTAGTTAATTTAAACTGATTAGCTGCTAATCCTTCTGCTCCTACTTCTGCAGGGATTAAATCCATTCCGCAAATAGGACAGTCTCCTGGTTCTGGTTGCATAATTTGTGGGTGCATAGAGCATGTCCACATTTTACTTGTTTCTGCTGTATTGTGGTCATGAGTTACTTCACTTTTTGAAGAACCTCCAAAAAGTAGCCATCCTAAGAACAAACCAGCAATTAAAATTACTATGTATATTATATATTTTTTCATTGTTATTTATTTTTATTTTTTACTAGTTTTCTAATAGATGGCGATGTGATATACCATAATAAAAAACCACTTAATACTGTTATTAAACCTAATAATGAAAACACCCTTAAAACAGTAGTATTAAAATTATCTCTTCCTTCATAATCCATCGTATGCGTCATCCATAAAAAGTCGAACCAACGCCAACTTTGATGTCTTACAGTTTGAAATTTTCCATCATTAACAGATACATAAGCTTTTATATTTTCGTCTGCTTTGTATGTTATAACGTAAGCTGGTAGCAACTTCCCTCTGTATTCATGATGTTTTCCTACTTGATTTACTTGTTCTACTGAAGCAACTTCAAGATCACTTTTCATATAGTTATTAGCTATATACAGCGCTTCTTCTTTTGTTATACTTTCTTTTAAGTTTCCATTTAAACCATTGTATAAATACTTTTTATTTACCCAATAATGTGGAACATTGTTAACATCTCTTAACTCAATGGTTTTGATTCCTTCAGAAATATTAAGTTCCGACGGACTAATTAAGTTATTAAATTCCTTAGGTTTAAATTCAGTTTTCTTCAAATGGTCTCCATGAATTTCATCAATATTAGTCCAACTAAAATACAATCCACTTATCGTCCACATTAAAAACTGAATTCCTAAAAACAGCCCTAAGTATCGATGTATTTTTCTAATTTTTAATGATGTGTGTCTATTTACCATTTTAGTATACTTATTTAATTAAATAATTAATTATGGTACTTTGTGTATAATAAGTTACTTCTGATGTTATCATATTCGTTTGAAACTTCAATTGTAATTCTTGAATATCTAACACATCGTTAAAATCTATAGTTCCTGTCTCGTAACTTTTTACCAAAATTTGCTCTGCATTTTTAGCTTGCTCTAAATTTTTAAGTTGTGTTTGATAACTTATTACAGATGCTTTTCTATCTGAAACTGCTCTGTATAATACAGACTCTAGCGTATTATATCGTTGTTCCTTTTGTGATAAAATTTCCTCTTGCTGTAGCTTATTTTGTTTGCTTATAGATTTATTCTTCTTATTAAAAATAGGAATTGACAACGATACCATTGGCATTACAATATCTTTTCCATTATCTAACACATTCATATCTGTACGCTTACCAACACTTACATAATCCAGCCCAAAACCAATCATTGGTTGTTTATCTTTTTGGTTTAAGAATTCAGACTTTTCTACAGAAGTATACAACTTATCAAACTTTACCAATTCTGGATGCAACTTTAAGGTACTTGGTTGTATTTTATCCGCTTCTTTCGGAATTTGTAAACTATCAACCACTGAAATTGATGTATTAACATCTTGATTCAATAATTTATTAAATGCTTTTTGCATTCCTAAAAAAGTTTCTTGCAATACTTCTTTTTGTTGTGCTAACTCGTTTTGTCTTATTTGTAACCTTAACACATCTACAGCAGATACTTTTCCTACCTCAACAGAAGTTAACGCTAACTTTTCATAGGTTTCAAGTAACGCTATATTCTCTTCTAATACCTTTTGTTTCGCTTTAACTTCATAAAGTTTGTAATACGACTGCGCTACTGATGTTACTAGTTTACGTTTTACGACCACGATATCCTGATAAGCTGCATCAGCTAATGAAGACACATAGTTTTCTCGTGCTGTTATAGTTCCGAAAAAAGGAATCATTTGCTTTACAGATAGTTTAAATTGCTGCGGCCCTGTACGTGTTTCTGGTGTACTTACAAAATACCCCGCTCCAAACTCAGTATTAGGGAATGTATTTACCTCTTCTTTTTTCTCAGAAATGCGTTTATACTTTGTATCAAACTGTTGTACTTCTGGATTATTTTCTAAGGCAATGTTTATATATTCCTGTAGATCTTGCGCATTTGAAAAGTGAAAAACTAAAAGTGAAAAACTAAAAGTGCATATCCTTTTTAAATGTAAAGCGAAAAATGGAAAATGAAAAGTTGATTTCTGTTTTAAGTGAAAATTAAAAAATGAAAAACACAAAACTATCCAATTCTTTGTTACATGAAATATAAAAGTTATAAATCGTTTCATAATAATGATTTTTTTGCTGTTTTTATTGAACTTACTAGCATTGCTACTAATTCTTTACAAATTGAATGCAACGATGAATATGTATCTTCAACTATATACTTGGTATCCTTTAAAAGGTCTAACCAATACAAGGTTTCATTAGCTTCTTTTAAGGCAATACTCATTTTATGAATAAAGTCTTTTTTACTTTGTCCAAATTCAGCTTCTCGTATTAAAGCCCCTATAGCTGTACCACTTCTTAAAAGTTGCTTACTTAAAACATATTCCTTTTTATCAGCAACCAAATATTGCGAAAGCTTCACTATCTCTAGTGCAAACTCATAACTTTTATCTTTTAAAATACTCATATTTAAAAATTTTACACTTTACACTATTCACTTTTAACTTTCCGTTTTAATAAAAATTCTTCTCTCCAACTGTACAATACAGGTACTATAAAATATGAAGTCACATCTATAATCATTCCTCCAAATGCAGGAATTGCCATTGGAATCATAATATCGCTACCTCTTCCTGTTGAAGTTAATACCGGTAACAAGGCTAAAATAGTGGTGGCTGTTGTCATTAAACATGCTCTAATACGTTTGTTTCCTCCGTGTAATGCAGATCCGCGAATAGCTTCAATTGTTTGAGGTTTATCTCTTTTAAAGGTTTGCGTTAAATAAGTTGCCATTACCACACCATCATCGGTTGCAATTCCAAACAATGCAATAAAACCTACCCATACGGCAACGCTTAAATTTATTGGATGCATTTGAAATAGCTCTCGTAGGTTTTCTCCGAATACACTAAAATTCAAGAACCAGTCTTGCCCGTACAACCACATCATAATAAATCCTCCTGCAAAAGCTACTGTAATCCCTGTAAACACCATTAATGAAGTAGCTACTGAACGGAACTGGAAATACAGTATTAAAAAGATAATCATCAATGCTAATGGTACTACTACTGACAATGTTTTTTCCGCTCTTAATTGATTTTCATACGTTCCTGTAAACTGATAGGAGATTCCTTTAGGAACAACTAGCTCTCCTGAATCTATTTTTTGTTGAATTGCTTTTTGAGCAGCTTCGACCACATTTACCTCAGCAAAACCATCTAACTTATCGAACAACACATACCCAATTAAAAAAGTATCTTCACTCTTAATCATTTGTGGTCCTTGTTCATAACGAATCGTTGCTAATTCACTTAACGGAATTGGCGTTCCTTTTGCTACTGGCACATAAATACTTTCCAAATCAGTTGGACTAGAGCGCAGCTCTCTTGGGTAACGAACTCGAATTCCGTAACGTTCTCTTCCTTCTACCGTTTGCGATAGTTGCATACCTCCTACAGCTACTTTCAATACATCTTGTACCGTTTGAATAGTAATCCCGTAGCGAGCTAATTTTTCTCTATCTATATCAATTAACAAATAAGGCTTCCCTACAATTCTATCAGCAAAAACAGCCTCTTTTTTAACTCCTTTAACCTCTTTTAAAACTCCTTCAAGTTCTACTCCAAAAGCTTCAATTTGTTTTAAATCTTGTCCTTTTACTTTAATTCCCATCGGAGCTCGCATTCCTGTTTGCAACATTACCAATCGAGTTTCAATAGGTTGTAATTTAGGTGCTGATGTTACGCCTGGTAACTTAGTTACCTTTACTATTTCATTCCAGATATCATTAGGCGACTTGATATTTGGTCGCCAATTACGATAGAACTCACCATCTTCATCTTCTATTAATTCATTTGAAGAAACCTCATAAAAAGCAACTTCTGATGTCTTATCCGTTAAACTCGGATTTGCTACCGTCTTACCATTTTTCAATAGAAATAACCCATCCTCATTCACTCTATAACGTTGACGCTCTCCATCAGAATTTAATGCGTACTCAGGCTTGTAGTTAATCACGTTTTCATACATCGATAAAGGTGCGGGATCTAATGCTGAATCTGTTCTTCCTGCTTTACCAACTACCGTAGCTATCTCTGGTATGTTAGCAACAGCCATGTCTAACTGCTGTAATACTCGTTTATTTTCCTCTACACCTGAATGAGGCATAGAAGTTGGCATCAATAAAAATGATCCTTCATTTAATGAAGGCATAAATTCTTTTCCTGTGTTTTTAAAAATAAGGAACCCACAAGTTAACACTGTTAACGGAATGGTTAAAAACAGCAATTTATTATTCAATGCCCATCGCAATATCTGATTGTAATATTTTTGAAGTAAACTGAAAAAACCTAACAATCCGAAACAAATCAGAGCTACAAATAAAAGGTTGGTTACAATGCTTTTATCAACTCCTAAAGGTCTCCAATATTCTGCTAACAAACCTACAATTGCTAATGCAGATATAATGATATTGATCGTATTAACAGGCAGTGTAAAATTATAGTTGGAGAACGAAAAATGAATTGTGGTTTTCCCTGAATAATTACTCCAAAATTGTACAGCTCCAAAAGCTACTAATACAATTCCTAACCAATATCCGTAAAAAACAGCTGTAATACCTAATGCTATTAAAACTCCATTTATAAAATACTTAAAGTTTTTTGTCAACTCTTTTTTCTTAAATAAAACAGCTGCAAAAGGTGGTATTAAAAACAATGCCACTATAATAGCTGCTATTAAAGCGAAAGTTTTGGTAAATGCTAGTGGACGGAATAATTTTCCTTCAGCACCAATCATGGTAAATACTGGAATAAAACTAATAATAGTTGTCATTACTGCAGTTACAATTGCTCCTGAAACTTCTGCTGTTGCATTGTAAACTAATGTATTTATTGGTAACTTCTTTTCTTCTTTCTCTAAATGACTTATAATGTTTTCGGAGAGTATGACTCCAACATCTACCATTGTTCCAATAGCAATAGCAATACCTGATAAGGCTACAATGTTTGCATCTACTCCGAAGGCTTTCATTGCAATAAAAACCATCAACACTGCCACAGGTAATAATCCTGATATTAATACAGAAGCTCTTAAGTTGAAGACCATTACAACAATTACTAAAATGGTAATTAGTATTTCCAACGTAAGTGCTTCATTCAACGTATCTAAAGTTTCATGAATCAACTCTGTACGATCATAAAATGGAACTATGGTTAATTGCGAAGTGCGTCCGTCTTTTAACTCTTTACTTGGTAAACCTGCACTTAACTCTTTAATCTTTGCCTTTACATTGGTAATTACTTCTAAAGGATTAGCTCCATAACGGGCTACAACTACACCTCCTACTACTTCAGCTCCTTCTTTATCTAAAATACCTCTACGAGGTTCAGCTCCTAACGATACTTTTGCTATATCTTTTACTCGTATTGAAGTATAATTTTTAGCAGTTACTACAGCATTTTCAATATCTGCTATTGACTTTACATATCCTAAACCACGAACTAAATATTCAGCTTGATTTATTTCTATCGTTTGTGCTCCAATATCTTGATTACTTTGCTTTACTGCTGCTACAATTTGTTGTAAACTAATATTATATTGACGCATCAATTCTGGCTGTACGTCTATTTGGTATTCTTGAACATAACCTCCTATTGAACTTACTTCAGATACTCCATTTGCAGATGAAAGTGCATATTTTACATAATAATCTTGTACACTGCGTAATTCATTTAAATCCCAACCTCCAGTTACATTTCCTTCTTCATCACGCCCTTCTAGTGTGTACCAAAAAATTTGACCTAAACCTGTTGCATCAGGTCCTAAAGAAGGACTTACCCCTTCTGGTAATAAATTACTTGGTAATGAATTTAGTTTTTCAAGAATTCGAGAACGACTCCAATAAAAATCTACTCCTTCATCAAAAATTACATAGATGCTTGAAAGTCCAAACATAGAGGAACTACGAATGGTTTTTACTCCTGAGATTCCTAATAAAGATGTTGTTAATGGATAGGTTATTTGGTCTTCTATATCTTGTGGTGATTGTCCATCCCACTTTGTGAAAACAATTTGCTGATTTTCTCCAATATCTGGTATTGCATCAACCGCGACAGGGTCATTTGGCAAAAAACCTGTATCTAAATTAAATGGTGCATTTACAGTTCCCCATCCTACAAATAAAACGAGTAATATAACTGCTACCAGTTTGTTTTCTATTAAAAATTTGATGCTTTTATTTAGCATAAAAAAATGATTTTAAACAATTAAACATTGATGTTAAAAAAACATCGAATAAGACAAATCATCCTATTGAAATTCTCAAAAGGACAAATAGTTATTATTTAAAAATCATATTAAATATACTTCATCAAGTACCTGAATATCCTTGATGACCAGTGGAGGTGTATAATCTTTAAAAGGAATTACTTTATCGTGAATTCCTTCAAACAAATTAATATAACTATAATAAAATGATGCTATAAAAACTTGTTGATCAAAAGACAATTGATCAAAAGATGTATGTTTTAAAGTATCTTGTCCTTCAACTACAGAAGCTACATCTTGACAACAATTTTTCTTTATTACTGAGCATTCTTCAGATCTTGATTCTTGCTTCATATCCATTCCGCAAGATTCAGCCTTTACAAAATAGCTTGTACCCACTAACATATCACCACAAAAGTGACTGTTAACTGTAAATGACATTGTAGATAACAACACTACAAAAGTCATTAAAATAGATGCTATTTTATGAAATGCTTTTTTCATTTTACTCCACAAAAGTACAAAAAATTAATTTTCAAAAACTTAAACAATCCTTAAAACCATTTTTTATATTTAAAATACCCTAACATTACTACTACTGTAAACAGAATAACACCCCACATTACAAAGTATCCACTACGATAAGTTAGTTCAGGAATATATTCAAAGTTTGTACCATAAATACCCGCTATAAAGGTAATGGGAATGAATACTACCGAAAATATCGTCAGTATTTTCATAATATCATTCAAACGATTGTTTACGTTTGTTGAGTATACAGTAAGTTGTTCACTCAACATGCTTTTATAATTTTCAACTGAATCATAACTTCGTTGAACCAAATCATTTAAATCATTAAAAAATGGTTGTTCTTTTTTAGTTATTAATTCGGTTTTTAAGGCTCTAAAACTGTTTATTGCCTCTCGAGCTGGTCTTATTGCTTTTCTAAAGTAATTAAGCTCTATTTTGTATTTATTGATTTCTTGTAGCGTATTTTTATGAGGTTGTAGTAAAATTTTATCTTCTAAATCTTCAACTTTCTCACCAAAAATTTCCATTAAAAAATTATAATTATCCACAATTACATCTAATAAACAGTATTTTAAATATGTTACGTTATAACTTCGTACTCTTCCTCTTTTATAACGTAATCTTTCTCTTACAGGCTCAAAAACATCTCCTTGCTCTTCTTGAAAAGTGATTAGTACATTTTTTAATAAGTACATAGATATTTGCTCTGCCTCTAACTGATGTTTCTCTTTATTTAAAAACAACATTTTAATGCTCGTAAAAATATAATGCTCCTCAATATCTACTCTAGGTCTTTGGTCGGTATTTACAATATCTTCAAGAACGAGTGTATGAATATCAAATAACTCCCCAACTTTCCCTATCAACTCAACATCATGCAAACCATCTATATTAATCCAAAGCCTCTTGTATTTGTTTATATAGTTTTCAAGCTCATTAATCGTTTTTAACTCAACTTCTTCAAGTTCATTTTCATCATAACCTATGAGTCGTATCCTAGTATTTTCTTCTTTTTGATTTCCTACAAAAACTGGACTTCCAGGAATTACATTTTTAGTGTTTTTTTGTTTGGTTATAAACCTTGTCATCTGTTTAGTTATACGAGATTAAATAATTTGTAAAGTCTGGCTAAAATTATGAGTTCTGATTTATTTTTTCTCGCATAAGAACTAGAAATTTCATGTGATGCTGCTAATAAATCATGAATTACTTTTTTTGTAAATTCTTCTTTATGTACCAAATAATATTCTTTAAAGCTTTCATAGGCTTCTTCTGAAGTAACTTTTTCTTTTATTAATTCTCTTAAAGTTTCATAAATTAGTTCACTATCTGTTTTATTTTCTGAAGTAGACCAATTTGCTTCTACTCTTTTAACAATGCTCTTTTTTTCTTCTACAGTCATATTTTTATCAGCCATAGAAACGGCATAGAATAAATTAGCTATGCTTTTATAGAATTCTTCTTTAAACTTCATAATTAAGCTATTTCTGGCAATATCAATACAGGTATTTTACTATTAAATGCCGACTTTTTTATTACGTTTTCTTCTAACAAACGATTAAAGAAATTGTACTTATGATTTATTAAAACCAACAGTTCACTCTCTGTTTCTTCCATATGATTTTCTAAAGTTAGCGTTTCAGAATCTTTCCAATCTAACTTCTTGTACACAACATTCAATTCTTTTAATAACTCTCTTAACTTTACTTTATTTCTCTGCTGATTTTCAGATAAAAAGTTCTCTTCAGATAAGCTTACAACCTCAAGCGCGCACTTTTTTATTGCACATAAATTAATTAAAAACTGTAATTCTCCTACTGTGAAAGTTCTCTTATAGTTTGTTGAAAATACTATTTGGTGTAATGGCCTATATTTATAATGCATTGGTACTGCAAGTATTGGACATTCATTAACCGCATTAATCATTTTCATAGTATTAGTACCAATAAATATTTCTGCCAAGCTCCTTGCTCCTTTAGTACCTGCAATGACAACGTCAATGTTTTTTTCTTTAATGGTATTTGTTACTGCTTTGGTTAATGAGTTAGATGCCACAACATAGTCGTAGTTAAAACTAGTATCTTCTCTTTTTAAAACATCAATCAAATACTTTAACTCCTCTTCTATTTCATTATCCATTTCATTAAACCATTTTTCATTTTCTTCATCACTTAACAGCTCTGAAGGTTGACTTATATAAACATCCAACAGATAAATATTCACCTCAACACCTTTAAAAAGTTGTTTTGTGTAATTTAAAGCATTAATAGCTGCTTCTGAAAAGTTATAGGGTATTAAAACATTCTTCATAACGATATATAACTGTGATTTTCAATCAAATATAATTTTTTATTTTGAGATTATATTTACAAAACCAGAAGTATATTTGTATAAAAAACTGAATAATGAAAAATCGTTTTTTAGAATTGTCCATATACAACCCGTTTTTACAATTCTTGCTTTTAGTAGCAACACTATTTTTTTTGATTTATCTTACTAAAAAACTTACTAGATCTTACATAGTAAAAAATGCTATTGAACCCCACAGGAGAAAACTAATTTTAAATCTTAGTTATTTTTTATATTACACCTTGGCTTTATTTATTTCATTAATCATTTTTGGCATTAACTTTAAAGAGGTAATTGTATTTGCTTCTTCAATACTTGCAGTATTAGGAGTTGGGTTTTTCGCGCAATGGTCAATTTTATCAAACCTAACAGCTAGTATAATTTTATTTTTCTACCACCCTATGCGTATAGGTGATACTATAAAAATTATAGATAAAGACTTCGACTTACAAGGTGTTGTTAAAAACATAACAGGATTTTATGTTCTGTTATATATGCCCGAAGAAAAAAGAGAAATCACCATACCTAATACAACTATTTTATACAAAGGAATTGAACTAATTAAAAAGCAAAAAAGAACCTAAACCACTGTGAGTTAATTTTTTAAAAAAAATAAAAAAAAGTTTGTTGTATTAAAAAATAGTTTACATTTACCACATCTTATTACATAAGTCAAAATGTTATGTTTTACTTATTTCGGCAATAACTTCTATGGGAAGATAGTTAGTTATTTAGTGTTTGAGAAGCACAACCGAAAAATTAAGGTTTCTTCCAACTTTCAATACTCTCTACCACTGAATTTTTATAAACAGTGCGGTGATTGCTTAGCTTTAAGAGTCTAACTATTCATTTTATTTTGGTTTAACATCTTGTTGTAAAACAACAACGAAACTTGTTATACACTTTATTTAAAAAAGTTCTGGCATACGTCATTACTGCTTTTTGAATGATTTTCTGTACCCAACATACAGATTCAACTAAAATAATAATGAATACTAAATATAAAGACTTAATAGAACAAACGTTTGATTTTCCGCAAGCGGAATTTCATACAGAAAACAATAATTTATTTTTTCACAACATTGATATGATGGAATTAGTGAAACAATACGGAGCACCGTTAAAATTCACCTATTTACCTAAAATATCAGAAAATATAAACAAAGCTAAAAGCTGGTTTCATAAAGCAATAGAAAAACACAATTATCAAGGTAGTTATAACTATAGTTATTGTACTAAAAGTTCACACTTTAAATACGTTTTAAATGAAGCTTTAAAAAATGATATACATATTGAAACATCTTCTGCTTTTGATATTGATATTGTAAAATCACTAAAAAAAGAAGGAAAATTAAGCGATGATGCTTATGTATTATGTAACGGTTTTAAACGCGACCAATACATTGCTAATATCGTAAGCTTAATTGATGGTGGACACACAAATTGTATACCTATAATAGACAATTATGAAGAGCTAAACTTATTACTGGATGAAACTAGAAGTAAGTTTAATGTGGGAATTCGCATAGCTTCTGAAGAAGAACCTAAGTTTGAGTTTTATACTAGTCGTTTAGGAATTGGTTACAAAAACATTGTATCTTTTTACGAACGTGAAATAGCTAATAATCCACAAGTAGAGTTAAAGATGTTACATTTCTTTATCAATACAGGAATTAGAGATAATGCCTATTACTGGAACGAATTATTAAAGTGTTTAAGAGTATATACAAAACTTAAAAAAGTATGTCCAAGTTTAGATAGTTTAAATATTGGTGGAGGCTTTCCTATTAAAAACTCACTAGCGTTTGATTACGACTATGAGTATATGGTAGATGAAATTATCAACCAAATAAACCTTGCTTGTAAAGAATCTGGTGTAGAAGTTCCTAATATTTTTACTGAGTTTGGAAGTTTTACTGTAGGTGAATCAGGAGGAGCTGTGTATGAAGTATTATATCAAAAAAAACAAAATGATCGTGAAAAATGGAACATGATTAACTCTTCTTTCATTACAACATTACCAGACTCTTGGGCTATTAACAAACGTTTTATCATGCTTCCTCTTAATAAATGGAATCATAGATACGAACGTGTTTTATTAGGTGGTTTAACTTGTGACAGCGATGATTATTACAACTCAGAGCAACATGTAAACGGAATTTATCTACCTGTATATGAAAAAGAAAGTCCATTATATGTAGGTTTTTTCAATACAGGAGCATATCAAGAAACTATTGGTGGTTTTGGTGGTTTACAACACTGTTTAATACCAACTCCAAAACATATATTAATTGACAAAAACGAAAATGGTGATTTAACCACCAAATTATTTAAAGAACAACAAAAAAGTGAAGAACTATTATCTATTTTAGGGTACTAGTAAAAAATATAAACATGAAAAAAAGAAATTACGCAGGAATACCTGACCAATACGCAAAATTAGAAAATGCCAAAGTAGTACTTATTCCTGTTCCTTACGACGGAACTAGTACTTGGCAAAAAGGAGCTGACAAAGGTCCTGAAGCATTTTTAGACGCTTCAGAGAACATGGAATTATATGATATAGAAACTGATAGCGAAGTATATAAGGAAGGTGTTTATTTAGCGGATGCTGTTACAGAAGATTCTTCTCCAGAAGCTATGGTAGAAGCTGTGCATGCAACAACTAAAAAATTTATTAATAAAAATAAGTTTGTAACACTTTTTGGTGGAGAACATTCAATTTCTATTGGTACTATTCGTGCTTTTAACGAATGTTTTAACAATCTTACTGTTTTACATATTGACGCTCATGCCGATTTACGCAAGGAATATGAAGGTAGCTCTTGCAATCACGCTTGTGCTGTATATGAGGCGAGTCAAACGACTAACTTAGTACAAGTAGGTATTCGTAGTATGGACATATCAGAAAAGTCTTCTATGAATATGGATAAAGTCTTTTTTGCACACGACATGGCTGTAAATGAATACTGGATGGATGAAGTTATTGATCAATTAACAGGTAATGTTTTTATCACTTTTGATTTAGATGCTATTGACCCATCATTATTACCAAGTACAGGTACACCAGAACCAGGAGGATTGTTTTATTACGAAACTTTAGAGTTTTTAAAGAGAGTATTTACTGAAAGAAATGTAGTTGGTTTTGACATTGTAGAGCTATGTCCTAACGAAAATGAAAAATCTTCAGACTTTTTAGCAGCTAAATTATACTATAAAATGTTGAGCTATAAGTTTTCTTCTACCATGGAAGATGAAGAAGATTATGATGATGACGAAAGCTCTCCATTTAACAAATTAGCAAAGTTTAAAAGCGACGACGACGATTATTAAAATGCACTTACAAACAATTGCATATCATCTTGAAAAACGAATAGCACTTAGTGCTATTCGTTCACAGTTTGAATCGTATGAGTTAATAAAAAGAGAACATTCTTTTTTACTATATAAAATCGCAAACAATTCATACATCTATATAAAAGATTATGGAAGTGTTGTTTTTATGAACTGTACAGATGATTTAACTAATCAAATTGTTAGTTTTTTAATTAACAAAGAAAAGTTAGTTATCAATAATTTACCTTCAGAAAAATATAATATCACTTTTTCTGATACTATAGAAGTTGATTTCGGAACTATTCAAGTTAAAGAGTTAAATGATGATGTAGCACATATCATTATGCTTAACCTAGCACAATCGGTAGCATTGATGAACTATGTAAATAAAACATCTGATTTGCATGACAAAACATTAGTATATTCTAAGCAACTAGAAAAAACTGGGAGTTTTAAACTCTCTAAAATTCAAATGAGAAAATTTATTGGAAAAACCATGAATTTAAAAAACAACATTGCTGAAAACCTGTTTGTTTTTGACTCACCAGATGTTGCTTGGAACAATAAAGACTTGTCTGATTTAGATTACAAATTAAAAGATGAATTAGACATTATAAAACGTCATCAAGGAATTGAAAATAGTTTAAATGTAATTAAAGAAAATTTAGATTTATTTAACGATATACTACAGCATAAATACAGTAGCATGCTAGAATGGATTATCATAATCCTCATTCTTTTTGAAGTAGTACAAGTAATTGTTGAAAAATCAATTTAACAAAATAAAAAAATGAACAAACCTATAACCAATTTTATAGAAAAATACTTTTTACACTTTAACGCAGCTGCATTAGTAGATGCTGCAAAAGGGTATGAAGCACAACTAGAACAAGGCTCTAAAATGTTAGTATCATTAGCAGGAGCTATGAGTACAGCAGAATTAGGGAAAATTTTCGCTGAAATGATTCGTCAAGATAAAGTGCATATCATTTCTTGCACTGGAGCAAATCTTGAAGAGGATATCATGAATCTAGTTGCTCACTCACATTATAAAAGAGTACCAAACTATCGTGACTTAACACCACAAGAAGAATGGGACTTATTATTAAAAGGATTAAACCGTGTTACCGATACTTGCATTCCTGAAGAGGAAGCTTTTAGACGTTTACAAAAACATATTTTTAAAATTTGGAAAGATGCAGAAGAAGCTGGTGAACGTTATCTTCCACATGAATTTATGTACAAGCTTTTATTGTCAGGAGTTTTAGAAGAGTATTATGAAATCGATTTGAAAGACTCTTGGATGTATGCAGCAGCAGAAAAGAACTTACCAATTGTTGTTCCTGGATGGGAAGACAGTACTATGGGAAATATTTTTGCTTCTTATGTAGTAAAAGGAGAACTAAAAGCTTCTACTATGAAGTCTGGTATTGAGTATATGACTTTCTTGGCGGATTGGTATACTGAAAACTCAGAAAACGGTATCGGGTTTTTCCAAATTGGAGGAGGAATTGCTGGAGATTTCCCTATTTGTGTAGTACCAATGCTATATCAAGATTTAGAAAGAGAAGACACTCCTTTCTGGAGTTATTTCTGTCAAATTTCAGATTCAACCACCAGCTACGGTTCTTATTCGGGAGCTGTTCCTAATGAAAAGATTACTTGGGGAAAACTAGACATTGATACTCCTAAGTTTATTATAGAAAGTGATGCGACTATTGTCGCTCCATTAATATTTGCTTATTTATTAAAAATGTAACCTTATGAAAAGAGTTATTGTAGACTATGCTAAGTTAACTACTGATATTTTAGATTTATTGGTAGAGAGGTATCCTGATGGATACGATCATTCGGACATTATTTCCTTTAAAAATAGTAAAGGAGAAACAGTTAAAGCTGTAGAGGTAAATACTGAAGATACTCTTTTTTTAGTAAAAATAAGTTCTCAGCTACAACAATCAATGGAAGATCATGAAACTGATGATGAGGATAGTGATGATACTTTTGATGAAATTGAAATAACAGGCGATTTTGATAATGAATAAATAGTAAATTGTATTTAAACCATGGCTTATTATAACTCACAAGAAACAGTTACATTAGTCGGCGTTTATCAAGGATATACAAACGGCTATTATGTTTTCGAATTAGAAAACGGAGATATTATTGATTTTGAACAAATCAACAAAAAGAATCTTGAGCATTTAGATTTAAAATCATCAACTTATAAAAACAAAAGTTTTGAAATTACGTACAAAGAAATTTTTGATGATATGGATGATGAAGATCTTGTAATTTTTAAGTTAGAAAACTTGCAGTTACTTTAAAAATAAATCCCATTCTGTTTAGAATGGGATTTTACTTTTTATAGGATGTTTAATATCGATTTATACTGATCTAAATCTATCTTACCACTAAAAACCTTTGTGGTTTTAGAGATTATCTCTTCTGCTCTTTCTTGTGAAAAACCAAGCTGAATAGCATACCTCAAAATTAATTTTAACTCAGCCTCATCTATTTCGTGATCTGAATAAATTATTTTAAATAAATCTAGTAAACGCTCTAACCTATCATCAGTTTTTGCTTGTGGCACAACTGGATATTTTTTAGAGTTTTCCACAATATCTTGATACTCTGCCTCCGTTATATCTAATTTTCTAGCAAAACGATTCACTAATTTTTCTTCATCTTCATTTAAATCACCATCAATAATAGCAAGATTAACAATAGCGCTAAAGTGCGCTACATTATTTCTATGCTTACTTGATTCGTATAAATCTACAATACTCATAATTATTCTATTTTTTTTATTGATTGTAACACAGGTATCTCAATTTCATCATCTGACATCTTATAATCATATGTAATTTCAAATACCTGATCTACAAATTTATCATCTTTTAAGTTATAAATTTTTAATATTTTCTCTGATATGGTTTCAAAGGTTATTACATCTTCATCTCCCTCTTCATTTTCAAACAAAAAAGTATAACCATACTCATCATAACCCTGAAAAGTTGCTACTGTTTTTATAGGCTCTAAAATTTTATCTTGTTTAGTAGCAAAAGCCAAACTTACCCCAACAAATAATATAAAAACTGTTTTTATAATAGTGTTTTTCATTTTCTTTAAAATTATTTAGTTAATAAACTTTTATCTTGGATATTACCCACAACAAGTCCAAGTTTCTTTTAGCAAAAACTAGTTTTAGTTATGCTCGTGGCGTCTAAAGAAAATGATGCTACATAGGCTTTTATTGTTACTATTTCACCTATATAAATATACATTTTTTTTCACTCTTTTTTACCAGACATTTAATTATTTTTTAGTTAAAAACTCAATAAAAAAGACCTTAAACTTCCGCTTAAGGCCTTTTCGTCTAACCAAACTTAGTATAAAAACTAACTACTACTATTTTCAAACCTTTAAAAAACTTCTCTTTGTAAGCTTTAAGCAGAAAAGAGAAGTTTTGCATTTAAGAGGTCATATTTTTAATCAAATTTTATTCTTTTCTTTTGCTTACACTATTATGACACGATAATTTTTAATTGGTCACCTAAAAACATAAAAAAAACTCAAAAAAAGTTTTTTGAGTTTTTAATACAAATATTTTCTAAGTACTATTCTATGTTCTGGTATAGATTTATCGTAGTTTTCAACTAATAATTCTAGTATTTCTGGTGGTTCTTTCCCTATACCTTTTTTTGATTTATATTTTGATACGTAAAGATTATATTGTGATTCTTTCTTTTCAAAAATTAAAAAATGTTCTTTGTTCAGTTCTGAAAAACTTATTTCGTTTTCTTTAAATGTACCAGAGTCATCTTTAAAAAAATCTGAAAATTCGTAATACCTAAAAATGTTCTCCATTCTTATACTATCTCTGCTGATAAACCTAACTCTAATAATTTAGAGCATCTTGGTTCTAAATCTTTATACTCTCCCGTTTTAACCGAGCATTTACCTTTATAATGTACTAAGATAGTACATTGTTCCGCCTGCTCTAATGTATGATCACATACAGTTACAAGGCTATCAATTACAAAATCAAAGGTATTTACATCATCGTTATGCAAAACAATTTCGTGCTTTCTTGTTTCATTTAATAAAACATCAAGCTCTTCTTGAATTTTTTCTATCGTACTCATTTGTTTTATTTTTGATACTGCAAAGCTACCCAATTATTTCTTTTTATGGTATCTTTTAATGTTAAACTGTACTTAGACACCTCATTATCAATCACTGGAATATCTTCACTGTAAAATCCACTTAATAATAAAACTCCTTTTTCTGTTAAGCAATTTGTGTAAGTTTCCATATCATTTAACAAAATATTTCGGTTGATATTCGCTATGATAACATCATATTTTTTTCCTTTTAATAAGGATGCATCTCCTTCATAAACCGAAATATGTTTACAGCTATTTCTTTCTACATTTTCTAATGAATTCTCATAACACCAAGCATCAATATCTATAGCATCAATAGGTTGTGCTCCTTTCATTTCTGCAAAAATTGCTAAAATCCCTGTACCACATCCCATATCTAATACTTTTTTATTTGCTACATCTAAATTAATCAAATGTTGTACCATCATGTGTGTAGTTTCATGATGTCCCGTACCAAAACTCATTTTTGGCTCAATAACGATATCGTACTTCAAGTTAGGATCTTCATGAAATGGGGCTCTGATACTAACCAAATCATCTACTTGAATAGGGTTAAAATTCTTTTCCCATTCTTCATTCCAATTAGTTTGCTCTATTTCTTTATGTTTATAGTCAATTGAAAACTCTTCTGAGTTTAAAACAAAGACATCATTTAAAATATCTTTATTCCAATCTTCTTTTTGAATATACGCTATAACTCCGTTTTCATTTTCTACAAAACTTTCGAATCCTAGAACACCTAACTCAGCAATTAGGATTTCTGTAGTTGGTTCTTTCGGTGTTACTTCAAAAGTATATTCTATATAAATATTGTCCATTAAATTGATTTAATTATTGCTGCAAAATCTTCAGCTTTTAATGCTGCTCCACCTATTAAACCTCCATCAACATCTGGCTTAGAAAAAATTTCTTTAGCGTTGGCTGGTTTTACACTTCCTCCATATAAAATGGAAATGGTATCAGCTATTTCTTTCCCATACTCTTTAGCTAAAAGTTCTCTTACAAAAGCGTGCATTTCTTGCGCTTGCTCTGGTGAAGCTGTTTCTCCCGTTCCAATTGCCCAAACAGGCTCATACGCTAAAATAATATTTTTAAAAGCTTCTTCTTTTAGGTGGAATAATGCTTTTTTTACCTGACTTTCTACAACTCCGAAATGATTTCCTGACTTTCTATCTTCCAACAGTTCACCAAAACAAAAAATCACTTCTAATCCATTTTCTAAAGCTGCATCTACCTTTTGAGCTAATAACTCATCAGTTTCACCAAAGTACTCTCTGCGTTCAGAGTGCCCTAAAACTACTATGTTCACTCCTAGGTTTGTTAACATATCTGCAGAAACTTCTCCTGTAAATGCCCCATTTTTAGATTGGTGCATATTTTGTGCAGCAACTTCAACAACAGACTTTTTAGTCTTTTTAGTAGCATAGTGCAGGTTTACAAAACTAGGAGCTATGATTACTCTTGTGTTTTCTCCTAAACCTTTTTTAACTTCTTTCTTTATTCCCTTGATTAATTCTTTTGCTTCATCAAGATTTTTATTCATCTTCCAGTTACCTGCAACTACTTTTTGTCTCACGTGTATTATTTTTTCTGGTTATTGATTTTGTGTTTGCAAAATTACATTATTTCTAGGCTTTGACGAATTAAATTATCAGTGGCTTTTGTCGCATCAAAAACAATTATTTTTCCGTTCTCATCAATTACTAAAAATCTCGGAATCCAATTTAAGCCTAAAAACTTACCAAACTCTCCCTCCCAATCCGATTGCATAAAATAATGGTCTCCTTCTATATTTAGACGTTTAATACCATTTTTCCAATCTCTCTTATTTCTATCTAAGGATAAAAAAACATACGCAGCTTCTTTATATACTTCTTGAATGCTCTGTACTTCTGGAATACTTTTTAAACAATCTGGACACCATGAAGCCCAAATATCTATTAATATCTTTTTCCCTTTATGTTTTTCTAAAATTTTATTGAAAGGTACTTCATTTCCTTCTAAAGAAATAAAAACATCCTCCAAAGCTTTTCTAGAAAAATGATCTGGGGCTTCTTTTGAACAGCTTAATAAGGTTAATCCAATAAAAACTACTATCACTATTTTTTTCATGTTATTATACTTTGTTTTGAAGTTTGTCTGACACTTTAGATGATTTATAAACGCTAATTTTTCCTTCTTCATCAATCATCAAAAACCTTGGAATTGTTTTTAATTTTAAAAATTCACCAAGCTCTCCTTTTCCTTTTTTTGGAATATAATAATGTTGTCCTTTTACAGGGATACTTTCTAAACCTCTTTTCCAATCATGGTATGAATGGTCTACTGATAAAAAAACATATACAAGTTCAGGATTTTTCTTTTGAAATGAAACTACATCTTCAAAGCTCTTTTGACTATAAGGACAATAGGTTGCGAAGATTTGTACAAAAATTTTCTTCCCTTTATTTTGTTTTAAGATTTCCTTAAATGGAATTGACTCTCTTTCTAAAGTTAACAGTTCTTCATTCAAAGATGTTTGAGTAAAGTGTTTTGGCTGAAAAACAGCACAACTTGACAAAAAAACTATGACGATTAATAGACAAAATTTTCTCATTTTATTGTAACCTTATTCTTGGATCTAACCAACTATATAAAATATCTACTATAATATTTATGATTATAAATAACGTAGCCACCACTAAAACAGCTCCCATAATTACGGGTAAATCGAGAGTATTTAGCGAGTTCACTATTTCTTTTCCTAATCCATTCCAGTTAAAAATATATTCCACAAAAACCGCTCCAGCCAACATAGAAGCAAACCATCCAGAAATTGCTGTTATCACTGGGTTTAACGAGTTTTTTAAGGCATGGTTTTTTATTACTTGGTACATTGTTAATCCTTTCGCTTTTGCTGTTCGAATGTAGTCTTGATTTAAGGTTTCTAACAATGAATTCCTCATCAATTGGATTACTACCGCTAATGGGCGAATTCCCAATACTATTGCTGGTAATACCAAATTCTTCCATTTAATATGCATTCCTTCACCAAAATCATCCACTTCATATAAACTTCCTGTCATTTCTAAGTGAGTGTATTTATGCAACACAAAACCAAACAACCAAGCAAACAATATAGCTGAAAAAAATGAGGGAACACTCATTCCTAAAGTACTGACTACAGCTATGAATCTGTCAAAAAAAGTATCTTTAAATAAGGCGGAAAAGACTCCTAAAATAATTCCTAAAATTAAAGCGATAGTTATGGCAACTATTGCTAAAATTCCCGTATTAGGTAAAGTTTCTTTAATCACTTCGGAAACATTTTTACCATTCTTTTGAAATGATTGACGTAAATACGGAGTTTTTACAACCACCTCTGTATTTCCTATAGAAAATAAGGGGTAAGCATTGTATTTATCTTCTGATAAAAAAGTGTAATTTCCTCTATTCTTACTATGAAAAGACAATGGAGAAACATCATTCAAATAATACAAATACTGAGTAAACACAGGTTTATCGAACCCATATTTTTTTCGTATATTCTGTAATTGTTCTGTGTCTTCTCGCTGGTCTAACATCATGCGAGCAGGATCACCTGGTAGGATATTAAACAGTAAAAATATTACAGTAACTACCCCAAACAGTGTTAAGAATCCGTAAAAAATTTTGTTAACGATATATTGAAACATATATAACAAAGATAACAGAAACTGCTAAATTTATGTACTTTTGCCTAACTTTTACAACAACACATGACAACACAACAACTTGTATCTGAAATTCGAAAAAAGAAATCGTTTTTATGTATTGGACTGGATGTTGATTTAAACAAAATTCCAGCTCATTTACTTCAAGAAGAAGATCCTATCTTTGCCTTTAACAAAGCCATTATTGATGCTACTCATCATCTTTGTGTAGCTTACAAACCTAATACTGCTTTTTATGAAGCTTACGGAATAAAAGGGTGGAAATCTCTTGAAAAAACGATTAATTACTTAAACGAAAAACATCCTGAAATTTTCACCATTGCTGATGCTAAACGTGGTGATATTGGTAATACTTCAACCATGTATGCAAAAGCTTTTTTTGAAGACTTAGCTTTTGACTCGGTAACTGTAGCTCCGTATATGGGTAAAGATTCTGTTGAACCTTTTTTAGCCTTTGAACATAAACATACTATTATGTTGGCTTTAACTTCTAACCAAGGTGCTTTCGACTTTCAAACAAAAACAGTTGATGGTAAGGAATTGTACAAACAGGTTATTGAAACTTCTAAATCTTGGAAAAACTCACAAAATTTAATGTATGTAGTTGGCGCTACTAAAGCTGAATATTTAGCTGATATCAGAAAAATTATTCCTGAGAGCTTTTTATTAGTTCCTGGGGTTGGTGCCCAAGGAGGAAGCTTAGAAGAAGTTTGTAAACACGGAATGACTGACACTGTAGGATTACTAATTAACTCTTCTCGTGGAATTATTTATGCTTCTAACGAAAGTGATTTTACTAAAGCTGCCACAGCTAAAGCGAAGGAGTTACAACAACAAATGGAAAATGTTCTAAAATAAAAAAAGCCAAGGTTAATAACTCCTTGGCTTAAAATTAATTCAAATAACTACATTAAATGGAGAACAAAATTTAATGTAATTAGCTTCTTATTCACAACAAAGAAACTATCTTGGATTCTGAACCATATTAGGATTCGCATCTATTTCTTCTCTGGGAATTAACCACTCCCATCTGATATCTCCTACCGGTACCTGTAACACATTGCCTGCTAAAGCTGCACTATGATTAGCCCCAGTTCTATCTAAAGGTAAATTCAGTCTTTTTAAATCTAAAAATCTGAATCCTTCTCCCCAAAGTTCTACTCTCCTATGAATCATAATCTCATCAATTAAAGCTTGCCCAGTATTAGACGATAAAGTATAATTTGGATCTCTAGTTATAATCAAATCATACAAAGTTTGTGCTGCTAACCCATCTTGATTATCTCTGGCGAGTGCTTCTGCTTCTATTAAATACATTTCGGCTGCTCGCATATGTGGTACATCAACTCTACTATCTGAAGCGCTGACAGCTAAAAACTTTTGACTTGTGTAAGGATATCTTGCATGACTAGATGAAATTGAGTATCCTGATGGAAGATCATTATGTTGACCTGTAGGATCCCATAATGTTTTTCTAACATCCGTACTAGAAATTTGATCATATAATAATGAATTAATAGACCTAGGATTTCCTCTTATTGCAGAGGAACTAAAGTTTCTTGACATATATCCACCAAAAGAACCAAATCTGTCATTTTGATCTTCAGCTATAATACTTGCCCACATGAATTCTGGGTTTGATGCAGCATTAATCTGAAAGCCATTTTTATAGGTATCAAAATCCATTAGAGTATAACCTTGTCTAGCTAAAGATGCCATATTTGCTGCTTCAGCCCACCTACCTTGTGTTAACAGTACTCTTGCCTTAATCCCTCTTGCTACTCCTTCCCCTAGATTAGATTTTTTATCTCCTCCATAGTTTAAACCATTAAGTAGGGCAATAGCATCATCTAAATCATTATTAATTTCTGTATAAACTTCTTCTACAGTATTTCTAGGTAGCTTCTCTTCTAATTCGCTTTTCTTGTAAGGAACGCCTAACTGAGAATTACCTCCTCCTATTTTATACCTTTCTCCGTATACTTGAACCAATTGATAGTGTGCCCAAGCTCTATAAACCAAGGCCTGTCCTTTAATAGCTTTCTTATCTTCATTAGATCCTTGTGCATTATCTACTCCATTTATTAGAACATTTGCATTTGCAATAATTCTATAATAAGTTCTCCAAGGAAATTCACTGTAAAAATCTGTATCACTCCTTCCTGCTGTCCACTTATAAACTCTATTAAACCACTGTTCTCTATGCACAACTTGATCTTCACCCATACAATCTAAATGTATGTAGTGTCCACCTATTCCTGCATTACCTTGAATATCATTCCATCTCTGATATAAAGATCGATGAACCCCGTTTAAAACAGCATATGCATTGGTTGTTGTTTTTACTGCTTCAGAAGCTGCTACTTCATCTGTTGGAACAGTATCTAAAAAATCATTCTCACAAGATTGACTCGTAAAAACAAAAAATCCTAATATCAATATATAAATAAATTTTTTCATTTTTTTAAAGTTTTAAGTTTAAACCAAGAGTAATAATTCTAGATGGTGTATAAACATTAGAAGTATTACCATTAAACTGTTGTTGAACATTTAATCCTTTACGAGCATTTATTGAAAATAAATTTTCAGCACTTATATACATTCTCAATCCTGCTAACCCTATACGCTCAATTGCATCAGACTTAAAGTTATATGAAAGATTAACTTGTCTTAAATTTAAAAATGAAGCATCTGTTAACCATCTATCTGATGTTCCACTCCATTGACTAGACAATGCTGCATCCATTCTTGGTACATCTGTAACATCTCCTGGTTGCTGCCATCTATTTAAAATGTCAATACTTTTTGCTGTACCATAACCTCCAGACTCCATTATTCCTGCATAATTAAGATCTAATGACTTTCCTCCTATTTGATATGTAAATAACGTCGTTAAGCTAAACCCCTTATACTTAATATCGTTTGAAAAAGAACCTGTTAAGTCTGGAATAGCTGACCCTGCATAATGAAATCTTGCATTATTAGAAAAAGGAGTGACGGCTACACCGTTTATGGTTCTTACACCTGATGCTTCTGGATCTTCAGCTACAAATAACCCTGATCCATCTGAAGGATCAACCCCATACCAATCTCTAATCCAATAATCAAAAAGACCTTTTCCTACTTTTAACTTTTTAGTCCCATTAATAATTTCTTCTTGTGGCAATTTTGTAAACTCATTTTGAAGCGTTGCTGCATTAACATTGAACGTCCAAGTAAAATCTTTTTTCTTAAAAATATCATAAGATAAGCCTACTTCAACACCTCTATTAAATAAGGTCCCTATGTTCTCTTTCTTACTATCAGCTCCATCAGAAAAAGCTACTGGTACATCAAAAATTAAGTTTTGAGATTCTTTATTATAATATTCTACAGATCCTCTAAGTCTATTAAATAACTCAAACTCAATAGCTACATCAAAATTAGCACTAGTTTCCCAAAGTAAATCTGGGGCTCCTAAACTTGATCTAATAATTCCTGGTTCACCAAGATTATTATTATCCAATGCAAACAATGCTAAATGAGGATAGTACCCTATTCCTCTGTTATTCCCTAACTCACCATACGATGCTCTAATTTTCAACAAATTAACCCACTCTACATCAGACATAAAACTTTCTCTATCCATACTCCATGATCCTCCTAACGACCAAAAAGTCCCCCATCTTTTATCTTGAGAAAATCTTGAAGATCCATCCCTTCTTACTGAAGAACTTAAGTAATACTTATTATTGTAATTATAATTAACTCTTCCAAAATAACTCTCATCATTATTCTCATCTCTTTCAGAGCTTAAGTCAGTAGTATTCACGTAATTAATCAACTCAAAATTCCCTGCTGCAATTTGTTTTGTTCTTGTTCCACTAAAATCATCAATCGCCAAACTCTGACTTTCATGACCTGCTAAAAACTCAAAATTATGTTCTTCAAAAGATACATTATAATTTAAGAGTTGATTAAACCCTATTGTCGCTGTTCTAACATATTGTTTAAAACCTAAACCATCAGGAGCTCCATCTCCTATAATTTTATTCCAGAAAAAAGTATTATATCTGTCTTGTTCTTCATAACTTAAGTTAGTTCTAAAGTTCAATCCTTCAGCTAAACGAAAATCAGCATATGTTTTCAAATTAACTGCTGTAATTTCATCAAAATCTCTATCTAATTGCCTTTCTACAACAACATGTCTTCCTGTGCTTGCTCCACTTGGTCTGTTATCTTCAATATCAAAAACCTTATCTCCATTCTCATCTAATATAAATGCTCCAGTCACAGGGTCATGAGCATATACAGGATAAATTGGCCCCATGTTTCTAGTAAACCTAAAAGGGTTTCTAAAACTATTACTACCCCCTAAATTTGATTGATTTCCTTCCGTTAAAGCTCCTGATATATTTGCTCCTAACTTTAGCCAATCCTTCGCTTGATAATTTACATTTACTCTTGCTGTTATTCTCTGGTAATCTGAATTTATTAAATACCCCTCCTCGTTTAAGTACCCTAATGATGCATAAAAATCAGCCTTATCGGATTTTCCTTGATAACTTAAATCTATGTTTCTTCTTATACCTGTTCTAGTAACAGCTCCTTCCCAATCAAAATCATTGTATAATAAACTTGCATTGGGATTTAAGTTACCATCAACTCCAACTATATTATCATTAGGAACATTAAAAGGGTTGTAACCTAGAACTCCAAAAATATTATTTGTAGCTGACTGATTAGCCACTGTTAAATCTGCAGATGTGTCAACTCCTGGTATTGCCATTGAGTTCCTTAGAGATTCCCACATAATTGGATAATATTGTTGCGCGTTTATTCTATCATACTCAGGAATAGCCCTTTCTACAATACCTGTAGAAATACTTAAATTTATCTCACCTACTTGACTTCTTCCTGTCTTTGTAGTCACCATAACAACCCCATTTGTTGCTTTGTTTCCATATAATGCTGTTGATGAAGCATCCTTTAGTATTGTAATACTCTCAATATCGTTAGTATTTATATTACTTAAATCTCCATTAATAGGAATACCATCTACAACATAAAGCGGTGCATTTGAAGCTCCAAAAGAACCAAAACCTCTTATTCTAATACTTTGACCTGAACCTGGCTGACCACTAGCAGCTGTTGCAATAACCCCCGGGGTAGCTCCTTCAATAGCTGCAGACAAATTTGCTGTTGGTCTTGTCTCTAGAGATTCAGAACTAATTTTAGCTACTGACCCTGTCAATGCCTCTTTAGAACTTGTACCATAGGCTACAACTACTACTTCGTCTAACAAGTTAGTATCCTCTTCCATTTTAATATTTAAAACAGAAATAGCACCAATCGTTCTTTCAATAGTTTTGAGTCCCACAAAGCTAAAAACAAGTATATCTCCTCGATTTGCTTTTATGGAGTATTTACCATCAAAGTCTGTTTCGGTACCTCTATTAGTACCTTTAATAATCACACTAACTCCTGGTAATCCCCCAGTTTCATCAGTTACTGTTCCTGTAACCTTTTTTTCTTGTGCTAAAACTGAAATGCTTATTAGTATAAACATTAGCATTAGATAATTTTTTAATTTCATAAATTATTTTTTAAACTTAAAATTCTCATTGCAAGAACCTTAAAATTGACATCTTATAAAAATAACAAAACACCAAGATAAATCTTAAAAAATATTTTTTTTAACAAAAAAACAATTAAAAAAACAACAAAAACACAAGAGAACAAGATAAAAAAAACAAAAAAAGCACTTATTAAACAAAATAATGCATAAAAAAAAGTCAAGGTTAATGACTCCCTGACTTTATAATTAATTCAAATAATTACACCAATGAAAACAAAGTTGGTATAAGTTGGCACAAATGTATCAAGCATAACTCTTCATTATTATAACTTTGATTTGAATTACCTTTTTTTTGAATTGAAAAACTATTACTTTAAGATGAAAAGGGCTGAGTTTTGTAAACTCAGCCCTTTCTTTTAGGGGAATGTCTATTCCTATAAGAAAATTGTTTTCCTAAAAGAATTAATTTATAAATGGATTGTTCTGAACTTCAGATTGTGGAATTTCTAGGGTAATTCTATTATCATTATACTTAATAGATTCACCTGCTAAATACACATGGTTTTCTCCTCTTGTTAATGTTTCTTTATTACGCTTTAAGGCTAAATAGCTTTTACCTTCTCCCCATAATTCTATACGAGTTTGTAAATAAATTTCATCTAAAAGGTCTTGACCAGATAAAGCATCTACGTATGCATAATCAGCTGCATCATCAAATCTTTGACCTAGTATATCTTTTAAACGGTTTTTAGCATCAGCTTCTAAACCTTCTTTTGCAGCCATTTCAGCTGATAAAAGATACATTTCGTCAACTCTCATGTAAATATAATCTGCCTCGATATTTCTTTGACCTCTAAATTGCTTGTTTACATCATAAAACTTATTTATTGGCATTAAATAGCTACCAGATACTGGGTCATTGTCAAATTGAGATTTTCTTACATCAGTTGGTTTAATTGCATCATATAAACCTTTATCTATTTGTTTTTTATCTCCAAAAGACTGATAACTGAATGTATAATAATCCATTTGTCCCCACCATGATACTAAGTCTAATCCGTTATCTAAAGTAATATCTACTCCCCACATCCAACTTGGATTAGTATAAACATCATTAAAACCTCCAACTACTTGAGTTTTTGAGGTAATAGGGTATTTACCAGAGTTAATAACATTTTCTGCTAATTCTCTTGCTCTTGTGATATCTGCAGCCTCACCTCTTGCTGCATATACATAAGCTAATAAACCTTCTGCTACTTCTTTATTAATTTGATATTTTCCACTTGGGGTAAAAGAATCTAGTAAAACTACTGCTTCTTCTAAATCTTTAATCATTAGTTCATAAACCTCAGCTGTAGTACTTTGCTCTTTTGCACTTGAATTTGCTACTGTGTATATAGGTAAAACCTTAGAGTTTGGTTCATACTCTTTAATATACAATTGGCTTAAATAAAAATAAGCATAAGCTCTCAATGCTTTAGCTTGCCCCATAGCATCTCTATTTGCATCGGTGATAGTAGCATCATTTCCTCCTAAAGACCTTATAACAAGATTACTACTATTGATTATTCTGTAATAATATCTCCATGCTATGTAATTTGGAGTATTAAAAGTGAAGTCTTCTGTAGCTAATAACTGAGCAACACCACTATACCTGTTATATACATTAGCTGCTAAAGCAAGGTCACCTGATAACATATCAGACACCACATCATATCCTTTTTGTCCATAATCTTCATGAGCTTCAGTCCCACCAGTCTCAGTTTGAAACATTGTTTCGTATACACCTCTAAGCGCTCCTTCAAGAACATTAGGATAGATTTCACCTGTTTCTGCAACATCTTCAACAGAAATATCTTCTGATGGTGTTTCTATTAAAAGTTCGTCGCCACAGCTAGATATTGTAAAGGCTAAAGCTGTTATAGCAACTGATTTTATATATTTTTTTAGTATCATATTTCTATTTTTTTAAAATTTAGCTCTTACTCCAAAAGTTATTGTCGTTAATGGTTGATAACGGTAAACATCTGAAGAACCAGTTTCTGATGTAGTTGGATTGAAACCATCTCTTTCGCTTAATAAGAATAAATTATCTCCAGATACCCAAAAGTTTAATGACTTAACTCCAGATTTTTCTATTAAGTTAGAAGGAATTGTATATCCTAACCTAACATTACTTAAAGACAAATAGTCTGTAGATGTAATAAATCTTGAAGAACGAGAATTTACTTGTACATTTCTATCACTAATTAATCTTGGAACATCAGTAACATCCCCTGGGTTCTTCCAACTATTTCTAATATCTGTGTGCCAGTTGTTTGCTCCTATTTGATCGTTATCCATTAAACCAGCATATACATTATCATAAGAATATCCTCCTAAACTATAACCAAATAATGTACTAAGTGTAAAATTGTGATATTTAGCATTGAATCTAAACGCACCTCTTATTGTTGGAATAATAGATTTATCTAGATACTTTTGAGTAGCATCACTATATTTACTAGTTGTTGTTTTACTTATAGACTTATCTGGGTTTAATGTTTTATATTCATATAAACTTCCAATACCTTCTCCATCATCTACAGTTCCATTATTGTTAGCATCATGATAATACTGTGTCCATAAAGGATTACCCGTTTGAGAATCAACTCCAGCCCATTCTCTCATGTAGAAATCGTAAATCCCTCTACCTTTAGCTCTACCGTAAGCTCCAGAGATATCTAATAATTTTCTTTCATTATTAGCTGGATCAATTGGCATTTGTGTTAACTCGTTGTCATACATTTCGCCGTTAACCCCAAAATCTAATTTAAAGTTTTCTTTTTCTACTAAATGAGCAGTGATATCAAATTCTAAACCTGAGTTTCTTAATTTACCATCATTTACATCTAAAATAGCATTACCTGTAGATGGAGCTAACCTAGTTTCAAAAATTAAGTCTTCAGTATTTTTAATATAATAATCTACAGAACCATCAATAATATCGTTAAATAATGTAAACTCTAAACCTGTTTGAAACATTTTTGATGTTTCCCAAGTTAAGCTAGGGTTTTGAATTGCGTTCGGACGTAAAGAGATTTCTCCTCCTAAGTTACCAATTGTATAAGTATCTTGACCTGAATAAATATCAACACCTGCTTGATCTCCTAAAATACCATAACTCGCTTTTAACTTTAAGAAATTAACGAACTCAACATTATTCATGAAATTTTCCTCAGACACTACCCATGAAGCTCCTACAGAACCAAATGTACCCCATTTTTTCTGGAAGAATCTAGATGAACCATCTCTACGAATAGCTCCAGATAAATAGTATTTTCTTAAATAATTATAAGAAACTTGACCAAAATAACTTTCTAAAGCTGTTTTTGTTTTATACCCTGTTGGCGGAGAAGATACATTAATATAATTATTCGCATCTGTTATCCCATTTTGTAAATTAACTATAGTATTTTTACTTAATGTACTTATCTCATATTCTCTTTGATTAGTTTCATGAGCTGCTAATGCTGAAATGTTATGATCTCCAAATGATTTATTATATCTAAAAATATTTAAAAAGTTCTGTGTCAAAGCACTTGACTTCGTTTGATAAAGAGTACCATTTTGTTTAACTGCAAAACCATAAAAAGGATTTTGAACATTATTATAAATTCTACTATAATGTTGAGCTCCATACTGAGTTTCAAACTCCAAACCTTCAGCTAAATCTACTTTAAAAGAGAAATTTCCGTTTAAAGAGTGACGTTCAGCTCCAACATAGTTGTACATGGCATCACCAATAGCATTGGTACCTCCACCAAAACCTCTATCTCTGTAGTCATATTGATTACCTCCATATTTAGAATCCTCAATAAAATCTCCATTAGCATCACGTTTAAACAAAGGATAAATAGAAGGAATGTTATCTGCATACCAGAAAATACTTCCAGAATCTTCTGATTGTCCATTCTGAATACTTTTACTTAAAGTATAACCTACATTAGCCTTGGCTGTTAACCACTCTGCAGGCTTATGTGTTAAATTTAACCTTGCAGCATATCTCTTATAACCAGAGTTTACAGAATAACCTTTATCATCCAAATATCCGAAAGAACTAAAGTATTTAGTTTTATCATCTCCTCCACTCATTTTAATGTTAGCTTCTGTTCTTATAGAAGGTTGAAAAGCATAATCATTCCAATCTTCAGGAGTATACTTTCTTGTTAAACCCGGTCTAACCTTACCTGTAACTGGATCTATAATTTGAGATACATCTGTTGTATTAAAATAGTTAAAATCAGCAGGTATCCCTATTCTATCTGAAAATAAATTTGCATTTGCATAAGCTGCTGCGTCTGTAGTAGGATCTATATCTAAACCTCTATTAGCCATAGCGTGCCATGATAATTCTAAATACTCATCTGGCGATTTAATTACATCATACCTTGGTAAAAACTGAAAGTTAACACCTGTTTTTAAATCAATTTCTACAGATGTAGCTCCTGATTTACCTGATTTAGTTGTAATCATAATTACACCATTTGCACCTCTAGAACCATAAATAGCAGTTGCAGAAGCATCTTTCAATACAGTAGTAGATGCAATATCTGATGGATTAATTGAGTTTATTGAACCTGAAAAAGGTACTCCATCTACCACATATAAAGGATCTCTATTTCCATTAACCGAACCAAATCCACGAATACGAATAGTAGCTACTGTTCCTGGTTGACCTGATGTATTAATAACATTAACACCAGCTACCTCTCCTGCTAATGCTTGAGAAACGTTAGATACACTTTTTGCTTCTAAATCTTCGGTCTTTACAACTTTTGCTGTACCTGTAAAAGATTGTTTTGTCGTTGTACCATAACCAACAACTACAATCTCATCTAATATATTAGTATCTTCTTTCATTAAAACATTTAGTTCTGAAGCTGCTCCCACAGTTCTTTCAGTTACTTGCATTCCAACGAAACTAAAAACTAAAACATCTCCTGTTTTTGCTTTTAATGAATACTTACCATCAAAGTCTGTTTCAGTACCTATAGTTGTACCCTTTAAGATTACATTTACACCAGGTAAAGGTCCTGCACTATCAGACACCACTCCAGTGATTTTTTTCTCCTGCGCACTCATATTCAGTAAAAAACCAAAAAAGAAGAATACACAGATTACATTTTTCCAATGTAGATTCATAAATTATTAAATTTTTATTAATTAACAGTTGTAAATCTAAAGGCTATAAGTTTTTGCTAACACTTATTTGAAGTTAACAACCTTTAATTTGATGTGAAAAAACAATTTTAAGAAGTCAACAACACTCTCATTAAAAACAGTCAAATATTAATTAATGTTAACTTTTTAAAAAACCTTTATTTTTATTGGTTTCATGAGCTGTTCTTCATTATTTTTGCCACTCGTTTTTATTTAAACAACAAATAAACAAATCCCTTCTATTTACTAATTATAGTCAGTATTATAAGTTTCAACAAACAACTTAATTTTTAATATTTATTTAACTAAACTTTAATAAATCATAAGTTAGGGTATCTCCTAGTTTTAACTGTTATAGCTGTTGGAAAACAAAATGCAAATGAAAGTATCAATTTTAATTGTTGACAATGAAAAAACTGCTCGATCTAGATTTAAAAAACTAGTAAGCGATTATAATTTTATAGAAATTGTTGGTGAATGTTCAGATGGTTTAGACGCTATAAAAAAAATCAACAACCTATCTCCTGATGTTGTTTACCTTGACACTAAGATAAACAATATGACTGGGTTTGATATTATAGAAAAAATAACTTTACCCAAAAAACCTATTTTTATTTTTACAGCTTCTTCTAATGAACATGCTGTAAAAGCTTTTGATTATTTTGCCTTTGATTACCTTTTAAAACCCCTAGAAGAAGACAGATTTTACGCTTCAATTAAAAAGGTTATTGACTACAAAAAAATAGAAAAGCTTTCTAGCTTAGACAACATCTTAGATTTTGTAAAAGACAGAACCCCTATAGAAATGCCCGTAAAAGGGACCAAGATCAATATTAAATCAGGGAACAAAATAATCTTCTTAGAGCGAAACACTATTAAGTATATTTCAGCGTCTGGATATTATGTAGAAATTTTTACTACGGATAATAAAAAGTACTTACTAAGAGAATCTCTATCTAGTATAATTAAAAGATTAAACTCTAACCTTTTTGTCAGGATTCATAGGTCTACTATTATCAACTCTAACTTTATTGATGAGATTATCACTTCAAATTATGGTGAAACAGATGTAAAAATTAATGATAATAAAACTTTCAGAGTAAGTAAAAGTTATAAAAAAGATTTTCAAGAGCTAATGGGAGTTAAATAATAACTCTTTATTTTTGAATCCTTACTTTTGCTTAATGAATATTGATAAAAAGTACAAAAGGATAATTTCTTTAGTTCCAAGTCAAACAGAACTTTTAGTTGACTTGGGACTTGAAGATAGTATTGTGGGAGTAACTAAATTCTGCATTCACCCAAAACATCTTTTAAAAACAAAAACAGTTGTTGGTGGTACAAAAAACATAAAAATAAATAAAATCAAGGAACTTCAACCTGATATTATTTTATGTAATAAAGAAGAAAATACTAAAGAAATAGTTGAAGCCTGCCAACAAATAGCATTTACTCATGTTTCTGATATTTTTACACTTACCGATTCCTTAGAATTAATTTCTCTTTACGGGAGTTTTTTTGAAAAGCAAGTTGAAGCAAAAAAAATGATTGGTGAATTAGAATCAAAAATATTTGATTTTAAAAAGTTTATTGTAAATCAAAAAAATAGAAAAGTTGCTTATTTTATTTGGAGAAATCCTTGGATGATTGCTGCAAATAATACTTTTATAAATCATTTGCTAGAATTAAATAAGTTTGAAAATATTTATACCAATGAAGTAAGGTATCCTGAAGTTAACTTAAAAGATATCCATAAGAAAAACCCAGAACTGATTTTACTATCTTCCGAACCTTTTCCTTTTAAAGAAAAACATATTATTGAAATAAAACAGTACACAAACAATAGCACTCCTATCTTAGTTGATGGTGAATACTTTTCTTGGTACGGTAGTAGACTGTTAAAAGCTTTTGATTACTTTAAGGAGTTACACAACAGGATTTGACATATCTTCGTCTAAATATTTTATTCTATTTAGCTTTTCTAATATCTTCATTGCTTTGAATGCTGAGCGGTCACTTTTACACTCATCTTCATACTTATAATCATTAGCCGTCTCAACCAATCTACGATATCTTTCTTCAAGATGTTTTCTGTATCTACGTAATTGATTAATTCTTGACATTTCTAATTGGGTTAACACGGATTATAAATATACATATTTATTTGATTTACAACTATATAAAATATTAATTAAATATAAAATGGGGAAAATACCCTTAACCCTTTTGTATAAACACAAAAAAAACTCTTGACTTCAAGAGTTTTTTTATTATAAGCAATAATTTATACTACCTATTATCTTGTAACGCAAATACCTGACGCAATAATGCTGTATTACGTAATCCTACTTTATTACGTATTCCTTTTTCTTCAACAGCAATCATAGTAAATACACCATCCAACGCTTCAGTTGTTACGTAGTCTGTTAAGTCTGGATTCACTTTTTTTACAAATGGAATACTATTGTACTTTGAAATTAAATTCGACCAAATTTTATCAGCACCTACTTTCGAAAATGAGTTTTTAATCACTGGATTAAACTCAGCATATAATGCAGAAGTTGTTTTTCCTTCTAAATAAGAAGTTGCAGCATTATCAGCCCCTAATAAAATATTCTTTGCATCGTTAAATGTAATTTCTTTAACAGCATTTACAAAAATTGGAGTCGCTGTTTTTACAGCATCTTCAGCAGTTCTATTAATTGCTTTTAAACCTTCATCTGCTAAATTACCTAAGCCAATCTTACGCAATCCTTTATCTACAGCCTGTAATTCTTCTGGTAATAAAATTTTCACCAAGTCATTCTTATAAAAACCATCTTTTGAAGTTAATTTTGTTACTTGATGCTGAATACCATTATCTAACGCTTGGCGCAAACCATTACCAATTTGCTCTTGTGTTAATATTCCTCCTTGTGGTAATTGATTTACTACTTTTT
This sequence comes from Tenacibaculum litoreum, assembly GCF_964513915.1. Lineage (NCBI taxonomy): Bacteria > Pseudomonadati > Bacteroidota > Flavobacteriia > Flavobacteriales > Flavobacteriaceae > Tenacibaculum > Tenacibaculum litoreum. The sequence continues at coordinate 506,400 of NZ_CAZEQS010000002.1, read as the reverse complement.
GTAATTCTGCACACCCCATAAAAGTAAGTGCAATAAAGAATACTGTAATTTTTTTCATGTCTACTTGTTTGATTTTATTTATATTTTTTAGAAACAATAAACTAATTATTGTCACATTTATTTGAAACTATCGGTATTTTTATCATATCCATACGGACAATGTTTACAGCCGTTTTTACAACAATACCCGCGGCGTAAATGGTACGCTTCTTTAAAAACCCTATATCCTTGTTCATTAGTATAATATTCTTCAGGAGTGGGTTTTAATATCTTATTTCTCATGCTACAAATATCATAAAAAAATACGTTAAACAGACTTTATGTTTCTGCTTAACGTATTTGTATATCTTAAAAAATTTAAATCTTACTTTTTAGCATTAGGTGGATACTCCGCCATAATTTCAGCTACAAATTCTTTAATACGTGCCTCTTTTCTTTCTACACTACTTGTACTTAAAGCTCCTGTTCCTATTCCTTGCCATACTAACTCTTTTTTATCAGCATCTAACAAATCAATAAACAAAGTTCCTTCTGTGTATTGAGAAACGGTTACAGGGCTTGGACCATAATACCATGGATAATAAAATCCTCCATAGTAATTATCGTTCACATTTATACGCTCTCGTGATTTGGTAAATAAACTTACCAATACATCAGGCGAAGCTGATTTAGTCATTCCTTTGGCCATCAACTCTGCTTCAATAGCACGCATAATACGTTTTTTATCCAAATCAGAGATTGGAGCTTTGTCTATGCCTGTTTTATAAAACGCAAATGTTTTATACTGATTAAAATCAGTTTGTGTATCATAATCCGTTACAACCCTTACCGAACTACACGAAGTAATTAGTAAAGCTACAATTGGCAAAAAAAGTAATTTTAAATTTTTCATTTTCTTAGGGTTTACATGTTTTCTAATAACGCATCGTCCACTAAGTTTGGAAGTGTAACTTTTAGTTTCTTTTCAACCTCCATTGCACGTTTAATAGCAAAAACAGCTTCGTCATTTCGTGCCCAACTACGTCTTGCAATTCCGTTATTCACATCCCAGAAAAGCATTGATTTTAAGCGCCTTGATGCATCTTTAGAACCATCAAGAAGCATGCCAAATCCACCATTAATTACTTCTCCCCAGCCTACTCCACCTCCATTGTGGATAGAAACCCAAGTAGCTCCTCTAAAACTATCTCCTATTACATTATGAATTGCCATATCTGCTGTAAAACGAGAACCATCATAAATATTAGAAGTTTCACGGTAAGGTGAATCTGTTCCAGAAACATCGTGGTGATCACGACCTAACACTACTGGACCTATTTTTCCTTTCTTAATAGCCTTATTAAACGCTTCTGCTATTTTCATACGTCCTTCAGCATCTGCATATAAAATACGCGCTTGTGAACCTACTACTAACTTATTCTCTTGCGCTCCTTTAATCCACTGAATGTTATCCGCCATTTGCTGTTGGATTTCTTCTGGAGATTTTTTCATGATTTTCTCCAACACCTTACAAGCAATAGCATCTGTTTTCGCTAAATCTTCTGGTTTCCCTGATGTACATACCCAACGGAAAGGACCAAAACCATAATCGAAACACATAGGTCCCATAATATCTTGTACATAACTAGGGTACTTGAACTCTCTTCCTAAAGTCGGATTTGGACTCATTACATCAGCACCTGCTCTACTCGCTTCTAATAAAAAAGCATTACCATAATCAAAGAAATAGGTTCCTTTTTCAGTATGTTTATTGATTGCTTTAGCGTGACGACGTAAAGTTTCCTGTACTTTTTCTTTGAATAACTCAGGATTATTCGCCATCATTTCGTTTGATTCTTCAAACGATATATCAACTGGATAATATCCTCCAGCCCACGGATTGTGCAGCGAAGTTTGGTCTGAACCTAAATCGATATACACATCTTCTTCAGCAAATTTTTCCCATACATCAACTACATTTCCTAGATATGCTAAAGAAACTACTTCTTTGTTTTCTTTTGCTTTACGAACACGTGCTACCAATTCATCTAAATCAGTGATTTTTTCATCAATCCAACCTTGATCTAATCGAACCTGAGTTATTTTTGGATTCACCTCAGCACACACTGTAATACAACCAGCAATATTTCCTGCTTTTGGTTGCGCTCCACTCATTCCGCCTAAACCAGCAGTAACAAATAAGTTTCCTTCTGGTGATTTTCCTATTTTTCTAAATCCATTTAACACAGTAATTGTTGTTCCATGTACAATTCCTTGTGGACCTATATACATGTAACTTCCTGCTGTCATTTGCCCATATTGAGTTACACCCAAAGCATTAAACTTTTCCCAATCATCTGGCTTTGAATAATTAGGAATCATCATACCATTAGTCACCACCACTCTTGGAGCATCTTTATGTGATGGAAATAATCCCATTGGGTGCCCTGAGTACATTACTAACGTTTGTTTATTTGTCATTTCAGACAAGTACTTCATGGTCAACAAGTACTGAGCCCAATTAGAAAATACTGCTCCATTCCCCCCATAGGTAATTAATTCGTGAGGATGTTGCGCTACTGCGTAATCCAAATTATTTTGAATCATCACCATAATAGCCTTTGCTTGTTCAGATTTCCCTGGGTACTCCTCGATAGGACGCGCATACATTTTATAGTCAGGACGGAAACGGTACATATAAATTCGTCCGTACTTTTCTAACTCTTCAGCAAACTCTGGTAATAACTCTTCGTGATGTTGTTTATCAAAATAACGCAACGCATTACGTAAAGCCAATTTTTTTTCTTCATCAGTTAAAATTTCCTTACGCTTTGGTGCGTGATTTATTGTAGTATCATACTCCTTTTTTGGAGGTAATGCAGTTGGTATTCCTTGTTTTATTTGTTCTTTAAAAGTCATTTTATACGGTTTTTTAGTTTTCAATAAAAAGTTGAAAACTTGTTAAGTTTAAATCTGTTGATAATCGTAAAAATGAAAAAAACTATGGATAACGGATATCTGCTCGGTGATACTGAGCTTCAATCCTCTTTTTATATTTTAAAGTTAAAAAATCCATCTTCTTTGAAGTTTGCACAAATATAAGTCTATACTGTTAAAAACCGTACTTTTAAAAAGTATAAATTTTATCCTTATTTTATTTCTTCTTACATTCCTAACAATAAATTGTACCTTTGGTAAGTTTATTGCATAAACAGGTTTATGATATTTATTTCAAAACATATAATTCCAAAAGGTTTTGCTGGAATGACATTATACCCTTTTATCTTTTTAAAAAGAGAAGATTTAAAAGGAAATCCTGTTTTAATAAACCATGAAAAAATTCATTTAAAGCAACAGTTAGAATTATTAATTGTTTTCTTCTACCTATTTTATTTTCTAGAATGGTTTATCAAACTGCTAATTTATCGTAATACTTCAAAAGCTTACAGCAATTTAAGTTTTGAACGAGAGGCTTATCAAAATGAGCATAATTTAGAATATATCTCTACTCGGAAGAGATGGGCTTTCCTTTCTTATTTATAATTGTTAAAACATCCGTCTATTTTTTAAGATTTCCGTAAATTGCGTACCCGAAAATTAAGACAATTTACGAATGGAACAAATAACTCCCTATAAACCTAAACACAAAGTACGAATTGTAACTGCGGCTTCTTTATTTGATGGACACGATGCTGCCATTAATATTATGCGCCGAATTATTCAATCTACTGGGGTTGAAGTAATTCACTTAGGACATGATAGAAGCGTTGAAGAAGTAGTAAACTGTGCTATTCAAGAAGACGCAAATGCAATTGCTATGACTTCGTACCAAGGTGGACACAACGAGTACTTTAAGTACATGTACGATTTATTGCAAGAAAAAGGAGCTGGACATATTAAAATATTTGGTGGTGGTGGTGGAGTAATTCTTCCTGAGGAAATCAAAGAATTGATGGACTACGGAATTACTCGTATTTACTCTCCTGATGATGGTCGTGAATTGGGATTACAAGGAATGATTAATGATTTAGTTCAACAATCAGATTTTGCCATTGGAGATACATTAAATGGAGAAGTAGATAAATTAGCCGATAAAGAAGTTGGTAGTATTGCTCGTGTAATTTCTGCTGCTGAGAACTTCCCAGAAGTTGCTAAAGAAGCTTTAGAAACCATTCATAAAAAAAATAAAAATTCTAAAACCCCTGTTTTAGGAATCACTGGTACAGGTGGTGCTGGTAAATCGAGTTTAGTTGACGAATTAGTTCGTCGTTTCTTAATTGATTTTCCAGAGAAAACTATCGGATTAATTTCTGTGGATCCATCGAAAAGAAAAACAGGTGGTGCCTTATTAGGTGACCGTATTCGTATGAATGCGATTAATAACGAACGTGTATATATGCGTTCATTAGCTACACGTCAGTCAAACTTAGCATTATCAAAATATGTGAATGAGGCTGTAGAAGTTTTAAAAGCAGCGGAGTTTGACCTAATTATTTTAGAAACTTCAGGAATCGGGCAATCAGATACCGAGATTATTGAACATTCTGATACTTCTTTGTATGTAATGACTCCTGAATTTGGTGCAGCTACTCAGTTAGAAAAAATCGACATGCTTGATTTTGCTGATTTAGTAGCCATCAACAAATTTGATAAAAGAGGTGCTTTAGATGCCTTACGCGATGTAAAAAAGCAATACATGCGTAACAACAATTTATGGGATGTTCACATGGATGACATGCCTGTTTTTGGAACGATTGCATCACAATTCAACGATCCAGGAATGAATTCGTTGTACAAAGCAATCATGGATAAGTTAGTTGAAAAAACAGGAGCTGATTTACAATCTACTTTTGAAATTACAAAAGAAATGTCTGAAAAGATATTTGTAATTCCACCTAGTAGAACTCGTTATTTATCTGAAATTTCAGAAAACAACCGCGCCTATGATAAAACGGTTAATGAGCAAGAAAAAGTAGCTCAAAAATTATATGGAATTTTCAAAACTATTGAAAGTGTTTCTGAATCTGAAATAGTACTAGATAAATCAGGAATTGAAGAAACTTCTATTAACAAAACAGAAGAAAACAAAGATTTTCTTAAGCTTTTAATTGCCGAATTTGATCGTGTTAAAATGGATTTAGACCCTTATAACTGGGAAATCATTTTAAACTGGCAAGAGAAAGTAAAAAAATACAAAGATCCTATCTACTCATTTAAAGTACGTGATAAGGAAATTAAAATAGAAACTCATACAGAATCACTTTCACACACTCAAATTCCGAAAGTAGCCTTACCAAAATACCAAGCTTGGGGTGATTTATTACGTTGGAATTTACAAGAAAATGTTCCAGGTGAATTTCCATATGCGTCAGGATTATATCCGTTTAAGCGTACTGGAGAAGATCCAACGCGTATGTTTGCTGGTGAAGGTGGACCTGAACGTACTAACCGTCGTTTCCACTATGTAAGTTTAGGAATGCCAGCAAAACGTCTTTCTACAGCTTTTGATTCGGTTACTTTATACGGTAACGATCCAGGACACAGACCTGATATTTATGGTAAAATTGGTAATGCAGGAGTATCTATTTGTTGTTTAGACGATGCTAAAAAATTATATTCTGGTTTCGATTTAAGTCATGCTATGACTTCTGTTTCTATGACTATTAATGGTCCTGCTCCGATGTTATTAGGATTCTTTATGAATGCAGCGATTGATCAGAATTGTGAGAAATACATCAAAGAGCACAAATTAGAAAAAAAGGTTGAAGCGAAACTTAAAGAATTATACGACGACAAAGGAATTGACAGACCAAAATACAACGGTGATTTACCAGAAGGTAATGACGGATTAGGTTTGTTATTACTAGGTGTTACTGGTGATCAAATTTTACCTGCAGATGTTTATGCTGAAATTAAAGCAAATACTTTAGCACAAGTACGTGGTACGGTTCAAGCTGATATTTTAAAAGAAGATCAAGCACAGAACACGTGTATTTTCTCTACGGAATTTGCTTTGCGTTTAATGGGAGATGTTCAAGAATATTTTATTGAGAAAAATGTTCGTAATTTCTATTCTGTATCTATTTCAGGGTATCATATTGCAGAAGCTGGTGCAAACCCTATTACACAGTTAGCATTAACCTTAGCAAACGGATTCACCTACGTAGAATACTACTTATCAAGAGGAATGGATATCAATAAGTTTGGACCAAACTTATCGTTCTTCTTCTCTAATGGTATTGATCCTGAATACGCCGTGATTGGTCGTGTAGCTCGTAAAATTTGGGCAAAAGCTTTAAAATATAAATATGGAGCTAACGCTCGTGCTCAAATGTTAAAATATCATATTCAAACTTCTGGACGTTCATTACACGCTCAAGAAATTGACTTTAATGATATTCGTACAACTTTACAGGCACTGTATGCTATTTACGACAACTGTAACTCGTTACATACGAATGCATATGACGAAGCAATTACAACGCCTACAGAAGAATCTGTACGTCGTGCGATGGCAATTCAATTAATTATTAATAAAGAATTAGGATTGGCTAAAAACGAAAATCCAATCCAAGGCTCATTTATCATTGAAGAATTAACTGATTTAGTTGAGGAAGCAGTATTAACTGAGTTCGATAGAATTACAGAACGTGGTGGTGTTTTAGGAGCGATGGAAACGATGTACCAACGTTCTAAAATTCAAGAAGAGAGTTTATACTATGAAACCCTAAAACATACAGGTGAATTCCCAATTATTGGAGTAAACACCTTCTTAAGTTCTAAAGGTTCTCCAACAGTTACTCCGCAAGAAGTGATTCGAGCTACTGAGGAAGAAAAACAATTCCAAATCAAAACGAAAGAGAACTTAAATAAAGCTCATGAAGATAAAATAGAGCAACTTTTATCTGAAATGCAATCGGCTGCAATTAACAATCAAAATCTTTTTGAAAAGTTAATGGACGCTACCAAAGTTTGTTCGTTGGGTCAAATTACTGCTTCATTGTTTGAAGTTGGTGGTCAATACAGACGAAACATGTAAACAAACAATGTTTGCATATAAATATCAAAGCCTCACTTAAAATTAAGTGAGGCTTTTGTTTATAAAACTGTTTTATTCTCTACACTAATTTTAGAACCTTCTAATAGAAATACCGAAGCAGGTTCTATGCTCTTTAAAAAAGAAAAGCTTTCTCCATAAGTTGCTTTAAAATCAATGTCAATTGTATAATTAACTACTGGATAATATTTCCATGTAGGGTGCTTTACTTCATATTCAGTTGTTCTATTTTTATCTTTTGCATAACCCCAATAATGTTCTGCTATAAATTCAATTTTGGTATTGGGTTCAATAGCAACTAACTTTGATTCACTTTCAACAGCAATGGTATTAGATTCTCCATTTACTTTCCAATGATAAGACACCTTGATTTCTTTTTCGTTAAAATGCCAATTATGCCTCATTGGTAATGTTTGATAATTTTCTTTATAAACAGTGTTTGCAATGAAAGTAATAGCAGGCTTGGGTACAATTTCTTTAATAAAAACTACTCCCCTTTTATACTTATCTCCTTCTTTTCTTTTTACATAAAACCGAAGATTCACTTCTTCAAAATTTGTATGAAAGGGTACTTTTACTCCTAATAGTTTTGTATTTATAAACATAAACCCTACTAAACTCACATAACATTTATCATCATAATAATCTAACTCTGTTCCTTTGGGTACAAAAGGCAGTAATACTTTTGGGTTAACTTCGTAATTTGACATCACCAGTTTTCGCCATTCAGCTTTTAAAAAACTCATCTAATTCTATTTTTAATCAATTCACAAACCTCATAGGTAAATACTTATGAGGTTCACTTTTTCTTTTTCTAATATGTTAAGCAACTTCCCCTAACTATTTTCTTGTCTCTTTAATTTTATGTTTTCTATTTTACTTGCTTTTCTACCCTTCAAAAAGAAGATAATAAAGAAGATCATAACAGCCCCCAAATAAATAGAAAATCCTCCAATTTTAGCGCTCAGCGCTTCTACCAAACCCTTATAATCTGTTAATCTATAAACTTGAATAATTCTTAATGCGAAACCTATGTTTAGCAGATAAAAACCTATTTTAAATAACTTGTTTGTAGCAAATGCAATTTCTTGTTTTTGATTAAAAATATCTAACATAAATATTTTACTATTTTTAAATAAGTGCTGTGATACAAATGTTGTTAATCCGATGCTCACAGGTAGATAGATTAAATACGCTACTAATTCTAATGAAGTATTCATGATTTACTTTTTTATTGATTATTACTTATAATTCCCTAGTCATTTGTCCTAGGTTTATTTTTTCGGCCTTTGTAAACTTTATGTCTCTAACTAAAGACATATCTTTCCATAAATATGTGTGTCCTTTAAGACCTTGGGTTATTCTTACTCTTCTTTGCATGGCTCTTTTTTCAATTTCAGTTGCCTCCCTCCTTTCACCTAATTCTCCATATAATTTTACTCCTGGATAGCTAGAAAATTTACCTTTGAACAAAGATCTCAACCAAAACCGTTTGCTATTATTCACCGCTATAACACATATTTTATTGTTTGTTTTTGCGTGTTTATTAAGCTTTGTTGCAAACTTTTCAAAATAAAATCCTGTTTGATTTTTGTTAAAGAACAGAGATCCAATAGGTGTTACTGTAGGTTCATTTTGATCGTTTACTGAAGCTATTGCTAAAAACATGTTTCTTCTTAGGCTGTTTTTAAAATGGCTCTTAATACTTTTCCAATTTGTTTTTATATCCATAATCATGAGATTTTTGTTTTAATTTCTTATGTAATACGCTAACCATATAAAGGTTACTAAAATGAAGAATGCCAATAATAATTAGAATAAAGCTTACTCTTGAACATAGTTCTACTACCACTTCTTCTATACTCATAATTTTATTAATTGATGCTAAACTCCAAACTGCTAATCCTATATTTAAACAGTAGTAGGCTACCAGTAAAATATTATTAATTCCGTTAGCTAATTCTTGCTTATGCGGAAAATAGCTTCTTATATAAATCTTTCCGTTTTGGAAACAGTAATTACCAACATATAAAACAATGACAATAGAAATTACTAAATAGAGTGTGTAAGTAATTTGAATCATGTTAATCTAATTTTTATTTTTTCCAGAATAAATGTCAAATACGCCGCTAAAGACATTGGGATGATAATTATCCAGATGATTGGTATATAAAAACTATCAGTATTTCCTGTTATATTAAGCAAATACCATAACGTAAAGTATAACACAACCATTATTACATAAGAAGCTATTCTTTTTACCTCAACATCATTCAGTTTTGTCCAAAAGCCTAGCAGAACTAATGTTGCTAAAACATGAAAAGCTCCTAATAAAATTTCAGCATACATTCCATAAAGAGATAAGTAAAAAGAAATTAACAATCCACAAGTAAAAAACATTAAAAGTCTATTTATATAAGTTAATATTTTAATTGTATTTTTCATATTTTCAGAAATTTTTGAAAGTTTATAAGCAAATTTTTTTACTTTTTTATCATTTTAGTAAAGTTTGATAACAACCAATGCTCATCAGCTTTGATAGCATTTTCTAAAATACCATTTACCGTTTTGGTTACGGACGATAAATCGTTCATCACCTTTTTAAATGCTTCAGCTTCTTCCGAAGTGTCTTTAACATCTTCTTGTAATTCGTCTAACACTTTTAAAACTGGCTCTATCTCTCTTTTTTTACGCTCTTTTGTTATTTGTTTAAACAGTTCCCAAATATCTTTATCGGCGACAAAAAACTCCTTGCGCTCACCTACAACAAATTCTTTACTTACAATTCCCCAATCAATCAAAGCACGAACATTCATATTTACGTTACCTCTAGAAATTTTTAAAGTTTCCATAATTTCATCAGCAGAGAGCGGTTTTGTTGAAACCAATAATAAAGCATGTACTTGCGCCATCGTTTTATTAATTCCCCAATTAGTGGCTAAACTACCCCAAGTATGAATATATTTTAATTTCGCGTCTTCTAGTTTCATACCAGAAATATATAACAAATTATTAAACTTTCAATAATTACTGAAAATAAAATATTTTAAAAATTTATCTATTCTCTTGTAATAATTTTACTTTTCAGAATACCTATCAAGAAAACCAAATTTTGAGTAACGATTTTTATATAACATCCATTTTACCACATGCTGGTATTATTATTAAAATATGCAGAGCTTATACGGACTCTCAAGAGGATTTTGAAGACTTTTATCAAGAGGCCTGTTTACAAATATGGAAAAGTAGAGATGCATTTCAGAACAAATCTAAATGGTCTACTTGGATTTACAGAATTACGCTAAATGTTTGTTTAACCTTAGCAAAGAGAAATGCTAAAAAAGAATATTCTTTAGAGAAAACTCCCAATTTATCAGAGGATAATAAAGCTTTTCAAAACGAAGATTTAAACTTGTTATATGATGCTATTAAAAAATTATCTGAAGTCGACAGAGCGATAATTTTACTGCATTTAGAAGAAAATCCTTACAAAGAAATTGCTGCAATTATTGGAACTAGCGCTAACAATATTGCAGTACGCATTAACAGAATTAAAAAACAATTAAAAATATTATTAGATGGAAAAATCAATTGAAAAAAGATGGAATGAAGCTTTTATTAATGAACAATCATTAATAGCTCCAAAAATCAACGATATATACAACCAGAAATCTAAATCGGTTATTAATAAAATTAAAAGAACCTACGAGTTTGACAATAAAGGATTGCTACCTATGGCAGGAATTGTAGTTATTGGGGGAATTCTCTTATCTGAAACTATTATTGGTGCATACGGTGCTTTTTTAATCTTAAGTTTGTATTTCTTTAACTCGAGATTACTAAAAAGGTTTAACTCTATCGATGTAAAGTCCGATAATTTAACTTATTTAAAAAACTATAGAAGCGTAATTAACTCAGTATCTAAAGCCACAAAAAAGTTATTTGTTTTTGCAATTCCATTAGCTATTGTATCAATTTTTGCTCTGGCTTATGCTGTTAAAGAAAAAAGCTTTCTATCTAACTATATTTCCAGTGACTCTTCATTCTTAGAAATTATAGGAGTTGGGCTCATTGTAGCAATTGTAACTGGAATTATTGGTTTCGTGGTATACAACATCTCAACTCGAATTTTATATCATAGTCTTATATCAAAACTCGATGATATTATTAAAGAGATGGAAGAATTAAAAACCTCTTAATTAATCATAAACCAGAATTATTCTTTTATAATTCTGGTTTATTTTTTGTCCTAGTTCGTTTGCGAAGTTTAAAAATCCTATCGTCATAATAGGCTTTTAGTTCGTCAACAAACGACATAGGATTTTTGTACGTTGTTAAAACTTTGTAGGTATAACTATCTAACAAATCAGTTAATTGTTTTTCTAAACGTTCAATCTCATTTTTTAAATAAGTGGCATTACTAGTTGTTTTCTTAACTAATGAAATATCTTTATTAAAATTCATCATCGTATTACCTCCAAAGATATGTGCATGAAAAGCTTCTAACTCTTCCAAGCTTCCGTTTTGATATATCTCTATCAGTTTTGTTGTTGTTTCTAATGCCTTTTGTTGCTCTTTTTCTTGCATTGAAAATTTATCAGGATGCACATACAACATTGCCTCTTTATATAATCTTTTCTTCTCTTTTTGATTTGTTTTTTCTGCTACTTCTTTTTTTGAAATGGGTACAATACCTGTAGGTTCTTTGTAATTTTTACCTTTCCGCTTTTGCTCTAACCTTTTCTCTTTTTTAGCTTTCTTTTGCTCCTTATATAAAACTGTTAATTCTCTTTCTTCTATTAACAAATCGGCAATTTCATTTCGTAACGATTGTTCAAAAGGAAATAACTTAGTCTCAATTGCTTCAATCTTAGTTTTTAATGCATTAATTTTCTCTTTTAAGTTTAAAATAGCGTCTGAATCAGCATCGACAGGAAAATGGTTCTCACTCATAACAATCTATCTTTTCCTTTGTAAAATGGTCAACCCAACTCGTATTTTTTCATACGAAACTTTCTCTCCCAAAAACTCAAAATAGGGCTTTAAAGTAGTTTCATTTTTCAAAACTTTTTTGGCATTTGCTACCAAAGCTAACGTATCTGCCTCAATAAACTCATCCAAACTCACATCTTTTCCTTCTAGGTATAACTTAGATAAGTGAGAAAAAATAGTGGCAGGTTTTAGTCCACGGTTTTCAGCTATCTCTTCGACTGTAAAACCTTCTTTATACAACTTAAAAGTCTCTAAAGTAGTATCTTTTTTAGTTCGCTTCTTCTCGTTTAAAAAAGTTTTAATCTCTTCCATAAACTCAGCTCCATACACTTCTAATTTTCGTTGTCCTACTCCGCTTATTGCCAAAAACTCTTCATCGGACTGTGGCCTTTCTCTTTCTATTTCTTTAAGGGTAGCATCATTAAACACCAAATAGGCTGCTATATCTTCTTCCTGAGCAATACGATAACGTAGTTTTCGCAAACGCTCAAATAATGTATCTTTAACCGCTTTTTTCTTCTTCTCTTTTGTTACTGTTTGTACTTCTTTCTGAAATTCAACTGGAGTAGTTAACTGTACTTTTTCTCCTTCAAAGAGCACTTTAGTTGAAAAATCGGTAAGTTGTAAGCTATTATTTAAATGAAAAGCGATTTGACAATAACCTTGGTTTGTTAACTGTATTAAATAATACTGCCAATCTCTCCACGAAATATCTTTTCCTACTCCATAGGTTTTTAACGTTTGATAATTCTTGTCTAAAACCCCAGCGTTTTTGGCTCCTCTTAGCACATCTATTACAGTTCCCATAGCCTCTTTTCCTTGTAATCGATAAATAGCTGATAGTCCTTTTTGCGCGATAACAGTACCATCAAAAAACTGTGGCGGGTTCTTACACACATCACAATTTCCACAGTTTTCTTCAATTAATTCTCCAAAATAACTAAGTAATATTTTTCTTCGGCAAACCGTAGCTTCAGCAAATTGCTTCATACGTTCTAATTTTGCCTCTTGCACTTCCTTATTTCCGGTATTCTCTATAAACTGACGCAACTGAATAACATCTGCATAACTGTGAAATAACAAGGCTTTTGCAGGTAAACCGTCACGACCTGAACGTCCAATTTCTTGATAATAACCTTCGATATTTTTAGGCATATTATAGTGAATTACCCAACGAACATTAGATTTATCGATTCCCATTCCAAAAGCAATAGTAGCACAAATTACCTCACAATCATCTTTAATAAAAGCCTCTTGAGTTTTAGCTCTTTCTTCAAAAGGTAATCCCGCGTGATAAGCCTTTGCATCAATATTGTTTTGTTGCAGTTTACTAGCTAATTGTTCCGTAGCTTTTCTACTTAAGCAATAAACAATTCCTGCTTCATTAGGTCTCCTCTGAATAAACTTTATAATTTGTTGTACTCTATCGTTTGCAGGACGAACTTCTAAAGCAATATTCTCTCTATTGAAAGAACTTATAAATTGAGTAGCATTTGGCACTGCTAACTGCTCTAAAATATCTTGTTGCGTTGCTTTGTCTGCCGTAGCAGTTAACGCTACAATAGGAACTTCTGGTAACGATTTTTTTAAAAATGCAAGTTGTTTATAGGAAGGGCGAAAATCGTGTCCCCATGCAGAAATACAGTGTGCTTCATCAACAGCAATACAGCTTATATAAGATTGATTTAACACATTTTGGAGTAATGATAAACTTTCAGGAGCAACATATAGTAGTTTTATACTTTTTGAAGCTATTGCGTCAAACACTTGTTGTTGCTCTTCTGTTGATTGACTACTGTTAAAAAAAGTTGCAGGAATTCCGTTCGCTTTTAAGCTATCTACTTGATCCTTCATCAATGCTATTAATGGAGAAATTACCAACGTAACACCTTCAAAAAATAATGCTGGTAATTGGTAACAAATAGATTTCCCTCCTCCTGTTGGCATAATAACCAAGGTATCTTTTTTTGCTAAAATATTTTCAATAATAGCTTGTTGCTCTAAACGAAAGCTATCATATCCAAAATTTACTTTTAATTTTTCTAACAATTCTTGTTCTGTAATCTGCATCATTTGGCAAAAATAGGAATAAAAAAAACCTAGAATGGTTACTTTTTAGGTTTCTTCTCTATGATTTCAGTAAAAAAAGACTAAATACATTATCAATAATAAAGAATTTACTTTTTTTTTCTATATTGGGAAATAAAAACAGATTTCATGAAAAAAATTATACTCTTATTCGTTACTCTGCTAGTTTTTAATTTATCTGCTTTTTCTCAAGCAAAGAAATTATCTATCCTCGTTAAAGGACCTGATAACAAGCCTGTTTCTGGTGCAGTAATCCTTCTTGACAATGTAAAACAAAAAAGATGGACTAACGCCAAAGGTGAGTACAAAATAAAATTAGAAAAAACTCCTAAAGAAATTAGCGCTTATTCACCTAAAATAGGAATTATTAAGGTTCCATACAACGGACAAAAAAAAATAACACTTAAAATAAAGGAAGGTAATCACCATTATATTTCTGGTGATGCTAGAAGCAAAAATATAAACCCTATTCAATACAGAGATATCTATGATTACCTTAGAGGTCAGGTTCCAGGTGTTAATGTATCAGGGGCTAATAATATTAATATAAGAGGCTACAATAGTGTAAATGGGAGTACTGTTCCATTGTTTATATTAAATAACACTGCAGTAGATAAAACTATTTTTAGCAACATTGTTCCTACTACTATTAAATCCATAAAAGTACTTAAAGGTCCTGAAACCTCTGCTTATGGATCTAGAGGTGCCAATGGCGTTATTATAGTTGAAACACGTTAGAATAAAATAAAAAAAGCTGAGTTTTAAAACTCAGCTTTTTTTATTTTATTCTATATCTTGTAACAATACTTCGACTGCTTTTTTTAATTGAGCATCTTCTCCTCTATCCTTCCATCCTGGTGCATTTTTCACCAAATAATCTGGTACAGCTGGTGCTTCATTCTCCATATTCTCACCTGTTTTTTTTACATACCATGCTCTAAATGGCATACGAATCATTCCATTTTGTAAACGTTTTCCTCCTGTAGAAATCACCGCTCCAAAAGTTGGTTGCCCTACTAATTTCCCTAATCCTAAATTTTTAAAAGCATGAGAGAAAATTTCAGCATTTGAATAACTATTTTCATTACATAAAGCTACCATTGGTTTTGTGTTTACTGATAAGATGGCTCGTTCATTAAACGGATAGTTTCCGTTGAACTTCTGATGATTTTTTAAGCTTTTTGCTGCTCCTCTTGGAACTGTATAAGCATGCTGATCTACATTAAGCACTGCCATTAATCGGTCAGTTGTCCAACCACCACCATTGTAACGCACATCAATTACAATTCCTTTTTTACCATAACCACTTGCTTTTAATTCACGTTCAAAACGCTCAAAACTTGGCATATTCATTCCTTGGATGTGAATATATCCTAATTGATCGTTTGAATACTCTTCTACCAATTTTTTTCTAGAGTTTACCCATTCTTCATATTGCAACCTTCTTAAGGATCTTTCTGGACGTAACACTACTTCTTTACCATTATCTAAACTCAATAAAATCTCTTTCGATTGCGTATTCTTTAGTAAACTGTAGAAATTTGTATTCTTTTTAATTTCTTGTCCGTTAACAGCTGTGATAATATCTCCTACTTTTAACTTACTGGTTGATTTGTCTGCTACTGAATTTGGTAACACATAAGAAACCTTTACTCCTTTTTTAGTGTTCTCTACTTCCAAACCTAATACTCCAACTTTATCACTTGTATTTCTTGGCGCACTACCACGATACCCCATATGACTAGCATTCAACTGTCCTAACAATAGATTGAACATATAGGTATAATCTTGATGTGTAGTTGCCGATAATACCCAAGGCTTGTACTTCTTTACTAAAGCATTCCAATTATATCCGTGAAATTCTGGATCGTAAAAACCAGCCGTTAAAGCACGAATTCCTTCTTCAAAAACTTGTTGATATGTTTCCGCTCTATTAGTAGTATAAGTTGCACTGTGTGGTAACTTCGTTACTTTATCTGATTTTGTGTTTAATTCAGCTAACTTTCCTCTTGAAGTGAAATAAATTTTTCCTTTGTTTTCAGTAAAGTTTCGTGCATTGATAACTCCTTTTACTAATTTTGGCTTGCTACCATCCCATTTAACTTTGTAAGTACTTCTTTTTTCTGTAGCAGGATTGGTTGCTGAAAAATAAATAAAATCACTATCCGCACTAAATACTGGGCTATACTCGTTATCTTGTAAAGAGGTAACTTGTACCAAGCGATCATAAATTTTATCTTCATCTATTTTTACAACTACTTTTTTCTTCTTTTTCTTTCCTTTTTTTGCGTCTTTCTCTTTAGACGGTTCTTCCTTCTTCTCAGGATAATAAGATCCTTCTTCGTGGTCTAACTTCGATTTTTCCCAATCTGATTTTTCTAACCAAACCATCCAAACATCGTAATTGATTCCGCTTCTGTTTGATAAAAATGCTAACTTTTTTCCGTCAGCACTCCAAACTGGGTTACGGTCACTTCTAGGATGCATAGATACATTCATTTTGGTAGATGGTTTTTCTACAGATTGAATAAAAATTTCGCTATCAAAATTTAAGTCTTCTTGAGAATACGCTATGTACTTACTATCTGGACTCCACGAAACTCCTTCAGCAGCTGCCCAAGAATTAGAGTACTCTTTAGCATTTGTTATCTTTCCTTTTTTAATATCAGCAATCATTAAAATTCCTCTTCCTACCTGGTAAGCTATCTTCTTTCCGTCAGGAGAAACTAAAGAATATTCAATATCTTCTTTACTATTGGTTAGTTTAGAAACTTTTGTTTTTAAACTACGGTGTAACCCCACCAAAGTATCTGTAGAAACTGCACTATACAATTGATAAACTCCATCTCTATCTGAAGAAAAAACAACTGTTTTATCGTCTAACCATTGTGGATTGATATCTCTATACGGGTGCTTACTCACATTGTTTGAGCGCTTCTTTTCTTTATTATTCTCCTTTACAAAGATTTCTCCATTAATTTCTAGTGCTATATTTTTTCCATTAGGTGAAACTGCATAATTACCAATATCTCCTGAAACTGTTTTAGTTTCTTCTACTTCGAAACGATTATCTGAAACAATATCTAAATTAATTTTTTGAGTTTTTCCATTTTCTAGCTTGAAAGTATCTGCTCCACTAGTATACACAATCGTCCCGTTATTACTTACTGAAAATGTTTGTACACCATCTTTTGTTTGACTCGTTAATTGAGTAGCTTTACCATTAGCTGTTCCATTTGCAGAAATTGCTTGCTTATAAATATTATAACGTCCACTTTTTGCTCCGATGTAGTATAAATTCCCCGTTGCATCCCAGACAGGAGAGTGATCATTCTTGTTACTCGTCGTTATTTGATGATACTCATTTGTTTCAGCATTATAAACCCAAATATCACGCTGTGCAGAACCTGAATAATCTTCACGAGCAATACGACATGCTCCTTTGGTAAAAGCGATTAATTTTCCATTTGGAGATACGGAAGCCATTTCTCCATAGGCAGTTAATAATCGACGAGGCGTTTCTCCCTTCTCATTAACTACATACATTTGTTTATCCCACTCCGGACCTCTTAATACACGACTTGTGGTAAATACAACATCTCCCTCTTTTGTCCAATCTGTAGGAGTATTAGCTGTTGGATAGTATGTTAACTGTTTAGGAACTCCCCCTTTTACAGAAGTTACAAATACATTATCATTTCCCTTTCTATCAGAAGAAAAAGCAAGTTCTGTTCCATTGTCATTCCAAACAGGGTTGCTTTCATACCCTTTATGAATGGTTAATCTTTTTGTTTGCTGATTATTAAAGTTATATAGCCAAATATCGCCATAATAACTAAATGCCATTTGAGAAGCATCAGGGCTTATCACAGGCTTACGAATTAATGTATGTTGCGCAAATAAAAAATTACTTGCTAATAAAGCCACCCCTAAGAATATCTTTTTAGTCATGTTATTTGATTTTAAACCACCAAATTACTTCATTACGACTAAAACTCTGATAAAATTAGGAATACATTAACAATTCTTAACAGTTTTCACGAAATTACCAATCCCTTCTACTCCGTCTTTATCTAAAATCTTTATAAAAGCAGATCCTATAATAGCTCCATTCATATAATCACAAGCTGTTGTAAAAGTTTTGTTATCTGAGATACCAAAACCTACAATTAACTTACTTTGTAAATTCATAGCTTGAATTCTTTTAAAGTATTTTATTTGTGCTGATGAAACCTCTCCTTTAGCACCTGTAATTGATGCCGAAGCAACCACGTAAATAAATGCACCTGTTAAAGAATCTATTTTACGAATGCGTTCTTCAGAAGTGTGTGGTGTAATTAAAAATACGTTTGTAATTCCATATTTTTCAAACAACTGCTGATAGTGACTTTCATATTCTACCATTGGTAAATCTGGAATAATTACCGTATCAATGCCACAGTCCTTTACTTTTTGACAAAATTTATCTTCTCCATATTTAATAATTTGATTCAAATAGCCCATTAACACCAAAGGAGTTTCATTTAAACCTTTAATCGATATTAATTGTTGAAAAACTACGTCGAGATTCATACCATTTTTCAGCGCTACATCACTACTATGCTGAATGGTTGGTCCGTCAGCTAACGGGTCAGAATAAGGCAACCCTACCTCTATAAAATCTACTCCGCTATTACTTAACTCCCCAATAACTTTTGCAGTATCTTCTAATTTTGGAAAACCTGCTGTAAAGAATATTGACAGTAAATTGTGTTCTTTTTTATTGAATATATGTTGAATTGAGTTCATTTCTAATAGCTTTTAGCCATTAGCCAAAGGCTAGTAGCTTAAATGTTTAATATACGTTTCTAAATCTTTATCACCTCTACCTGATAAATTCACCACAATTACTTGATTTTTTTGTAAATCCATTTTTGGTAATACTGCCAAGGCATGTGCACTTTCTAATGCTGGAATAATTCCTTCTATTTTTGTCAATTCATAAGCAGCATCTAGTGCTTCTTTATCCGTAGCATTCATAAACTTTGCTCGTTTTGTTTCGTGCAAATAGGCATGCAAGGGTCCCACTCCAGGATAATCTAACCCTGCAGAAATAGAATAAGGCTCTACAATTTGCCCATATTCATCTTGCATTAAAATTGTTTTGCTTCCGTGAATAACACCTACTTCCCCTAATTGTGAAGTTGCAGCACTTTCTCCCGAATTCACTCCTAATCCTGCTGCTTCAACTGCTATCAATTCAACTTCTTTATCGTCTAAATAATGATAAAAAGCACCTGCAGCATTACTTCCTCCACCTACACAAGCAATAATTGTGTCTGGATTTTCATTTCCTGTTTGTTCTTTTAGCTGTACTTTCATTTCTTCAGAAATTACAGCTTGTAAACGAGCCACCATATCAGGATATGGATGTGGACCTACCACAGAACCTATTAAATAATACGTATCTGGATGCTGAATCCAATAACGAATTGCTTCATTCGTAGCATCTTTCAGAGTTTTACTTCCACTAGTTGCTGGTACTACTTTAGCTCCCAACATTTTCATACGGGCTACATTCGGCGCTTGACGTTGAATATCAGTTTCTCCCATGAAAACAACGCACTCTAATCCCATTAAGGCACATACTGTAGCTGTAGCCACTCCATGTTGCCCTGCACCTGTTTCTGCTAAAATTTTAGTTTTTCCTAAATGCTTTGCTATTAGAATTTGACCAATAGTGTTGTTTACTTTGTGTGCCCCTGTATGATTTAGATCTTCTCGTTTTAAATAAATAGTTGCTCCATACTTTTCTGATAACCTTTTTGCTAAATACAGTGGACTTGGACGTCCAACATAATGCTTCAATAAATCTTTATATTCTTTTTGAAAAGATTCAGATTCTATGATTTGTACATAATTATCTTCTAACTCTTTTACGTTTGGATATAACAATTCAGGAATAAATGCTCCTCCAAATTGTCCGTAATATCCATTATTGTCTGGTTGAAATTTCATTTTCTTGTCGTTTATTATTTAGCCATAAAAAGAGATTCCTCACTTCGTTCGAAATGACACTTAACTATTTTGACTAATACTTTTTTTAAACTTCTTTAATTCTTTTACTGATTTCACTCCTGGTTTGGTTTCAAACTTACTATTCACATCAATTGCATAGCAGTATTGTGATTCTTTTCTTTTAAGAAAGGATTGTAATTCACCGACTTCTTCTAATCCTATTCCTCCACTTAAAAAGAAAGGTTTTGTTGAGTTATAATCTCTCAAAGCTTGCCAGTTAAAAGTTACTCCGTTTCCTCCTCGCTCTTTCCCTTTGGTATCAAACAAAAAGTAATCTACCACCTCTTCATAAGATTCTAAAACCTCAAAATTGAATTCGTCTTTAATTCCAAATACTTTGATAATTTCTACTTTTGGCAAATATTCTTTTAATTTTTGAATGTATTCAACAGGTTCTTCTCCATGCAACTGAACTGTTTCCAGCTGATATTCTTCAATTAAAGAAACTACAATCTCCAAATACTCGTTTACAAAAACACCTACTTTTTTGATTCCTTTTGGCAATTCTGGAATGATTCCCTCAAAATTTCTTGGTGATTTTTCATAGAAAATAAACCCTAAATAATCAGGTTTCAATTCAGCTACTTGCTGAATATTTTCTATAAACTTCATTCCACAAACTTTTAGTTTCATATTATCTAATTTGATCGATAAACTCTTGACATGCCTGACCTGGGTTCTCTGTCTTCATAAAGTTTTCACCAATTAAAAAACCATGAAAACCATGTTCTTTTAATCCAGTTATAATTCTTGGGTCAGAAATTCCACTTTCAGAAACTTTTACTACCGTATCGGGTATTTGACTTGCTAAGTTTATTGAATGTTCTAAATCAACTTCAAAAGTTTTTAAGTTTCTGTTGTTAATTCCTATAACTTTATTATCCAAATCTCCAATTTTATCTAAATCTTCCTGCGTATGGATTTCATACAAAACTTCTAACCCTAAATCTGTTGCTAACTGACCGTAATTCTTCAACTGTTCAGCTGTCAAACAAGTAGCGATTAACAACACCACATCAGCACCAATTGCTTTAGCTTCTACAATTTGAAATCCATCAACAATAAAATCTTTTCTTAAAATTGGTTTTTGCTCATTGATAGCTCTCGCTTCCATCAAATCTGCCATCGTACCTCCAAAAAAAGAAGTATCGGTTAAAATAGATTGTGCTGCTACATTGGCGTCTAAATATCCATTAGTTACTTCGGTAATCGTTGCTTTGTCATTGATAATTCCTTTAGAAGGTGATTGACGTTTGAACTCTGCTATAATTCCCGTTGAATAAGGCTCTAACAACGATTTTTTTAACGAAAGAGTTTCCCTTTTAAAGTTTGGGCTTTCTACTAGTTTTTTAACAGCAACTTCAGCTTTTATTTTTGCTACTTCCTGTTTTTTAAAGGCTATTATTTTATCTAAAATAGTCATCTTGTATTCTTTTTGTTATTGCGAACAAAGTGAAGCAATCTAAATTATCTTCTTTACAGAAAGATTCCTTCACTACCACTTCGACTACGCTCAGTGTCCGTTCGGAATGACGGTTTTTTATTTTAATTTACTAATTTTTCTAACGATTGTTTTGCTTTTAACCCTAATAACGAATCTTTTGCTTCTTCAAATGCAGTTTCAAAACTCTTATTTTTATTAAAAGTTTTTAAGGCAAATGCCGCGTTAGTTAATACCACATTATTTTGCGCTTCTGTTCCTTTTCCGTTGATTATGTTCACAAATATATCCGCAGCTTCTTTAACTGTGTTCCCTCCAAAAATAGCTGATGGAGCAATTTGTTCTTGTCCTAAGTCTGATGGAGAAACTTGTTGCTCTGCTTCTTTAGTAAACAATTTAAAATCTCCTGTTAATGAAATTTCATCATATCCGTCTAATGCATGTACCACACCATAGTTTACATTTGATTGTTGTAGCATGTAATTATACACTCTAGCAACCTCTAAGTTAAATACGCCTACCAACTGATTTTGTGGACGACTTGGATTTACCAATGGACCTAACATATTAAAGAATGTTTTCACGCCTAATTCTTTTCTAATAGGAGCTACAACTTTCATCGCCGGATGAAATAACGGTGCGTGTAAAAAACAAATATTTGCTTCTTCTAACTGACGTTTTAGCGTGGTTTCATCATTCGTGAAATTGTATCCTAAAAACTCTAACATATTAGACGATCCCGATGCAGAAGACACTCCGTAATTACCATGCTTTGCTACTTTATGTCCTGTTCCTGCTACAATAAATGACGTTAACGTTGAAATATTGAAGGTGTTTTTTCCATCTCCTCCTGTTCCACACAAATCAATTGTGTTAAAATCAGACAAATCTACTTTTATAGCCAATTCTAATAAAGCTTCTCTAAATCCTGATAATTCATCTACTGAAACTGGACGCATTAAAAACACCGTGATAAATGCAGCTATTTGTGAAGCATTGTATTTTTCTTGTGCGATGTTTATCAATACTTCTTTCGATTGTGCTTTGGTCAATCGTTTTTGTTCAAATAGGGTATTTAGTATTTTTTTCATTTCTTTTATATTTTCTATAGAATAATAAGTTTGCTATCTTCTAAAGGACTTCTCACTTCGTTCAAAATGACGTTAGTTATTTACACTTTCTATAAAGTTCTGAATCATTTTTTTTCCTTCTGGAGTTAAAATACTTTCTGGATGAAATTGTACCGCTTCGATAGGAAACTCTCTGTGGCGTAATGCCATAATACTTCCACTTTCATCAATTGCTGTTATTTCCAATTCCTCTGGAAAATTCGTATGAGAGGCAATCCATGAATGGTAACGTGCAGCTTCAAAAGTTTCTGGAATATCTTTGAAGGTAATCGTGTTATTTTTAGTTACTTTCATTTCGGTAGCTACTCCGTGAAATACATCATTCAGGTTTTCTAACTCACCCCCAAAAACTTCCGTTATTGCTTGCAAACCCAAACACACTCCAAAAATTGGAATTTTACCTGCATAGGTTTTTATAGTTTCCTTTAAAATACCTGCTTCATCAGGAATTCCTGGTCCTGGAGACAAGATAATAGCATTGTATTTTTTAATTTCTTCTACTGAAATTTCGTCGTTACGATATACGTCAGGCAACTTTCCTGTAATATCTTCTACATAATGCACCAGATTATAGGTAAATGAGTCGTAATTATCTAATATTAATATCTTCATATTTATAGTATTGAGTATTGAGGTTTGAGTATTGATAAAACATGTATATCCCACATCTAAATACTAACATCTCAATTCTAATTTTATATTTCTTCTGCTAACACCAATGCTTTTTTGAGTGCTGCTAACTTATTATTTACTTCTTGCAGTTCGTTTTCTTCTTTTGAATTGATTACAATTCCTGCACCTGCTTGATAATACAAGGTGTTGTTTTTACTTACAAAAGAACGAATCGCGATGGCTTGATTTACATTTCCGTTCAGTCCAATAAAACCAACACATCCTCCATAAAATCCACGAGTTTGATTTTCGTATCTATCTATTAACTCCATCGCTTTGTATTTTGGGGCTCCACTTAAGGTTCCTGCTGGAAATGTATCTCCTACAATTTCTATCGGGTTTCCTGTAATCTTTCCTGTCACTGTTGACACCAAGTGAATTACATGGCTAAAATACTGTACCTCTTTGTAGGTTTCAACTGTTACATTAGTTGCATGTTTACTTAAATCATTTCTTGCTAAATCAACCAACATTACATGTTCTGCATTTTCTTTCGGATCATTTGCTAACTCTTTTGCCAACTCTCTATCTTTTTCATCATCACCTGTTCTTCTAAAGGTTCCTGCAATTGGATTGATTACTGCTTGACCTTCATCTATCTTAATTTGTGCTTCTGGCGAAGACCCCATTAACTTAAAACTTCCATAATCAAAATAGAATAAATAAGGTGAAGGATTTATAGATCGTAACGCTCTGTATACATTAAACTCATCCCCTTTAAATTGTTGTTGAAATTGACGTGATAACACCAATTGAAAAACATCTCCTCTTTTACAGTGTTCCTTTGCTTTGGTTACACTTTCTTTAAACTCTTCATCTGTAATATTAGATGTTTCTTCTCCTTCAAAAGCAAAGTCATATTTAGCAAAAGATTGAGAGTTTACTAAGTTTTCAATTTCCAATAATCGAGACTCTTCTCCTTCTGGAATATTTTCTATCAAAATCATTTCATTTTTAAAATGATTAATCGCTACGATAAATCGAAAAAAGCTATACTGTAATACTGGAATTTCTGAAGGAGTTTTATTTGATTTTAACTGAATTGTTTCGAAATACTGAACTGCATCAAAAGTAGTATAACCATACAGTCCATTAAATGATTTTATTTCCTCTGAACAGTCTACCGAAATGACATTGCTATATGTATCAAATTTCTCGTAAAAATTTCTTTGAATAGACTCTCTCATCAATTCTTCTTTTTGATAAGACAATACCAACTCATCATTCTCTGCTTTGATGGTCATCAAAGGTTCTATACACAAAAACGAATAGCTATTTTCTTTACTATGATAATCTGAACTTTCTAGTAGTAAACTATTCGCATACTTATCTCTTGTTCTTAAGTACAAGCTAACCGGCGTTATCATATCTGCCAATTGTTTTTTTGCTATTGTTTTAAAGGTAATTTTTTTCATTTCTTTTAATATATAAAAACAAAAAAGGCTTATCATGAGATAAGCCTTTTCGTTGTATTATAGATATAACAAGATGGTCTCACTAACGTAAGTTATGAGTTTTCCACCACCAGTTATTTAATTGTTGTTTCATCATTATGCTACAAATGTATAAAGTGATTTTGATTTTACAAACTTTTCTTTCAAATTATTTATTACAACTAAAAAATAGTAAGTCTCTATGAGTAAATAAGCTAAAATAAGTTTCATTTTAATACAAAAAACAATTTTAAAATTACATTTTATAACTATAATTAAATTTTACCTTACAATTAAAAAACATTCCTTTGTTATTTGTACCAGAAATAAACCAAAAAGAATAAAATTTATAAAAAGATATTATTATGTGTGGAATTGTATGTGCGTTTGATTTAAAACAACCCTCAGACAAACTGAGACCTCAAATCCTAGAAATGGCTAAAAAAGTTCGCCATAGGGGTCCGGACTGGAGTGGAATTTATAGTGATGAAAAAGCAATTATGGCACATGAGCGATTAGCAATTGTTGATCCTGCTTCTGGACAACAACCTCTGTTTAGCCATGACCGTAGATTTGTGTTAGCTGCCAATGGAGAGATATACAATCACAAAGAAATAAGAAAGCAACTTAAGGAACAACATGAGTTTTTAACTAAATCTGATTGTGAGGTTATCTTAGCTTTATACAAAGAAAAAGGTGTAGAATTTTTAGATGATTTAAACGGGATTTTTGGTTTTGCTGTGTATGATTCAATTACTGATGAATATTTAGTGGCTCGTGACCACATGGGAATTATTCCTCTATACATGGGATGGGACAAACATGGCACTTTTTATGTGGCTTCAGAATTGAAAGCTTTAGAAGGAGTTTGTAACAAAATTGAAGTTTTTCCTCCGGGACATTACTACACTCGTGAAGATGGTTTACAAAAATGGTACTCTCGTGACTGGATGGAGTACGAAGCTGTTAAAGACAACCTAACCTCTATTGATGAAGTACGTGATGCTTTAGAAGCTGCTGTACACCGTCAATTAATGAGTGATGTACCTTATGGAGTTTTATTATCTGGTGGACTAGATTCTTCAATCACCTCTGCTATTGCTAAAAAATATGCAGCTAAACGTGTAGAGTCCGGTGATAAAGACGCTGCTTGGTATCCTCAATTACACTCATTTTCTATAGGTTTAGAAGGATCTCCTGATTTAGCTGCTGCTAAAAAAGTTTCTGAATATATTGACACTATTCATCACGAAATCACTTTTACTATTCAAGAAGGACTAGATGCAATAAAAGATGTAATTTACAACTTAGAAACCTACGATATTACAACTGTTCGTGCCTCTACTCCTATGTATTTAATGGCGCGTGTTATTAAATCTATGGGAATAAAAATGGTATTATCTGGTGAAGGTGCTGACGAACTTTTTGGAGGGTACTTATACTTCCATAAAGCACCAAATGCTGATGAATTTCACAAAGAAACAGTGCGCAAATTAGATAAACTATATCAATACGATTGTTTACGAGCGAACAAAAGTTTAATGGCTTGGGGAATTGAAGGTCGCGTCCCTTTTTTAGATAAAGAGTTTATGGATGTTGCGATGCGTATTAACCCAGAAGATAAAATGATTAATGGTGAACGTATGGAAAAATGGGTATTACGAAAAGCTTTTGAGAGTTACTTACCAAAAGAAGTCGCTTGGAGACAAAAAGAACAATTTTCAGACGGGGTTGGATACAACTGGATTGATACCTTAAAAGAAGTTGTAGAAGCTGCTGTTACTGATGAAATGATGGCAAATGCCTCACATCGTTTTCCGACTCAAACACCAAGAACAAAAGAAGAATATTATTATCGTTCAATATTTGAAGAACATTTCCCAAGTGAAACTGCTGCTTTAACAGTTCCATCTGTTCCTTCAATTGCTTGTAGCACCCCTACAGCATTGGCATGGGATAAAAGTTTTCAAAACCAAAACGAACCTTCTGGTAGAGCTATCAAAGCTGTACATGAAGACGCTTACTAAGAAAAATTCTTAGTTTTTTTCAAATTTTAGTTGTGATAAAAATCTCGCTTTGGCGGGATTTTTTTTATACTAAAACTTAAAACTTTGTTAAACTAAAATTTTTGAATCATTTCTTATAGTAATAAGAACAATTTTGATAACACTTTCATTTTTTTGAAAGTAATTTTGTTCTTCCTCAAAACCGAATTATTACTCATACTCCTCGTTTTTTTAACAACCACTAAAACTTAGTATTATGAAGAAATTTGTATTTGGTTTACTTTTCCTGGGTCTAACCAGCCTAGTACATTCTCAAAGTAATGGAGTCGCTAAAAATATCATTTTAGAGCCTGTAACCATTAAACCTTTAAACCTAAACTATCTTAAGGAAGTTCAACACAAAGACACTCCTGAAATAGTCAAAAATCTAGAAAATGAGGCCGCTAGATATGACATCACAGAAGATCCTGTTTTCGATAGAGAATTTGAAGCTTATGAAGTTATATTCAGAACAAAAAAAGAAGGAGGGACAAGTGGATTAATCACCGCTACTTACGATTCTAATGGTAAAATTATAAGCTCTATTGAACGCTATAAAAATATACTATTACCAAAAGTTGTAAGAACTGCTATTTTAAACAAGTATCCAGGTTGGGCTATACATAAAGATGTTTACCTTGTAACTTATAGAAACAATAGTAAATCAAAAAAAGTATTTAAAGTTCAAATTAGAAAAGACGGAAAACGAAAAAACCTAAAACTAGATTATGAAGGTAACATTCATTAAAAAGTAAAGTTTCAATCTCAACAACATAAAAAAGTATTTTACATATCAAGTGAAATACTTTTTTAAGGTTTTTTCCCTATTTTCTTGAAATTTACCTTATTCTACTCTAAGTTAACCACTTATCAAGTTTCTATTTGTTAACTTTACATATGTCAGTTTATTTGATTCAACATATAACCAATAACAACACTGCTATTGATTTAGCAATTACCTTTTATTCTAAAATTCAACAAATTCTTCTTAAAAAATGCATTAACTGTTGGATTGATCATAAAAAAAACAGTGTTTTTTTTCTAATAAAAGCACCTAACAAAAGCTCAATACGAAAATTATACTATAAATCCATTAACCTACGTCCTTACAAAATAACACCTGTAAACAACCATTTAGTCTTTGCTTTCTTGAAGAGTGTACAGCAACTTAAGGCAATACAATCTAGATCACTCTACACACCACAAAAACATTCAGTCTTTTTTTTAGCCAAAACATTTAATAAAAAAGTATTCTTACTAAATAGAGCAAAAACTATTGAATCTTTATCATTCAAAAAAGCTATTATTCAAAACCTAATAACTTCTTACGAAGGACATCAAATAGAAGCTAACGAAAATATTATAGCTTCATTTCATTCTATTAAAAACGCTTTAGGCTGTACTGTTTCTATACTAGACAAACTTAACAAAAGAACAGATAACAGTTCTACTAAAATTATTTTATACACATCTATACATAATGATAATAAAACCACTTTTTCTGAAATAATTCCTAAACTAACAGAACTCCTTTACCTTGTAAAAAAGAAAGAACAACTTATTATTTCTTCAAAAAAAATAAATATGCACCCTTCACTTTCTAGCTTAAAAAAAATTTACTGGCTAGACCCTGAAAAAGAATCCTTCATACTTTCTTTAATAGATATACTTTCAAAAAACTACCATAAGCCTAAATTTAAAGTTTCAGACATTTGCTCTTTAATGATGATGTCCAAAACTAAATTATACAGAAATTGTAAAGACATTACTGGTAAATCCATCAACCAACTATTAAAAGATTTTAGACTTTTAAAATCCATAGACTCAATAACAATGGGGTCGTCTGCTATAAACCAAATTTCGACAGATGTTGGCTTCAACAGCAGCTCTTATTTTTCTAATTGTTTTAAAAAAAAGTTCGGCATGTGTCCTAAAGAGCTTTCAAAACAAAAATACTCCCTAGGTTTTCCACACAACATACAACTCTCATAATTAAAACCCTTTAAAGTAAAAAAAGCATCCTGAAAAATCAGAATGCTCTTTCATTTACTTATCTTTTACTTTTTAATTTGGCGCAACATAAAAAGGAGATAAGTTTATCTTAGCGTTTCTTCTAGCACCGTAGTAATTGTAGTAACTCTTATTTTTTTCAATTGTATAAAATGAATCTACATAATCATCATTATTAGCATACCAACTATCTGGCATAGCTTGAATTATAGCTCCTGCAACTTGCCCTAAAACACTAACCCAAGGTTGTGTTGAAACTGTTCCTATAATTTGAAAAACTCCATTTACAATAGCCGAAACTAAGTCTTTATAATTGGTATTATCATCTTTTTCAAACAGCTGAATATTTGCAGCTTGATATTGATAATCATCCCAGAACAATAATATTTGATTTGGATAATAATCCGTATCATCATGATCTAAATAATACATAGGTATTACCTTAATTTCAGGATTGTTTTTATCATCTTTAATACCTGATGTTATTGCATATACCTCAGCAGCACCACTAATCCACGGCTCTTCATCATCATTTAAGCTTATTTTATCTAATTTTGTGGTTTCCAACCCAGCATTTCTAGCAGATTTAGCACTTAAATCTAATGAAGACTTTAAAAACCTGTTATTTTGAACTCCGCTTTCTTGAAGATACTTATTCAT
Source organism: Tenacibaculum litoreum (assembly GCF_964513915.1). NCBI lineage: Bacteria > Pseudomonadati > Bacteroidota > Flavobacteriia > Flavobacteriales > Flavobacteriaceae > Tenacibaculum > Tenacibaculum litoreum. The sequence continues at coordinate 476,836 of NZ_CAZEQS010000002.1, read as the reverse complement.
ATAAGTTACCTCTCTCTTTAAAGTTTCAAAACCATCAGTTTCAAGAACAATAACTGTTTGACTTGGTGCTTCTTTAGGGTCAAGATAAACAACTTCTTTATCTATCGTATAAGCTTCAACTCTCTTCCAAGTTTCCTCATCTCCTTCAGGAGCAAAAGAAAATAACACATTAGAAAAATCTTCTATCCTCTCTCCATTGTGCATCCAAACTTCTATAATCTCTATCTTTTCTGGAGCAGCTTCTTTAGATGCCTTACCTTCTAACGTAGTTGTTTTAGACATTAACTTTTTATACGATTCGTCATGACTCACAAACTCAGAAGTTTGTTCTAAAATTTTAGACATGGCTACACTTGGTTGCTGATTATTCAACAATTCAAGAGTCTTTTCTTTAAAACTTTGATTTTTCATCAAGTCAATAAATTGAAAAGTAACTTCTTTCTTATTTACTAAATCAGAAGTTTGTTCTTCTATTAAACTTTCAGGACCAGTAACTAATTCTTCAGAATTGTTGCAGCCAACAAACAACATTGAAGCCAATAAGGCTCCTAATAAAATTCGGGGGGTTTTCATTTTTTAAAAATTTTTAATTTATTAATACTAGATTCAATATTAATAAAAAACACAACAAAAACCTTAAAAAATGTTAATTTTTTACATTAACAAAAACAAAAAACCATAAAACACAATATTTAATACATTTTTTTAACATTAAATAAACAATTTCATAACTTTACTTTCATGAAACGAATTTAAAGCTATATAAGCTATTTTATAAAAGAAAAAATCTTAAAAACCACTCTCTTTACCCTAACTTTTAATTTAACAATGTTTTTAGCCTTTTTAAGAGCTTTTTTATCAACCAAGCGATTGTTGATAAAATATCTCAAAAATCGCTTAAAAACTTTATTTTAAGTTTTTAAAATTGTAAATTTGTAAGATAACAATAATCGCTTTCGAGCGATTTTTTTATGACAAAGACTTTAATTTAATTCTCTTTATAATGAGCGAAGAAAAAAAACATAATTATTCTGCCGATAGTATTCAGGCACTAGAAGGAATGGAACATGTACGCATGCGCCCTTCTATGTATATTGGAGATGTTGGAGTACGTGGTTTGCACCACTTAGTATACGAGGTTGTAGATAACTCTATTGATGAAGCTTTAGCAGGACACTGTGACACAATTGAAGTTACTATTAACGAAGATAACTCTATTACCACAAAAGATAACGGTCGTGGTATTCCTGTAGGAATTCATAAAAAAGAAGGTGTTTCTGCTCTTGAAGTTGTTATGACCAAAATTGGTGCTGGTGGTAAATTTGATAAAGATTCATATAAAGTATCAGGTGGGCTACACGGTGTTGGGGTTTCTTGTGTTAACGCACTTTCTGATCATTTAACTGCAACCGTACATAAAGAAGGTAAAATTTGGCAACAAGAATACGAAAGAGGTAAAACTTTATACCCTGTAAAAACTATTGGAGAAACGGACTTTACAGGAACTATTGTTACGTTTTTGCCAGACAAATCTATCTTTCAACAAACAACAGAATACAACTACGATACCTTAGCTACACGTATGCGTGAATTAGCGTACTTAAATAAAGGTATTACCATTACATTAACAGATAAACGTAATCAGGACGATGAAGGAAATGTCATTTCTGAGGTATTTCATTCAGAAGAAGGTTTATCTGAGTTTGTGAAGTTCTTAGATGGAACAAGAACACAAATTATTCAAGATGTAATTTCTATGGAAGGTGAAAAGAATGGAATTCCTGTAGAAGTTGCTATGGTGTACAATGATTCATATGCTGAGAATTTACACTCATACGTAAATAACATTAATACACACGAAGGAGGTACACACCTATCAGGTTTCCGTCGTGGTTTAACTCACACATTAAAAAAGTATGCTGATGAATCTGGTTTACTTAAAAATGTAAAATTCGAAATTGCTGGTGATGACTTCCGTGAGGGATTAACAGCAATTGTATCTGTAAAAGTAGCTGAGCCTCAATTCGAAGGTCAAACAAAAACAAAATTAGGTAACCGTGAAGTAAGTGCTGCTGTATCACAAGCTGTATCTGAAATGTTAACGGATTACTTAGAAGAAAATCCAAATGACGCTAAAACCATTGTTCAAAAGGTTATTTTAGCTGCGCAAGCACGTCATGCAGCACGTAAAGCTCGTGAAATGGTACAGCGTAAAACAGTAATGAGTATTGGTGGTTTACCTGGTAAATTATCTGACTGTTCTGAAACTGACCCTGCTCAATGTGAAATATTTCTTGTTGAGGGAGACTCGGCAGGTGGTACTGCAAAACAAGGTCGTGATCGTAACTTCCAAGCAATTCTTCCTTTAAGAGGTAAAATCTTAAATGTAGAAAAAGCTATGCAACATAAAGTTTTTGAAAATGAAGAAATCAAAAACATGTTTACCGCATTAGGAGTTACTATTGGAACAGAAGATGACCCTCGTGAATTAAACTTAACCAAATTACGTTACCATAAAGTAGTTATTATGTGTGATGCCGATGTAGATGGTTCTCACATTGCTACTTTAATTTTAACATTCTTCTTCCGTTACATGCGTGAAATGGTTGAACAAGGATATATTTACATTGCTACTCCTCCTTTATATTTAGTTAAAAAAGGACAAAAACGCGAGTATGCATGGGATGACAATCAACGTGATTTAATTGCTCAAAAAATGGGTGGCTCAGTAACTATTCAACGTTATAAGGGTCTTGGAGAGATGAACGCAGAACAATTATGGGACACTACCATGAACCCTGAGTTTAGAACACTACGACAAGTTACTATCGATAACTTAACTGAAGCTGATAGAATCTTCTCTATGCTAATGGGTGATGAAGTTCCTCCACGTAGAGATTTTATAGAAAAGAATGCAAAATATGCGAATATTGATGCATAAAATATTTTCTTAACTTTAAAAAAGCTCAATAATATTATTGAGCTTTTTTTTATTTTATATTTTTACCGCTTAAAACAACACCCTCATAATTATGAAAAAAATTCTTTTACCACTTTTAACTTTAATGGTAAGCTTTAGTCTTAAAGCTCAGGAATTAGAAACTATTTTATTAGCAAAAGAAGATGCTAGCAAATTAACGAATGCTTATTTAGATCCTGCTATGAAAGGCTTTGTTTATAGCATGAATAATGGTTGGTATCACACTGCTAAAGTTCATAAAAAATTTGGTTTTGACATTTCTATCGGAGCAAACGCATCTTTTATCCCTTCTGAAGATGAAATGTTTAATCTAACAAAAATAGGATTATCTAGTAATACTACATACAACCAGAACACTACAGCTACAGTTGCTGGAAGCAATTCTATAACTCCTGCCGAATTAACATACACTACTACTATAGACGGACAACAAGTTGAAGCTAACTTCACAATGCCTGAAGGTATTAAAGAAGATTTACCTGCCAATGCTGTACCTGCTCCATCTGTCCAAGTAGGTTTAGGACTTCCTTTTAAGTTTGAAGCAATGCTTAGATACTCTCCTAAAGTAGGTTCAGATGATGTAAAAGGTGGATTATTTGGTATTGGTGTTAAAAAAGAAATCACTGATTGGTTTGGACCAATGGATAAAACTCCTTTACATGTTTCTTTATTAGCCGCCTACACAAATATGAATGTAGATTACACTATTGGCGATGTAAATGGAGACATTGAAGCTAGAAATGCTATTACTGAATTTAGATTAAACTCATATACTGTTCAAGCTATAGCCTCTTTAAACTTCCCTATAATCAACATTTATGGAGGTATTGGATATAATGGAGGTAATACAAGTTTAGATATGAGAGGTGATAGCTTTTACGCTACTTACACAACCCCATTAGGAACAACTGAGAGAGAGAACCTAGGAACAAATCCATTATCACTAAGCTCTAGCTCTGGTAGTTTTAACACCACATTAGGTGCTCGTTTAAGTTTAGGTTTCTTTAAAATCTTCGGAAGTTACACCTTACAAGAGTACAACTCTGTTAATGCAGGTATTGCTTTTAGTTTTAGATAAGACTCACTTTATAAAATGCATAATAAAAAATCCTATTTCGTAAAATAGGATTTTTTTAATATCTATATTCGCGACTAATTTTTAATTTAACAAAATTTTAACCTCTTAATTTTTAAGTGTTATGAAAACAAAATTATTCTTATTATTTTTCTTAACTTCTATGTTCGTTTCCGCTCAAAACGAAATTTGGAAAAAAGATCTTAAGAAAGAACTTTATCAAGTTGGATGGATTAAACAAACTAGTGACGGTAATATTATAGCTTCTGGAGCAAAAGGACTATTAGCCATGAATAATAATACAGGAGAAATTCTATGGCACAACAAAGAATTAAAAGCGGTTGACAAAAACACTTTTTTAAACATCGATGGCTTACCATTCTTCTACGTTGAATATGCTCCTATAGTAGGAAAAGTTAGAGGAATTGTACTTAATTCTAGCAACGGTGAAATTGTTTTCGACACTAAGGGTAAAGGTTACAGAATTAAAGACTACACCTTACTTCAAGACAAAGGAATAATTCTATTTGAATTACTTGATAATAAAAAACAAAAACTTATGAATTTCGATTTAGTTAAAAGTCAACTAAATTGGATTATTGACCTAGGGGAAGTTGGTAATATTTTCAAAAAACTAGCAGGTAGTTCATTTATTAATCATGGGCCTTTTTTCACCTCTTCTAATAACTTAGTTATTGGTATTAAAGACAAAATTTTTGCTATTAACTTCTCTAACGGAGAAATTGTATGGAAACATAAAACTAAAAAGAAAGTTAATGCTCTAGTATACTCAGAAAAAAATAACAACCTATATGTTGGTATAAAAAAATCTAGCAAATTACTAGTATTAAATCCAGACAATGGTACAGACATAACTCCTGGTAAATTAAAATTAAGAGGAGAATTAATCGACGTTACATCTAATAGTAATGGTGATTTAATTTTAGTAGAAACAGAAGGTTTTAACATTATAAACCCTGAAACTAATTTATTTAAATGGAAGAAAAGCTTTAAAATAGATTATTTAAATGAGGTAATACCTCATGAAAAAGGTTTTATAGCTATTGGAAAAGACGAAAAGAAAGGATCTATTGCTCTAGTCTCACCTGAAGGTAAAAAAATATGGAATACTAACGTTAATGGATATGCTTACTACATAACCCCTACTGAAAAAGGAGTTTTATACATTTCAACTGAGAGGTCTAATATTTTAGACTACGAAAAAGGAAAAGACGTTTGGAGAAGAGATGTAAAGTTCAAATCGATTCCTGCTGTCACCTATGATGAAAATGAAAACAAAGTGATTCTTTTTGAAAATAGAAAAGGATATAAATTCGATTTAGAATCTGGTGAAATTAATCAGTTTGCTGATGATATTAGACTAGAAGAAGTAAAAAGAAAAACTCCTTTAGTTGCTGAATATATAAAAGGAGAAGGATATTTATTATACACTGACCAACACATATCTTTATTAAAACCTGATGGAACAATTAAATATTCTAATTACTACAAACCTGCCTCTTCAATACAAGGATTAACTAGAGTAGCACAACTTGGTCTGGCGTTTGCTGGTGTTGATTTTGACATACAAGGTTCTTTAGATAATATTGAAATGTTAAATGATTTATCAAATGGAGCTTACAGAACCTCAAAAGACCAAACTGATGGAACCTCAGAAACCTCTACGATAGCAAGTTTACATATAGGAGCTGGTGATGGAAATATGCACGAAATCTTTAATATAACTTCAAAACGTTTTTATAACTCTAAAGTTATTAAAAATAGTCAGTTTATTGTCACTAAAGTTAAAAGACAAGACCTTCCATCAATTCATAAAATTATTAAGGTTGATAAGAAAACTGGTGCCATTGATAAAGAAATAGACCTATTAGACAAAACACCAAACTACGTGATAGACAAAGTAGATAATATGGTATTTATCAACGAAAACAATACATTAATATCTGCTCACAAATTTTAATCAAAATCTAAGTATAAACAACCTAAAAAAGCTTCCTTAAATTTAAGGAAGCTTTTCTTTTATATCCATAGCCAAATCGCTATTTTTGTGCATCTTGTGCGGATTCCGCACTTATAAATATAATTAATTACAAAAAACATATATAAAATGAAAGTAACGGTTGTAGGAGCAGGTGCTGTAGGTGCAAGTTGTGCTGAGTACATTGCTATTAAAAATTTCGCTTCTGAAGTTGTTTTAGTTGATATTAAAGAAGGTTTTGCTGAAGGTAAAGCAATGGACTTAATGCAAACTGCTTCTTTAAATGGTTTTGACACTAAAATCACAGGAACAACAGGAGATTATAGCAAAACTGCAGAATCAGACATCTGTGTAATTACTTCAGGAATTGCTCGTAAACCAGGAATGTCTCGCGATGAGTTATTAGGAATCAATGCAGGGATTGTAAAATCTGTAGCTGCTAGCTTAGTTGAGCAATCTCCTAACACAATTATCATTGTAGTATCTAACCCAATGGATACTATGACATATTTAGTACACAAAGCAACTGGATTACCTAAAAACAGAATTATTGGTATGGGTGGAGCATTAGATTCTGCTCGTTTCAAATATCGTTTAGCTGAGGCTTTAGAGGCTCCTATTTCTGATGTTGACGGAATGGTTATTGGTGGTCACTCTGATAAAGGAATGGTGCCTTTAACTCGTTTGGCAACTCGTAACTCTGTTCCTGTATCTGAATTCTTATCAGAAAAAAGATTAGAGCAAGTAAAACAAGATACTAAAGTTGGCGGTGCTACTTTAACAGGATTGTTAGGTACTTCTGCTTGGTATGCTCCAGGAGCTGCTGTATCTGGTTTAGTACAAGCAATTGCTTGTGACCAAAAGAAAATTTACCCTTGTTCTGCTTTATTAGAAGGAGAATACGGTTTATCTGATTTATGTATTGGTGTACCAGTAGTATTAGGTAAAAACGGAATAGAAAAAATCGTTGAAATTAACTTAAGTGAAGAAGAAAAAGCAGCTTTAACTTCTTCAGCTGAAGCCGTTAAAAACAACAACACTGCTTTAACTTTCTAAGAAGTTAACAGTCTCAAATATTTAAAAACCTGAGTAATAAAATTACTCAGGTTTTTTTTATAAACTTTTGTTAAAATTCCAATTACTGTGTAAGATTTTCCTAATCTAAACGTCTTTATAGTAGAGAAGCATTAGTAGTGTTTCTTTTCATAGTTTTTCATAGCAATTTTCCCACTTCATTCTTGAAGTGGGTTTGTTTTTTATAATATTAAACTGCTTGTTGTACTACTTCAAACAATTCACCACCCTCACATTTAATCACTTTTTGTTTAAACTTTACAATCAATTGATAATCGTGCGTAGCCATTAAAATTGTCTTTCCACTTTGATGTATTTCATTCAATAACTCCATCACTTCTAATGAAGTTTTTGGATCTAAATTCCCTGTAGGTTCGTCTGCTAAAATTAATTCAGGATCATTTAATAACGCTCTGGCAATTGCTACACGCTGCTGCTCCCCCCCTGACAATTCAAAAGTTTTTTTATAGTATTTCTCCTTCATTCCCACCTTATCTAAAACTTCATGAATTTTATCTTTCATTTCATTTTTATCTTTCCAACCAGTGGCCTTTAATACAAATTCTAAATTCTCATAAACATTTCTATCGTTTAATAATTTAAAATCCTGAAAAACAATTCCGAGTTTTCTTCTTAAAAAAGGAATGTCATTTTCTTTCATTTTCTTTAAATCGAAGTCAACTATACTTCCTAAACCACGTTGTAAACGTAAATCCCCATACAAGGTTTTTAACAAACTACTTTTCCCGCTTCCTGTTTTTCCGATTAAATAATAAAAATCACCTTTATTCAGGGTAAAATTCACTTTTGACAACACTAAATTGTCTTGTTGATAAATATCTGCGTTTTCAAGGTGTAAAACAGGATTTTCCATGGAATGTAGTTTTTTACAAATCTAAAATTTTATAACGTAATTCTGTAACATTTCTTACTTTTGATAAAATATCTCCCAACAAAAATAAAAAACTAACGTTATAGTTTCTAGATAACTAAAAAATATGAGATTTAACTGTTTCAAAAAAAGCTGCTACTTATTTCTTTTTTTAACCATTACAACAGCGGTAATAGCACAAGAATCGGCTATAAATACTGATGCAAATGCCGATTTTCATAAAGCAATACGTTTATACAACAACAAAGCATATGCTGCTTCACAAGAACTTTTTCGTGAAGTTTCTGTAAACTCTGAAAAACATCATAACTTAAAAGCTGATGCTGACTATTATGATGCTATGTGTGCAATAAAATTGCAGCAAGATGACGCTGATTATAGAGTTAATCAATTTGTTGAGAACTATCCGTACAACAATAAAAAGGAGAAGGCATTTTTAAATGTTGGTAATTATTATTTTGCTAACAGAAAAGCTGCTCATGCCCTAAAGTGGTATCAAAAAGTAAATGAGAAACTATTGAGTTTAGAAGAAAAAAATGAACTCAATTATAAAATGGGGTATGCACTATTAGTTTCTAATTACTTAAGAGATGCCAAATCTCGTTTTCAAACCCTGTTAGGAAATCCTATTTATGGTAATGACGCTCGTTATTACTACGGATACATTGCCTACAAGCAAGAAAATTTCGGAGAAGCTGAAGACAATTTAAGTCAACTAGCAAACGATGCTACTTACCAAGCAAAAGCAAATTACTATATATTAGACATCAGTTTTAAAGCTGGAAGATTCGATAAATCAATTCAAATTGGAGAACAATTATTAAAAACTACGAAAGATCAAAAAGAGATTTCTGAAATTTCTAAAATTGTTGGTGAAAGTTATTTCAATCTTAAAAAATACGAGAAAGCAATTCCGTTTTTAAAAGCCTATAAAGGAAAAAATGGCCGCTGGACAAATACCGATTACTATTATTTAGGCTATGCTTACTATCAACAAAAAGATTATGAGACTGCTATTAGCAACTTTAATAAAATTATAGGAGGTAATAATAAAGTAGCACAAAATGCTTACTACCATTTAGGAGAGTGTTATTTAGAGTTAGATAAAAAACCAGAAGCTTTAAATGCTTTTAAAAATGCCAGTGAAATGGATTTTGATGCTCAAATTACTCAAAGCTCTTCTTTAAATTATGCGAAGTTAAGTTACGAAGAAGGAAACCCGTATGAAAGTGTTCCAGATGTTTTAAAAGGCTTTTTAGCTAAATACCCAACATCTCCAAATGCTGCTGAAATTAGTAATTTACTAGTTACCTCATACCTACATCAGAGAGACTATCAAGGTGCTTTGGACTTTTTAAGCACTTCAGAGACTCCAGAGAGTAAAAGTATTATCAATGAAGTTTCTTTATACAGAGGTATTCAATTATACAACGAAAATAAAATAACAGAAGCTAAGCCATACTTTATAAATGCAACTCAATCAGAAAATACTACTGTGAGTAATAAAGCAGCTTATTGGTTGGCTGAAACCGAATATTCTTTAGGAAATTATCAAAATGCTCTTAAACACTTCTTATCTGTTACTGACAAAGATATTAACGAAGCTAAGATGCTAAATTACCAAATTGGGTACACAAACTTCAAACTAAAAAGTTATCCTAATGCTGCTAAATACTTTCAGCTATTTTTAGAACAAAATCTTGATGATAACGATTTAAATGATGATGCTTCCAATCGCCTAGGAGATTCTTTTTATGCTTCAAAAAGCTATACAAATGCTATAAAGGCATATAATAAAGTGATTCAAGAAGGTGGTGTAGGGTCTGATTACGCACAATATCAAACAGCTATGAGTAATGGCTTTTTAGGAAAAAACGATACTAAAGTCCAAGATCTTGAAACTTTAATTAATGATTATGATGGTTCTCAATTAAAAGATGATGCTTTATTTCAGTTAGCGACGACTTACACAACCATGAATAATGCTTCAAAAGCACAAAAAACCTACGAACGTTTATTAAAGAATCATCCAAAAAGCAACTATATTCCAAATGTATTATTGCGTCAAGGATTATTATATTATAGCAACAACAATAATAGAAAAGCTATTGAGAAGTATAAAGAAGTAGTTGCAAAGCATCCTAATTCTAACGAAGCAAGACAAGCAGTAACCAACGTTAAAAATGTATATATCGATATCGGTAAAGTAGATGAATACGCCGCTTGGGTTAAAAATGTAAGTTTTGCAAATGTTACTAATGCTGAACTAGATAACGCAACTTATCAATCTGCTGAAAATAAGTTCTTAGAGAACAACAACACTAAGGCTATTGAAGGTTTCAATAAATACTTACAACAATTCCCTAATGGAATTAACGTATTAAAAGCTCATTTTTACTTAGCTCAAGCTTACAACAACACAAAGTTATTTGATAAAGCTATTCCTCACTACACATACGTAAACAAGCAAACTAAAAGTGAGTTTACAGAAGAATCTTTAACCAAGTTAGCTAACATTTATTTACAAAAAGAAGATTGGAGCAACGGTATTTTAGTGCTTCAACAATTAGAAAAAGAAGCTAATTATCCGCAAAACATCATTTTTGCTCAAAGTAATTTAATGAAAGGATACTATAAAAAAGATGATTATAGTAATGCTATCAACTATGCAGAAAAAGTGTTAACCAAAGGAAAAATAGATACTAATATTGCTGAAGATGCTAAAATTATTTTAGCACGCTCTTCTTTCAAAAACAATGACTTTTTAACTGCTGAAGAATATTTTAATGAAGCTAGTAAAAAAGCTACTGGTGAACTGAAAGCTGAATGTTTATATTACAATGCTTTCTTTTTACATGAGAATAAAGAATACGAAGCATCTACCAAAGCTGTACAAGATTTAATTGCTAACTACTCATCATATAAGTACTGGGGAGTTAAAAGTTATATAATTATGGCTAAGAACTATTATGCTTTAAAAGATGCGTACCAAGCAACATACATCTTGGAGAACATCATCAAAAACTTTACACAGTATAAAGATGTGATTGAAGAAGCAAAAAATGAGCTTCGTACCATTAAGAATAAAGAAGCAAAAACAAACGAATCAGTAACTACCCAAAACTAAAATTTGTTAATAACAAACGAAAGTTAAATGACTAGATCGATGAAAAAGCACTTAAGTTTACTTGTTTTATTTGTAATAGCATATGCAAATGCACAAGAGAAAAACGTCACTAATAAAGCTAAAGACACTATTATAAAAACCGAAGTTGTAAATGTTGTAACTTCATATGTTCCTAAAATTACTGATGCTTTTAAAATAAAGCAAAAACCCGTAATTGAACACACTAAAGAAACTCAGAAAAAAGCTTTAGAATATCAAATATTTTCGGTTCCTGTTGCCTCTACTTTTATCCCAAAAAGTGGAACAATGAAAAAGGTAGATTTAGGTAAAAAAGAAAGGCTATACCCTAACTATGTATCGGTTGGATTTGGGAACGTCCTTTCACCTTTTTTAGAAGCTTATGTAAGACGTAGCGAAAGTTATAATAGCGAATTAGGAGCGCATTTAAAGTTTTTATTATCATCTGACCCTGTAGCAAACACAGAATTAAGTAGTACTTTTTACAATATTGATCTAAACTTAAACTACACACAACAAGAACGTTATTTTCAATGGTCAGCAGGTTTAGATGCTGAAAAAGATAAGTATAACTGGTATGGTTTACCTACAAACATTACGTTTACAGAAGCTACTTTAAGTGCCATTGAAGAAGCTCAAAGCTACAATCATATTAAAATTTTTGGTCAAATAAAACCTGATGATTCGTTTTTAGAAGAAGCTAATGGAGCAATCGCCTTTTTCTCTGACTCATTTGAAAGTGCTGAATTTTTAGTTGATGGTAATGCACAATTTCGTTTACCTTTAGATAATTTTCATCGTCAATTAAACGATTTGTATGTAAATACCACTATTAATTATTTAGGAGGTTCATTTGCTTATGCATACGATGCCATTACTCCGATAGATTACAACTTTATCACATTAGGTGTACATCCAACTTATAAATTTAACGTACAAGATTTAGCTGTTCAATTAGGAGCAAAAAGTTACTTTTCAATGGATACAGAAAATAGCGAAAATAACTTTTTCATCTATCCCGATGTAGAAATTTCATATTCTATTGTTAAAGAACTAGCAAATGTATTTGTTGGTGCTTCTGGCGATTTAACCACAAATATGTATCAATCTTTTACAGATGACAACCCATATTTGTCTCCTACTCTTGACATGAGACAAACTAATAAAAAGTTTGATGCTTTTGGAGGAATTAGAGGTAAGCTAAACCATCAATTTAGTTATAATGTAAAAGTAAGTTATGCCGATATTGAAAATAATCCATTTTTTGTACTGAATCAATCAAAATCAGAAGGTGATAACATTGCTGGAACTAACGGTTTTACTTTTTACGGGTATGAATATGGAAACTCTTTTAAAGTAATTTATGATGATATTAAGTTAATGACCTTTTTTGGTGAAGTTTCTTTTGACGGTATAAAAAACTTAACTATTGGAGCTAATGCTCAGTTTAATAAATTCACGTTAACTAACGAAACAGAAGCTTGGAATACACCTAAGATAAAAGGTGAAATTTTTGGAACCTATAAAACCAATAAATGGTTTGCAGGTGCTAACTTATACTTCGTAGGAGATCGTAAAGGAAGAGTTTACGATGCTTTACCTGCTGAGACCTTTACTTCAATAGACTTAAAAAGTTATTTTGATGTAAACTTTAACGGAGGCTATCATTTTGATGATTCTTTCTCTGTATTCTTAAACTTAAACAATGTTTTAAACAACAGCTATCAACGATTCAATAACTTTAATGTACAAGGATTTCAAGCAATGGGAGGTTTAACTTGGAAGTTTGATACGTTGTTCTAAAAATTAAAATATAAAACTTACATTTAGGGTGTTAAAACTAATACCCTAAATGAAAAAACTAACCTTTTTACTACTTACAAGCATTGCTTTCTTTGCTTGTAAAACAGAACAAAAACAACCTACAACCGCTTCAAATACTTACACTGAAGCAAATTACAAACAAGATTCTACACAAATAAAAAAACTGTTCAGTACTGCACTTACCCAAGGTAAATCGTATGAATGGCTACGTGATTTAACACAAAATATTGGAAGTCGTTTATCTGGTTCAGAAGGAGCAGCCAAATCAGTTATTTGGGGAGAAAAACTCATGAAAGAAGTTGGTTTAGACTCTGTTTGGTTACAACCTATTATGGTACCTCATTGGGTTCGTGGAGAAAAAGAAGTAGCTAATTATGAATTTAACGGAGAAAAAATAAACGTTCCTATTTGCGCTTTAGGAGGTTCAATAGCAACATCAACTAATGGAATTACTGCAGAAGTTATTGAAGTTAAAAACATTGAAGAAGCCAAAAAGTTAGGAGATAAAGCCAACGGAAAAATTGTGTTCTTTAACGGTGCTTTTGACAACACACTTATTAATACCTTTCAAGCTTATGGAGGTTGTGTAGGACAACGCTATGGAGGAGCTGCTATAGTTGGGAAATTTGGAGCAAAAGCAGTCATTGTTCGCTCTATGACTAATGGAATTGATGATTATCCACACACAGGTTCTATGGGGTACGGTGATATTCCAAAAGAAGAATACATTCCTGCAGCTGCTATTAGTTCTCGTGCTGCTGAAAATTTAAGTAAGCATTTAAAAGAAAAACCTAACTTACAGTTTTACTTTAAACAAAGTTGTAAAAACTTACCTGATGCCCCTTCACACAATGTTGTAGGAGAAATTAAAGGAAGTGAATATCCTAATAAAATTATGGTTATTGGTGGACATTTAGATTCTTGGGATTTAGGAGAAGGAGCACATGATGATGGAACAGGAATTGTACAATCTTTAGAAGTTGCTTATCTATTAAAAAAGAATAATATTCAACCAAAAAACACAATACGTATTGTATTTTTCATGAATGAAGAAAACGGTTTACGAGGAGCAACTGAATATGCTCGTTTGGCCAAACAAAATAACGAACTACATATTGGAGCTTTAGAATCTGATGCAGGTGGTCATACCCCTAGAGGTTTTTCTATCGATGCTAATGAAAGAAACTTACAACTAGTTCAAAGCTGGAAAAAGCTTTTAGCTCCTTACGGATTACATGATATTACTGCTGGAGGTGGCGGTGCAGACATCGGCCCTTTAAAAGACGACCATGTTACCTTAGTTGGCTACCGACCAGATTCACAACGCTATTTTGATTACCATCATGCCGCTACAGATACGTTTGACAAAGTTAATAAACGTGAATTAGAATTAGGGAGTGCATCTATGGCTAGTATTATATACTTAATGGACACATATTTATACAACGAAGAAGCTTTAAAACCTTAATTCATGGATACTCTTATCATAGTATTAAGAATCATATTAGGAATATTTTTCTCCTTTGCAGGTATTATGCACATTGTAAAACCTAGGATTTTCAATCGTTTTATCCCTAATTTTCTCCCAAAATTAGTTGTAAACTATATAGCTGGTTTATTAGAATTGGCAATTGGTATCGGACTACTAATTAATCAAACTTCCAAACAAGCAGCCTTAGCAATGTTTATATTAATGTTAATTTTCTTACCTATTCATATTTGGGATGTTTTTAGAGAAAAACCTGCAATTGGATCTAAGAAAATAGCTATTATAAGAGTGCCTCTTCAGTTTTTACTGTTATATATTGCCTATTTAATTTATACGTACTAATGAAAAAAACACTACTCTCTCTACTCGCTTTTAGTTTCCTGTTTTCTTGCAAACAAAAAGAAAAAGTAGACACTATTGTTATTAATTCCAATACCTATACGGTAAACTCTAATTTTGACACCTCTGAAAGTTTCGCTATTAAAGACGGAAAATTTATAGCCATAGGAAACAATAAAGAAATACAAGGAAAATATACAGCATTAAACATTATTGATGCTAAAAACAAACCAATATATCCAGGATTTATTGATGCACATTGTCATTTTTACGGATTAGGTTTACAACAGCAAAAAGTAGATTTGGTAGGAACTGAAAGTTATGATGAAGTACTACAACGCTTAATTGATTTTCAAAAAGAAAAAAACACAAGTTACATTACAGGTCGCGGTTGGGATCAAAACGATTGGGAAGTAAAAGAATTCCCTACCAAAGAAAAATTGGATAGTATATTTCCAAACACACCTGTAGCCATTCGTAGAATTGATGGTCATGCAATGTTAGTCAATCAAGCTGCTATTGATTTAGCTGGAATAACTCTTGACTTAAAAATTAACGGAGGAGAATTTATAAAAAAAGACGGCAAGCTAACAGGAGTGCTTATTGACAATGCAATGAATTTTATTAATAATCCAAAACCATCAAAAAAGGAACAAATTCAAGCTTTAAAAGATGCTGAAAAAATATGTTTCGATTTAGGATTAACTACCGTTGACGATGCTGGTTTAGATAAAGAAGTTATTGAATTAATTGACAGCTTACAACAATCGGGTGATTTAAAAATGCGTGTATATGCAATGATTTCTAACAATCAAAAAAACCTTGATTATTACCTCAACAAAGGAGTTATAAAAACTGACAGACTAAATGTTCGTTCTGTAAAAGTCTATGCCGATGGTGCTTTAGGATCACGAGGAGCTGCCCTTAAAGATGAATATTCCGACAAAAAAGGTCACTTTGGAGCTTTGGTTAACTCGTATGAAAACTTACAAAAAGTAGCCAAAAGAATTGCAAATTCAGAATATCAAATGAATACCCACGCTATTGGAGATTCTGCCAACTATGTAATGTTGAAAACCTACAATGAAGTATTGAAAAACAAAAACGACAGACGTTGGCGTATTGAGCACGCTCAAATAGTAGACGTAAAAGATTTTGACTTATTCAAGAATGTACTTCCATCTATTCAGCCAACGCATGCCACTTCTGATATGTATTGGGCTGAAGAACGTGTTGGTTCAGAAAGAATTAAAGGTGCTTATGCTTATAAAGATTTATTAAAAGAATATGGAAAAGTTGCTTTAGGTACCGATTTTCCTATTGAACATGTAAGTCCATTATATACATTTTATGCAGCAACCATCAGAAAAGATTTAAAAGGTTATCCTGAAAAAGGCTATCAAATGAACAATGCATTATCAAGAAAAAATGCCTTAAAAGGAATGACAATTTGGAATGCTTACGCAAATTTTGAAGAAAAAGAAAAAGGAAGCATAGAAGTTGGTAAAGTAGCTGATTTTATCATTTTAGATAAAGACATCATGAAAATCGATGGAAAAGAAATTCCAAATACAAAAGTTTTAGCAACCTATATTAATGGAGAAAAAGTAAATTAAAAATGCATCTTTTTCTATTCGCTGTAGTCTGATTTACAAAATCAATAAATCATGACACAACTACAACGAAAACAAGAATTTTACAGGCAGTTAACCTTAGCTAAAAAGGCACTTAAAAGCAAAAGCTTTCAGGTGTCTTTTTATCATTTAGAAAACGCTCATGTATTAGGACAAAAGCATGTTTATAGACACACCCTATCTCATTATTGGATGCTAGTTTACGGAATAAAAACAAGCAGTAGTAAAGAAATTATTGGACAATTTTTTAGAATTATAGCTTCAATTTTATTTACTTTAATTTGGGTTCCTACAGGGAATACAGGAGGTACAAATATTTCAGCAGTCAAACCTATTCCTATTAGAAAAGAACTTCGAAAATATTTTTAAAAATAAATGCATCTTTTTACTCTTTTTCTAGTCTACTATATAAACACACAAAACATATAATATCATGAAAAATAATAATCAATGTAGCTGCACTTGCGAAGGATGTAAAACAGGTGACTGTTCAAATTGTACTTGTGAAAATTGCACATGCAACAATTGTAACTGTTAATTAAATTAACTTTTTAATATTTTGTCATTCTGAATATAATGAAAGTAAAACGTTCATTTTATTCAGCGTGACATTTTTCGTAAATTTATACTATGACAACGCAACAAGTTTGGAAAAAATACGCAGATGATGTAAAACACTTTATTTTAAGTAAAGTGAAAGACTCTACTGTGACTGATGATATCTTACAAGAAACATTTATAAAAGTTCACACAAAACTTCATACATTAAACGATATTACCAAACTAAAATCTTGGATTTTTACGATTGCTCGCAATACAATGATGGATTACTTCAAAAACACTAACCAAACAGTTGAATTAAAAAATTTTGAAGCTCAAACAGACATAAAAGAACACGAACATACCGAGAAAGATTGTTTACGCGGAATCTTGCAAAGCTTACCAAAAAAGTATAGAGATCCGCTTTTTTTATCAGATATCAAAGGACTAAAACAACAGGAAGTTGCTGATACTTTAAAACAAAATTTACCTACAACAAAATCTCAAATTCAACGTGCTCGTAAATTAATTGCCCAAGGTTTTATGGATTGTTGTGGGTTTTCACTTAACGAAGATGGGAAATTGGTAGGTGAAATTCAAGACAAAGAAGATTGTAAAGTTTGTAAGTAAGTTATATATTCAACTTTTCTTCTAACTTATTTTTCAACTTATGGTTTCATTCTTTATCAACTTTTATCGTTTTTGTAAACTTGTTTTTATAGGTATCAAAAAAGATACTGAATTTAGATATTTATTCTTTTTTCTCTCTTTACTATTAACAAGTTCTACTATATTCTATCACAAAATTGAGCATTGGGAGGTTATAGACTCTTTATACTTCTCTGTGATGACAATGGCAACTGTAGGTTATGGAGATTTTGTACCCACACATAACATTAGTAAAATATTTACTATTATTTACACTTTTCTATCTATCGGAACTTTTGTAGCCTTTACAGCAAAAATTGTTCAATTTACATTGCAAAAAGACAATCGAAAAACACCTTTGCATAAGATAACCTCCAAGTTTAAAAATAAGAATCCTTAATTTTTTTAAAACTTTCGTAACTTTGTGTAAATTCAACACTAAATGAAGATATCACAAAATATAAAAGTTGCTGTAGATGCTGTTGTTTTTGGCTACCAACAAAAAGAACTTTCTGTCTTATTAATAAAAAGAGGGATTGAACCTTTTAAAGGAACTTGGGCATTGCCTGGTGGATTAGTTTTAGAAAACGAATCACTAGAGCATGCTGTTGAAAGAGAGTTATTAGAAGAAACAGGAGTTACTATTGATTATCTTGAACAACTATACACATTCGGAACTCCCAAAAGAGACCCTAGAAATAGAGTTATTTCTGTTACCTATTTTGGCTTGGTAAGTCCCAATCATTTTAAAATCAGTGCGAATACAGATGCTGCTGAAGTGCAATGGTTCCCTATTCATGAATTACCCAAATTAGCGTTTGACCACAATATTATTTTAACCACAGCTTTACATAGACTTCAAAACAAAATAAACTACCAACCTATTGGTTTTGAACTACTAAAAAAAGAGTTTCCTTTTTCTGATTTAGAAAATTTGTATCAAACAATCCTTGATAGAAAAATCGATCGACGCAATTTCAGAAAAAAAATAATGAGCTTCGAAATACTTACCGAAACAGACAAAATACACCAGCCATCTAGTGGTAGACCTGCAAAGCTTTTTAAATTCAATGCTAAGAAGTATAAAGAATTAGAAAAAAAAGGGTTTCACTTCGAAATTAAGTTTGCGTAAAAAAAACACTAAAACATTTTTTATTTTAAAAAACCATACTATATTTGTGTAAAAATTACGCAATATGATTTTAAACTTAGATAAAAACTTTACTCCCTACGGGACGAAAAACAGTATAGACTATAACTTCTTTACTTTTTTAGGAGGAGAACCACATATTAAAATCATTTCTGAATTTGAAAATGTAACAGAAGTAACAATTACACATCGTATTCAGTCTTTTAATGATATAGGTACGTTATTATTAGCTACCAATGCGCTCAAAAATATGGGAATAAAAAAACTACATGTGGTACTTCCCTATTTTCCAGCTGCTCGTCAAGACAGATTGATGGTATCTGGGGAACCTTTATCAGTAAAAGTATATGCAGATATTATAAATGCTCAGAATTACGAGTCTGTAACTATTTTCGATCCACATTCGGAAGTAACTCCTGCCCTATTGAATGACTGTAAGGTTGTTGACAACCATAAATTCATAAAGCAAGTAACACAACAACTATCTGATGATTTAATACTAATTTCTCCTGATGGTGGTGCTCTAAAAAAGATATATAAAGTTGCTGCACATCTTCAAAACTATGAAGTAGTTGAATGCTCTAAAAGCCGAAATGTAAAAACCGGTCAACTAACAGGTTTTAAAGTATATACTGATAACCTACAAGGTAAAGATTGTTTGATTGTAGATGATATATGTGATGGCGGCGGAACCTTTTTAGGACTAGCTAAAGAACTAAAAGCTAAAAATGCAGGGAATTTATATTTAGCCGTAAGTCATGGAATATTTAGTAAAGGTTTCGAAGAGCTTGAAAAATATTTTACTAAAATTTTCACTACAGATAGTTTTAAAACTACTGAAAATAAGAATTGTATACAAATTGAATTGGGAAAATTGCTATAAGACCATAAAAAAATTGCTATGAAAAATAAAATCATTAAATGATGAATGATGTTAAGTACATAAAAGGAGATGCAACCCAACCAAAACAAGAAGGTAATAAAATTATTGTTCATGTTTGTAATGATATTGGTGGTTGGGGAAAGGGTTTTGTAATGGCAATTTCTAAAAGATGGAAAGCTCCAGAAAAAGAATATCGTAACTGGTATAAAACCAAAGAAAATTTTAATTTAGGAGAAGTTCAATTTATACAAGTTGAAGAAGATTTATGGGTTGCAAATCTTATAGGGCAACACAAAGTTAGGAAAGATGAAAATGGTAATCCACCAATTCGTTATGAAGCTATTCAACTGGGATTACAAAAAGTATATGAAAAAGCAAAAGAGTTAAACGCATCTGTTCACATGCCAAGAATTGGCTGTGGATTGGCTGGTGGAACGTGGGATAAAATAGAGCCTTTAATAATAAAAGAGCTCATAAAAAAATCTATTTCCACTACAGTATATGATTTTGACTAAAAATCTAAACTATGAATGAGAAAAACACAAAAAGAATAAGTAAGTTTTTAAGCCTAATATTAAGGCATCAACCAGAAAAAATTGGATTGACCTTAGATATAAATGGATGGGCTTTATTAGATGAGCTAATTACTAAGTCGGAAAATAATGGTGTTTCTTTTACTAAAGATGAATTGGATTTTGTCATAAAAACAAACGATAAACAACGATTTTCATTTAACGAAGACAAAACAAAAATAAGAGCAAACCAAGGACACTCTTTAAAAAATGTAACAATAGTAACTGAAACAAAAACTCCTCCTCCTTTTTTATACCATGGAACGGTTGCTAAATTTATTCCTTCAATAAAAGAAAACGGATTGCAAAAAATGAGCAGACAACATGTTCATCTAAGTTCCGATTTAGAAACTGCAAAAAAAGTAGGTAGCAGAAGAGGTAAACCTATAATCTTGACTGTGCAATCAGATGATATGCATAAAAAAGGGTTTAAATTCTTTTTATCAGAAAATGGAGTTTGGTTAACTAGTTTTATTCCGACTGAGTTTATCAAATTTGAAGATTTATAATTATGAGAACATTTGTTATTGGAGATATCCATGGAGGACTGAAAGCTGTTCCACAAGTTTTAAAAAAAGCACAAATCACCCCTAAAGATACACTCATTTTCCTTGGTGATTATGTAGATGGTTGGAGTGAGTCAGCACAAGTAATTGATTTTTTAATAGAGCTAAACAAAAAATATAAATGTATTTTCATTAAAGGAAATCATGATTTATGGTGTGAAGACTGGTTGAGAACTGGTGAAGGTGAAGCTATTTGGTTAGCACATGGAGGTGAAGAAACCAAAAAAAGCTACGAATCTTATTCAGAAGAACAAAAACAAAAACATCTGGTATTTTTTCAACAAATGAAGCCTTACTATATCGATGACAAAAACCGTTTGTTCATTCACGCTGGTTTTACCTCTATGCACGGAGTTGAAAAAGAGACTTTCAAATTAAATTATCATTTTGATAGAACCTTATGGGAAACTGCTTTAGCTACTGATAAAAACTTATCTGAAAAATCTGAACTATACCCAGAAAGGTTCAAACACTATTCAGAAATATACATTGGCCACACACCAACTATACGCTATAATTCATCAACCCCTATAAACGCTTTAAACCTATGGAATATTGATACGGGAGCTGCATTTACAGGATGTTTAACAATTATGGATATTGACAGTAAAAAGTTTTGGCAAAGTGATCAAGTAAAAACTTTGTATGCAAACGAAAAAGGAAGAAACTAGAAGATATTTTTCGTCTATGTCAATTGATTTTAAATAAAATCCTTAAAAATCATATATGGAGTGTAACTTTATATTTCAAATTCAATACATCTAATTTAAACCTCTGCGCACTGTAAAGTCATTTCCATAATGGCTGTAGAATAAAAAAACACTGTACTTTCTTTCATTTCTTCTCCTTCACAATACTCCTTATAAAGTTGAAGAAAAAGTTCAGAATTAATACTCCCCCATCTATTAAGTATTGAATTTTGCATCGCTTTTCGAATTATGCTGTCACTTTTTTTTCGTAAACTGTACTCCATGAAGGGAGTGAATGATTCGGTTATTTTTGGAAAAGTAACCTTCTCAGAACAGCCCTTTTTAGCTAAAAATTTTCTTTCTAATATTCGGTTTTTCCTCCAGTTCTCAGGTAGACTCCTGCAAAACCAAATAATTTCTTTAGAACAAAAAGGATCAACAGGCCATACTCCTCTACGTAGATACAATGCTGCACCATAGGCAACAGCTTCTTTTGAAGAAGTTGGTATTAAAGAGCGTGGTGCTCTATCAATAGATTTTTGAGAACTTAAATATATATCAATAACCTCTTTATTAATAAAAGCAGGAACTTTTAAATCTTCAAAAGAAACTTCTCTTAAAATATCTTCTTTTTCCATTAAATCTAGTTCATCCCAATGAGGAAAAAAGAGTTCATCTCCACCAACTCCAGTATACATTATAGTTCTTCCTGGCTGAATACACTCCTGTAACAACTTATCAGTTACTTCATAATAACACTCTTCCCAAGGCATTATTAATTCTTTTTTTACTCGGATACTATCTGCATCCAACGGTGGATAATTTTCAGCTATTATTTCGTAATCAGTATACCCAAATTTTTCAATCATCTCTGCTCTCCTTTCTTGTTGTATTACTCCTTCTTTTCCAGGAACTAAAATACCACACGTATTAATAGACTTATTACTTATCGTTGAGCAAACTGCAGATACAACACCACTATCTAATCCACTGCTTAATTCAGAAACAACATGTGCTTCAGGTGTAAGCCATCGATTAGCTGATTGAGACATTATTTTTTCAAACATTGATAGAACATCTACATTAGGTTTTAACTCCTTCTTATTTGGAGGTTTTATCTCTTTAGGGTAATCTATCTTAATAGAAGTACTTTCTTTATTTTTACTTTCCCAATTTGCGACAGCTCCTTCTGTAAGCATATACATATCTGAAAAGATTGTTTTTGCTGAATAAGGTGTTTCAAAAGCAGTTAAGAAATGAGCTAAACGTTCTTTATCTATTTTTTTACTCTGCATAGATTTACAAACTATTATAGGGTCCCATCCTCCAACAAGACCTTGTTTAGATACAGTAAGGAAAATTGGAGCTGTAGCCCATCTACCATTTTTTATTGACACTTTTAGATTATTAGATGTTGTAGATAAGCTAATTATCATAAAATGCAAAGGCCACTCTTTCATTTCCAACATGATATCCGAAAAATACTTCGTATTTATATCTCCTATTTCAGGAAAAGATAACTTTATTTGTTCAGAATATCCGTTTAATCTTTCTCGTACAATAAAAATCATTTCAGAGTTGCCCTTAAAAGCAAAATATTCTAAAGCAACATGATTAAAAGGTTCTATAAAACTTTGACTACTTTTCCATCTATAATTTTCGACTTTCCACGACTCTTTAAGCGCATCTTCTGAAAGGTAAAATTTTAGCATAATAATATAATTATTGAACTTGTTTTTTTACAAGAAAGAGATAAGCTTCAACCTACCTCTTTCTTATAGAAGTTTAGCTTTCTCTTTTTTGTCTCTTATCACCCGTATTAGATGTTTTCTTAGACATTTCAACACCGTAATGTTCTTCTTGTTCGTAAACTTCATTAATAATAGAACTTGTCGTTGCTTCAACGAACAATTCTTCACCAGTTTGAATTTTAGGGATCATAATACTTATAAATTATATTTTTCCTACTCTATTGGATAGGCTTTTCAGAATCCGCCTCCACATTTAACTGCGTGGAACAGGTTTATTAAAAATATCGTCACTTATTTTGTCATTACTTTTATTATGTAGAATAACCTTTTTGTTTCCATTATTAAGCCTTAATAATGGAAGTTTTAAAGTATCTCTTTAATACCTAACAAAACATAAACAACTGTATTACAGGTATTAAAGTTAAAAACTAACATGTATCATATTAATTTAAATGTCATGTTCGAGCTCTTTTACTATGTAGATGTGAACTATTTGGGTTTATTCGTAAGAAACAAGCATACATAAATTACAAATTACCTTTTATACAAATCCTAATAAAGAAACTCACAAAACCATAACAACCTCATTAATAAGTGTTTTAAATTAAAATAAAGACACAATAAGTGAGTCCTCATTAAACAATCTCTAAAGGCTACTTTTGAAAACTAGCTTTAGATACATCATGAAACAGAATTAAACCTTAACTTATGAGAAAGTAAAAACTAACAACCTAAACTTTGATAGAATTATAAACGTTTAAATAAAAATAGAAATATATTGTATGAATAATTTAATTTGCGTAAATTTGACACAAACAAAATAACAAACTATGAACCCATTATTATATACAGACGGTTATAAAGTAGACCACAGAAGACAATACCCTGACAACACTACTTTAGTATATTCAAACTGGACACCAAGAAAAAGTAGAATTCAAGGAGTTGAAAAAGTAGTTTTTTTCGGACTACAATACTTCATCAAAAAATATATCATTGAAGAATTTCAAACTAACTTCTTTAACAAACCAAAAGAAGAAATTTGCAAACAATACAGTAGAAGAATCAATAATTATTTAGGTGAAAACTCAGTAGGTATTGAACATATTGAAGCATTACACGATTTAGGGTATATTCCTATGACTTTTAAAGCATTGCCTGAAGGTGTTGAAGTTCCAATTAGAGTACCAATGTTTACCATGTATAATACTTTGCCAGAATTCTTTTGGCTAACCAACTATTTTGAAACCTTATTATCTACTACAGTTTGGTTACCATGTAATTCTGCAACCATCGCAAAACAATACAGAAAAATATTAGATAAATATGCGCAAGAAACCTCATCTGTTCCTGAAATGGTAGATTGGCAAGGACACGACTTTTCTATGAGAGGAATGGCTGGTTTAGAAGCTGCAGAAATGAGTGCTGCTGGTCACCTATTAAGTTTTACTGGTACAGACACAATTCCTGCTGTAGACTTTTTAGAAAAATATTACAATGCTGATTCTGATAATGAGCTGATAGGCAGTTCTGTTGCGGCAACTGAACACTCTGTAATGTGTATGGGAACCAATAGTGGTGAAGAAGAGACTTTTAAGAGATTAATTAAGGAAGTATATCCAAACGGTATCGTTTCTATTGTTTCTGATACTTGGGATTTATGGAAAGTACTTACCGAATATTTACCAAACTTAAAAGAAGAGGTCTTAGCCAGAGACGGTAAAGTAGTGATTAGACCTGACAGCGGTAATCCTGTGGATATTATTTGTGGAAACCCTAACGGTAAGACAGAAGTAGAGCAAAAAGGAGTTATACAACTGCTTTGGGAAGTTTTTGGAGGAACAACCAACGAAAAAGGCTATATGGAATTAGATAGTCATATCGGAGCTATTTATGGTGATAGTATTACCCTTGAAAGAGCAACGCAAATTTGTGAACGTTTAAAACAAAAAGGGTTTGCCTCTACTAACGTAGTCTTAGGAATAGGTTCTTTTACCTATCAATACAACACCAGAGATACCTTTGGATTTGCTATGAAAGCTACCTATGGAGAAGTAGATGGAGAAGGAAGAGAGATTTTTAAAGATCCAATTACCGATGACGGAACAAAAAAGTCTGCTAAAGGGCTATTAAAAATAACTCTAGAAGATGGAGAATATAAATTACACGATCAAGTAAGCTGGAAAGAAGAACAAAAAGGCGAATTACAAGAAGTTTTTAGAGACGGAAAATTGTTAGTTGATGAAAAACTAAGTGAAATAAGACTCCGTACTAAAAACAGTGTATTAGAATTTTCAGAATAACAAAAAAGCAGGAATAAAACTCCTGCTTTTTTTATTTAGAAGCCTCACAAAAATACTAAATACCAACACCTTACAAAAAACTCAATTTGCTTAACTCTTGATTTTTTCATATCTTAATTGCAACTAAAAAAGAAACTTATGACAGATCAAGAACAGAAAAGACTCGATACAATGAATTCCGTTTTAGTTAAAATGGAAGACATTAAAAACACTCAAAAAAGTTTAATTGAAAAAATTGGAGTTGTTGAAGTTCAACTATTCGATATCCAGTCAAAAGATTTAGACAAAGAACTCGAAAAAGTAATGGTAAGAGCTTCTGATACCTTAAATATTATAAAACAAGCTACTGAAGCTTTTGAAATGAAACGAAATCGTTTAGAAAACGAAGCATAAATAAAAAATCCGCCTAACAGCGGATTTTATTTTTATCTTCTCTTCTTTTTGAAACCTTTATTCTTTCTTCTAGAAGGTTTTGATGGTTTATACGTTACGGTATCATCAAATGTATTTTTAGCTTTTCCTGCTTTATTTTTACGCCACGAAGTATCTTCTGGAAGTAATTTTTTAAGCAAATCGTTACGTCCTACTTTGTTTAACGTATCTTTAATCCATTGCTTATTCTCTTTTTTATACCAAAAGAAAAACTTGTGCTGATCTTCTTTCTCCTTTTTGGTTTTTGGAGTTTTTACCTCTTTTAAAGTATACGGATGATATCCACTGTAATAAATTACTGTAGCTACCGTCATAGGTGTTGGCGTAAACCCTTGTACCTGTTCTAGCTGAAAGCCCATATCTTTAGTCTCAGCAGCTAAGTTTGCCATGTCTTCTGCCTCACAAGCTGGGTGACTTGATATAAAATAAGGAATTAATTGAAGTTTTAATTTCTTTTTGATGTTGATACGATCAAAGCGTTCTTTAAATAAATGGAAGTATTTAAACGACGGTTTACGCATCAATTTTAATACAGGGTCAGAAGTGTGTTCTGGCGCAACTTTTAATCGCCCAGAAACGTGCTTTGTCATCACCTCTTCAGTATATGCATCTAACTCTTTAGGATCAGCATTTTTATTGAACTCAGGTACTAACATATCGTGTCGAATACCACTACCAATAAATGATTTTTTCACTTTCGGATGCGCATCAACAGCTTGATATAATTCCGTTAACGGTTTATGTGAGGTATCTAAATTACTACAAATTACTGGTGAAATACACGACGGAGCAACACATTTGTCACAAATCGATTGTACTTTACCTTTCATTTTATACATATTCGCAGAAGGTCCTCCAATATCAGATAAGTAACCTTTAAAATCATCCATTTGGGCTACTTGATCTACTTCTTTTAAAACAGATTCTTGACTTCTACTTGCAATAAACTTTCCTTGGTGTGCTGAAATAGTACAAAAACTACATCCTCCAAAACATCCACGATGAATATTAATAGAAAACTTAATCATTTCAAACGCAGGTATCGGTCCACGTTTGTTATACTTTGGATGTGGCAATCGTGTAAAAGGCAAATCAAACGAAGCATCAATTTCTTCCTCCGTCATTGTTGGAAACGGTGGATTAATCATCAACTTTTTATTTCCAACCTTTTGAAAAATACGACGTGCGTATAATTTGTTAGACTCCTGCTCTATCACTTTAAAATTAGAAGCATACGCCTTCTTATCTTTCAAACAAGCTTCATGCGAACTAATTTCTACATCATCCCAGTTCTTATTCTTGGGAGTTTTTTCATTACCATCTAATAAAACAGCTGTCTGCTTAATGGTTTTTAAACTCGAAAACGGCACACCTTTTTGCAACAACTCAACAATTTCTCTTAGTGGTTGCTCTCCCATTCCATATACCAACATATCAGCTTTAGACGTTTCTAAAATCGTTGGTAGTAATTTATCAGACCAATAATCGTAATGAGTAACACGACGTAACGAAGCTTCAATTCCACCAATTAATACGGGAACATCTGGAAACTTCTCTTTTAAAATTTTAGAGTATACTGAAGTAGCATAATCAGGTCTGAACCCTTTATCTCCATTAGGGGTATAAGCATCCTTATCACGACGGCGTTTACTAGCCGTATAATTACTAACCATCGGATCCATACAACCACCAGTAACTGCAAAAAATAATCTTGGAGTTCCTAGCTTTTCAAAATCTTGTAAATTATCATGTACACTTGGTTGCGGAACAATTGCCACACGCAAGCCGTAACTCTCTAAAATACGTCCAATTACTGCAGGACCAAATGATGGATGATCTACGTATGCATCTCCACTGAATAGGATTACGTCTAATTCATCCCATCCTCTTAACTTCACCTCCTTATTTGTAGTCGGTAACCAATCTGAAAGTCGTCTAATTCTCATGCCGCTGCAAAGGTACGGGGTTTTATTTACACTACAATACAGTAAAAAACTGAAAACTACATTATAAACACATCTAACAAAAAAAGAAAATCGTAATTTTTAATTAGATTTATCTCCTAATTAATTTAAATAAACCTTAAAAATGAAAAAAAGCATTCCTTTTCTACTACTATTATTTTTATCATTTCAAACTTTCTCACAAATACAAGCAGAAAAAATTACCCCTCCTACCAAAGGTAAATCTGTAATTTACTTTCTTAGAACAACTGGTTTAGGAGCGCTAATGAACATCAGGTATTTTGATAAAGAACAATACTTAGGAAGATTTAATGGTGTTAACTATTTACGTTATGAATGCGATCCAGGAGAAAAAGTATTTTGGATTAAAGCAGAAAACATTGATGTTTTAGAAGCTAATTTAGAAGCTGACAAAGTTTATTTAGTTGAAACCAATGCTGTAATGGGTGCTTTTTCTGCTGGTGCAAAATTTAAACTAGTGGATTTCAATAAAAAGAATCAAGTAAAAAGAATTAATAAACTTTTAGAAAAAAAAGAGCCTAAAACTTTTACTCAAGAAACTCTAAATGAACAATTACAAAAAATGAAAGATGTTGTAAACAAGGGCTTAAAAAAAGTAAGAAAAAAAATAGAACGCAAAAAAACGACTAAGCTGTCACCTAATATGAATTATCAAGTATAAACTACTCACACCTTTTAGTTTAACTTCCCTTTAACAATTAATTAAGATAATACCGAAAGTAGTTTTACTAATTTCCGCCCTTATTTATTCAATTAATTTTTACAATGACTAAAAAAATACTTTCAACTATTTTAGTGGTATTTTTTGCTTTAGGATTTTCTTTGAATGCGGAAGCACAACGAAAGAAGAAAAAAGACGCAAAAAAAGAAACTACTGCTAAAAAAGACAAACCTAAAAAGGGTGGTATACAACCTTATGAAAAGGTAGTTACCAAAAAACACAAAACAGACGAAGGTTTGTTTAAAGTACACTCAAAAGATTCTAAATATTTATTTGAAATTCCAGATTCTCTTCTGAATCGTGAAATGCTAATGGTTACTAGAATTGCCAAAACGGCTAGCGGTATTGGTTTTGGTGGTGGAAAACAAAATACACAAGTACTACGCTGGGTAAAAAACAAAAAACAAATTTTACTAAAAGTAGTTTCTCACAATGTTGTTGCTGACACCATTTTACCTGTACACGAAGCTGTAGTTAATTCAAATTTTGAGCCCATCCTATTTGCTTTTCCTATCAAAGCATTTAGCAAAGACTCAACAGCTACCGTAATTGATGCTAGTCCTCTTTTTGAAGGTGATGTAAAAGCAATTGCTTTTCCTCAAAGAAGCAGAAAGCGTTATAAGATTTCTAAAATGGATAAAACGAGATCTTATATTGACAGAATTAGCAGTTATCCTCAAAACATCGAAGTTAGAAATGTAAAAACTTACATTGCTGGAAATCCTCCTTCAAATTCAAGTGTAGGTTCAGTAACTATGGAGTTGAGTAACTCTATGATTTTACTTCCTAAAACACCTATGAAAAGGCGTTATTTTGACGAGCGTGTAGGATGGTTCACTAGTTCTCAAACAGATTACGGTTTAGATGTTCAAAAAAGTAAATCGGTTACGTATTTAGATAGATGGCGTTTAGAAGTAAAAGACGAAGATTTAGAAAAATTTAAAAGAGGTGAATTAGTAGAGCCTAAGAAACAAATTATATACTACATTGACAGAGCTACTCCAAAGAAATGGCGTAAATACATCAAACAAGGTATTGAAGATTGGCAAGTTGCTTTTGAAGCTGCTGGATTTAAAAATGCCATCATCGCTAAAGATGCTCCTACTAAAGAAGAAGATCCTGATTGGAGTCCTGAAGATGTACGCTATTCTGTAGTTCGTTACTTAGCTTCTCCAATTCCTAATGCAAATGGACCTCACGTTAGTGACCCTCGTTCAGGAGAAATCTTAGAATCAGACATTAACTGGTATCACAATGTAATGACCTTATTACACAACTGGTATTTTGTACAAACAGCAGCTATTAATCCAGAAGCAAGAACAAATCAGTTTAAAGACGAAATCATGGGGCGTTTAATCCGTTTTGTTTCTTCTCACGAAGTTGGACATACTATCGGATTACCTCATAACATGGGAAGTTCTGTTGCGTATCCTGTAGATTCTTTACGTTCTGCTGAATTCACTAAGAAGAACGGAACAGCTCCTTCAATTATGGACTATGCTCGTTTTAATTATGTGGCACAACCAGAAGACAAAGGTGTAGCATTAATGCCTAATATTGGACCTTACGACAAGTATGCTATCAATTGGGGATATAGACCAATCTTAGATAAATCTGCTAAGGAAGAAAAATCTATATTAAATAAGTGGATTAAAGAAAAAGCTGGAAATCCTGTGTATAGATTCGGACACCAACAAGTTCGTAACATCATTGACCCTAGTTCTCAAACAGAAGATTTAGGTGACGATGCCATGAAAGCAAGTGCTTATGGTATTAAAAACCTACAACGTATTTTACCTCGTTTAGAAGAGTGGACTACTGAAGATGGTGAAACTTACGAAGAGTTAAAAACTATGTACGGACAAGTAGTTGGTCAGTTTAATAGATATATGGGACATGTGAGTTCAAACATTGGTGGTGTATATGAGTATTTTAAAACTGCTGATCAAGATGGAGCTGTATACATTCACGTTCCTAAAGAGCATCAAAAAAGAGCTTTACAATTTGTAAATAATGAATTGTTCAAAACTCCTACCTGGTTAATTGATGAAAATATCATTAGTAAAACACAACACTCTGGAGTTATTGAGCGCATTAGAGGTTTACAAGTACAAACCTTAAATAGAGTTTTAAAAACTGGAAGGTTAACACGTATGATTGAGAATGAAACTTTAAACGGAACTAAAGCTTATTCTCTTATTGAAATGATGGGTGATTTACGTAAAGGTATTTGGAGCGAAGTATACGCTAACAAAACCATTGATCCTTACCGTAGAAATTTACAACGTGCACATTTAGACAGATTGGACTTTTTACTTAACAAAGCGAAAGATCAAAAAGCACCAAAAAGTGACCGAGGTTACTTTAAACAAACAGCCGTTACTATCAATCAATCAGATATTAAACCAGTAGTAAGAGGAGAATTAAAGCGTTTACAAAGAGATATTAAAAGAAGTATTCCTTCTGCTCGTAATACGATAACTCGTTACCACTTACAAGATGCAGCGGATAGAATAGACACTATTCTAAATCCAAACAAATAATTTTTCTTAAATAACAGCAATCTAATAGGTTGCTGTTATTTTTTTTACATTTACCTTCCATCTACTAAAAAACTACAATGAAAAAAAACTTAGTTCTATTATTTATAATTGCAGTTTCATTTGCTAGTTGTACTAAGAAAACAACGGCAAAAAAAGCTGAAAAGACAGAAAACACTTACGTTAAAGACCACTACACTAAAAAAGAGGTAAAAATTACAATGAGAGACGGCGTGAAGCTACATGCCACCATCTATTCACCAAAAGATACTAGTAAAACCTACCCTATTTTATTACAACGTACTCCGTATAGTTGTCAACCTTATGGAGAAGATAAATTCAGAAAAAAAATTGGTCCTAATCCAGTTTTAATGAAAGAAGGAAACATTATTGTATACCAAGATGTTCGCGGACGTTGGATGAGTGAAGGAGTATACGACAACATGCGTGCTTACATTCCTAATAAAACAGAAAAACAAGCCGATGAAACTACCGATACCTATGACACTATCGATTGGCTAGTTAACAACGTAGCAAATAATAATGGTAAAGTAGGTACATGGGGAATTTCATATCCTGGTCACTACGCTACTGTTTCAACTATTGATGCACATCCAGCTTTAAAAGCTGCTTCACCACAAGCTTGTATTGGAGATTTCTTTTTCGATGATTTCCATCATAACGGAGCCTTCTTATTAAGCTACTTTAAAGCTATTTCTTTATTTGGAACTTATAAAGATCAACCTACCGATTCTGCTTGGTACTCTTTCCCTGATATGAAAACTCAAGATCAATATCAGTTTTTCTTAGACAAAGGACCATTAAAAAACTTAAACGAATATTTTCAGTACGACAAATTAGACACCAAAGTTGTTGAAAATAAAGAGCGTATTGATGATTTCTTTTGGAAAGAAATTGTAGAGCACCCTAATTACGACTCAGTATGGCAAAGTAAAGGAATCATTCAACATTTAGATAAGGTTCCATCTACTGTAGCGACGATGATTGTTGGAGGTGAATTTGATGCTGAAGACTTATATGGTCCATTGGAAACCTACAAAAACATTGAAAAAAATCAACCAAACAATTATAATACAATTGTTTTTGGACCTTGGGATCATGGCGGATGGTCTAGAAATAAAGTAGCTAACAAAGTTGGTAACTACTACTTTGGAGATTCAATCTCTTTAAAATTCCAAAAAGAAGTAGAAACAAAATTCTTTAATCACTTCTTAAAAGGTGATGGTACTAAAAATTCTGGATTACCAGAAGCTTATGTTTTTGATACAGGTAAAAAAGCGTGGAAATCATACGATGCATGGCCACCAAAAAATGCTCAAAAACAAACATTTTTCCTTTCAGAAAACCAAGAATTAACAGCAACCCAAAAAGGAATAGATAAAGTTAGTTTTATTAGTGATGTTAAACGTCCTGTTCCTTATTCAGAAGATATTAAAACGGTATTTACTCCGCGTAAATATATGACAGACGATCAGCGTTTTGCTGCACGTAGACCTGATGTATTGGTATATGAAACAGAAGTATTAACTGAAGATTTCACACTTGCTGGTGATATTTTAGCAAAACTACAAGTAGCTACCACAGGTTCTGCAGCCGATTGGATTGTTAAGGTTGTTGATGTACACCCTGCTGATTTAAAAAATGACAACAAAGAAATGCAACCACATTTAAAACTAAGCAACTACCATTTAATGGTGCGTAGCGAGGTAATGCGTGGACGTTTTAGAAATAGTTTTTCAAATCCAGAACCTTTTACACCAAATAAGAAAACAACAGTAAATATTAAGCTACAAGATGTTTTCCATACGTTTAAAAAAGGGCACAAAGTTCAAATACAAGTGCAAAGCACTTGGTTTCCTTTAATCGATTTGAATCCGCAAACCTATGTAAACAATATTTATAAGGCAGACGAAAAAGATTTTAAAACACAAACACATTCTGTATTTACCGACTCTAGTATAGAATTTACTGTATTAAAATAACAATAAGCTTTTTTCTATTTAAAAACTCACAACACTTAGGTATTGTGAGTTTTTTTTATCAAAAAAACAGCTTATTTATTAGTGAGTTTTCTACGCAACCTTTTCACACTTTGTACATCTATTTTAAAATGTATAAGCCCTAAAAGTGATAAAGAAGCAACCACTCCTTTTAATAACCATCGGATCTTTTTTCTCTTGCTCCAAAGACAATAATAAAGTTATTGATGACATACCAAACTCAAAGAACATAGAAGAACAAATAATAGGCAGATGGATGCCCGTACAAACACTTCTAAACGATCAGGTAACATACGATAGAAATATCCATACTGAATTTCTCAACGTATTAGGCATCAACTCATTGTTTAAAATAAATCAGTATATTTAAAACACTGATAAATAAATACTTTAAATGAAAAGGAAAATTGAAATTATTGGTTCGTGTATCACTTGGTTTGCGGTTATGACTCAATTTGTTTTAATGATTTTAAACAGACAAACAGATATACCTGAAACAATTATTCGTTTTTTTAGCTTTTTTACCATTCTAACCAACACACTTGTAGCTTTATACTTTACCAATAAGATTACAAAAAACCTTAGTATATTTAACAAAAAAGGAGCTTTAACAGCCATTACCTCCTTTATTTTAATTGTCGGACTCGTATATCAAATCATACTTCGAGCTACATGGAATCCCACAGGATTACAACTAATAGTTGATGAATTATTACATACTTTAATTCCCTTTTATATGTTAATTTATTGGTTATTGTATGCTGAATCCAGTAACTTTAAGTTAAAACCAATCTTACCTTGGTTAGCGTATCCAATAATTTATATAGTTTGTATTATGCTTAGAGGTGAATTTTCAGGCTTTTATCCGTACCCTTTTCTTAATGTTTCAAAAATTGGTTTTCAACAATCAATAATTAATATTTCAATAATACTTATCGTATCACTCATTCTTATGAGCTTTTTAATATTTGTAGGAAAAAAACTAAAATCAATAAAACTATAAACCACTAATAATGAAAAAAAATATTTTCTTAACACTATTTGTATTTGCTATGATTTCTTTCTCTTGCTCTTCAGTAAAAAACATGAATAGCGATAAACTTTATGAGTCTAAATGGGAACTTGAGTATATTTCAGGGCCTCGAATTGCTTTTCAAGGATTATACCCTAATAAAAAGCCTCAAATAACTTTTAACAAAGAAAAACAAAGAGTTGAAGGTAATAATAGCTGTAATGGATATTCAGCACCATACACTTTAGAAGCTAACTCAATTTCTTTTGGCCAACCAGGGCCTACTACTTTAATGTTTTGTGGGCAAGGTGAACAAGTGTTTTTAAAAACAATAAAAAAAATTAATAAGTATAACATTGATGCTGAAGGTAAGCTTAACCTAATGATTGATGATGTACCAATGATGCGATTTAAAAAAACTAAATAAAACATGAAAAACCTTATACCAATACTACTAAGTGCTTGCCTAGTAATTTCAGCATGCTCAAATAAGAAAGAGAAGAAAACTCCTGAAGAAAAAACCGTTACTACTACCGATTCAATTCCAAAAGCTTCTTCTGTTACTACTAAAAACACAATAACAGATGCTTATTTCAAAGCGCATGGAGTTGAACCTTTTTGGAGCTTGACTATTTCTGACAAGATGATTAAACTAAAAACACTTCATAATTCAGATTCTATTCTAACACCGCATACAGAACCTATTTATGCACAAGACAGTAATGTAAAAATGTATAATTTACACACCGAATTAGCTGAGGTTCGCATTCAAATTAGTCAAATGGAATGTATCAATGCTATGTCGGGTAAATCATTCCCTTATTCAGTGACCGTAAATTACAAAAAAGGAAAGGATAAGGAGTTTACTACCTTAGAAGGATGCGGAGAATACATCACCAATTATCGATTACACGATATTTGGGCATTAGAAGAGTTAAATGGCACAAAAGTTAGCAAAGACGATTTTGGTAAAGAATTGCCATATATAGAAATAAATTCTGGTAAGAATACCTTTATGGGAACTTCAGGCTGTAACAGGATCACTGGTAAACTTTTTTCTGAAAGAGAGAGAATTCGATTTACCAACATTGCTTCAACAGAAATGTTATGTACTAAAGGAAATGAAAAAGAACAAGAGTTTACAAAAGCCCTAGCAAGCACCATCTCTTACACAATTGGTAATAACCGATTAACACTTTTGAATCCTGATAAAACCTTATTGGTATTTAAAAAAGTTGATTAATAACTACAAAGACTCTCAATATGCTATTGAGAGTCTTTTACTCTCAGCACCTAATAAAACCAATCATCAAAGCAACTATACAACTCTTTTGTAGATAGTATTCATAATTAAAAACTATGAAAAGCTATAAAATAACTATGCTATTACCTCCTTAATTGGTGTATTTTTCAATAGGTTTGATACGCTAACACTGTATAAAATATAACCGATTATGAAAACTGGAATAATAACTGGGTGCAGTAGAGGAATTGGATTTGCTATTGCCAATCTGTTAACTGAAAACCTCAACTATAAAATTATTGGAACCTCTACTTCAGGAAATTCTCCAATTACAAAATCAAATTTTGAAGTCCTTCAACTAAATCTTTCTGAAAGTGATTCCATAGATGATTTTATCAAAAAGATTAAAAATACCAAGATTGATTTTCTTATTAACAATGCCGGAATCTTACTAGAAAACTGGAACGATGCATCCATAAACATCGAACAATTAAAACAAACGTTTAATGTAAATTTATTTGGAACAATTGAATTAACTGAAAAATTAATTCCTAACTTTAAAAAAGAAGGACAAATAGTTAACATTACATCTGATTGGGGTTCATTTAGTGAAAAGAATTTTGATGAGTTTCAACCTCATTATAAAATGTCTAAAGCTGCTTTAAATATGTACACAAAGCTATTAGCTAAAAGACTCGAAAAACAACAAATAATTGTTTCTGCTCTTGATCCTGGATGGACCCAAACCGATATGGGAGGAAATGAAGCATCTAGAAAACCTAACGATGTTGCAAAAGATGTTAGAGACTTAATAACTAACAACTCTAAGAGTGGATATTTTTGGCATCAAGGAAACATCAGAGAATGGTAAAACATCATGCTTTTACTTAATTAAAATTAACTCTAAGCTTAAAAACTACCAAGATGACACTAAACGAAATTGAACTAAAAACAATTGATATAAAACCAATCAAAGATTTTTATGCAAATGTCTTGGAACTTCCAACTATGCAGAGTGACAATAAATCAATTCGTATTAAAATTGGTACTTCCTATTTAAAATTCATAGAAGATTCTAAAAACCCTTCACCCGACTATCACTTGGCTTTTAACATCCCCGAAAATAAGTTACAAGAAGCCATCGAATGGTCTGCAGACAAGTTTGAATTCGTAAAAAAAGAAAACGAGGTACTGATTACTAACTTCGAGAACTGGAACGCCAATTCAGTATATTTTTATGATGTTGACGGAAACATATTAGAGTTTATTGCTCGACACGATTTAGACAATGCCACTACAGAACAGTTCAATAGCAATCAAATTTTAAACATAAGCGAGTTTGGAATTGTAAAAGACCGTCCTGATATATATGGAAAGTATTTGATTGACACTTACGGACTCCATTTATTTGAAAAAAATCATAACAGTGAAACATTCACTGCCCTTGGTGATGACAACGGACTATTAATCATAGTTAAAACGAACCGAAATTGGTACCCAACAGAAACTCCATCTAAAGCTAGTACCGCTACTATTAAATTAACCAACTCGGGTACCGAAACTATTTTAAAGATAACAGCATAAAAATGTATTTCACATCAGAAACATTCCCCATAAACAATATAAATGGGCTATCAAGCCCATTTATGTATACTCTTTCATAAGCAATTATTTGTATTAAAAATTAAAGTGTGGTTCCACCATCAACAATAATCTTCTCATTTCTTAAAACTTGTGATTTATCTGAAAGTAGAAACTCAACAATTGGAGCAATATCAGTTGGTTGAACAATTCTACCAATAGGAGAAGTACTTGAAAAATGTTCTAAAAGATTATCAATAGCCTCATCACTCATTCCTGACTTTTTCTGAATTGGACTTTCTGTAACCCCAGGGCTCACAACATTCACTCTAATTCCTTTATCTGCAAGCTCTATATTTAAAACCCTCGCTATACTTTCCAAAGCTGCTTTACTAGCAGTATATACGCTTGTATTAGAAAAAGATTTAAAAACAACAACAGAAGTATTTAAAACAACACTTGAAGGATTCTTAAGAATTGGAATGAATTTTTGAACCGTAAAAAAAGCTCCTTTAAAATTGATGTTCATTGTTTCATCAAACAATTGTTCAGAAGTTTCTTCAAAAGTAGAAGCTTTAAAAATACCTGCATTCACAAACAATCCATCAATTTTTCCAAACTCATTTTTAACCTTAGCTACTAAATTATCAATCTCAACTAATGAAGATGTGTCTGATAAAATACCTACCGAATTATTTCCTAAATCAGCAACAGCTTTATCTAAATTTTCTTTTGTTCTCCCTGTTATTATTACTCTATAGTTTAAATTTAATAAATATGCTGCACAAGCAAAACCAATACCTGATGTTCCTCCTGTAATTACTATAATTTTGTTATTCATCATGTGTTTTTTTTGCAAAATTGACGAATAACTTTACATTTGACAAGTACTTACCTTTTAGTAAGTAACTGACCTACAAGTCGGAAAAATGTACTTTTATATGAAAACAGAAGAAAAAATAATTGAAAAAAAATATCAACAGGCTAAAGAATGTCCAATAACCCTATTTATGGAACAAATTGGGGGTAAGTGGAAACCAGTAATCATTTGGCTTTTACTTTTAAATGAGGTAATGAGATTTAACGAACTAGATAAAGCTATTGATGGGATTAGCCAAAAAATGTTGTCTCAACAATTAAAAGACCTCGAAAAATTAAACATAGTAAATAGGAAAGTATATCCTGTAATACCGCCTAAAGTTGAATATAGCCTAACTGAAAAAGGGAAATCTTTAAAAGAAAATTTAACTATGATAATGGAGTGGAGTAACAAAAACCTACAATAAACTTCACAAACCAAAAACACTATTAATTTAGCTACTACAGCTTTCACTTTTTTATACTTAAAAAAAGCACTTTTATACCCTATTATTAAAGTGTAAAAGCATCAATTGTATCTATACAAACTAGTTATTAGTAACTTTAGAAGATAATTCTGCTATTAAATTCATGTGTTAGAAATCCACTAACTATTTTATTGCTATAACAAGTCTTTTCTGTTAATGCAATAAGATATAGTCTGGATTACTTGTTAACTATCACACAAAAGGTTAGCAAAAAACTACACACAACAACGGTTACTAAGTAATAACTACTACTTAAAATAATCAATTATAAAACTTTTTATCAACATCAAAACTAACTAAAGCTATGTCTAATCAAACCACTATTAAAGGAAATGTATCGTTTAACCAATCTAATAAGGTCACTGCAATTGTAAAATTGTGGGAGGCAAATAATAAAGAAGCAATTGGTGAGCATATCATTGCTCCAGAAACAAAAGGAAGGTTCACCATAAAAGCAACCCCTAAATCAAAAGATACTGTTCTCTATATTACTGCTGAACTGCAAAACTCTAAAGTAATGCTACTCTCTGTACTGTCACCTAATTTTGAAGAAGAGATTACAAAAAATGGAGTTATCATAAACGAGTTAACAACCGTAGCCTCTGCTTTTACCTGTGCTCAGTTTTTTAACGGACTTCAGTTAACTGGGAATCTACACGGAATAAGAATTGCCGCTAAAAACACTCCTAACCTTATCAATCCTGTAACAGGAACGTATGGTGAGGTATTAACGGATCCTTTCAATATTACACAAAACGAAACACTGGCTCGATTAAATACATTAGCAGCGTTAATCACAGCCTACGGCACGGTAGAGGTTGAAGGATACAATTGGAAGGAAAACTTCATGAAGTATACAACACCACTAGGAGGTAAAAAACCACAAAATACTGCCGAAGCTATGATTGGTGTCGCCCAATCGCCTTGGTTATATCCAGCGGATTTATTTCATCTTTTTGACAAAGCCTATCCATCACCAGAAGATGGTTTCCCTGCCAAACCTAACAGCAAAGTTCCTACAAGTCGACGCAATGCTCCTTTTGTGCCTTATTTAAGTTTTGCTCCTGAGGATTTCGCTATGATTTTAGCTTTCGGTCAAGGAGGAATCTGTGCTCCTGGAAAACTATCTCTTGACAAAGAAGGAAACTTATGGACGGGGTTAAACTGGATGCCAGGAGCACAAAATGGCGTGTATCAAGGTATCGGGGGCGGACTTGTAAAATTGGACTCTACTGGTAAATTACTATCTCCACCTGTTACGGGTTATACCGGAATGGGCGTTGATGGTGCTGGTTGGGGTACGACTGTTACCAAAGACGGTACTTGCTGGGTAACGAGTTTTAATGGTTCTATTGGTGTGTATAAACTAGAAGACGGTTCACCTGTCGTTGAAAAAGTTCCAGAACATATAGCGGAAGCTTTAAATGAAATTGGAGGTTTACAAGGTATTGGAGTAGCTCCAAACGGTGATATTTGGATTGTTGGAACCTCATCTAACATCATGCTTCATTTTCCTGACGGAGATCTTACCAGAGGTAGAGTTGTTGTAAATGAAAAACTTAATGAAGCGCTTTCTGCTCCGTTTGCTGCTTCGATAGATGCTAACAATCGTGTATGGATTAGTAATACCAACGGTGTATCGCTAGTTCGTTATGCTCCAAATGAAAAAAACAGACCTGTAGAACGCTTTATACTTGCTGGTGGCGGACGTGGAGTTGCTTTGGACTCCAAAGGAAATTGTTGGGTAGCCTGCAATACAAGTCCAGACTTCCCTCATACCACTACTACAGATGGCGTTTCTATTATTGAAGGATTTGCGCTTGGGTATCCGCACTTACAACAAACAGTGGGTCGTAAGAATAAAACAGGATCCGTTTTTATGATTCCTGCAGATGCTACACCTATAGACACAATTGATAAAATTACCCACAAATCTAATTTAACACCTTACGGAGATGGTGAACTAAATGCTCCTTGGGGAGTATCCATTGATGGTAACGATGATGTTTGGGTTGCCAATTTTATGGGAAGAGGCGTATCGTTTATGGCGGGTGCTTCACCAACTGGGCGAACCGAAGATTTTACTACAGGAGAGGTAATTCACACCATCCATTCGGGGAGTATACAAATGCTGACCGATGTAGTAGTTGACCAAGCAGGAAATCTTTGGTGTGCCAATAACTGGAACCTACCTCAAACGGTGATGGAAGCAAAACCCGACCCTGCTTATTCTACTTGGGGTGGCGGTTCTGGGGTCGTAGTGGTTTACGGAATAGCCAAACCTGCTCAAACTCCGCTTACAGGTCCAGTTAGAGCTGTTTAAAACCTATAATACTAAATAAGCGTCTTTAAAACAGACTCTTATCAAACCAACTAAAAACACTATTAATCAATCATTTACCGTATTTTTGTTTTTAGTTAAGTAAAATAGTCTACATATAGTTATATGTATGCAAAATTTCAGTTTATATATCTTATTATTCATATAAAAACTCAAAACTAGATTTGATTTCTGAAAAAAAACATAGACCAAATGCACCACTTAATCAATTTGTAGATTTTATATGGATTGGACAAGCTCCTGAATTAAATATTGAATCTAACCATTATGCTCCTTTGTTTACAGAACTAATATTTAATTATGGTGATATATTTCAAGTTGAAGGGCAAAATATCGAAAGTTTCAAAAGCAAATTTGTCCATCAAATAATCTCAGGATTAAAAACAGAACCTTTTAAAACCAAAGTATCAGGGACTTATAACTGCGTTGGTTTCATTTTGAAACCTTTTTGCTATAGTTATCTTATAGATAAATTAGGAACTCAAGATTTTGAACACCTCTCTGAAATCATTTACGAATCTCTTTTTGATTGTAAAACACCAAATTTTATAAAATTAGAATCTCATTTAGTAAATCTCTTTAGTAAACATCAAATGAATTCAAATCTAATAAAGTATGAAGAATATATTTCAAAAAAAAACATACATAATGGAGTAATTAAAGATTTTAATCTATCAATTGATATTTCTCAAAAAACCTTTACTCAAAAATTTAAAGAACATTATAAAATAACTCCTAATCAATATTTTAAACTTAAAAAAATTAATAAGGCTATCCAGTTAATTCAGAATAACAAAACTTATAATTTAACTCAAGTTGGTTTGAGTTCTGGATTTTATGATCAATCGCATTTTATTAAGACTTTTAAAAAATTTTGTGGCTATAGTCCTAAAAAATATTTAAAATCTAATCAAAGGTAAATTTTGTACAATTTTTTCTTCAAAAACTATATGAATTTTGCACTTGAAATTTTCAAACGATAATTATGGATAAAATAAATAAAGTATTTATTGCAACAAGTTTAGATGGTTACATTGCAGATAAAAATGGCAATTTAGACTGGCTACACTGTATTCCTAACCCAAATAATAATGATATGGGGTATATGGAATTTAATAAGGAAATTGATGCACTTGTTATGGGGCGTACAACTTTTGAAACTGTTCTTGGTTTTGATGTCGAATGGCCATATGACAAACCAGTATTTGTACTAAGTAATAAACTTAAAAAAATTCCTCAAAGCCATAAAGAAAAAGCTTTTCTAATTAAAGGAACTTTAACGGAAGTTTTAAATCATATTCATAAAAAAGGATTTAGCCGATTATATATAGACGGGGGGACCACTATTCAAAACTTTTTAAAAGAGGACCTAATTGACGAAATGGTTCTTACAACTATTCCTATTTTATTAGGTGGTGGATCTTCTTTATTTGGAGAACTTTCTAATAAATTAAACTTTGAACTAGTTGGAACTAAAACATATTTAAATCAAATAATTCAAAATCGCTACAGAAGAAAAAAAGAAATATAAAACTCCAACATTATATAGAAACTAATTATATTAAATAATCTATTGGGTTGTGTGTTTGATATATTCTTTGTCCACTCTAACAATGCATCTTCAAACACATAACTCTCCATATTCAAACAAAATTCTACAACCACTTCAAAAACTCCTCTCTAGGGATTTCTTACCCCCTATACCTAAATGTATTTATTATACTCTTTTTATTTTTTTATATTTGGATAAAAAAGTGCTATTATACCTCTATTTCGTTAGTGTAAAAACACTAAAAGCAGTTATATAAACAAGTTGCTAGTAATTTGAAATGACCGAAATTTTAAAGAAATACTTAGTTACAAAATGGTGGATTCCGATATTGCTTTTCGGAATTTCTATCGTTCTTTTCATTAGTGGAGCAATTCTACCAAATACTGAATTTGGATTTTATTCTCTCGTTTTTTTTGGGGCTGTACTGCTAATTTCATCGGTTTGGCAATTATTCAAAGGAAAAATAATAATTGGATTTTTACAATTATCAATTTTGGGAACACCTTTTTTATTCTTGGGGTTTATGACTTATCTGTTTACTGGAATAATGAACAAACCTGACGGAGAATTAGTTTTAGATAGAATTGAACCATTGATTAAAGAAAAAACAGACTTGATTATTCCTCAGGATTTTGAGGTTTTGGAAAATCTTATCGAACATACAGAAGGAGCTTTTAACTCTGATTATTCTATTGGACTGACAATTAAATACAAAGAATCTGATGAGAAAAATATTTTAGAGCAAATTCTTAACAGTGCGGAATTGGAATCGGATAAAGGTTCGTGGAAAAAATACGACAACGGATTTGATTTTGAACATAATTACGACGAAATAAATAGAGCTGAACCGTTTTATTTCAAAGTAGATACTTTAAACAATAAAATAGAATTGAATTTAAGTCACTTATGAATAAAAAACTACTGCTAACAATGTATAACCACAGTTACAACGGATTCGGACGTAGTCGAATCCACTCGGAATTGCTAACGTCTGTGCTAAACCAAAAATAAACGCTAATTTAACCCGTAACTAACGGTTATACAAGACCGTTGTAACCAATTTTGTCCATACACATGACTAAGGAACTAAAAAATGATTTAATAGTAATAATTATATTATTTATCGGAGCATTGTATTTGTTTCTAAACCCTGAAAAAATAAATGAAACCGAACTTAAACAAATCGCAGGAATATTAGAAAAAAAACCTGAATTATGTGAAGATTGTGGAAATATGGGAGACAATAATATTCGATTCAAATTAAAAACACATCCATTTGAATTTGACATTGAGGGTTATTCTTATGACAATATTAATAACAAAGAAAAATTTCTATCATTAAAAAAAGGAGAACCACTAATAATTTTAGTTAGAAAAGAAAGAACTACAAGAGAGAAAATCAATCGTGATATTGATTGTTTTGATATTCGATCTCCAGATGGTTTAATTTATTTAAAAGTATCAGAAGTTAACAAATACTACAATAACTCTTGGAAATTAATTCTATCTATTGGTTTTCTGTTTATAATAATTGTATTGTTGAAGAAAATAAAAATAAAAAATTTGAAAACTAAATATCATTCATAACAACCTCAAAAACTCCTCTCTAGGAATTTCTCTCGCGCCTAAACTTGCTAAATGGTCGTTATACACTTGGCAATCGATGAGTTTGTAACCTCCTTTTTGTGCTAAATGGATAAAAGCTACTTTGCTCATATTACTTACTTTGCTAAACATACTCTCGCCACAAAACACTCCGTTTCCTAAATCTACTCCGTACAAACCTGCCACCAATTTATCGTCCACCCATACCTCAATAGATTTTGCATAGCCTTTATCGTGAAGGTTTATGTAAGCATCTTCCATTTCATCGGTAATCCAAGTACCTAATTGATCAAAACGATTGATGTGTCGGCAATTAAAAATAACATCGTCAAAAGCCTTGTTTTCTGTTACGGTAAAACCACCTTTTTTCAATACCTGTTTCATCGATTTAGAAATCTTCACCTCCTCAGGAAACAACACCATACGCTCCCACGGAGAATACCAAACAATCGGCTCCCCCTCATTAAACCATGGAAAAATTCCATGTTGGTAGGCATACACCAATCGTTCAAC
The DNA here is from genome assembly GCF_964513915.1 of Tenacibaculum litoreum. Lineage (NCBI taxonomy): Bacteria > Pseudomonadati > Bacteroidota > Flavobacteriia > Flavobacteriales > Flavobacteriaceae > Tenacibaculum > Tenacibaculum litoreum. The sequence goes on along the minus strand of NZ_CAZEQS010000002.1, from coordinate 432,391 downwards.
CGATAAATCACCGCCCAAAGCCAATAAACCATCATCAGTAGCCAACTCATACGGAGGAAACTCTATTTTTTCAGAAAGCCAAATCATTCGTTACATTCTTTTTTACAAAAATACTATATCCGTGAATTCAACATAAAAGTTTTATTAATAAAAACGTGGTATAGTCGCCATCAGCGAAGTTCGCTGGCGTTTCCTCAACACAACGAAACCATCAGCGAAGTTCGCTGGCGTTTCCTCAACACAACGAAACCATCAGCGAAGCTCGCTGGCGTTTCCTCAACACAACGGAACCTTCAGCGAAGCTCGCTGACGTTTTCTCAACGCAACGAAACCATCAGCGAAGCTCGCTGACGTTTCCTCAACACAACGGAGCCATCAGCGTGACGCGCTGGCGTTTCCTCAACACAACGGAATCATCAGCGTGACGCGCTGGCATTTCCTCAACACAACGGAACCATCAGCGTGACGCGCTGACGTTTCCTCAATAAACTCTTAAAACAAGGTAAGTCCTAACAAATAAATTACGCTACCTACCACCATTGCAATTAACGTATAGGGTAAAATTTCTTTTGCTTTTAGTTTTGTAATTCCTAATAAGGGTAATGCCCAAAAAGGCTGTAACATGTTAGTTATTTGGTCTCCGTATGCTAGTGCCATAATTGCCTTAGGTAACGGAACCCCTAATTTTAATGCACTTTCTACCACAATAGGACCTTGTACAACCCATTGCCCTCCTCCACTCGGCACAAAAATATTGACCAAACCAGCACTAAAAAAAGTAAATATGGGTAAGGTAGTTGCGGTTGCTATCGACACAAAAAAATCAGAAATTAAAGTAACCATTCCCGTACTTTTCATCACCCCCATAATACCAAAATACAACGGAAACTGAATTAAAATTCCAGATACATCACTAATCGATTCCCCTACAGCGTTGGTAAACTTTTTAAAACTTCCGTGTAGCATAATTCCTAACCCTAACATAAAAAAGTTAATTAGGTTAGGTGTAATTTTTAACTGCAGAATGTCTGCCCAATAACAATAACCAAACGCCACTAAAATCAACACACCAAAAGCAATGGCTAACCATTGAGAACTATCTAGTTTTTCTGCTTGGGTACTAACCTTTTCATCAGTATGCATTTTATATTCTGGTAAATTAATCGCTGTAGGAGCTGCTTTCTTTCCTAAAAAATAAAAGGTTGCCGATACTGCAGCTACTACCACGAAAAAAATCAGCAAATTCCACCAACTAAAAATCGTTTGAGAATAATCAATCACATCTGGTATTTGAGCTAAAACCTCATCCGAAGAAACCGATTTCATAATACTTTTAATATGTCCGCTTTCGTTAATTTTTATGGGTGCAGAACCTGAAATTCCACCATGCCAAACCATCAATCCCATATAACCCGCCGCTCCAATAATTGGGTAATTTAGTTTGATATTGTGTTGTTGCGCATGTTCTGCTACTTTACGTGCCAACAAAGCTCCAAAGATGAGCCCTAACCCCCAATTAAAGAATGCCACCAACATAGTAGTACAACTTACAATAGCTGCACTGTTTGCTGTGTTTGTACAGAATTTTGTTACTTTTAAAATTAAATTACTCACAGGCTTACTCAACACCAATACATGCCCTAAAACCAAAATCAACATCATTTGATAGGCAAAAACAAGTAATCCGTTAGACCAAATTCCGTTTTCCCAAAATTGTAACACCTCTAAAGAATAGTTTACTACTGAGCTTTCTTCTGGTTTTGTAAAAAACAGCGCTAGTAAAAGAGTTACCAGTGTTAATAATATGGCGATGGTAAAAGGTGAGGGTAAATATTTTTTAAAAACATTTTCTATAACCTGCGTAATTTTCATAGTATAGGGTTTGATTTGCTAAAATAATTAAATAGACTGAATCTTATTTTAACTAGTTTTGCAGTATGGTTAAAGAACTTCAATTACGTGTTAATCTAGTAGAAGAACGCAAAGACAATATATTACAGCTAAAAGCTGCTAAAAAGCTAGGTATTAGTATTGCTGATATTACTAGCGTAAAGGTGTTACGTAAATCGATTGATGCACGTAAAAAAGAAGTTATTTTTAATTATAAAGTAGCGGTATACGTTAACGAACCGCAACCTGATACTCCTGATTATATTTTTGAATATAAAGATGTATCGAATGCGAAAGAAATTCATATTGTAGGTTTTGGTCCTGCGGGAATGTATGCAGCGCTTCGTTGTATTGAACTAGGGTATAAACCTATCGTATTAGAACGTGGTAAAAATGTACAAGATCGTCGTAGAGATTTACGTGCCATTAACCAATTTCATGAAGTAAATCCAGATTCTAACTATTGTTTTGGTGAAGGTGGTGCTGGAACGTATTCTGACGGAAAGTTATACACCCGTAGTTTAAAGCGCGGTGATGTTCGTAAAATATTTGAAAATTTAGTATATCACGGTGCTACCGATCAAATTTTGGTAGATGCGCATCCGCACATAGGAACGAACAAACTTCCGAAGATTATTCAAAACATTCGCGAAACGATTTTAAAACATGGTGGTGAAGTTCATTTTGAAACCCGTGTGACCGATTTTATCGTTAAAAACAATAAACTACAGGCTATACAACTACAAAACGGGACTGAAATGGCTGTTAATGCTGTTGTTTTGGCTACTGGGCATTCTGCAAGAGATATATACGAGTTATTGCATAAAAAAGACATTTTGCTAAAAGTGAAATCGTTTGCTATGGGGGTTCGTGTAGAGCATCCGCAAGAAATTATTGATCAAATTCAATATAGTTGTTCAGGTCAACGTGATGAGTTATTGCCTGCTGCTGCGTATAGTTTAGTACATCAAGTTGGAAACCGTGGTGTGTATTCATTCTGTATGTGTCCTGGTGGATTCATTGTTCCTGCGGCAACTGCCAATGGTGAAGTGGTGGTAAACGGAATGTCGCCTTCGCGTCGTAATAACAAGTTTGCCAACTCTGGTATTGTAGTTGAAATTAATGTTGACAAAGACTTACCAAAGTATGAGAAATACGGAGTTTTAAAAGGCTTACAATATCAAAAAGATTTAGAAAAGTTAGCGTTTAACGCAGGCGGAAAAAGTCAAGTTGCCCCAGCACAACGTTTAACCGATTTTGTGGAAGGTAGATTATCTTCTTCTTTAAATGATTGTTCGTATCAACCAGGGTTGAATTCTTCTCCGCTACACTCATTACTTCCTAAATTAATTGGAAGCAGATTACGTAAAGGTTTTGCGGCTTTCGGACAAAAGATGCACGGGTATTATACTGCGGAAGCAAACATTGTTGGAGTGGAGTCTAGAACCTCATCACCCGTAAATATTCCAAGAAAAGAAAACCTTGAACATCCACAAATTGAAGGGCTCTTTCCTTGTGGTGAAGGTGGTGGTTATGCTGGTGGTATTATTTCGGCCGCAATGGACGGTGAACGTTGTGCTGAGGCTGCCATTGCAAACCTGTAATAATTAACAAATATTTGTTGGTGTAATTTCCAATTACCTCGTACTTTTGCTATTCCTAAAAATTAGAGGCTTTTTTAGCGATGAGTAAAAAGAATAAAAAAAATAACAAAAAGAAAATAGATAAGCCGCATTATAAACGTTTGCACAACTACTATAATCGCACTGGTTTTTACATGTTCATTTGGATTAGCTTGAAGAAAGCTTTTTGGCCAATTGTTGGAGCTGTTGTTGGTATATTATTATTTAACAAGTATGTTTATAATATTAACGATGGTTTACAACATATGACCGAAACTTTTTCTAGAACTGGAGTTTTAGTTACTTTTTTTATTTCGGAAACAATTTTAGGATTAATTCCGCCAGAGATTTTCATCGCATGGTCTAAGAAAACAGCTGACCCTATTGTAAATATTTCTTTGTTAGCTACCTTATCTTATTTAGGAGGTTTGTGTGCTTATTTTATAGGTAGAGCTTCTTTAAAGATTGACTCTGTAAGAAATTATTTAGAGGTTAAAATGGCTAAAAACCTTAAAAACACAAGTAAATGGGGAGGTTTTTTAATTTTGGTAGGTGCTCTATTACCACTACCTTTTGCCATTAGCTGTTTAACTGCTGGTATGATTAAATATCCTTTTAAAAATGTTGTTTTTGTAGGCTTATTTCGTTTTGCTCGTTTTGCTATTTATGCATGGGCTATTTTTTCAGTAGTAAATTAACTTAAAACAATTATGGGACTAACTAACAACGATATTTTTAAAAAGCTACGAGTAGCACATAAACTAAGAGATACTGATATTATTGACATCTGCGCTTTGGTAGATTTTAAAGTTTCTAAATCGGAAATCAACGCAATCTTTAGAAAAGAAGATCATCCTAAGTATGTGGAGTGCGGAGATCAGTTTTTACGTAACTTTTTAAACGGATTAATTATTCATTTAAGAGGTCCGATGCCTGAGAAAAAGCCAACAAAAAAGTAACCACACCACTAACACTTATATAATTAAAAAACCTTCTGAATTAAATCAGAAGGTTTTTATTTTCCCCTTAAATTTCTCAATCAATAATTATTTATTGAATGATTATGATACAAATATATAACTGTCTTTTGATACATTAAAAGGGATATCCGTAAGTATAAATGTAGTTTTCCGCAAAACAAAAAAAGAGCGCTAATTTAGCGCTCTTTTTGTATTCATAGTTTTCTAAATATTCTTTTAGAAAGGTAAATCATCTGGTTCGTTTGCAGATAAATCTGGAGCTGGCTCAAATTGGTCAGCTGGTGGAATGTTTTGAGAAGAAGCTTGTGCTAAATTTTCAATTCTCCATCCTTGAACAGAGTTGAAGTATTTTGCTTCTCCTTGTGGGTTAATCCACTCTCTACCTCTTAAATTAATAGAAACTTTTACGTCTTGCCCTACTTGATAATTATTTAATAAATCACATTTATCTTGAATAAACTCAATCATTATCATTTGTGGGTACTGCTCATCAGTAGTTACGACCATTTCACGCTTTCTAAATCCATTAGATCCGAATGTTTGCGTTTCGTTAATTAATTTGATTTTCCCTATTACTTCCATTTCTAATCTATTTAATTAAAAGTACCTTCCAAGCACTTTCTACATCATTATTCTTTAAATACTCTTGTGCAAAAGTATGTTTTTTTTCAGTTGAAACCCCCACAAATTGTGAATGTTCTTTCGCAAAGTTATTAACAGCTTCCTCGTTAGGTAGCTGTTCTACATTACCTAACATACCTAAATTATTTCCTGTTAATACGCTACTATTTCTTATTTCAGCAGGTATTTGGTCTACTCCAATTCCTAAGGTAGTTAATGGTTTTGGTATTTCAAAAAAGCCATCTCTAGCTCTACTATAATAATTTCCTCCTGCTCTGGCTACTAAATCTATTTTATGTTGATCTATACTACCATCTTCTGCTAACACATCTTCATTTACATGTAATTTTACTACCTCACACACAATTAAGTTTCCTGCTCCACCTTCTTCACCTGTATAAATGATATCTTTTACTTTACATTCAAATTGTACAGGAGACTCCGCTACTCTAAACGGTTTTACCTCATCTGATGGTAACATTGTAAAACCAGCTTTTACAAACTCATTTACTCCTTTAGGGTACATCGTACTACTCAACGACATTTGCTGAACAATATCGTAATTTACAATATTAATAACCACTTCTCTGGTTGCTTCAGCATTGTCTAAAGTATGTTTGGTTTTATTTCCTCTTACACTACGTGCTGGAGAAAAAATCATAATTGGTGGGTTTGCCCCAAATACATTAAAAAAACTAAATGGTGATAAATTTGGGTTTCCATCTGCATCTACAGTACTTGCAAAAGCAATAGGTCTTGGAGCTACAGCTCCTAATAAATATCCATGCAGTTTAGAAGTTGGTATATCTTTAGGGTTTATTGATAACATTCTATATAATTTTAGTGTAAATATACTACCTATTTATAAATTTAGTTATTCTAGAGAATAGTTTATATTTGATTGATGGCTTTTTTTAGAAACACTTATTGGGTAAAGCGTATTGCAATTAGTATTTCCTTACTTATCGTTTTATTTATTTTATGGAATACTTACGTGTTTTTTCAAAAATTTAAAAAGGATGAACGCGCTAAGATGGAGATTTATGCCACTGCTATTAAAGAAGTGGTATCTAACCCAAATTCAGATGGTAACTTTAACTTAGTAAACAAAGTTTATGAAACCATAGAGAATATTCCTTCTATTTTGGTTGATAAAGATGGACAGATAAAGCAGTTCCACAACTTAGATTCTATAAAATCTACAGACCCAAAGTATCTTCAACAGCAATTGAACATTATGAAAAAACAGAATGAACCAATTGCTATAGAGTACTTAGGTATTAAAGAACATATTTACTACAGAAATTCTGATCTTTTATACAAACTTAAGTACTACCCGCTCGCCTTAGTACTAATTTTAGGTTTGTTTCTCACCATTATTTACATGGTGTACAAGTCTAACAAAGTTGCTGAACAAAATAAGTTGTGGACAGGTATGGCCAAAGAAACAGCACATCAAATAGGAACGCCACTTTCTTCTTTATTAGGTTGGATAGCTATTTTACGTGCTGAAAATGTTAGCAGTGATTATGTTGATGAAATTGAAAAAGATGTGAGACGCTTAAACACCATCGCAAATCGCTTTTCTAAAATAGGATCTCTTCCTGAGTTAAAACCCAACAACGTTGTATCGATTACTAAAACTGCTTATGACTATTTAGAAAATAGAAGCTCTAAACAAATTTCTTTTTCTTTTACAACTGAAGCAGAAGAAATCCGAATCAATTTAAACACCGAATTATATGGTTGGGTAATAGAGAACTTAATTAAAAATGCTATTGATGCTATGCAAGGCAAAGGAAGTTTATCAGTTAGCATTAGTGAAAGCTCTAAAAATGTAAAAATCCTAATTTCAGATACTGGTAAAGGGATACCTAAAACACAGTTTTCACAAATATTCAACCCTGGATTTACCACAAAAAAACGTGGTTGGGGACTAGGTTTATCTCTCTCTAAACGTATTATTGAGGATTACCACAACGGAAGAATACACGTATTAAAATCTGAAATAGGAAAAGGAACTACTTTTGAAATCTTATTGAATAAGGTTTAACTGTCTGCCTTTATTTTACTCATTAATAATCCATAAAACAATCCTCCAGCTCCCCATATAAGCCCCCCTACAAGCACTCTTTTTAAAGTTATTTCTTCTCCTTCAATCCATGGAAAAACAATAATCATCATTATAAACATAATTATTCCCCAGGCTATCCCCTCTTTAATCCACTTTTTCATAGCTCTTTTTTATTTATTCAAAATTCTTAGCAATCCCTTCAGCAACAGCTACAAACTCTTCGTTTGTTAACTTTTCTTTCTTTACAAATCGAATGTCCTCCATAGTTTGCAACGGAATTAAGTGTACGTGTACATGAGGTACTTCTAAACCAATTACACTCATTCCTACACGTTCGCACGGAATTGTTTTTTCAATCGCTTTGGCTACTCTGTAAGAGAAAGACATTAATCCGTCGTACTCTTCTTTCGATAAATCAAATAGTTTATTTTCTTCACGTTTAGGAATTACTAACGTATGTCCTTTTGCATTTGGATTGATATCTAAAAAAGCAAAAAAGTTATCATCTTCAGCTATTTTGTACGATGGAATTTCTCCGTTTATAATCTTTGTAAAAATACTTGCCATGTTTTTTAATTTAATTTTACAGTAAAAGTAAAAAAGAAATCGGGTTCTAGCGAAGCTAAAACCCGAATAAATCTTTACTCTTTTGTATTTGTTTTTTCTCTTATCGAGAAATCTCCATTACTTCAAACTTCATAATTCCGTTAGGCACTTGTATTTCGGCAACATCACCTACTTTTTTACCTAACAATCCTTTACCAATTGGTGAGTTTACAGATAACTTTCCGTTTCTTACATCACTTTCGCTATCTGCTACTAGCGTATACGTAAACTCCATTCCGTTAACTGTATTTTTAATCTTCACTATTGAGTGGATTAAAATTTTTGATGTGTCTAACTGACTTTCATCAATAATACGAGCGTTTGCTACCACATTTTTTAGTTTTGCAATTTTTGTTTCTAGCAACGATTGCTCTTCTTTTGCAGCGTGGTATTCTGCATTCTCACTCAAGTCTCCTTTATCACGAGCATCTGCTATTTCTTGAGAAACACGTGGTCTTTCTACTTGCTCTAAATGCGCTAATTCTTCTTTAAGTTTCTTTAATCCTTCTTCCGTATAATATGATACATTACTCATCTCTTCTCTCTTTTTAAAATCAACAAAATTTTATACACTTTCCTTAACGTTTTACAAGAAGCATATAACTTTTCTTCCTAAAACCCTGTGGGTTAAATTTAAAAATCTCACGCCGTTTAGGAATGAGATTGTCTTACAAATGTACAAAATATTTGTAACTTCGTTGCGTTACAATAACAACTTCTATACTAAAAAATGAAAAAAATATTTTATTTATTTCTCGTGATAATTTGTTTTAGCTGTAGTGATAACACTCCTATTAACAATTGCTTTTCTGGAATAAAAATGAACGCTATTATTGATTTATCACTTCCAGAGTTTAGTGGTTTATTAGTTCCTGGAGGAGAATCGCAAAACGTGATACAGGGAAGAAATGTTTTTATTTTTAGAACAGGAACTTCTGGTTACAGAGCTTTTGACCAACAATGCCCTGAAAAAAACTGTAGTTCTTTAATGACTTTCAACGGAGTGGAAATAACCTGCCCTTGCGACAATAAAAAGTATAACTACCTTTCAGGAGGTGCTCCTTTAGATGGTGAAGGTTGTAATGCTTTAATGTATTTTGTTACTCCTATTAGTAACAATCAGTTAAGAATATCTCGTTAATACTATTTGTACTAACAATTAGATTCTTATTTTTGCAGCAACAACAACACAATTAACACATTTATCGTGAAAAACTACTTTTCTTCAGACTTTAAATTGGGTGTTCTAGGAGGCGGCCAATTAGGAAGAATGTTACTTACCGAAACGCAAAAATTTGACATCTACACTGTTATTTTAGACGGAAACGCTGACGCTCCTTGCGCTCAAATATGTAACGAATTCCATCAAGGAGATTTATTAGATTATGATACTGTTTACAATTTTGGAAAACAAGTAGATTTGTTAACCATAGAAATTGAAAACGTAAATATTGATGCTTTAGATGCTTTAGAAGCTGAAGGATTAACCATTTTTCCGAAGCCTAAAAACTTAAGAACTATTCAAAATAAAGCACATCAAAAGGTGTTTTATCATGATAATAACATCCCTACTGCTGATTTTTCTAGATTTACTTCCTTAGAAGAGTTGAAACACGCCATAAGTAACGAAGCTGTTACTTTTCCTTTTGTATGGAAATCAGCTCGATTTGGATACGATGGTAATGGAGTAAAAATAGTTCGTGCTATTAACGATTTAGTAAACCTACCTACTGGTGAGTGCATTTCTGAAAAACTAGTTCCTTTTAAAAATGAATTAGCAGTTATTGTTGCTAGAAATGCAAGTGGAGAAACTAAGACCTACCCGGTAGTTGAAATGGAATTTCACCCAGAAGCAAATCAGGTAGAATATGTTATTTGTCCTGCAAGAATTGAAGATGCTGTTGCCAAAAAAGCACGCGAAGTTGCTTTAAAAGTTGCGGATGAATTTGATTTTGTTGGATTGTTAGCTGTGGAAATGTTTCAAACTAAAGATGACAACATCTTAGTAAACGAAGCTGCCCCAAGAACTCATAATTCAGGACATTATTCTATTGAAGCAAGTTATACTAGTCAATTTGAACAACACTTACGTAGTATCTTAAACCTTCCGTTAGGGAGTACCGAAAGTAAGGTTGCAGGAATTATGGTAAATTTAGTGGGTGCAGAAGGTTATACTGGTGATGTCGTATACGAAAACATTGAAGAGATTTTAAAGATTGACGGAGTTACTCCTCATATCTACGGAAAAAAGACAACAAAGCCTTTCCGTAAAATGGGACACGTAACTATTGTGAATGAAGATATAAATGAAGCGAGAAAAATCGCTCAACAAGTAAAAGAAACTATTAAGGTAATAGCAAAATAACCTCTCGACTAGGCTCGAGATGACAAAAACATAAATTTATGGTAGGAATTATCATGGGAAGCGATTCTGATCTTCCAATTATGCAAGAAGCAATTGATATTTTAGAGAGTTTTGACATTCAAGTAGAAGTAGATATCGTATCTGCACACAGAACTCCTGAAAAATTATTCGATTATGCTAACAATGCACACAAGCGTGGTGTACAAGTTATTGTTGCTGGTGCTGGGGGTGCTGCTCATTTACCTGGAATGGTAGCAAGTATGAGTCCGTTACCAGTAATTGGAGTTCCTGTAAAAAGTAGAAATTCTATTGATGGTTGGGATTCTGTTTTATCTATTCTTCAAATGCCAGGTGGTGTTCCTGTTGCAACTGTAGCTTTAGACGGAGCAAAAAATGCAGGTATTTTAGCCGCACAAATTATTGGAGCTTCTGACAAATGTGTCTTAGACAAAATTATCGCTTACAAAGAAGGCTTAAAACTGAAAGTTGAAAAAGCTTCAGAAAGAGTAAAAAAATAAGTACTTAGCTACACATAAGTTGAAATTCTTATGTGTAGCTATTTGAAACTTACATTCCTATAAAACTGTTACCAAAACGGTCTTTACTCTCTGGAGTTTGAGAAGTTAAAACCATATCATCTACCCAAAGGTATTGAGTTTTAGGAGCTCCTTAGTTCCAGTAAGTAAATTTTAAACTTCTTACTGCTTTAGCATCGCTAAACTTTAAGGTTTTTAAATATGTTGTTTCTTTCAACGATTCTCCATTTCCCCAAACCATACAACAGCCTCACCTCCATCATCCTTAGATTTTAAATTCCTCCTTATTATAACCAAAATTCTACTATCGTATAATTTTTATATGGTAATTATATACTTAATTTAGTACCATTAAAAAATAGTGACTTAATAAAAACGCAAATTTATGATATACAGAAAAGTTATTGTCTTGTTTTTACTTGCTTTTTTAACCTGTTGTAAAAGTGAAGATTCTGTGGTTCTTGTAGAAGATGAATCCGATGAAACTAATTTTATCTTTACTGATGATTTTGAGGGAGATATTGACAATACATTTTGGCTCGGTAACGGAGTATCTGTTGACTATGGCATCGAAGACCCTACGAATACTGATAATAAAGTAATGAAAATGAGTTATATTTTTAATAGTGAAGGAAATGGCGATTCTTGGACAGAGTATGACTTTAAACTTCCCATACATGCTACCGAAGTTGAAATTGTATTTGACATGTATACACCTTCTAACTATTACCATTTTGAAAATAATCATAAACTATTTGCTTTATGGTCTGGGGTCTATGGTAAATCTAAAGCCAACATTAGTGTTTCGAGTGAAATGTGGGGTAACAATAGTGGAGGTGCATCCCCCTCTATTTATATTGGAGTAGATCAAAATAACTATGGTCATGCAATGCTTTCTGAATATCCCTTAATTTTAGAAGATGGTGAGGGTACTTGGTCTAATTACAAAATTTCTCTTAAGCTTGCTGATAATGAGGCTAAATACGGTTCTTTAGAAATTTATAAAAACAATACTCTTATAACATCTACAAACCATCCAGATTTAACAAAACCTTACTCAAATGCTCCAGAACCATCAAAACTAATTCATTATGCTTTCTCTGGTAACTTTATAAACCAAGGTACTATTTTAGGGTGGGCAAATGGTGATGAATTAAGATCCTATAATCAAGAGATTCATTTTTTAATTGATAACTTTGTTTTAAAAGCTAACAAATAGAATTAAAATTAATAATTAAACTCAAAAAATGAATCCACTTCTAAAAGATTTTAATACTCCCCCTTTTTCTCAAATTAAAGAAGAAAATTATAAACCTGCTATAAAAGAAACTATACAAATAGCTAAAGACGAAATTGATGCTATTGTAGAAAACTCTGAAGCTCCAACTTTTGAAAATACTACAGTTGCTTTAGATAACATAGGTAATAAATTAGATAGAGCTACTTCTATCTTTTTCAACTTAAACTCTGCTGAAACAAATGAAGAAATTCAAAAAATAGCAAAAGATATTTCTCCTTGGTTAAGTGAGTTTGAGAATGATAAAGTTTTGAATGAAAAGTTATTCAAACGTGTAAAAACTGTGTACGATCAACTTTCTGATTTAAACTTGACTCCTGAAGAAGAAATGTTGCTAGATAAACAGTATAAAAGTTTTACACGCAATGGAGCTAACTTGAAGGAAGCTGACAAGACTGAGCTTCGTAAAATTGATGCTGAGTTAGCAAAATTATCGTTACAGTTTGGAGAGCATGTATTGGCAGAAACCAATGCGTTTGAATTATTAATTACGAATGAAGATGATTTAGCAGGCTTACCAGAAAGCGCTAAAGAAGCTGCTAAAGAACTTGCTAACTTAAAAGGTAAAGAGGGTTGGATGATTACCTTAGATTATCCTAGCTATATTCCTTTTATGACCTATGCTGATAATAGAGAATTGAGAAAAAAGTTAGCAATAGCTTTTGGTAAAAAGGGTTTCCAACAAAATGAATACAACAATGAGCAAATTGTAAAAGACATTGTAACCTTACGCCACAAACGTGCAAACCTATTAGGTTATAAAACCCACGCTCATTTTGTATTAGAAGATCGTATGGCAGAAACCCCTGAAAAGGTTATGGAGTTTTTAAATGAATTGTTAGAAAAAGCAAAACCTGCTGCACAACGTGAGTTTAATAATTTAGAGGCCTATGCTAAAAAACTAGACGGAATAGACCAGTTACAAAAATGGGATGGTGCTTACTATTCTGAAAAACTAAAAAAAGAGTTGTTTAATTTAGATCAAGAATTACTAAAACCTTATTTTAAGTTAGAAAATGTAATTGATGGTGTATTTACTGTAGCTAACAAATTGTATAACTTACAATTTGAAGAAATTGACACTATTGATAAGTATCATGAAGATGTTAAGACGTATGCTGTAACTGATACTGATGGTAATTTTGTTTCTTATTTTTACGCTGATTTTCATCCAAGACCAGGAAAACGCAACGGTGCGTGGATGACTTCGTACAAATCACAGTATATGAGTAATGGTACAAATGAAAGACCACAAGTCTCTATCGTTTGTAACTTTACCAAACCTACGCAAACCAAGCCTTCTTTATTAACTTTTAACGAAGTTACTACCCTATTCCACGAGTTTGGTCACGCCTTACATGGAATGCTTGCTGATACGACTTATAAAAGCTTATCAGGAACTTCTGTTTCTTGGGATTTTGTAGAATTACCTAGCCAAGTTTTAGAAAACTGGTGTTACGAAAAAGAAGCGTTGGAGTTGTTTGCAAAACATTACGAAACTGGAGAAATTATTCCTATGGAATATGTTGAAAAAATTAAAGAATCTGCGAGTTTCCATGAAGGAATGCAAACCTTGCGTCAATTAAGTTTTGGTTTATTAGATATGTCTTGGCATTCTGGAGATTCTCCTGAAACAATTACTAATGTTAAAGAGTTTGAAACAAATGCTTTTGCTGAAACTAAATTATATCCTGATGTAGCTGAAAACTGTATGAGCACTTCTTTTTCTCATATTTTTCAAGGCGGATACTCAGCTGGATATTACTCCTATAAATGGGCAGAAGTACTAGATGCCGATGCTTTTGAATATTTTAAAGAAAAAGGTGTTTTTAATAAAGAGGTTGCGGATAAATTCAGAAACAATGTATTATCTAAAGGAGGAACAGAAGAACCTATGGAGTTATACAAACGTTTTAGAGGTAGAGAGCCAAAACCAGATGCTTTATTAAGACGTGCTGGATTGATTGACAAGAATTAATAAATAAAATTTTATAACTTTAAATAGTTCCTTTTACATAAGAAAGGAACTATTTTTTTTAGAAAAAATTAACACAATTTCACATATAAAAAGTTCGCTAAGCACTTACTTTTGTTTCCCTACAGTTATAAAAAATGAGCTTGAATAAAAATAGCATATTTAGTAAAATCGCCTCTTTGTCTTTGGTGGTTCTTCTTATGCTTCCTATTCTTATAAAAGCTACCCATCATCATGAAAATGAAGCACACCATAATAACTGTAAAGAAAAATCTACTCACTTACACGAATCGGTAAACGACCATTGTGATATTTGTTATTTTTCTTTTGCTTCTTTTGATGTACCTACACAAAATTTCTCACAAGTTTTAGCTATTCTTCCTGGTAAGATAATAGTAGATAATTACAAGTCGATTATCTTATCTTCTTATCATTCTCTGAATAGAAAACTTAGAGGACCTCCAACTTACTCATAACATATTAATTTTAGAACATACTTAACTCTTTCTTGTATTAAGAATAGTTGTAAATGTAAATGTACATGCATGTGAACCTACTAGGTCTGTGTTGTGTTTACTATTTACTTTTTCTATTAGTTAACTGTCTGTTCTATATTATTTAATCAATAGTTGAGCACTTACTGTTCAACTGCTACAATTCGTTTTTAATTCTATTTACAATGACAAAACAAAGCTTAGGTGCTTTATTTTGTGTATTGTTTCATGCTATTCTTTTTAGTCAGAAAACTAATTCTGTTACTATTAAGGTAATTGATGCAACAACACAAAGTGAGTTACCCAATGCTCACGTGAGTATCGGTTCAAAGCACGCGTACACAAACACTAAAGGAAATAGTACTTTTTTCAAACTTTTAAACAAAGAGTATCTCTTAACTGTTACTCATGTTGGATATGTTACTTATCAAGAAAACATTTCTCCTACAAATTCAGTAATAGTTATCCCTCTCACACAAAACAACTCAGTATTGAATGAGGTGATAATTTCTCAAACCCCTAGAAAAACACTAACAAAATTCTCCAGTAATACACAAAGGATTGATGTTGGTTTTTTAGAGAAAAACAGAGACAATAGTTTAATGCAAACTCTTAAAGATATACCAGGAGTTAGCACAATAACTATTGGTTCTGGTCAATCCAAACCTACCATTAGAGGTTTAGGTTTTAATAGAGTTGTGGTGGTTGAAAACGGTATAAAACACGAAGCGCAACAATGGGGAGCCGACCATGGTTTAGAAATAGATCAATACAATATTGATAATATAGAAGTTACTAAAGGAGCTGCTTCTCTGCTCTATGGTTCAGATGCAATATCTGGTGTAATTAGCTTGAAAAACAACTTACTACCCGATGTAAATTCTTTTTCAGGAGAGTTAAACCTTACCAATAGAAGTAATAACGATTTTTATGGTGTTTCTTTAGGTATTAGACAACGTTATAATCATTGGTATTACAAAGCTAGAATAACTCATGAAGATTATGGCGACTATAAAGTTCCTACTAAAAAAATTACGTACGATAATTACATTTTTGACTTACATAAAAATTACTTACGTAACACAGCAGGATACAATCATAATGTTGGGGTTTATATAGGTTATGTTTCAGATAATATTAGTTCTATAACTTCATTTAGCAATGTAAATTCTAAAAATGGTTTTTTCGCTAATGCTCATGGTCTAGAAGTTAGAACCTCTAAAATAGATTACGATCGTAATCATAGAGATATTGATTTACCCCATCATAAAGTCAATCATTTTAAAATAACGAATAATACCAGTTTTCTATTCCCCAATTACACGTTAGATGTTGAGCTTGGGCTTCAAAATAATCATCGCGAAGAACATTCAGAACCTGTTCCGCATGGTTATATGCCCAAGCCGTCATCTACAATGGAACGTTTATTTAAAAAGAACACTTATAGTCTTAATGTAAAAAATCAATTACACAGTTTTGAAAAACATAAAATTACCACGGGTATAAACTTAGAATATCAAGATAATGCTATTGATGGTTGGGGATTTCTTATTCCTGAATACACACGCTTTACAGTTGGAGCTTTTGTATACGATCAAATTAAGCTCAACAACAATTTATATTTAGATGGTGGTGTACGCTACGATTATGGTATAGTAAAAACACAACCATATTACGAATGGTTTTTATCTCCAGTTACCGACGACAATGGAAATACTACTCAACAACAACTACAGCGTTCAGAAAAAAAGAATTTAACCTTTGGGAGCTTTAGTGCTTCTGCTGGATTGAGTTATGGGCTTAAAAACACGTCGTATAAAATAAATGTAGGTAAGAGTTTTAGAATTCCTTTAGCAAACGAATTGGCTTCTGACGGAGTAAACTATCACATGTATCGATATGAAGAAGGAAGTCTTGATTTAGAGCCTGAAAGTTCTTATCAAATAGATGGAGAGTTTAAAGCTAATTATAATAAAGCCTCTATTCAAATCACACCTTTTGTCAATTATTTTGATAATTATATCTATTTAAGTCCAACTTCAGAGTACTACGAAACGCTTCAAAAGTATCAATACAGTCAAAGTCGAGTTTTTAGATATGGTGGTGAAATTATGATCCAATATGAACCTATCAATAAATTTTCGATCACTGGTTCTTTAGAGTATGTAAAAGCAAAGCAGTTAAGCGGGAAAAAGAAAAATTTCACACTTCCTTTTTCTCCTCCATTAACAGGAGTTGTCTCGCTTGAATATACATTGAATCCTTGGTTAACTTTTGGCGATACTAAACTATTCTCAAGTGTACGATTGGTTTCGGATCAAAACAACATTGTACCTCCTGAAAAAACGACAAGAGGGTATTCATTAATAAATGTTGGCTTGCATACTAGTGTAGACCTTTTCTCTAAAAAACAACCTCTTAAAATTCAAGGGAGGTTAAATAACATTTTAAATAACAAAGTATTCGACCACACGAGTTTCTATAGGCTTATAGAAGTTCCTGAACCTGGAAGAAACTTTTCAATAACAATTATACAAACATTTTAATCATTTAATTTTTTTAATCATGAAAAACACATTTAAATCAGCAATCTTATTCTTTGTAAGTCTTTTAATTATTTCTTGTAGTGATGAAGATAACATACCAGAAACTTTTGATGAAAACATCAATACAGAACGCTTTAAAAGCATAGAGTTAGGTAATTCTGATTTTGTTTTACCACAATCAAACGTAGATGTTCATATTGAATTTGACTATGAAGGAACTAGTAGGATTTCTAAAATTTATTTTGATGTTGAAGCTTTTGATGTTCCAAAAGTCAATACAGGTGAGCTAATTTGGGAATTAAATAATCACTTAGTTCCTGTTGATCGTTATGAAGGTCAATTAAACCCTCACATACATTATCATGTATATTTTGATGAAGAGAACAAATACAATCCTTCTTTTACACCTGCTGAAGGAGTTTATAAGTTTAAAATTACAGTTGAACATGAAGACGGAACTAAAAGTGCCATCACTAAAAAGTTACATATCATTCAAAAATTTAAAGACTTAGAAATTGGTGATAACAACTCAATCGCTTTTGGAAAAGATGAGTTACACACAGAATTTGAATATGTTTCTGGTAATAATACTGTTACTGAAATTAAATATGAGTTTTGGTTCGAAGAATGGAGAGAAGGACAAAATGTTGAAGTTGGAAAGTGGGATAAAGTAATTTCTATTTTACCTAAAGAATTGTATGAAGGAGTTAAAAATCCACACATACATTATCACTACGATTTAATTCCTGGAGCTCCTGTAGGAAGCTACTGGTTAAACATCTACGCTAAAGAAAGCGGTGAAAGTGAAATGGTAAAATTGTCTATTCCAATCGAAATAAAGTAATCATACCCCAAAAGACTACTTGGTTTTTCAAGTAGTCTTTTGTAATAACAAACCATTATGAAATTATTAAAAATAACTAGTGCTTTTCTGCTACTAATCTTATTAAATGTAAGTTGTAGTAGTGAATCAGAAGAGCCTGATACTGAAAAACCAACTATTACCATAAATTACAACGAAGGTTTTCCCAAGTCGTGTACTGTATTAGAAAAAGGTAAGGAATACACAATACGCGTAAAAGTATCTGATAACATTGCATTGGCTACTTATGCTATCGATATCCATCATAACTTTGACCATCACACACACGATGATCAAGGTTCTAGTTGTGAATTATCTCCTATAAAAGATCCTGTTTCTCCTTTAATTTTTATGGAGAACTATACTATTGACAATAATCGCAAAGAATATGAAATAGTGCAAAACATTACAATTCCTACTGATATTGATTCTGGTGATTACCATTGTCAAATTTCTGTAATTGATGTTACTGGATGGCAAAGTAGAACTTCGGTAGATATTAAAATTGAATAAGTTCTATTTTTTATTCTTTTCCTCAATCCACTTGCTCATAAATTTTGTAGCCTGTAAGGTTTGATGTTGTAACAAACTTCCAAGAAAATTTTGTGTACGATGTACGTCAAGGTTTTCTTGGATTTTTTTTAACCTATTTACAAAAAAGATTACTAATTAAAAAAAGGAGTATAAACTTTACACCAGTTCAGTTTTGAGTTACTGGACACAAAATGAACCTCCTAAAAACAACTCTTACTTTAAAAGCTTTCGAGAGCACTCAGCTATATCTTGATATAACTAAACATAGACTTCTTTCTCTCATACTCTTTAAAAACTTACAAGGAATCCCATAAAACTCTACATTTTTTTGGTGATAAAACATCTAAAACAGATGACTGTTGAAGCATAATTAATTGATCTAATTTATTTACTTTAGCTTCTTTTTTAAAATAAATCATTATGAAAAAAATTATTTATGCCTTAATTGGTTTGTTTATTATTGGCTGTAGCAGCAGTGACTCTATTACCGAATACTATATTAATATTCAAATAGATAAAATACCACAGGAATATGCAAACCAGTATAACTTTGCTGATTTTAAAATAGCTATTTATTCTAGTAAAGAAGATTATTTCAATGAAACTAACCCAATACATGTTGGTAATTTTGATAGTTCAGGAAAATTCTCAATATCAAAAAACATCACCTCAAATAGTTATTATGTAGACATTTTCACTCCAGATTTTGTACTCAGTAATTGGCAACCTAGTGATTTAAATGTTGATTCTTCAAACATTATTGTATTCTTAGGGAATGATGTTGAAGATTTTTATGTACCTGTTGGTGTAAACGACCAAAGAGCTTTTGTTGGTGAATGGAATTTTATGAAGTATGATGGTCATTATAATCATGGTAGTCATGATAGAACTGAAAGAAGTAAGTTAATCATCAGTAAAGATTTTTCTATAACTTCATATGAAAAATATAATGGTATAGATTTTACAGTAACCTACCTATATGCAAATGGTATAAAACACATTTCAACTAATCCAGAACCCTATGAAAACAATTATCCTTATTGGGGAGTAGACAAGACTACAGGGAACGGCGGACTTCACAATTATGATAATATTATGTTATACTTTACCCCTAATACCAATAAAACAACTATAACATTTATTGATGTTGCTGATGAATGGGCTATGTATTATAAATAAAAAAAGAGCTTTCAAATTTGAAAGCTCTTTTTTTATTTATTTTTTTCCTCAATCCACTTGCTCATAAATTTTGTAGCCTGTAAGGTTTGATGTTGTAACAAACTTCCCAGAAAATTTTGTGTACGATGTACATCAAGGTTTTCTTGGATTTTTCTAACTCTCTTCATAAAAGGAATCTCTAACATTTCTTTATCATACAGTGAATTAATAATCTCTATACCTTTTTGTTGAGATTTTTTCCAAAGAATATCATAAGTATACAGCTCAATAGCTTTGTTAGCAAACTTCTCAAAATCATCCTCTATAAATCCATTCCAAGGTAAATCAGCATGCATTCCTTCTGCTCCTATCGAAGTGGTAACACTTGGGGTTCCACATTCCATTGCTTCAGTTAACTTCCCTTTAATTCCCGCTCCAAAACGAATTGGCGCTAACACTACTCTAGCATTTTTAACTACTTCTAGTGCATCTTCTGCAAAACCTTTAACTATAAACCCTTCTTTTGGTTTATGCAATTGCTTAATTTGTTGCGTAGCATAAGCTCCATAAATATGCAATTCTGCTTTGGGTAGTTGTTTCCTGATATGTTTCCATATTCTTTTTAATTGTAAAACGGCATCGACATTTGGAGCATGAAAAAAGTTTCCAACAAACACAAAATGTTCTCGTTCTTCAAAAGACTTCCAATTCTGAATAACTTCAGCATCTATTTTATCCAACAAAAAAGGCAAATGATATAACAAAGCTTCATCAATCTTAAAAACCTCTTTCAAAAGCTGGATTTCATAAGCTGAAATAATCAGACTCATATCACAACGTAAAATAGCAGCTATTTCTCTCTTTGCTTCATCTGACTTCAACAAAGCTTCTGTCGAAAATTGTTTTCCTTTTTTTAATTGTTGATGACGTGTTTTGCGTAAAAAGTGTAAATCTTCTGTATCCAAAACCCGTAAAGCTTTCGGATAATGTTCTGCAACACGCCAGCCGAATTGTTCTTCCATCATAAAACGATCGAACAATACAACATCAGGTTGCAGTTCTTTAACAAAATCATCAAAAGAGCTTGAATTCAATTCAATCGATTGCTCTTGAACTCCTAACTCTGATAAGTTTAAAGAATTTTCAGTTTTTTGAGCAGGAGTTGCAAAAGTGATGGTATAGTTTTGATTTTTAAAAACGTTGAGCAACTGTAACATTCGGTTACCAGCTCCGGTAGTTTTTTCAATCCAAACATACCCAATTATTAAAAGTTGTTGCATTAATTCTTAGTTCGCTAACTGTATTTTGTACTTACTTTGTACACTTTTAGCCCAGTTAATTACTTGCTCAACTTCTTCTTTAGTTAAACGAGCATCGGCATGTGTCCAAGTATATGAATCTAATGGCATTTTTCCTTTTTCTACTTCCTCCCAAACTTCTTCCATCTTATGTTCTTTTCTTTTTAGAGAATAGGTAGCCCATTCAGAAAAATTCAATTCTTCTTTTCCATGATTTATATGGTCAGCCAACCAATAGTTCACTGGCGTAATACTACTATACCAAGGATATCGGGTTGAATTACTATGACAATCAAAACATGCTTTTTTTAGTATTTTATGTACTTGATCATTTGGTTTAGTCTCTTTTATAAAAGGCTCAACTGTAGTTATTTTTCCTTCATTTTTTTCTGGCTGAAAAAGTTGTGCAATTACCAATAGTATTAGTAATAATCCTATAATTTTTTTGAGAATTTTCATACAACGAATTTAAGTTTTAAAGATATGAAAACTAATTTTATCGACAAATAATTGTACTTTTGTACCTCATTATTTATGAAAAAATAAAACACAACTCATGAAATACGATTTAATCGTTATTGGTTCTGGTCCAGGAGGGTACATTGCTGCTATCAGAGCCGCTCAATTAGGTTCTAAAGTTGCTATTATCGAAAAATACTCAACTTTAGGTGGAACTTGTTTAAATGTTGGATGTATTCCTTCAAAAGCTTTATTAGATTCTTCTCATCATTACTATGATGCAGTAAATCATTTCGAAGAGCATGGTATCTCTGTTGAGAAGCCTTCTTTTGACTTCGGAAAAATGGTAGCTCGTAAAGCAAATGTAGTAGAAACTACTACAGGAGGTATCAAATATTTAATGGATAAAAATAATATTGAAGTTTACGAAGGTTTAGGATCTTTTGAAGATGCTACTCACGTAAAAATCACTAAGAATGATGGTGCTGAAGAAGTAATCGAAGGTACTAACATTATTATAGCTACTGGTTCTAAACCATCTTCTTTACCTTTTATTACTATAGATAAAGAGCGTGTAATAACTTCTACTGAAGCTTTAAAACTTCCTGAAGTTCCTAAGCACTTATTAGTAATTGGTGGTGGTGTTATTGGTTTAGAATTAGGGTCAGTTTACAAGCGTTTAGGTGCTGAGGTAACTGTTATCGAATTTATGCCTGCAATTACTCCTACTATGGATAAAGATGTTTCTAAAGAGCTTACTAAAGTTTTAAAGAAGCAAGGTATGAAAATCAATACTAGTCACGGTGTGACTTCTGTTGAAAGAAATGGTGATGAAGTAGTGGTAAAAGCTACCAATAAAAAAGGTGAAGAGGTTACTTTCACTGGTGATTACTGTTTAGTTTCAGTGGGTCGTCGTCCGTATACTGAAGGATTAGCTTTAGAAAAAGCGGGTGTAAAAGTTACTGAAAGAGGAATGGTTGAAGTAAATGATCATTTACAAACTAACGTTTCTAACATTTATGCAATTGGTGATGTAGTTCGTGGAGCTATGTTAGCACATAAAGCAGAAGAAGAAGGTGTTGTGGTTGCTGAATATTTAGCAGGACAAAAACCTCATATTGACTATAACTTAATTCCTGGAATTGTTTATACATGGCCAGAAGTAGCAGCTGTTGGTAAAACTGAACAAGAATTAAAAGACGCTGGTGTTGATTATAAATCTGGAAAATTCTCTATGCGTGCATTAGGGCGTTCTCGTGCAAGTGGAGATTTAGACGGGTTTGTAAAAGTATTGGCTGATAAAAATACCGATGAAGTATTAGGAGTTCACATGGTAGGTGCTCGTGTAGCTGACTTAATTATGGAAGCTGCCGTAGCGATGGAATACAGAGCTTCTGCGGAAGATTTAGCTCGTATTTGTCATGGACATCCAACATACTCTGAAGCAGTAAAAGAAGCAGCGAAAGCAGCTTGGGATGGACAACCATTAAACGCTTAATAAAAAGCTTTAAAACATATTTTAAAAGGCAATCTCATTTGAGGTTGCTTTTTTAACTTTATATAATATCTTATTTCTATTTTAACTATGGTTGAATTTAAAAAAGTAACAAAGCTTCCAAATTTTTCACATCAGCTTGACAATAAAATATTATATTCTGAACATAATGAAGATATTGAAGTAAATTATAAATCTACCTATACATTAAAATATGTTATTGAAGGCTCTAAGTGCTATAATCTAAATAATAAAGACATTCATGTTTCTTCTGGACAATATTTAATCTTAAACGATAATAATATTAACACTAAAGCCTTTCAAGGCACTAAAGGGTTTTCTCTTTTCTTATCTCATCAATTAATATCAGAGATATACAACAATTTGTATTCTAATAGTAATTATTCTTTAGATTTTTTTGAGTTCCCACAATCAAGTTACAACAGTGAAGTTGGTAATCAGCTATATAAAACAATCTTTCTTTTTAACAATAATCCTTCTGTTTTTAAACTTCAAATGCACGATTTGTTTATTAAGCTTTCCGAAGTTGTAATTAAAGAACAAGTAGATTTAGAAAAGAGGTTTTCTGAATTAAAAATCATTAAATACAATACAAAAAAAGAAATTTTCAAACATGTTATTTCTACTAAAGAATTTATAAATGATAATTTTAATCTTAAAGTTACATTAGAAAAATTAAGTACAAGTATTGGTGTTAGTAAATATTATCTGCATAGATTATTCAGTGAGGTAACAGGAAATACTCCTTTAGAGTATTTGACTTTTGTCCGTTTAAAAAATGCGCAGCAACAATTAGAACATTCAAAAAAATCTGTTTTTGAAATTGCTATTGATTGTGGTTTTG
Organism: Tenacibaculum litoreum; assembly: GCF_964513915.1. Classification (NCBI taxonomy): domain Bacteria; kingdom Pseudomonadati; phylum Bacteroidota; class Flavobacteriia; order Flavobacteriales; family Flavobacteriaceae; genus Tenacibaculum; species Tenacibaculum litoreum. The sequence goes on along the minus strand of NZ_CAZEQS010000002.1, from coordinate 408,714 downwards.
ACAATACTCCGTACTTTTCAAATATTTTTAAAAGTTATTTTGGAATTTCCCCTACTACTTATAGGAGAAACAAAATCAGCAAGATTTTATAAATCTTACTTTACAAGCTTAGTTATTTTTGTTATAAAGAGAATAACTTATGTTAAAAAGAATAGCTCATATTACTGACTCACATTTAGATGAGAAACTACCTAAAGAAAATAAAATTTCTACAAGAAATAGATTAAGTAATGTTCTACAGGATATTTTAAAACAAGGTATTAAAGAAATTGTATGTACTGGGGATATCGGTGAAAATAATAGCTTAGATTTCTTCTTTACTCAATGTAATGGTTTTAATCTATCTGTCACACTAGGCAACCATGACTCTTTAAGAAAAGTTCAAAAATATTTAAATTATGAAAAGACAAAAGAGCCCAACAAACTATATTATAGCCGACAAGAATTACATCGAAAATACATTTACTTAGATTCTTCATCGGGTCAAATTGATAACAGTCAATTTGCTTGGTTAAAAAGAGAACTTGTTAGTTCTACACCTATTATTATTTTTATACATCATCCAATACTTGGTCTGCCCTTAAAAGTAGATGAGATTGGTTGTTTAAGAAATAGAGAAGATGTTTTATCATTACTTTCCATACAACCCTACATGATTACTATTTTTTGTGGTCATTATCATATGGATAGTTTCATTTCTTATAAAAATATTGAACAATATATCACACCAGCAGTATCATTTCAAATTAAAAGCTCCAGCTGCTCTATAAAAATTGATAGTGAAACTTATGGCTATAGGATAATACATATTGAGAACAACAAGGTTACATCTAAAACGCAGCTATTTTATGAGTCAAACTAAAAAACAATCTTTAATAGAAAGTATCATTAATGTATCAATTGGCTTTTTTATAACTATACTTTCTTTAAACATTATCTTCCCTATTCTTGGAATAGAAAGTAATTCTAAGAAAAACATTGTTTTAACCTTTTATTTTACACTACTAAGTATTATAAGAAACTATATAATTAGAAGGTTTTTTAACAAAAAAAACCGAACTAATTAGAGCTCGGTTTTATATTTGTATGACGTTATTTTTTATTGAATTCCGTAGAAAGAACTCATGTTATCTTCAATATCAGACGCTTTTTTAACCGCCTCATACATTTGGAAAGTTTTGTTCTGTCTTTCGTTAGCAATACGCTTTCTGTACGTGTCGTAATTAGGTAATGCTGTTGGTAATTCTCTCTTTTCAATAACAAAAGCGAATACACCTTTATCTCCTACAACATTTTTAACTACTTCATTCTCTTTTGCGTTGATCATTGCTCCTACTACTTTTGGTTCGAAACCTACACCTGAAATAGTTGGTGATTGTAAGTTTACATCGGTAGCAACTCTTACTGTTTGACTTACAGACTTAGCGATTTCATCTAATGTTGAACCACTAATTTTATCTTCAATCATTTTTGCTTTGCGCTCGTTTGTTAAGATAGGACGTACACTTGCAGTTGCTTTATCAACTGGCATTAATCCTTTTTCCGTTTTAGTAGTTAATACAGCTACTACATATCCACCTTCAACATCAAAACGTTTGAAGTCTCCTTCGTTTACTTCTTTATCAAATGCCCAAGTAATAATTTGTCTTTCATTACCTACACCTGGTACGTTTTCGTCTAATGACTTTAATCCTACTGCTGGTAAAGAACTTAAGTTCTTTTCTTTTACAGCTTCCTCAAAAGCTTTTCCATTTGCTAATTCTAATGCAAATGTTTCAGCATTTTGGAAAACCGTATTTTCTGTTTCTTCTGAAGCTTCAATCTTACGTCCAAAAGTAGCTAGTTTAACTACTGGTTGGAAGTTCTTTTGTCCATCAATTTTAATTACGTGGAATCCGAACTGAGATTTTACAACTCCCATATCACCTTCTTTTCCTTCAAAAACAAAGTCTCTGAATGATGGTACCATTCTGTTATAAGCAAACCAATCATAGAATCCTCCTTTTTCAGCAGAACCTCGATCTGATGACATTTCTTTTGCTAAATCTGCAAACTTAGATTTATCTGCTTTTACAACAGCTAATAAACTGTCTGCTGTTTTCTTAGCTTCTTCTTCTGTTTGAACAACTGTTGCATCAGCACTAGCAGAACCTACAAAAGGAATTAAAATATGACTTGCTTGTGCAGAATCTGGTAATTGTTTTACCTCAGTAATTTTAGATAACTTAAAGAATCCTGCATCTTTGTATGGTCCAAAAACATCTCCTTCTTTACCGTTGAAAACTTCTTCAGCAATTACTTGAGGAACTTGAACTTTAAACTTATAGTTATTATCTAATCTTAAATCAGAATCGTTTTCTTCTAAGAACTCGTTATAATTTGTAGTGTTTTTTAATCCTTTAACAGGTGTATTGTTTACTACTGAATCATCAATTAATTTAGCTACATTAGCTTTGATAGCTTCTTCATCAGCTTCAGTAGGCTCTATATTAAACTTTACAAAGTTAATATCTCTTGAAGCTTCAACCTGAAAAGCATCTTGATGTTGGTTTATATAGTTTTGAACGTCGCTTTTCTTTAAAATTACTAAACTATCTGCGATTGTTGTATATGGTACATATACATACTTACCAGATACTTTTGTATTTTCAGTTAAGTATTTAGATTCTCCTTCTTTTAAAGAAGCCCCTAAACCAGCTGCTACTAAGTTATCGTATGTTGTTTTCTCTATATTGCTTTTTATAGAAGCCATATATTTTTGCCATGCACCCCATTCTTGTCCGTTCTCTTCTTTAATAGTAGCTAAATGCTCTTTTAACTTGTTTTTATCGAAAATTCCTGAGGTTTGGAATCTAGCATCATTTTGAATTACTGGAGTTTCATATAAGGCGTTTAAGATATCTGCATCTCCAACAGTAATTCCAGCTTCTTCTAATTGCTTTTTGTATATTTTTTGACGGATTAAATTATTCCATACTGCTTTTGCAGCTTGCATCTCAGACATGTTATTTCCTGTTTGTGCTTTATAAGCTTCTAAAGCTTCAGCAAACTCTTGACGAGAAATGGCTTCACCATTAACTTCACCTATTTCGTTTACTTTACTTGCGCTAAAAAAGTCTGATATTGTAGAAGGGTCTAATACAAAAGCAAAAAGTGCTAAACCAATTACAAGAATTAAGAACATTGAACGTTCTCTAATTTTCGATAAAATTGCCATACGTAATTTATTTTATTAACAGTGTGCGAAAATACAATTTCACATTAAATAATGCAATGTTTTTTTACGCTGTTTTTGAGGGAGTTCTAGGTAAAAGAAGGAAAATTAATCTTCTTTACGAATTACTTTAAAATAAATTTCATCAATCTTGGTTGCGCTTACTTTTAAGATTTTAATTTGGAAGTTTTCTATATGTAAGACTTCATCTTGCAGTGGTATTGTTTCAGTGTGGTTTAAAATAAAGCCTCCTATGGTTTCATAGGCTTCCTCTTTCGGAATTGCTAAACCGTATTCTTCATTTAGATAATCCACCTCTAAACGAGCTGAAAAATTAAATTCGTACTCACTAATTCGTTCTTCTAATAATTGCTGCGTATCGTGTTCATCTTCTATTTCTCCAAATAACTCCTCCACAACATCTTCAACCGTGATAATACCTGAAGTTCCACCATACTCATCAACTACTACTGCAATACTTTTACGCTTTTTTATTAAATTATTAAGCACATCGTTAATAATCATAGACTCTGGGACAAACTCTACAGGTAACAAAATCGACTTAATAGTCCGTGGTTTTTTAAAAAGTTCAAAGGCATTTACATAACCTAAAATATCATCTAATGAATTTTTATAAACCAAGATTTTTGACAATCCTGTTGTGATAAACATTTTTTTAAGATTGGTCACAGTTTCGTGCAAATCAACCGCTACAATTTCAGTTCTAGGCACCATAATTTCACGAGATTTCACCTTATGAAACTCTAATGCATTTTGAAACATTTGAATTTCAGAATCTACCTGTTCTTCATCATTTCCTGCGTCTAATTGTTCTGAAATATAGTGTCCAAGTTCTTCTTTACTAAACTCCGTTTGAATTTCATCTTCTTTTGTTCGGAAAAAAACATGCAAGAAAAAATCTGAAATTTTAGTAATTACCCATGTAACTCCATAAAAAATCACATAAAAAACATAAGCAGGTATAGCAAAGAACTTTAGCATTTCATTCGCATAAATTCTAAAGATGGCTTTTGGTAAAAATTCTGCTGTTACCAAGATAATTACTGTTGAAATAAGTGTTTGCGTTAGTAAACTTATATCTGACAATACATAGTTTACAACCGTATAATCAGAAGGCAAAAAAGATTGGAACCATCTCATTAACAATTCCCCCATAAAGTAACTATAAATTACTAAAGCTACGTTATTACCTACTAACATAGTAGTAATAAACTTTGAGGATTTTTCTGTTAACTTGGTTAGTATTTTAGAAAGTATTCCTTCTCCCTTTTTCTCTAACTCTATATGAAGTTTATTTGCCGAAATAAAGGCTATTTCCATACCAGAGAAAAAGGCTGAAAATAAAATAGAAGTAAGAATAATTAAGAGTTCGGGTTGCATTTAACGTTCCTTGTTTCTTTTTTCTACTTTTCTCCTAAAATGTCGTTTAAAGAAGAAAATTAATATGATAAAGATAGCAAATCCAAACATAATAAACGCTTCTTGTCTATCAGAATTCCATTTCAAAATTCCTTCAACAAAAAAGATTACCCCTATAATCAAGTATCCGTATTGTAAATATTTCCAAAGTGCGTTCATTATATATCTTTTTGTGTTGTTTCTATATCTCCTGTAATATCTTTAGCTATCCATTTGGTTAAGTCTTCGCTCGACTCAAACCCAAAGCCGTTAATTTCAGATTCAGGAGTTGTAAATCTAAAACCATCTTCTGTGAAAAAGTAATGTTCTTTTTGATCCCAGAACAACTGATTGGTTTCTAATTTTGTTTGATTGGTATGATTCGTAATAACCACATTTCCTCTAATTTCAGATATTTTTGTCTTATTATAAGTTAGTGCATAGTTACCTGAAATTGTTGTTGAGTCTATTCCGTTTTTATCTATAGTTACAATTTCGATTCCTTTAGGAAACTCACTATATGGATGATCTTTTCTGTTTGAATAGTCATAAAAAACTGGTGCTTTTGTTTTTGAACTTATTCTTCCAGAATCTTTATGAACATGATAGATATTTACTGCCGAACCTACTGGTAAGTTTTTATCTGCCAAAAAATCTCGCACCTCTTTCTTTGAATTGGTACAAGAAAAAAACATTGCCACCAAACAAATGGTAGCAATGCTATTGTATATATGTTTTGCTCTTTTAAGCATTAACTTCTATTAAGGTACACGAACAGTTTCTCCAATCCAACATCCTACTCTATAACTTGCTCCTGAAGACATTCCTTTTTGGAAAATTAACTTTTTAGATGGTACATTCTTTTTGTAACTAGAAATATATCTTCCAGCTCCACATCCTGGATCAACTTTATTAGCTTTTAAAGCCTTATTTAAAGCTGCTACATATACCATTCTTTTCTCAAATTCATCACTACCACAAGAGTTTGCACTTCTTTGGTATAAACTTGCAATGAATAAGTATGCTTTACCCATGTTAGGATTATATTTTAAAGCTTCATAAGCTAAAGCTCTTGCTCTACTTCCTCCTGCACTTTGAGCTTCTCTTAACTTGTACTTAGCCTTTTTAAACGGATCTGTTTCTAAGTCAAATGCTTTTTTTCTCATTTCAGCAGCCCCGCTGTTATCTCCGTTCTTAGCTAAAACTCCTGCTAAGAAGTTATAAGCATCTGCAGACTGTGTTACTTTAGCATACTCATTTGCTAACTTCTCAAATAAAGGATCTGTTTGACACTCTTTATTATACATTCTTGACACTGCTCTTTTTAACCAAACACCATCTGTTTTGTTTTCTTCGAAATCTCTAGAGTATATAGGTATTAATCTTTCACATGTTGCTATCTTAGAGATTTTTGCATCTAAACCACCTTCAACTTGACCTAAAGATGTTGAGTTAATTGTATAAGCTCTTAAGTTTCTTTTCTCTCTAGAAGTAATTGTTCCTACAGAATCTTTCTCTTGTAATTTTGCAATCTTCTTACTGTAGTCTTCTAACTTTTCATCTACAGATTCCATTACATCATCATAGGTATCGAATACTTTTTGTGGATCTGTATCTTGATACTTATCTGCTATCATTTGGAAATATCTGAAGATATTTTTAACTCCCATGTCTTTTGGAGAAATGTTGTAAGCCTTCTTTAAGATTTCAAAAACTTCATCATCTGACGCCAATTTATTTTCAATTAAGAACTCAGCATAATCACTGTGAGCTTTTGCAGCTCCTTTGTCTGGAAAATTAGATAATCTTGTTTCATATACTTTCTTTGCTAAAACAGGATCTTTTAAACTTTCAGCAACTTTAGCTCCATACTTGTAAATGTTAATAGATAATGTAGCGCAGTTATCTAACAAGTATTCTAAATTAGGTTTTGCTTGAGTATATTTCTTAGTTGTAGCATCTCCTTTAAAAAGGTTATACTTGATATGACATTCTTGGCTTGCTTGCGCTTTCGCTCCATTTACGGCTACAAACAAAAATAATCCTGTTAGTAAATACGTAATTTTTTTCATCGTTCTCAGTTTTTGTTAATCTATTTTATTCTTATGGAACCACTTAAGACTATTCAAAGATAAACTTAATCTTACGTTAAAGTAGTTTTCTTTTATTAAGTTATTGTTAGTCGTTCCTCTTTGCCCGTACTCAAATCCAACATTTACGTTTGATAATTGTCTCGGTAATGGCAATCCTAATCCAACATTTATGCCAAAGTCTTTTACAGCAGTAAAATTATTGGTCGACTTCACTAATAATCCCGTGTCCTCAAAACGCAAACCTGCTCTATAGGTCACTCTATCCCAATAACTTGAAATCGAATTAATTTTTGGAATATAGTATCCTCCTATAGCAAACTTACTTGAATCATCATATTTATGTGATGCTCCATTAGCTATAAAAACACTATTACTTCCTAAAGCACTTTGGAATTCTTGGTTAATTCCTATATACCATTTATTTTCCTTCCCTAAACCAAAACCATAAGTACTTTTTAAAGGTACATTTATATTTCCATCTAAGGTTCTATTAAATAATTCTTCTCTAGGAATTTCTTGTCCAGATCCGCTAAATGATAATGAGTACATTTTCTCAGACCCTTTTGCAGATAAATCCGTAGACATTGTAAATGAGGCTCCTGTAGATAATTGTAATTTATTTTTCAGTTCTGTTTTATATTGTAACCCTAGCTTAAATTGTCCTCCTCTAACATTGAAAGACTCTTCGTGTTTAGTTGCCAATGCAACATTGGCTCTTTGGTTTAAAATATTATTCTCTATGTTTCCAAAAATAAACCCTGCTTCAGCCCCAATAGATAATCCTTTATAGGCGTACATACCAAAACTTGCATATATTTTGTTAGCACCTCCTTCTCCTGTAAATAACGTAATATCATCAGCATTAACATCATCTAACAAAGAATATCCTACAGATGAAAAAGGTTGTAATCCAACAGATAACCCTGCTTTTTTACCAATAGGGAAACCTAATGATATGTATCTTAAATTTGTTGAGTTTCCTGTTTGAGAAGCGTTTTGCTCTTTAACAGTTAAAAAAGTTAAGCTTCCTCCTATGGCATAAGTTGCAGCTCTTAAATCAGCATTTGACGCTGGGTTTGTAAAATTTAGGTGATGATAATCTTTCATTGCAACACCAATACCTCCCATAGAAGCTTGCTCTACTGTTACTGCCTCAAAATTTTCACCAATACCAAAATAAGAATATGGTGAAGCACTGTTTCTTTGTGCTAAAATTGCTGACGTAGTTAGTACAAAAACTCCTAATATAAATCTCTTAATCATTCGCTAAATTGTGTATCAAAATAGTATGTAACCCCTCCAAAACAAAATTTGGATGGGCAAATATGACACTTTTTAATTGTTTAGACAAAAAATATGTATCCCCTCCTGTTAAAACTACTGTTAAATCTGGATATTTTTTTTGATATTGTGCTATAATTCCGTCTATTTCATTACAAACTCCATTGATAACTCCTGAATGGATTGAACTTTCAGTATCTGTACCAATAAAGTTTTCTAATTCATTTGCTTTTAGTAACGGTAATTTAGAAGTAAAAGTATGTAATGCCTTATACCTCATAGCTATTCCTGGTGAAATGGCACCTCCTAGATAGTTTCCTTCATCAGTTATAAATTCATATGTTATACAAGTACCAGCATCCAATATCAATACATTTTGATTTGGATATTTTTTTATTGCTGCTGATGCTAGTGCTATTCTATCTACTCCTAATGTTTTTGGCGTTTTATATAAGTTTTCAAATGGAACTTTTGTGTTTGAATCTAAAAAAACTGGATTCAAGAGTTCAGCTATTTTTTTCGTTTCCTCATCTGTAAAATTAGCTACAGATGACACAATACTATGCGAAATTGAAAAATTTGAAATTATTTTTTTCAGTTCTGGAATTATATTTATTTTTTCAAAAGTAAAGACTTCTTTAATAGTATCTGTTTCAAAAACAGCTACTTTAACTCTTGTATTGCCTACATCAATAATTAGGTACATATTTCATTTCTTAAAGCTTGTAAATTTACGTTACATTTTTTTAAAGTTTTTACTTTGTATAATTAAAAAACGATTGTATATTTGCATCCGCTTAACGAAAGTAGCAACTGGTGCCTTAGCTCAGTTGGTAGAGCAAAGGACTGAAAATCCTTGTGTCCCTGGTTCGATTCCTGGAGGCACCACAATAAAACTCGTAGCGCTTGTTGCGAGTTTTATTTTAAAGATGTTACTTTTTAAGCTATGACTGGTGCCTTAGCTCAGTTGGTAGAGCAAAGGACTGAAAATCCTTGTGTCCCTGGTTCGATTCCTGGAGGCACCACGATAAAAACCCGAACAAATTTGTTCGGGTTTTTTAGTTTTTAAAATGAAAAACTCGGTAGTTTACCGAGCTTCACTATCTATTTTAACCTAAATTTCATTTCAATAGGTAAATGATCTGATGCTTGCTCAAATTCTTTTAACACAGTTCCATCTATATATTCTATAGAGTCTTCAGTATAAAAAATATAATCAATACGCTCAACCGGATTTTTTGTATCAAATGTATTTTCAGGGTTTTCAATAAAGAAAGCTGCATTACCCACTCCTTCCATTGCAAACATTTTTTGAATAATAGCTTCACTATCTCTTGCTTTTGAATTAAAATCTCCTAATAAAATTGTAGGGTACTTATTTTTATACTTATTAAAAAGATTCATCACATACTCAAACTGTCTTACTCTAGTTGTTTTATCAAATGCTTCTAAATGTAAGTTTATTACCACCACCTCTTTTCCGTCTAAAGTAATTTTTACCACTTGTACCAATCTATCTAAATACAAAGCATCTCTATAAAAAGGGTTATCAGCTACTCGTTCTAAAACTATACGCTCATAATCTTTTAGCTCATATTTGCTTAAAATCGATTGCCCCGAAACTATTTTACCAAAGTGCATACTTGGTGGCCAATATGGAAAAGGCACGTAATGTTCATCCCAATTTACACCTCTAGCCACATAATTATAACCTAGTTCTGCTAATTTTTCTTCTTGGTTTACTTCATAGGATCTTGCCGCATTGTAATCAACTTCTTGAAGTGCTATAATATCTGGGTTCACTTTTTTTACTTCTGTAAGTACCTTTTTTAAATTTGAATCAAATAATTCTTTAGGCTTTGCTATTGCTAGGTTATTTGTCATTCCACTTAAATAACCAATATTATATGTTACTATACTATATATTGAATCATTATCAGTTGCACTCGCATACTCATGTGTAATAATTTTAGCATATTCTGCTTCATCCATTGTTGGAGATGATGCCCAGAAAAAAAACACTGCAAATAATCCTACTAATACTAGCAAAAACCTTAAAACAATTCTGAAAATTGACTTCATAAAAAATAAAAAAAGTGTTAAAAACAATTTCAAATTTAAACTTTTTTAATCTGGAACGGTCTTAGAAGCATAAATAATTAATGAACCTTAAAATTTAATAACATGAAGAAATTACTAACACTCTTGATTTTAGCAGTTAGTTTCACTGTTACTACTCAAGCACAGAAACGAGATAAGACTAAACATGAAGAGTTAAGTACTGAACAAAAAACAGAGTTAGCTGTAAAAAAAATGACATTACAGCTCGATTTAACTGAAGCGCAGCAAAATCAAATAAGACCCTTAATAGCAGAACAAGTTGCAGAGAGACAAAAAATGTGGGCAAAAAGAAAAGCAATGAAAGAAAGCGGTAAAAAAGCCACTGCGGATGAACGCTATGCTATGAAAAGCCATATGCTAGACAAGAAAATTGCTCATAAATCTGAAATGAAACGTATTTTAAACAAACAACAATACGAGCGTTATGAAAAAATGAATGCTAGAAAAATGAAGAGACATAAAAAGAAAGCTACTCATAAAAAGCATCAAGAGGAAAAGTAAGTCTAACCTCTTAGTAGATTAGTTTTTGATTGAAAAAAAGCTCGGTTTTGGAAACAAAACCGGGCTTTTTTACTTTTTCACTTACTCTTTAAACCAACTTGAATATTTTACGTAATTGTTCGCAATCCTGTCAATTTCTCCAGAAATGAGTTCTTTAGAAATATCTTTTACTTTTTTTGCTGGTACTCCTGCGTAAATACTTCCGCTTTCAATATGTGTATTTTTAGTTACAACAGCACCTGCTGCAATTATAGAGTTTGACTCTACAATACAATCGTCCATTATAATACTTCCCATACCTACCAACACATTATCATGAATAGTACATCCATGTACTAGTGCATTATGACCAATAGAGACATTATTTCCTATGGTAGTTGGTGATTTTTGATATGTTGCATGTATAACTGCGCCGTCTTGCACATTTACTTTGTCTCCCATTTTTATGTAATGTACATCTCCACGAATTACTGCATTGAACCATACACTGCATTCTTTTCCCATTACTACATCTCCTACAATAGTTGCATTTTCAGCAATGTAACAATCCTTTGGAATTTGTGGGTGTTTCCCTCTTACTGGTTTTATAATTGGCATAATTTTATTTAAAATATGATAATAAATTTGCTTTTTTAGATGCTGAGACCATAATTTCTTTCCCATTTGACAGCACAACACTTCCTCCTTTTCCTTTTTTATACTTTGTTATTTCATTAACGTTGACTAAAAACGATTTATGAACCCTAACAAAAGAACTGTCTTTTAAAGCTTCTTCAAAATATTTTAGTGTTTTACTGACTAATTTTTTAGAATTCTCAAAATAGATTTCGGTATAATTATCATCTGCTTTACAAAACAAAATTTCATTCACCAGTACTACTTCAAATCCATCCTGTTGTGGAATAGTAATCTTTCCATTTACTTGATGCGTTGTTTTTGGAGTTAACACAGCTGTTTCTAACTCATTTTCTTTTTCCTTAATTTCAGTTACAATGCTTACTGCTTTAATCAACTCATCTATCGAAATAGGTTTTAACAAATAATAAGTTGCTTGATTGTTTAATGCCTCAATAGCGTAATGATCATAAGCAGTTACAAAAACCGTTTCAAAAGTTTGGTTTTCTACTTTTTCTAACAAATCAAAAGCATTTCCAAAAGGCATTTCTACATCTAAAAACACCAAATCTAATTCGAGTTTTTCAATTAGCCTTTGTGCTTCTTCAATATTACTTGCTTCTCCTAACAACTCAACATTAGGACAATATTTAGCTATATAATTTCGTAGAATATCTCTACTAATTTGCTCGTCTTCAACTATAATTGCTTTTATTTTCATCGCTAATTTTTATCTTTTTTTAGTATCAATTCTACTTTAGTTCCACTTCCGTCTTCAAAAGCATCTGAAACCACCACTGATATTTTGTCTTGATACATATCATTTAAAATAGCAATTCTATTTTTTATTGTACTCATTCCTTTTGATTTCTGTTTGAGTTGGTTCTTCGTCTTCATTTCTATTGATTTCTCTCTTCCAATTCCATCGTCTTCAATTAAAATTGTAATAGAATCATTGTTTTTGGGAAGCATTGAAATTTGAAGTTTTCCTTTTTCTTTTTTGTATCGAAGTCCATGCCAAATAGCATTTTCTATATACGGCTGTAATAACATAGGTGGAATCGAGTATTCATCTAAAGGTATACTTTTATCTACATTGATGTTATAATCAAACTTGTCTTTAAATCGGTTATGCTCTAACTTCACATACAACTCTAACAACTCAATTTCTTTCGTTAGCGGAATGAAATCTTCATCTGAGTTTTCTAACACCGAACGCATCAATACTGAGAACTCTGATAAATATCGATTCGCACTTCGCTCGTCATTTACTGCAATAAAACTATTCACTGAGTTCAATGCATTGAAAATAAAGTGTGGATTCATTTGCGAACGCATCGATTTCAATGCTAATAAATTATTCGCTAACTTTTGTTGTTTATTCGTTCTGAACATAAAATACACCAACAAAACCATTAATAAAAAACCTCCTATTAATGAATAAATAATCCATTTTTGACGTTTATTACTTTCTTGAACCAATTGCTGATCTTTATATGCTAAATTTATTTTACTATCTGCTAATTCTTTGTCTTTTTCTAAACTCGCTATTCTGTTTTGATTATCTGAAATTCGCTTACTAAAACGTTTTACTTGCTGAATTTCCTGTTCTTTTCGTGAATACAGAGTATCTACCAATTCAACATAATCTTGATACGTTTTTAGGGCTTCCGTATAATCTCCAACTGTAGCATATACTTCCGACAAACGCTTAGTAGCATCTTTTTGAATGATTAAGTCTTTGTTTTTATCAGCATCTGCAATACTCTTTTTTAAATATGGAATTGCTTCTTCATATTCAGATTTTTGCATGTAGGCATTCCCTATTTTATAGTTGATTTTCTGCGAGGTAATTGAATCGACCAAAGATTCGTTATTTTCTGCCTCAACAACTATATCATCTGCTTCTTTTAGGCTTTCTTTTCGCAACTGAATTTCTTCATCATATCGCTGAGACCTATTATAAAAATCGGCTACTTTTTGTTGTTCTTTTAACGAACGTTTTTTGTTTTCTTCGGATGCTAATTTTAACGAGTTTTTAAAATAACCATCTGCTTTTTGAGTGTTCCCTTGTGCTGCAAAAACTTCTGCTAACTTAGAGTTTAAGTCTGTTATTTTAGGAGTGATTAGGTTCTTTTTCGCAATTTCCAGTGCTTTTTCATAATTAGCTTTTGCTTGATTGTAATTCTTCTGTACTAAATGCACGTCTCCTAATCCTTGGTAAGCAGTTAAACGCAAATAATTATTAAGTACTCCGCTTTGTAAGCTTTGTAAATAATTTTGTTCACTTTTGTTATAATCTTCTGATAAAAATGCTGCTTTTGCCAGTTTCAAACGAACTCTAGGTGAATTTACTTCTTGTAAAGAGATTTGATAATTCTCAATAGCTAAATCATATTGTTTCCAATAAAAATATACATCTGCTAATTCTTTGAATACATTAGCTCTCTGACTTTTACTCGGATTCGTCAACAATGTCTTTTCAACAAAAGACAAACTTTTATCAATATCTTTCTTTTTATAAAACTCAACTGAATCTAAGTATTGTGAGTATAAACCTATTTGTTTTCTTGTACTATAAGAACTTAGTTTTGATTTTCTTTTGGGTGTAAATCCTTCTACTTCTACTTTTATATCTTCATCATCTTTAATCGTATAAAAAACACGATTAAAATTAGGGTGTGATACTTCTAATTGACTTCCTGCTGTAGCTTTTACGGTATAACTTCCTGTTATTTCAGAAAATAGATAAGTTCGTCCGTTTACTTCTACTATTGCATCTTTAATAGGCTGACGCGTTTCTCTACTTACTACTTGAACTTTTACTAAAAATTCTTTCGATAGTTCTTTATCTACTTGGGAATAAACTGATGAAAACTTCAGTAAAAGTATAGGGAGTAATAATATGTAAAAAAGCTTTTTCATTCTTTATATCTTACTGTAAACATACATACAAAAACCCACACAAAAAAACGCCTACCCTACTAAAACACTATAAAAAATAGTCAAAAAGTGGAGCTTACTCATTTAATTAATCATTTACCTAAACGAAATAACCTGTTCACTCATTCTTCATTTTTTAAGAAGAAAGTTGAATGTAGTTTTGAGTAGAAATTAACACCAATCAAACTTTTACCCAATTAATAACTAAAAACAAAAATTATGAAAACGCACGCATTAAAAGTATTTTTATTTTGCTTAGTACTACTAACGGCAACTACGTTTGCTAATGAAAATCAACCTACAAGAAAAGTAAAAAAACAAACCGTCAAAGTTGCTTTATTACTGGATACAAGTAATAGTATGGACGGACTTATCAATCAGGCAAAAGCACAATTATGGGAGATTGTAAATGAGTTATCATATGCTAAATGCAGTGGTATTACTCCTAACTTAGAAATTGCTTTGTACGAATACGGAAACTCTAACTTATCTCCTAGAGAAGGATATATTCGACAAGTTTTACAATTTACTAGTGATTTAGATGAGATTTCTGAACATCTTTTTTCTTTAAGTACAAATGGTGGAAGTGAATATTGTGGGCAAGTAATACAAACGTCTTTAAACGAATTAGATTGGGGAGCTAATAAACGTGATTTAAAAATGATTTTTATCGCCGGAAACGAACCTTTTACACAAGGAAAAATTAATTATAGAGATGCCATTACCAATGCCAAAGAAAAAGATATTACTATAAATACTATTTTTTGCGGTGATTATAATCAGGGAATTACTGGAAGATGGCAAGACGGGGCTATTTACGGAGGTGGTGATTATATGACTATCAATCAAAACAAGCATATTGTACATATTGTAACTCCTTATGACAACGATATTATTATTTTAAATAAACGTTTAAACGACACCTATATTTACTATGGTTCTTATGGATATTCTAAATACAGTAACCAAGCAAAGCAAGATATGAATGCTGAGAGTTTAGATGAAGCTGTAGTAGTGAAACGTGCCGTAACTAAAAGTTCTAAACTATATAAAAATGCTGAATGGGATTTGGTGGATGCTTCAGAAGAAAAAGAAATTGATTATAGCTCTTTAAAAAAGAAACAACTTCCTAAACAGTTACAAAACAAATCCGCTAAAGAGATTAAGATGTATGTGGAGAAAAAACGTAAAGAACGTGCTGAAATTCAGCAAAAAATTCAAGAATTAAATAAAAAAAGAAAGACTTATGTAGCAAAAAAACAACGTGAAAGTTCTAAGAAGAATGAATTAGAAAGTGTTATGATTAAAGCTATCAAAAAACAAGCAAAAAAGAAAAATTACTCTTGGTAGTTTTGATTGGGGTTTGGTTAGTTGAAGCGGAGTTCTCACTCCGCTTTTTTTATTTTACCAACAAATCTTGTCCAATACTGATGTTATTGTCACTTAATCCGTTTACTTCTTTTAATCGTTGTACCGAAATATTATACCTTCTTGATATAGAATAGAGGGTATCTCCTTTTTTAACTTTATGAGAAGTTGTTTTATAAGTTGGTGTTTTCGCTGCTAAAGAACCATCTCGTCTTACTCTATCATATTTATCTAGGTTGTACTTTCTAATAATCGATATTAACTTTTGAGGATATTTTCTGTCCGTTGCATATCCTGCTCTTTTCAATCCATAGGCCCAACCTTTATAGTCTGTATGTCTTAACCTGAATAAGCTTGCATATCGTTTACGAGTTAATAAAAACTGCGAGTGGTCTTCATACGAAGTTTCAGGATATTTGTATTTTCTAAAACACTCTCCTTTTTCATCATCATCATGAGTTACACTATGCCCTTCCCAACCTCTATGGCATTTAATTCCGAAGTGATTATTCGATCTACGAGCTAACTGGCTTCTACCACTACCCGATTCTAACACTCCTTGTGCTAAAGTAATACTAGCAGGAATACCGTGTTCGTGCATTTTCTTAACCGCAATCGGTGCAAACTTTTGAATATATGCCTCGGTATGATTTGTTGTAGTTTTTAATGGTTTTTGTATCTGTTCTAACTGCGGTAATTCAGGTACTTTTTCTTCTCTGGGTTCTAAAACTACCTCATTTGGTGTATTCTTCACTACATTTTTACCTGATCCACAACTTGTCAATATTAAAGCACATGTTGCTAAAAAAACTACCTTTATTCTCATTAAACCTTTATTAACTCTTGTTTTTTATTCTTTAATTTCTGATTTACTCCTGCTATTCCTTGCAAACCTCCTGTATGAATTGTTAGTATTTTACTGTTTCTCGGAAATGTGTCTTTTGCCACTAAATCTAATATTCCAAACAACATTTTTCCTGTATAAATAGGATCTAGTAAAATACTTGTTTGCGCTTTAAATTCATTTATAAAACGGATTAATTCCTCATTATATTTTCCGTAGCCTCCAAAATGATACTCACTTTGTAAACTCCAATGATCATTCTTATTTACATAAGCCTTAATTTCTTCTACTAAAAAATCACCTTTTAACGCAGGAAATCCAATTACTTTTTGATGTTTTTTAGCTGCATTTATCAATCCAGAAATGGTTCCTCCTGTACCTACTGCACAACAAATATAATCGAATTTTTCATCTTCATTTGTTAAAATCTCTTCACAACCTTGTACCGCTAAAGCATTCGTTCCTCCTTCTGGAACCAGATAAAAATTACCAAATTCATTCTTTAGTTGATTAATAAATTCTTCGGAGGTTTTATTTCGGTACGCTTCTCTAGAAACAAACTTGAATTGCATTCCGTTTTCGTATGCATTTCTCAAAGTTTCATTTTGATAAAGAGTCTTCGTTACATCTTTTCCTAGTTCATCACCTCGAATAATCCCGATGGTTTTAAATCCCGAAATTTTTCCTGCTGATGAAGTAGCTGCAATATGATTTGAAAAAGCACCTCCAAAAGTTAACAAGGTTTCTTTACCTTGTCTTTTAGCATCTTCAATATTGTACTTCAGTTTTCTGAATTTATTCCCTGAAACAAATGGATGGATGGTGTCTTCCCTTTTTACAAAAAGTTCAACTCCTTTTGTTTTTAAAATAGGCAAGTGAATTTGTTGATTCTCAGGTATAGGGATTTCTAGTTGAAACAGCATTTTAAAAAATTATCAATGCAAAAGTAAGTCTTTAATCTATTTCTAGCTTATATCCTACTCCGTGAATATTGGTAATTTTTATAGAAGTGTCGTCTTGTAACTTTTTACGAAGTTTAGAGATATAAGTATCTAAACTTCTTCCAACAACTACTCCGTTATCTTCCCAAACTCTTTTGGTTAATTCTTCTCGTTTTATAATCTCGTTAGGTCTACTAATAAAAATTTCTAACAGCTCACATTCTTTTTTAGATAAGCTAATTTCTGTAGCCTGTTTTACTAATTTGTTCTGCTCAGGGTAAAACTTAAAAATCCCTAAACTTACTACATTAGTTACATTATCTGTTGCTGTTGTTTTGCTTTTTCTTTTCTTTTGATACGCCGCTACGCTGAACACTAAAGTTAAAAATAACAACCCATAAAAAATAAACTGACTGTTATTTGATGTATTCTTTTTAAGAAATTGAACTTCTATAAAATAACAATCCTTTGGCAACGCTCTTCCTTTACAGGGTATAATCGATTTTTCTTCTCTTTTTCGCATTTCATAACTATACACTACTTCTTCTTTAGTACAGCTTTCTACCTCTAAAATATAATCTGTTGGAAAATTAGACTTTTTAAAACTCCTGTTTACCAAAATCACTAAGCTATCAGGCTGAATTTTTAAACTGTCTTGAAAGCTTAATTTATAGGTTGCCTCATTTACCTGTTGTATGGGTAATACTAATGAGGAAGTATCTCCATTACTTAATAATAACTGGTGTCCTACATTTCTAAGTGAAACTTTTACACGTTGTGAAAAATTTTCGTTAGTAGCACACGAAGTAAATAGTGTAATTACAACAAATAAGTAGATACTTATTTTGTTAGTTATTAAATTAGAATTCTTACTCATACTGTTTACAAATATCCTACTTTTCAATGGCTTTAGGCAATAGTTGACATTTCTTTTACACTTTTTTGACATTTTTCACTCAGTTATTCCGACCAGAAGGAGTAATCTTATTAAAATCAGTAACTCACAATTTTGAGATTTCTCAGTCGCTCATAAAATCGCTTATTCGAAATGACATTATTTTATTATATTGAAACTCGAAAATTGAAATGAATAAAATTGCTGAAACTTCCGATTATCCTGCCTTAAAAGGAATATAATAGTAATTTTATTCTGCTTATAAACTATTACTAATAAAAATTGAAAAAAATATTAGCATATCTATTAATCCTAAACATTTTCTTTACTCCTGTATATCTTTTCTTTGTAATAAGAGATATAAATAGAGCCGTTCATATAGACGATTACAAGCTGATTAATGTAAAAATAACAAATATTATATATGATCATGACTCTAAATCTGGTGATTATATTTATATAAAATATCAGCCATATGATAATAACAATGAAATCGACGATATTAGATTTTCTCTAAAATCAAAACAATACGAACATTTCAAAAAAATGATAAAAAGAGGTGTTTCCTGGGAAGTTTTCAAAGCAAAAACACCTCCTGAAGTAGGAGATTGCATATGGGTTTGGCATAATAATACTGCTGAGGATTTCTATGCTTTTGGAAAAAATGATTCATTTGAAAAGAACAGGCAACTAATAATCAAAACGCTGATTATTTTCATTACGCTAACATCGATAAGTATAATAACTATTAGTTTTGGATTATCGAGAAAACTTCTTGAAAAAAAAGAAGGTTCTTTAGAGGACTTGAAAACCAAATTTCGCAAGAAATAACTGCAGGTGCAACTACTCATAGCCAAGACCGTTAAAACCCAGCAACCTGTTCTTCTACTTGCTCCCACTCTTCCATTAACTCATCAACTTTTGCCTTTTTAGCTTTGTAGTTTTCAAAAAAGTTAGGGCGTGCAGAAACTTCATCGTAATTCTGAGCCAGTTCTAAATCTATTTTTTCAATTTCAGCTTCTAAATCTGCGATTTGTGTTTCTATTTTGTTCAGTCTGTTTTTTAACTTTTTCAGCTCCTTTTCTTGCTCCCTTGATAATTGATAAGCTTCTTTTTTAGAAATGTCTTTTTCTTCTTTTACTACGGTTCTTTTTTCAGCATCACGTAAACTTTCCATTTTGTGTTGCTCTAAGAAATAATCAATATCACCTAAATATTCTTTTATTTCTCGGTCTTTAAATCCGTATACAGTAGTCGTTAATCCTTGTAAGAAATCACGGTCGTGAGATACTACGATTAACGTTCCGTCAAAGTTTTGTAAGGCTCTTTTCAGTACATTTTTAGAAGCTATGTCTAAGTGGTTGGTAGGCTCATCCATTATCAACACATTAAAAGGTGATAACAATAACTTACACAAGGCTAAACGGTTTCGTTCACCTCCTGATAGTACTTTTGCTTTTTTATCTACCGCTTCTCCACCAAACAAAAACGAACCTAACATATCTCGTACACGCATCCTATTACTATCGGTAGCAGCATCTTCCATAATCTCTAGCACTGTTTTCTCAGGTGGCAATTCTTCCGACTGATTCTGTGCAAAATATCCTATCTCAACATTATGTCCTAGCTTTAGGTTTCCTTCAAATGGAATCTCCCCTACCATCATTTTCGCTAAAGTAGATTTTCCTTGTCCGTTTTGTCCTACAAAAGCAATTCTACTATTACGCTCAATCAATAAATTAACATCTTTCAACACTTCTTTTTCACCGTAACTCTTAGATAGGTTTTCAGCCTCTACAATAATTTTCCCTGGCTCTTTCGAAATAGCAAAACGAACATTCATTACTGCGTTATCGTCCTGATCTACTTCAATACGTTCAACCTTATCAAGCTTTTTAATAAGTGATTGTGCCATCGAAGCTTTGTTGGCTTTCGCTCTAAACTTTTCAATCAGCTTCTCAGTATGTTCTATTTCTTTTTGTTGATTTTTTTGCGCTTGTAATTGCTTTTCTTTGATTTCGGCTCGTAATTTTAAAAACTCTGTATAGGGCTTTTTATAATCATAAATCTGTCCTAATGAAATTTCTATGGTACGGTTGGTTACGTTATCTAAAAACATCTTATCGTGTGATACTAACACGATGGCTCCTGCATAATTTTTTAAGAAATTTTCTAACCAAATAATTGACTCAATATCTAAGTGGTTGGTAGGTTCATCTAGCAATAAAATATCATTATTCTGTAAAAGTAGTTTTGCTAATTCAATACGCATACGCCAACCTCCAGAGAAAGTATCTGTCAGTTTATCAAAATCTTCTCGTTGAAAACCTAATCCTTGTAATATTTTTTCCGTTTCTCCTTGATAATTGTACCCTCCTAATAATTCGTAACGCTCTGTTTTTTCGTTTAAATCGATAATTAGCTGATTGTATGCTTCACTTTCATAATCGGTTCTTTCAGCTAATTGTCTATTTATCTCATCTAACTCTAAC
Source organism: Tenacibaculum litoreum (assembly GCF_964513915.1). Lineage (NCBI taxonomy): Bacteria > Pseudomonadati > Bacteroidota > Flavobacteriia > Flavobacteriales > Flavobacteriaceae > Tenacibaculum > Tenacibaculum litoreum. The sequence continues at coordinate 387,987 of NZ_CAZEQS010000002.1, read as the reverse complement.
TCAATTTCTTTTATTTCAGTAAATGCTTGATATGCTTCTTCTAAAATAGTTCTTCCATGTACAAAATCAATATCTTGACGTAAAAAACCAATGCGTACGTCTTTATCAAACGCTAGCGTTCCTCCACTATTCTCAATATCTTTAGAAAGTACTTTTAATAAGGTTGACTTTCCAGCTCCATTTTTTCCAATCAATCCTATTCGATCTCCTTTTGTTAATTTAAAGGTGATTCCTGAGAACAAATCTGTTCCCATAAATGAAACTGATACATCGTGTACGTTTAACATATTTTTAGCAAATTACTTTGGTTTTGTAACTAGAGTTACAAACGAGAGTTTTATTTTTGTTGAAATTTGTGCAAACTTACAAAAAGCAAATAGTTAATTGAACTTAATACCTATAAGAAATGTTTGGAAAAGGAAGTAAATTGTATAGTATTTTTAATGGTAAATGCCCTCGTTGCCATGAAGGAGAGTTTTTTAAATACAAACTTAACTTCAACCCTAAAAAGGTTACTACTTTACACGAAAATTGCCCAAAATGTAATTTAAAATATATGATGGAACCTTCTTTTTTCTTTGGTGCCATGTATGTAAATTATGCTCTTGCCGTGGCTCTTTTTGTTGCTATTTTTATTATTGCAAAAATGTTTATTGGTTTATCTATTTTACATAGTTTTATAGCAATTGTAGTTGTTTCCTTAATATTAACACCTATTACGCTACGACTTTCAAGAATTATTTGGATTAACCTTTTTGTGAGTTACAAAAAAGACGCTAAAGAATTACAGTCAGAAAAATAAGCTATTTTAGGAGTAAGCTATTAACTTTTAGCTTCTAGTTCCTTAAAAGTATAACAATATAAAAAGGTTCGCTATTCAGCGAACCTTTTTATATTTATTTCTTTATCTAATTCTTCACCTTTTTCTAGGTGATTAAACAAGTTTTCAGCAACCGTTGGTGCAATCATTACACCTCTCGTACCTAAACCGTTTAAAACGGCTAATTTTGAGTATTGTGGGTGTTTTCCAACTAAAGGCCTCCTGTCTTTTACAGTAGGGCGTATTCCTGCTGATTGTTCAATTACGGTATAGGGAACTGCTATTATTTTTTGTAGTTTTTCTTCCAACTCTTTTCTTCCGTCTTCTGTTGGAATAGATGTTTTGTCTGTCCAGTTAAAAGTGGCACCTACTTTATAATTATCGTTACCTAACGGCATTACAAAAACACTTCCTTTTAATAAAAAATCTATTTGCAATTCGGGAGCATGAATTGTTATCGTTTCTCCTTTGGTACCATTTAAGGGTAAGTAATTAAAAAATGGGTTTTTCTTTAAACCAAATCCTTCACTAAACACAATTCGTTTAGCTGTGATTTTATCATAACTAACTTTGTCTTCTTGTATATTTACTTTTGAATAGTCAAAGGCTTCTTCTACAAGACTTTTTAACGACTTGATATATTCTTTGTAAGCTTTTACTAACAGAGGTGTATCAATTCTCCCTGTACCTTTTAGTTCTCCAAATCCATAATCACCTATAATTCCTTTGATTTTTTCTTTTGAAATCTTTGGATTCATGTAGTGAGACAACATCGGTTTATCTGAGGCTATGAACCAGTTGTTTTCATCTCCCACACTAGTGAATACTTTTTTAGTGGTGAACTTATAATCTAAGGTAAGTTGTAACTTTTCTTCTAACTCTTTATAAAAAGGGATTGCTTTTTCCAGTTGCTCATGCCCATTCCAAACAGGTGTGAATCGTTTTAAAATTACAGGATTGTATACTCCTCCTGCGACTACTGAAGATATTTGTGAGTCATTTTCAAAAACGATAAAGCTTTTATTGTTTTTAATTAGTTGTTCTGCAAAAGCTATTCCTGATAAGCCTAAACCAACAATGATGTAATCTACCTCTGTATTCATAGTTCAAAAGTACTATTATTACAACAAAAAAGAGCTTGCAATGCAAGCTCTTTTTTGTTTGTATTGAAAAGGAATATTAATAATTCCACATATCCATTTCTCTATTACGGATACCTTCTTTAATTCTGTTTGCTTCTAACAATTGAAATAAAGAGTTTCCTCGTATATAATCTGAAATAGCTCTGTCTCCGTAGATATTCTCTTCTTTTAAGATTGTAGAATTGAAACGTCTAGCATTTAACAGGTTGTCATACGACAATGGTTGTGCTGAATTTTCAGGATTGAATACTTTAGAGTTGTGTAAAGTTTCTCTCGCATCTGGGAAAAACACCCAAAATAACTCATACACATTTTCTTTATCATCAATCTCCTCAACTCCCATAACCTGTACATCTGGTCCCATTGGAGCTAATGCTAATAAACGATATTTTAACTCTCCTTGACGTTTGTCAAAATACCATAATCCTTTTAACATATACCCTCTAATATCTTGAGATTGTATGTAGTAATCATCTACATAATCACCATTCTGGCGTTGATTATGAACCATCATCTGAATTTCGTCCATCCCAATCTTAGTGGTAAAATAAGAATCGTTATACACTTCTTTTATTTCACCGTTTTTAATACCCTTTAAAAGGGTATCAAATAAAGAACGTCTTGTTAATCCAGCATTCATAGTATCAATTGGGAAATAATAAGGTAGATTAATTTTTTGGTTTAGATCTACATACTCCCACACCACTTTAGACCACAAGACATCTCTATCACTAATATAGCCATAAGGAAGTGGTTTGTCATCTTCCGAAGCAATTTGAGCTTCAGATTTAACTCCAATTTCATCTACCTTTTTAGCATTTAAAAGGTTAGCTTGTGCATTTGCATAGCTTGTTATGGCAAATGCGAATAAAACCATATAAAAACGCTTCCAATTCATACTTTCTTGTTTTTACTTATTAATTTGTAATTTCTACACTAACAGGTAATACCTTTTTAATTTTATAGTTAGAACCTGATACTGATGCTTTAATATCAAAAATAGTAATCACATCATTTCTTCTTGCTTTGTTAATAGCTGCTTTTGCTCTTGAATTCAAAGTTCTTCCACTTATTGAAATAGCAACTTGCCCTGGCACTTTAATTTTAAAGCTAGATACGTTTAATTTTAAATCGAATAAGAAGTCTGGTAAACCAGCTGCAACACTTATTCTTCCTAAACTTGCTTTAGGCATTTTCACAGTACCGTATTGTCCTCTTACCATACCTACCGCTGGTGGTATGTCTTTAATTCTAAATTTCTTAACAGAACGTACACCTTTAGATGCACCAGTTGGAGTTCCTGTAACTACAATGTTTACTTCACTACCTTTCCCTGGGTTCATTACATATTTATCTCCTTTAACTCTTCTTAAACCAGGTGCTTTTGCTGATATTTTGTTTCCAGGAACACCAGGAATAGAGATTGTCATTGGGTTAGATAAACCACGGTATACAACATTCATTTTATCTGCAGCTACTAATGCTTCATTAGGTCTAGGAATAACCGCATAAGCTCCTTTGATATCTATCTTTACAATAGAATCTCCTTCTTTAAATTGGAACTCTCCTTTTAACTCCTTATCTCCTACATTTCCAGCTGGACCGTCTAAAATAACTTGACCTGCTTGAATTTTTTCTTGCTCAACTTCTTTATCGTTAATAATAACTTTCTCTGCAGTTAAATTAGGATCTTTTTTACCTAATACAATTCTACCAGATAAGTTTTCTCCTGGATAGTAAGCACTTTTGTCAAACACAACCATAGCTTCATACTTGGTCATAGACACAGCACTTTGTAACTCTCCTTGTAATAAAGCTGTTAAAGCATCAGATTCAGTAGCTTTAATATCTGCTTGGATTTGAGTTAACTTAGTTAAAGATGCAATTAAAGGAAATCCTTCAAAGTGATATTTTAACCAATCAATTTTCTTACCATCTTTGTTTTCTTCTTTATCTGTACTAAAGCGAGCAGCAATAACTCCTGCAACTTCTGTACCTTCTAAAGCCGTTACTGCATCATTTCTGAATGCATCTATCTTAGCAACAAATTCTTGTCCTGCTTTTGATATTTTACCTCCTTTAAAGAATAATTCATCTAAAAACTTAGACTTATCCATTGTTTCATATGCTTGCTTGTCTTCTAAATCACCAGTCATTTGGCTCTTTAAATCTCCAACATAAGCATATAATTCATCCGCAGCTACTTTTAACTTGTCTGTTTTCTCTTTAGCTTCACCATATTGTTTAGCTTGTTCTGCTGCTTTTTGAGCTAACGTTTCGTAAGCTGTTTTATTTTTCTCAGTAGCCTTTTCGTTTGCTACTGTTAACTTTTCATTCATTAATCCAAAGGCTGATAATACCTCTTTACTCATGTTCATTGCTAACATTGCAATAAACACTAAGTACATAAGGTTAATCATCTTCTGCCTTGGTGATAGTTGTCCTCCTGCCATATTAATTAGTTTGTTTAGTTAATAAATTAGATAAACTAATTAATTATTTATTAGACATTGCTGTTAACATTCCTCCATAAACTCCATTTAATGAAGATAAGTTTGTTGCTAACGACTGCATTTGCTCTTGTAAACGTTGAGAATTTTCTACCATAGCAGAATTTAAATCAGCTTGCTTACTAGCATTTTCAACTTGTGTTTGATATAAACTGTTTAAAGACTCCATTTGAGCTGCTGCTCTAGACATTTGCTCATTGTAGCTATTAGTAGCTGAAATCGATTGAGAAGCTGAAGCTAATGGCTCAACTGCTCCTTGGAAGTTTTTAATGCTATCACCTAAACGAGATACTAACTGAGCATCTAACTTAGCTTCGCTTAAGATATTATCTAATTTTTGAGATAACATGCTTTGTGCTTCTTCTGGAGATGCTTCTTTTCCTTTTTTACCTCCTAATGATTGACCATCTGCTAACTCTGGGTATACTTTTGTCCAATCTAAATCGTCTTCAACTGCTTCAAACGCTGACAATGCGAAAACTGCTGCTTCAACAATCATACCTACCATTAATACTTCATTTCCAAAAGGCCAGTGTAAAATTTTAAATAATGCTCCAATGATAACTACTGCGGCTCCTAAACCGTAAGCCATATTGAACATTTTCTTAGTTGATTTTGATTGTGCCATAATTCTTGATTTTTAAATTTTGGGGATTAATATTTATTCTTGTTTTCTTATTAATTACTCTTATTTGTACCTAAATAATCTTGTACTGTTCTGAATCCGATGTAACTTCTTGCTGTATCTGCATATTCCCAGTCACGAGAACTTACTTCTAAAAAGTATGCTACATCTTTCCAAGATCCACCACGGATGATTTTTCTTCTGTTTTCTTTGATCTCTACGTTAGGGTTCATTGTAGACCCCATGTAGTAAGACATTTGGTTATAAGCTGTGTTTGTCCACTCAGAAACATTACCTGCCATATTAAACAATCCATACTCATTAGGGTTATAAGACATCGCTTCTACAGTATACAAAGCTCCATCAGCTGCATAGTCTCCACGAACTGGTTTAAAGTTTGCTAAGAAACATCCTCTATCACTCGTTGTACTTGGCCCACCCCATGGATATTTACCATAGTCTAAGCCACCACGTGCAGCATACTCCCACTCAGCCTCTGTTGGCAATCTGAATGCAGGTACTAAACCTAACTTCTGTCTTGATCTTTGAAAATTATTTTTTGTTTGAGTTCTCCAGTGACAAAATGCTTTTGCTTGATTCCAAGTAACTCCTACCACAGGGTAGTTCTCATACGCTTTATGCCCAAAATATTCTTGATGCATTGGATCATTATATGAATAGTTGAAATCTTTAATCCATACTGTAGTATCAGGATATATGTTAATAACCTCGTCTCTTAAAAAGTCTTTTCTATTTTTACCCGTTCTAGCAGCAGCCTCATTATCGAACCAGTAATATCTGTAGTTTAACAACTTTGTATTAAAAGTTCTGATCCCGTTTAAAGCCTCATCTTTTTTAATATATAAAGAATCCATTACTTCAACATAATCTGCATCTGGGTATTCTTGAGAGTCCCAAATAAGCTCTTCTTCCCAGTTCAATGGCTTTAATGAATCTAAGCCTTCTCCTAATTCGTAATAGTTTTCACGCATGTATTTTTCATACGGGGTCTCATTTACTGTATCTTTTGATGCAAAAGCATATAATTGAATTCCTTGTGCATTTTTACCAGAATTGGCTGCTTCATCTCCTCCTAAAGAGGCAAATTCAGCTTGATAAGCTAACTTAGTTCTTGTAATTGAATCTCTTACCCAATGAACAAATGCTTTGTACTCACTATTAGTTATTTCTGTTTCATCCATATAAAATGGCTGTACAGTAACAGTCTTAGTTGGAGCATTCATAGCTCCCATAGGATCTTCATCTTGTTTACCCATAGTAAAAGATCCTCCTGGAATTTTAGCCATCCCATATGGTTTTTCTGCAAACCATTTTCTTTTAGACTTTACTCCTACCAATTCTCCTCTATCTCCACTTGAACCACAAGAGTAGATGATAGATGCTAACAATGCAAGTACTGTTATTTTTTTCATATTATATCTTTCTTATAAAAGAGGCGTAAACCTATTATTTTTTTTATTAAAAAACAATTACGAGTTATTATTTTTTACAGAACATACAACTTTCTTCTAAACAAGCTTTTGTAACGCTTTATACCACCTTTCTGGTGTTTTTTGCTGTAATGCCTGTTCATAATCTCGATAGTTACATGGTATTAACGCATGTCTTTTGTGTTTATTATTCGAAATTAAATTTATTTCCATCCACCAACGACCACTTTTATCACTCTTATAAAAGTTTATTGGGTCATCGTCATTCAAAAGTACTGTAAACTTTTGGTAACTTTCTTTTGTAGCAAACGGGTAATCTTTAGCTCTTGAATTTACTCCTTCTATAAAGTACCAAATTACTTGAGCTATTAAATTTGCTGTTTGACAGTTTGAGTCTAACTTACTATTATACTCGTATATCCCAAAGGATGTTACTTTATCACTAATCCCTGCATAACGTGCAATAGCACATATTTCCTCTCCATAAAAACCATTTGGCGAAGCATTCTTATTAGCAGGAGCTTCGCTTTGTCGTACACAACCTATATCTATACTCACAACATCTGCATCACGCATTATAGGTTCTACTAACGTTACATCTTTCACTTGTCCTAGCCTATAAGCATCAAAGTATAGTTTATCTAGTAAATTTATTTCTTCTTGAGAATTAAAATATGTTTGATAGCCTATATTACTAAAGTTAAAAAGATTATTTGGTTGCTCCATTACAATCCTACTTACATAAGATCTAGAACTTAGCTCATCTTCTAATGTTCCTAAATCAAATCGACTATCCACAGCTACTAAATTAACTGTTTGCTCTAACTCATCATAAGCTCTGTAGTTTGCGTAAGTTAAATCTTGGCCTCCTCCAATTATTATTGGAAGTATATTTCTTTTCAACAAAAATGCTACTGATGACTTAACAGCAAAATAGGTGTCATCAAGTGTATTTCCTTTTTCTATATTCCCTAAATCAGCAATATGTGTATGCCAATTACCAGGAAATAACTGATATAAGTGTTTGCGAATTTCGTGTAGCTCTTTACCACTACCAGAATTATCTATTGCACCTCTATCATCTTTAACCCCTAAAATTGCGATAGTAACTTCTGTTAAATCTGGAAAACCATCTTGAACAGTATGAAGTTGAATATTTCTTCCTAATACAGAAGATGGCTGTAAAACTACGTGAGCAGCTACAGAGTCTTCAATAGGTGTAAAGAAGTCTATATTCATTATAAGGGGGAATTTAAGAGTCGCAATATACTAAACTATTTTTTTTCTGAAAGCTTCTTTATTTTTTTTTGGTTGCTTTCTTTTTAGCTGCTTTTTTCTTAGGCGTTTTAGCCTCTATCATTTTAACAGCCTCTTCTTGTGTTAGTTTTTCTATTTCTGTTGTTTTAGGAAGCTCAACTTTTATCTTCCCTTTTATCACATTAAAACGTCCCCAACGTGCTTTTTCTACACGAATACCCACTTCTTCAAAATTGTGGATTAGCTTTTCACGTTCTTTTCGTTTTTTATCCTCAATTAATTCTTCTAAATCTGCTTGACTTAAATTATCAAAGTCATATTTTTTATTTACGTTAATAAAAATAGAATTCCATTTAATAAACGGTCCAAAACGCCCTACTCCTTTTTGAATTGGCATACCCTCGTATTCTCCAATAGGAGCATCTGCTTTCCTTTTTTCTTCAATCAACTCAATAGCTCTATCCATATCTACAGACATTGGATTTTCTCCTTTATCTAACGACACATATTTACCATCAAACTTAATATAAGGACCAAATCTCCCATTAGCTACAACTACCTCTTTATCTTCATAGTTCCCTAGTGTTTTTGGTAACTTAAATAAATCCATTGCTTCTTCATAGGTAATCGAATTCATTGTTTGATCTCCTTGTAAGCTTGCGAAACGAGGTTTCTCTTCATCAGTAGCCTCTCCTATTTGCACCATTGCTCCGTAACGTCCTAAACGTACATATACATTCTTACCACTTTCCGGATCAACTCCTAACAAACGTTCTCCTTTTGCTCTTTCTGCATTCGCGGCAACATCTTCTACAACAACATGAAAGTTTTTATAGAAATCTTTAATCATCGCTATCCAATCTTCTTTTCCTTCAGCTATTTCATCAAACTCATTTTCTACTTTAGCTGTAAATCCATAGTCTAAGATAGTATCAAAATTAGCTACTAAGAAATCGTTTACTATATTCCCTATATCTGTTGGTACTAACTTCCCTTTATCAGAACCTACTCTTTCAGTTAAAACTTGCTCTGATACTTCTTGATTCACTAAACTTAGTTGTGTGTATTTTCTTTCTTTACCTTCAACTGTTCCCTTCTCAATGTACTCTCTTCTTTGAATAGTTGAAATAGTTGGCGCATACGTAGAAGGACGACCGATACCTAACTCTTCTAATTGTTTTACTAACGATGCTTCTGAAAACCTTGCTGGCGGTCGTGTGTAACGCTCTGTTGCTGTAATAAGATCATTAGTCAATTGTTCTTTCACTTTCATTTTAGGCAACATTCCTGCTTGCTCTTCCTCTTCATTATCCGTACCTTCCAAATACACTTTTAAGAAACCTTCAAAAGTAATAACCTCTCCATTTGCAGTAAATTGCTTTTTGTTTTTATCGTTGTCTATCTTTACAATAGTACGCTCTAACTGAGCTTCACTCATTTGTGAAGCTAATGTACGCTTCCAAATTAAGCTATATAATCTTGTTTGGTCATACTCACCTGTAATTTCATGATTCTCCATGTTAGTCGGACGAATCGCCTCATGCGCTTCTTGCGCTCCTTTAGATTTAGTCGCATAATTACGTGGCTTACTATATTCTTCCCCATAAGAAGCTATAATTTCTTCTTGAGCAGCATTTTTTGCATCATCAGATAAATTTACACTATCTGTTCTCATGTAGGTTATTAACCCTGCTTCATATAAACGTTGTGCTACCATCATGGTTTTAGCAACAGGAAAGCCTAATTTCCTTGACGCTTCCTGTTGTAAGGTAGATGTTGTAAATGGTGGTGCTGGAGATTTTTTTGCTGGTTTTTTTTGTAAATCAGCTACAGAGAATTCTGCTCCTAAACAAGAATTCAAGAAGTCTTCAGCTTCTTTTTTTGTTGAAAAGTTTTTCGCTAATTTTGCTTTAAACTTTTTCCCTTCTGCATTTACAAACTCCGCGTCAACACGATAAGAAGCTACCGGTGTAAATCCTTCAATTTCTCTTTCACGCTCCACTATTAAACGTACTGCAACCGATTGTACCCTACCTGCTGATAATCCCGGTTTTACTTTTCTCCATAGAACAGGCGATAATTCATATCCTACAATTCTATCTAACACACGTCGTGCTTGTTGTGCATCAACAAGGTTATAATTAATTGTACGTGGATTTTCTATTGCTTTTAAAATTGCTTTTTTAGTAATAGAGTTAAAAACAATACGTTTAGTGTTTTCATCTTTTAGTTTTAATTGTTCCGCTAAGTGCCATGCTATAGCCTCTCCCTCGCGGTCTTCATCGGATGCTAACCAAACAGTTTCTGCTTTCTTTGCTAAGTCTTTTAGTTTTTTTACCACCGCTTTTTTATCGGTAGAAACTATATACTTCGGTTTGAAATCTCCTTCTACATTTACACCCAACTCCTTTGATGGTAAGTCTGCAATGTGTCCAAAACTCGATTCAACCTGAAAGTCCTTTCCTAAAAACTTCTCTATTGTTTTCGCCTTAGCAGGTGACTCAACTATTACTAAATTTTTTGCCATACGTCTTATATCTCTTATCTCATTTTACACCTTAATAATATAGGTATAATTCAGTTTGCAAAAGTATATAGTTTTTTTTTAATGGGTCGTTTTTAACAAAATTTTACTTTTTCTTAAAAAAACAATCCATGTCAATTTGTCACAAATTACACTTTTTGGTTGTATCTTTGCAGCCTATTTTAGTACGATTTAACGATTTATGGAACACGTAGAGAAAGTAATTGATGAGAAAAAACAAGGAAAAGCCCTTGTTACAGATCACAAAGAAGGAAACAACAAGAAGCTTTTTATTGAAAGTTATGGTTGTCAAATGAATATGAACGATAGCGAAATTGTGGCGTCAATTTTAGCTGAACAAGGTTTTAACACTACACAAAACCTAGAGGAGGCTGATTTAGTATTGGTAAACACCTGCTCTATTCGTGAAAAAGCAGAAACCACTGTTCGTAACAGGCTTCAAAAATACAACGCTGTTAAAAAAACTAACCCAACTATGAAGGTTGGTGTATTAGGTTGTATGGCGGAACGATTAAAGGAAAAATTTTTAGAGGAAGAAAAAATCGTTGACTTAGTTGTTGGTCCTGATGCTTATCGTGACTTACCTAATTTAATTGAAGAAGTTGATGCGGGTCGTGATGCTGTAAATGTAATTTTATCAAAGGAAGAAACTTATGCTGATGTTTCTCCTGTTCGTTTAAACTCTAACGGAGTTTCTGCATTTGTATCAATTACTCGTGGTTGTGATAATATGTGTACATTCTGTGTGGTTCCTTTTACTCGTGGTCGTGAACGTAGTCGTGACCCTAAGAGTATTATTGAAGAGATCCGCAGCATGCAAGAAAAGAACTTCAAAGAAATTACCTTATTAGGACAGAATGTTGATTCTTATTTATGGTATGGTGGTGGATTGAAAAAAGATTTCAAAAAAGCATCTGAATTAGCACAGGCTTCTGCAGTAGATTTCGCTCAATTATTAGATATGTGTGCTACTGAGTTTCCTAAAATGCGTTTCCGTTTTTCTACTTCTAATCCACAGGATATGACGCTGGATGTGATTCATGTTATGGCAAAACACCAAAACATTTGTAAGTATATTCACTTACCTGTTCAAAGTGGAAGTAATAATATGCTAAAAGCTATGAACCGTCAACACACTCGTGAAGAGTACATGGAATTAGTTGACAATATCTACAAAATTGTTCCTGAAATGGCTTTAAGTCAAGATATGATTGCCGGTTTCTGTGGAGAAACTGAAGAAGATCATCTTGATACTTTAGACATGATGAACTATGTAAAATATAGCTTCGGATTTATGTTTGCATATTCGGAAAGACCAGGAACCTTAGCAGCTAAGAAAATGGAAGATGATGTTCCTTTAGCTATCAAAAAACGTCGTTTACAAGAAATCATTAACCTACAACAAGAACATAGTTTATACAGAGCTAAAGAACATGTAGGCAAAATTCAAGAAGTTTTAATTGAAGGAACTTCAAAAAGAAACGAAAACGAATGGAAAGGTCGTAACACACAAAACACCGTTGTTGTTTTCCCTAAGGAACACTATAAAATGGGTGATTTTGTAAATGTAAAAATTGAAGATTGTACTTCTACTACCTTAAAAGGTACGGCTGTTGGATATTCAGAAAACAATTAATTTTTAGTAAAAGTTTAGTCGTTTAAGAGTTTGAATACTTATTTCTTTCAAATTTTTGAATCAAAAAACTTTAAAACTATATAAATGGAAAATTTACAAGCTATAAAACAACGCTTTGGCATTATCGGTAACGATGTACAACTAAATCGCGCTATTGAAAAAGCGATTCGTGTTGCTCCTACTGATATTTCGGTACTAGTTACTGGTGAAAGTGGTGTTGGAAAAGAAAATATCCCAAAAATAATTCATCAATTATCACACAGAAAACATGCAAAATATATTGCTGTAAACTGTGGTGCTATTCCTGAAGGAACCATTGACAGTGAATTATTTGGGCATGAAAAAGGAGCTTTTACGGGAGCTACACAAACAAGAAAAGGGTATTTTGAAGTTGCAGATGGTGGTACTATCTTTTTAGATGAAGTTGGTGAATTACCATTAACAACTCAAGTCCGCTTGTTACGTGTATTAGAAAATGGAGAATTTATAAAAGTAGGATCTTCACAAGTACAAAAAACAAATGTTCGTATTGTAGCTGCAACCAACGTGAATATGCACGAAGCTATTTCTAAAGAGAAATTTCGTGAAGATTTATATTATCGTTTAAGCACTATAGAAATTCCGCTACCTCCTTTAAGAGAACGTGGAGAAGATATACATTTACTGTTCAGAAAGTTTGCTGCCGATTTTGCTCAAAAATATAGAATGCCAACTATCAGGTTAGGTGAAAATGCTGTAAAGGTTTTATTGAATTATCATTTTCCTGGAAATATTCGTCAATTAAAAAACATTGCAGAACAAGTATCGATAGTTGAAGAAGACAGATTCATTACTCCAGAAAAACTAGTTCAATATTTACCTGAAAACCGTAGTAACTTACCTGCTGTTGTCGGAGGTAAAACTACCAGTCAATCCGATTTTGCTAATGAACGAGATATTATGTATAAAATCTTGTTTGATATGCGTAATGACATTAATGATCTAAAAAAATTGACATTAGACTTAATGCAAAGTGGAAATTCTGAACAGGTTCAAGAAGACAATCATCGCTTAATTGAACGCATATATCAAGATCAAGATTTATCGGAAGCTTCAAACATTGAAGTAGTACAAATTCCAAAATCACCTTCTCTTCAAAATGATTATGACTATGCAGAAACAATTGAAGAAGACGAAAGCTTATCATTACAAGAAAAGGAAATTGAAATGATAAAAAAGTCTCTCGAAAAAAATAACGGAAAACGTAAGTTAGCTGCCAAAGAATTAGGAATATCCGAAAGAACTTTATACCGAAAAATTAAGCAATACGACTTGTAATCTATTTGTTTACTTTTACAACTCATTCAATTTTAAATGAAAAAAACTCTTTATATAATATCGTTATTTATTGGTTTAACAACTATTATTGGTTGTGGCGCATATTCCTTTACGGGTGGAAACACAGGAAATGCAAAAACAATTCAGGTTGATTTTTTCCCTAACCAAGCACCATTAGTTGAACCAATACTAAGCCAAAAATTCACACAAGATTTACAAGATTTATTTACACGTCAAACTAATTTAACCTTGGTTAATTCTGGTGGTGATTTACATTTTTCTGGTGAAATTGTTGACTATCGTATTACACCAATGAGTGCAACAGCTCAACAAACAGCTGCTCAAAACCGATTAACAATCACTGTAAATGTAAACTTTATAAATGCTTTAGAAGAGAAAGATAACTTTGAAAAACGTTTTTCTTTTTACTACGATTACGGAGCTAATCAACAGTTAACAGGAGGAGTTTTAGAAACTGCTTTAGATGAGATTATAGAACGTATTACGCAAGATATTTTTAATGCCTCAGTGGCAAAATGGTAATTTTTTGAATAAGGATTTATACATACAGTTATTAGAAAAGCCTGAATTAATTTCGCAAGAACATCTTTCAGACATTACTGATATTATTCAAGAATATCCTTATTTTCAATCAGCTAGAGCGCTTCGTTTAAAAATTTTAAAAAATCAAGAAAGTTATAAATACAACAACGAGTTAAAAATAACGGCAGCTCACACCAGTGACAGAACTGTTTTATTTGATTTTATTACTTCGGAAGCTTTTAAAGAAGCCCCTAAAAAAGAAGAAAAAACTAGTTTAAAAGATAAAATTCTTCCTAAAAGAAAACAGACAAAAGTTTCAGCAGTAGAGGAAGATTTAGCTATTGGTAAACCACTTTCTTTCACACAGAACGAAACTTTTTCTTTCAATCAATGGTTACAGCTATCATCAAAAAAAGCTATTGTTAGAACTTTAGATAATAAACCTTCAGAAGAACAAACAAAGAAAACTCCAGTTAAATCTGAGTACGAAGCTATTATTGATCGTTTTATTGAAACGGCTCCAAAAATTTCTCGTCCTAACAAAACAAATACTTCGGATATAAAAATATCCGAAAATCAACAAAATAATCAATTAGCTACCGAAACTTTGGCTAAAGTATATTTAGAACAAAAGAAATATGATAGTGCTATTCAAGCATATAAAATATTAAGTTTGAAATATCCAGAAAAAAGTGGTTTCTTTGCAGACCAAATTAAAAGAATACAAATTTTACAAAACAATAAATAGATGACAACGTATACTTTACTTTTAGTTTTAATATTGATTGTTGCAATAGCATTAATCTTAATTGTAATGGTTCAAAATCCTAAAGGTGGAGGATTATCTTCATCATTTGGAGGCGGTGGAGCTCAAAATATTGGAGGTGTACAAAATACGAATAGCTTTTTAGACAGAACTACTTGGACATTAGCTATTACTATGTTTGCTTTAATCTTAATAGCTAACTTTGCTATTCCAAGAGGAAATGCAGCTGACGCTCCTCAATTAAATGAAACTTTAAACAATATTGAAACTACAACAACTCCTGCTACACCAGCAGCGACAGATACTGCTAAAGACAGCGCTCAATAGTTTCTAAAAAATAGAATATAAAATGCCAACGTAAATGACACGTTGGCATTTTTTTTATTTGTTAATCTAATGTATTAGAAAAATTGTCAGCAAAAATCTATTGGCATAATTTCTGACAAAACTTAACCAGTAAAAATTAATTTAATCAATCAAAATATATAAAATGGGATTAAACATTAAACCTTTAGCAGACAGAGTTCTTGTTGAACCAGCTGCAGCAGAAACTACTACAGCATCAGGAATTATCATCCCTGACAACGCAAAGGAAAAACCACAAAAAGGTACTGTCGTAGCCGTAGGAAACGGAACAAAAGATGAGCCTTTAACTGTAAAAGTTGGTGATACTGTTTTATACGGAAAGTACGCTGGTACTGAGCTTAAATTAGAAGGAAAAGATTATTTAATTATGAGAGAAAGCGACATCTTCGCTATTATCTAAAATTTCTTTGCTATTAGCATTCTGCTATTAGCCAACTAAACAAAATTAAAAAACAGGTCGAAAGCTATAAGCTAAGACTAAAAAACTTAAACAAAATGGCAAAAGATATAAAATTTGATGTAGACGCTCGTGATGGATTAAAGCGCGGTGTAGATGCATTAGCAAATGCAGTAAAAGTAACTTTAGGACCTAAAGGACGTAACGTTATTATTTCTAAATCTTTCGGAGCTCCTCATGTAACTAAAGATGGAGTTTCTGTAGCTAAAGAAGTAGAGTTAGAAGATGAGTTAGAAAACATGGGAGCTCAAATGGTAAAAGAAGTAGCTTCTAAAACTAACGATTTAGCAGGTGATGGTACTACTACTGCAACTGTACTAGCTCAAGCAATCGTTAAAGAAGGATTAAAAAATGTTGCTGCAGGTGCAAATCCAATGGATTTAAAACGCGGTATAGATAAAGCTGTTGCGGCTATTACAGAAGATTTAGCAAAACAATCTAAAGAAGTTGGTGATTCGTCAGAAAAAATTAAGCAAGTAGCTGCAATTTCTTCTAATAACGATGCAGTAATTGGTAATTTAATCGCTGAAGCATTTGGAAAAGTTGGAAAAGAAGGGGTTATTACTGTTGAAGAAGCAAAAGGAACAGATACTTATGTTGATGTTGTTGAAGGAATGCAATTTGATCGTGGATACTTATCTCCATACTTTGTAACAGATGCTGATAAAATGATTGCTGACTTAGACAATCCTTATATCTTATTATTCGATAAAAAGATTTCTAACTTACAAGAAATCCTTCCAATTTTAGAGCCAGTTGCTCAATCAGGAAAACCTTTATTAATTATTGCTGAAGATGTTGATGGACAAGCTTTAGCTACTTTAGTAGTTAACAAATTACGTGGTGGATTAAAAATCGCTGCTGTAAAAGCTCCAGGATTTGGTGATCGTAGAAAAGCAATGTTAGAAGACATCGCTATTTTAACTGGTGGTACCGTAATTTCTGAAGAAAGAGGTTTCTCTTTAGAAAATGCAACTTTAGATTTATTAGGAACTGCTGAAACAGTAACTATTGATAAGGATAATACAACAATTGTAAATGGTTCTGGTGACGAAGCACAAATCAAAGCTCGTGTAAACCAAATCAAAGCACAAATTGAAACGACTACTTCTGATTACGATCGTGAGAAATTACAAGAGCGTTTAGCGAAGTTAGCTGGCGGAGTTGCTGTACTATATGTTGGAGCTGCTTCTGAAGTAGAAATGAAAGAAAAGAAAGATCGTGTTGATGATGCTCTACACGCTACAAGAGCTGCTGTAGAAGAAGGTATCGTAGCTGGTGGAGGTGTTGCTCTAGTACGTGCTAAAAAAGTATTAGAAACAATTACTACAGAAAACTTAGATGAAACTACAGGTATTCAAATTGTAAATAGAGCTATTGAATCTCCTTTACGTACGATTGTTGAAAATGCTGGTGGTGAAGGTTCAGTTGTAATCAATAAAGTTTTAGAGGAAAACCAAAACTTTGGTTACGATGCAAAATCTGAACAATATGTAGATATGTTAGAGGCTGGTATTATTGATCCTAAGAAAGTAACTCGTGTAGCTTTAGAAAATGCTGCATCTGTTGCTGGAATGATCTTAACTACTGAGTGTGCTTTAGTAGACATTAAAGAAGATAACCCAGGTGGTGGAATGCCTCCAATGGGTGGTGGAATGCCAGGAATGATGTAGTCGAGAAGCTCGACACCTAAATATTTAAAAACCTCGAGATAATTCTCGAGGTTTTTTGTTATCCAAAGTCTCACTCTTATGGATAAAAGTAAAAAAGTCTGAAAATATTACATGGAAGAACACAAATCAGCATCAAAAAGAATACAACAAACATAATAGTCTACTTAACAAACAATTACATTTTAATAATTACAATATTCTTCTTATGTAAATTGTGGGTATTGAAACCCCAAAAACTAAATTAATTATGTTAAAAAAATATGGTTCTATTGTATTTGTTTTTTCTATCTTATTAATAGCTTGTTCAAGTGAAAGTGAGGATGAATTAATAGAGGGTAACAGTTCTTATGAAACACCAACAATACTAAATAAAAGTACTGGCACATTTCAAATCACTGATCACTTTAATAATTGGCTTCAACAAAACGGATATGACTCTTATAATTTTAAAGGGAGTGTAGGTTATAGTTATGGTGGTAAAACTTCTAGCTCTGAAACGTTAAATAATCAGCCTGTTATCTTTATACATGGCAATAGTGATAAAGCTGACGGTTGGGAAGACCCCATTAACTATTTTTTAAATAACGGATACAACTCCAACGAGTTGTATACTTTTACTTGGGGAGATGCTAACCCTTACAATGCTTCTTCAAACTACCATAGTAAAGAATTTTTAGAAAGAGTTAGAGCTTTCATACAAGCTGTAAAAAGTTATACAAATGCTCAAAAAATAGATGTTATAGGACACTCAATGGGAGTTACATTAGGTAGAAAGGCACTTAAAGGAGGCAATGCTTATGATGAAAATTATGGTTCCTATAGCTTAGGCAGTCCATTAGATTATGTAGATACTTTTATAGGAATTGCTGGCGCAAACCGAGGTTTAACTTCATGCTATTATTCTGGTACTGGAGTTCCAACCTGTAATGATGTAAACGGTTTTTATCCTGGATATCTTCTTTGGGGAACAGGTCCTTATGGTGTTTCTGATTTTTTAACCGAATTAAATAGCAACCCTGTAAAAGAAGCTAATAATGTTTATTCTATATGGAGCTCCGCTGATCAAGTTATTGGCTATGGCTGCATTGTTTACGGAAAAAACACCTGTAGAATTAACACTCAAGACGGAGAAAAGTATTATGATTCAGCTCCATATGGACATTTTGGAGTTAAAAACTTATCAGGATACTATCAATTACAAATGGTAAAATACCACAGTACTTATTAGGTAATTAGTTTGTTTATTAACCAAAAACCCTCGAGAAAATCTCGAGGTTTTTATTTGGCCTAGTTTTTGTTATTCTTCTAGTTTAATACTAAAAATATAACACTATGAAAACAAAAGACTTATTACTTGTTATTTTAACTTTAATTTCTTTAAGCTTATCTGCTCAAGAAGAAAAACAACCGAAAGTAAAACCATTTGATATTATAGTTGATAACAACGAAATAAAATCAAACCAATTGCTTTTAGATTTTTTACAAAAGGATTTTAGACTTAAAAGTATGCAACTAAGTAAATTGATAGATTACCTAAGAATAAGCAATACAAGTAACCTCGAAAACTCTAATACAAGGAAATTAAAAGAGTTTGGTAAACCTAGCCCTACAGTAACTACAATTATTATTGATAATGAAGTTATTTTAGGAGATGGTATTAACAGACTCTATCTTTTAGACCAAATAAGAATGAAAGAAATAAATAAAATAGTCAGGTCTAATCCTGGTTTTGACCAAAAAATATATATCTATAAATTGTAAAAGATATTTCAAAACAAATACCATAAAAACCCTCAAGATTCTCTCGAGGGTTTTTATTTATTTTTAAATCTTACGCTCCACAACATAATCAATCATTTGAAGTAAGGAACTTTTATATTCTGAATCAGGAAAATTATCTAAAATAGCCAATGCTTTGTTTTTATAATCGTGCATTTTGGCTGTTGTATATTCTAAACCACCATTTTCTTTCACAAAAGCAATTACTTCTTTTACTCTTTTTTTGTTTTTGTTATGTTTTTTTACCGAATTGATTAACCACGATTTTTCTTTAGAAGAACAAGTATTCAATGTGTAAATCAGTGGAAGTGTCATCTTTTGTTCTTTGATATCTATTCCCGTTGGTTTTCCAATTTTATCTTCTGTGTAATCGAATAAATCATCCTTAATTTGAAAAGCGATACCTATATACTCTCCAAACTTTCGCATTTGCTGCACTGTTTCATTATTCGCACCAACTGATGCCGCACCAATACCACAACAAGCTGCAATTAATGTTGCTGTTTTTTGGCGAATAATTTCAAAATACACCTCTTCAGTAATGTCGAGTTTACGAGCTTTTTCAATCTGTAACAACTCTCCTTCACTCATTTCTCGAACCGCTATAGATATGAGTTTTAGTAAATCGAAATCTTCATTATCTATAGAGAGTAGTAATCCTTTTGAAAGTAAATAATCACCTACTAAAACAGCTATTTTATTCTTCCAAAGCGCATTGATTGAGAAAAAACCACGACGTCGGTTACTATCATCGACTACGTCATCGTGTACCAATGTTGCTGTATGAATTAATTCTACTACTGATGCTCCTCTATATGTACGTTCATCAAAACCGCCATTAGAAACCATTTTTGCTACCAAAAAAACAAACATTGGTCGCATTTGTTTTCCCTTTCTGCGAACGATATAATAAGTAATTCTGTTTAATAATGGAACTTTAGATAACATCGAGTCTTTGAACTTAGTTTCAAAGAGTTCCATTTCTTTAGCAATCGGAAGTTTTATTTGCTCTACTGGCTTCATTCGGATATCAAAAGTAAGGAATTAATCTTTAACTTTTATTTGCTAATTGCCCACAAGCCGCATCAATATCTTTTCCTCTAGAACGACGCACATTTACCACAATATCATTCATTTCAAGATTAGATATATAATTGTTTAAAGCTCTATCTGATGCTTGTTGAAACTCTCCATCATCTATAGGATTATATTCAATTAAATTGACTTTGCACGGAACATATTTACAGAACTGTACCAACGCATCAATATCTTCTTTTCGATCGTTAATTCCATTCCAAACAACGTACTCATACGTTATTTTTCGTCTAGTTTTTTCATACCAATACTCCAAAGACTCTTTTAAATCTTTTAATGGAAAAGTAGCATTGAATGGCATAATAGATGTTCGAACCTCATCTATAGCTGAGTGTAATGAAACTGCTAAATTAAAACGCACTTCATCATCTGCCATTTTTTTAATCATTTTAGGTACACCAGAAGTTGACACCGTAATTCTACGAGCTGCCATTCCCAAGCCCTCTTCTGAAGTTATTTTACCAATAGCTTTAATTACATTGTTGTAATTCATTAAAGGCTCTCCCATTCCCATAAAAACAATATTTGATAGTTTATGGTTATGGTATAGTCTACTTTGTTTGTCAATTGCTACAACTTGATCGTAGATTTCATCTGCATTCAAATTACGCATACGTTTTAAACGAGCTGTTGCACAAAATTTACAATCTAAACTACAACCTACTTGACTAGACACACAAGCTGTGGTACGTTTTTCAGTAGGAATTAAAACAGATTCTACAATTAACCCATCATGGAGTTTAATTGCATTTTTAATTGTACCATCATTACTACGTTGCATTGTATCAACTTCTATATGATTGATTACAAAGTTCTCGTCAAGCATTTTTCTTGTTGCTTTAGATAAACTTGTCATATCATCAAACGAATGTGCTGCTTTATGCCATAACCATTCATATACTTGGTTACCTCGAAAGGCTTTATCTCCGTTTTCAACAAAAAAATCACGGAGTTGTTCCTTAGTTAATGCACGTATGTCTTTCTTCTTTACTTTCATCAGGTACAAAAATACACAAAACCTCACAAGTAACTTGTGAGGTTTTGTTAATGGTTAAAAAACTATTTTATAAAATTAACATCGCATCTCCGTACGAGTAAAATTTATATTTTTCTTTAATTGCTTCTTTGTATGCTTCCATAACAAAATCGTGTCCTGCAAATGCAGATACCATCATTAACAATGTAGATTTTGGCGTGTGGAAATTCGTCACCATACAATTAGCTATGCTAAAATCATATGGAGGAAAAATAAACTTGTTAGTCCATCCTTCAAAAGCATTTAATTGGTTACTTGAAGATACTGATGATTCAATAGTTCTCATCACTGTAGTACCTACTGCACACACTTTTTTCTTGCTAGCAATAGCATTATTTACCATATCTGCACTGACTTGTGGAATAATAATTTGCTCAGAATCCATTTTGTGCTTTGATAAATCTTCAACCTCAACCGGATTAAAAGTACCTAAACCTACATGCAAAGTTGTTTCTGCAAAGTCTACTCCTTTAATTTCTAAACGTTTCATTAAGTGTTTAGAGAAGTGTAATCCTGCTGTTGGTGCTGCTACTGCCCCTTCATGCTTAGCAAAAATAGTTTGGTAACGATCTTCATCTTCTGGCTCTACCTCACGTTTTATGTATTTTGGTAATGGAGTTTCTCCTAACTCGATTAATTTCTTTCTAAATTCATCATAAGGACCATCAAATAAGAAACGTAATGTTCTACCACGTGAAGTAGTATTATCAATAACTTCAGCTACTAAACTTTCATCGTCTCCAAAGAATAATTTATTACCTATTCTTATTTTTCTTGCTGGATCTACTAATACATCCCACAAACGATTTTCAGCATTTAACTCACGTAATAAAAATACTTCAATACGAGCTCCTGTTTTCTCCTTGTTTCCGTACATACGGGCTGGAAAAACTTTCGTATTGTTTAACATCATTACATCTCCTTCATCAAAATAATCGATTAAATCTTTAAATAGTTTATGCTCGATTTTTTGTGTGTCACGGTGCAATACCATTAATCGTGCTTCATCTCTGTGCTCTGAAGGATATTCTGCCAATAATTCTTTTGGCAATTCAAAATTAAAATTTGATAATTTCATTTGTAAAATTTTCTTAACGATGGCAAATATACAATTTCAACATAGGGGTTGTCAAGCGATTGCCCTATTATTTTATGGTAACATTCTGAATTCCTACACTAAGCATATCTTTCCAGAAATTTCTATAAGATTTAGTTACTACTTCTGCCTCTAAAACTCCTAAAGAAACTTTTAAAGCTAGCGGAGCAAATGCCATTGCCATTCGATGATCATTATAAGTAGCTATTTGAATATTCTCTTTAATTTTTAAAGATGGTTTTAAGTGTAAACTTTCATTAGTGACTGAAATATCTGCTCCTAATTTTGTTAACTCTTCACGTAATGCTTCTAAACGATCAGTTTCTTTAATTTTTAATGTGTGTAACCCTGTTAAATCACAAGCAATGCCTAAACCAAAACAAGTAACTGCTATGGTTTGCGCTATATCTGGTGCATTTTTTAAATCTTCTTTTAATACTGCTGAACTATGTTCTTTTTCTTTCGTTAAAAGAATTGAGTTTTCTTTAAAAGTAGTCGTCACTCCAAAATGCTTATAAATTTCTTCCAAGCAACTATCTCCTTGCAAACTGTCTTTTTTATAAGCCGATAATTTCACAGAAGAACCAACTTTACTCAATGCTATAATCGAATAAAAATAAGAAGCTGAACTCCAATCAGACTCTACTACAATTGTTTGTTTCTCTACTGTTGATTTAGGTTTTATTTTAATAACCTGCCCTTCAAATTTAGCTTCAACTTCTAATTGAGCTAATAATTGTAAAGTCATATTGATATAGGGAACCGATGTGATTTTTCCTACTAACTCAATTTTAAGCCCTTTTTCTAAGCTTGGAGCAATTAGCATTAATGCTGAAATGTATTGACTACTTACATTTCCATTAATTGAAACTTTCTCTTTTGTTAGTTTTCTTCCCGATATTTTAAGTGGTGGATATCCTTCTTTTTCTACATATTCTATATCTGCTCCTAAATCATGAAGCGCATTAACCAAAATTTCAATTGGTCGATTATGCATTCGGTCTGATCCTTGCAATACTTTTGTAACACCTTCTTGTGTTGCAAAAAAAGCAGTTAGAAAACGCATAGCAGTTCCTGCATGTCCAATGTCTGCAATCGTATTATCAGAAGTTAACGCTCCTTGTAAATGATGTGTATCATCAGAGTTTGATAAATTTTCTATCTGTAAATCTGGATATAATTGCTGTAAAATCAACAATCTATTTGATTCACTTTTTGACCCTGAAATGGTTATATGAGTACCTGAATTAAAATCTTCAGTTTTTAATCTTAAATCCATAAAAAACTACTTCGTTTTTTTATTTACAATGTATATGCTATAAATAAGTGCGATTACAATCTTGCTCAACCAAAAACGAATCCACTGTTTATTTGCAAAGTGCACATTGTATACTGTTTCAAAGTCTGCTGAAAAAACAGCCCCTCCCGTTTTAAACAATAAAGAAAAAACAGCTACGATTATTAAAAATGGGGTTCCTACTTTTAAAACATTAATCCAAAAATTTCCTTTTTGTATATTTTTAATGAGACTCATTTATTGTAGTTTTTTGTTACTATGATGACGATCGTGATCTCTTTTAGTTTTAATATCTAGCTTCTTATCAAAGGCTTCTTGTAAATTTACGCCTGTTTGGTTCGCTAAACACAACACTACAAACATTACATCGGCCAATTCTTCACCTAAATCTTTGTTTTTATCACTTTCTTTTTCACTTTGTTCTCCATAACGACGCGCAATAATTCGAGCTACTTCTCCAACTTCTTCTGTTAGTTGCGCCATATTTGTTAACTCGTTAAAGTAACGAACTCCGTGATTTTTAATCCAATCATCTACTTGTTTTTGTGCGTCTTGTATATTCATGTTTTCTGCTTTCTTATTAAATATTCAAAGATAAAAACTTCTATTTCTTAATTGATTCGCCAAGGCGGATTTTTTCTGTGTTCTCCTGCTTTAAACAGAATTAATCTGTTACCATCTGGATCTAACAAATGGGCTTCTCTCCATAACCATGTTTGATCTTTGGGTAATTGGGTGAATTGAATTCCTTTTTCTTGTAATTCCCCTACTAATTCATCTAAATTCTCATCTTCAAAATACAATGTAATTCCTTCTCCTTTAGGTAACTTCTCTACTTGATGAATTGAGAAGGTTGCATCTCCATCAGGTACTTCAAATCGGACATATCTAGGACTTGCATCTACAATAAGATGCAAGCCTAGTTTTTTATAAAATAGTACAGATGCATTTACATCTATAGACGGAATTGTTACTTGATTTAAGTTCATGCGATTACTTTTTCTCTTTTAACAATTCGTACTAACATTAATAAAAATAACACTCCAATCCCCGATAATACAATCATAAAATTCCATGTATTATCAAATCCAATATTATCTATTAATTGCATTCCTGAATTGTGTCCAAATATGTGTGACATAGAAAATGCAATACTATAATATGCCATGTATTCTCCTTGATTTCCTTTTTTTGCTCGCTCCATCACAAAGGCATTTGAAAAAGGAAATGCGATCATCTCTCCTATTGTCATCAGTAACATTCCTACAATTAAAATTCCTACCCAACCGGTTAAGTTAATTACAACAAAACTTAATCCTGTTAATAGTAAACCAAAAAACATTAAAAACTCTTTGGTATACTTACTTTCTTCCAACCATTTAATAAGTGGCATTTCTAACAAGAAGATAAAGAATCCGTTAAGCCCCATTAATAAGCCTATTTCTAACTCAGTTAAATGATGAACATCTTTGTAATATAAAGGCATTGTTGAGAAGTATTGCAAGAAGATAAATCCGAAAATGAACATCCCTACAAAAAATACCCAAAAAGCCTTATCTGAGAATACTGATTGCGGATTTTCTACTTTTGTTTCATCTAAAGCTTTTGCTTTCTTAGGGTTTAATACATTCACCAGTAAAACAGTTGCTAAAATACAAGTAACTCCATCTACCCAAAACAGCCCACTATAATCCAGTGAGGTTATAATTAATCCACCAACCGCAGGACCTGCTGAGAAACCTAAGTTAATTGCTAAACGAATTAGCGTTACCGAACGTGTTTTATTTTCTGGTTTGCTGTAAGTACTTAACGCAACAAACATAGCTGGTCTAAACGTATCTGCTACTAACATTACTAAGAAAATGCCAATACAGAAACCTGCAAAGGTATTTACAAACTGTAAGGCTATAAAAAGTAACCCCGTCAAAAACAAGCTTGTCTTCATTACTTTATAAAAACCTATTTTATCGGTTAACTTACCTCCTAACCAAGATCCCAATACAGACCCTAACCCGAAACAAGTCATAATCCAACCCACATCTTTTAAAGTAAAGTGTAGGCTTTTAGTTAGGTACAATGATAAAAACGGAATCACCATGGTTCCTGCTCTGTTTATCAATGTTATTAATGAAAGCCACCAAACTTCGTTTGAGAGCCCTTTAAAGGTGTTTAAATAGTTAAAGTATAGTTTTTTCATATGGTTAAAGTTTGGTTGTTCTTACTAGTTATAAAAGTAAAAAGTCCGACTTTTCAGTCGGACTTTTTGTAATCATTATATTTTATATAAACATAGTTATAATACATACATCGCCCGATCGTTTCTGTGTCTTACCACAGTCGACTTACATTGCTTATATGTATTAAAAATTGTCATTATTATTTCTTGATTGAGCTGTAAAACTAGTAAAAAAATAAATATACCAACAAAAAAAGTTTTAAATAATTTCGTAAAGTGTAGGTTTACTAGGTGTAGCATCGTTTTCAAATGGCGCTACCATCAAGTTTAAAAAATAGGTTCCGTCTTTTATTTTATTGGATACATATATAAATTCTGTTATGGTTGCCTGCATTCTAATTTCTCCTTGTGTATTCCAAAAAGCATTATGTGCTAACAATTTTCCACCGTCTTTTTCTTTGTCTACCGATGGTAAATCAATTAGTAAATGTTCTATTCCTTTTTCTTTTAAGTATACAGCAGCTTCTTCTAACAAATAAGTTGGATTTGTATTTGAATAACGCATCGATTTTTTGTCTGATAGGTTCGGTAAGGTTCTTATTACAATTGCATCTCGCTTTTTGTTTCCTAAAACATTTTGTAATTGTTTTTTTGAAATTACAAAGTCCTTATTTTTTAACTGTTCTGGAGCAATAGTCACCACTTCTGCTAAGAAGAAAAATTTTGATAGTTCTTTGTTTACTGAATAAACTTCTTCTGTAATATGCCCCACACATTCGGTATGTGTAATATGTGAGTGCGGATTAAACTGGATATTATTAAAGTTTACATCAGCTCCTTGTTGTACACTTCCAATCCAATTGCCATCAGAAACAGGAAAAATTTTAGGATCATCTAAATACCAAGCATTTACATTTTCTTTTGAGGTATCAATGGCTATTGAAATGTCTAGTGGTTTTGATAAATCTATTTTGTACTTTCTTGAGTTGTATTCAATTGTTGCTATCATACTCAAATATACCTAAATTATGAATAACTCACTAGCCAATCCATCTGCTAAGAACTTTCCTTTTTCTGTAGTCTTCAAAACTTCATTTGTAATGACTAATAGCCCTTGATTAATAAACTTCTCAGCATTTTTAAGGAGATTTTTTCTAAATTCTTCCCCGAAATCCTCCTCAATTTTCTCTAACGACACTCCCCAAATGGTTCTTAATCCTGTCATTAAATATTCATTAAACTGATCTTTCTTTGTAAGTTCTTCTTGTTCTAAAGGGAGTTCTCCCTCTTGGATTGCTTTGATATATTTTGCATTGTTAGCTACATTCCAACTACGATGTGTTTTATTAAACGAATGTGCTGACGGGCCAATTCCAATATATTTTTTACCTAACCAATAACTGGTATTGTGTTTTGAAAAATAGTTCGGTTTTCCAAAGTTGGAAATTTCGTAGTGAACAAATCCATTTTTAGCGGTTTCTGCTACCAGAATATCAAAATGTTCTTTGGCTACAGCTTCCTCTACATCTGGGTATTTCCCTTGCTTGATAAACGAATCTAACGCTGTTTTAGGCTCTACCGTTAACGCATATGATGAAATATGATTGATACCGAAATCAAAAGCTATTTGCAGATTTTCTCTCCAACGTTCATTACTCATATTCGGAACTCCGTAAATCAAATCAATAGTAATATTATCAAAACTGCCAGTGGCAGCTGACAGACATTTTTTTGCTTCTTGTGCATTATGGGCGCGGTTCATTAACTGCAAATCTTCTTCAAAAAAAGATTGAATTCCAATACTTAAACGGTTAACAGGAGTTTTAGATAATTCAATAATTTTTTCTTCTGATAAATCATCTGGATTTGCTTCTAAGGTAATTTCTGGATTTGATACTACTGTATAGTTCTGATAAACAGTATCTATCAACAATTGTAATTCTTCAATCGACAATAAACTCGGTGTTCCTCCTCCAAAATAGATGGTTTCTATTTCTTCGTGTTGTAGTTCTTCCTTTCGAAATTCTAGCTCTTTCACCAAACAAGAAACTAACTCCTCTTTCTTTTTTAAAGATGTAGAAAAGTGAAAATCGCAATAGTAGCACGCTTGCTTACAAAATGGGATATGTAGATAAATTCCTGCCAAATCAGTTATCAGTTATCAGTTATCAGTTATCAAGATTATTTATTAATTCTTGTTTTCTTTAAAATTGAAAATAAAATTTTAGCTATTTCATCAGCTTTTTCAAACAACTCCTCATACTCACCTATTCTTAACTCTTCACTATCTTTTAACAAAGACAACCAATATTTAGTTTCTAAACATTCTTTATAAGCTATTGAAATTTTTGCTGAAAAATCTGCTTTAGAAATTGCTCCATTTGCTTCTACAATATTTGCTCCAACAGAGGTTCCACTTCTCAATACTTGTTTAGATAATACAAACTCTTTGTTTATAGTCATTAAGCTCTTACTTAATTTTATAATAGAGAGCGCAAAATCGTACGATTTATTTTGAAGTGGGTTATTCTCTAATTTCATAGCTATAAATTAATAATTTGTTACTGTTAATTGAGCATTGATAAAATTAGTTTTTGATTTTTTTCGGGTTCTGTTTTACAAACGCTGCCCAACCTGTATAGTTCTTACCTCCTACTTTAGTTCCTGAATTATAGTAGTGACATACGGCAGCTGCCAAACCATCAGTAGCATCTAAATTTTTAGGCAACTCTTTTAAGTTTAATAGCGATTTTAGCATTAACGCTACTTGTTCTTTACTAGAGGTACCTTTTCCTGTAATTGCCATTTTAATTTTCTTAGGTGCATACTCCGTTACAGGAATTTGACGTGACAATCCTGCTGCCATGGCTACTCCTTGTGCACGTCCTAGTTTTAACATGGATTGTACATTTTTACCAAAAAAAGGAGCTTCTAACGCTATTTCATCTGGATGATAGGTATCAATCAACTCAATAGTACGTTCAAAAATGATTTTCAACTTTAGGTAATGATCATCATATTTTTTTAAAAGTAATTCATTCATTTGAACAAATTCCATCTTTTTCCCTACTACCTTTATAATTCCGAACCCCATAATAGAGGTTCCTGGGTCAATACCTAATATAATTTTTTCTGTCTTCAAACTCTCGTTTATTTAACTTCTAAAGAAGTAAATTTAAATGTGTTCCCATCAAACAATCCTTTGTCAGATAGTTTTAAGGATGGAATTACCAACAACGCCATAAAAGATAAGGTCATATACGGAGCTCGTAACTTACTACCTAGTTGTTTTGCCATGGCATCCAATTCTGCATAAGCTTTTCCTATTTCAACCGCTGGTTTATCTGACATAATTCCTGCTACAGGAAGCGGAACTACTTTTTCTTCAGAAGATGTTACAGCACAAACTCCTCCTCTATTCTCGATTAGTAAGTTTACCGCCTTACAAATTAATTCATCTGAAACTCCAACTGCGATAATATTGTGAGAATCATGACCTACTGAACTCGCTATTGCTCCTTCTTTCAATCCGAAATTTTTAATAAAAGCTATCGAAGGTTCCGCATTTTGATAACGGTTCACTACTGTCATTTTCAATACATCTTTCTCTACATCTGAAACTAAATTTCCGTCTTTTATTAACGAATCTGCTTCTATTTCATTTGTTACTAATTCTCCATCCAAAGCCTCAATAACTCGAATCTTTTCAGACGTTGAATGAAACTCAAAATCAACAACGTTTTTTTTATCAGTATCAAAATTATTCAACACTTCAAAATCTACATGCTCTACAAATGATTTTCCATTTTCAGCCACTAATTCACCATTAATGTATGTTTGGAGTACTTCAAACTTTTGCAAGTCTTTTACTATAATAAAATCGGCATCATCTCCTTCGTTTAACGTCCCTACATCAAGATTATAATGTTTTACTGGATTGATACAAGCTGCTTGTAATACTTTAAACACATCCATTCCTTTTGCTACTGCACGCTCACATAACTGATTGATATGCCCTAATAACAAATCATCTGGATGTTTGTCATCCGAACAGAACATCATATTCTCATAATATTCAGGGAGTAGATTTATCAATGCTTCAAAGTTTTTTGCGGCACTTCCTTCTCGAATGATTACTTTCATTCCTTTTTGAAGTTTTTCTAAACCTTCTTCATACGTAAAACATTCGTGGTCTGTATAAATTCCTGCTGCTATGTACTTATCTAAATCTTCTCCTCTTAGTCCTGGTGCATGTCCATCCACTGGCTTGTTGTAGTGTTTTGCCCAAGCTATTTTTTTTAGCACTTCTTCATCTTGATAAATAACTCCCGGGTAATTCATCATTTCTGCTAAATATTTGATATCAGGATTCTGCATCATCTTTTTGATGTCTTCTGAATCAATTACCGCTCCGGCACTTTCAAAAGAAGTTGCTGGCACACAAGATGGAGCACCAAAATTGAATTTTAACGGAACTTTTTTTCCGTTTTCAATCATAAAATCAACTCCTTTTACACCCAATACATTGGCTATTTCATGCGGATCAGATACAGTTGCCACAGTACCATGTGTTACAGCTATTTTAGCAAATTCCGATGGCACTAGCATTGAACTTTCAATATGAATATGAGCATCTATAAACCCAGGTAAAATATAGTTTTCTTCAGCATGGTCTACTTCTTTTATTTTTGTAATCTTTCCTGCTTCAACCTCAACTTCTCCTTTGAAAATTCTTTTGTTTTTTATATCGACTATATTTCCCTGTACAATCATGCTAAAATTTATTTATTGCTAAAATACTGAGTATTTTTCATAAAAAAAGCATCCGTAACGGATGCTTTCTTGGTATTTATTTTTTTTAAAGGTTACGCTATTGGTCCTCCTTTAATAATTTCCTCGCTTGCCATTTCTTCAAACTGAGCAAAATTCTTTCTAAATGAATTCGCTAACTCCATAGCTTTTGCATCATAAGCATCTTTGTCTGCCCATGTTTGCTTTGGATTTAACACTTCATCAGGAACATTATCACAAGTAGTTGGCATTGATAATCCAAAAATTGGATGTTGTACAAATTCAACATTTTCTAAATTACCTTGTAAAGCTTCAGTAATCATAGCACGAGTGTACTTTAATTTCATTCTGCTACCAGTACCGTAAGCACCACCTGTCCATCCAGTATTAATTAACCAAACGTTCACACCTGCTTCTTGCATTTTCTTGCTTAACATTTCAGCGTAACGTGTTGGGTGTAATGGCATAAATGGAGCTCCAAAACAAGCTGAAAAACTTGGTAATGGCTCGTTAATTCCTGCTTCTGTACCTGCTACTTTTGCTGTATATCCAGAAATAAAATGATATGCTGCTTGACCAGGTGTTAATTTAGATATCGGAGGCAATACACCAAAAGCATCTGCTGTTAAAAAGAAGATATTCTTTGGATTTGCACCTTTAGATGGTTTTTGAATATTTTCAATGTGATAAATAGGATAACTTACACGAGTGTTTTGTGTAATTGATGTATCATGAAAATCTACATTCCCTTTATCATCCATCACAATATTTTCAAGGATTGCTCCTCTTTTAATTGCTCCGTAAATCTCTGGTTCTTTCTCTTGAGATAAGTCGATTACTTTTGCATAACATCCTCCTTCAAAATTGAAGATTGTGTTTTCAGCAGTCCAACCATGCTCATCATCACCAATTAAACTACGATTTGGATCGGTAGATAAGGTCGTTTTACCTGTTCCTGATAATCCGAAGAAAATAGCAGTATCTCCATCTTTACCAACATTTGCAGAACAGTGCATTGGTAATGTGTTTTTAAATACTGGTAAAATAAAGTTCAACGCAGAGAAAATACCTTTTTTAATTTCTCCTGTGTATCCTGTACCTCCAATTAATGCTACTTTTCTAGTAAAGTTTAAGATAGCAAAGTTGTGTTGACGTGTTCCATCTACTTCTGGATCTGCCATAAAACCTGGAGCGTTTACTACTGTCCATTCTGGAGAAAAGTTTTTTAATTCCTCAGCTGTTGGACGTAAAAACATGTTGTATGCAAACATGTTACTCCAAGGATATTCGTTTACAACACGAATATTTAACTTGTAATCTTCATCTGCACATGCATAACTATCACGTACAAATACCTCTTTGTTTGATAAATAGTTAGTTACTTTATCGTATAGCTTGTCAAATTTTTCTGAATCGAAAGGAATGTTAATATCTCCCCACCAAACTTGGTCTTTAGTTATATCGTCTTTAACGATAAAACGATCCATTGGAGAACGACCTGTGAACTCACCTGTTTTAACAGCTAATGCTCCAAAACTGGTTTCTACTCCTTGTTCTTTTTCAATAGTGATGTCGTGTAACTCGTCTGAAGTTAATTGATAACGAACCGTAGCGTCTTTTATGCCTAAGTTATCTAACGATATCGTTTTCGTATCAAGATTTGTCATCTTAAAAGATTTTAGTTGTGTTTAATTTTGGACAAAAATAGTTCTTTTTGATTAAAAAGATGAATCATACAAAGATTTTATCAACTTTAACTTTTAATAACTTTTTTAAAAAAGCTATATGTTAATAGGCTCCAACCCACGATTAATAGTATTCCTCCTAAAGGTGTTATAAACCAAATTGCTTTTGCTGGAACATTCGCTAGGTAAATTAGATAAATTGATCCTGAAAACAATAAAATTCCGGCTATTAAAAAATAGCTAATCCTGTTCTTTTCTTTGTTAGTAAACCCAGTAAACATGTTTACAAAAAGTAATAATAGCACATGAAAAAACTGATAACGTACAGCGGTTTCAAAACTCTCTAAAGCTTCTGGTGTTAATCTTGTTTTTAAAGCGTGAGCTCCGAAGGCTCCTAAAATAACAGCAATTACTCCTAAAATCCCTGCTATTGTTAAATTTTTATACATTATCTCAGTTTTTGTTTAAATTTAAACTTTTTTAGCGATATTGTCGCCTCAAAATTTATTGATAACAAAAATACATTATAATGAGAAATATATTGATAATTGGTGCTGGTAGATCAAGCTCTTCACTTATAAAATATTTATTAGATAAATCTTCACAAGAAAAACTACATATAACTATTGGTGATGTTTCATTAGAAAGCGCTCAATCTAAAGTTAACAATCATTCAAATGCTACAGCAATACAGTTAGATGTTTTTAACGCCGAGGAACGCTCACAAGCAATTCAAAAAGCAGATATCGTTATTTCAATGTTACCTGCTCGTTTTCATATTGAAGTAGCTAAAGATTGTATTGCTTACGGAAAGCACATGGTTACCGCCTCATATATTTCTGATGAAATGAAAGCTTTAGATGAAGAAGCTAAAGCTAAAGGATTAGTATTTATGAACGAAATTGGTCTGGATCCAGGAATCGATCACATGAGTGCTATGCAAGTTATTGACCGCATAAAGGAACAAGGTGGAAAAATGTTGTTATTTGAATCTTTTTGTGGTGGATTGGTAGCTCCTGAAAGTGATACTAATTTATGGAATTATAAATTTACTTGGAACCCAAGAAATGTGGTATTAGCTGGTCAAGGTGGAGCCTCTATGTTTATACAAGAAGGAACTTACAAGTACATTCCATACCAAAAATTATTTAGAAGAACTGAATTTTTAACCATTAATGGTAGTGGAAAATTTGAAGCGTATGCTAACCGTGATTCTTTAAAATATAGAAGTATTTATGGTTTAGAAGATATTAAAACCATGTATAGAGGAACAATTCGTAAAGTTGGATTTTCTCGTGCTTGGAACGTATTTGTTCAATTAGGAATGACTGATGACACTTATACTATTGAAGACTCAGAAAACATGAGCTATCGTGATTTCACAAATCTTTTCTTAGCATATTCTCCTTCCGATTCTGTTGAATTAAAATTCCGTTCGTATACAAAGATTGATCAAGATGATTTAATGTGGGATAAATTTGTAGAATTAGATATATTCAACCCAAATAAAAAAGTAGGATTAAAAAACGCAACTCCAGCTGAAATTTTACAAAAAATATTAATGGATTCTTGGACTCTTGAAGCTAAAGATAAAGATATGATTGTAATGCACCATATTTTTGGATATCAATACAAAGAAGACAAGTACCAAATTGAAAGTAGTATGGTGATTAAAGGTGATGACCAAACTTACACTGCAATGGCAAAAACTGTTGGACTACCTGTAGCTATGGCTACAGTACGTATTTTAAACGGTGATATTACCACTCCTGGTGTACAATTACCTATTAATAAAGAGGTGTACGAACCAATTTTAAAAGAATTAGAAGATTACGGAATTAATTTTGTTGAAAAAGAAGTACCTTATTTAGGGTATAACCCTGAGAGTATAAAGGGATAAAAAAATAAATAACGAATAAAAAGGCACCTAAACAAGGGTGCCTTTTCTTTTTTAGTTAAAAAGAACTAATTATAAAGTTAGTATTTTTACATTTCAATACTACACTAACAAATGGCCGAAAGTATTCTAACAGAACATATTAAAGGTTACACTTCTTTTTCCGAAGAAGAACTATCTGAAATAGTAACATTTTTCAATCATCAATCCTACAAGAAAAAAGAAACCTTACTATTTACTAGCCAACGATGTGATAAACTATTTTTTGTTGCTAAAGGTTGCTTGCAATTATACTTTATTGATGATTTAGGCTATAAAAAAACAACACAGTTTGCTTTAGAGAATTGGTGGCTAACAGACTTTTTAGCTTTTCAAAACCAAAAACACGCTAACTTTACGATAGAAACAATTGAAAGTTCTGAGGTTTTATCAATTTCCTTTTCAAAATATAACGAGTTATTAAATAAGTTTCCTTTATTAGAAAAATACTTCAGAAATATATACGAAACAGCTTACGGAGCTGCTTTAATGCGCTTAAAATACATAAACAGTTACTCTAAAGAAGAAATGTTTTTTAGATTTAGAGAAGACTTTCCTGAGTTTGTACAACGAGTACCCCAATATTTATTAGCAAGCTTTTTAGGGTTAACTCCTGAATATTTAAGTGAAATTAAAAGAAAATAACATTTCTTAAGCTAGTTTATTTTTTACTGAAATCTTCTTAACTACCTTTGTACTTATATTAATTTAAGGGCATAATATTATTATGAAAAATATGAAAAAAATCGTCGTTGTTGGCGGCGGTTTTGCTGGATTAGAACTTATAAAAGGATTAGGGAATTCAGAAAATTATCAGATTATTTTAGTAGATAGTAATAACTACAACTTCTTTCCTCCTTTAATCTACCAAGTATCCACAGGTTTTATGGAGCCATCTGCAATTAGCTATCCATTCAGAAAAATTTTAAGAAAATTTAAAAACGCCCGTTTTCGACTCGGCACCCTTGAAAAAGTTGTCCCAGAAGAAAACAAAATTGTAGTAAGTAATGGAGATATAGAGTATGACATCTTAGTAATGGCTACTGGTACAGAAACTAACTTTTTTGGAAATAAAAGCATTCAAAAGTATAGTTTACCAATGAAAACTATTAGTGATGCCTTATCTCTTAGAAATGTAATTTTAACTCGATTTGACCGTGCTACTAGAATCCACAATCTAGAGGAAAGAAAAAAGTGTTTAACTTTTGTAATTGCAGGAGCTGGACCTACTGGAGTTGAACTTTCAGGAATTTTATCTGAAATAAAAACTTCTATCATCATAAAAGATTACCCCGAACTAGACAAAAATGACTTTGGAGAAATACATCTTATTGATGGCCAAAATTCTGTTTTAGCTCCAATGTCTAAAAAAGCACAAGAATACACTTCAAAAAAATTAAGTGAACTAGGTGTTAAGCTAACAATGAATACAATGGTTAATGACTTTGATGGCGAAACCGTGTATTTGTCAAACGGAGAAGAAATACATACTAAAAACCTTATTTGGGCGGCTGGTGTATCTGCAAAAACATTTGATGGTTTTTCACAAGAAAGTTTTGGTGCTGGTAGAAGATTAAAAACAAATCAGTTTAACCTAGTGCATTCATATGATAATATTTATGCTTTGGGAGACTGTGCCTTAGTTTTAGGAGATGAAAACTACCCTAACGGACACCCACAATTAGCACAACCAGCATTACAGCAGGCTAAAAACTTAGCTAAAAATCTTAATAGAAAAGATAATAACTGGAAGACTTTTCAATACAACGACAAGGGTTCTTTAGCTATCATTGGACGAAATAAGGCTGTACTTGACTTTCCTGGACAAAAACAATCCTTAAAAGGTTTTGTTGCATGGTTAATTTGGATTTTTGTACACATTATGGGGCTTGTAAACTTCAAAAACAAAGTAAGAACTCTATACAACTGGTTAGGCTATT
Source organism: Tenacibaculum litoreum (assembly GCF_964513915.1). NCBI lineage: Bacteria > Pseudomonadati > Bacteroidota > Flavobacteriia > Flavobacteriales > Flavobacteriaceae > Tenacibaculum > Tenacibaculum litoreum. Next base: position 352,048 of record NZ_CAZEQS010000002.1, on the reverse strand, counting down.
ACATATACAAAGACCAATATTTTAGAATGATTATTAAACCTACTCAGAGAGATACTAAATAAAATACGCATGAAAAATTTAAGCATTGTTGCAATACTAATTTTTACAATTATTACTGTTAGTTGTAATTCAGAAAAATCGAAAACCAATAAAAAAACTGAAGAAGTTGAACAAGTTATATCTCCATCTGATACACTAACTAAACACCTAAAACCATTTAATCCTGATCTACCAACAATTGGACTTTTAATGTTTAACGGAGTTTTACAAGGAGAAGTTATAGCAACGTCAGATGTTTTTGGTAAAGTAGACAAAGATGGCAAACAACTTTTTAATGTAATAGCTATTGCTGAAACAGCTAAACCTATTACTACCGAAGAAGGAATGCATTTTGTTCCTGACTATACTTTTGATAATTGCCCTAAACTAACAGCTTTATTTGTACCAAGCGCATACGACATGTACGCACAAGTACACAATAATAAAGTTGTAGATTTTATAAAAACAAAAAATCAAGAGACCCAATACACTGTTAGTAATTGTGCTGGGGCTAATTTAATTGGTAAATCTGGTATAGCAGATGGTCATAAAATTGTTACATGGATTGGTGGTGGTGAGCAACTACAAAAAGACTATCCAAATTTAAAAGTTCAAAACGACAGCTTGGTGACTTTTGTTAAGGATGGTAAGTTTTTATCTTCAAACGGAAATTTAGCAAGTTATATTTCAGCGTTAGAGCTTCTTGAAATTATGACAAATACTGAACATAGAAAATTTGTTGAAAGCTATCTATACTTGGATCAACTTAAAAACTGGGAACAATAAACATTAGTTATAAATTTTCTTTTTCAAACATAAGCATCAATTTATTGATGTTTTTTTTATTATCAGTTCTAAAAAAATAATACATACATTTACCCCGATAAGTTCTTTACATACTTCATCAACCGAAAAGGTTTTACTTAGCTGTAGATTAATAGGGAATCGTGTGCAAATCACGAACTGTCGCGCAACTGTAAGTAACACACCAAAAGTTTTTATCCTTAGTATATCCACTGCCAAAAGCGGGAAGGATGATAAAAGCTGTTATAAGTCAGGAGACCTGCCTATTCGGATATTGACAATGCTTTCGCGATTTGAAGCTTTTGGGTCATACCGATGATATATTTTAACGCACACTTTCTTCTATGAAATGCTGTGCTTTTTTGGTATGTCATTATTTTTTCTCAAACATCTTATCGTTTTTTAGCATTGCGAAGCATCTAAAAGAACTTTTAAAATTAATGTTTAATTATAAAAGTTTAAAAGAAAATGCAAACGCACATTCTTGGCTATCCGCGTATTGGTAGCAACAGAGAACTCAAAAAAGCCTGCGAGCAATATTGGTCAGGTAAAACTAGTTTACAGGAACTTCTTGAAACAGGAAGAAACATCTGTCAACAAAATTGGAAAACACAACAAGAAGCAGGCATAGACCTCATTCCTTGTAATGATTTTTCTTATTATGACCAGGTTTTAGACATGACGCTTACTGTTGGCGCAATTCCTAAACGTTATAACGAAGTAGCCTTAAAAACTTCAAATTCTGAACTTGATCTTTACTTTGCCATGGCAAGAGGATATCAAAAAGATGACCTTGATATTACTGCTATGGAAATGACTAAGTGGTTTGACACTAATTATCATTATATCGTTCCTGAATTTTGTAAAGACCAGGAATTCAAACTATTTTCTAACAAAATTGTTAATGAGTTTGTTGGGGCAAAACAGGCGGGAATTAATGCCAAACCTGTAATTATTGGTTTGGTTAGCTACCTTCTTTTAGGTAAAGAAAAAGAAGAAGGCTTTGATAAATTAAATTTAGCTTCAAAACTACTTCCTGTGTATATTGAAATTCTACAAGAACTTCAAACACAAGGAGCTGAGTGGATTCAGTTTGACGAACCTTTTTTAGCATTAGATTTGAGTGAAAAAACCAAAGAAACGTATCAAGTTATCTATAATGAAATTAGAAAAAAGTTTCCTAAACTAAAGTTTATAGTTACTACTTATTTTGAAGGTTTAAAAGACAATCTTTCGTTAGCTAATACACTTCCTATAGACGCATTGCATATCGATTTAGTTCGTTGTGAAGAACAACTAGATGATGTATTGAATACTCTTCCTGAAAATAGAATCTTATCCTTAGGAATTGTAGATGGAAGAAACATTTGGAAAAATGATTTTGAAAAATCATTACAGCTTATTCAAAAAGCTACTGATGTATTAGGTTCTAACAGAGTTTTTGTAGCTCCTTCATGTTCTTTATTACACACGCCTTGCGATTTAGAGTTAGAAACAACTTTAGATAATCAAATTAAACAATGGTTAGCTTTCGCTAAACAAAAACTTACAGAAGTAAGCTTGTTAAAAAAACTATCTGAAGGAACTACTGATAAGGTTATTTTAAATGCTTTTGAAGAAAACAAAAAAGCTATTGCCAATAGAAAATCTTCAACATTAATTCACCACAATGATGTAAAACTTCGTGTTGACTCTATTAACGAAACAGACTCTAGAAGAAAAAATAGTTTTTCAATTCGTAAAGAAGCACAAGAAAAAGTATTGAATTTACCACTATTCCCTACTACAACCATTGGTTCATTCCCTCAAACTAAAGAAGTAAGAAGTTGGAGAGCTCAGTTTAAAAAAGGTATCTTAGGCAGTGAGGATTACAAGTATTTACTAAAAGAAGAAACTCAAAAAACCATTCAATGGCAAGAAAAAATAGGACTAGACGTATTAGTTCATGGTGAATATGAGCGTAATGACATGGTAGAATATTTTGGTGAACAACTTGCTGGTGTAACTTTTACAAAAAAAGGATGGGTACAAAGTTATGGTAGTCGCTGTGTAAAACCTCCTATTATTTATGGGGATGTTTACCGACCTCATCCTATGACCGTTTTCTGGTCACAATACGCTCAATCTTTAACTAACAAATGGGTAAAAGGTATGCTTACAGGTCCTGTAACGATTTTACAATGGTCTTTTGTTCGAGATGATCAACCTCGTAACATTACTTGCCAACAAATTGCACTGGCTATACGAGATGAAGTTAGAGACCTAGAAAATGCTGGTATTCGAATTATTCAAATTGACGAACCTGCTATTAGAGAAGGACTTCCTCTTCGAAAATCAGGTTGGAATGATTATCTAAAATGGGCTGTAGAAGCTTTTAAAATCTCTTCTTGTGGTGTAGATGACGCTACTCAAATACATACACATATGTGTTATTCAGAGTTTAACGATATCATTCAAAACATTGCTGATATGGATGCCGATGTAATTACTATTGAATGTTCTCGCTCTCAAATGGAACTATTGAATGCCTTTGCCGATTTCAAATATCCGAATGAAATTGGTCCTGGTGTTTACGATATCCATTCACCAAGAGTTCCTTCAAAAGAAGAAATGGTTGAATTACTACAAAAAGCACAAAAAGTAATTCCTGCTAACCTACTTTGGGTAAATCCGGATTGTGGTCTTAAAACTAGACATTGGGAAGAAACAGAGAAAGCTTTAATAGCTATGGTTTCAGCTGCAAAAGAAGCTTCTAATAAACATACCTCAAAAACCCTAGAAACAGTCAACTAATATTAATTAACTAAAAGGTGCCTAAAAATGATATTTTACATTTTTGGGCACTGATTATCTCAAAAACCCTCAGTAAGAAATGACTACAGAAGAAAAAATAGCACAATCAGAAACTCGAATTTTTAAAGCCGTATTTCCTAACACAACAAATCATTACGATACCCTTTTTGGAGGTACTGCTATGCAATTAATGGATGAAGTTGCTTTTATTACTGCGACACGATTTTGCAGGCAAAAAGTAGTAACTGTTAGTAGTGATAAAATAGATTTTAAAAAGCCAATTCCTGCAGGAACTATTATTGAATTAATAGGACAAGTTAGCTATATAGGTAACAAAAGTTTAAAAGTTACCGTTAAAATTTTTACTGAACATATGTATTCACATCACAGAGAAAAAGCCATTGAAGGTGAATTTACATTTGTTGCTATTGATGAAAACAAAAATCCTATTGCAGTAATAAAAACTGACACTGATAAATTACATTACTCACAACAAGAACATCATTAAAGCCAAATAAAAATTTCGAAAATGTAATCATGCAAAAGATTACATTTTCAAATAAAAATCTTTTGTAAGGTTAATATAGGCATCAGTATACTGGTGCCTTTTTGTCTCTATTATCAACTCTTCTTCTTGGATTGGAGTTTCTGCAAAAGATAACTCTAATAAACTACGTTTGATTTCTGTAGTAGGAGTTCCTTTTACTCGACAAACTCTGTTTAGATATAAATTATATTTTTTAGCTAGTTCAATAAAGTTTTTTTCTTCTTTAAACGGTATAATAGTTGAAAACTTCCCATACTCGGACAATATTTCACTAACTCCTTTTAATAACTCTTCAAAAGATAATGAACTCGTAAAGCGTGCTTTGTTTCGTGCTACATCTTCTGTTTCGTAGTTATCAGTATAAAATGGTGGATTGGATACAATTATATCATACTCTTCTTCATCTTCAGACATTTCTTCTGCAAATTCCACAAAAGAAGCATTGTAACAAAAGAGTCTATCTCCCCAATCAGACTGTTCAAAATTCTCAACCGTTTGTTCATAGGCGTCTCCATCCAATTCTACTGCATCAATAGTCATAGCATCGCTTCGTTGCGCTAACATTAATGAAATAACACCTGTACCCGAACCAACATCTAATATTGTGTCTGGAAACTCTCCTAAATTACACCATGCACCTAACAATACTGCATCGGTACCAACTTTCATTGCAGTTTTATCTTGATGTACCGCAAACTCTTTAAATTGAAATGGTTTCATTTATAAAAATCTTCCAAGGATTTTCTCTGCATTGAAAAACAAATACAATACAATAATTAATAAAATTACTAAGAACAATCCTCTTTTAGGATTTCCTCTTTTTCGATTACCGAAACGTCTTTTAAACTCCATCTGTTTGTTTTCTAATTTTTACCCCGGTTACTTAAAGTATTACTTCCTAACTTTAGTTCTACAAAGCATTTAGCTACGCTGAATATTACTCACCTACTTTCGTAGCTCGTAACATTTCTCTTTTTCCTGGAGGCCCAGGTAAGCGCTCTACATCAAACCCTACTGCTTGCATTGCTCGTCGTACACTTCCTTTAGCTGAGTAAGTTACTAAAACCCCTTCTGGTTTTAACGCAGCAAACATAATTCTAAAAATATCTTCTGTCCATAAGTCAGGTTGTACTCTTGCTCCAAAGGCATCAAAATAAATTAAATCAAATTGATTTTCATCAGTAATTTCAGCAAAAAACTGTTTACGCTTAGTCAATGAAAAATTGGGAGTAATATTGTGCTTTTCTTCCCAAGAAGCTTCGTGAATTTTATCAAAAAGGTCTTGTTTGTCACCTGCCTCTAACTCTGAAACATAATTTAGTTTCTCTACTTCTTCCTTGGCTACTGGATAAGCTTCAACACCAACGTAATCAATATTTCTATCTGCTTCTAAAAGCGTAATAAAACAATTGAGTCCTGTACCAAAACCTATTTCTAAAATAGAAACACTTTTAGTATCTACATACTTTAGTCCATTTCTAATAAATACATGATATGCTTCTTGTATTGCGCCATGCTTAGAATGATATTGCTCATTCCAATCTGGTAAATGAATGGTTGTAGAACCATCGGACGTTATGATAATTTCTCGTTTTATAACTAAACTATTTAATCAGTAACTTTTTAATTCTTGGTATTGGCCCTGTGCAAGTTGTTTTATGACAAGCAATACAACTATTTACTGCTTGGTTAAAATTTTGTTTTAAAGAATCTTTTGATCCCGAATACACTTGCTGTAAATTTTGAATATACTGTTTTGAAAAAGCTTCAAAACTTGCATTCCTATCTGCTGGATCAGTTAAAACTGCAGAGTGAATATTCAAGTAATTTTCAGGAAATTCACCTATTGATTCTCCTTCTAGAATCTTATTCTTAATTGTCATATTTCCTTCATACATAGCATTCATTAAAGCTGCCATTTCTGAAGATTGATACATAATAAGTTCTTCTTTTTGTTCTTCCTTTTTCTCTTTACAAGAAAAAAGCGCCAAAGACATCAATAAAACAATAATTAATTGTTTCATTATTTCTTCATTAATACTCCATCTGCCTCAAAAGCATAAGTATATTTTGGTTCTGTAATTTTTGCTATCTCTTCTTCCGATTTTCCTGCGTCTTTAGCATAATGTTGTAATTCATCTACAGAAATCTCAGTAACAAAAGCTTTACCATTTACTATCACCTCTTTATTATCTGCATTTAAAGGCATAAAAAAACCATAATCTTTAAAACGTACCATTGATTCTTGTTCTTCGCCCAAATCTAACTTCATCCAACATCCCTTTTTCTTACATACCTCATTAATTGTTGAAGCGAATTTTATGTTTAGGGTATCTCCTTTTTTTAAATTTTTGAATTTAGCTCGCATTTCTTTAGCAGAAATAGCTTCTCCGTCTGAAATTTCTTCTCCAAATGATGCATATTCTACTTTTTGTTCTTTAGCATTGTTTACATCAGGGGTTTCATTCTTTTTTTCAACCTTACAAGAAATAAATGCTATGCTCAAAACCATAGCAAAAACTAGTAGTCTTTTCATTTTCAAAATTTTAAAATTAACATTCAACAAATATACTTATATTTCTTCTAGCAAGGTGCTAAACTTAAAATATACCACTAGATTTCGTATCTTCGTGGCACTTCTAAAAACAACAACACAATGAATATTGATATTGAGCTTATAAAAGAGTCAAAAATAGATAAGGTAGATTTTAACAACTTAGCATTTGGTCGCACTTTTACTGACCATATGTTAGTCTGTGATTTTGCCGACGGAGAATGGAAAACACCTAAAATTATGCCTTACGGACCTTTATCTTTCGAACCTTCGGCTAGAGTTTTTCATTATGGACAAGCTGTTTTTGAAGGAATGAAAGCTTACAAGGATGATAATGATGATGTGTTTTTATTTCGTCCAGATGAAAACTTTCATAGAATTAATAAATCTGGTGCTCGTTTAGCAATGCCTCCAGTTCCTGAAAATGTATTTTTTGAAGGGTTAAAAAAACTTCTTGAATTAGATAATGCATGGATTAAAAAAGGAGTAGGGAACTCATTGTACATTCGTCCGTTTATTATTGCTTCTGAAGGAGCTATTGCTGCTTCACCTGCTGAAGAATATAAGTTTATAATTATTTGTTCGCCTGCTCAATCATATTATGCTGGTGAAGTTAGAGTTATTTTTGCTGAAGAGTATAGTCGTTCTGCTGATGGTGGTGTTGGTTTTGCTAAAGCGGCCGGTAACTACGCGGCACAATTTTACCCTACTAGTTTAGCTCAGAAAGAAGGTTACCAACAAATTATTTGGACTGATGCTAATACTCATGAATACCTAGAGGAAGCGGGAACAATGAATACCTTTTTTAGAATAGGAGACAAACTTGTGACTGCACCAACTAATGACCGTATTTTAGATGGTGTTACTCGTAAATCGATTATTCAACTCGCTAAAGACTATAATATAGACATTGAAGTAAGAAGAGTTTCAGTTGCTGAAATTAAAGAAGCTGCAAGACAAGGTGAACTAAAAGAAATCTTTGGTTCTGGTACTGCTGCCGTTATAAACCCTATAAAAGGATTTAAACACCAAAATGAAGCTTTTGAATTACCTGAAGTAAGTGATTCTTATGCTTCTTTCTTTAAAGATAAACTACTTAACATTCAGTATAACAAATTGGAAGACAAACATAACTGGAGAGTCAAAATTTAATCATTTCATTAAAAAAAGCTATATTAGTAAACAGAATTAAGTTATTTTAACAAAAAATTCTAAAGAAATGAGAAATATTATACCTGCTTTATTATCAATAGGAGTTGGTTTTTTTATTTCATTTTTTGGATTAGATTTTTATTCTAATTCATTAGAAAATGAAAATGAAATCATAGCCCAAAGTAATGAAATTACTGCTCCTGTAGAGACTGTAGAAACTTCTAAAGAAGAAGAAGCTCCTAAAGAAGATTTAACTGTCAATGAATCTTCAACAGGTTCAATTTCTGTTGATACTGGAGATATTCAGAAAAGTTTTGATAATTGGGAAGCTTATACAAAGGAAAACATTGACTTAATGTCAACTTTTACTCCTTTGGATGATGAAGGAGCTGTTATGGAAAAAGGAATCTTTTTAACCTTACTTCGTACTGGAGCTTACATTCCTATTAAGTCTGAAAAAGATGGTAAAGTACAATACCAACTTACAGGCATTAACGATTCTGCAGATGAAAAAATCAAGAAATCAATTGTTAGTAAAGCTTCAATAGCTCATCAATACTTTAAAATGGAAGGTAAAAAACTTCCTGATTATAATTTTGTTGATTTAAAAGGTAAAGCACACAATAAAGCCGATACAAAAGGGAAATTGTTAGTATTAAAATGCTGGTTTATTACTTGTAAGGTATGTGTTGAAGAGTTTCCTGAACTAAATGAATTGGTAGATAAATATAAGGATGATAAAATAGAGTTTGTTAGTTTGGCTTTTGATAAGAAAGATGAACTTGTTGAGTTTTTAGAAACTAAAGAATTTAAATACCCAACTATCCCTGAACAAAAAGAGTATATGGCTAAAAAGCTAAAAGTAAAGCAATATCCTACTCACTTAATTGTAGATGCTAATGGTATTATTATTAAAATGGTTAATAATGTTAAAACATTAACATCAGAATTAGAAAGAATTATGGGTAAATAATTATAGAAGAACAAAATGTAAAAAAAGCTCCTCAATGAGGAGCTTTTTTATTTATCTAAAATTTCTTTAATGTTTGGTTTGAAGTAATTTGGTCCTTTTAGTACCTTACCGTCTTCACGATAAATTGGCTTACCATCTTCTCCTAATTTACTCATATTACTTCGTTGTATCTCATTAAATACTTCCTCTATTTTATGTTGCATTCCATGTTCTATTATAGTTCCACATAAAATATACAACATGTCACCTAAAGCATCAGCTACTTCAACCAAATCATTGTTTTGAGCAGCTTCTAAATACTCTTCATTCTCTTCTTTCATCAAATTATAACGAAGTAAATTTCTTTCTTCTCCTATATTAGCGGTGGGGTCATTTTTAATTCCTAACCCAAATGCACTATGAAATTCATGTACTGCTTCGATTCTTTTTTTCATTCTGTATAACTTATATAATTTGTAATTCTGTTTTTACTTTTTGAAAATTAAATCTTGTCCAATCTTCAATATGACTCTTAATTCCTTCTTCTTTAAAATCTGATAAATTTTTATTTCTGATGCCTAAAAAATTTACCCCTAAGTTTTTTGCTGTTCTTAAATCCCAAATTCCGTCTCCTACCGAAATAATATTTTTGAATTCTTCTACTTGAAAATAACTTTTTGCTTTCTGAATCGCTGAACTTACAATTTCTTCTCTTGTGAACAAATTATTTGATGCTTCTACTAAATTTGGCACAAAGTTTATATCTGCCTGTTCTAATTTAATTAATGCTGGTTTTAATAATGATCCTGTTGCAAAACAAATAGCATAATCGGTTTCTTTCATGAAAAAATCAACTACCTCTCCTGCTCCTAATATCTCTTTAGTTTTTGTTAATGACAACAGTAATTCCGTCATTTTTTCTTCAAATTCAGGAATAAAAGAAAGACTAAAAGTTGTATTAAAATTGTCCTCATAGTTTCTTTTTAAAATATAACTATCAGTCATATTCTTATAGCTTTTCCAATCTTGGTTTACTTTAGTTATCCCAAAATCTTTCATTGCCTCTACATATGCTTTTTGATGTTGATTCTCACTTTTAGTTAATGTATCATCAATATCAAACACTATTAAATTTTCTTTTTTCATTAAGTTGCCATTTTTAAAACTCTAGCTGGTACAATTTTTAGTACCCAAGCTATCGACCTCCATCTTTTTGAGATATAAGCTACTCGTTTTTTTCGTTTTATTGCTGAATAAATTTGATCAACTGCTTTTTCTAGAGGAACCAACCAAAAAATACCATCACCTAACGCCATTGCAGTATCAACAAATCCTGGACGAATATCTGTAATAAAAACTTTTTTTGTTTTAATAGATTTTGTTTTGATATACAAGCTCTCTAAATACGCTTTTTGATATGCTTTAGAAGAAAAGTAATCTGGTGCTGCTCTATTTCCTCTAATAGATGCTATAGAGGAGATTCCCACTAAATGCCCAAAACCTTGTTTTTTAAATAGCTTATAAGCTAAAGCATATAGTTTAGTTACTCCTAAAACATTTGTGTTTATGGTTTGTTCTTGTTTATCCCAGTTCAACTTTGGGTTTACAAATCCAACTCCTGAAGATTGTATCACCAAATGAACTTCTCCTAATTCATCCACTAACTCATTAAACACTTTTTCTACTTCATCAACTTGTTGGATATCATTTTGTTTAATGAGCACTTGGTTGGAATACTTCTTCTTTAACTCTTCCAATTTTTCGAGTCTTCTCCCCGTTACTGCTACAATATAATTTTCTTGTATTAGTTTTTCTACAAGCCCTTTTCCAATACCAGAAGTACCTCCAAAAATAATTGCTGTTTTAGTTTTCTCCATTCTAAAATCATTCTTTAACTTTGCTAAAAATACAATTTTATGTTTATACTTATTGCTGCTAAAATGTTTACTACAGGCAGAATCATTTTTGCGAGTTTATTTGTCATAGCTTTTGTTATTTTGATGTTTTTTAGCTACAAAAAGGACGCAAAAAACAATAAGAAATACTACCAAAATGCGGCTATTTATGTGGCAATAGGAATTGCAGTAGTAATTGCACTGTTATTCTTATCAAAACTACTAACGAAGTAATTCTAATTCATTTTTGATATTTCACTTAATTTTGAGTGATCTAACACAGTGTTACCTGCTTCGTCAAAATAAAATGATGATGTATATTTCACATCTATTTCAAGAGAGGAAAAATTGTATGAAGTAATTTGATATACTTTTTGCCCGAAGGATTCTTCATGATACTGCATTAAAACATAAAGGATTCCGTTTAACTCACTTATTTCTTTATTTGAATATTTATGTAACGGACTTTTCTCGTCTATTTCATGTACGACTGTCCAAACGGTAGGCAAATACATAATTTTATTTCTTTCTAGTTTGAGTTCATAAAATTGTCGTTTGTATTCTCCGTTTGATTTTTTTTCTGAAAGGGATAAGGTTACTGTTATTTCAGGCTCTATCATTACTGTTTTACGACGATTCATTAACCGAAACATTAGTGCTCTACCTTCTTTAAAATCTCTTAAAATTAAATTATCACTAAAACGAATAGATGCTTTTGCTTTTGAAAAACGCCCGTATAACAATCCTGTAATAAAAGAAAAACTTAACAAACCAATCATTGCCTCAAAAGCTGCAATTACATTTGCTGCAATACCTTTAGGGGCGATTCCTCCATATCCAACCGTTGTTAAGGTTTGTGCACTAAAGAAAAGCCCATTTAAAAGATCAGCTAAAAAATTTCCTTTTGAGGGTGTTATTTGTTCTATCCCTATAAAAACATACACAAACGCAAAAAGAACATTCAACAGCAAGTACCCTAAGATTATCAAAGCAAAAAACTGCCACCATGGTAATTCAATAAAAAAAGTATACAAATCATCTGCTCCGAACCTTCTATTTGCATGTACCACATTAGAACTACCGTCTGCGTTAATTATTCTTTGTGCATTACTACTGGAGTTATAACCTAAACCAGGGTCTTTTACTTTTTTTGCCATTTATCTTTTATTAATACCTCTAAAAATACAAAACCGATTCTGATTAGAATCGGTTTTGATATTTTCAACTATTTTAAAACTGAACTTCTTAGTTTTTAACTGGTAAGAAGTTATAGTTTTTAGCATAGAAATTCATTTGCTCTTCAAAAGTTTCTGGTTGGATAATCTTAATATTAGTAATATTACCATCAGCGTCTGTTACTGGCTCTAATACAGGATTTACAAATCCGCTATAAGGAGCAGATGTAAACTGAGCATTACGATCTAAAACTTCTTTATGAATATCTTGATCTACTTTTACTCCATAACCTTCTACTAATGCTTTTGCAGCTTCAAAATCTCCTTCAGATTTAATTCTTTGTGCTTCTTTTAATAAACGACCAAAAATCTCACGAAGCTTTTCATAATCATTAATGTTATAAAAAGTTTTTCCATCTCTGGTAACTTTTTCAATTACATTATCTTTCGCTCCTTGTTCAAAAGCCCAAGCTGAAACCCATTGACGGTTAACCATGTGATCTTCTTCAATATCATCTCCTAAATTAATTCTAATTAACTGCGTCATTAATCCGTTTCTGATATATCCATCATAAGCAGCTTTACCTACTTTTTGCCAGTCATCAACTAAACCTAATTCTTGTAATTTAGGATCCATTAAATAATAAAGTCCTACTAAATCCGCTCTACCTTCTTCCATTGTAGAAGCATAGTTCTTTAACGTTTCTTTTGGTTGGCCAATTCCATCATTAATTACACCTGAAGCATGTCCGATTACCTCATGTAATGCTGTGTGTAATTTATCAGCTAACTTACCGTATTTAATCTCTAAATCGATTTCTTCTTGATCGTTAGCAAATTCTTTTAAACGTCCAGTTCCTCCAGCATTGTTATAAGAACCTATAATATTTCCTAACGATACCGATTTAGAACCGTGTTGTTGACGAATCCAGTTATTGTTCGGTAAGTTCACTCCAATTGGTGTACTTGGAGATGCATCTCCTGCTTCACCAGCAACATTTACTGTTTTATACGAAACCCCCACAACATCTTTCTTTTTGTGAGTTGGATCTAATGGAGAATTATCTTCAAACCATTGTGCATTGTCTGATAATACTTTCATCTTTTTAGACATATCGAAGTCTTTGATCTGTACAATTGTTTCGTACGAACCTCTGTACCCTTTAGGGTCATTATATACTTCAATAAAACCATTAATCCAATCAATATTTCCTTCGGTAGATTCTACCCAAGCAATTGCATATTCGTCCCAAGTATGTAAATCTCCTGTTTTATAGTATTCGATTAACAACTCTAACGTTTTTGCTTGTTTTTCGTTTTCTGCTACTTCTTTAGCTTTTCCTAACCAATAAATAATTTTATCGATTGCTTGTCCGTACATTCCACCAGACTTCCATACTTTCTCCACTAATTTTCCGTCCTCACGAACTAACTTCGAGTTTAATCCAGCCTCAATTGGTTGTCCTTCTGGGCCTTTATCAGCTTTAGCATAAAAATCTTCTACATCTTTACTTGTAATATCTGCTCCGTAAAAATTTACTGCTGATGCTAATACATTATCTACTCCAGCTTTTTTGTTTACTTTTTTAGCATCTTTATCATTAAAAATAACTTCTAATGCTTCTGTAGATAACTCAGTATTAGTTTCTTTTAATAAAGTTTCTAAATACTCTTTAGAAAATGTAGGTTTTAACTTATCGTTAGAGTAATGGTGGTGGATTCCGTTTGAAAACCATACTCTTTTTAAATAGGTAGTGAATGCTTTAAAATCTTCACTTTCTTTATCTCCTTTAAAGTTATTATTAATGTTTTCTAAAGCAGCTCTAATTTCAAGATTGTGACGATAGTTTTGATCCCACATAATATCACGCCCAGATAAACCAGCTTGTGTTAAATAGTACACTAATTTTTTTTCTTTTAGTGTTAACTCATCAAATCCTGGAATTTGATAACGTAACACTTTTATATCAGCAAATTGCTCAACAACATACTCAAACTCTTTTGCCTTTTTTTCTGCTACTTTAGGCTCTTTTTTTGCATCTACACCACAAGAAGTTAGCACTCCTGCTGCTGCAAACACACAAAGCATTTGTTTTAGTTTCATTTATATAGTTTTTAATTTATTTTTTTGAACGCTAAAATTACAAAATTTAAACTTCATGGTATCGGAAACAGTCGGTTGTATGGTCGTTTACCATTCCTGTCGCCTGCATGTGTGCATAAATTACTGTTGAGCCAACAAACTTAAACCCACGTTTTTTTAAATCTTTTGAAATCGCATCAGAAAGCTCTGTTGTTGCCGGTACTTCTTCTCTCTTTTCAAACTTATTTATTATCGGTTTTCCGTTAGTAAAATCCCAAATATATTTTGAAAACGTCCCAAACTCTTCTTGTACCTTCATAAAAGCTTGAGCATTAGTTATAGTAGCCTTTATCTTCAGCTTATTTCTTATAATTCCAGCATCTTGAAGCAATTCTTCATATTTATTTTCAGAGTATTTTGCTATTTTTTTATAGTCAAAATTATCAAATGCCTTTCTAAAGTTTTCTCTTTTCTTTAAAACTGTAATCCAACTTAAACCAGCTTGGAAAGTTTCTAGTATTAAAAACTCAAACAACTTATCATCATCATATACAGGTACTCCCCATTCATTATCATGATATTCAATATATAGTGGATCATTATTAACCCAAAAACACCTTTTCTTCATATTCTATTATTTAATGCTGAAAATTACTGTTAAACAAATTAAAAATCAATCAAAAATGGAATAATTTTTGCAACTTTATAATTACAAATCACACTGATTATGAAAACTTTACAACACATTCTTTTTCTTAGCATTATTGGAACTATGATATGGGCTTGCAGTTCCTCGCCTATAAAAAATACTTCTAACGCTCCTAAAGAAGAACCTGTTGTAATTGCTAATGATAGTTTAGAGTATGAAATCATAATTATAGACCCTGGTTTTACCACTTATTTAAATAGTATTGCAAAACCTGAAGGCTTTTACTCACAACAATATTTAGAAAATAAAAACCGTTTATATGTAACTACTTGGAATTACCGAGCAAGAAATCCTTTACAATTCAATTCAAACATTTATGAAAATGTAATTGATTACAGCCCACATATTGATTATGGTTACGAAGTAAATTACAAACTATTTAATTATTTTGAGTTTGCTCAACGAAAATACCGCATGAACTTAGGTGTGGGTATAAATCGTTGGAACTAGCAACTCTATAATAAAAGGCGTCTTTCGAAAAACTGTATATTTGCTCAAAAAAAATTAACCATACAACATGAAGTTTTTAAGAAATTTACTCGCCTCTATTCTAGGTTTTTTTATTGCCATATTTTTACTGTTTGTTTTCTTTTTTGCAGTTGCTTCCATTGTTGGGGCTGAAGAAAAAATTGTCGTAAAATCAAACTCAGTTTTAGAGTTAGATTTATCAACCCCCATTAAAGATTATGCACCAAAAGAAAACAATCCCATTGCAGAAGCTTTAGATTTAACAGATGAAAAATTAGCTTTAAACAAAATTATCAACGCTATTGAAAATGCGAAAAACGATAATAAAATTAAAGGAATAAGTATAAAAACAGCTTTTGTAAATGCTGGTATTGCACAAACACAAGCTATTAGAAACAAAATTGAAGAGTTTAAAGAGAGTGGTAAGTTTGTATATGCTTACAATGATATTTATACTCAAAAAAATTACTACTTGAGCTCTGTTGCTGATAGTTTATTCTTAAATCCTATTGGTGTTATTGATTTTAGAGGTTTATCTACCGAAATTTTATATTTCAAAGATTTTGAAGATAAATATGGAATTAAAATGGAAGTTATTCGTCATGGAAAATATAAGAGTGCTGTTGAGCCATTTTTGGAAAACGAAATGAGTGAGGCTAATCGTGAACAAACCACTTCATTTTTAAAATCTATTTGGTCAGAAATTACAGATGATATTAGCAAGAGTAGAAATATTTCTATTGAAAAACTAAACCTTATTGCTGATAATTACAATGGAAGAAATGTTACCATAGCAAAAGAGAACAATTTAATAGATGCTTCTATTTATGAAGATGAATATGAAGAAAAATTAGCAACAGAGTCTGATAGTAAAAAAGTAAACATTATTTCCATTGAAGACTACATCAGTTCTGGGAAAGGAAGAATTTCTTCAACTTCTAAAGATAAAATTGCTGTAATATACGCACAAGGGGACATTATATACGGAGAAGGAAGTGAAGATTATGTTGGACAAGGAATTATAAACAAAGCTATCAGAAAAGCCAGAAAAAATGATAATGTAAAGGCTATTGTACTTCGTGTAAATTCTCCTGGTGGTAATGCCTTAGCTTCTGAACTTATATGGCGTGAACTAGAATTAACAAAAAAAGAAAAACCTATAGTCGTTTCAATGGGGAACTATGCTGCTTCTGGAGGTTACTATATTGCTTGTAATGCTAACAAAATTATTGCAGAACCTACTACAATTACTGGATCTATTGGAGTTTTTGGAGCCATTCCTAACTTTAGTCAATTCACTGATAAAATAGGTATTAATGCAGAACAAGTTTCTACTAACGATAGTCCTTCTTATAGTGTTTTTGAACCAATGAATAAAAAGTTTTATGATGTTACAAAAGAGGGAATTGAACAAATGTATACCACTTTTGTAAACCGCGTTTCTAGTGGTCGTAACATGACTTTTGAACAAGTTAATGAAATAGCTCAAGGAAGAGTTTGGACAGGTAAAGAAGCTATTGAAAATGGTTTAGTTGACCAACTAGGAGGATTAAATGACGCCATTAAAGTTGCCGCTGAATTAGCTGAAGTTCAAAATTTCAGAGTTCGTAATTACCCAAATTACAAAACTGATTTGAAAGAGGCTCTAAAATTTTCTCCATTTATGAAAGCTTCAAAAGAAGAAATACTTAAAGAAACTTTAGGTGATGAAAATTACCAATTATACTACAATTTACAAAAAATGAAGAATTTAAAAGGAATTCAAGCTAGAATTCCATTTGTTTTTCAAGTGAAATAAAATCAAAAAGAAAAGCCTCGACAATGTCGAGGCTTTTTAGTTTTAATAGTTTAGTCTATTCGTAACTATAAGTAGCATTTATAGCAATTGATTCTTCACCTCCAACAGCTAACCCTTTCCCTGTTAAAGGATACCCATCTGAATCATAAGTGTAATCTACAGTTAAAGTACCTATAACGTTATCATCTGCGTCTTTATAGATAATCTTCGTTACGTTATTTAATGGCAATAATCTTCTAGCTTTAATTACTTCTGAAGCCTGAGGGTTCACACCAAAACTAACATCAACTCCATCTAAAATTTCTATAACTCCAGCAGATTCTAAAGTAGAAAAATACATATTTGGCTTATCGTCATAAAACATTTCTGCTGTATAACTTTTAACAACATTCATTTCAGTTTCCCAGTCATAAACCTCAACTTGAAATAAAACTTTACTAGGATTTTTGTTAGAATCATATTCTAATGCCATTCCTGTTTCATAAATATTATATGGTGATTGATACAACTCTTCTATTGAAAGGCTTTCTGAAGGATCGCTATCTTCTGTTACTTTAATAGTACTCCCATTATTGTTATAGTTTATTAAAGTAGCGTCTGTTCCATTTGTTCCAGAAATACTTACCAATTCTTTTTCAGCATTATACATAAACTGAGTAGTAATTGTTTCATTTTCTTGGTTTGTCGCTGCAACAGTTTTTAATCTTTTCTTTTTAGCTTCTCCGTTAACTTCATCAAAATCGTCTGAAGCAGAGCTACTACATGAGGTTAATAATGCCACTCCTAATCCAATAGCAAAAACATACTTTAATTTTTTCATTTTTTGTGATTTTTAATGAACTCATTTTTATTGTTCAAGCAAAAACTAAGCATTCCCCCCTACATAAAGTCTTTAAGACAATTAAAAAAATGAGTAAAAGAAAAAACAGCAATTTTTAGCAATTTGAAAAATATAAAAACAAGTTCGGTTTATATTGTTTTTAAATTTCACACAAAAGTAGCTGTATAAAAAAATACCTGCAATAAAAATTACAGGTATTTTTCACTATGTTTTTGTTTCGTTTATTACAGACCGAAACTCTCTTTTACTTTAGACACATAATCTAATTTTTCCCAAGTAAACAATTCAACTTCTATTGTTTTACTTTCTCCATTAGGTTGTGTAAATATTTTTGAAACTACTTCATTTTTTCTTCCCATATGACCATAAGCTGCAGTTTCGCTATACATTGGATTACGTAACTTTAGACGATCTTCAATAGCATGTGGACGCATATCAAAAATTTTAGAAACTTTTTGAGCAATCTCTCCGTCAGTTAAGTCAACTTTTGAAGTTCCATAGGTATCCACAAAAATTCCCATTGGCTCTACTACCCCAATCGCATACGATACTTGAACTAGTACCTCATCAGCAACTCCAGCAGCTACTAAATTCTTTGCTATATGGCGTGTTGCGTAAGCAGCAGAACGATCTACCTTACTTGGATCTTTTCCAGAGAATGCACCACCACCATGTGCTCCCTTTCCTCCATAAGTATCAACAATAATCTTACGACCTGTTAACCCTGTATCTCCATGAGGACCTCCAATTACGAACTTTCCTGTTGGGTTAATGTGATATTTAATATCATCATTAAATAATGCTTGAATTTCAGGAGTTAGTTGTGCTTTAACTCTAGGAATTAAAATCTCAACAATATCTTTTCTAATTTTTGCTAACATTGTTTCGTCATCAGCAAAATCATCATGCTGAGTAGAAACTACAATTGCTTCAATACGTTGTGGCACATTATCGTCGGAGTACTCAATTGTCACCTGACTCTTAGCATCTGGACGTAAATAAGTAATTTCTTTACTTTCTCTACGTATAACTGCTAATTCCTTTAAGATTATATGTGATAAATCTAACGCTAACGGCATATAATGCTCAGTTTCGTTCGTTGCATACCCAAACATCATTCCTTGATCTCCTGCTCCTTGCTCTTCCTTAGAAGCTCTATCTACTCCACGGTTAATATCATCTGACTGTTCATGAATTGCAGATA
This sequence comes from Tenacibaculum litoreum, assembly GCF_964513915.1. Lineage (NCBI taxonomy): Bacteria > Pseudomonadati > Bacteroidota > Flavobacteriia > Flavobacteriales > Flavobacteriaceae > Tenacibaculum > Tenacibaculum litoreum. The sequence goes on along the minus strand of NZ_CAZEQS010000002.1, from coordinate 333,034 downwards.
ATACTCCACAAGAATTACCATCAAACATGTACTCACCTTTTGTATATCCAATTTTATTAATTACCTCACGAGCAATCTTTTGAACATCTAAGTAAGTAGAAGACTTTACTTCTCCCGCTAATACTACTTGACCAGTTGTTACTAATGTTTCACATGCTACTTTAGAATCTGAATCAAAAGCTAAAAAATTATCTATCAAAGCATCAGATATTTGATCTGCTACTTTATCTGGATGTCCTTCAGAAACACTTTCCGAAGTAAAAAAATATGACATAAATACTTCTTTTTAAAATTTAACTAAAAGAAAAAACTTGGATTGCTAAGTCGCTAAAAGGAGTAGAAAATTACTGCTTTAGCATTTTTATTCTGAACTCTTGTTCAATGAGGTTGCAATCAGTCAAATTTTTCCTCAAAAAATATTTGGCAAAGTTATAGATTATTTTACACACTTAAAAACAAACTTACAAGTAAATAGAAAGTATTGATATTATGATAATAAAAAGTAATTTTTGTAAAATTGTATTGGTAAAATATTTGTTTACATTTGTAGTGAATAAACAAGAAATTAACTTAGATAAAAAACATAAATAAAATGGCATTAGAAATTACAGATGCTTCTTTTGAAGAAGTAGTATTAAAATCTGACAAACCAGTATTAGTAGATTTTTGGGCAGCTTGGTGTGGACCTTGTAGAATGGTATCTCCTATAGTTGATGAAATTAGTAATGAATATGATGGAAAAGCTGTAGTTGGTAAGGTAGATGTAGATGCAAATCAAGAATTTGCTGCTAAATACGGTGTAAGAAACATTCCTACCGTATTAATTTTTAAGAATGGTGAAGTTGTTGATAAACAAGTAGGTGCCGCTCCTAAAAAAGCATATACTGATAAAATTGATGCTGCTTTATAACATATAAATAGTATTTTAATTTGATATTATAGGAAAGGTTTGGCAATTGCTAAACCTTTTTTTTATTTTGAGCTAATGAACAAACAACTAAAAATCATGTATAAATACCTCCTATTTTTTTGTTTATCCTTAAGTATAGCTTGTAAAAAAGAGCAAAATAAACTTCTAAAAATCACTAATGGTATTTCTTTAGAACTTGCTCAATTTAGAAAGCAACAAGTATCTGATGTTGTATACAATCTTAATTTTTCAATTCCTTTAAAAAAGGAAGATCCTATTCCTTCAGAACTTAAGATTAACCTCAATCTTACCAATGCTGAGAATGATCTAATCTTAGATTTTAACGAAAAAACAAATCGTTTAAAAAGTATACAGGTTAATAAAATAAACACTCCTATAATACACACTATGGAGCATATTATTATTGATAAAGATTTATTAAAATCAGGAGAGAATACTATTGATATAAATTTTGATGCTGGTGAACTTTCTTTAAACAGAAACAAGGAATACTTATACACTTTATTAGTTCCTGATAGGGCTAGTACATTATTCCCATGTTTCGATCAACCTAATATTAAAGCTCATTACAATCTTACTATAATTGCTCCAAAAGATTGGAAAGTTTTATGTGGTGCTTTTGAAAAGCAACAACTGGAAAAAGGTGATTTTATTGAACATCAATTTAAACAAACAGACAAAATGAGCACGTATTTATTCTCTTTTGTTGCGGGTAAGTTCAATGAAAACAATACTAATCCTGGTGCTTTTAACATGCGGTTTTTATTTAGAGAATCAGATAGCACAAAAATTAAGGAAAGTTTAGCTGCTATTTTTAACACGCATCAAAATTCTTTAGAGTTTTTAGAAGAGTATACACAGTATAAATTTCCGTTTCAAAAAATGGACTTTGCCTCTCTTCCTCCATTTCAATATGGTGGAATGGAACATACAGGAGCGATACAATATAGAGAAAGCTCTCTCTTTTTGGATGAAAATGCAACACAAACCCGCAAATTAAATCGAGCTAAATTAATTGCTCATGAAACTTCTCATATGTGGTTTGGTAATTTAGTAACCATGCGTTGGTTTAATGATGTTTGGATGAAAGAAGTCTTTGCCAACTTTATGGCTGACAAAATTATGAATCCTGTGTTTCCTGAAATAAACCACGATTTAGGTTTTATGATGTCTCACTATCCAAGTGCCTATTCTGAAGACCGCACCAAAGGTTCAAACCCTATAAGACAACAGCTAGATAATTTAAAAAATGCAGGTTCTTTATATGGTCGCATCATTTACAACAAAGCTCCTATTATGATGCGTCAACTCGAGCTTTTATTGGGCAAAGAAAACTTTCAGAAAGGAACTCAACAATATATTGCCACCTATGCTAATGACAATGCAGACTGGAATGATTTAGTGACTATTTTTGATGATTTATCTCCTAAAGACATTAAACAATGGAGTAAGGTTTGGGTAAACTCTCCTAGTCGTCCAATAATTTCTGATTCTATTAGTTATAATGACGGAAAAATAAGCACTTTTAACATCCATCAAAAAGCTGAAGACAAATCAAACAATACATGGGAACAATCTTTCGCTATTGGTTTGGTTTATAAAGATGAAATAAAAACAATTCATGTTGACGTAAACAAACATACTAACACAATTAACGAAGCAATTGGTTTACCTATACCTAAAGAAATTATTTACAACTATAATGGTTTGGGCTACGGAATCTTCCCTCTAAACACAACCGATATTCATTTAATTAAAAATGATGTTGCGCGAGGGCATTCTTATATAAACCTTTACGAAAACATGCTTCATGGGAACATTACTCCTTTGAATACTTTTAATTTATTTTTAAAAGGAATTCAATCTGAAAAAAACGAGTTAATTGTTAATTATTTATCTAGAGGCATCAATGCTATTTTCTGGAAGTTTTTACCAAAAGAACAACATCATAAGCTTTTAAACACCACTGAAAGTACAGTTTTTAAGCTACTTCAAAAAAAGCTTCCTAAAAATATTAAAAAAACACTGTTTAACTTATACTGTAATCTTGCATATAATGAAACAGGAAAAGAGAATTTATTTCGATTATGGAATAAAACTCTTGTAATAGATAACTTAACTTTAAACGAAACTGACTTAATTAAGTTAGCAACGAAGCTTTCTATCTACAAACATGCTAAATCAGAAGAAATAAATAAGCAGCAACTTGAAAACATTAAAAATAAAGACAAAAAAGAACGCTTTTTATGGTTACTTCCAACGCTATCTAATAATGAAAAGTTAAGAGATGATTTTATGCTTTCACTAAAAGAAGCCAAAAATCGTGAAAAAGAATCTTGGGTAGAAGCCGCTTTAGCTTCTATACACCATCCTTTACGTCAAAAATCTTCCTTCAAACATCTTAAACTTTGCTTAGATTTGTTAGAAGAAATACAACTTACAGGAGATATCTTTTTCCCTAAAAACTGGTTAACGAGCTCACTTGGAAACTACACTTCTAAAGAAGCTAACGAGATTGTTCAAGAATTTTTAAACAAGAATAAAAACTACAATCCTATTTTACTTAAAAAGTTATTAATTGTAGTTGATGATATCGACAGATCACAACATAAAATTAAACTATAAACCGATTTATTTTTTATTATACAAAAGGTTTGGCAATTGCTAAACCTTTTTTTTATCTTCGGAATTAATATGATTGACCTTAAAAACACAAGTTCTGAACTTAAAAATCTCGAGCTACTTGCTAAACAAGTAGTAGAAGGTTTTATCACAGGAATGCATAAAAGTCCGTTTCATGGATTTTCAGTTGAATTTTCTGAACATAAACTCTATAATAAAGGTGAAAGTACTCGCCATATAGATTGGAAGTTGTTTGCTAAAACAGAAAAGCTGTATACCAAAAAGTATGAAGAGGAAACGAATCTTAGATGTCATTTAATTATTGATAATTCTGCTTCCATGCATTACCCTGTTAGTAAAAACCAATCAATTGATTACTTAAATAAAATTGGTTTCTCTGTTGTAGCTGCTTCTTCATTAATGGATATTTTAAAACGACAGCGAGATGCTGTTGGTTTAAGTATTTATTCAGATACTTACGAATATTATGCTCCTGAAAAAGGAAGTGAACGTCATCGCAAAATGCTTTTAAATCAACTAGAGCTGTTATTATCCTCTAAATCAAATACCACAACAGAAACCTATCAATACCTACATGAAATAGCTGAAAAAATTCATAGAAGGTCTTTGATTTTCTTATTTACAGATATGTTTCAGACTAATAAAAATGAAGAAGAACTTTTTAATGCTTTACGACATTTAAAATTTAATAAACACGAAGTTGTGTTATTCCATACCTACGATAAAAAAACAGAATTTTTATTTGATTTTGACAATACTCCTAAAAAATTTGTGGATGTTGAAACTGGAGAAGAAATAAATTTATACGCTGAAAACGTACAACAAAAATATCAAGAATTAAGCAACATCTTCTTCAATAACCTAAAAAACAAATGCTTACAATACAAGATAGATTATGTTCCTGTAGATATAAATGAGGGTTATGATAAAGTCCTTATCTCTTATCTTATCAACAGACAGAATTTTTTATAAAATAACTCTTTTTTATTTAAAAAAAGGTTATATATTTGCATCCGCTTAGAGCAACGGTCTGGTAGTTCAGCTGGTTAGAATACATGCCTGTCACGCATGGGGTCGCGGGTTCGAGTCCCGTCCAGACCGCTAAAGTTTCTCTAAAAAATACAACATATTGCTTCAAGCAACGGTCTGGTAGTTCAGCTGGTTAGAATACATGCCTGTCACGCATGGGGTCGCGGGTTCGAGTCCCGTCCAGACCGCTAAAAGCTTCTCAATTTTTGAGAAGCTTTTTTCTTTTTTACTTTTTTTTCAAAAAAAAGTTTGGTTTAGTTAAATTTATTTCTAAGATTTGTCCCGTACAAAGAACACAAATACAATGATGTTACAAAACGTATGGCAAGGTTTCTATTTTTACTTTTACTTTTTTAGTAAGAGACGAGACTTTGTATCATATTGTTAACCTAACAAAAAATAATATATCCAATCAAAGTCTCGAATTTATCGAGGCTTTTTTTTTGATTTAAAATGAAGAAAATAGCCATTCAAGGAATACAAGGAAGCAACCACCATATTGTTGCAAACAACTATTACGGAGAAAACATCGACCTAGACGAATGTTTATCTTTTGATGTACTAGTTGATAGCCTTTTAAACTCAAGAAGTGAGCAAGCTATTATGGCGTTAGAAAACACCATCGCTGGCTCAATCATCCCCAATTATGCCCTAATCGACAAGTATAATTTGCACATTTCTGGTGAGTATTACCTACCTATACACCATCATTTAATGGCATTACCAAACCAGAAGATTGAAGATATTACTGAGGTTTGTTCACATCCAATGGCTTTATTACAATGTAAAGAGTTTTTCAAACAACATAAACATATTAAACTCATTGAAGATGTTGACACCTCTGCTGTAGCTAAAAGAATTACAGAACAACAACTAAAAGGAGTTGCTGCTATTGCGCCTAAAATGGCCGCTGATATTTTTAAACTATCAGTTATTGAAGACGAAATTCAAACCATTAAAAATAATGCTACTCGTTTTGTCTTTCTTCAAACAAACCTCCCTAAAAACGGTAAAAGTGAAATTAACAAAGCTTCATTAAAGTTTGAATTAGACCATAAAAGAGGGAGTTTAGCAGCGATGTTAAACGTAATGAGCGATTGCAAACTAAACCTCACCAAAATACAATCATTACCCAAAATTGAAACCCCATGGAAGTATGCTTTTTTTGTGGATGTAACTTTTGATGATTACGAAGATTATGAAAAAGCAAAAGCCATCATACAAATTATGGCAGAAGAATTTAAAATATTAGGTGAATACAAAAACGGAAGATTATGATACAGTTTGCTAATAGATTACAAACCGTACAAGAATACTACTTCTCTAAAAAGTTACAAGAAGTACGTCAATTAATTTCAGAAGGTAAACCAATTATAAATATTGGAATTGGAAGTCCTGATTTACAACCTCCAACATCAGTATTAAAGGCTATTCAAAATAGCCTACAAGATACTGGAGCGCATAGCTATCAGAGCTATCAAGGCTTACCTGAGTTTAGACAAGCTGTTTCAAATTTTTATCAAAAAAACTATAGAGTTACCATAAACCCTGCAAACGAAGTACTTCCTTTAATGGGAAGTAAAGAAGGGATTATGCATATCTCATTAGCTTTTTTAAACGAAGGAGATCAGGTATTGATACCTAATCCAGGATACCCAACTTACAGCTCTGTAACCAATTTACTAGGAGGGAAATCAATTTTTTACGACCTTGAAGAAGATACTAACTGGCAACCAAATTTTGAAGCTTTAGAAAAACTGGATACTTCAAAAATAAAATTGATGTGGGTAAATTACCCGCATATGCCAACGGGTGCCGATGCCACCAAAGAAACTTTTAAAAAGTTGATTGACTTTGGAAAAAGACATAACATAGTTATTGTAAATGACAATCCGTATAGCTTTATATTAAATGAACACCCTCAGAGTATTTTACAAATTGAAGGAGCAAAAGATATTGCTCTAGAATTAAACTCTGTAAGTAAATCTTTTAACATGGCTGGATGGCGTGTAGGGATGTTATTAGGTAAACCTGAATTCTTAACTGAAATTTTAAAAGTAAAAACTCAAATGGATTCTGGTATGTTTTACGGAATTCAAAAAGGAGCTACCAAAGCATTAGAGTTAGACAAAGATTGGTTTACCCAACTAAATAACATCTATAAAAAAAGACAAAAACTGGTGTTTGAGTTAGCAGAAAAACTGGGGTGTACCTACGACAAAAACGCATCTGGAATGTTTGTTTGGTGCAAACTTCCTGAAGGAAAAACATCTGAAGAAATAATTGATGATTTGTTATACAACAAACACATTTTTGCTGCTCCAGGAACTATTTTTGGAAGTCAAGGTGAAGGTTATATTCGCTTTTCATTATGCGTTCCAGAAGAAAAAATTAACGAAGTAATAGCTAGAATATGAAAAAAGAACTCAGTTTAATAAAGACCTATATAGAAGGGTACAACTCTTTTGATGTAGATAAAATGCTTTCAGTTTTAAATAAAAGCATTGTTTTTGAAAATTACACTAACAATTCATTGACTTTAAAACTCAATGGAATAAACCAATTTAAAAAACAAGCTGAGAAAGTGCTATTATTTTTTTCAAAAAGGAAACAAGAAATAGAAGAAATTATCACAAAAGAAGAACATTATGAAGTTCATCTTAAGTATACAGCAACATTACAAGTTGACTTATCTGAAGAACTTAAAAAAGGTAATCAATTAAACCTAAAAGGTAAAAGTATTTTCTTCTTTCAGAACGACACAATAACTAAAATAGAAGATTACAGTTAAAATGAACGTATTTATCATAGGACTAGGATTAATCGGCGGAAGTTTTGCCTTAGATATTCAGCAAGGATTTAAAAATGCTACTATCTACGGAATAGATTCCAACGAAGAGCATGGAGACCTTGCTTTAGAAAAAGGGATCATCCATGAAAAAGCGACTTTTTCAGAGTTGAAAAATGCAGATATAGTCATTATTGCTATTCCTGTAGATGTTTCACAAGAGGTTATTTTGAAAACATTAGATAACGTTTCTGATACTTGTTTGGTTTTCGATGTAGGTTCGACTAAAGAACTAATTTGTGATGCCGTTAAAAATCACTCGAAACGAAGAAATTTTTTAGCAACACACCCTATTGCTGGAACGGAATTTTCAGGGCCTAATGCGGCTTTGACAAATTTATTTAGAAACAAGACTAATATTATTTGTGAAGTAGAAAAAACTGCATTCAAATTACAGGAAAAAGCATTAGATATATTCTCGAAATTAGGAATGCGTATTCGATACATGGACCCAAAGTCACACGATAAGCATATTGCCTATGTATCGCATTTATCACATATTAGCTCTTTTATGCTTGGTAAAACTGTCATTGAAAAAGAGAAAAATGAACGTGATATTTTTGATATGGCTGGTAGTGGATTCGCTTCCACTGTACGTTTGGCAAAAAGCTCACCAGCAATGTGGACACCTATTTTTGAGCAAAACAAAGAAAATGTTATTGAGTCTCTGAATGAATATATTTATAACTTACAACAATTCAAGACTTTATTAGAAAACAACGATTTTCCAGAAATATATACGGAAATGGAAAACACAAATTATATAAAACAGATTTTAAACGGAATTCAAGAGGTTGTACCTCAATAATAAAAACTAAAATGGAGAATACAAAAGAGTTAAGAACATGGTTAGATGCTTTCGGATTAGGGCATCCACTAGTAATTGCAGGACCTTGTAGTGCAGAAACAGAAGAACAAGTATTACAAATTGCACATGAATTAAAAGACACTGATGCTACTGTTTTAAGAGCTGGTATTTGGAAACCTCGTACCAGACCAGGTAATTTTGAGGGTGTTGGTGCTTTAGGACTAAAATGGTTACAAAAGGCAAAACAAGAAACAGGAATATTAATTGCTACTGAAGTAGCCAACAAAGACCACGTAAAACTTGCAATTGAGCACGACGTAGACATTTTATGGATTGGTGCTCGTACTACTGTAAGTCCTTTTATTGTTCAAGAGATTGCAGATGCTTTAGAGGGGACAGATAAAATCGTACTGGTAAAAAATCCTGTGAACCCTGATTTACCACTATGGTTAGGTGCCATAGAACGTTTATATGCCAAAAACATTAAAAAACTAGGTGTTATTCATAGAGGTTTCTCTACCTATGAAAAAACAAGATACCGTAACAATCCCGAATGGCAAATTCCTATTGAATTACAAAACCGTTTCCCTGATTTACCATTAATTTGTGATCCATCACATATTGCTGGTCGTCGTGATATTATTTTTGATGTTTGTCAAACTGCCCTAGATTTAAACTTTGATGGTTTAATGGTTGAAACTCATTATGATCCAGATAATGCATGGAGTGATGCTGCACAACAAATTACTCCTAAATCACTAGTTCAAATGATGATTGATTTAAAAGTTAGAAAAGCCACAGATACAGAAACTGAATATAGAAACGCACTGAACACTCTACGTACTCAAATTGACGTAGTAGATCATCAATTAATTGAAATGTTAGGTAAACGTATGAAAATAGCAGATTCAATTGGTAAATTGAAAAAAGAGAAAAATGTTGCTATTTTACAAACTAAACGATGGAATGAAATACTAGGTAAAATGATTTTAGAAGGTGATGAACGTGGTTTAAGTGAAGAGTTTGTACTTAAAATGTTCAAAGCAATACACCAAGAAAGTATTAATCATCAAGAGAAAATTATTAACAGTTAAATATCTAAAAGACCGCTAACAAAATAGCGGTCTTTTTTATTCTATTTATTGTATTTTCATCCTACCAAACTTTAGCTAAATGAAACCTATTCATACAATTGATGATGTTATAGACATACTACAAGATATTATTAACGAGTCTATAGAAAACAAAAGCCCATTAGGCTATTTTGCTGCTTTATACCAAAAAGTAACAATAAAAGTAAAAGAAGGCATACAAAACGATTATTTTGATGATAACCAACGAATGGAAAAACTCGATATAATTTTTGCTAAAAGGTATATAGAGGCTTATTACAATTACCAAAACAATAAACCTATCACTTCTTCTTGGAAAAAAGCTTTTGGCATAGCTAATAAATATTGGTATGTAGTTTTACAACATTTACTAGTTGGCATGAATGCACATATTAATTTAGATTTAGGAATTGCAGCTGCAGAGGTTTCTAAAGAGAAAGACATTCAAAATCTGCATAGTGATTTCAATAAAATAAATGATATTTTATCCTCTTTAGTTAACGATGTTCAAAATGATTTAGCCAAAGTATATCCTTTTTTAAAGAAAATTCTTATCTGGACTAAAGATGTTGATGATTTTTTAGTTGACTTCAGCATGGAATTAGCAAGAAACGGTGCTTGGGATTTTGCTGTAGAATTAGCCAATACACCAGCTATTGATTTTGATAATACCATACACAAGAGAGATATTAAAATAACCGAAAAAGCAGACTTGGTTATTTCTCCAGGTTTTATCCCAAAATTAATTTTTATGATTATTAGAGTTTCAGAAAAAGGAACAGTAGCTCAGAAAATTAACGATTTAACAGATTAAACAATACTAAAACATTCAATTTTTATTCTCATCTTTGTTCTATGACAGGAACGGTTTATAAATCTACAGGAAGTTGGTATTGGGTAAAGTCTGAAGGCGAGCTATATAAGTGTCGTATTAAAGGGAAATTCCGTCTTAAAGGAATCAAAAGTACAAACCCTATATCTGTAGGTGATATTGTTAATTTTTCATTAGAAACTAAAAACGATGAAGAAACAGGTTTAATTACCAATATTCACGAACGTAAAAACTACATTGTTCGTAAATCTGTAAATCTATCAAAGCAAACTCATGTAATTGCTTCTAATATTGATCAAGTATTTTTATTGATTACGATAGACAACCCTCCTACATTTACAACATTTATCGATCGTTTTTTAGTCACTGCAGAAGCCTATTCAATCAAAACTGTATTAGTTTTTAATAAAATTGATTCTTATGAAATTGAGCAACGTGCTGAAATTTTATATCTAAAAGACATTTACGAAGCCATCGGTTATGAGTGTCTTGAAGTTTCTGCTACCAAAAACATTAATATTGATAAAATTAAAGAATTAATGACAGGCAAAGTAAGTATGTTTGCTGGTCACTCGGGCGTTGGAAAAACCACCTTGGTTAACGCTATAGAACCTTCTTTAAATTTAAAAACAAAAGAAATTTCTGAACAACATAAGCAAGGACAGCACACTACCACATTTGCTGAAATGTTTGATTTAAGTTTTGATGCTCGCATTATAGACACTCCAGGGATTAAAGGTTTTGGTGTAGTTGATATGGACAAAGATGAATTAGGCGATTATTTTCCTGAGTTTTTTGCTTTAAAACAACATTGCAAGTTTAATAATTGTATTCATATCAATGAGCCGCAATGTGCCGTTAAAGAGGCTTTAGAGAATGAAGAAATAGCTTGGTCTCGTTATAAAAGTTATCTACAAATTTTAGAAGGCGAAGACGAACACTACAGAACTGATATTTGGGAGTAAAACATTTTTTAGTCTAGCCTATACAAAGGCTCAGAACATCCAAATAACCAAAAAAATTCAACAATCTATATATAATGAAAATTGTAATTCAACGCGTTTCAAAAGCTAGCGTTACTATAGAAGGTGAAAGAGTAGCTGAAATACAAAATGGCCTTTTAATTTTACTTGGAATTGTTAATGAAGATACTCAAGAAGATATTAAATGGCTGTCAAATAAAATAACAAACCTTCGGGTTTTTAATGACGATGAAGGTGTTATGAATAAATCGATTAAAGATATAGATGGAGATATCATTGCTGTAAGTCAATTCACCTTACATGCCTCCACTAAAAAAGGAAATCGCCCTAGCTATATTAAAGCAGCAAAACCAGATATTGCCATTCCTCTATATGAAAAATTTGTTCAACAACTTGAAGTTGATTTAGGAAAAAAAGTACAAACAGGCCAATTTGGAGCCGACATGAAAGTAGAATTACTAAATGACGGACCTGTAACCATCATTATCGATTCTAAAGACAAAAAATAATTTCCATGGGAATTATTTTTAATTATATTTGTACCTGATTTATAATCATTATTAAAAACACAAAAATGAAAAAAACAATTTTAGCTATTGCTTTTATTGCAATTGGAGCAGTTTCTTGTAAGACAGAAAAAAACAAAACTGCTGTTAGCGACGAAGTTAAAGAAGTTGCAAAAACAGAAAACATCATCAATACTTATAAAGCTAATGTTGCAGAATCTACTGTAACTTGGAAAGGAAGCAAGCCAACTGGTTCTCACAACGGTGTAGTAAGTTTAGAAAAAGGAACTTTAGAGGTTGAAAACGGAAACGTAAAATCTGGAGAGTTCATTATCGATATGACTACAATTTCTTGTGAAGATTTAGAAGCTGGAAACGGTAAAGAAAAATTAGAAGATCACTTAAAAGCTAGTGATTTCTTTGATGTTGAAAAATTCCCAACTGCTAAATTTGAAGTAGCAAGTTCTGAATTAAAAGACGGAAAAGTACACGTTACTGGTAACTTAACACTTAAAGATGTTACAAAGAGTATTACTATTCCTGCTACTGTTACTGAAGCTGACGATATGGTAACTTTTAAAAGTGATGTTTTTAGTATTGACAGAACTGACTTTGGTGTTACTTACAAGTCTAAGAAAATTGATGCTGCTTTAAAAGATAAGTTTATCAACGACTTAATGGAAATTTCTTTTGAAGTAAAAGCTAAGAAATAATTTTAGTTTTTAAGAACTAAAAAGGGTTGACAATTGTCAACCCTTTTTTTTATTCCTTTATAAATTCTTCTACTTCAAATAATTCTTTAAAGTGCTTTATAATTTTCTCTTTTACTTCTTCTTCTGAAACCTTTCTTCCTAACTCAACCTCCATTGAAGTAACAGCCTTTCCACGGATTCCACAAGGAATTATATTATCAAAATAACCTAAGTTAGCATTTACATTCAAGGCAAAACCATGCATGGTAACCCATCTACTTGCTCTAATTCCCATAGCACAAATTTTTCTTGCAAATGGTGTACCTACACCTAGCCACACTCCTGTTTCTCCTTCACTTCTTTCCCCTTCCAATTCATATTCAGCAATTGTTAAAATAATTGATTCTTCTAACAAACGTAAATACTTATGAATATCAGTAAAAAAATTTTCTAAATCTAAAATTGGATAGCCTACAATTTGTCCTGGACCGTGATAAGTTATGTCTCCTCCTCTATTAATTTTATAAAAAGTTGCTTCTTTTTCTTTAAGCTTCTCTTCATTTAATAAAAGGTTATTTATATCTCCTGATTTTCCTAAGGTATACACATGCGGATGTTCAACAAATAAAAAATAATTAGGAGTTTCTATTTCACTATCTCCGTTTCTTCTTTCTCTTTTTAATGATACTATTTCATCTAAAAGGTTAGTTTGGTAATCCCATGTTTCTTTGTAATCTTTTCTTCCTAGATCACTAATTCTTATTTTTTTATTCATAAATTGTACCGCTAAACTACCTTACAAAGGTAGGGAAATTTAAAGTTTTACTGTTATAAACTATAACGTATATCAATTACAAAAATCATGTTAAAAAAAAGTACCCTTCCTTTTTTATTTGCTTTCTATCTGTCAATAGCTAACTTGTTTTCACAACAACTATGGACAAGAGTTCATAAGGATGCCATTACTCAACAAAAAAAAGAAGTTTTTAATACTAATTCTTTACCAAAGCAATACGTTTTGATGAATTTGAATTTAGATGGTTTTAAAAACACATTGCCTAATCTGCAATCTAAAAACACTTCAAATTCAGGAGTAATACAACTTCCAAATGCTAATGGACAACTAGAAAGATTTTCTATAAAAGAAACCTCTTATCTAGCTCCTTCTTTAGCTGAAAAATTCCCTATGATTAAATCTTTTTCGGCTCAAGGAATTGACAATCCTTCATCTTCTGCCAAGATAAGTATTGGAAAAGATGGAGTTCACGCAATTATTTTTTCTGCAAATGAAGGTACTTCATATATAAACCCATATACTAAAGATTATAGGGAGTATATTATTTACAAAAAAAGTAGTTTGACATCTGGTAAAGATGAGTTCTTGTGTAAAGTTGAAGACACTGTACAAGAAGAAAACACATCGCCACGTCAAAGAAGAAACGCTAATGATGGTAACTTACGAACTTATAGAATGGCCATAGCTTGTACTGGTGAGTATGCACAGTTTCATATAAATAATCAAGGAGTGTCATCATCTGCTAGTGATGCAGAAAAAAAAGCAGCCGTATTATCTGCTATGAACACTACAATTACCCGTGTTAATGCTGTTTATGAAAGAGATTTAGCTGTAAGGATGGTTATCGTAGATAATAATGATGCTTTAATCTTTTTAGATGCAAATACAGATGGCTTAACAAATGATAGTGCTGGAACCTTGATTGACGAAAGCCAGGAAAAATGTGATAACATTATTGGCGATGCTAATTATGATATAGGCCATACATTTAGTACTGGAGCTGGAGGACTAGCTCAACTAAACTCTGTTTGTGTTACAAACTATAAAGCTCAAGGAGTTACTGGTAGAAGCCAACCTATTGGCGATACATACGACATAGACTATGTTGCACACGAAGTCGGACATCAATTTGGTGCAACTCATACATTTAATAATTCTTGTGATGGAAACAGAAGTACTAACACTGCTGTTGAACCTGGAAGTGGTTCTACAATTATGGCTTACGCTGGTATTTGTTCACCAAATGTACAAAATGTAAGTGATGATTATTTTCATGCAGTTAGTATCGCTCAAATGTGGAGTCATGTACAAGGATCAGGAAGTTGTGCAACCTCAACAAGTACAGGAAATAATGCTCCAACTGCTAACGCTGGAAACGATGTAAGTATTCCTAAATCTACTCCTTTTATCTTAAAAGGACAAGCTACTGATGCTGATGGAACAGCTTCTTTAACATACTCTTGGGAGCAAATTGATAATGAAACTGCAACAATGTCTCCTTTACCTACTAACACTGGAGGTCCAATGTTCAGATCATTACTTCCATCTTCATCACCTAACAGATATATGCCTGCACTATCTACAGTATTAAGTGGCAATACTTCTACCACATGGGAAGTTTTACCTTCTGTAGCAAGAGAATTAGATTTTGCTTTAACTGTAAGAGATAATCATTCAGGTGGAGGAAGCTCAGCTAGAGATGATATGAAAGTAACTGTAACAGATGCTCAGCCATTCTTAGTTAATAGTCAACCCACTTGGGCACCTAATACAGCAAGAGAAATTAAATGGCTAGTTGGTGAAACAAATATTTCTCCTATTAACTGTCAGAACGTAAACATCAAATTGTCTACAAATGGAGGAACTTCTTTTGATGTAATACTTCTTGAAAATACTCCTAATGATGGAACAGAAACAATAACTCTTCCTAATATAGCTACAACAAACAATGCTATATTAATGATTGAAGCTGCAGATAATATCTTTTACAACATTACCCCACAATTTAAAATAGATACGACCCCTGACTTTGCTATCTCTAATTTAAGCGGAGATACTTCAATTTGTGGAACAGCTTCTAACAATATTAAAATTGAATTAGATTATGTAACCTCAAACGGATTTGATGAAGATGTTACCTTTTCAGCTTCAGGAACTCCAGAGAATTCAACTATTTCTTTTGACAAAAAAACTGTTAATACTGATTCTAAAATCATAATTACTATTGATAATATTAATAATATTCCTACTGGAGATCATGTAATTGATGTTACAGCTTCATCAGGATCAATAACAAAATCAGTAAGCCTTAATATAAATAAAAACAACAACATTTGTAAATCCACAGGAACAACAGAGTCTCAAATAAGCATTACTAATGTAACCTTTAATGACATTAACAATGACTCTGATAAAACAACTGGATATTCTGACTTTACTAATGAAAGCACATTAGTTGCTAGAGGTGCAACTTATGATTTATCAACTATAATTAAAACAGATGGCAATAGTAATATTAAAACTTTTGCTTGGGTAGACTGGAATCAAAACTGTGTTTTTGATACTAACGAAGCTTATGAAGTGATATCTAACAGTGTTTCTATAAGTGTACCAGAAAACGCTCCTCTGGGCTCAACAACTTTAAGAGTTTCTACCAAACTTAACTCATCACCTAATGCTTGTGAATCTAATATTAATGGTGAAGTTGAAGACTATACTGTTACCGTTGAAGAGAGCTTTGCTACAGACAATACTTTATTTGATGACTTACAAACATATCCTATCCCTTCAAACGGAGAACTCACAGTGAGCTTTAAGGTAAAAGACAAAGAGTCAACAATTATTAGGCTTTTTGATTTCAGAGGTAGATTACTTGAAACGCAAAAATTCTCAACTATTTCTAGTCAGTTTAATGAAAAAGTACAATTAACTAAAGCTGCTAGTGGACTTTACCTTTTACAAATTGAAAATGCAGGTAAACAAGTAACAAGAAAAATAGCTATTAGATAGTTTACAAGCTAAAAAATAATAACAAGAGCAACCAAATTTGGTTGCTCTTGTTATTTTATTACAAATTATACTTCACTGTAAACATAGCTATTCTGGGTTGAATTACATACGAAGAATTACTCACATAAATATCATTACTGCTATTCTGGTTCAACCCTGTTGAATTTAAAAGGTTAGTAACTCCAACTTTATATTCCCATTTACTATCTTTTTTCTGATACGTAAAGTCTGCCTTTAAAAAACCATAACTATCAATTGTTTCTCCATTATTTAGCACTCTATTATACACATACTTTGATGTAAAAATAAATTCTTTTAAGAAAAAAGCGTCAACGTTTATATACGGACTATGTGTTGTAAAAGTATTTTCAACTCCTCCAATATCTGAGTTATTAATAGACACGTTATAACCAACATCAAAATTCGGAGCTTCTTTAAAGTTTGTACTAAATTTAGAGGTATAGCTTTGTGAAAATGTTTTCGCTAATCGATTTTTTGTTTCCCCAGTTTGACGATCGGTAATTAAACTATTCGATTTTCCATAAGACACATTACCTCCTAATCGTAACTTAAATTTTCTAAAACTCTTTTGAAAATTTGCCCTTGCAGAAATAGACTCATCAGGAAAAGCAGAGTTTACCGAAGTTCTTACTTGGTTAACATCAATAAACTCTGTATTACTCTTAATTTCTTTAATACGTTTACTATAGTTAATTGTCCCAAAAACATTGGTATAATTAAACATATTAAAACTAAAATAATTCAAATTTATATTATGGTATAATGAGTTATCAAGAGTTCTATTTCCTGAATATAGACTATTATAATTATTAAAAACATAACCTTCCGCTAATTTATTTACATCAGTAAAACTAGTTTGCATGGCATAGTTTAAACGTAGTGTCTCTGATTTTTTTAAGTTAATTTTTACCGAAGCATCTGGTAACAACTTGATAAAGTTATCTTCATAAACAGAACCTAACTGCGTGTTTTTTGACACGTAGTTATGTAATGTAAAACCTTGATTAAAGGTAAAAATACCTGTTATGAATTTATAATGTAAGCCCATATACAAATCATCAAAAGAAAAATCTACATCATTACCTGTATTTGGCTCAGTAATTTCATTTTTATTTCCTTCTAAAATTTCAAAAATAGTAGAGTTAAATTGTTGATTACTTAAGGTCGCTCCAAAAGTCATATTTAAATTACTCTTAGAATTTAACACATAATAGTAATCTAATTTTGCATCTAACTTGTTTGTTTTTATTCTTTTATTCTGACTTACATTAAATAAATTATGATCCCCCGGATTTGGATTAACATTGGTCAACGATAATAGGTTATAAAAAGATAATTTTTCTAGTTCAGCATTGTAAAATGGATCTTCATTTTGCCATAAATGTTGCGCCTCAAAAGCAAAAATATTTTTATCATTTAAGGTATAATAATAATTTAAGTTTTGATTAATTGAAAACGGACTTTGCTCTGAAACTTGATGAATAGGCACTACCTCATCATCTGCATTTAAATATGTCCTTGATGATAATGTTGTTTGTAGTTGCTGTTGCTTTGAAACCTTAGCAAAAATATCATAATCAAGTTGATTGTTTGCGTTTGGCTTAAAACTTGAGCTTATTTTAAACAAACCTAAATCACTTTTTTGATTTGTTACATCTTGTGTTTGTTCGGTATCAATATACTTTATTGAAGACGGATTATTCTCATCATATGGAGGCAAGTTATTTATATCAACTCCAGCATTTGAGTACATACGCTCTGTAGTTTCCTCCATATCTGTTTCATTTCCTGAATAGATAGCAAATCCACTAATATCCCAAGTTTTCTTTGGAGAATAACTAAAGTTTAAAGCACCAAATTTTGATTCAATCTCTTTCGCTCTATTATTTCTTAAAGTTAAGAAAGCAATATCATTAGAACCTACATTAAAGTTTGTTCCGTTATTATCTCCAAACTGTCTAAAGCCTCCTGTAAACTTAAAATAATCTCTCATTGTAAAAGGCACTTCTCCAATATTGTTTACATCAGTTATAATGTTTAAACTATACTTAGGGCTATAATAAAATAACTTTGGATGTGCTATATACCGACTATCTTCCATACCTAACCCTAAACCAGCAGCAACTTCTCCAAACCAAAAGTTCTTTTTTCCTTCTTTTAATTTAATATTTATAACAACGTTATCCTCATTGTCAGTAACACGACTCATTTGCCCTACTTCACTATGATTTTTAAGTACTTGAACTTTATCTACCGCATTTGCGGGAATATTTTTAGTAGCTAATTTAGAATCTCCATCAAAAAAATCCTTTCCTTCAACCATCACCTTTTTTACAGTCTTCCCTTCAACTTCAATTTCACCATCATCATTTACTTCAACTCCAGGTAATTTTTGAAGTACGTCTCCTAATTTTTTTTCCGTTCCACTTTTAAAACTATCCGCATCATATACAATTGTATCACCTTTTACCGTAACTGGCATTTTATAAGTGATATTTACTTCATCTAAACTGTTATCTTCTTCTAAAGTAAGATCTTTAAACAAATTACTATCTTTCGTCTCTACATTAACTTCTGCTGTTTTTAAACCTATATAACTTACCTTTATACTGTAGGTAGCATTTTGAGCTAAATTTAATTTATAATTCCCCTTTGCATCAGTGAATCCGTAGGAATCTAACTTTTTGGTAGCTTTGTTAATAGCAATTACGTTTGCCATTTCAAGCGGAGTTCCTATACTATCTTTCACAACTCCTTTTAGTGTAATTTGGGCATTAACAGCCCAGGTAGCTATGCAAATAGCTATGAATAATATTTTTTTCATTACATGATTTTATTATTAAGTAAGTGGCTTTTTTAAACTATAGCACACTAATACTATAAATAAGAGATAGGATTTAAGTTTAATACAATAATGACTACCCTTGTATCTCTATACTAAAAGAGTTTCCGTCTTTACTTTTTCGTTTGTTTTTGAAACGCTCCATCATATCCTTCGTATGTTCATCCATTATGTTATCAAATTCTTTTTGAGTAACCTTCTTCCCCTTAGTAGGCTCTTTTATTTCTATTTTTTCTGACGGATTTAAAACGATTTCAGTACAAACAATTGTTTGTTTTCCATCTTGTACTTCTAAGATCAACCCTGGCAAACCCCAAAACTGTCCTGGACCATTACTAATAGGAATTTCAGGAGTATACCATGCCACAGTTTCAATAGTTACTTCTTCTTTCTTTTCTTCTGTTTCTCCATCAGTCATAGACATTGAAGTTCTGGTTTCTTTTCTAGTTTTAGTAGCTTTATAACAGGTATAGTTTCCTATATTTTTTGTTTCTCCTGTCATTTTCCAATCAAAGCTCTCTAACTTGTCTTTTATTAAAAAACGTTTACCACTTATTTCTGTTTTATTTACATATCTTTTATCCTTTATGTTTTTGTACAAAACATCAGTTCCACCTCCACTTCCCATTACTTGAATTTGCACTCCTCCTACTTGAGCTTGTGGTGAAGAAAGCTTTTTGTTTTGTTTATATGTAGAAGTTGACTTATTAAAATTTAACGTATATGTTTGCTGAAACTGCTTCATTAATTGTGCTTGCAATTTTTTTTGCATTTCAGAGTTTGGTACTCCTTTTTTATCCCCTATTTTAAGGTCAATTTTTCGATGTGTCTTGTAAGTAGCTTTTCCTTGAAAACTTTGTGAAAACATTGATGCACTTAGTAACAATATTAATAATGTGATATTTCTCATTTCTTTAGTTTTATATTCAACACTACAAATATGCTTAGCTATATTATCTTTTTGAGTTAATGAGTGTTAACGAGTGTTAACCGTGTTTTTTATTCACTTTAACACTTTATCTTTGAAACATGAATACAAAAAAACACCGCTGGATATTATATTTAATTAGCGCTACAATTGTTGTTACAATTCTGATACAGTTTTATTGGAATTACAAAAACTACCAACAAAACAAGCAACGTGTTATAAATGAAATTCAATTAAGTTTAGATAATGCTGTTGAAGAGTATTACGCTGCTTTAACTAAGCAAAACTTTTTTGCAATAGTAGAAGCTGACAAAACAACTTCAAAAAACAACCTTAACGACCAAAACATTTGGAAAGAAGTTTTTTCTTCTCAAGTTGAGAAAAAAAAGGACAGTATACAGTTTAAAATTTCTTCTTTTGATATTAAAACTGACAACCCGAAAGAGTTTAAAGAGATGAACTCTTATTTTGTTGATTCACTTCTTAATGATATGAGGCATGAGATTAACGACTCCACTTCTAAAAAGTATTCTAAAATCACCCAGATTACTCAATTTAATAAAGATCATACATCTGGTATTCATCTTGATTCTTCAAGAATTAAAGAAGTAAAAGTCTTTAAGGGTAAGAGAGCTACTGATAGCTTAAAATTAATAAAAGGATTACAAACCATTTTTATTTCTGTTCAAAATGATTCTTTAGATCATGTGAAACTGGATTCAATTATAAAAAAGCAATTAACAACTAAAGGTATTTCAACTTCTTTTTACTTAAATCACTTTAAACATGATACCCTTTTTTACTCATCAAAAAAAGAAGAAGCACCTACACTAAACCTACAAAGCGATGCTAAGTCTACTTATGTTAAAAGTGATGAAAAGCTAACCTTATTATATGAGAACCCGTCAAGTGAAATTCTTAAACGAAGTTCGACAGGAATTATACTATCTCTTTTACTTTCATTGGCTGTTATTACAAGTCTATTTTACTTATTAAAAGTCATCAATCAACAAAAAGAACTTGCTGAAATTAAAAACGATTTAATTAGCAACATTACTCACGAATTCAAAACACCGATAACTACCGTTTCAACTGCACTAGAAGCTATTAATAATTTTAATGCTATAGATGATAAAGAAAAAACTAAAAAATATATTTCTATTTCATCTGTACAGATAGAAAAACTTCATTTAATGGTGGAAAAATTATTAGAAACAGCTACACTTGATAGTGAAAAATTACTTTTAAAGAAAGAACCCGTCAATTTAGTTGAATTGATAGAAAACAACGCTAAAAAACATCAGTTTACCAACTCAGAAAAAACAATTCAATTCTCATCAAACAAACATGAAATAGTCACAGATATTGATGTATTTCACTTTGAGAATGCCATTTCAAACTTATTGGATAATGCTATCAAATATGGCGGAAACAAAATAGAGGTACACATTAACCAAGTATTAAACGCTATTGAAATAACTATTGCTGATGACGGTAAAGGAATTGACAAAAATCAACAAGAAAAGATATTCGATAAGTTTTATCGTATTCCTAAAGGGAACACTCATGACGTAAAAGGTTTTGGAATTGGCTTATATTATACCAAAAAGATTATTGAAAAACATGGTGGTGTTATATCCTTAACTTCAAAACCGAATAATACCCTTTTTAAAATTGTTTTAAATGATGAGTAAAATTATTACAGTGCTGTTAGCTGAAGACGAACCTAGCTTAGGACAAATTGTAAAAGAAAGTTTAGAAACTAGAAATTTTGAAGTATTTCATGCACTTAATGGTGAAGAAGCTTATGAAATTTACCAAACTAACTCACCTGACATTTTGGTTTTAGATGTAATGATGCCTAAAAAAGATGGCTTTACTCTTGCTAAAGAAATACGACAGGAAAACAAACACCTTCCTATTATTTTTTTAACTGCAAAATCACAAGCTAAAGATGTTGTTGAAGGTTTTGAACACGGTGGAAACGACTATCTTAAAAAACCCTTCTCCATGGAAGAATTGATTATTCGTATTAATGCACTATTGGATAGAATTGAGTTAAGAAGGAACTACGATGCAATTAACATTGGTAATTATATTTTTAATTACACCAAACAAGTTTTGTCTTTTAATGGTGAGATTAAAAAATTAACACATCGAGAATCAGAATTACTGTTTCATTTATCACAAAGAAAAAATGAAATTTTAGACAGATCTTTTATCTTGAAAAAGCTATGGGGAGATGACGATTTTTTTAATGCTCGAAGTATGGATGTCTTTATTTCTAAATTAAGAAAGAAGTTAAAACATGATGAAAATATTCAAATTGTAAACGTAAGAGGTTATGGCTATAAATTGATCTGTTAAATTGTTTATGAATTCCTTTTTTTATGTAATTTTACCGTCCCCTAATCTGGCAGTGCCAGCAATATTAAAAAACATTTTACACAGACAATTATTATGCACGTAGCAATTGCCGGGAACATTGGCGCGGGTAAAACCACTTTAACAAAATTATTAGCAAAACACTATAATTGGGAAGCTCATTTTGAATCAGTTGATGAAAATCCATACTTAGACGATTTCTATGCTGAAATGGAACGTTGGTCTTTTAATTTACAAGTTTACTTTTTAAATAGTCGTTTTCGCCAAGTGTTAGAGCTACGTAAATCTGGTAAAAAAATAATTCAAGATAGAACTATTTACGAAGACGCTCATATTTTTGCTCCCAACTTACATGCTATGGGGCTTATGACTAACCGAGATTTCAGTAATTATTCTTCGTTATTTGAATTGATGGAAAATTTAGTAACACCACCAGATTTATTAATTTATTTACGTGCAGATATTTCTACATTAGTAGGTCAAATTCATAAACGTGGTAGAGAATACGAAAACTCTATTAGTATTGATTACTTAAGCAGATTAAATGAACGTTATGAAGCTTGGATTAGTCAGTACACCAAAGGTAAATTATTAATTATTGATGTTGATAATTTAGACTTTGTCGACAATCAAGAAGATTTAGGTTATGTCATTGACCGAATAGATGCTCAAATAAACGGATTATTTTAAGCATTAAAACTTAATACAATAATAAATAAACCCTTTGTTTTCTAACATGAGAACAAAGGGTTTGCTATTACCTCCAATACTTTATAATTTCCTTCTTAGGTCAAGCTTATTACTACTTCTCAAAGAGTGTTATAATTTTAAAATTGTACCTCCCTTTTTTATAAATAGTCACATAGTCACCTTACTTTTTCTTATCAAATAGCTAATATTTGTGACAACTTATTTAAAAAAAAGCCTATTAACCTCTATTAGTTTAATCATTTACGGGTAACTGAAAATGTAATTTTTAAACTTAAAAAAATAGAGTAAGCAATTAACCTAAAATAAATAATCATGAAAAAAACATTTTTTCCTGTTGAAGAAATTGAAAAATTTTCAATCTTTCAAATAAACAACTTAAATACCATTAAAGGGGGAACTATTCAAACTTCTGCTAGTTATTCAGCAATTGTTGATCCAGATGAAGATGATAATGTTATTATAGCAAAACGTTTATCTCCTGAATCCTCTCTATTAGTTCCAAGTCTTAATCCTTAAAATAAACATCACAATATTAATTATTCTCATACTCAACCATACATTAAACAAAATGAGTATGAATATAATTTTTTCACAGGCAGCTGAAAATGTGATTTTAAACTAAAAAATAGAGTAAGCAATTAACTTAAAATTAATAATCATGAAAAAAACATTTTTTTTACCAAAAGGATTGGAAAAGTTTTCAAACTTACAAACTAACAATTTAGGCCTTATTAAAGGAGGTGCTATTTATGTTGAAGAAGAAATTTATTATCCTACTAGTGGTGGTGGAAGAGTATGCCCTGACGGATTAGTTTGGAGTGACAAACTACAAAAATGTGTAGGAATTATAGAAGTTGAAGCTGAAAAAGAGGTCTTTAAATTATAGAATAACTTTATAAAATCTTCTCAAGGAAATTGTACTTCTGTATAATTTCCTTGTTTTAATCAATATTTTTCAAATTATGAATTTTAATTCTTTAGCCATAAAAATTGCTAGTAGGTGTAACCTTAATTGCTCATACTGCTTCATGTATAATCTTGGAGATACTACTTACAAAAGCCAGCCAAAGTTTATGTCTACAGAAGTAGTTGATAATATCATTGAAAAAACGAAAAACTATATAAAAAAATATCAGAAAAAAGAATTTTCTTTTATTTTTCATGGAGGTGAACCTCTACTTGCTTCCAAAGATTTTTTCATAAATTTTATAAACAAGGTAAAAGAAATACAAAACGAGCTTACTGACGTTTCTTTTTCATACGACTTGCAAACAAATGGCGTCCTTTTAGATAAAAATTGGATAGAGCTATTTAAAAAATTAAACATTTACCCTAGTGTAAGTATTGACGGCACAAAAAAAGCACACGATATGTATCGAGTAGACCATAAAGGAAATGGTAGCTACGATACCGTTTTTGATAGTATTAAGTTATTAAAAAATGAAATGAATTTTGCTGATATCGCTTGTGTTATTAACATTGAAGAAAGTCCAAAAGAAATTTATGATAGCTTCAAGAAAATGAATGTTAGCTATGTAAATTTTTTAATTCCCGATTACACACACGACAATTTTCCTTTCGACAAAGACAAAACCTTAATGGCTGATTGGTTAATTAATTTATTTGATATTTGGATTGGCGACTCTAAAAGATTTAAAATTCCACTATTTTTAGGCCTACTAAACTCTCTTATGAGAGTTAATGAAAAAGCAAAAAACGAATCAACTGTTTTAGTTATAGAAACAAATGGAGAAATCGAGGCTATTGACTCTCTAAAAGCTTGTGGTAATGGTTTTACAAAAACGGGACTAAATATTAAAGAAAATAGTTTTCAAGATATACAGCATACATCTTTGGGTAAACTATATTTTAATGATTTTAATACTAAGCTTTGTAAACAATGCTTGGAATGCCCATTAAATGAAATTTGTAAAGGAGGCAGATTAGTTCATCGTTATAGCAAAAAAAGCGGTTTCAATAACCCTTCTGTTTACTGTAACGATCTAATCAAACTGATAGCTCATATACAAAAGTTTTTCATGTCATGTTATCCTGAATTACACGAAAAAGAAAATATAGAACCTATAAAACCTAAGGAAATCACAAATTATCTTTCTGCTTTTTATAAAAACACGAACTCTCCTTACAAAGAAGAATTGGAGTCTTTTTCTAAAGAAGATAAAGTGTTTGTTGTCTAAATATCTTAGACCATTACTCTTTTAAACTCACTTAATAGAATAGCTGTTGCAGTAGCTACGTTTAAGCTTTCAGTTTGTTGTAAATCTCCAAACCTAGGAATAGTTACACTGTTTTTTACAATTTCTGCAATTTCAGATGAAATACCATTTGCCTCATTTCCCATTACTAAAATAGCCTTTTGAGGTAATGAGGTCGTATATACATTATCACCATGCATATCTGCAGTATAAATAGGTAGTGAAGTATTCTTTAAAAACTCTGATAAATCAACATATGAAACATGAACTCTTGTTAGCGACCCCATTGTAGATTGCACCACCTTTTGATTATAACAATCAACCGTGTTTTTAGAACACACCAACTCAGAAACACCAAACCAATCACATAAACGAATAATTGTTCCTAGATTTCCTGGGTCGTTTATACCATCTAATGCGACCAAAAAGTTACTTTTATTAATTTCTTCTTCTTTTGGAATTTTAAACACTCCTAATACTTTATTTGGTGTTTTTAGAGTACTGATCTTTTTTAATTCGTTTTCAGAGATTAAAGTAATTTCTATATTTTTATTGGAAATAAATGACTCATCTGTAACATATAATTGTTCTAGTTCCAAGGAAGAATTTAGCAGTTCTTTAACCACCTTTACCCCTTCTGCAACAAATAATTGATACTTTTGTCTATACTTTTTTTGCTGTAAACTAGTTATTAACTTTATATTGTTTTTAGATAAACTCATTAAATTATTTTTAACACTCTAAAACCACTAAAAAATAGTATTTTTGATTCTTAATACGAGGCGTAAAGTTAATGAAAAAACTTTCTTTCTTCTTTTTATTAGTAGTCTTATTCAGCTCATGTAGCACGATTAAATATGTTAAAGAAAACGAGTTATTGCTAGCCAAAAACACGGTATATATTGACAGTGTAAAAAACTCAAGTGAAAACATCTCTGAATTACTATTACAACGTCCTAATGCTAAGGCTCTGGGTATGCCTTTATCATTACATTTTTATAATTTAGGAAATCCTGAAGCACCAAAAACACCAAGTGAATGGGCTAAAAAAAATCCAAAAACCTATAATTTTTATAAGAATATATTTTCAGAGAAACAAAGTATTGCTGTAGCTAAAACATTTATTGGTTTTAATAATTGGTTTTTAACTAGTGGACAAGCTCCCATTATAATTGATGATAAAAAAACTAACAGAACTGTAGATAATTTAAAAGCTTATTTCCAAACTGAAGGATACTTTAGAGCAAAAGTTTCCTCAAAAAAAGACACTATAGGTAAAAGGAAAGGAGAAATTAGTTATCATATTACAAAAGGAAATCCTTCTTACCTTGACACTATAAAAACCTTTATTACATCGCCAGTTTTAGACTCTCTATACCAGCTTACAAAAAACAAAAGCTACTTAAAGTCTGGAGATCATTATAAAAATGACAACTTCATAAAAGAAGCTAATCGACTTGTAAAACTTTTTAGAAATAAAGGAATATACCAATTCAATGAAAATTATATTTCATTTGAAAATGACACTTTAAAAAATTATGAAAAAACTGATGTAGATATTAATATTTCTGATAAAACAGTTCCTTTTCAAATTCAAAAATTAAAGAAAGTAAATGTTTTTACTGATTACACTTATAGTACTAGAAACTCTAAACATAAGGATACTACCTCTTACGAAGGAATTAACTTTTATGCTCTTCGAAAGTTAAAATACAACCCTAAGTATTTATCTCAATCTATATTTATAAAACCAAATACTGTTTACAGTGATTCGCTAAGAAATTTAACTCGTACACATTTAAGAGGACTGAAAAATTTCAAAGCCACTTCTATTCGATATAATGAACTAAGTGAAAATGAATTAGAAGCCAATGTATATTTAACTCCTATTGAAAAATATACGTTAGGTTTTGAAACTGAGTTATCACGTTCAAACATTCGTAATTTTGATGTTTCTTTAAAATTTTCATTAACGAATAGAAATACCTTTAAAGGTGCTGAACTTTTTAAATTATCAACTTTTGGTTCTTATTTTAACTCAAACAATGGACCTGGTTGGGAAATTGGTTCTGATATTTCATTAGAAGTACCTCGCTTCATGGCTCCTTTCGGGCTAAATAAACTAGTACCTAAAAGAATGTTTCCAAGAACTAAATTTTATTCAGGGATTGGAATTCAAAAAAATATTGGTTTAGACAAACAAAACATATCTGTTGGAATAGATTATAAATGGGACTATGACAAGAAAAAGTCTATTCAACTAGAACTTTTAAATACCCAGTATATTAGAAACCTAAATGTTGATAATTATTTTTCAATTTATAATTCAGAATATCGAAAATTAGCTGAAGTTGCTGAAATTTATGACCCATCATATACTTTTCCTGACAACACACCTAGTAGCTCTAATGAGATAATTAGTTTTGTCTCAAATGTGCTTACTGATACCGATTTTGCAGCTTCAAACCCTAATGAGTTTCAAAATGTTTTAAACCTTGCTAACAGATATAATATTGTAACTTCTGACTTTTTAATTCCTGAGATAGCCTACGGCTATACCTACAATAACCAAGAAAGCATTAAGGATGCTAGTTTTTCTTTCTTTAAGATTCGAATAGCTAATTCAGGAAATATTATGGGACTTTTATCTAAAAAGACAAATAACTCAGGACAAAAAACTGTATTCAAAATCCCTATCGCTCAATACTTTAAAACGGATATCGAATACAAAAAATATTGGGATTTAGGTGATAACAATGTATTAGCACACAGAACTTTTCTTGGAGCTATTTTTACTTACGATAATTCTGGTGTTCCTTTTTCTCGTAGTTATTTTGCAGGAGGTTCTAACGATATACGCGCCTGGAGAACATACGACTTAGGCCCTGGTACACGAGCTCCTGTTCTTGAATATAATATAGGTAGTTTAAAGTTTTTAACTAGTTTCGAGTACCGTTTTGACGTTTTTGGCTCTTTAAAATCTGCCTTATTTGTAGATGCAGGAAATATTTGGGATATAACCAATACGGAATTTGTTGATGACCCAGCTAAATTTAATGGTTTCAAATCGTTAAAAGATATAGCTGTTGGTGCTGGTTTTGGACTTCGCTATGACTTTAAATTCTTAATTGCAAGATTAGATTTAGGGTTCAAAGCACACGAACCATACCTAACTAATAATAAGTGGTTTCAAAACTTCAATTTCTCTAACTCTGTACTAAACATAGGTATTAATTACCCCTTTTAACAAAGTACTTTCTGTTAAAAATTTATCGCAACTTGTATAAAAAAGTGTAGATTTGTTCCATAATTTATGTAACACACTACTAAACAAATAAAAAATGATTAAACCTGGAGTTGCCACCGGAAAAGAAGTTCAAGAGATTTTTGAATTAGCAAAACAAAAAGGCTTTGCTTTACCAGCTGTTAATGTTGTAGGATCAAACACAATTAATACGGTTTTAGAAACAGCTAAAGAACTTAACTCGCCTGTAATAATCCAGTTCTCTAATGGAGGTGCTCAATTCAATGCAGGTAAAGGCTTATCAAACGATAATGAAAAAGCTGCTATTGCAGGTGCAGTAGCAGGTGCTAAGCATATACATTTATTAGCAGAGGCATATGGCATTCCTGTTATTTTACATACCGATCATGCTGCTAAAAAATTATTACCTTGGATTGATGGTTTATTAGATGCTAGTGAGCAATTTTATAAAGAAACAGGAAAACCTCTATACAGTTCTCACATGATTGATTTAAGTGAGGAACCAATAGAAGAGAATATTGAAATTTGTAAAGAATATCTTGCTCGTATGAGTAAAATGGGGATGACTTTAGAAATTGAATTAGGAATTACTGGAGGAGAAGAAGATGGTGTTGACAATACGGATGTTGATAGCTCTAAATTATATACTCAACCAGAAGAAGTAGCTTATGCTTACGAAGAGTTGATGAAAGTTAGTCCGCAATTTACTATTGCAGCTGCCTTTGGAAATGTTCATGGAGTATATAAACCAGGAAACGTAAAATTAACTCCAAAAATTTTAAAGAACTCACAAGAACACATTTCAGAAAAATATAATGTTCCTCATAATACAATTGACTTTGTTTTCCACGGAGGATCTGGTTCTACTTTAGAAGAAATTCGTGAAGCAATTAGCTACGGAGTTATAAAAATGAATATCGATACCGATTTACAATATGCATTTACTGAAGGTGTTCGTGATTATATGAAAGAAAAATCTGCATATTTGCAATCTCAAATTGGTAACCCTGAAGGTGATGATGTTCCTAACAAGAAATATTACGACCCTCGTAAATGGTTACGCGAAGGAGAACAAACTTTTAAAGCTCGATTAAAGAAAGCTTTTGAAGATTTAAATAATGTAAACACATTATAAAATTCTTTGAAAAAAGAAAAACCAAACAACTAAAGAATAAAAAACTAAATTATGGCTTGGTTTAAACGTACAGACAAAGGGATTCAAACCCCAACAGAAGAAAAAAAAGACACACCTAAAGGCTTGTGGTATAAAACCCCAAGCGGAAAGATAATTGACACTGATGAACTTAAAAGAAACCTATACGTAAGTCCAGAAGATGGATACCATGTACGTATAGGAAGTAAAGAATATTTTGAAATATTTTTTGACGATAATAAGTTCACAGAACTTGATCCAAAGCTATCTGCTAAAGACCCATTAAAATTTGAGGATACTAAAAAGTACCCTGAAAAATTAAAGGCTGCTCAGAAGAAAACAGGATTAAAAGATGCTGCACGTGCTGCTGTTGGTAAATCAATGGGAAAAGATTTAGTAATTGCTTCAATGGATTTTGCTTTTATTGGCGGGTCTATGGGAAGTGTTGTTGGTGAAAAAATAGCAAGAGCTATAGATTATTCTATCAAAAACAATATTCCTTTTTTAATGATTTCTAAATCTGGAGGAGCCCGCATGCAAGAAGCTTTACTTTCTTTAATGCAATTAGCCAAAACTTCTGCAAAACTAGCACAATTAGCAGAAGCTAAAATTCCATACATATCTTTATGTACCGATCCAACTACTGGAGGAACAACAGCTTCATTTGCTATGTTAGGTGATATAAACATTGCTGAACCAAATGCTTTAATTGGATTTGCTGGACCTCGTGTAGTAAAAGATACAACTGGTAAAGATTTACCTGAAGGTTTCCAACGTTCTGAATTTTTATTAGAACACGGTTTCTTAGATGCTATTTACGAACGAAAAGACTTAAAAAAACAGGTAAACTTGTATTTAGATTTAATACAAAATCAACCTGTAAGAGCATAACAAAAAAGCTAGCGTTTGCTAGCTTTTTTGCTTTGTAACTTTTTCATTTCCATTCCAAAAAATAATCGTACATTTGCAACTTCAATGTAAATGCATTGAGTACATAATAATCATTTAAATAATATTGGCATGTATTTAACAAAAGAAGTTAAAGAACAAATCTTCGCAAAACACGGTAAAGGAGCAAATGATACTGGTACTGCAGAAGGTCAAATTGCGTTATTTACGCACAGAATTAACCACTTAACTGAGCACTTAAAGAAAAATCGTAAAGATTTTAACACAGAACGCTCGTTAGTACGTATGGTAGGTAAGCGTAGAAGCTTATTAGATTATCTAAAGAAAAAAGAGATTAATAGATATCGTGCGATTATTAAAGAATTAGGAATTAGAAAATAATTCTACAAGAAAAGAGGCTCTATAAACGTGCCTCTTTTTTATTTTTACATGAAGTTTATTTCTGACTAACAAACAGAAATTTATATATAAAAAGCTCAAAATTACTAACAACAATTTTGATTTTCCATTGGAGCAACAACAACACAACAACAAACAAAAACGAATTAAAATTTAGAAGAATTAATTTATGATTCCAAAAGTATTTAACCAAGTAATAGATCTTGGAGATGGGAGAACCATCACATTAGAAACAGGAAAATTAGCAAAACAAGCAGATGGTTCTGTTGTTGTAAGAATGGGAGATACAATGTTATTAGCAACAGTTGTATCAGCAAGAACTGCAAATCCAGGTATTGACTTTTTACCATTAACGGTAGATTACCGTGAAAAATTTGCCGCTGCGGGTCGTTACCCTGGTGGATTTATGAAGCGTGAAGCACGTCCTTCAAACGAAGAAATCTTAACAATGCGTTTAGTAGACCGTGTATTACGTCCACTATTCCCAAAAGATTACCATGCTGAAACTCAAGTGATGATTCAATTAATGTCTCATGACGAAGAGGTAATGCCAGACGCTTTAGCTGGTTTAGCTGCCTCTGCTGCAATTCAATTATCAGATATTCCTTTTGAAACACCAATTTCGGAAGTACGTGTGGCAAGAATTAACGGAGAGTTTGTTATTAACCCTAGCTATACACAATTACAAGAGGCTGACATTGATATGATGATTGGTGCTTCTGCTGACTCTGTAGCTATGGTAGAAGGTGAAATGAAAGAAATTTCAGAAGAAGAAATGGCTGACGCAATTAAATTTGCACACGAAGCTATTAAAATACAATGTGCTGCTCAAGTTGCTTTAGCTGAAGCTGCAGGTAAAAAAGAAACTCGTGAGTATGAAGGTGAAAGAGAAGATGGAGAATTAGCTCAGAAAATTCACGATGCAGCATATCAAAAATGTTATGATATTGCTAAAAAAGGTACTTCTAAACAAGAAAGAGGTTTAGCTTTTTCTGAAGTTAAAGAAGAAATTACCACAATGTTTACCGAAGAAGAATTAGAAGACTTTGGAGACTTAGTTGGAAAATACTTTAACAAAGCACAAAAAGCTGCAGTTAGAGACTTAACTTTAAACGAAGGTTTACGTTTAGACGGACGTAAAACTACTGATATTAGACCTATTTGGTGTGAAGTAGATTATTTACCAAGAACTCATGGTTCTTCAATCTTTACACGTGGAGAAACTCAAGCATTAGCTACTGTAACTTTAGGTACTTCTAGAGATGCTAACATGGTAGACTCTCCAACATTACAAGGTGAAGAAAAGTTCTACTTACACTACAACTTCCCTCCTTTTTCAACTGGTGAAGCACGTCCTTTAAGAGGAACGTCTCGTCGTGAAATTGGTCACGGAAACTTAGCTCAAAGAGCTTTAAAAGGAATGATTCCTGAAGATTGCCCATACACTGTTCGTATTGTTTCTGAAGTATTAGAATCTAACGGTTCATCTTCAATGGCAACTGTTTGTTCTGGTACTATGGCATTAATGGATGCTGGTGTTCAAATGAAAAAACCAGTTTCAGGTATTGCAATGGGATTAATTTCTGACGGTGATCGTTATGCTGTTTTATCTGATATTTTAGGTGATGAAGATCACTTAGGTGATATGGACTTTAAAGTAACAGGTACTGCAGACGGTATTACTGCTTGTCAAATGGATATTAAGATTAAAGGATTATCTTATGAAATCTTAGTAAACGCATTAAAACAAGCTCGTGATGGTCGTTTACATATCCTAGAAAAATTAACTGATACTATCGCTACTCCAAATGACGATGTTAAATCTCACGCACCTAAAATGGTGAATAGAGTAATTCCTAACGATTTAATTGGAGCGTTTATTGGACCTGGTGGAAAACACATCCAAGAGTTACAAAAAGAAACAGAAACTACTATCGTTATTAACGAAGACCCTGTAACAGAAGAAGGAATTGTTGAGATTTTAGGAACAAACCAAGAAGGTATAGATAAAGTTATAGCTCGTATTGAATCTATGATGTTCAAACCTGAAAAAGGTTCTGTATACGAAGTAAAAGTTATAAAAATATTAGATTTTGGTGCTGTTGTTGAATATACAGAAGCTCCAGGAAACGAAGTTTTATTACACGTTAGCGAGTTAGCTTGGGAACGTACAAACAACGTTACAGATGTAGTAAACATTGGTGATGTTATTGACGTAAAGTACTTTGGTGTTGACCCTAAAACTCGTAAAGAGAAAGTTTCTCGTAAGGCATTATTACCTAAACCTGAAGGTTATGTGGCTAGACCACCAAGAGATAATAATAGAGACAATAGAGGAGGTCGTGATAACCGTAACCGCGATAATCGTCGTGATGACAGAAAACCTAGACAAGATAAAAAAGAATCTTAAGACTCTATTTTAGATAAAAAAAAGCAACCTTAAAAGGTTGCTTTTTTATTTTTATATACTTCTTTAAATGAAGAAAGGCTGCTAAAATTAGCAGCCTTTAACTTAGAGTTGTTTCAGATCATTCCCCAATAATCATATAAAAATCTTACTCTATAAAGAAATCCACTACTATAACAAGTGAAAAATAAAATACCCTACCTTTTTTTGAAAAATTTATTTAAATAAAAAATCTTTTTTTAGCTTTTCTTTTTTTAGTTTTAGTTTTCTTTGCATCCCATTCATGAAAATACAACGAATTACATACATTTCTATAGGAACCAATCAAGGAGATAAGCTAGCTAACATTCAGCAAGCAATTAACTTAATTGCTGATAAAATAGGCGCTGTATTAAAAGTAGCATCTGTATACGAAACTGCTTCATGGGGATTTGACAGTAATAATTTTTACAATACATGTATTAAAGTTTCAACGTATTTACCTCCTGAACAATTAATACTTAGATTACTCTCTATAGAAAAAGAGCTTGGAAGAACTCGAAAAAATACCGAAGGATATTCTGATAGGTTAATAGATTTAGATATTTTATTATTTGATGATGAAATTATCTTTTCTAAAACCTTAATCGTACCACATCCAAGAATGTTAGAACGTAAATTCGCTTTAGTTCCTTTGGTTGAAATTGCCCGCAATGTTATTCATCCAATAGAAAAAAAACATTTATATATTTGTTTAGAAAATTGCTCTGACACTTCTGAAATTACCAAATTGGATGTAAAATTAGAAAGACCTGTTCCTATTACCGAAAAGTATAATTACATTGCTATTGAAGGTAATATTGGAGCTGGAAAAACATCATTAGCCAATATGATGTCTGATGAATTCAATGCAAAAATTGTTTTAGAACGTTTTGCAGATAATCCATTCTTACCAAAGTTTTATAACGACAATGAACGCTATGCTTTTCCTTTAGAAATGAGTTTTTTGGCAGATAGATACCAACAACTTTCTGATGATTTAGCGCAGTTTGATTTATTTAAAAATTTTATTGTTTCTGATTACTATATTTTTAAATCACTCATTTTTGCACAAGTCACTTTACATAGTGATGAGTATAAATTGTATAGAAAAATGTTTGATTTAATGTATAAAGAAATTACAAAGCCAGATTTGTATGTATACTTATATCAAAACACAGAACGCCTGCTAGAAAACATTAAAAAACGTGGACGTGAGTATGAGCAAAATATAGAAGCGAGTTACTTACAAAAAATCCATGACGGATATAGCAACTTTATTAAAACACAACCTGATTTAAATATTCTAATTGTTGATGTTTCTGATTTAGATTTTGTAAACAATCCTAATGATTATGAGACAATTATTAATAAGATAAAAAATTACAACGCATAAAAAAAGCAGCTGTTAAAGCTGCTTTTTTTTATTTCTGAATTAACTCTAGCTTTTCAGCGAAATAGTCACAAAAATCGCGCATGGTAGCACTCATTTTTTCGTCGTTTGTAGCTCTTTCAAAAGAATTTGCCATAGATACTAAGGTTTGATGAAAAAATTGCTTCATTTCATCTACAGGCATATCCTTTGTCCATAAATCCATACGTAACGTATCTTTTTGTTTATGATCCCAAACAGATAGCATAATTGCTTTTGATGCTTCATCTTTTATACCTCCGTCTTCTGCATTCCAAGTAATTTCTTCTGGAATTCTATTTTCGTCTAACCCTACTTTAAATGTTATTTTTGATGTATGCTCTATCGCCATTATCTTTTTGGTTTATATCTTGAGTTTTTGAAGATTTCCTCTTCACTTGTTTGTAATAATTTATGCAAAGATACATCATTCTTTTGCATGTATGAACGTACGATTTGCCAACCAATCCACTCTCCTATTCTTCCTGGTGATTGACTATCTTCTTCCATATAAAACTTAGAAAAAGGAGCTAAATCTAAAAAGCGTTTATCAACATCTTTGCTTGTACTATACAATAAATCTTTTTCTATAAAATACATCCATATTTGCTCCTCATTACTTTTTGCCCAATCAAGTTTTTTTTGTGAATATCCTATTTTTATAGCATCAGGTACGTTAGGTAAATAAGCATCTAACAAATACATTTTTTTTCCTCGATAAATCATTTTATCTATGAAGCTCCTCTCTATACTTGGCAACATTTGTTTTCCTATAATAGCTTTAGCAACGTCTACAACAACATGTTCTTTAGTGTTATTTTGTTTTACATAAGCTGGATAATCATTATAAAACTCATGTTCTTCTCCTAAGTAAGCATCCAAAGAAATTAACAATAAACTATCCGTATATACAATTCTGTTATTATAGTCGATATTCGTTAGCATAGTAATCACTTTAGGGCTAACAAATCTTGGGTTATAATATTTTACATGCTTAAATAATGATGTTAACTTTTCTTTTTCCTCTTCAACACCTGAGAAAACTTTTTGAGTTTCAGTAAATAACTCTTGCTCATCTTTATTGTTAATCTTGTTTATCCAAACACTATCTGGTTGAGGAGGAAAAAGCATCGGATATTTTTCCTTTACCTTAGTAAGCTCGTTTGGTTTTGTGTTATAAAAATCAACATCAAAACGATCTAAGTCAATATTTACGTTAATATTAGATACATCAACATCTAACTTGTTACTTTCATCATTTTTACATGAAAGACTTATAAAAACTAAGGCAACTAGTGCTAAAATTTTTCTCATGAACTTTAGTATATTTACATTCTAAATTACAACGTCGAAATTACTAAATTAGTTTTTACCACTTAACTGTAAACTCGTAAAATATCACAAAAATGAATACTCCTAAGGTTGCTGAACACATTATAAATTGGTTAAAAGATTACGCTACTAATGCAAAAGTGAATGGTTTTGTTGTAGGAATTTCTGGTGGTATTGATAGTGCAGTTACTTCAACTTTATGTGCTAAAACTGGTTTACCTACGTTGTGTGTTGAACTACCTATTCATCAAGCCAAGAGCCAAGTAAGTAGGGCTAATGAACATATTAAATTATTAAAAGAACGTTTTAGTAATGTGAGCGAAGCTGAAGTAAATTTAACATCTACTTTTGAAGACTTTAAAACTGTAGTACCACAAGTTGAGCCTTCTGCTAAAGTTGATTTAGCTTTGGCAAATACTCGCGCTCGTTTACGTATGACAACCTTATATTATTTTGCTGGTTTACATGGTTTATTAGTTGCAGGAACTGGTAATAAAGTAGAAGACTTTGGTGTTGGGTTCTACACTAAATATGGTGATGGTGGTGTAGATTTAAGTCCAATTGCTGATTTAGTAAAATCAGAAGTTTATGAATTAGCCGCTCATTTAGAAGTACCTACATCTATTCAAAAAGCACAACCTACTGATGGTTTATTTGGAGATAGTAGAACAGACGAAGACCAAATTGGAGCTTCATACGATGAGTTGGAATGGGCTATGGAAATGCAAGATGCTGGTAAAACTGCAGATGACTTTTCTGGTAGAGAATTAGAAGTATATAAAATATATACGCGTCTCAACCGAATTAATCAACATAAAATGATTCCAATTCCTATATGTGAAATTCCTGAAAAATTAAAGTAATAATTAAATTGACTTTTCTTTTAAATTTAATATTTATTAAGTCACCTCTAGATTACACGGTTTAGTTTTTCAAAAAGACGCTTTTTTAACCCTGTATAATTACTTATTTCTTCTAGATTAGGAACAGCTTTTTGCTCTTGACTCTCTTGCATAATTTCTTTAATTTTTTCTTCAATTAATACTCTACGCAAGTTTAAAATAGCATCGGTAACTAACTTTGGAAGAATTTTAACTGTTTCTGTTACAAAAACTTCTTTACGCTCCCAATCACTTAGATTATATTTTTCTTCATCCATCAAAATATTAGTTACTAAACTAGATATTTGCGGATTTTCATGCATTACCAAATGATCTACTTTAATTTTTTCATCTTGATTTAATTGATGAATTAACTCATAATAAGTTAATCGAAATATTTCGTTGGTAAACTCTATTTCGTCTTCTTGTAAGTTCAAATACAACTCGTTTGAAACCGTGTTTTGATATTCTTCTTTTTCTAAAAACGGACGCCCTCTTTCATCAACTGCATCTACCCAATTTACAAAATCAACAACTTCATTTCCATATAACAACAATATTCTAATAACTTCTTTTTCAAGAATATTTAATTGATTGATGCTTTGCTGTAACTTTCCTTTCCCTCCTTTTATGGCTTCCATTGAAGCCTGCCCTTGCTCTTGAAAATATTCTGGAGGTGGTTGATTAGGGTCTTGACCTGCACTATTCTTTCTCGTTGCTGTTGCTCCTTTTTTTAACAACTGGGCTAACTCACTAAATAGTACTCTCTCAGAAATATCCATAATACGTGCACACTCTTGTACGTACACTTCTCGTTGAATACCATCAGGAATTTTAGAAATACTCGTAACAATATCTCGAATCAATCCTGCTTTTTTTACAGGGTCATTCGCTGCTTCTTTCATTAATAAAGAAACTTTGAATTCAATAAAATCTTGTGATTTTTCTTTTAAATATTCTTTTAACTCAGCATTAGAGTGCGCTTTGGCAAAACTATCAGGATCTTCACCTTCAGGAAAGGCTACTACCCTTACATTCATTCCCTGCTCAAGAATTAAATCTATCCCACGAATTGAGGCTCTAATTCCTGCTGCATCACCATCAAAAAGCACCGTTATATTCTGTGTTAATCGATTTACCAAGCGAATTTGATCAGGTGTTAATGCTGTACCTGAAGAGGCTACAACATTTTCAATTCCTGATTGATGAAATGAAATTACATCTGTATACCCTTCTACTAAAAAACAATTGTCTTCTTTAGCTATTTCTTTTTTAGCTTGGTATAGACCGTAAAGGATTTTACTTTTATGATAGATATCACTCTCAGGAGAATTCAGGTATTTTGCGGCCTTTTTATCGTTGGTAAGTATTCTACCCCCAAAACCTAAAATACGTCCCGACATACTGTGAATAGGAAACATCACACGTCCTTTAAATCGGTCAAACTTTCTATCTTCTGTTCCTCCTTCTTTTACAATTGTTAAACCAGTAGATTTTAGATATTTTAAATCGTAACCTTTGTCCAGCGCTGCTTTGGTAAAATTATCCCATTCATCTTTACAGTACCCTAAATCAAACTTTTCAATAGTGTCTTCTCTAAATCCTCTCTCTTTGAAATAAGACAACCCAATGGCTCTTCCGTTTTGTGTATTCATCAATACATCATGAAAGTAGTCTTTGGCAAATTTTGAAACCAAAAACATACTTTCTCGCTCATTTATCTGCTGTTTTTCCTCATCAGACTGCTCGGTTTCTTCAATTTCAATATTGTATTTTTTAGCTAACCAACGTATCGCTTCTGGATAGGTATAATGCTCGTGTTCCATTAAAAATGAAATTGCATTCCCTCCTTTTCCTGTACTAAAGTCTTTCCAAATTTGTTTTACAGGTGACACCATAAAAGAAGGGGTACGCTCGTCAGTAAACGGACTTAACCCTTTAAAGTTACTTCCTGATTTTTTTAACTGCACGAATTCTCCTATCACTTCCTCTACTCGAGCGCTCTCAAAAACTCTATCTATGGTTTGTTGGGTTATCATATTCTATAAAAATATAGCAAACAAATATACTACTAGTTTTAAAAGTTAGTTTATTGTTATAAAACTCTTGGCAAATTTAATTTGCTAAAAACATATAATTACATAATTTTGGCAAAAATTCCCCTTATGATGAAAACAATTACCCCCTTTTGTTTTGCAACATTATTTGCATTTAACATTTATTCACAAGAAACTATTCGAATTCCTGATATTGGTTTAGAAGAATGTTTAATCAATTTAAAAATTGATTCTAACGGTTTAAACGGTAGTATTACAATTAGTGATGCAGAATATGTTACTAATTTAAATGTTAATGATCCTGTTACAAACAAAGACTTACCTAACGTTTATTCTAAAATTAAAGATTTAACTGGTTTAGAAAGTTTTCCTAATTTAAAACGTTTGGATTGTTTTGGTAACGAGATTAAAAAGATTGATTTATCGCAAAGCTCTTCTATTAGTTTCTTAAACTGTAGTGAAAACAAAATTGAGCGTTTAGATGTTAGCAAAAATTCTAACTTAACTTATATAAGTTGTGATTATAACAAATTAACCTCTTTAATACTTGGTGAAAACCCTAATATTCAAAGTTTATATGCTAGTTACAATCAACTTACTACCTTAGATGTTTCAAACTGTCCTAACTTAGAAAGTATGGATGTTACAGGAAACAAGATTAAAACTATTATCGTTAGTGAAGAGCAACTAGCTAACATTCCTCAAGGATGGTATAAAGACGAAAAAACTACTTATGCAACAAGTAATGGTGTTGTTGCTGACAACAAGGTTACAGAAGAGATTGTTGAAGAAATTGTTGTAGAAGAGGCAGAAAAAAAGATAGTAGAAATTACTGAAGATGAACCTAAAGAGGTTAAAAAACCTGTACAAAAGTATGCTGAAAGCTTTAAACAATTAGTTATTTCTGAATATGAAAAAAGTGTTTTAAACGAAAAATACTTAAAGCAGATAAGAGAGGATCTTATGTATAAGTATGACATTAAAGATGAAGAAATTACTAAATGGATACAGCAATATAGTAAGCTTCATAAAACAGAATAACAATTTAGTTTATAAAATAAAAAAAAGCCATCAAAATTTGATGGCTTTTTTTTATTTCTTTCGGTAACTATTTTTAAGATGCTGCTCTTAATTTCTTTAATGCCGACTTTGTTAATTTCGACTCAGCATATTCTTTTGTTACCTTAAATTCTTTCTCTTCAGAACTTGGCATATCGAACATCGCATCGGTTAAAATAGCCTCACATAACGAACGTAATCCACGAGCTCCTAACTTATACTCTACAGCTTTGTTAACAATAAACTGTAATGCTTCTTCAGTCATTGAAAACTCAACATCATCCATTGAAAACAACTTAGTATATTGCTTTATAATTGAGTTTTTAGGCTCTGTTAAAATAGCTCTAAGTGTTTCTTCATCTAACGGATTCATATAACTCAATACTGGTAAACGACCAATGATTTCTGGAATTAATCCGAAAGATTTTAAATCTAATGGTGTAATGTATTGTAATAAGTTATCGTGGTCGATTTTATCTTCTTCTACCGAAGCACTATAACCAACCGCTTGCATATTTAAACGCTTGCTAATAAATCTATCTATTCCAGAAAAAGCTCCTCCAGCAATAAATAAAATATCCTTTGTATTTACTTCAATAAACTTTTGTTCAGGGTGCTTTCTACCTCCTTTAGGAGCCACGTTTACAACTGCACCTTCTAATAACTTTAATAAAGCTTGTTGCACACCTTCTCCAGAAACATCACGTGTAATTGATGGATTGTCTCCTTTACGAGCTATTTTGTCTATCTCATCAATGAATACAATACCTCTTTCAGCTTTTTCAACATCGTAATCAGCTGCTTGTAACAAACGACTTAAAATACTTTCTACATCTTCTCCTACATAACCTGCTTGTGTTAACACGGTAGCATCTACAATAGAAAATGGTACGTTTAGCATTCTTGCAATTGTACGAGCTACTAAGGTTTTTCCTGTTCCTGTTTCTCCTACTAAAACGATATTTGATTTTTCAATCTCAACTTCATCTTCATCATCTCTGGTTTGTAACAATCTTTTATAATGATTATATACTGCCACAGACATGGCTTTTTTTGTTTGATCTTGCCCTATAATATATTCATCTAAAAAAGCTTTAATTTCTCTTGGCTTTTTTAAGGTAAGATCTTTTGATAAATCACTTGTTTTAGCTTCAGCTATTTCCTCTTCTACAATTCCATGAGCTTGCTCAATACATTTATCACATATATGCGCATCTAAACCTGCGATTAATAAATCGGTTTCTGGTTTTTTACGCCCACAAAAGGAACATTGTAAATTTTCTTCTTTCGACATCTTATCAGCTTATTGCCAACAGCTCACTGCTATTAGCTGTTTATTATTTTCTAGTTAAAATTTCGTCTACCATTCCGTAAGCTTTCGCTTCGTCTGCTTTCATCCAATAATCTCTATCAGAATCTTGATTTACTTTTTCTACTGTTTGACCTGAGTGTTTTGATATTATTTGATACAACTCATCTTTTAATTTTAAAATTTCACGAGCTGTAATTTCAATATCAGACGCTTGTCCTTGTGCTCCACCTAATGGTTGGTGAATCATAATACGAGAATGTGGTAACGCCGAACGTTTTCCCTTTTCTCCTGCACACATTAACACAGCTCCCATAGAAGCGGCCATACCTGTACAAATTGTTGCTACATCTGGTTTAATAAACTGCATAGTATCGTAAATACCTAAACCAGCATATACTCCACCACCTGGAGAGTTAATATAAATTGAAATATCTTTATTAGCATCTACACTTTCTAAGAATAACAACTGTGCTTGAATTATATTAGCTACTTGGTCATTAATTCCAGTACCTAAAAAGATAATTCTATCCATCATTAAACGAGAAAAAACATCCATTTGAGTAATATTCATCTGGCGCTCTTCCATAATATATGGTGTTAAACTACTTGTAATTTTTCCGTAGTAGTTGCTATTTATTCCGTGGTGCTTTGTTGCGTATTTTTCGAACTCTTTTCCGTAATCCATTTTTAAAATGTTTTTGGGTTATAAAGATGTAAATATAAGAACTATTTCGTTAGTATTTTGTTACAGTTAATGGCTAAAAAAACCTGAATGTACATTCAGGTTTTTATTTATAACATCAGTTGTTAACTGTTACTTGTATACTTCTTTAATGAAATCTTCGTAAGAAACTTCTTTAGTATCAAAGCTCATGTTTTCTTTATAAAAAGCTAATAATTTTTGAGAAATTAATTGCTCTTGTAAACGACGTGCTTCGTCTTGATTTTGTAAGATTCTTCCCGCGATATCTTCTAATTCTTTTTCTTCTGGATTCATGTTTCCAAATTGAGCCATTTGAGCTCTAATAAATCCTTTTGCATAGTCTACTAACTCTGCATAGTCTAATTTGATGTCGTTATCCTTCATAATCTTCCCTTCGATTAATTGGTAACGTAATCCTTTTTCAGACTTGTTGTATTCTTCAACAGCTTGTTCAGCAGTTAATTCTTTTTCTCCTGCAGTTTGTAACCACTTTTGTAAGAATTCAACTGGTAAATCAAACTGAGTGTTATCTACTAAGTTCTCAGTAATTGCGTTTAACAATTGTTGATCTGCTTGTTGTTGGAATTGCTTTTCTGCGTCTTCTTTAATTTTTTCTTTTAATTCAGTTACAGTTTTTACACTTCCATCAGCAAATAACTTATCAAATAACTCTTGATCTAATTCTGCTGGTTCTATCTCAGTAATTTCTTCAATAGTAAATGTTACAGGAATGTCTAAATCGTGAACCTCGTCGTGAGATACACCTAAAGCTCCTTGTAACTTGTGCTCGTCTTCAAATAAGTTTTTAGTTTTTAATTCTAAAACGTCACCTACCTTAGCACCTACAAACTTTTTTAAGTTTGTTTTTCCTTTAATATCTTTTACAGAAATTGTAGATTTTTTGTTGATTTCTTTCTCTTCGTTTACGAAAGTACCAGTTACGTTAGTCTCTTCAGCAACTTCGTCTTTTGCAGACATTTTACCGTAACGAGATTGAATATTTTCAACTTCTTTCTCAATTAACTCGTCTGTAGCAACAATGTTATATTGAGTTACTTTGTTTTTTGGTTGTAAGTTTACGTCGAACTCAGGAGCTAACCCTAATTCAAACTCAAAAGAGAATTTATCAGCATCCCAATTGAAATCTTCTTGAACTCTTGGTAATGGATTACCTAAGATATCTAACTTCTCCTCAACTAAGAATTTGTTTAACGACTCTTGTAAAAGCTTGTTTACCTCATCAATCATTATTGATTTCCCGTATTGCTTTTTTACCATTCCCATTGGTACATGACCTTTTCTAAACCCAGGAATGTTAGCTGTTTTACGGTAATCGTTTAATACTTTTGTTACTTTATCTTGATAATCTTCTGCAACAATATCAACTTTTACAACTGCATTTAATGCATCTACGTTTTCTTTTGTTATATTCATCTTAAAAATCTGTTTCTTAAAAAATCGGGTGCAAAATTACTACTTTATTTATTGATAACCAAGACTTTTAGTTATAAGAATATTATCTTTTTTACCTCCCTTATTTTCTAGTTTTTAATGTTTTAGGTTACTTATTCGTCTCCTTCTTTTAATAGTGAAAACATTAATGATCTGAAAATTGACAGCAATACACTGAACAAGAGCGCTGTAAAAAATCCGCTAACTGCAAATCCTGACACTAGTTTATCTGCCAATAATATAATTACTGCATTAATTACAAACAAGAATAATCCTAGTGTAACGATGGTTGCTGGTAATGTAAAAAACACTAGTAACGGACGTACAAATAGGTTTAACAAAGCAATTACTAACGCTACAATTACTGCGGTTGTATAACTTGCTACGGTTACTCCTGGTAAAATATTTGCCAAAACAATTACTGCCAATGCAGTTAATAATACTTTTAAAAATGTTTTCATTTTTCTTTTTTATTTAATTGGTTATGAATTATAAATTTACTCTTTTTAACTGAAACTATTAATTCATAACACTTCATATACTTTACCACAACCATACCAAAAGTAGAAAACTGCTGTTTTGGCAGGTTCAAAAACTTTGTTTATTGCTTGATTTACTTTAAATTCGTTCAAAACACAAAAAAATAATTTACCAACCCAAACCACATATTAACAATTACACACCAATACTTACCATTAACCAAAACATAATTAATTATTGAATCCTGATTTCAACAAAAAAACTATTGAAACCTTAGCTAAAAGAGCTGCCTATAAATGTTCTAATCCTGAATGTAGAGTAAATACTGTTGGACCAAATTCAAATCCTGAAAAATCCACAAAAATTGGAGAAGCTGCTCATATATTTGGCGCAAGAATTGGTTCTAAAAGATATAATTCCGAGATGAACGACACTGCAAGAGCCGAAATTACAAATTCAATTTGGCTATGTAGAAACTGTCATAAGCTAATAGATACAGATGAAACAAAATACACTCCAAATATTTTATTTGCTTGGAGAGAGAAACATGAAGAATACATATCTTCAACATTAGGAAACAACACAGATCAAATTATCTACAAAGAACAAACTTCAATTCTTGCAGATTTTAAAGACTACCCTCCAAT
The DNA here is from genome assembly GCF_964513915.1 of Tenacibaculum litoreum. Taxonomy (NCBI): domain Bacteria; kingdom Pseudomonadati; phylum Bacteroidota; class Flavobacteriia; order Flavobacteriales; family Flavobacteriaceae; genus Tenacibaculum; species Tenacibaculum litoreum. Next base: position 288,257 of record NZ_CAZEQS010000002.1, on the reverse strand, counting down.
TATTAAACGAATCATACTTGACAAACCCTACGGTTGGGAATATCGTTTAACAGCTGAACTAATGCGTTATTTCAACACTCCTCTCTTTAGAAAACTAAAAGACTTAAAGGAAGGTTTATATTTAAAAAACATTACCACAATTGAACCAGAAAAATCATTTACTTGGATTCAAGACAGACTTAATGAGATGTCCAAAATAGCCACACCTGCAAAAGGACTACTTAAACTCTTGACAAAAAGCTGGGGAAAACCAGGTGAACCTGGCGACATTAAAGAGATCCATCATGCTACTAGCTTAATTAGAGATTATCTTGAGCATGTTATTTCTTTTGAAGAAAAAATTCATTTTGTAAATCCTCCTGAAGAATACGAAAGACCAGTTTCTTTACTTAAAAACTTAATAGGCTCTCAAATCAGAAAGCTTTCAAGCATACCTTCAGACCTTGATAATATTATTTCTTTATCTATTGAATACGAAAAAGAAAACAACACACCTAAGGAAATAAAAAAAGTGTTTGTTTTTGACTTACCTCAAAACTGGGAGATAGAATTCCATAAAGAGCTAATAAAAGCAAAAAGAAATCAGAGTCTTAATAAAAATGAAAACTCAGGATGCCTCTCATTTATAATATTTATTATCATAACTATGATAATCTTTTTATTATTTTAAACACAAATTCTTCCCTTCTAACCAAGGTTACCAACCTGTTAAACTTTATTTTTGTTTACACAAAAACTCCATTCCAAAATGCTCAAAAAACACTTAGCTTCCTACAACATTCTTTCCGAAGAAGAAATAGACAACTTTGTAAATTTAGTTAGGTATAAAAAACTTAACAAAGGTGATTTTTTTATACAAGAAGGTAATACTTGTAAAGAAGTGGCTTTTATTACTTCGGGTATTTTCAGATCCTTTTATCATTCGTCTGACGAAAAAGAAGTTACCTATTGTTTGCTATCAGAGAACTCTTTTGTTACCGCTTACTCGTCTTTTATTTCTCAAACAAAAACTAACGAAAATATTCAAGCATTAACCGATGCTGAGCTATACAGCATTACCAAAGAACAATTTGTAGCACTAGAAAATTCAAGTACTAATTGGTTACGTCTTTTTAAAATTTTTGCTGAACAAGAATATATAAATCTTGAAAACAGAATTTTTGTTTTGCAAAATGAAAGCGCTGAAAACCGCTACAAGAAACTACTAGAAACACACCCTAGCTATTTACAAACCATACCACTACAATATCTTGCTTCTTATTTAGGCATTACGCAACGACATTTGAGTCGAATTAGAAAATCGGTTTTTTATTAGACAATTGTCCTTTTTAAGCTTGTAAAACCAACCGTACTTTGCTTCATAATCTTAAATATATTATGAAGAATATTTTATTAATAAACGGACATCCTGATAAAAATAGTTTTAACCATGCACTAGCAGCTTCTTACAAAAGAGGCGCTTTGGAAACTGACGCTAAAATCGAAGAAATTACCATTACTGACTTAAACTTCAATCCTAATCTTAAATTTGGTTACCGAAAAAGAACGGAGCTTGAACCAGATTTACAAGATTCATTAGCTAAAATTAAAAAAGCAGATCATATCGTATGGTTCTTTCCTGTTTGGTGGGCAGGTTACCCTGCAATGATGAAAGGTTTTATTGATAGAGCTTTTTTACCCGGAATTACTTTTCAGCCTGTTGAAGGGAAACCTTTTCCTGAAAAGCTTCTAAAGGGTAAAACTTCTCGACTTATTATAACTTCTGATACACCTAGTTGGTATGATTACTTGTTTATGAAAAGACCTGCCATTAGACAATTTAAAAAAGGAACATTAGAGTTTTGTGGCATTAAACCTGTTAAAACTACTTTCTTTTCAGTAATGAAAGACTCAACTCCTAAACAAAGAAATTTGTGGCTAAATAAAGTATATACTTTAGGCAAGAACCTACTGTAACAGACCTTACTCTACAAGTTAAAAATGTTTTTAGCTTGTAGAGATTTAAACCTTCTAGTTTTTAAATAACTTTGCTAAAACTTCAATTAAAAACCAAAATGGATACTAGCAAAATTGTAACATCAATAAAAGTCACCGATTTAAATCAAAACGAAGTTGATTTACTTGATAAATATGCTAACAAAATTCTATTGCTTTTATTTTACAATAATGCTTGCTTGGGTTGTACTGGTAGAGCCATTCCACTAGCATATAAGTTTAAACAAACTTATCAAGACATTGAGGTTATTGGTATTCATAGTAACTTTAATAGCAACACTGTTTCTAAAGAAGACATTCTAAGTATTTTTACCATCAACGAGCTTCCATTCCCTATTTATATAGATAACAATCACAAAATGTATGATTTTTTTAATTCGGAAGGAACGCCACAGTGGGTACTACTAACCCCTAAAGGTGAAGTATATCGATCTATCTTTGGATCGCAAGATAATGCACAAAACAGGCTGTATTATGCTTTAGAAAGCCTGACTGAAAATGGAGGTTAAATTTAAAAGTAACTATTGGTAATTATTTTTTCAGAACTTCTGATACTTGAGTTGCGATTGCTTCTTTTACCTCTTTATCTTCTAACAACAAGTGTATTAAGTTATCTTTTACCTTGTTTTTTATATCTAGCAGATTGTATTTAGATGCAGGCTCACTAGCTTTATCTATATTGTTAAGAAACATTTCTCCTTTTCCTGTAAGTAACCATGTTGGGTTTATTTCTGGAAAAGAATGTAGAATTTTGTTTAACACATTACTTTTAAATGACGATTTTCTTCTTATTGCAGTACCAATAGAATTATTAGACACATCTATAATCTCTTCAAAAGACCTAATATTTAGCCTTTTATAATTAATTACTTCTTCTACTCTCTTATAAGTTTCATCTACAAAATCGCTCATTGAAAAATAACTTTTTTCTAAATTTTATTTAATTTTGTTTCTGTATTTAGATTTTTGTTTGTATTTTTACTTCGTAATAAGTACAGGATACGTACAAATATAAATTAAAAAGTGCTATCTACTTCTAAAAAACAACTTGAGTTTTTATGATAACTGCTATACAACGAAAAGAATTAGAAAAAATTAAACCACCTAAATACCGCGAAAAGGTAAAAAACTACCTGAGCAAAAATGGTCATGATTTTTCTTTGGAAACTATACAGAAGGTATATTCTGGTAAAAGAAAAAACTTAACTATTGAAAAAGCTATTGTGGTTGTTTTTCACAATTACATGAAAGACCAACAAGCAATAGACAATAATATAAACAGCTTAATTAACGAAATAAACAGTGATTTCCCTTAATAATTTTTTGTTTTTCGCCGGGGGGCGAGTATTTTAAGCGAGGGACTAGGAATCAATAAATTCCTCCTCGCTTTTTACTTTAGAAAAGTTATAGCTTCTTTATAAAAATCCTCTGGATTTTCAGCATGTAGCCAGTGCCCAGCATTGGCTACTGTTTTTATCACTGCTTTTGGAAAATGCGCCTGAATTAATGGCTCATCTTCTTTTGAAATATATCCTGAATTTGCTCCGCGTAAAAACAACGCCTCTCCTTCAAAAACAGTAAAAGAAGGTAACGCTACTCCTACTTCACTATTATTTTCAGTTAATGATTTTAAATTGAAACGAAATGCTAATTCGTCTTTTGTTTTTCGGTATACATTTTTTGCTAAAAATTGACGGATTCCTTTTTCTGGGATTAACTCAGCCAGTTTTTCATCCACTAACTTACGTGAAGTTTGTACCGAAAAATCTACAGAGTTTAATGCCGCTAAAATTTCGTGATGATGTGGCGGATACATTCTTGGAGAAATATCAGCAACAATTAACTTGTTTACTAGCTCAGGATATTCAGTTGCAAACAACATTACTGTTTTTCCTCCCATGGAGTGCCCTAGTAAGTCTACTTTTTCAAGCTTATGATATTGAATATAGTTATATAAATCACCCACCAACAACTCATAATCAAAAGCATCAGCATGAAAGCTTCGTCCATGATTACGCTGGTCTACTAAATGTACCTCAAAACCATCTTCTGCAAACTTATTGGCATGTGATTTCCAATTATCACCCATACCAAAGTATCCATGTAAAACAAGTAACGGTTGTCCTTCTCCAATTATTTTTGAGTGTAATACTTCCATAGTTATTGCAAACGATGTAAATACATATTCACAACATTTTCTAGGCCTAAATACAAACTTTCTGAAATTAGTGCATGCCCAATAGATACTTCAGCCAAATGAGGAATATTTTGTTTAAAAAATTGAATGTTATCTAAACTTAAATCATGACCAGCATTAACTCCAAGCCCTACTTCATTTGCCAAAACAGCTGCTTCTGCGTACACTTTTACAGCTTCTTTATTTCCTTTTTCGTACTGCGTAGCAAATTCTTCAGTATATAACTCAACTCTATCAGTTCCTGTTTTAGCAGCAGCTTCAATTAGTTTTAAATCTGTATCAATGAAAATTGATGTTCTAATTCCTGCTTCTTTAAATTCAGCAATTACATCTTTTAAATACGATTGATGAGTTATAGTATCCCAACCAGCATTAGATGTAAGTTGATCAACACTATCAGGCACCAACGTTACTTGTGTTGGTTTAATTTCTAATACCATTTGCTTAAACTTATCAATTGGGTTTCCCTCAATATTGTATTCAGTTGTTACAATTGATTTTAAATCATAAGCATCTTGGTAACGAATATGTCGTTCATCTGGTCTTGGGTGAATTGTAATTCCTTCCGCTCCAAAATCTTGTATATCGGCTGCTACTTTTAGTAAATTAGGTACGTTACCCCCTCTAGAATTACGAAGTGTAGCTATTTTATTAATATTAACACTTAACTTTGTCATGCTATAAAATTAGACTACAAAGGTAACGCATTCCAACATTTTAAACTATATTCGTAGTAATGAAAATCAACGATTTTATATTAAAAGAAATTAAAGCACTCTCACTAAACAGCACCGTAAAAAGTGCTCAAAAGCTGTGTAATGATTTGCCTATAACCCATATTCCTGTTGTTGAAAATAACAGGCTGGTAGGTTGTTTGCCTGAAAGTGATATTCAGACTATTGAAAATAAAGATGTTACTCTTAGAGAATACACTTATTTATTAGATCATTTTTATACAAATGAGAATGCTACTCTACTCGATTTAATTTCCTTATTTGCAGATAACGACTCAAATTTAATTCCTGTTCTTGATAAAAGCTTGTATTATGTAGGTTATTATGAATTGAGTGATATTTTAGATGCTTTTGCTAACAGCCCATTTTTACATTACGAGAGTGATACTTTGATTATTGATAAGAATAAAACAGATTATTCTATGAGTCAAGTAGCACAAATTGTTGAAGCTAGTAACGGTAAATTATTGGGCGCATATATTTCTTCTGAAAATATAAATAGCGTTGAAGTTACTCTTAAAATTGTTTCTGAAGAGATGAATGAAATTATTCAAACATTTCGCAGATACGGTTACAACGTTATTACACAACACGAAGATGATTTTTATTTAGAAGAACTTAAAGATAGAGCTGCTTATTTAAGGAAGTACTTAGATATGTAATTTTTTCAATAACCAAACAAAATTCCAACAGTGAAAAAAGTCGCTATTTACGGACAAGCTTATACCACACTTGCAGAAAAAGAAGTAAAAATTCTTTTAACTGTTTTAGAAAAACATAACATTGTTGTTTTTTTTGAACAACAATTCTATAATTTATTTGTTGAAAATAATTCGCTAAACAAAAAGTATCCTACCTACGCACATTTTAATGATTTATCAAATACTTTTGATGTGATGTTTACCATAGGTGGAGACGGTACTATTTTAAGAGCAGTAACCTATATTAGAGATTTAGATATTCCAATAATGGGAATTAACACTGGTCGCTTAGGTTTTTTAGCTACCATTCAAAAAGACCAAATTGAGGAAGCTATTAATTTAATGTTGAAAAAAGAATACACGCTTCAAGAACGCTCTTTATTACAAATAGAAACATCTCCTGCTACAGAAGATTTTGCTGAACTTAACTTTGCACTTAATGAAGTAACTATTGCTAGAAGAAACACTACTTCTATGATTGGCATTAAAACCTCATTAAACACAGAGTATTTAACCAACTATTGGGCTGACGGACTAATTATAGCAACCCCAACAGGATCTACAGGTTATTCTCTTAGTTGTGATGGACCTGTAATTTTACCAAATTCAAAAAGTTTTGTTATTACCCCTATTGCACCGCACAATTTAAATGCGCGTCCAATGGTAATTCCTGATGACACAGAAATTCTTTTGGAAGTTAGTGCTCGTGAAAAAGATTTTTTAATTTCTTTAGACTCTCGTATTACTACAGTTCCATTAGACACTAAAATAAAAATAAAGAAAGCTTCATTTACCATAAAAAGTGTTCTACCAAAAAATCAATCTTATTTGAATACCTTGCGTGGAAAACTTTTATGGGGAGAAGATGTACGAAATGAATCGTTATAACCATAGTGATTACAATAAAACCGTAAAAAAAAAGTTAATCAAAAAGACGGATTATTAACTTTTTAAAGCAAATTCAATTCCCTATATTTGCACGCTATTTTACAATGAGAGGACTTATTTTATTAATATTATTGGCTTGTGTAGTAACACCTTTACAATCGCAAACACACGAAATTGGTTTTTTTGCCGGTGGATCTAACTATGTTGGTGATATAGGTAGCACTAATTACATATCGCCTAACGAGTTTGCTGGCGGACTTGTATACAAGTACAACTTAAACCCTAGAATTGCTTTAAGAGGAACTTATACTTACATTCCTGTTTCTGGTAACGATAATGATGCCGATAATGCTTTTCGCCAAAATAGAGGTATTAGCTTTTCAAACACTATTCATGAGTTTGCTGCTGGAGTAGAATTTAATTTCTTTGATTATAACATCAACGATTACAGAACTACATTTACTCCTTACATCTTAGCTGAAGTTGCCGCTTTTAACTACAAAAGCCCGGAACCAACTTCATCTAGCAATACGATACTTTTAAAAAATAAATTTTCTTACACTGTACCTGTCGGTATAGGACTTAAAGGAAGATTAGCAGATAACTTTGCTATCGCATTTGAAACAGGTGTACGATTTACATTTGTAGACGATATAGACTTTACAACAGATAGAATAAACTCATTAGACTTTGGAGGTAATGGAAACGACTGGTATGTATTCTCAGGTGTTTCTATTGTATATACCTTTGGAAGACCGCCTTGTTTTGGTGGAATAGCAGAATAGATTATGGAAGAAAAACTACAGCGCATTGACTTACAAAAAGTACCAAACCACATTGCTATTATTATGGATGGTAATGGTAGATGGGCAAAAGGTAAAGGAATGCAACGTGTTTTCGGACATAGAAATGCTTTAACTGCCATTAGAGAAACAGCTGACACAGCTTCTGAACTGGGTATTAAGTTTTTAACTTTATACGCTTTTTCTACCGAAAACTGGAATCGCCCAAAGTTAGAAGTAGATGCTTTAATGAGCTTACTAGTAACTACCCTTAAAAAAGAACTCCCCGAATTTCAACGTAAAAATGTAAGAGTAAATGCTATTGGTAATTTGGCTAACTTACCTAGCAATGCTCAAAAAGTATTAAACAAAGTTATTGATGCTACTAAAAACAATACTAAAATCACTTTAACCTTTGCTTTAAGCTATGGTTCAAGAGAAGAAATTGTTAACGCAATCAAAAACATATCAAAAAAAGTTGTTAATAACGAGATAGAAATTGAAAAAATTAACGAGAAAATTATAAATAATCATTTATATACGTTTAATTTGCCCGACGTTGATTTAATGATACGTACAAGCGGGGAACAAAGAATAAGCAATTATTTACTTTGGCAAATGGCTTATGCCGAGTTGTATTTTACTGATGTATTATGGCCTGATTATAGGAAAGAACATCTTTACGACGCAATAATTGATTATCAAAACAGAGAAAGAAGATTTGGAAAAACCAGTGAACAGATTGAAACCAATGAATAAATATTCGTATTTACTAGTATTTTTTATCACCCTTTTTGCGGTGAGTACTCAAGCACAAAACACAACTCCTAAAGACAGCACCGTCACAAATGTTATTTCCTATGAAAAAGGAAAAGAATATATTTTAGGAGGCATAACTGTAACTGGATTACAAAAATTTAATGAACAAACAGTAAGAATATATACTGGTTTAGTAGAAGGACAACCAATTAAATTACCTGGTGACAAACTTACTAGTGCTATTAAAAAGTTATACGAAAGCAAACAATTTAGTGAAGTAGATGTTTATTTATCTAAACGTGATGGTGAAACTGTATACCTTCAATTTGATGTGACTGAATTACCTCAGTTAACTACAGTTACAATTTCAGGAGTAAAAAAATCACAAATAAAAGAGATAAAAAAAGAAACTGAATTAAAAAAGGGAGCAATGGTTACAGACAACCTTATTGTAACCACACGTAACTTTATTAAAAAGAAATATACTGATAAAGGTTTCTTAAAAACCAAGGTTTCTTTAGATACTAAAAGAGATACTTCAGATGTTAACACCGTTAGCATGGCTATTTTTATTGATAGAGGTGATCGCATAAAAATTAAAGAAATAAACTTTACTGGTAACGAAGCTATGTCTGATGCTACTTTACGAGGCGCTATGAAAAACACCAAACGTAAAATTTTTGGTCGTTTTTGGAAGGCTTCAAAGTATATTTTAGACGATTACAAAGAAGATTTAAAAAGCATTCTTGAAAAGTATAGTGAAAATGGATATCGCGATGCTAGAGTTTTATCTGATAAAGTTGTTTGGAATGATGATAACACTATAAACCTTGAAATTGAAGTTGAAGAAGGTCGTCAATACCGTTTTGATGAAATAGTTTTTATAGGAAACAAAGAGTACACAGACGAATTCTTAAGTAATATCTTACGAATTGACAAAGGAGATATTTATAACGGAAAAGTTTTAAAAGAACGTATTTCTGGAGATGGTACTCCTAATTCTCAAGACATCCAGACACTATATCACAATAATGGTTTCTTATTTTCTCAAGTAAACGCTGTAGAAACTAAAGTAGAAAATGATTCTATTACTGTTGAAGTTCGTATTAGAGAAGACGAACCTGCAACTATAAAGAAAGTTACAGTAACAGGAAATGACAAAACAAATGACCATGTAATCTATAGAGAACTACGTGTTAAACCAGGTGATTTATTTAGTCGTCAAAACATTATTAGATCTATTCGTGAAATAGGTCAATTAGGTTTCTTTGATACAAATGTAACTCCTGATGTTAAACCTAATTATCAAAATAAAACAGCAGATATTGATTTTTCTGTAGTTGAAAAAGGAGGAAGTCAAATTGAACTACAGGGTGGTTATGGTGGTGGTTCTTTCATAGGTACTTTAGGGTTATCTTTTAACAACTTCTCTGTTAGAAATATTTTTAATAAAGAAGCTTACAAACCTCTTCCTATGGGAGATGGGCAAAAACTATCTTTACGTTTACAAGCTAGTAGAACATACAATACCTATAGCTTCTCTTTTACTGAGCCTTGGTTAGGGGGTAAAACTCCACAATCTTTATCATTCTCTGTGTATTTATCAAATCAATATCGTTTTGATTATACAACCTACGATGTTAACAAAGATGAAAGCTTAAGTATCATTGGTGCTTCAATTGGATTAGGAAAACGTTTAAAGTGGCCTGATGATTACTTTACTCTTTCTCAAAACATTAGTTACCAAAGGATAGAACTACAAGATTATGGATATCGTGTAGGTTCTTCAAACAATATTCTTAGTCAAGGAGATTTGAATAACTTAGCTTATACATTTGCATTAAGCCGTAACTCTGCAGGTCCTAGTTTAATTTTCCCTACTTATGGTTCTGAATTTACAATAAAGGCTAAAGCTACTTTCCCTTACTCATTAGTAAACGGAAAAGACTATACTGAACCAACAAATCCAACACCTGATGAACGTCAAGCTTACTTAGCTGATAAATATAAATGGTTAGAGTATTACAAGATTTCAGCAAAAGGTAAATGGTATACATCCTTAGCTAATAAACTAGTGTTAATGTCTAATTTTGAAATGGGGTATTTAGGCTCTTATAATGATGATTTAGGTTTAACGCCAGTTGAAAGATATTTTGTTGGAGGAGATGGTATTGCTCAAGGGCAATTAGATGGACGTGAAACAATTGGTTTAAGAGGTTATGAGAATAATCGTATCTCTTCTCTTGATGGGGGTGCTATTTACAACAAATTTCAATTAGAATTACGTTACTCTATTACAGATAAACCTTCTGCATCTATTTATACAGTAGGGTTTTTAGAAGCGGGTAATTCTTATGACAATTTTAGCGAATTTAATCCGTTTAAATTAAAACGTTCAGCTGGATTAGGTGTTCGTATATTTATGCCTGCATTTGGATTATTAGGTATCGATTTCGCACATGGTTTCGATCCGTTACCTGGTTTAACTGAAAAGTCAGGTTGGCAAACGCATTTTATAATTGGAAGACAGTTCTAAAATCATGCATTTATAATGCGTCTAGGTTTTGGCACGGTTTTTTCTAAACACATTATACAAGATGAAAAAAAATATTTTATCAATCGTTCTTTTACTTGTAACAAGTATAACCGTTGCCCAAAAAAATCAACGTATCGCTTATATTGATATGGAGTACATACTTCAAAGTATCCCTGCATATTTAGAAGCTCAAAACTCCTTAGATGCTAAAGTTGAAAAATGGAAAGCTCGATTAGACAAAGAGGCTCGTGCTATTGAAGTTTTAAAAACTGATTTAACTAATGAGAAAGCCATTTTAACTAAAGATTTAATCGAAGAGCGTGAAGAAGACATCAGTATTAAGCAAGAATCTTTACGAAGATTAGAGTCTTTATATTTTGGTCCAAACGGTGATATGTATAATTTAAGAAAGCAACTAGTAAAACCTGTACAAGACCAAGTATACAACGCTGTACAAACAATTGCATCTAGAAAAAAGTACGACTTTGTTTTTGACAAATCTAGCGATTTAGTTATGCTATATTCCAACAAAAAACACGATATTAGCGACCTTGTTGTTCAAATGATTAATATAGATCAAAGAAGGCAAGCTAAGAAGGATAAAATTGAAGCTAAAAAGTCATTACTTAAAAATGACAACTTAAGTGATGAGCAAAAAGAAAAAATAGCTAAAAGAGAAGAATTAAAAAAGAAAAAAGAAGCTGATAGACTTGCTAAAATTAAACAAATTGAAGAAAAAAGAAAGCAACGTTTAGAAGAAAGAGCTAACAAAAGAAAGCTTTTACAAGAAAAGAGAAAAGCCTTATTAAAAGCTCAGGAAGAAGCTAGAAAGAAAAAAGAAGAAGAAACAAAAGAGAACAAATAAATCAAGAATAAAATAACATTAATTAAATTAAACAAAGATGAAACATTTAAAAACGTTATTATTAGTTGCAATTTTTACGATTGGATTAGGTGGTGTGGCGAATGCACAAAAAACTGCACATATTAACACTGATAAATTATTAGCTGAAATGCCTGCTACAAAAGCTATGAAAGCTGAGCTAGAGAAGCTAAACAAAACATACCGTGACGACATTGAAACAATGTATAAGAAACTAGAAGCTAAAATGAAAAAATATGAAGCTGAAGGTAAAAGTCAAACACAAGAAGTAAACCAAAAAAGAGCTGTTGAAGTTCAACAAGAAAGATTAAGAATTAGTCAAGCTGAGCAAGCTGCTGGTAAAGAAATGCAAAAGAAATACCAAGAAAAAACTATTCCTATTTTAAAGAGAGCTGAAGACGCTATTAAAGCTGTTGCTGCTGAAAAAGGAATTATCTATGTTTTAGATGCTGCTCCAGGTAAAGGTTTAATCGTTTACGACAAAGGAGAAGATATTTACGATGCTGTAAGAGCTAAATTAGGATTCTAAAAAAGAATACATATATTTATATAAAAATCCTGCTGTTTAAACAGCAGGATTTTTATTTTTGTTATGAGTATGAAAACTATTGCACAACAACCTATTGGTATTTTTGATTCTGGTATTGGCGGCACATCTATATGGAAAGAAATTCACCAACTCCTACCACAAGAACATACTATTTATCTATCAGATAGTAAGAATGCCCCTTACGGTCAAAAATCAACAAAAGAAATAATTGATTTGTCAATTAAAAACACCAAATTTTTAATTGAAAATGGAGCTAAAATCATTGTTGTTGCTTGCAATACAGCTACTACCAATGCTATTGAATATTTAAGAAGTAATTACAAAATTCCTTTTATTGGTATAGAACCTGCAATTAAACCTGCTTCATTAAATACCCAAACAGGTACAATTGGTATACTTGCCACAAAAGGCACTTTAAATAGTGCTTTATTTGAAAAAACCACTTCTAGTTTAAATGATGAAATAAATATTATAGAACAAGTTGGTGAAGGCTTGGTTGAGCTAATAGAAAATGGTAAAATTCACTCTGATGAGATGACCTTTTTATTAAAGAAGTACATAACTCCCATGTTAGAGAAAAAGTGTGATTATATTGTTTTAGGTTGTACACATTACCCATATTTACTACCCCAAATACAAAAAATTACTGGAAAAAAAGTCAAAATTATAGATTCAGGTGAAGCTGTTGCTAAACAAGTTAAAAATATTTTAACACAACAAAATCTACTCAATCTAAGTAACGAGATACCAAATAATACTTTTTATATTAATAAAGATAAAAGTGTTTTAGAAGTTATGCTTAAAAACTATGAAAACAGTAAAATTAGCTTTCTTGATTTTTAATATGTAAAACTTCCATTGATATTAGGACACGCTGCTGCTCTTCTTTTAGTGCAGAATAAATTTATCCCTAATGATAATTGATGAAAGCCTCCATTTGAAAATACCACATCTCCTGTTTGTTGTGTATATGTGTAAGCAAACATCCAATTTTTGTAGTTAACTCCTACAATAGGGGTTATATATTGAGAGTCCCCAAAAACATTTCCTCCGAAACTTCTTCTATAAGATAATGCTGCCCATAACTGAGCTGCACTTAAAGTTTTGTATACTTTAAAGTTTATATCTGCTATCTTCTCTTCAGTTTGTTCTTTATACTGAAACATTAATGAAGGTTCAAATTGTAGTTTTTTCTTATCTCCAAAGAAATACCCTCCTCCTAAAATATAATTTCTAAGATTATACGATTCAAAATCTGGATTTAAATTATTCTTTGCTGACAAAAAAATGTTTTTTACAGTAAAATAAGATGATAGCCCGTTTTTATGGTATGCCATTCCAAAATCAGCATTAAAATAAAAATCACTTTCTATAACCTGACTTACTGTAGGATCATTTACAAAAGTTCTTTGATCTCTTTCATTTTGGACTACAGAAAAAGACAATCCAAAAGACAATTGATTAAAAAGATTTTCATTTCCCATGTCAATATGGTATGCATAGGTTCCCTGAATGCCTTTTTGAGAATGATACCCATTTTTATCATTAAAAAGAATTACACCTAATCCAGTATTAGAATACTCTCCTAATTTTGCATGGAAACTAGCTGTTTGCAATGCTGGTGCATCATCTACTCCCAGCCATTGTTGGCGTGCCGTTAATCTTATTTTCCCGCAATCACCTATACCTGCAGCTGCAGGATGTAATAAGTATACATTGTCTGATAAATAATCTGCATAAATAGGTAATGTTTCTTGTCCTGAAACTCTATAGATTATACATAAAAATAAAAAAGTGATAGTAGCAATTCTTCCCCCCATAAATTTTGTAAATAGTAAAAGAACTCCAAATATAGTTAAGAGATATTATAATTTATGTTAATTTTTAAAAATAAGAGAGATTTAGACTTAAATAATACTTTTATAATTAATTTTTTTTCTTAAATATTGATGGACTAACATTTTTTACTTCTTTAAACTTCCTATTAAAGTTAGATAAGTTATTAAAACCACACCTATATGCTATCGAGCTGATTGCAAGACTTTTATCTGAAACTAATAACTTACATGCATTTTCAATGCGTAATTCGTTTAAAAAAGTAAAATATGTTTTATTTGTTCGTTGTTTAAAGTATCTACAGAAAGCATTAGGCGTCATATTTGCTTTTTCTGCAATCTCGTACAAATCTATATTTTTATCAAAATTATTCATTGTAAAATCCATAACATTACGCATCCTCTTTCCTTCATTATCTGTATATTTCTTTGGATAAATAAAATTAGCTAATTCAGCTGTCTTTGAATTAACTAATATTTTCAAAACCTGAAGTAAACCTATAAAACGATTAAGATTACTTGATTGCTGTAGCTCCAATAAAATATCCATCACTTGTTCTCTATTTTCTAACAGTCTAAACCCTGATGTGGATTTTTCAAAAAAAGGAATCAACTCTTTAAAATCATCCAGCAAGAAAAAATTCTTTCCAAATGAGTCTTTTGTAAAGAAAAGCGAAATCATAAAAGATTCTTTAATAACAGAAGCATCACTTTTAAAAACATGTGGTAAATTACTTCCTATTACTAGAACATCTCCTGATGAGTATTTATTTATAGTATCACCAACAACTAATGTACCTTCACCTCTAACTATTATGCATAACTGTATTTCTTCATGTTGATGAAATTTATCATAAAAATATTGTTCTTTATCTTCTTGATATATTAATCCAATATTTTGAGTTTTTGGTATTTTAAAGGGTAAAACTTTCATTGATAAATTGCTATTCTTATTCAAAAATATGCAAATACTATTAATATAATACAACAAAGACATTATATAGGTTAATATAGTATCACTATCAGATAATTTCAAGTTAAAACTCTCTTTATCTTACACATAACTTTGCAATAAAAAAACAATATTACAATGAGTATAAATTGGAAGGGTGTAATGCCAGCAGTAACTACAAAGTTTACAAATGATGATACTTTAGACTTAAAGATGTTTGAAGTGAACATAAAAGCACAACTTAATGCTGGTGTACATGGAATAGTATTAGGTGGTACTTTAGGAGAAGCTAGTACATTATCTGATGATGAAAAAAGAACACTAACAAGAACTACGGTTCAGTTAGTTAACAACCATGTTCCTGTATTAATAAACATAGCAGAACAAACAACTAAAGGAGCTATTGAAGCCGCCCAAAAGGCTGAAGAAGACGGAGCCAAGGGGTTAATGATGCTCCCTCCTATGCGGTATAAATCTGGTGATAGAGAAACTGTTGAATATTTCAAAGCAGTAGCAAAAAACACATCACTTCCAATTATGGTGTATAACAATCCTGTTGACTATAAAATTGAAGTTACACTAGATATGTTTGAAGAATTATTAAAATGTGATAATATTGAAGCTGTAAAAGAATCTACCCGAGATATTTCTAACGTAACAAGAATTAAAAACCGTTTTGGAAATCGTTTAAAAATAATGACAGGTGTTGACACTTTAGCTTTAGAAAGCCTATTAATGGGAGCTGATGGATGGATTGCTGGTTTAGTTTGTGCTTTTCCTAAAGAAACTGTTGCTATTTACGAATTACAAAAAGCAGGACGCATACAAGAAGCTTTAGAAATTTATCGCTGGTTTTTACCGTTGTTAGAATTAGATATAAACCCTAAATTAGTACAAAACATTAAACTAGCAGAAGTAGCTACAGGTATAGGTACTGAAAATGTACGAGCACCAAGGCTACCTTTAATTGGTGAAGAGCGTAAACACGTTTTAAGCGTAATAGAAACAGGTTTAAAAAACAGACCAACATTACCTGATTATAAATCGTTAGCTATTTAAATCTTCATCATTTATTCATTAATTTATCTAATATGATTACAGGAAAGAACTACATAGGAAGTCAATTAGTTGCATCAGGGAATAAAACGTATAAAACATTTAACCCTGAATCAAATCAGGAAAATGAGCATATTTTTACCGAAGCAACTCAAAAAGAAATTAATAATGCGGTCGATTTAGCTTCAAAAGCATTTAAAGAGTATAGAACTGTTTCTGGCGAAAGAAAAGCTGAATTTTTAAATGCTATTGCTGATGAAATTTTAGCCTTAGACAATGAATTGATACAAACTTATTGTTCAGAATCAGGATTACCAGAAGGACGTGCAAAAGGAGAGCGAGGAAGAACTGTATTTCAATTACGTTCTTTTGCTGATTTAGTTGAAGAAGGCTCATGGGTAGAGGCTACTATTGATACTGCTATTCCTGATAGAGAACCAAGCCCTAAATCAGATTTACGCAAAATGAACATTCCCTTGGGGCCTGTAGTTGTGTTTGGTGCAAGTAATTTCCCTCTTGCCTATTCTACAGCAGGTGGAGATACTGCAGCTGCATTAGCTGCTGGTTGTCCTGTAATAGTTAAGTCACACCCAATGCATGCAGGTACAGGTGAACTTATAGCTTCGGCTATTATTAAAGCCGCAGAAAAAACAGAAATGCCTAATGGTGTTTTTTCTAACATAAACTCTAGTGGTATTGAAGTAGGACAGCAATTAGTCGCTCACCCAAAAGTAAAAGCTGTTGGCTTTACAGGTAGTATTCGTGGTGGTAGAGCTCTGTTAGATTTAGCTGCAAAACGTGAAGAGCCAATTCCTGTGTTTGCTGAAATGGGAAGTATTAACCCAGTTATTATGCTTCCAAAAGCATTACAAAATAGAGCGGAAAACTTAGCGACAACTTACGCTAACTCTATTACGTTGGGTACGGGGCAATTTTGTACAAATCCTGGGTTAATCTTAGGAATAAAAAGTGATGCTTTGGATAGTTTTATTAGCTCTTTAGCTAAAAAAATTGTGGAAATCAATCCAACTTGTATGCTACATCCTAACATTGTTGGAGCATATGAGAATAACAAAACTAAAGCTATTGCTCAAGAAGGCTTAGCTGTAATTGCTAATTACAAAGAAAACACACAACCTAACTATGCTTCACAAATAATCACAACAGTTGAAGGGAAAACATTTTTAGATAATCCAACTTTACACCAAGAAGTATTTGGTCCATATTCTATGGTAGTTCAATGTGAAGACGAAAAACAGTTAGAAGAAATAATTTCAAATTTAGAAGGACAACTTACTGGAACTCTTATTTCTGATGCTAATGAAGTAGCAAACTATCCAACTATAATTGCTGCTTTACAAAACAGGGTTGGAAGAATTATTTTTAACGGTGTTCCTACTGGAGTAGAAGTTTGCCCGTCAATGGTTCATGGAGGCCCTTATCCTGCATCAACAGACAGTCGATTCACAGCTGTAGGAGTCCACTCTATTAAACGTTGGGTGCGTCCTTTTAGTTATCAAGATTGGCCAAACAATATATTACCTGATGAACTAAAAAATGAAAACCCTTTACATATTTTACGTTCTGTTAACGGTAAACTAACAAAAGAAGATATAGTATAACAAAATTTAATAATTTCTTTAGAAAATCTCTGAGTACAAAACCTTACTTTTGGAGCATCTAAAGAAATTGAAACAAAGCCAGCTTCGTCTTTCCAAATAGAAAAATTTGAAGGGTTTTTTCTACTACAGAATACAAGCTGGCGATTCAATTTTAAGATGAAAAAAACTTTTTTTTGCGTTGACGCACATACTTGTGGAAACCCTGTTAGAGTGGTTGCTGGTGGAGGTCCTAATTTAATAGGTAACAACATGAGCGAAAAACGTCAACACTTCCTTAAAGAATATGATTGGATTCGTAAAGGTTTAATGTTTGAACCTCGCGGTCATGATATGATGAGTGGCTCAATCTTATTTCCTCCTCACAACCCAGAAAATGATTTTGCTATTTTATTTATTGAAACTTCTGGATGTTTACCAATGTGTGGTCATGGAACAATTGGAACAATCACTATAGCAATTGAAGAAGGTCTAGTTACCCCTAAAGTTCCAGGAAAAATTAAAATGGAGGCCCCTGCTGGTTTAGTTGAAATTGAATATCAACAAACCGGTAAAAAGGTAAATTGGGTTCGACTAACTAATGTAAAAAGCTATTTAGCAGCTGAAGGACTAATAATAGATTGTCCTGAATTAGGAGAAATTACTTTTGATGTTGCCTATGGAGGAAATTATTACGCAATTGTAGATCCTCAAAAAAACTTTTCAGGAGTTCATGATTTTACTGCTTCTAAAATTATTCAATACTCTCAAGTTATTAGAGACCGTATTAATGAAAAATATCCTAATATGTTTATCCATCCAGAGAATGATACAATCAGAGATGTAACTCATATGTTATGGACAGGAAATCCAATTGACCCAACCTCATCAGGAAGGAATGCTGTTTTTTATGGTGACAAAGCGATTGACAGAAGTCCGTGTGGCACAGGAACCTCTGCTCGTTTAGCTCAACTATATGCCAAAGGAAAGTTGCAACTTGGAGAAGAATTTATTCATGAAAGTTTTATTGGAAGTAAATTTATTGGTAGAGTAGAAAAAGAAACTACTTTAAATGGTAAACCAGCTATTATTCCTAGTATTCAAGGGTGGGCTAAAATATACGGATACAACACCATTATTATTGATGATGAAGATGATCCTTATGCTCATGGTTTTCAAGTTATTTAATATTTTTATACGTTACAATATGTCATCTCGAGCATAGTCAAGAATTTTTATGAATAAAGATATTATTATCATCGGTGGCGGTATTATAGGTTTATCTACCGCATACTACCTTCAAAAAGAAGGCCACAAAGTAACCATAATCGAAAAATCTAATTTTTCATCGGGAGCTTCGTTTGTTAATGCAGGAATCATTACTCCCAGCCATATCGTTTCTTTGGCTGCTCCGGGAATGATTACAAAAGGACTTAAGTGGATGCTCAGTTCTACCAGTCCATTATCTATAAAACCTCGTCTAGATTTCGACTTTTTACAATGGGCTTGGTTTTTTAAAAAATCAGCAACTCGTAAAAAAGTTGCAACTTCTATTCCTGTTATCAAAGACATTAATTTATTCAGTCGAGAATTATACGAAGAAATAAAGGCTTCAAAAGATTTTGACTTTCATTATCAGCATAAAGGATTGATGATGTATTATAAAACTGATAAAATGGGTGAAGAGGAATGGAATGTTGGAAAACTTGGTATTAAGGAAGGACTAAAAGTTGAGCTTTTGACTAAAGAAGAAACTCAGAAGTTAGAGCCTAATATTCAATTGAATATTAAAGGGGCTGTATATTACCATTCTGATGCTCACATGACTCCAAATGAGTATATGAAACAAATGAAACTATATTTAGAACAAAATGACGTTACTTTTTTGTCTAATCAAGAAGTTTTAGACTTTCATATTTCTAATGGTAAAGTAATGTCTATCAGAACAGAAAACAATACTATTGTTGCAGATGAGTTTATTTTAACCACAGGGTCTTGGACACAAAAACTAGCTAAAAAACTTGGGATTAATATTCCTGTTCAAGCAGGTAAAGGATACCGAATTAATGTAAAAAGTAAGACCAATATTACAATCCCTGCTATTTTAACTGAAGCTAAAGTTGCAGTAACTCCTATGAATGGATTTACACGTTTTGGAGGCATGATGGAAATTGCTGGTATCAATAATAAAGTCAATAAAAAAAGAGTACATGCCATAGTTGATGCTAGTAAAAGTTACTATAACAATTTAAACATCAATCAAGAAGAAATAAACAATGTTGAAACTGGCTTACGACCTTGTTCTCCTGACGGTTTACCTTACATAGGCAGACTATCAAAGGTTAAAAATGTAACTGTAGCAACTGGACATGCTATGATGGGATGGAGTTTAGGTCCTGCTACGGGTAAATTAGTTTCTGAGATTATTGATATTAAAAAAACAAGTTTAGATATCACTCCATTTAATGTTGAGCGTTTTAACTAAACTAAAAACTCAAGAAGCTAAAACAATAGCTCTTGAGTTTTATTTAAAACAAACAATAAAAAAACAGACTTTTAAATATCTTTTACGTAGACTTTATCTATAAATTTCGAAATCAAGAGTCTAGCAACTCCCATATAACTAAGTTTAAATTTTACTTTATCGCCTACTTTATATTTTGTTTTTCCTGATTCATTTTTATTCAGACCTACATCAATCACTAACATATCTGAAGTAATTCCTACAAAAGAAATATCCTTATCTTCTACTTCTATATCATCTTTATCAACATCTAATAAACCAAAATCTAAAATAGCTTTGTAAGATGTTTCTTGTACATCATTTTCGTCATATTCTGAAGTGTGTCCAATACTTGCTTCACTAATAATACCATCAGGCACTATTTTTTTCTTTTCTAACTCTATCACATTTGCATAAAACTCAAATGTTTCTGTATGCAAATCTTTAAATCGCTTATTTTCTAACGGACTTACTCCAAAAAATGCAGCTTCTCCAATTCTAAAATGATTAATGTCTTTTGGAACAACTTTATTTTCTACCAATGGTAATGTAATTGATGTTCCTCCAGAAACGTACTTTAAATCTTTATTGAATTTTGCCGATATAAGCTCTTTATATAACGATAATTGTAATAGCTTATCATATGTAGGTTCCACTCCATACATGCATCCTAAATTTGAACCTATACCTATTACTTCGATATTAGATAAGTTAAATACTTTTTCATAAAACCCTAAAATGTCATCTCTTTTTACTCCTTCTCTTAATTCACCCATTTCAATCATAATAATAATTTTATGGATTTTATTTTTCTTCTTTGCTGCTTCATTAAGCGACTCTATAGTAGATAAAGAACTGTTTAAAGAAATATCTGCGTACTCTACCACATCATCTGCATAAATATTTGCTGGTGGTTTTATATATATGGTACGTAAATCTGGATTCACCTCTCTTAAGTTTCTTAAACTTGTTAACCTAGAGTCACCAATTGAATTTATTTTTTCTGTTACGTCAGAAGTTAAAATTGCTTTTAAGAATGTTTTATCTCCTGAGAAAACTTTTGTCACCAAGCTCCATTCAATATGATTTTCTTCAAAAAAGTCACTTAATTTCTTTATGTTATCTTTTATTCTTTCAGAATATATAATTAATTCTGCCATAATTATTTTGTTATTATTCTTGGTAAATTCTCAGGAAGTCGTGTTAATAATTCATAATTAATGATTTGTATCGAATCGTTAAATGATGAAACTGTTATTTCAACATCACCTTGACTTCCTATTAATACAACTTCATCTCCTTTTTCAATAGTA
The DNA here is from genome assembly GCF_964513915.1 of Tenacibaculum litoreum. Lineage (NCBI taxonomy): Bacteria > Pseudomonadati > Bacteroidota > Flavobacteriia > Flavobacteriales > Flavobacteriaceae > Tenacibaculum > Tenacibaculum litoreum. Next base: position 266,975 of record NZ_CAZEQS010000002.1, on the reverse strand, counting down.
TCAGCATGTGTTATATCTACTGCCATCATATTCATATTGATAGTTCCTATTATTTTATGTCTTTGTCCTCTAATTAAAACTTTTCCTTTATTACTAAGAGAACGGCTATATCCTGAAGAATACCCAACAGGAATAATTGCTATTTTGGTTTCTTGGTTTGTAAAGTATGATGTACCATAGCCAATAAACTGACCTGCTTTTATCGTTTTAACATCCATAACTTCTGTTTTCCAAGATATGATTCTTTTTAGCGGATTTTCTACAATTTTCTCTTTAGTTAAATAGTGAACTAATATTTCTTTTGTAGGAAAAAAACCAAATTGTAAAATCCCAACTCTTACCAAATCCAACCTTGTTGTTGGATATCGAATTGTAGCTGCTGAACTTGCTAAGTGGTAAGTTGGATTAAACAAATCAAGTTCTTTTATTCTCTTTGTTACATTTTTAAATTTTTTCTTTTGGTCAGTTATTCTCTTGTAATTTGATATACTTTCTGCTCCTGCCAAATGAGAACAAATTCCTTTAACATCAACAAATTCTTTATGCTTCTCAATATATTTAAGAACTTTTGTTGCTTCTTTCGGAATAAACCCTGTTCTGTTCATTCCCGTTTCGATTTCTAAATGAATTTTCGCTCTTCTTTTTACTTTTTTTGCTGCTTCTATCGCTTTTTGGAGTCTGTTTTCTTCAAAAACAAAAAATTCTACCCCATTTTCTATTGCCCATGGTAACTGACTGTTTTCAATCATTCCCATTATCATAATAGTTACATCTTCATAAGGTAGTGTTTTTTTTACATCAAAAGCCTCATTAGCATCAGAAACACTAAAGTGCCTTACACCGTACTTATACGCCAACATACAGTAGGTTTTAATTCCATGACCGTAAGCATTTCCTTTTACTACAGATGAAAAAACAGTAGTTTCTCCTATTATTCCACGTATAAAATTGATATTATTTTTTATTGCTGATTCAGATAATTCTAAATAAGATGTATGAGTCATTATTATTGAACTTCTTTTAAAATATTATAAAATAGTTGTGCTCCTGTAACTGTTATTTCATCAGGGAAATCATAGTCTGGATTATGTAGTGCTGGAGTATTCTTTCCTGCTCCTAACCCAAACATAGCTCCTTTATATTGCTGTGTAAACAATCCAAAGTCTTCACCCCATTTAAACGGGGTGTTTATTTCATTAATTGATAAATTTAGTTTTTTTGCTGCCGATTTTATATATACAACGGCTTCTTTGTTATTTTTATTTGCGTAAAATTCTTCAAACCAAGAAGTATTAATACTTAACTTTTCTTTTTCTTCAAGCTTTTGAAGTAGTTCTTCAAGGTTATTCTGTTTTTCTTTCATTAAACGTGTACTCCAACTTCTTAATGTAAGATGTACTTCTCCATACCCAGCTGATACTCCATAGGCTTTTTCTCCCATGGTTATATAAACAGGTGTAGCTAAGTAAAAATCAGGATTTTCAGGTGTATTTTTAGTTTCTGTTTTTATAAAATGAAGAATTTCAGCAATTGCGTTAGCTGGATTGTACCCTTTTTCTGGTTCTGCTGCATGTGCTGTTTTTCCTTCTAAAGTAATTACAACACTTTTTACATTGCTGGTAAACTCATTTTCTTTTACAACTATTTCTCGTTTAGTAAAACCAGGTAAATTGTGCAACGCAAAAACATAATCTATATTTAATTGTTTAAAACATAAATCTTCTAAAACTGACTGTGCTCCTCTTCCATTTTCTTCTGAAGGTTGAAAGAGCAACAACACTTTTCCTTTTGGCAAAGGATTTTCTGTAAGTAGTTTTGCTACTCCAAGTAAAATTGTTGTATGCCCATCATGTCCACATTTATGCGAGACCCCTTCATTTACAGACTTATGTTCAAAAGTATTGACTTCTTGAATGGGCAACGCATCAATATCAGCTCTTAGCATAACTGTTTTTCCCTCTTCATTTCCGTTAAATATTGCTAGTAACCCTGTTTTGGCTACTGGTAACACTTTACAAGATGTGTGTTCCTCTAAAAAAGTTTGTATTCTTTTCTTAGTTTCGTATTCTTCTTCAGAAACTTCAGGAAACTTATGTAATTCTTTTCTTACCTTCTCTAAAGTATTCTTTAGGCTTTCCATGTTTTTTGGTTATTGGTTAACTGAATTATTGAAAATACGATAGCAGATAATGTAATTCCAAAGAAATTTGCATCTAAACCAAAAGGTAGTTTTACCTCTAAAATAATTAATAGTAAAGTGGTAAGTCCTCCTGAAATCATAGCGTAAAAAGCGGCAATTGGTGATGGCTTTTTTAGTAATAATGTTCCTAAAACAGGAACTAACAAACCTGATACCATAAAAGCATACGAATACAACATTAACTCTAATACATTTTGCATTTTTGTTGCCAATACAATCGCTAAACCTCCTATTAAAAAGGTTATAAATTGTGAGTTTTTTATACTGATACTCTTCTTGAAATACCCAAAAATATCCGTTGTTAAATTCCCTGAAGCTGCCATTAAACAACTGTCTGCTGTAGACATGATTGCCGAAAAATAAGCCGACATCATTAATCCCATTAAACCTACTGGTAAAATACTTCTTAATAACAATGGAAGACCTAATTCTGCATCTAATTCTACCCCAGGAGCATATCCTATACTTGCAAACATTCCTTGTTCGTAAGCTACTCTTGAAAATAATCCTAAAGCAACTCCCATAAATGCCATTATTGGATATTCAAAAAACCCCGCTATTTTCCATGCTTTTTTTGCTGTTTTTTCATCTTTACATGCATAAATTCGTTGGTATAAAGTCATTCCAACAAACCAAATAGGTACTATAGTAATTATCCAGTTAAACATATCAATAAACGAAACGTTTGTTAGTGACAAAAAGCTGGCTGGTAAAATTTCTTTAATTCCATTCCATCCTCCGACTTCCATATAGCCAATAGGAATTCCAATACCTATTAAACCTACCATTAGAATTATCCACTGAATGGTATCTGTATAAATCACAGCTTTTATTCCTCCAATAACTGTATACACCACTGCAATGACTCCCATAATTAAAACTGCATTTGTTATAGATATTGACGGGAATGTAGCTGATGCTAGTTTTGCTCCTGCTAAAATTTGTGAACTTGTAAAACCAATGTAACCTATTAACGAAATAATTCCTGCCATTAGAGCTACTTTTGTATTGTAGTGAAAAGCTAATGACTCTGGAAACGTTAAAAAATGATGTTTTTTAGCTATGGGATATACTTTTGGGATTAAAAAAACGGCGCTTATCCAAGCACCTAATAATCCTGTAAAAAGCATCCAGCTACCGGAGAGTCCCATTAAAAAACCAAGACCTCCTAAGCCAATAGAAAAACCTCCTCCAACATCCGTTGCAACAACAGATAGTCCTATATGACCTGCTGACATGTTTCTTCCTCCTACATAGTAATCGTCTTTTGATTTGTTTTTATTCATGAAGTAAACCCCTACTCCAAGCATAAAAACCAGATATATCACAAATATTAATAGATCAATAAAATGTATATCCATATCTTATTTTTCCTGCTCTAATAAAAACTGCTCTTTGTACTGAGCCTTTTTTAATTGCTCCCTTCTGCTTACAGATGGTTTTGTGTATTCTTTTCTTTCTCTTATTTCTTGTAATACTTTTGTATTCCTATATTTTCTTCTGTAGCGTTTAATCGCCCTATCGATGTTTTCACCTTCTTTTACTTGTATTATTAACATATTTATATCTTTTTAAATTATTATTTCTACTTTCAATCAATTGAACAAAGTCGAAACTAACCTAAATAAGTTTGTAATACTTTGGTTCTCGATCTTTGTTTTAACCTTCTAATTCCTTTCTCTTTAATTTGACGAACACGTTCTCTTGTTAAATCAAAAGTTTCTCCTATTTCAGTTAAACTCATAGGTCGGTAATTTTCTAAACCATAAAATAGCTTTATGATATCGGATTCTCTAGGAGATAGTGTTTCTAAACTTCTACTAATTTCCAACTGTAAAGATTCTTGCATTAAGTCTTTATCTGGTTTAGGAGCTTCAGAAGCTTTCATAACATCGTATAAATTTGATGTTTCTCCTTCTTTTAGAGGTGCATCCATAGAAATATGCCTCCCTGAATTTTTCATTGACTGTTTTACGTCTGAAACCGTCATATCTAAAACTTTAGCAATTTCTTCTGGAGTTGGCATGCGCTCATTACTTTGTTCAAGCTTAGATACTGCCTTATTAATTTTACTAATGCTTCCTATTTTATTCAACGGTAAACGAACCACACGAGATTGTTCTGCTAAAGCCTGTAAAATAGACTGACGTATCCACCAAACTGCATACGATATAAACTTAAATCCACGTGTTTCATCAAAACGTCTTGCTGCCTTAACCAAACCTATATTTCCTTCATTAATTAAGTCAGAAAGCCTTAACCCTTGATTTTGATATTGTTTTGCTACCGACACTACAAAACGTAAGTTAGCATTTACCAAAGTTTCTAGTGCTCTTTGGTCACCTGCTTTGATTTTTTGAGCTAACTCAACCTCTTCATCTGCAGTAATCAAATCAATCTTACCTATTTCTTGTAAGTACTTCTCAATAGATTTTGATTCTCTATTGGTAACTTGTTTTGTTATTTTTAACTGTCTCATATTATCTCTTTAGTCTCATTTCTAAATACGGAGTGGTAAATCCTAGCTTTTCGTATAAAAACTTAGCTGGATTGTCTTTTTCTACATGTAAAGCAATATCTCCTTTACAGTTTTCAATAGCATGTGTCATTATTTTTCTTCCAACTCCTTTTCCTCTATATTCATTATGAGTGGCTATGTACACTAAAATGTTTTCTGGGATATACTCATCCATTCCAGTTTTATTTATTACCACTGCTCCTACAATTTCACCTTTATCTTCTATCGTAAAAACATACCCACCTAATCCTGTTCGCTCTTTTGCTGCATAGTCTATTGCTTTACGAATTGCTGATTTTTCATCTCCATATTTTTCAAGGTGTTTGTATAAAAAGTTAGTTACTCTTTCTATTTCTAAAGGGGTTATACGATTAAATGCATCGTAAGTTTTTATTGTCATAATTTTATTTTTATAAAAAAGAATAGGTATGTAATAATTATAAGTTCCTTTAGTTCTTTTTCTATTGAAACTTAAATAGCAGTAAATACAAAACCTATTTATTTTGGTATTTGTCTTTTAATGCGGAATACTTTTTAGAAAAGTGTACGATTATCTGTAAACGGATACTCGTAAGGTCAAAAAAAACATTTTATAAATCTATTTTTTAACTGGTAAATAGTTCTACAAAGTGTTTTTAAATATATTAGAGAAACTTCTCACAAAAGGAGGAGTTATTGTAAACTTAATTTAGAGCCCTGGTGGGATAAACTTGTCCGATTGATTACGGAACACAAGGTAGTTGAATGTAAAAACTCGTTGATTTTTTTTCTCGTGTGTAGTATCTACCATATCGTACAAAGGTACGAATTTTATAGATAATTTCAAAATAGCTACTGTAAAAGAACCTCTTACAATGCTTTGTAGATTTTTAACATAACGTAACTTAATAAAAAAGCACCTCAGATTGTTCTGAAGTGCTTTTTAATTATAACCTAATTTTTAATTACTTTTTAAAATTAGTAATCCCGTTTTCAAGCCAGTTATAGTATTCATCTACATCTGGTGTGTATGCTATAGGATCAATTATATTTGATTCATCATGATTCATTAATACATAAAATGGCTGTGAGTTTGCTTTATACTTAATGGTTTGCATTTCACTCCATTTTTGACCAATATATTTTAATTTCTTTCCTGGGTTTAACTTTGATTCTACCACCTCATCTTCTTCTAACGGTCTTTTATCATCTACATATAAAGAAATTAAGACTACTTTGTTTTTCAACACGTCTAAAACCTTTGGTTTTACCCAAACGTTCTGTTCCATTTTTCTACAATTTACACAAGCATGCCCTGTAAAATCTAACATTACTGGCTTTCCTACTTTTTTAGCATAGGCTAGTCCTTTATCATAATCATGAAACGACATAATATCATGCGGTGGCATTAAATGCGCTCCTTCTGGTAAACTCTCATGTCCATTTTCTTGATTACCTGAACTTACTACTGCTTGTTTTGTAAATCCTACTCCATAAGGTGACTCACTATAATGTTGTGGCGGTGGAAATGCACTGATTAAATTCAACGGTGCACCCCATAATCCAGGAATCATATAGATAGTAAAAGATAATACTATCAATCCTAAACTTAATCTTCCTACTGATATATGACTAATTGGACTATCGTGTGGTAATTGTATTTTCCCGAAAAGATAAAAAGCTAAGGCTCCAAAAATAGCAATCCAAATTGCAATAAATACTTCTCTTTCTAATAAGTGTAATTGCAATACCAAATCGGCATTTGATAAGAACTTAAATGCTAAGGCTAATTCTAAGAACCCTAATACTACTTTTACCGTGTTTAACCATCCTCCTGATTTTGGCAATGAATTTAACCATCCTGGGAAAGCTGCAAACAATGCAAATGGTAGTGCAATAGCTGAAGAGAACCCTAACATTCCAACAATAGGTGCTATTCCTCCTTTAGAAGCAGCTTCTACTAACAATGTTCCAACAATTGGTCCTGTACAAGAAAAAGACACAATTGCTAAGGCTAATGCCATAAAAAAGATTCCAATTAAACCTCCTCTATCAGCTTGAGAATCTACCTTAGTTGCCCACGAACTTGGCAATGTAATTTCAAAAGCACCCAAGAAAGACACTGCAAAAATTACCAAGACTAAAAAGAAAATTAAATTAAACCATACATTAGTTGATAACGCGTTTAAGGCATCGGCTCCGAAAATAAAAGATACTCCAGACCCTAATAGCACATAGATTACAACAATACATAATCCATAAATAATAGCATTCCTTATTCCTTGTGATTTACTTTTACTTTGTTTGGTAAAAAAGCTTACCGTCATCGGTATCATAGGAAATACACATGGAGTTAACAATGCTGCAAACCCTGATAAAAAAGCTATAAAGAAAATAGCCCATAAACCTTTCTTTTCCTCTTTTTTACTTTCTTTTGATGCAACTTTATCTGTTGTTTCTTTTACTTTATCTGCAGAAGCTTTAACTGCTGTAGCTTTTGTTAAATCAAACACTAAATCTACCTCTTTTGGAGGCAAGCACATCTCATCAGTACAAGCAATAAACTCTACAAAAGCATTTATTTGGGTTAAACTAGCATCAATCAGTTCTACTTCTTGTTTAAAAACTGCTTTGTGTGCAAAAGATTTAATATTCATTCCTTCATCACCAAAAAGTGTTGTAAACTTAATTTCTCCCTCTGGCTCTGTAGTATTTCCTACAATTTTAATTTTTCCTCCATCATCATCATAAGTAAAAGTTGTTGGAATAGGTCCTCCACTCGGAACTTCCTGTGCATACAAATGCCAACTTCCTTGAATTGTCGCGGTACTTACTAAGTTATACGTTGTTTCAGAAATTTTCTCTACACTCGTTTTCCATTCTATTGGATTGTGAATTTGGCTCATTGCCGAAAACCCAACAGTAAAACAAAGCAAAAATGCTAGTATTTTTTTCATCGTATTTGGGGAAAAGGATTAATTTACATTAAAAATTAGTTCTACTTCTTTTGGAGGTAAACAGTTCATTCCTGTACACACCATATACTCTACCGCTCCTTTAACAGTAAACTTCTCTGTAGTTTTTAAACGGATTCTCTGTGTAAAAGTAGCTTTAGTATCGAAATATTTAATTTTCATTTCAAAGATTGGATCGTCCACTACATGTCCTGCTTCTTCTTTAGTATTTCCTTTTTTCAAGTATTTAGTATCTCCTTCAAAAGTAAATAAGGTTGGAATTGGCCCTCCTTGTGGGATCTCTTGAGAATACAAGTGCCAATCTTTTTGAATTGTTGCAGTTGCTACTAACTCAGCTTCTTTATCGGATATCTTTTTTACAGAAGTACTCCATTTTACTGGGTCATGAACTTGAGCAAATGAAGCGCTAACAGTAACCAGTAATAGGATTAAAAATAATTTTCTCATTGTTTTTATTTAGTTGCATTATCTTCAATCTGTAAATGTAATGCCTTTATTAGCTAAAACACAAAAGATTAAAAAAAGTTTAACATTAACAAGTAGACACAAAACAAAAAAGGCTTTCAATTAAATTGAAAGCCTTTGCTTAGTAGCGGGAACTGGACTCGAACCAGTGACCTTCGGGTTATGAGCCCGACGAGCTACCTACTGCTCTATCCCGCGATTTGCGGTTGCAAATATACACCTTTTTCTTTGTACTATCCAAATAAAAAGCTAATAATCCTTACTTTGATTCTAAAGGTGGAACTACATCCTAACAAACTAAACAGAAATATCAACATTGCCTCAAAAAATATTTCGCCTAATAAAATATAATAAATGATAGTTATTACTAGATTATGCTCAAATCACAGAAGAAAAAATCAATGCTATTATCAATACAATTCAGTAAAATATAATCAAACAGGAGCAAATAGAGATGGATTTAGGATTTCTAAGACTTAAAATAAAATTCATAAGAATTGTGTTTAAGCATTAAAACATACCTACACGGATTTTTAATCACAAAAAAAAGGCTTTCAATTAAATTGAAAGCCTTTGCTTAGTAGCGGGAACTGGACTCGAACCAGTGACCTTCGGGTTATGAGCCCGACGAGCTACCTACTGCTCTATCCCGCGATTTGCGGTTGCAAATATACATTCTTTTTCTGGATCTACCCAAATAAAAAAGTATTTATTTTTCATATAAATATATTCCCCTAAATAACAAGTACATAAAAATAAATACTTCTTACATAAAACAACCTATCTTTGCACTATGACACATAAAGCAGGATTTGTAAATATTATTGGAAACCCAAATGTTGGGAAATCTACCTTGATGAATGCACTAGTTGGTGAAAAGCTATCTATTATTACCTCAAAAGCACAAACTACTAGACACCGTATTTTAGGTATTGTAAATGGAGACGATTATCAAATTATTTTTTCTGATACTCCAGGAATCATTAAACCTGCTTATGAATTGCAAGAGTCTATGATGGATTTTGTAAAATCTGCTTTTGAAGATGCTGATGTACTTATTTACATGGTAGAGGTTGGTGAAACCGCCTTAAAGAATGAAGCTTTTTTCAATAAAATCATCCACAGTAAAATTCCTGTTATTTTATTATTAAACAAAGTTGACAAATCGACTCAAGAAGAAGTTGAAGCCAAAATTGAATATTGGAAAAAGAAAGTTCCAAACTCATTTGTATATGTAATTTCTGCTCTTGAAAACTTTAATGTAGATACCGTTTTTTATAAAATTATTGAGCTTTTACCAGATTCACCTCCTTTTTATCCAAAAGATCAGTTAACTGACAAACCTGAACGTTTTTTTGTGAATGAAAAAATTCGTGAAAAAATTCTTCAACACTACAAAAAGGAGATTCCTTATTCTGTAGAAGTTGAAACTGAAAGTTTTGTTGAAGAAGATAATATTATAAAAATCCGTTCTGTTATCATGGTAGAACGTGAAACACAAAAAGGAATTATCATTGGTCATAAAGGAAGCGCCATTAAACGTGTTGGAACCGAAGCTCGTAAGGACCTTCAGCAGTTTTTTGACAAAAAGGTTTTTTTAGATTTATATGTAAAAATCAATAAAAACTGGCGTTCTAATGAACGTCAATTAAAACGATTTGGATACAAAGACTAACCTCTTTTTATTGTTCGTAACAACTGTTTGGTATACTCTTTCAATTCATCCATTTGTTTTTTTCCTGTTGATTTCCCCAGACTTCCTACTAAGTATAAAGCAACCCATACAATGGGTAAAACAACCAGCATTACTATAGGTAACATTGTTATCTTTTTTAGAGACCAATTGCTATAAGCTATAATAGCAAAAATCACAAAAGCTGTACCCACCAAAAAGTGTAAAAACATGAAAAAAGTCCACACTTGAGGTTTGGGACCAAACAATCCTTTTATATTTGATGAAGTCTCTGAAACTTCCTCTATTTCAATATGCAACTGCGGTGACCATAAATGAGATTCATTTTCTGGTACATCAATTACCACATGATTATCTACAACTTTCATTTTATATTTAGAAACGTCATTTAAATGCTTCTTTATTTCTTCTAACAAAACCTGAGAATTTATTTCATACTCTAATTGAAAACGAGGTTTTAAAAAAATCTGGTTGTATAATTTATCATCCATTAAATAAAATATTAGGTGCCAACAATATAGCAAAAACTATATACTATCTAAAAAACATTACAAATCGTATACTAAATTGTATCTTTGCACAAATTTTTTGCAAAATGAGTATTATTGCGATTGTAGGAAGACCAAATGTAGGTAAATCCACTTTATTTAACCGATTAGTAAAACGTCGTGAAGCTATTGTTGATTCTGTTAGCGGAGTTACAAGAGATCGTCACTACGGAAAATCTGAATGGAACGGAAAAGAGTTTTCTGTAATTGATACTGGTGGTTATATAGTTGGATCTGATGATATTTTTGAAGGAGAAATACGTAAACAAGTTCAGTTAGCTATTGATGAAGCTGATATTATTGTTTTTGTAGTTGATGTTGAACAAGGTATTACACCTATGGATGCTGAGGTTGCCAAAATTTTACGTCAGGTTGAAAAACCACTGTTTATGGCTGTAAATAAAGTTGACAATGCAATGCGTGATGCTGATGCTGTTGAGTTTTACAACCTTGGTTTAGGAGATTACTACACTATTTCTTCTATTAATGGAAGCGGAACAGGAGAGTTATTAGACGCTATTGCGGGAGAAATTCCTGAGCCTGAAGAAGACGAAGAAAAACAAGATGAGTTACCTCGTTTTGCTGTAGTTGGACGTCCAAATGCAGGTAAATCATCATTTATCAATGCTTTAATTGGTGAAGATAGAAATATCGTAACCAACATTGCAGGAACCACACGAGATTCAATCGATACAAAATACAATCGTTTTGGATTCGAATTCAATTTAGTTGATACAGCTGGAATTAGAAAAAAATCGAAAGTAAAAGAAGATTTAGAATTCTATTCAGTAATGCGTGCTGTACGTGCAGTTGAGCATTGTGATGTTGCAGTATTAGTTATTGATGCAACTCGTGGATTTGAAGGGCAAGATGAAAAAATATTTTGGTTGGCCGAGAAAAACAGGAAAGGAGTTGTCATTTTAGTAAACAAATGGGATTTGGTGGAAAAAGAAACCAACACTATGCGTGATTTTGAGGCTAAAGTTCGTCAGGCAATTGCTCCTTTTACAGATGTACCAATTATCTTTATTTCTGCATTAACCAAACAACGTATTTTTAAAGCTATTGAAACTGCTGTTGAAGTTTTTGAAAACAGAAAACGTCGTATTCAAACAAGTAAGTTAAACGAAACGATGTTAGAAATTATGGAGCATAACCCGCCTCCAGCCACAAAAGGTAAATTCATAAAAATAAAGTACTGTATGCAGTTACCAACGCATACACCTCAGTTTGCTTTCTTTGCTAATTTACCTCAGTATATTAGAGACCCTTACAAGCGTTATATCGAAAATCAGTTACGCGAACATTATAACTTTAATGGAGTACCTATTAGTATTTATTTCAGGCAGAAATAAGTTTAACAATATTTAACTCTTAGAAAGTAGTTTTTTCTTTTTATTTGTAGCTCTTTGAAAATCATTTTGCTATAAACAATGAAAAAACTACTTTTTATTTTTACCCTATTACTTACCAGTTCAATTTTTGCTCAATCCTATCCGTTTAAAATTACTGGTACAATTAATTCTGAAAAAGACAAAACTGCTATTGAGGCAGCAACAGTTCATTTAGAAAAAGCTAGAGACAGTTCTATTGTTACTTATACTATTTCTAACGATAAAGGAAAGTTTTCTTTAGAAGGAAAGTCTTTTAGTAAAGATGTAAAACTCTTTATTTCTTATGTTGGAATGGACAGTTACTCAAAATCAATACAGCTAGATAAAACCTCTAACCTTAATTTAGGAACAATATATTTAAAAGAAGAAAGTAACATACTTAGTGAAGTAGTTATACAATCACGAGCTCCAATTACTGTTAAAAAGGACACTTTAGAGTTTAATGTAAAGTCTTTTAAAACTAAAAAAGATGCTAATGTTGAAGATCTTTTAAAAAAACTTCCCGGTGTTGAAGTAGATGAAGATGGAAAAATTACTGTAAACGGGAAAGAAGTTAATAAGATTTTGGTTAACGGTAAACCTTTCTTTGGAAACGACCCAAGCATTACTACTAAAAACCTAACAAAAGACATTATTGAAAAAGTTCAAATAACAGATACTAAATCTAAATCAGAAGCTTTTACTGGTGAAAAAGGAGATGCAAATAACAAAACCATTAACCTTACCATAAAAAAAGAAAATAATAAAGGTTGGTTTGGTAGAGTATCTGGTGGCGCTGGAACTGACAAACGTTTTGAAGGAGCCGCCATGGTAAACCGTTTTGATAACAACCAACGATTTAGCGTATTAGCCAGTACAAACAATATCAATTCTCCAGGATTTAGCTTTGGAGAAATTCAAAAAATGTTTGGAGGTAGTAATATTTGGTTTGGCGGAGACGGCGGCTTTAGCGTTAACGGAAGGCGTTTTGGTGGTGGTAGCGGTATTATAAAGTCAAAAACCGCTGGTGCAACCTATGCTGACGAATTTGGTAAAGGTTTAGACGTAAATACCAACTACTTTTACTCTGGAAGTACTTCTAACAATGAATCAAAAAGCAATAGAGAATATACGCTTCCAGACAGGAAGTACTTTTCTAACTCAACTACTATTTCTGATGATGAAAACCACAATCATAGTTTTGACACTGATTTTGACATTGAAATAGATTCTACATTCTTAATCAACATTAAGCCCACTTTTGTATTTAACAAAAGAGAAGGAAGTAGTCGCAGACAAGAAGAATCTTTAGATAAAGACAACACACTTACTAATAGCTACGTGAGCTCTGCTTACTCTAAATCGGAAGCAAACAATTTTCAAAACAGATTAGATATTACAAAAAAACTAGGAGCAAAAGGTTCGTTTATTAAAGCCTCAATAAGTAATCGTATCGACAAAGCAGATACCGAAGAAATTAACAAGTCTACAATTGAAACTTTTGGAAGTAACCCTAGTACAGAAAATAGAGACCAAAAAAGCACTATTGAAAACAACTTAATGGGACTTACCACACGCCTAACCTATCGTTTTCCTCTTATTGCCAAAAAATTCTTTTTAGATACTAAGTATCGTTATCAACGTGATGAACGAGAAAACAAAGAAAACACCTTCGATTTTAACTCTACTACGCAGCAGTACAGTGATTTTAATACTGGATTAAGTTCTGACTTTATATACAACGATATTACTAAAACTCCCTCTGTAGAATTGGTATACAGAACTAAAAAATGGCGTTTAAATTTTGGAACTGGTTTTGTTAACAGAACCTTAGAAAACAATGATAAATTACGTCCTGAATTGAACTTAAAAAAAGAATATAATAATTTAGATTTAGATGCTAGTTTCAGATATAGATTTGACTCTAAAGCTTCTATTTACTTTGATTATCGTTTAAATAACAATGCTCCTAACATTAATCAAATACAACCTTTTTCTGATGTAACCAACCCTTCTAATATTATTACTGGTAATCCAAACCTAAAACCTACTCAAAATCACAGAGCATATATCAACTTTAACAAATTTAACTGGCAAGCCCGTACTGGTTTTTGGTTTTATTTAAGTGGTACTCTTTATCAGAATCAAGTAATAACTAATACTTCTATTGATGATGATTTAGTAAGAAACACTACCTATGAAAATACAGATGGTGGTTATGATTTTTGGGGAGGTGGTAGCTACAGTAAAAAAATAAAATTAGATTCTATTGTAAGCCTTCAACTTAGAGCTGGTACAAATGTTAGAGCTAGTAAAAATTTCAATATTTTAAATGACATCAAGGAAGGAGCTAAAACAACTTCAATAAGTCCTGTTTTTAGAGCTACTTTAGATTGGAATAAGGTCGCTTCTATTGAAGGAAACTATAATATTTCCTTTTCAAATACCAAGTACGATATAAACACTAATCAAAATCAAAATTTCACTAGACATTCTGTTAATATAAGAACCAAAACTACTGTTCCTAAAAAATTAGAATGGAGAAATGATATTCGCTATACATACAATCCTAACGTAATTGGGTTTAATAAATCAGCTTGGTTTTGGAATGCTACTCTTGCCTACTCTATCTTAAAAGATCAAGGTACTATTAGCTTAAAAGCTTATGATTTATTGAATCAAAACACCAACGCACAACGTAGAGCCACTTCAAACTATATAGAAGATTCTGAAAGCACCGTATTACAACAATATTTTATGCTAGGGTTTAGTTGGAAATTTAATAGCTTAGGTAAAAAAGGGAAAATAAAAAATTACGATTTTCATTTTTAAATCTCCCTTCAAAAAAACATAAAACTCTTATCAAAAACTGGTAAGAGTTTTTATTTTTTAACCCCATACCTAAGCATTATATTTAACATATAATTTAACTTTTCACCCCATTTATATCGTTCCCTTTTTTTGTTAATTTATCCCAATACATACTTATTTAAATTAAAAAATTAGCTATACAATGCCCAAATACAATTTATACAAATTAACAGCAATAATTCTATTCTTCATATCTTGCTCTAAGTCAGAAGACAATCAACTACCTCTTTCTACGCAACTAACTGTAAAAATTAGTTCAACTAATCCGTTAAACAGCAAAATAGAATGGACTAATACTGGTAATTTACAAAACAAAACCACCTATTACGACCTTTACTTAGGCGATGAATTAATCGCTGAACATATTGACGGGAACACTTTCGAGTTTGAAGAACTTAAAGGCTTAACTGAATACCAAGGTAAAGTAATCGCCAAAGACATAAATAACAAAACTATTACTTCTACTGAATACAAGTTTTTTACTGATAAAAAACAATTTGAAGGTAATGTAGAGTTAAAAAGTCAAGAAGATATTGACAGTTTTACCTCAAAAGGATACAATATTATTAATGGAAACTTAATTATAAATGGAGAAACTTCCAACATAACAACCCTTTTTAGTTTTACCGACCTTAATCAAATAAATGGTGATTTGTTTGTTGTAAACACCACACTTGAAAACTTAAACGGTTTGGAAAATACAACATTAGCTTCTCCTGATGCAAGACTTGTTATTATTAACAATGATGAGTTAACAAATATTGAAGCTGTACCTAATGTTACTAGTGTAAGTTCTCTTCGTATTTTAGGTAATAATTTATTACAAAGTTTAAACGGGCTTCATAACTTAAAAACTATTCAACAAGAATTATCAATTGGCTTAAACCCTGCAATAACCAATTTAAATACGTTACAGAACTTAAGTTTTGCACATAAAATAAACATTACGGGAAATGACGCTTTAGAAAATTTACATGGGCTAGAACAAATAAAAGATATAAACACTATTGTAATTAAAAATAATACTTCCTTAAAAACTATGGAAGGTTTACAAAACTTAACATCTTGTGAACTATATTTTACTATTGAAAATAATGGTCAACTTCATAGTTTAAAAGGCTTGTCTAAATTAACAAGTACAGGTGCTATTAAAATTATAAACAATGCTTCATTAAATAACATTTCTGATTTATCAAACTTAAAATCTGTGAGCTATTTAATAGAAATAAAAAACAACATCAAGTTAATTTCTCTTGATGGTATTCAAAACGTAGTTTATGATAACAGCTTAACAGGAAAGAAGCTTTATATTCAAAATAATCCTGAAATTACAACCTTGGAAGCTATTTCTAATTACACCTTTGAACGTGGAGTTATTAATATTTCAAACAATAGTAAACTCGATAACTTCTGTGGATTAAAAAAGTTACTAACCGAAATTACCCACAAAGAATTTGATGAAAACAACTTTATTTACAACAATGCGTATAATCCTAGCTCAGAAGATATTTTAAACAAAAAATGCTCTTCCTCTCGTTTTTAGGTTTAACTAAACACGCAAACAACCGTAACAATTAGTAGTACACTCAATCGTTTCTATTTTAAACATTTTTTATGGAAACGATTGTTAAAAATTAAAAAACAGTGACTTTAAAAGCTACTGTTTTTTGAAAGGGAATGGTAATAAAGACGACTACATGCTTACAATTTTGTAAATTTGTATAGACTCATTTTTTCATTCTATGAACATAAGACGAACAAAAGACATTCAAAATATAGAGCTCCCTTTTAAACTTAAAATAAGTTTTGAAAAAATTGTTGCTTTATTTCAAAAGTATGCAGCTAAAGAGCATGAGAGACATCCATATCATGAGTCTTCTAAAAATATAGTTAGAGAAGCAAAAAAAGCTCCTGAGTTAATAGATGGTTTTTCTGATGAATCTATATTAGAAAAACATAAGGATACTATTGAGTTGTTGCTAGAACCTTTATTTCCTGAGTTATTATTAGAGAATGAAATTAAAGCAGTTAGTATTCCATTTACTTTTACTTCTTTTAAGTTCACAAATCGGTTTGAAAAAATTTTACAAAATGCTGGAGATGACTACGAATTAAAAGTTCGTCATTTTGAAAATGATTTAATGTATAAATATGCTTGTAGTATCATATTAACTGATGTCTATAACTACTCTATCGACATAAAACGTCCCTTTTATTTTGATATTCCTGATAAAACAACCAACACAGTAAAAAAATATCGTGCAGCTTTTAATGCTGACTTCATGGAGATTTATCCAACCGAAAATGCTCCGAAAATAACTGAAGAAGATATTAAGTTTTTACTTGATAACTTTGATGATATTGACATTTGGAAAGAAAAATTCCCTCCTGAATCCTATATCTTTAAGGGGTTTGGAATAATGAATCTATTTGATGTTACAACCGATGAAATTATTTCAGAAATAAGAACCAGTCTTATAAAAAAAGATGATGACTTAGTTAGTACATTACAAGGAATATTCCGTAGATTTTTTGGCATAAATGACTTATCCCTAGGGTTTTCCATTTTCGAAACCGATTCTAACAACTTTTCTTCTTCACATATAAATAAAGAAGAAAGCCTTGTTTTAAACTATGAGAAAGATGTTTCTTGTGATTGTATTTTTTGTAATTATATTTTAGAAAAACTTTTTATAAACAACGAAACTCTTGCTATTTCTGATGTAGAAAAATACGGTAAACAAACCGAAAACAAGAATTTTTACGAACGTTTAAAAAACAAAAATATTGGTAGTATTATTTTAGTTCCAATACAAGCTTCAACCAATAATAGCTTAGCAATTATTGAGTTTGCTTCACCAAGACCTTTTGAACTAAACTCTATCAATCAAAACAAACTACAAGACTTAATTCCGCTGTTTAAAATAGCAGTTGATCGTTTCTCAGAAGAACATCAAAACATACTTGAAGCTACAATTCAGGAAAACTATACCTCAATTCACCCAACTGTAAAATGGCGTTTTTATGAGGCTGCTGAAAGATTCCATAGAGAATCATATGAAGCAAAGGAAAAAGTTAAAATTGAAGATATTATTTTTCCAGACGTACACCCTTTATATGGTCAATCTGACATTAAGGGTTCATCTATTGCTAGAAATAAGGCTATTAAAGAAGATTTAACTACTCAACTTTCTTTGGCTATTTCTGTCTTATTAGAAGCTTGTAAAATTGAAAGTCTTCCTATTTATAAAGAATTACGATTTAGGGTTGAAGAATATTTATCTGAAGTAAAAAAAGGATTGAAAGCTGGTGATGAAATAGCCATTTTAGACTTTTTGAAACGCGAAATCTACCCTGTATTTAATCATATAAAAATGGTTAATAACGATTTAAGCTCCTTGGTAGAATCTTATATTAATCGTTTAGATCCTAACTTACAAGTAGTATACGAAAAGCGAAAAGCCTATGAAGACAGTGTTACTTTACTAAATGATAAGTTGGCTTCTTTTATTGACGCTAGACAAGCAGAAGCACAACAAATGTTCCCTCATTATTTCGAACGTTATAAAACCGATGGTGTTGAGTATAACATGTATATAGGGCAGTCATTAACTAAAGAAAAAAAATATGACGACCTATACTTGTACAACCTTAGATTATGGCAATTACAAGTAATGTGTGAAATGGAAAACATAGCCTTAAAAGCTACTGAAAAAATGGAACACAAACTTAGAGTAGCTTCTCTAATTTTAGTCCACAGTAATCCATTGGCTATAAAATTTAGAATGGATGAAAAGCAATTTGACGTTGATGGTGCCTATAATATTAGATACGAAATAATAAAAAAACGTATTGACAAAGCTCATATAAAAGGAACAGAAGAACGACTAACTGTTCCTGGTAAAATAGCAATTGTATACTCCCAAGAAAAAGATGCAGAAGAATATTACAAATACATCAAATACTTGCAATCTAAAAAACTCTTGGGTAGTGTAGAAAAATTAGATATAGAGGATTTACAAGGTGTTTCTGGGTTAAAAGCATTACGTGTAGAAGTTATCTACAATAAAAATTATGATACTCAAAAAACAATGACTATCGATGAACTAATTCAAGAGTTCAAATAATAATTATTACAATAACACTGAAACTACCTCTCCTACTTTCGAGGCTTGTTCTTGCATATAAAATGCAATTGCAAACGATATTACACTTACTAAAATACCAATCATAAAAACGGTATAAGTAATTCGTAATATCTTATATTTTCTATTTAAAACCAATCCTAAGAAATATAAATCTTTGGTAAGAGAACCGTACAAATAATCACGGTCTTTCATCATTTCGCTCATAGCCCAATCAAAATCTGGCAACTTCATTTGATGAAAGTTTCCAAAGAATAAAAGGTTTACTTTTTTGTTAGCTACATCTTCTTTAGTAAATTTTCCTTCTGTAACATTGGGTCTTGTTGCTAAAACTGACAATACTATTGATATTACTGTGAAAAACACAAAAACTATGGTAGGTGTTATTAAATAATGATTTGACGGATTATCTAATTTTGGGATTAACGTCGATAATGTCATCGAAATAATAATTGCATTTACAGATAGTAAAATATTTGCCTTTGTATCGGCAATATCACTTAACGTAATATGATTACGAAGTGCCACACGAAACATAGTTTCAATACCTCGCTCTGGTAACTCAATCTTATTTTTTTTATACGCTAACTCCTCTTTTTTCTGCTTCAACTTAGCTTCTTCTTGTGTCTGCTTTTGTTTCCTTTTTAAAAGCTGAGCTATGTTTTTACTCTTTTGCTTCTCCCAAAGTTTAGAAGCTTTACTAGTGTAAAAACGGTGCTTTGTTAAAAATTCAAGATTAGAATCATCCCATTCAACCGTTTTTATTTTTTTATCACATACCAACTCTCTTTCCTTTCGCAGTAACTCATTAAAATCACTGTAGTTTTTACTTCCAACATGAGAACAATCAGCATCTCTCAAAACTTTTTCTAATTCAGTTACAGGTTTAGTTCCCATTTTCGTTGAAGTTATCAACTTAGAAACTTCGTCTATAACACTATTTGATGCTTCTTTACCTTGTAAAAAGTCTGTTGCTATTTTTATACTTTCCTCTTCATGATTTTCAGGGTTAACCGTATATCCAACATCATGAAACCATGCTGCTAGTGTTAAAACTTGTTGCTGTTCTTCTGAAAAATTTTCTCCTTCAATTAACTCAAGTGATTTTTCAACCACTCGTTGAGTGTGAGCTATATTGTGATATACAAAGTTTTTATCTAATTTCTCACTTAGCAAATCAATTACAAACTGCTCTGTTTCTTGTATCAAACTATTCATGAAAAAGGTTTTTGCTAAAATAATAAATTATTAACCAGTATTAATTTTTAATAAAGTGATAAAAAAGCGTATTTTTAAAAGAGTTTTTTTACACAAAATGACACACGAACTTAAAGAAATAATACAACAAGCTACTATAAATCAACAACAAGGTATACAAAATGTATTAGCAACAGTTGTAGATTTAGACGGCTCTTCTTACAGAAAACCAGGAGTTAGAATGTTACTATCTTCAGACGGAAAAATAATTGGAGCCATTAGCGGAGGCTGTGTTGAAAAAGAAGTACAACGTAGAGCACAATCGGTTTTTGAAAACAACAAACCTAAAGTAATAACCTATGACGGTCGTTATCGTTTAGGTTGCGAGGGAATATTATATGTTCTTTTAGAACCTTTTTACCTTTCAACTGAATTTATTCGTGCTTTCTCAGAAAACAATATTCAAAGAAAATCGTATAACATCACATCTTATTTTCAAAAAGAAGATGAATCTTATGGTAATTTTGGCTCTGTAATTAAGTTTAACAATCAACAAACCTATTCTTTTAATAAAGAGTTTTATCCTGAAAAAACAGACCATTTAACTAGCTTCAAACAAACTTTACAACCTTTATTTCGTTTACTTATTATTGGCGGAGAACACGACGCAGTAAAACTTTGCACTCAAGCCACTCAGTTAGGCTGGGAAGTTGATGTTGTTACTTCCATTAAGGATCCAAAAGAACTATCTGATTTTCCTGGAGCTAAATCGGTAGTTGCACAAACTCCAGAAGTAATTCAACTTTCTCAAGTAAATAACAACACTGCTGTTGTTATTATGAATCATAATTTTACATACGATTTACGTTGGTTGATTAAGCTACAAGAACAGAATCCTGTTTACATTGGTATTTTAGGAGCAGCCAAAAGACGAGAAAAGTTATTCAATGAGCTATTTGAATTTTCTCCAAATGTTTCTGATGAATTTTTGGATAAAATTCACACTCCTTCTGGATTAAATATTGGAGCAGAAACCCCAGAAGAAATTGCTTTATCAATCTTAGCAGAAATATTATCGGTAATTCGTAACAAGGAAGTATTTTCTCTAAAAAAGATTACTGGACGAATCCACAATTAATACAATGCAAAAAACTGCGATTCTTATATTGGCTGCAGGCAGTGCTTCCCGAATGGGAAAGATAAAACAATTACTTCCTTACAAAAATACTACGTTACTAGAATGGGCTATTGAACAAGCTCTAAAATCGACAGTAAAAGATGTGTTTTGTGTATTGGGAGCTAATAAAGATGAGATTGAAAAGCAACTTACAACAAAAACTATTGAAGTCATTTACAACCCTAATTATAAAGACGGATTAAGTACTAGCATTGTAGAAGGAATTAATCTTTTACAAAAGCACTGCTTTGACAATACTTTAATAATGTTAGCAGATCAGCCTCATGTTACCTCTGAATATTTGAACTCTATAATTGAAACTTCAAAAAACAATCCTTCTAACATAATTGCTTCTAGTTACCAAGGTAGTGTTGGAGTTCCTGCTCTTTTTCCGAAGAAATATTTTAATGATTTATTAAACCTAAAAGGAGATAAAGGAGCTAAGAATTTTCTGCTACAACACAACAACAATGTTATTAAAGTAAACTCCTCTCAAAACTTACTAGATATTGATACTCCTGAAGATTATCAGCATTTACTAAAGCAATAGTTTTAGCTTAAAAAGCCTTATTTTTACACAACCAAAAAACTAAACATGAACTTAACCAAGTTTTGCATGTATCTAGCTATAATTACCATAGTTAGTGCTTGTGCATCCTATAAAGCTAAGTACGCAGATAAAGCCTCTCCAAAAACAATTCAAACAGATAAAGAATTAATGCATTCTTTTTATTTAATTGGAGATGCCGGTAATGCCGAAATGGGGCAAACTACCCCTACACTAACCTACTTTCAAAAAGAGTTGGCCAAAGCTACTAAAAATGCTACTACCCTATTTTTAGGAGACAATATATATCCATACGGAATACCAAGTAAAAAACATAAAGATAGAGCCTTAGCTGAACATCGCTTACAAACACAAATTGATGCTTTGCAGGACTTTAAAGGAAAAACAATTTTCATTCCTGGAAATCATGATTGGTATAATGGTGTTGATGGTTTAAAACGTCAAGAAAAAATGGTTGAAAAAGCGTTAGGTAAAGACTCTTTTCTGCCTGAAGGAGGTTGTGGATTAGACAAAGTAAAAATTAATGACGAATTAACGTTAATTCTTATTGATAGTCGTTGGTTTATTATGGATTGGGATAAAGAGCCTAAAATGAATGATAATTGTGATATTAAAACACGTGAACGTTTCATTCAAGAGCTCTCTAGTTTATTTAAGAAAAATAGATATAAAAATGTAGTAGTTGCTGTACATCACCCATTGTACAGTAACGGACCACATGGAGGAAGCTTCTCTGTAAAAGACCACATGAAGCCTACACCAATTTTAGGTACGTTGAAAAATGCACTACGCTCTCATGCAGGAATTCAAACTGATATTTTCAATAAAAACTACAGTGATTTTATTAATCAAATACAAGCAGTATCTGATGATTTCACAGATAATGTTGTATTCGTTTCTGGTCACGATCACAACTTACAATACATAGAACAAGACGGATTCAAACAAGTAATTAGCGGTTCGGGCTCAAAACAATCAGCTGCTTTAATTGGTTATGGAGCACAATTTACCTACGGTAATCACGGGTATGCTAAATTGAACTACTACAAAGATGGTTCAGCTATTATTGAGTATTATGCCGCCAACACCAAAGACGGTCACAAACTTCTGTTTAGCAAAGAAATTATAAAACCAAGACAAACAAAAACCTATTCAAACTTTCCTGAATACGAAGAGCATAAGAAATTTGTAGAAACCTCAATTTACCCTCCAGAAGCTACAAGCCTTAGTGGTTTTCATAAATTTATGTGGGGAGATTTAAACAGAGACAAGTACGGAAAAACAGTTAAAGTTCCTGTACTAGAATTAGAAAATGTCTATGGAGGTTTAACTCCTATCAGAAGAGGTGGTGGTAATCAAACAAATTCGTTACGATTGGAAAACCCTGAAGGAAAACAGTATGTATTACGCTCAATGGTTAAAGACGGGAGTCGTATTATGGGTGGTATTTTAAAAGGTACTTTTTTGGTTGATGTAGTTCAAGATATTTTTACCATGTCGCACCCATACGCAGCTTTTGTACTTCCTGATATGGCAGAAGCTGTAAACATTTACCACACCAACCCAAAACTATATTACATGCCTAAACAACCTGCTTTAGGGAAGCATAATGATATTTTTGGAGGGCAATTATACCTATTAGAAGAACGACCTGCTGGCGACCGAAGTGAATTAGACAACTTTGGAAATTCAGATGATATTATTAGCACATTTGATGTGTTAGAAAAAATTAGAAAAAACGGAAAACACTCTATTGATCAAGAATGGGTGGTTCGTTCGCGTTTGTTTGATATGGTAATTGGTGATTGGGATAGGCATGAAGACCAATGGCGTTGGGCTACTTTTAAAACTGAAGATGGTAAAAAGTATTATCGTCCTATTCCTAGAGATAGAGATCAACCGTTTTCTAAGTTTGATGGAGTTATGATTCCACTATTTCAGCAATTTGCTCCCTTAGTAAAGAACATGCAAACTTTTGATAATGACATCAAAAACATGAAGTGGTATAACAATTACGCTCGTTTCTTTGATGCTGCCTTTTTAAATCAATTAACACTTGATGATTGGAATAAACAAGCTGAATATATTCAACAACATTTAACCGATGAAGTAATTGAAAAATCAATTCAACAATTACCAAAAGTTATTTATGATATTGATGGAAAAGAGACCATTGCTAAAATAAAAGCTCGAAGAGATAAATTAAAAGAAATTGTAAAACGTTATTATACCAAACTAAACAAAGTTGTACATGTAGTTGGTACAGATAAAGACGATAAATTCATTATTAAACGTTTAAATGATGAGGAAACTAGCGTTACTGTTTTTAGAAAAGAAAATGAGATTTATAACCGTATTTTTAAAACAAAAGAAACTAAAGAAATACAAATTTATGGTTTAAATGGAGATGATGAGTTTTTAATTTCTGGTGATGTGCACGATGGAATTTTACTACGAATTATAGGTGGTCAAAATCACGATGTGTATACCGATAATTCATCCGTTGCAGGTTGGGGAAAGAAAACTAAAATCTATGATTTTAAATCAAAGAAAAATACGATAAATCCAAGTTCTGAAACTGCAGATTTACGTTCTGATAGTTATTTTAAAAATACCTATGACGCGCACGACATTAACAACAATACAACTATTGTTTTTCCTAGCTTAGGTAGCAACCCAGATGATGGCTTCTTTTTTGGTGCTTCGGTAACCTACACGCAACAAGGATTCAAAAAACGTCCTTTTGCAAGTCAACATATTTTAGCGGCAAACTATTACTCTGCTACTGGAGGATACGATTTAGAGTACAATGGTGAATTTACTGAGCTAATTGGCAATTGGAGCTTACATTTGCGTGCTAAAGCTACTAGCGATAATTATTCCTTTAATTTCTTTGGGTGGGGTAACGAAAGTATTTATGATCAAAGTTTTGATTTAGATTATTACCGTGTTAGAAAAGAAGAAATTAGTTTTTCTCCTTCGTTATTAAAACGATTACGTGGAGGAAGTATCTTTAAAATTTCAGGAATTGTTGAAGCTATTGAAGTGGAAGATACTCCAAATCGATTTATCAATAATTTTGACAATCAACCTACTGCTATTTTTGACACTAATTATTTTTGGGGAGGTGAATTAAACTTTAATCACAACCGAGTAGATAATAGTAGTTTTCCTTCCAAAGGTATGAACTTTGATTTAGCTGTTGGGGCTAAAGCCAACTTAGACGATTTCGACAGACGTTTTGGTTACATTAAAAGTTCTTTGGCTATGTATCAAAACCTAGTATTCAACCGTTCATTAGTTTTTGCTTCTGAAGTTGGAACTCAAATTAATGTAGGAAATCGTTTTGAAGTTTACCAAGCAGCTACTTTAGGTGGTGAACGTAGTTTACGTGGATTTAATAGAGAACGTTTTTCTGGAACCGAAAGTTTTTATCATAGTAACGATTTACGTTTACGTTTTGGACGCATTCGTACAGGAATTATCCCTATAAAAGTTGGTGTTACTGGTGGTTTTGATTACGGTCGTGTATGGTCTCCGTACTCTCCAAATTCAAAGAAATGGCACACTAGTTATGGTGGTTCTTTTTGGCTAAGCGGAATTGACTTATTCACTGCAAATATTTCATACTTTAAAGGAAATTCACAAGAGGACAGAGTAGCTTTTAGTATTGGTTTTTCTTTTTAATTCTTAAAAAATATGACACAACAAATTGTATTAATTACAGGAGCTTTATTTGGTATGCTTGCTGTAATATTTGGAGCTTTTGGAGCACATGCTTTAAAGAAAATTTTAACTGAAGAACAATTAAAATCATTTGAAACAGGTGTAAAATATCAAATGTATCATGCACTCGTTTTATTATTCGCTGGAAGTTATTTTAATGTACCTAGTTCAGCAATATATTACGCTTTTGTAATTGGAGTTATACTGTTTTCCTTTAGCATTTATGGTTTAGTATTATCTGACGCAAAAGGTAAAAAAATGAAGTTTTTAGGTCCTATTACTCCTTTAGGTGGTTTACTACTAATTGTTGGATGGGCACTTTTAATATATAACATAAGCCAAACCATACACGTTTAATGTGTATGGTTTAGCTAACATGTATAAACAAAAATCATATTGTTAGTCAACACCTTGAGCGTCACTGATAATTCTATCAATAAATTCAGTTTTAATATATAATTGTCTAGCTAAGTTATATAGCACATCAACTTCAGCAGCATCTATGCTTCCATCCGCATAAGAAATAATAGATAAATCTCTTAGAATATTTAATTTTTGCATCACAGAAATTACAATGTCTAACTCTTTTGCTAGCGCTATAATCTCATCAATAATATCTTGCTCTGTTAATCCTTTAATAGTTAACATACACTGAGCAAAAACTGACGGAGATACCACACTACTCAACGCCTGTATTTCAGAATCATCAACAACTCCATCTGCCTTTGAAATCATATAACCACCTAAGAACATAAAACGTTGGATTTTTTCTGAATGTTCAGTTTCATTTCCTAAATCTTCTGGTTCCATTAACGACATAATTCGTTGTATTTCTAACTCCATCGCTTCCTCTGTTATTTCTCCATTAATTTCAGGATTGAATAACTCATACGTTTTACTCTTGTTAAACAACTCTAAAGCTTTAATACGAAGTGGGCTAAACGGGTGACTACTATACCAATCTGACGGATCGTGTGTGTCATCATTTAAAACTTCTTCTAAATCTGAAAACTGATTGATATACTCGGTTAATTTAAAATCTAAAGAATCAGAAGTTACTCCAGACGATAGTTTAAAGAATGTTCTTGCCGCCGCCTCAAAACTCTTACAGCATAGTAAACCAGCTCTATCGGCACTAATTTCAGCGTTACGATTCCATGCATATAATTTCATCGCATGAATCGGCGCTAAATCGTTTGCGCCTTCGTCTAAAATATGTTTTACTGGATAGTTAAAATGCTCGAATAATACATGTCCGATTTCATGACCAATAACAAAAGCTAACTCGTCTTTACTAAAACGCTCTAAAATTCCTGAAGTTAAAATAATGTACAGTTTATCTTTATCTGGCGGATAACATGATGCGTTGAATTTATCGTTTTGATACACAAAAAACTCTATATCTGCCTTTAATTTCAGCACCTCTTTACAGTGATTCCCAATTTCATGAAGTACAGGCGCTAACATTTTTGTTAAGCGTAAACTTGATTTTAACAAATGTCTTCTCGATTTAAAAACTGGATTGTTTTCTCGTATTTTTTCTAAAGTTTTTTGAATCAACTCATCCTCTTGAAACTCTAAAACATAATCACGATCACCGTCATACACCAACGCATTTAAATCAATGTCTGCTCTAGTGTTATCATACACCTCTTGAATATTCTCTGTTACATTTTTAAGGTTTAATTCGTTAATTTCTTCAATACGTTTTGTGTATTGTTCTGCTAATTCTTTAGCTACATTTTGAAAATGAACACTTGCTTGGTGAATTAACTCATTATCGCCTTTTTCTTGTGCAAGATTCAAATCTTCCATCATCTTATTTTGCGCCTGAGTTAATGCATCTTGATGCTCTTTTTCTAATTCTGATAGTGTGGTAGATTGATACATACTTTTTCTTTTTTAAGCTCCTACTGGAACTGTTGAGTTAGACAATTTTAACAACCTTCCTTTTAGGTCAAAAATTCCTAAAATTTGATCCTCTCCTTTTTTAGCAACGATATTATTTCCTGATACCTCAACCTCATATCCTTTTTGAGCTAAGTAACAAAACAATGCATGCTTGTGTTCAAAGTCCATTCGAGTAATTGTTTTTGAGAAATGTGAACAAATTAAAGCAGGAATGTTTATCTCTTTTTCATCAACCATATCCGTATATAATAAAACATACACAGTAAGTCCTTTAAAAGGTAATGGAGCGTAGCAGCTTGCCTGATTTACTCCTGTTGCTACGAATGAGAAATAATGTCCTGGATCGTGTTCTGTTTCTATTTTTGAGGAAAGTAAGTCTTCTATTCCATGGCGTTCTCCTAGAGCTTTCATTTGTAATGAAGCTTCTAAAAATTGTTCTGGAATACCACTTTGTTTATTTGCCCAAGCCCATAACCATGATTTTTCATTGTGAGAATATGTTCCTAATACCTGCATTTTAAAGGTAAGATCACCATAGGTTACCGTTCCCTGAAGCATATCACAATTCCAAGGTAAATCCTCAACAATATCTGCTAAGTTATCTTGCTTTTCAAAAGCTAAAGCTACATATTGATTATGCAACTGAGGTAAGCTCAACTTTATTGTGTTATCTCCCTTTCCTCCTACAATATTATTCGGATTTTCTGTACTCTCAACACTAGCTTCACTTCCTGCAAAATCTTCTAAATGAGTTTCTAAAAGGTGTACAATTCTTTCTGTTTTCTCTTCCACCTTATCAGCATTCATAATTGGACTGTGATTAATGGTTAACACCCCATCTACAAAAGTGATTGCTCTTTCTAAGTTATGTTCGTTATTTTCATTAACTATCCTTACTTCTTTTAATCCATTCTTTAGCAACTCTCCCCCAATTTCATCAATGTTTACAGCTTTGATTGCTTCAATTAACGGTTGAAAATATATTTTTGGAAACGTATCATTGTAAAGGTGCGAAAACTTATCTTCTACCAGTGTATCCCATGCTATGTTTAGTGATACGTTAAACCCTGCTTTATTGTTTATTTCCGCTTCTAATGCTGGAAACGATTCGTTTTTAAATGTTTGAACTGCTCTTTTTTCTTTAAGACCCATTTTTTAA
This sequence comes from Tenacibaculum litoreum, assembly GCF_964513915.1. Classification (NCBI taxonomy): domain Bacteria; kingdom Pseudomonadati; phylum Bacteroidota; class Flavobacteriia; order Flavobacteriales; family Flavobacteriaceae; genus Tenacibaculum; species Tenacibaculum litoreum. The sequence goes on along the minus strand of NZ_CAZEQS010000002.1, from coordinate 238,470 downwards.
TAATTTTATTATTCTACAATACTTTTTCTATCTTTTCAATAAAAAGATTCTCTAATTCTTTTGGCAATACTTTAGTAATTACAACACCAATTTTCAACACACTTCCTTCTTTACTTACTTGTAATGTTTCTGTGTTAGTAATAGCAATAGTTTTTATTTCTTTCCATGCTACTAACCCCATTTCATCTTCTACTATTAGTTGTTTTGCTTTTAATAAGCTTGTAATAACATCTTTACAGTTTAATCGAGCATTTGCTTCTTGTAATACTAATTTTTCAAATGATAATTTGATAGTTGCTTCTAACAAAGGTTCTTGCTCAAGAATCCATCTTTTTAATTGTAAAGTACTAATGGGGTCTTCTCCTAACGGACGACTAATGCTTCCTTTAGATAAAGAAACTGCCATTTTTTTAGGATGTTTAATTCGTAAAACGGATACTTCTTGAAGATCGAAAAACAACACTTCTTGTTCTTCGGTTCTCATACATACAAATGTTTGATATTCTTCTTTTGTGATATCTACCACAAAACCTTCTATATAAAGTCCGTTTTTTAATGATAAAGCAACTTTTAATTGCTTCTTATCACTAAACATACTATGAATTATAGCTGCTGGTGATTGTGCTTTAAATTGATTGATATAATCTGTTTCCATAGCAATTTTGTTTTTTATTGTGAATTACTAGACTATAGGTTATTCTCTAATAAATCAACAAGCACATCTGTTCTATCTTGAACTTTATCTGCGTTTAAAATTGGACTATGGTTTACTTGTAAAACTCCTTCTTCAAAAGTATAAGCATGCGTTGGGTTGTGGTGATCGTCTTTGTTGGTAATAACTACTTTCTTTAACGATTCTGACAATGCTTCTTTCCCCATATCATCAGTTGCTATGGCTGAAAAAGCATCAATAAGTGGTTGGAAGTAAATTTTAGGGTAACTGTCATCATATAAGTGTAAAAACTTATCTTCAAACATGGTATCCCATTCTACATCTATTGTTACATCAAAACCTGCTGCATTGTTTATTTGCTCTTTTAATGCAGGATATTTTTCTTCTTGAAAAGTTTTTGTAAATCTTTTTTCTTTAAGTCCCATATGATTGTTTTTTAAGGTTACTTTCTATTATTTACCTCAAAACTACATGGAACTTTAGTACTCTTTTAATGAGTTTTATATGTGTTACTTTCTATTTTGTATTCGTATTAAAGTTCTCTAAAAACTGTTTTAAATACGTCTTCTTTCTTGATGATAAAGGAATGTTTTCTCCGCTTGATAATTTAACTGTATTAGCACTTACTGAAGCTAAATACTTTATATTAATTAAGTGAGATTGATGCACTCTAGCAAAGGCATGTGTACTTAAAATATTTTCATAATACTTTAAGTTTCTAGCACTCATTATTTTTTTATCTGTAGTATAAAAAAGCGTATAACTTCCGTCTGATTGACAGCGTACAATATCATCTACATGTAAAAAATGTTGCTCTTCGGTAGTTTTAATAAGTAATGTTTTTTGAGCTTCTTTTTTATCTAACTCATTTATTTTACTTAGTGCCTGTGTGTACTTTTTTTCTTTTTCAAAATCGGCTCTGAAACGCTCTACACAAGCATTTAATTCGTCAGAATCTATAGGTTTTAGTAAATAATCTACCGTGTCAAACTTAATTGCTTTTATAGCAAACTCATCGTAAGCTGTGGTAAATATCATTTTAAAGTTTATGGTTTCTAAGGCTTCTAATATTTGAAAAGCATTTCCACCAATCAGCTCGATATCTATAAATACCAAGTCTAAATTATTGTTACTCAAAAAGTCTATAGCCTCATCTACATTATCAATTTTAGCTACAATTTCTATATCTTTTTGTGTGTATTGCAACAATTTTGTTAATGTATTTAATGCATTAAACTCATCCTCTATTATAGCAGCTTTTATCATTTTATAACTTTAATTTAAATACAACTTTTGTTCCTGAAGGATTACCCTCTTTGTCATGCAAATCTTCTATAGTAAAAGATTTTTCTTCTCCTTTATTTCTTGTCTGTAGTCTTTCAATAAAAATATCGGTAGCGTGTAAATCTTTCGCAATTTTTTCTTGACTCTTTTTTTGTTTTCTTCCTACTCCATTATCTTCAATTTCAAAAAACAGTTCTTGTGCTGTTTTTCGAATATTGAGACTCAATATTCCTCCTGATTTCTTTTCTTTTAAACCATATTCAATAGCATTTTCAACAAAAGGTTGTAATAGCATTGGAGGTACTTTTACTTGTTTTGTATCACAGTTATCAGAAATATGTATGTGATAATTAAAACTATTATTGAAACGTAATTGCTGTGTATCTATATAGTTAGAAATCATAGCTAGCTCTTCTTCTAAGCTAATTTCTTCTTTCCGAACATAATCAAAATTTTGTCGAATGAGCTTTGAGAACTTAGCTATATAGTTTGAAGATTTTACAGGGTTTCCTTCTAAAGTAATGTTTTGAATCGCCGCTAAGGTGTTGAATATAAAATGTGGATTCATTTGAGCTCTTAGCAAACGTTGTTCTAATTTAGATGCTTTATTAGCTGCTCTTAGCTTGTTATTATATCCTATAAACAGGGCTGTAATTAGAATAAGTACCAACGATACAATTACACTAATTCCTAACCACCAATTTTGTTTGTTTATTTCTTTCTGATGGGTTAATGCTATTTCTTTTTCTTTGATTTTATAATTCACATTAGCAAAGTGAAGAAGCTTTTTATTTTGCTTTTTATTCTTTACCACCTCTATACTATCTCGTATTATTTGATGGTTCAATGCTTTTTGGTACTGTTTTTTAAGAATTGCTATTGATATTAGCTTATCTCGTATTTCTAATTCTTCTGAAAGGTTATTTTTACTCTTATAGATTGACATCGCTTTGTTGTAATTTACCTCTGCCGAATCTAGCTTATTGGCTACCAAAAAAAGAGTTCCCAAGCCTTTGTATGGAGCTCCATTAATTGTTTTAATTTTTTGATTAAGTTTTGCTGCTCCTCGTAAAAACTTCTCCGATTCTTCAAAACGTTTTGCTTCCAAATACGTGTACCCAATATTATTAAGAACACTAACAATCGTCTTAGGGTCTTTTGCTGACTCACCTAAAGCTAATGCTTCCGAAAACTGTTTTAGTGCTTTGTTATATTGTTTTAACTTCAAGTAAACTCCTGCAATATTACTTTTAATTGCTATGATTGAATTAGGATCGTTTGAATCTGTAAATAACTCCTCAGACCGTTTTATATAAAACAATGCTTTTTCATAATCTTTTAAAATAAAGTGAAGGTTGAATAGTTGATTATTTGCCTTAGCCTGCAATCTGGTATTTTCTATTTTCTTACCTATTTCTAAAGCTTCCAACGCGTACTTTTGAGCATCTTCTAACTCATTTAACTTCATACAGGTGGCACTTAATGTTATTAAGCTTCTTCCTTTATTATAATCGTCTTTTAGTTTTGTGAATAATCTATACGTTTCTAAATGAATGTTTTTTGCCTCTATTAATTTATCATTTAGGTAAAATAATTCTCCTTTACTAAACAATAGTAAAGCCCTGTTTTTAGAATTTTGTTTCTTTTCTAGTAAACTATCTATTTTTCTTAGCCCTTCTTTTGGTTTTTGCTGAGAAATACTATCAATAGTGTATAAATATTCTTGTAAGTTTTTGTCTACATTATTTCTCGTACATGCTGTAAAAACAAAGCAGATATAGGCAATATGTAAAAAGTATTTTTTCTTAAGCAAAGGCATTTTTCGTGAGTAATTAGCCAACTAAAATAATTATATATTTTCATTCCACCTCCATATCCATCACTTTAACAAAACGTTTATAAAATAATAGTATGCGATTATAAAACACCCAAAAATGAAAACGCAATTTCTATGATATTTGACTAAAAAATTAAATAATTAATAATGAGTACAGTTGAAACTATAGAAGAAGTTATTAAAACAGGATCTTGTGATTTAACAAGTTTTGAAAAGATTGAAGAGATTTCTAAACCTAAAGTTAGTATTGATGGAGCCTACCTTTTAATTTATAATTGGCCCGACGACCCTGATGGAGCTAACACTACTATTCACGTTGATCTTACCTATTTATTTATACATAACGATCAAGAATACAAAGCTATTACAAGAACTAAGTTTTATGATTTTGATGTTGCTAAGTTTGAAAACTTACCTAAAAAATACTTTATAACCGAATATCATAAATTAGTAGAGCAAGCTTTGATATTATCTAAACAAAAAATTGAAGAAAAATTTGAAGAACCTTTAAGCTCTATTATTCCGTTTAGTTTTAGCCGAGAAGATTCTATTTTATTAGCTATAAATGCAGGATATTCTAGACAGATTGATTACGTATAGACACCCAAACTAGGTGTTGATTATTCCCCTAATTCTCTCAGTTATCAATGTGCATTCATTGGTAACTGATTTTTTTAGTCCTTTAATACAAATTCATACAGTTTACTACTACCAATTTTATCAGCTTCATCTGTTATGTAAAGAGTTGTATTATCTTTAAAAGTAATACCTTCTTTTTGAGAAATATGATTGAATGTATATTCTTTTACATCTCCGCTAAAAAAATCGTCTCCGTTAAAATTAGTAAATACTAATACCGATTGATGTGTTAACAAGACCACTTTTTGTTTATCTGGCGATATCGTTGCTGCTGTAATTGCACAATGTACATCATCACAGTTTGAATATTCAGCTATATACTTAGCTGTATATTCTCCTTTTGTCGCAGGAACTTTGTACAGTATTGTTTTTCCGTACTTATTTTTAACCCTACTTTTTGTAAAAATGTAAAGAAACCCATCTTTATAAATTAAAGATTCTGCATCAAAAAAACGGTCTTTCTTTTTAGGCGGAAACTTAGTTTGATTGGGATATGAAAACTTTATTTTCTCCACCTCTACATTCTCTCCTTTTAACAATTCTTCTTCCTTAATTTTTAGAATTACTAAGTTCTTTCTTTTATTATTATTGTTACCAAAATCGGCGATGTATATGTTTCCTTCGCTATCAGAAGTTAGGTCTTCCCAATCGTGATTCTTTACTGCTAATACTCTTTTTTGTAAAATTTTTCCTTGGGTACTAACTTTAAACAATTCAGCTGCATTACCACTATCGTTATGCATCCATAGTACATTTAAGTTGTTGCTTTTCTCTACTCCAGAAACCTCTTTTAAATCTCCTGACAGGTACGACACTAACTTCAGTTCTCCATAATTGGTACAACTAGTAATTAAAAAAGTGGTTAATAATAAGAGAATTAGCTTTTTCATATCATAAGTTTTGTATCTATAAAAAAAATTATGTAAGTAAATATTATCTTTAATATCCTTAGTAAAAAAGGTATTTATTATTTTATACTCTTCTTTGTATAATTCTTGTAAAATTCTACTTCTATTAGTAGAACCACAAGAAGAAAAAATTAATATAATTAGAGTAAAATTAATTACACTTAGTACCTTTTGCATCGCTTTTCACATATATTTCATTGTTAATAATTTTTTGTATTGTTGTTTTTCCCGAATCACTTAACACTTGATAAGCTTATGAACTTTCCAATCCTCCCCACGACATGGCTTTATAGTAATCCATAGATTGTTGGTGATTGTCGTGAATAGATAAAATTATAAAAAATATGTCTAAAAGTTAACTTTCAGGCATATTAGCTTTTTTAATACACAGGGCGATTGTCTTCTTTTAAATAAGCTTTAATCACTATAGAGTCTCCTTGATTTAATGTAAACTCTTTTACATTTACAGAATATCTAGAAGGGAAAAAGAACCTTACATTAAACTTATTTTTAGGACTAGCGACAATATGCAACGGAACTGTTTTTTCTTCCTTATTAAAGTTTAAATCATAGTAAATATTATTTATTGTTAAACCTGCATTTAAATCATTTTTATATTCAAAATCATAAGCTTTAACATTGATACTTGAAAAACCACTTTTAGAAGTATATCTTTTTAAACTATATGTACCCTCCTCTATAATATTAACTCTTTTAGTTACTTTACATGAAGCATAAAGAATTAAAAAGGCTAGAATTATAACTGTTTTAATTACATTTAGTACTTTTTGCATCTTTAACATCTCTTAGATCAGTATTAACTTATCATAAAAAGTATATATAATTTTCCATTTACCTTTTTTCTTTTGCATTATGAAAACAGGAGTTTCAAATTTACTTTGCTTACAAAAAATAGCTAAATCATCAATAATCAAGGGCAAACTAATTAAGTACTCTTTTTTGTTAGTTAATTTTAAATTTTCACTTAAAATTCTATTCTTATCAATTTTGATTTTCTTTGAAGACAAAATTAATGTATGAAACTCTTCACGAACTTTCTTATTTAATAGAACCTTTAATGTATCTTCAGAAATGTATGACGGAATACCTCTAGATTCAATTATTGAGTCTATATTTTTTGAATTAAAATATCGAGCAATCTTTGTATCTATAAAAAATTTTTTGTGTAAGTAAATATTATCTTTAATACCCTTAGTAAAAAAGGTATTTATTATTTTATACTCTTCTTTGTATAATTCTTGTGAAATTCTACTTCTATTAGTAGAACCACAAGAAGAAAAAATTAATATAATTAAAGTAAAATTAATTACACTTAGTACTTTTTGCACCACTTTTATTGAATCTTTCATTTTTTTACTCTATCCAAACCGAATTAGCACAAATAGTTTCCCATTCTCCATTTACTTTTTGTAGTAATTTAAACTCTCCTCCATATGTTTGAGTGGAATAATAGATAGCCATAGTATTATTTCTAAATAAAATAGGCATGGAAATAAATGAGGTTACAAGTCGCTCCTTCTTCTTTGTTGTTTTCTCTTTAAGATTAGGAAATAATTTATCTATTCTCTGAACAGAAACACTTTTGACTTTTTGTTTTAAAAAAGCCACTTCTTCTTTAGGTATTTTAACTGGAGAGTCAACACCATTACTACATAAATAAAACTCTAAATATTCATTTTTTACATATGATTCTATAGGTATATTTCCTTCTTTTATTATTGTTTTATAATAAATATTTCCTCTTGATTTTTTTAAGACAGAACTCAGAACTTCATATTCAGCATTCATATTGTCAGCTGCCTCTTTGTAAGAAGAACAACTAGTTATAAAAATTACAACAATTATTATTTTAAGGACATTTTGTGCTTTTGGCATTACTATTGGCTTGTTATATTATTAATCTATTATATCATCATTTTTTAAATACGTCTTAATTATAATTGAATCTTTTTTCACAACTTTTACTTTCTTTATTCTATTGCTTTTACTACCAACAAAATGAAATGAAATGTCAAATTCATTCTCTGCCTTTACATCAAGTGCTATTGGAGAAAAGTCGTTATTCTCATATTTAAAATTAACATACACATTGTTTATCTCCGCAAAACCTCCAATCTTTTCTTTAGAATTATAATCATAAGCTTCTAAGGTTAACGTAGTACTCTTATTAGATTTTAATCTTTTTATACTGAAGAGTTCATCATTAACTAAAACATTTTTTGAAGTCTTACAACAATAAAAGCTTAGTAATAAGCTAACACTTAGTGCTTTTAATATGTTTTTCATTTTCTATAAACATCATAAATTAATCTACAATATTTTCGTCTGGTAAGTGAGCTTTGACGACTATAGAATCTTTTTCTTTAATAAGAAGTTTTATATCTATGCTTTGCTTACTTGGATAAAGTATTGACAAGTTATGTTTTCCTAACCCCAAACTAAATACTGTGCCTTCTAGATATACATTATTAATTACTTTGGTTGATGGTAATAACAGGTCTTTTTTAATATTATCATAAGTTTTTACTGTTACACCAGTAAAAAAACCTTTAGATTTATATCTTTCTATTTTATAGTTTTTATTGTTTGTATTATATTCTTTAGATGTTTTACATGATGTTATACAACAATAAAAGGTAAGTAGCAAACTAACACTTAGTGCTTTTTGCATTACTATTTGCAAGTCTTTCATTTTTTATGATTTTTTCAATTTTTGTTTTATCTGAATTACTTAAACTTTGGTAGGCACTAGACGATTCTAACCCACCCCAACCCATAGCAGCATAATACTCCATAGGCTGTTGATGATTGTCGTAAGCGGAATAAAAGAATAGGTTAAAAAAAGGAGTGGGTTTCCACCAGTCATGGTCGGATGATTTATTCTTCCAACCATGACTGAGCGTTCGCTAGCTTTTTTTATTATTTGATCACTTAACTCTCACTCTTTATTTTCTATTTTTAATCGATATACCATAATCAATTAAAAACAAAACACCTCCTACTAACAATATTAAGTACGAATAACCATGACTTATAACATAATATGTATCGTGTATATTTACAATTAGGTTTTTGTTAAACGTTATAATTAATAATATTAGCAACATTAGTACAATTATTATCTTATTTCTTCTATTCATAATTTTTTTCAATTTAGAAAAATGAAATCCTATAACAATCTGTAAAAAAGGCTTTCCTGAAATTAAATTCTTCATTTATTGTTAAATCAGGTATAGTTTCTTCTAAATACTGTAAAGGAAAAGCATTATAATTTAAAATTTCATTTATTTCTTTATTTATTATTCCCTCTATCTTGTCATTTAACTTAACATTAGAATAAATCTTTCTTTTTTCTAAACTTCCTTTTAACTCTACTATATGGTAAAATGGAATGAAAAAACTTATATAAATATTAATTGTATTGTATGACTTTTTATTTAAAATTATTTCTAACATAAAAGATGGAAAATTTCTATCACTTTCGTTTAATAAAACTTCTAAACCTAATAAATTTCTTAAATTTATGGCTAGTCTATTAAGTTTATCATTTTCAAAATAAGTCCATTTTTCCAATAGTTTCAAAAAATTTTTTCTCTCTATAGTTTCATCAAAATATAAATCCGATTCATTTATATTTTTAGGATAGTAATGATATGCACTAGTAATTAAAAAGTGTTCAAATAGATCTTTCATTGTTTTTATTTTTTTAATCACAGTTATCACTAAACCAAGTACTAGTTCTATATTTAGTAACAATTCCTGTAAACCCTAGAGGAGGTGTAAAGCTCGCACTTCCCCCAATAACTTCTCCATTCCTCATTTCATCTCTTAAGTATTCCCATATTTTAGCCCTGACCTGAGACTCAGTAGCATCGGTAGCTAAGAAGTAAGCTACTGCTCTTCTATGTGCCTGTTGCAAAGCATCTGCTGATAGTTCAGCTCCTCTTCCATTAGCTAAATTACCACCATTTACATCTGAGAATCTAGGGGTTGTAAAATAAATGGGTTGGCTAAATAATATATCTCTATTATGCCATGTTCCATAAGGGTCTTTATATTTTATCCTAAAAGTGATTCCTTTAACCCCAGCAGTCTGCGTATTGGTAGTTCCAACTTGGCTATAGTTAAAACTTTTACAACTTGGCGGTGCAACTACTTCCTCGCTTGTACTACTTGAAGAACCTCCACCGCCTCCTGGAGGTAATTGATCTTCATCTGATACATCATTTCCACATTCTCTTGTACTATATAAATACTCTCTATCAACTTCTATTCCATCAGCATAAGTAACTAAATACCAATTTACAACTTCACAATTTTCTCCTCTTCCTTGTAAATTAGCTTGTTTACTAGTTGAATATAAATTAAAACTACTAGTAAGTAAAGTGTTTGAACCTGAAAAAGTTATTTTATCAACATTTATACTTTCCTCAAAAATATTAGTTAATCTATCTGATACATAAACTTTAAATTCCTCTATATAATTTCCTTGAACTTCTTTTTGAAAGAGCAAGTAAGGGTATATGTACTTTATTTTACTATCATTCGAGTTTATTTGGACAGGAATATTATTTCCTACAGGCACATATACTTGTTCGTTAATAATTTTTGCTTTGTCCCAATTAGCATCCCCTATAAAAAAAGAGTTTTCTTCTAATAAAGTATTATGGTTTTTGTTAAACCATGCATGAGCTTTCGCTATTTCAGTATCAACAAATGTTGTAGTTTCATCTTGGCAGTTCCATAGCAACAGCGAAACCCCGAACAGGAAAACGCCTAGTTTTAAAAGGTTAGCAATTTGTTTCTTTCTTTTTTTCATACTATTTATAGTTTTAAAATTAGTTACAATTTTTTATTCAAAAGTAGTTGTTCATGGTTTTTTGCACAATAAGGGTTTCCCCTAATTGTTTTAGCTTCTTCTCGGGGATAACCCTGAGTTTTCTTTAACATTTTAGTATAAAAAACTAATAATCTGCTACTTGATTCCAAAATAAAGCATAAAAAATTAGAAACAGGTAAGTCAGTGACGTACTAAAAGTAAATCACTGACTTACTTTTTCAGTACGTCAATTGTACTGTTATCAGTATTTTAACTCTCAAAAAAAAGGCTTTTTGTACATTTTTTCATAGAAACCATCAGCGAAGCTCGCTGAACAATCCTCAACGCAACGGAACCATCAGCGAAACTCGCTGAACGTTCCTTTAAATAACAAAATTCTCCACAAGTATCTTCACAACCTACTTAGTAGGCAAACTTTAACAATTGTTAACTTTTTTAGAAACTTTTATACTCTTAAATTGCTAATGCTATGAAAGTTACCAAATCACTTTCTATAAATATTTAGTATTAATTTAAAAAATTAGCTTATGAACAGTCCGTATTTAAACCGGTATCGTAACGGTGAATATCTACAATACATGAAAGATATTTTACAACTTGTAAACTTACAAGATGTTGATGCATTAGCATTAACAAACCCCACTAACGAATTAACAACTATTGTTAATCGTATTGATTCTTTGTACCAACAAGTACAAGGTAGCAGCTTAACACAAGAAATAATAGCCCTTGACACTAGAAGAGATAAGGCTATTACAGGAATTAGAACACTTGTGAGTGCTTATGCAAATCATTTTAACGAAGCTACAATAAGTGCCGCAAACGCACTTCTTGCTACTGTAAATACCTATGGTACCGATATAGCTCGTAAAAGTTACCAAGAACAAACCGCTATCTTAGATAGTATTAGTAAAGATTTTGAAACTGAACCTGAGCTTATTCAGGCTATTTCTTTGCTTGATATAGCTACTTGGGTTGCTGAATTAAAAAATGCCAATACAGAGTTTTCTACCAAGTATATTGAGCGTGTAGGTGAAACAGCGGCTTCACCAGAAAACAATATTCAAGAGTTGCGTACTGAAGCTTCGCTTACTTACAGAAAACTTGTATTACACTTTGAAGCTCATGCAACGCTTTCAGAAAAAGAAGCCTACCCAACCTTACTTAATGAGATTGATGTGTTGGTTAAACAATATAATTTAGTAGTAGATAACAGATCCAAGTCTAGTACTCCTGCTACTGAAGAAGCATAACATTAGTTGATTTCGTATTTCTTTTATAGCATACAAAAAGGCTCCTGAATAACTCAGGAGCCTTTGATATGTTCTTATAATATATGATTATAAGGTTACTGTTTTTCCTATACTATTTGAGTAGGTTTTATTAGTAACAGTATCTACATAGTTCCAGTCAGTTTGTATACCTGCTGCTGTTACTGTAAGTTTCATATATCCTCTTTGAGAGAAATTACTGTATTGTAAATCATCTATCAACAAGCCTAATGCAGCTTCTAAATCTGTTGCAGATGCTCCTAAGTAGGTTTCTAACCCTGGTGATGATACCGAACTTGTAGCTACCTCTACTGCTACTTTTTCTCCTGAATTATTTTTCAAATCGCTATACCATGCATTGTGAGTATCTCCTGCTAGCACTACTACATTTTTACTTTTAAAGCTTGCTAAAATGCGTTCTCTTTCCATAAAATAACCATCCCAAGCATCTAAGTTATATGGTAGTACCGTTTCTATTCTTGCTCTCTCTTCTGCTGTTAACGTAGGATCGTTTTGTAAAGCTCTTGTTTTAATAGTTACCAACTCTGTAATAGAAGTTTTAAGCAAATTAAACGTTTCTTCACTTGCTGATCCTGTAGCAGATACTTCTGCCAATAGTTTTGCTAAAAGTGTTAGTAGTTCAGCAGGAATTAACATTTTCCCCATTAAAACTTGCTGTCCTATAATTTGCCATGTACTATTGCTAGCCGCTAGTTCACTTTCTAACCATCCTAATTGGGTAGTTCCTAAAAGGGTACGTTGTGGGTTTAACCATGCTTGCTGAAAAGCCGCTGCATCAAACTCGCCTTTTTCATTATAAAATGCTGAATATTCTAACTGCTTATCTCTTCCTACAATACGGGTATCTAGCATAATTAAATCTACCAGACTTCCAATTTTCAAGTTTCTGTAAATAATTGAATTATCTACCAAATTCGTCATGTTAGGTAAATACTCGCTGTATGCCTTTAATGCACTTTGTTTTCTTGAAGTAAAGCTTCCTTCATTTTCTTGATGATTTTCAGCTCCGTCTTTATACGTATCGTTTGCTACCTCATGATCGTCCCAAACACAGATAAAAGGTTTTCTTCTATGTAACTCTTTTAATTGCTCGTCTGAACGGTATTGACGGTAACGAGTACGATAATCATCTAACGAAATAATTTCTCCTTTTGGTTCTGGTGTTCTAAACGAACCGTAAGTGTTCTCACCATACTCGTATATGTAGTCTCCCAGATGGATAACAACATCTGCATCCGATTTTTTTATCTCTTCATATACGTTAAAATAGCCATAAGCAAAGTTTGCACAAGATGCTACTGACAATTTTACTTCGCTAATTGATTCGCTAAACGTTAGGGTTTCTCCTACTGGTGATGTTGCTTTATCGTCAACACTTACAAAACGGTAGTATAACTTTTGTCCTGCATCTAAATCTTTAATTTCAACAGCTACGGTAAAATCTCTTGAAGCATCGGTAGTTACTTCTGCTTGACGAACAACCTCTTTAAAGTTTTTGTCTTTTGCTATTTGCCAAATTAAGGTTGCTGAAGTGTTTTTGGTGCTATAACGAGTCCAGATGATAACTTGTGAGTTTGTAGGATCAAAACTAGCAACTCCTTGCTCAAAGTTTTTCTCTGCTAAGTTATCTGGAATAGGTAGTTCATCAATATCATCATCTTTACAACTAATAAAATTAGGAACTAAAAGTAGTCCTCCAGTTGCTAATAATGAGTTTCTTAAAAAGCTTCTTCTTTTAATGTTAGTCTTCATACGTAGGGGTCATTTAATTTTCCTGCATAAGTACTATTTCAACGTTGCTTTAACGTTAACTAACCTTTACCAAATAAATGAAGTTACTACCAGCCTCCTGTGGCTCCACCACCACCAAAGCCTCCGCCTCCGAAACCTCCGCCGAAGCCGCCTCCGCCTCCAAAGCCACCTGACGATCCTCCACCGAAGCTTCCTCCGCCAAAACCGCCTCTACCAGCGTTGCTTAAAATAATGGTTTCTAAAATACCTCTTGCTACATCCGATTTTCTATAGCCTCTTCCTCCTCCACGGTTTCCTCTACTTCCGCTTGAAATAATGATAAAGAATACTACCAGAATGATGATAAAGATAATAAAGCTAAAGTCTGTTTTTTTAGATTGCTTTCTAGAGCCTTTGTATTCACCACTCATTACTTTAAAAACAGCATCTACTCCACTGTTTAACCCAGCGTAATAGTCACCTTGTTTAAAGTAAGGAATAATGTCGTACTCTATAATTTGTCGAGAAACATAATCGGTTAATAAGTGCTCTGTTCCATAACCTGTTCGTATCGTTACTTTACGATCATCTTTTGCCAATAACATGAACACTCCATTGTCTTCCTTCTTTTGTCCTATTTCCCATTTGTGTGCCCAGTTGGTAGCTAAATATCCTATTTCTTCTCCTTTAGTTGAGCTTATAATTGCTACCACTACTTGGGTTGAAGTGGTATCAGCATACCTAATCAGCTTATTTTCTAAACTTTTCTTTTGATTGGGTGATAAAAGATTAATATAATCGTAAACACTTGTTTGCTCTTTAGGTGTCTCAGGAATTTGAAACCCTTGTGAGAAAAGAGTGTGTCCACATAAAAATGCAATAAAAAAAAGAACAACTTTTACCTTCTGTAACTTGTTTGTTCTTTTATATAATGACGTTTTATTTTTTATCATATTTCTTCCTTCTGTGAAGGTTTTAGCCTTTTGATATTTCATTGCTTAGCTCATCTTCATCATCTGTAGTCCATGGAAAGTGAGCCTGTAATTCTTTTCCTGCTTTTAGCACACCATCTATAATTCCTTGTTTAAAGTTTCCTTGTTTAAACTGATTTTGGATGGCTTCTTTGGTTGTTTCCCAAAAGTTTTCTGGAACTACCTTATTAATACCTTCATCACCATAAATCACAAATTTATGATCGTCAACGGCAATGTACAATAACACACCGTTTCGTTGCTGAGTATTAAACATTTTAAGCATTTGAAATACTTCTAGTGCTCGGTCGTAATGAGAAACATCAGTAGTTTTCTCTATATGTACACGAATTTCACCAGAAGTATTTCGTTCTGCTTCTCTAATAGCCTGAACGATTTCCTCTTCTTCTTTGGCAGTAAGAAAATCTTCTACTTTAGACATATATTTTTAGAATTTAAAATCTACATCAGGAGCATTCTCTGAACCTGCATCTGATTTATAACGTGTCATTTCTGTTAAATTGAACATACCTGCTAGCATGTTTCCTGGGAACATTTTAATGTGCTTATTGTAAATGTTTACAGCTTCGTTGTAACGATCACGTGCTACATTAATTCTATTTTCTGTTCCTTCTAACTGACTTTGTAATTCTAAGAAGTTTTTGTTTGCTTTGATATCTGGGTAACGTTCTACAGACACTAATAATTTAGATAAAGCTCCGCTTAACCCTGTTTGTGCTTGTTGAAATTGTGCCATTTTTTCTGGCGTTAAATCTCCTGCATTAATATTTACTGAGGTTGCTTTTGCTCTTGCATTAATTACGTCTGTTAACGTACTTTTTTCAAAATCGGCTGCTCCTTGTACAGTCTTTACTAAGTTACCAATTAAATCATTTCTTCGTTGGTAAGAACTCTCTACATTAGACCATGTAGTTTTAGCATCTTCTTGGTATGTTATTGCTGTATTATAGAATCCTTTTGCCCATGAATAAATTCCAAATACTAAAACTCCTATAATAATTAAAGGCACTAACCATTTTTTCATAATTTTTGATTTTTTGTAATTATAATTGATTTTTGATTTTTATTAACTCTGCTTTTACAGTTTCTAATCTACTAATAATTTCCTGATTATTTAAGACTCCTTCTGGGTTTTTCTTTAGTTTTTGTTTTGCGCCATCTAAAGTAAAACCTCTTTCTTTTACAAGGTTGTAAATAATTTTAAAGTTTTTTACGTCTTCTTGTGTAAACAACCGATCGCCTTTGGCGTTTTTTTTAGGATTGATGATTTCAAACTCTTTATCCCAAAATCGTATAAGTGAACTATTCACCCCAAAAGCTTTAGCAACTTCTCCTATTTTATAATATCGTTTATCGGGTAAGTCTACATACATTTTTCACAGCTTGTTACGTGTTTAGTCATACGACTGACCTTTTTGTTGTGAAGCTTTTTGCATAGCTGCAAACTCTTCTGGAGTTAAATCTCCGTAATAATAGTAAATAGGGTTTACTGGTCTACCATTTTTATGTACTTCGTAATGTAAATGTGGTGCTGCTGAACGCCCTGTGTTTCCAACATAACCTATTAAATCACCACGCTTTACTTTTTGTCCTCTCCTGGCTAAAATTTTACTCATGTGAGCATAAATGGTTTCATAACCATATCCATGATCAATATAAACCACTTTACCAAAAGTAGAACTTCTATGTGCTTTTTTTACAATACCATTTCCTGATGCAAAAATTGGAGTACCTGTTGGCGCAGTAAAATCCATTCCGTTATGCATACGCCACGACTTTAATATAGGGTGTAAACGCATACCATAACCTGATGCCATTCTTTTTAAATCTTGATTTTTTACAGGCTGAATCGCTGGTATTGAAGCTAACATTTTTTCTTTTTCTTTAGCTAACTCTACAATTTCATCTAACGATTTAGATTGTACTACCATTTGCTTTGATAAAATATCTAACTCTTTGGTTACTTTTTTTACCATTGAGCTATTATCAAAACCATCTAAGTGTTTGTACCTATTTACACCACCAAAACCTGCTTTTCGTTGCTCTTCAGGGATTGGACTTGCCTCAAAATAGGTTCTATAAATATTGTTATCTCTTTCTTGTAAATCGGTTAAGATTTCAGCACTTTCTTCCATTTTTTTAGAAAGTAACTCGTAATGTAATTTTAAGTTTTCTAATTCTCTCTTCTGAGCTCGCTCTTTTGGAGACATTAAAAACTGGCTAAAACCTATAAAACCAAAAAAAGCAATTAATAAAAAACTAAGTAGCCCCAAGAAAGTTTTCTTATACTTTTCACTTCTCTTAACCTCTATCTTTCTATATGATAAAGTGTCTGGGTCATAATAATATTTTACTTTTGCCATAATGCTAAATGTACTATTTTTGTGCTTTTTAAATTAAGCATCCTTTGAGGGGATGTACAATTTGAAAACTCACAAATTTACAAAATCTTTTAAAACTTCTTTTTACAAGCAGTTTTTTAAACATATTTTAACAAAATACAGATACCCAGAGTTGTATGAAATCTCAAGATATTAGAGCTAAATTTTTAGATTTTTTTAAATCAAAACAACACGAAATAGTTCCTTCAGCACCCATGGTGTTAAAGAACGATCCTACTTTAATGTTTACCAACGCTGGTATGGTACCATTTAAAGAGTTTTTCTTAGGAAACTCAACTCCTAAAAATGGTAGAGTTTCTGATACTCAAAAGTGTTTACGTGTTTCTGGTAAACACAACGATTTGGAAGAGGTTGGTTATGATACCTACCACCACACCATGTTTGAAATGTTAGGTAACTGGAGTTTTGGTGATTATTTTAAGAAAGAAGCTATTGCTTGGGCTTGGGAGTTATTAACTGAAGTTTATAAAGTAGATAAAGACATTTTATACGTAACTGTTTTTGAAGGTGATGAAAAGGACGGTACAAAAATGGATCAAGAAGCATACGATATTTGGAAGCAATACATTGCTGAAGATCGTATCTTAATGGGAAACAAAAAAGATAACTTCTGGGAAATGGGTGAACAAGGTCCTTGTGGTCCGTGTTCTGAAATTCATGTTGATATTCGTTCCGCAGAAGAAAAAGCTAAAATTGATGGAAAATCGTTAGTAAACGAAGATCATCCTCAGGTTGTTGAAATTTGGAACTTGGTATTCATGCAATACAATCGTAAAGCAGATGGTTCTTTAGTAGAGCTTCCAGCGAAACATATCGATACCGGTATGGGATTTGAGCGTTTATGTATGGTATTACAAGGAGTTCAGTCTAACTACGATACCGATGTATTTACTCCTTTAATTAGAGAAATAGAAACAATTACTGGTACTACTTATGGTAAAGATGAAAAAATTGACATTGCTATTCGTGTAATTGCTGATCACGTTCGTGCTGTTGCTTTTGCAATTGCAGATGGTCAATTACCAAGTAATAATGGTGCAGGTTATGTAATACGTAGAATTTTACGTCGTGCTATTCGCTACGGGTTTACTTTCTTAAACAAAAAAGAGCCTTTTATTTATAAGTTAGTAGAAACCTTAGCTCATCAAATGGGAGGTGCATTCCCTGAAATTAGAAAACAAAACACTTTAGTACACAATGTTATTAAGGAAGAAGAAACTTCTTTCTTACGTACATTAGACCAAGGGTTATTATTATTAGATCAAGTTATTGCAACTACTAATGGTAAAACTGTTTCTGGTAAACGTGCTTTTGAATTATACGACACTTACGGATTCCCTCTTGATTTAACACAGTTAATCGCTCGTGAAAAAGGATATGAAATCAATGAGGAAGAATTTAATGCAGGTATGAAAGCTCAAAAAGAGCGTTCTCGTGCTGCTTCTGCTAGTGAAACTGGTGATTGGGTTGTTTTATTAGAAGATGATGTTGAAGAGTTTATTGGTTACGATATATTAACCACTAATGTTAAACTAACTCGTTATAGAAAAGTTACTACTAAAAAAGATGGTGATCAATACCAACTAGTGTTTAACATGACTCCTTTTTATCCTGAAGGTGGTGGGCAAGTTGGTGACAGAGGGTATGTTGAATCTCCTAATGGTGATATTATTTACGTGCTTGACACCAAAAAAGAGAATAATGTTATTATTCATTTTACAAAGAATTTACCTAAAAACTTAAACGAAACTTTTAAAGCTGTTGTAAATAAAGAGCATAGACGTTTAGCTGCTAGTAACCACTCGGCTACACACTTATTACACCAAGCTTTACGTACTATTTTAGGTGACCATGTAGAACAAAAAGGTTCGTTGGTTAGTCCTGATTATTTACGTTTTGACTTTTCTCACTTCTCTAAAGTAGACAGTGATCAATTAGAGGCTGTTGAGGAATTCGTAAATGCTCGTATTCGTGAAAATCTTCCATTACAAGAGCAAAGAAATATCCCAATGCAACAAGCTATTGACGAAGGTGCTGTAGCTTTATTTGGTGAAAAATATGGTGATAGTGTTCGTACCATTCGTTTTGGACAATCAATGGAATTATGTGGAGGTACGCACGTGCAACAAACTGGTGATATTTGGTATTTCAAAATAAAATCAGAAGGTGCTGTTGCAGCTGGAATTAGAAGAATTGAAGCAATTACCAATGTTGCTGTTGGTGATTATTTTGAAGATGTTGAGCGCAACTACGACGCTATAAAGCAATTATTGAAAAACCCTAAAGACGTTGCTAAATCGGTTAGTAGTTTACAAGATGAAAATACTGCTTTAAAAAAGCAAGTTGAGCAACTATTAAAGGATAAAGCTAAAAACATGAAAGGTGAACTTAAAAACCAATTACAAGAAGTAAATGGAGTTCAGTTCTTAGCAACTAAAGTAGATTTAGACCCTAACAGCATTAAAAACTTATTATTTGAGTTAGGTGGAGAAATTAACAATTTATTTGTAGTATTTGCTACTGCTCCTTCTGCTGAAAAGGCAATGTTAACTTGTTATATTTCTAAAGAGTTGGCTAATGAAAAAGGGTATGATGCTGGAAAGGTAGTTAGAGAGTTAGGAAAACTAATCCACGGTGGTGGAGGTGGACAAAATTTCTTTGCAACTGCTGGTGGTAAAAACCCTGGTGGAATTCCAAAAGCATTAGAGAGAGCTAAAGATTATATCGCTTAATACATACTAAAAAAGGTTCAGAAAATTCTGAACCTTTTTTTATATATGAAATATGGAATATATTACTAAAGGAGAGTTAAATTCTAATCTTGAAATTTTCCACAAATCTAAAAGGATTTATCACTCAACGTTGACTAAAAAATGGTTTAAATCAGATGTAATTAAAGTATATAATTCAGAAAACTCTTTGCTTGTTGAAATAAAAATTAAAACCTTTACCAATGAGTATATTCTAAGTTACATCAATAACAATCTGCTAAATGGTAAATTATTTTTAAAAAACTCTAAGAAGATAATAGTAAATGACAAGCTAACTTTCAATTATATAAAAAACTGTATACCATATAAATCAAATATACTTTTAAATCAAAAAGAAATTGCCAAGGTAGAAACCAAACTTTTAAGTTTTAACCACAATCATAAAATTACATTCAGTAATGAAAACAAAGAACATATCAAATATTCTTTAATTTTATTTCTCATCTCTAATACTTTCTTAGACTTAGAATAATTATTGCAGTGCGTTTTTATATGTACTTATCGCTCGTTCTCTCGCAAACTTATGTTCTACCATTGGCTGTGGATAGGTTAGCTCATCAAAATCTTTCACCCATTTTCTAACATATTGTAAATCTTTATCAAACTTTTTTAATTGAGATTCTGGGTTAAACACTCTAAAATACGGAGCTGCATCGCAACCCGTACCTGCTGCCCATTGCCAATTTCCGTTATTTGCTGAAAGATCATAATCTAATAGTTTTTCTGCAAAGTAAGCTTCTCCCCAACGCCAATCAATCAATAAATGCTTGCATAAAAAGCCTGCTGTAATCATTCGTACCCTGTTGTGCATATATCCTGTTTTATTCAGCTCTCGCATCCCTGCATCAACCATAGGATACCCTGTTTTACCTTCACACCATTTTTTAAACTCTTCTTCGTTATTTCTCCAAGGAACAGCATCATACTTTTGCTTGAAATTCTGAGTAACTACTTTCGGGAAATGATATAAAATTTGCATAAAAAACTCACGCCAAATCAACTCACTTAAAAAAATTTGGTTGGTCTTTAAAGCAAAACGAATCATTTTTCGGGTACTTACCAATCCGAAACGCAGGTATGGCGACAAGTATGACGTTTTATCTTCAGCAGGAAAATCTCTCACCTCATCATACACCTCTAAATTAGATAGGTTGTATGGTTTTACTTTAATCATACTTTCTTCAAAACCTATGTAAACTAATGACGGAAACTCAAAAGAGAATTGATAGAAGTTAACAAAACCTATCGTAAACTCTTGTGTATCTCTCTTTTCTGAGAAATTTTGTAACCATTTATTCTTATACGGAGTAAAAACTGTATACGGAGTTCCGTCGTTTTTTAAAACTTCGTTTTCTTCAAAAGTTACTTGATCTTTAAAAGCATTAAATGTTATTCCTTTTGATACTAAAAAGTCTTCTACTTCCTTATCTCTTTTAATAGCGTAAGGTTCGTAATCTTTATTTGTGTAAACTTTCTCAATTATATATTCTTCAGTTAGTTTTTTCCAAATTGCTAACGGTTTTCCTTTTTTAACTAACAGAGAAGATTTATGTTTTTTCAGCTCTTCATCTAGGTTTTGTAAGGTTTCGTGAATAAAAGTTACTCGTGCATCATTTTTAGGAAGGCTTTCTAAAATATCTTCATCAAAAATAAATAACGGAACTACTTTATTACCTGATTGTAGCGCTTCATGCAACCCTTTGTTATCTTCTAAACGTAAATCTCGACGAAACCAAAAAATCGATACTTTATCTTCCATTAAATAATTTTTCTAACGTACTATAACGGTGTTTAAAAATTCCTTTTAACTGCCTTTTTATAAAGATTGATTGAGCTATATGACCTAGAAAACCGAAAGGTATTTTATACGATATTTTATCTTTCATTAAAGTTCTTCCTTCTGGTAATTCTTCAAACCAATGTTCGTGATGCCACATGCTATAAGGACCAAACCGCTGTTCATCTATAAAAAACTGTTGTTCTTTTACTTGTGTAATTTCGGTAACCCAACTAGACTTAATCCCTGGTAAAATTCCTATTTTATACGTAATTATTTGTCCCGCATATGCTTTTTTATCAATATCAGAAGTAATTTGAAACCCCATATGTGACGGTGTTATTTTTTGCAAATTTTCTGGAGCACTGAAAAAATCCCACGCTTTTTCTAACGGAACGTTTAATATTTGCTCAGTGGATAATGTATAAATTCCTGAATGCTTTTTAAAGTGAATCATTATAACAATTTGGTAATTTTCTTGCTCATTGGCTTTGTTATTGAATAAAAAACATCAACTAACCTTCCTTCTTCATCTACCAAATATTTTTGAAAATTCCATTTTACCGAAGAACTCATTTTTCCGTTTTTCTCTTTTTGTGTTAGCCATTGGTATAACGGATGTTGATTTTCTCCTTTAACCTCAATTTTTTCTGTCATAGGAAAATCTACTCCATAGGTTACACTACAAAACGATTGAATTTCTTTTATTGTTCCTGGTTCTTGGCCTCCAAATTGATTACATGGCAATCCTACAATTACTAATTTATCCTTATGTTTTGTGTATAACTCTTGTAAACCTTCATACTGATTTGTAAAACCACATTTTGAAGCTACATTTACAAATAATATTTTCTTTCCTTTGAATTGATGAAGATCTAGGTTATCTCCATTAATACCTTCAATTTTTATATCGTATAACGATTCTTTAGGCTCCACGGTTTGTGCTTTGCCTGAAAAACTAAATAATGCCATGATTAAAAATATTTTTACTGTGTTCATTTTATTGAATTGCTATTTTTATGATTTCTAACGAAAAGTCTTCGTCTTTTTTATTTCCTATTAAAATTGCTACTTCTTTTATTTGGTTAGCAGAAAAATTACCAAAGTTTAACTTTCTACCTCTAAAAGCAGGATAAAACCCTGTTAGTGGTAATATAATTTCTTGTTCTTGTGTATTTGTTCTAAATACTTGTACATAAGAGTAACGCTGAGACTCATTTGATTTTAATCGTAGCTGATACTGTTTTCCATCTCCTTTCACTCTTAATATAATCTTTGAGTGTTGTTTGCTTAAATTTATGTCTATTGGCATTCTCGTCATAGCAAATCCACCATTATTTTCAGTAGAAACTCTTCCTGAAAAAGCTAAACGTCCTTTCTCATTAATTTTTACAGAAGAGCTAGAAATACCTCCCATTACAGTATCGTTAACGATATACCATCTTTGAGCGTTATTATCTTTATCAAAAATTATAATTTCATCATTCAAAAACATAAGAAAACTTAGAATTAAAAGCCATTTCATTCTTTACTTTTTTAAATTTTTACACTTACAATTCCTGCATCCATAGGAATTATTTGCCCAGTAATTGCTGATGCTTCGTCAGACAATAAATAAGCGGCTAAACTTGCCACTTCTTCTGCTTTTAAATATTTTTTTAACGGATGTCTGTCCTGCATACTCTCTTGTTGCTTTTCATTTCGCAACAAACGAGCTGCCAAAGGTGTATCTGTTACCGTAGGAGCAATTGCATTGAATCTAATTTTAGTCGCATATTCTGCCGCTAGCGATTTTGTAAGTCCTTCTATTGCCGATTTACTTGTTGCAATGCTTGCATGAAAAGGCATTCCTAAAAACGAAGCTACAGTGCTAAACAACACTACACTTCCATTATTTTGAGTAAGCGAACTTTCATAAGCTTTCAACGTTTTAATTGCTCCAAGAACGTTGATCTCTAAATCGGATTGAAAGTCTTCTAATTTTAATCTTGAAAAGGATTTTAGATTGATACTTCCAGGACAATAAACTAATCCGTGAACTTCTTCTAATTCCGGAAGTTCATCTTTGGTAACATCACATGTGTAATGTTTTATATTTTCATGAGTCACTGGTACTGTCCTACTAATATTAATAATTTTGTGTGAATCTTTTAATTTATTAATAATAGCTTCTCCTATACCGCTACTTCCTCCTACTACTACAATTGTTTTCATACTTACGCTTTTATTAAATGATTAATCATTCCTTTAAATACAAATGCGTGAAAAGGTAAAACGGCATACCAGTACATTCTTCCCCAAATTCCTTTAGGCCTAAAAACTGCTCTTTGATATAGTTTGTCTTTTACTATTTTAAATTCTAACCACGCTTCTCCAGGTAATTTCATTTCAGCAAATAAAATCAACCGCTTATTCTTTTTATCTGCCAATAACACTCTCCAAAAATCGAGTGGGTCTCCTGGTTCTAATTCTGTTGGGTGCCTTCTTCCTCTTCTTAAACCTACACCTCCAAAAAGTTTATCTACATATCCTCTTATCTTCCAAAGAAAATTGAATTTATACCATCCTGTTTCTCCTCCTATACTCCAAATTTTATGTAGTGTCTCTGTTTCATTTTGCACTTCTCTAACTCTAATATCTTTAAAACATCCGTATTGAGGTATTTGAATATGTTTTGCTAGTTGGTCATGAAAAACACCACTACTCATAGCATCTTTCCAACTAGAAATTACTTCGTTTTGTTCTATTTTTTGAAAAGCTAATGCTACCGCTTCTTTATAGGTTATTGGCGCTACATTAAGTAACATATTAATAGCACTTGGTTTTGCTATTACTTCAACCTTCATACTATCCACTAGGGCTTGCGCCAGGTTAAAAGAGGTTGATGTTACAAAATATAACCAATAGGAAGACAGCTTTGGTGTTAAAACTGGGAGTGTGTAAATATATCTTTTAAAACCTCTTACCTCAGCAAACTGCGATAACATTTCTTTATAGGTTAATATTTCAGGACCGCAGATATCAAAAGATTTATTGTGTGTTTCTTTAACCTGTAAACTATTTTCTAAAAAAGCTAATACGTCTCTAACCGCAATAGGTTGTGTTTTTGTTTTTAGCCATTTAGGAGTTACCATTACTGGAAGTTTTTCTACAATGTCTCTTATAATTTCAAAAGAAGCACTTCCGCTTCCTACAATAATTCCTGCTCTAAAAGTTGTTAATGCATAACTGTTTGATTGTAGCTTTTTTTCTACTTCGTATCTTGACTGTAAATGTTTAGATAATGAATTATCATTTACAATTCCGCTTAAGTATACAACTTGTTTACAGTTGGTAGGCTCTATCAAACTTTTAAAGTTCTCTGCACAGGTTAACTCTAAGTTTTCAAAATTTTCTGATGTCGTAGCCATCGAATGTATTAAATAATACGCTGCATCGATATCTTTTGGAAAACTTGTATTTTCTGTATTTAAAAAATCTACTTTTATAAAAGTAACATTCGAATTATTTTCAAACTCATCTGGTATTCTATCTAAATCACGAACACAACAAACTAACTGGTGATTACTTTCTAGTAATCTAACAATTAATCGTTTTCCTATATAACCTGTTGTGCCTGTAACTAAGATTTTCATTCCTTTGGTCTTTGATATGATAATCTTGTATAGTTTTCTGCAACCATATAAGTGTCTAAACCATTAATGGCAGCTACTTTTTCAGTAGATAAATTTAACAAACCATCTTCTGACAACATAGAGTTTTTAAAATACAAATCAGTTACTTCGCCTAACACTAAAATAGTTCCGTTGACTTTTATATGATGCTCTTCTAAAAACTTCATTCCTATTTGTAAAGGTGATTCCGCTACAAAAGGAGCATAAAAATCATTCTTAAACTCTTCTGACAATGCTGTTTTATCAAATTCTGAAATTTCCGAAGGATATTTAGCTGAGGTATGATGCGCTTCCTCAATTATTGCTTCATTAATAGCATTGATTGTATAATATCCTGTTTCTTTTATATTGTTATACGTATTCCTAACAACGGTTGTAGGACGTAATACAAACCCTAAAATTGCTGGACTTGAACCATAATGCACTACCGAACTAAAAACTGCAACATTGGTTATGTTGTCGTTAGATTTTGTTGCAATAAGGTTTGCTGGTTTATAACCAGAAATGCTATTCATCAAATTTATTTTATACAGATGAGGAAACTCGTCTATTTGTTGACGTGTAATGTGCATTATATTGTGTTAAAATTATTGATTTTCACTTTGTTTGCTTTTAAGTCATGCATTAAGTTATACAAACCAAAAAATGTTCGGTTGATATAAATGAAGTGTTTTGAACCTCTATTTCCATTCATCTTTTTAAGCTCGGTACTTTTAGCATATTTCTGACCTAAATCTGCTATCTTGCAGAAGAACTCCTGATCTGAAAAATCAAATTCTTCTTGCTGAAAAGGTTGTGTAAAAAGCGATAACATTTCATAAAACAATGCTTTAAAAAATGTAATTTCTTCAGGCCTATCGTCTTTTCTTAAGATTTCTAATTCATAGAGTTTACTTTCAAAAAAAGCTGGATTATCTATATTATCTCTTTTCGCTAGTTCGAAATAAGGCACATAAAAACTTTCAGGAACTTCTTTCATACATCCAAAATCTATAACAATCAATTCATTTGATTTGGATACTAAAAAATTCCCGGGATGCGGATCTGCATGTACTTTTTTTAGCTTGTGCATTTGATACATGTAAAAGTCCCACAAAGCCTGCCCTAGTTTATTTGCAATGTCTTCAGTTTGTTCTTCTTTAGTAAATTCTGACAGGTGTACTCCATACATCCAATCCATTGTTAAAATTCTATCTGATGACAAGTCTGGATAGTATTTTGGAAATTTTAAGTTCGGAATGTGTTTACAGGCATCAGCGATTTCATTACTCTGTGCAAGTTCTAATTCGTAATTAGTTTCTTCCAAAAGCTTTTCTTCAACTTCTTTAAAGTATTCATCTGAACCTTCTCCCTTAATGTTAAACATTTTCATCGCAATAGGTTTCACCATTGCCAAATCGGTCGAAATACTATCAGCAACTCCAGGATATTGAATTTTCACAGCTAGTTCTTTTCCATCTTTTGTAGCTTTATGAACTTGTCCTATGCTTGCTGCATTCACAGATTCTACTACAAACGTATCAAAAACTTCATCTGGTGTTTTGTTGAAGTATTTTTTAAACGTTTTGGTTACTAAAGGCCCCGACAATGGCGGAACCGAAAATTGTGATAATGAAAACTTTTCTACATAAGCATTGGGTAAAATATTTTTTTCCATGCTTAGCATTTGTGCTACTTTTAATGCTGACCCTTTTAGCTCTTTTAATCCATCGTAAATATCAGTAGCATTATCTTCATTGAGCTGTTTTTTTGCTTCTTCTTCTGATTTGGTGATTTTATTTCCGTAGTATTTAGCATAATTTACACCAACTTTTACTCCTGTTGAAACTAACTTCGTAGCTCGTTCTATTTTTGATGTAGGTATTTTGTTTAAGGTTTTCATGTCATTGGTGATTTTTCTTTCCACAAAAATTTCGCTAAATCAATCACACTTTTTACAGGTGCTATTTGTTGAATATCAAAACTAGCCTTTACTGACTTCTCTATAAAAAGATCCGTTTTCTCAAAGTTTGGCGATTCGTCTTCTACCCAAAATCTTAAAATAAGCAATAGCTGCATCCAATACCCTTCTGCAATAGTTTTATCTTGAATTTTGTTGATTTTATCATTTTTAAAATCAATTTTTTCAAGGCTTATTTCATTTACAAAATGAATAAACTCAGTACGTAGTTCTTGAAGCACTTTTAATTTCGAAAAATCTGTTTTTATCCTTTTTAACTGTGCCAACACATACGACCTGTTTACTGTCAACAATTCAAAAAAGGTAAAATAAAAGCTCAGTAATTTATCTTTCGGTGAATAATCTTTGTAAGCTTCTGTTTTGTGTAGTAAATGAATGGTTTCTTTAGCGAAAATTCCAAAAACAGCTTTTTCTAAGCTTTCAAAGCTTGAAAAGTGTTTATAAAATTCTGCTTCTTCAAAGTTATTTTCTTTCGCAAAAGAAAATATTGAATTCGGTTGACCTGATGATAGTACCGTATTCATGTACCATTCTATTATTTTTTCTTGTGTTATATTCTTTTTTTTTGCCATAGTTTAATTGTTTAATACAATATATGCGTTGAGACTGGTTGCAATCGTCATCCATATTAAATACGGAAGTATAAATAGGGTATACCACTTTACTTTTTTTACATACTTAAAAGTGAAATAACCAATAAGTAACCATAATAAAGCGATTACAACTAAGCCTAGTTTTGTTAGATGTTGATTAAAGAAAATATAGTTCCAGCTTACGTTTAAAACCCACTGATCTATATACAAAATGAGCACTTTTTTATTTAAAAACTCATACTGAAAACTCACTTTTGTCATGTATACAGAAAACAAAACCATAATGGTTGTCCAAGCCACTCCAAAAACCCAACCTGCTGGTGTCCATGGAGCTTTATTTAAAGACAAGTACCAATCTGTCCTTGGTCCTTCATTCATTAACCAAGCCCCAATAGCTAAAGCCGAAAAATTAGCAATTAGGAATATTAAAAATCGTATGTATTTATTTTCTTTCAAGTTTTTTATTTTTTAAGAAATTGAAGATTAACTGTATTGAAAACAGCAGGGTAAATGCATAAAAAATATCTTCAAATGGTATAGTGAAAATTCTAAAATCCAAATTCTCTGCGTTATTGTACCAAACTACTGGTTCTTCTATAAAGCTTCCTGTTAAAATTCCGTTGACAATTAAAAAAGGAATTAATATCACTAAGAAACTAGGGTAGTATTCTTGCAATGTGCTTAAGTGATTTTTTAATGCATAACCTAACAATAATAAGAACAGTACAAAATTTACTGTGGTATACCACTTTCCGAAGTTAAAAATCAACAATAAACTCACTAAAACAATGAGGAAAAAGCTTATAATTACTGTCATTGATTTTGACATTTTAAACTTTGGAAATAAAAACTTTAACGCTTCATGTGTAAACAAACACGCGTATGGAATACAGAAGAAAAACATCCATTCTTCTATGGGCATATTCAGTAGCTTTAGCGACAAATGATAGTCTGGATTAAATCCCCATACTCCCATTTGCGTAAACCAACTGTCCCAGATTAAAAAAAACAAGGCAACTAACAAAATACTAAGCGCTGCTTGTTTGAAATATTGTATAAAGTGTAGTTTTTTTTCAAAAACACTATACAATAGCGGAATACTTAAACTGCCTAGATTTAATATTAGATATAAATACTGACTCACTGTCTTTTATTAAAATATTTAAAGGGTACAAACAACATTCCGAAACATTCTCCGTCGTGTTTTCCCATGTGTTTGTGATGAATTTTATGTGCTTTTCGTAATCCTTTTAAGTATTGGTTATTCGTTTTATCAAACCACTTAAATCTTCTATGAATTAACACATCATGTACCAAGAAATAAGCAATACCATACAACAGAATACCTAATCCTATAAAAAACAAAAAGTTTAACTCTGGTCGAATTCCGAAGTAAAATAATAAGATACTAGGGATTGCAAAGACCACGAAAAAAGCATCGTTTTTTTCAAAAACATGTGGATACCCTGGTTGATGGTGGTCTTCATGTAAATACCAACCAAAACCGTGCATCACATATTTATGTGTGCACCAAGTAACACCTTCCATAACAATAAACGTTAGTGTAGTTACTGCTATGTAAATTGCTATATTCATAATGATGTATTGTTAATTATATATGTGTGTAAATAACTTACACTGTCTTTTTTTTGAAGCACCTCTTTTAAAAACTGCTTGTCTTTTTTAATAGAAGATGTATATCCTAAAATACCTGGTGTATTTTCTTGTATTACTAACCTTATATACCTTAGATGGATATTGTTAGGGTTCTTTAAAATTAACTCTTCTAATTTGTTTTTATTAGTATTAAAAACTTTTAGTTTACTCCAAGGCATTTTTTTATATTTTGCCTGCTTCATTTCAAGAGAAATTACATACCCCTGAATACTTACTTCTTTACTATTTTTATAATTGGCTATGTAGGCTAACTCAGCTTCTTTTGTAGTCAAATTATGATATTTTACTACAAAATCAGGAGTGTTTTTAAAACCAATAAACGATATAAAGAACAGTACTCCTAAGATAATGCTTTTTATCATATTAAGTTCAATTTATACTTTACATAACTTCTTGCCAATAGGTTAATTTTCATCGGGTTTGAAATTCGAATTCTAGTATCCATTATTTTTGTTGAAGGTGTATCTTTTAGCTTTTTTAATAGTTTTTTGTAATACCTGTATGCCATATACACTCCAAATTTTGCTTCAACTGGTAACTTTAAAATTCCGTTTTTATAAGCAAAGTCAAAATCATCTTCTATTTCTTTAATAATCGTATTTTTTCCTTCTGCACTTAAATCTCCAAAATTGATATTTGGAAAATAAGATCTATTTAATTCGTTAAAATCTTCTTTTAAGTCTCTTAAAAAATTTACTTTTTGAAATGCTGACCCTAAACGCTTTGCAGGCTCTTTTAACTCCTCATATTTTTGTTCATCTCCATTTACAAAAACTTTAAGACACATTAACCCCACAACATCAGCAGATCCATAGATGTAAGCATTGTATTCTTCTGTAGTTGTATATTCTGTTTTGTACAAATCAGCTTTCATACTTTTTAAAAATGCTTGTACCAACTCATCAGAAATTTTATACTTATTTACGGTGTATATAAACGAATTTAAAATAGGGTTTAAGCTAATCCCTCTATTCTTAGATTCGTAATAATCTCTTTCAAACTTTAATAATAATTGTTCCTTATCGTACTGATGGAAAGAATCTACTATTTCATCTGCAAAGCGTACAAAACCGTAAATATTATAAATATCTGTACGTATTTTTGGTGATAACATCTTCGTAGCTAACGAAAATGAGGTACTATATTTTTGAGTTACCAACTTACTACACGCGTAAGAAACCTCATCAAACAATTGTTTCATCTTTGTACGTTTTTAAAATTAAATCTGAAGCTATTTTTCCTGAAATTAAAGACGGAGGAACTCCTGGTCCTGGCACCGTTAATTGTCCTGTAAAAAATAAATTCTTTACTTTTTTACTCTTTATCTTTGGTCTTAAAAATGCTGTTTGTGTTAAAATATTAGCTAGCCCATAAGCATTTCCTTTGTACGAATTATACTCTTTCACAAAATCATTAACACAAAAGCTTTCTTTAAACAATACATGTTCTTTTACTGATTGCCCTGTTAACTTTTCTAACCTCTCTATTATAACATCGAAATAGTGTTCTCTCAACTCTCGTGTATCTTCTAAACCTGGAGCTAACGGAATTAAAAAAGTGGCTGCTTCTTTTCCATTTGGCGCAAAAGAACCATCTGTAATAGAGGGAAAGCTCGCATAAAATAATGGTTCTTTTGGCCAACTAGGAACATCATATATTGTTTTTGCATGCACATCAAAATCTGTATCAAAAAACAGTGTATGATGACATACATTTTTTAATTTCTTATCAAACCCTACATAAAAGAGTAATGATGAAGGTGCAAATGTTTTTTTATCCCAATAACTTTCTGAATATTGTCTTAGATATTTAGGCAGTAAAGTTTCTGTATGATGATAATCTGCTCCACTTAACACTATATCAGATTCCTTTAATTTTCCATCAACCGCAACCCCAATCGCTTCTCCTTTATCATTTACTACAATTTCTTCAACATTTGCATTGGTTTGAAACTCTACTCCTAAGCTAGTAGCTAGAGTTGTCATAGCCTCAATAACTTTGTACATTCCTCCTTTTGGATGCCATGTACCTAAGCCAAAATCGGCATAATTCATAAAATTATAAAAAGCTGGGGTGTTACTTGGTTTTGCCCCCAGAAACAATACTGGAAACTCTAATATTTGAATTAGCTTTTTACTCTTAATTTTCTTTCTTACTTCATGTCTGATAGTAGAAAAAAACTGAAATATTTTCCCCATAGTAACAGGAGTCACCAGCTCTAGAGGAGAAATCCCTGGTTTATAAACTAAGTCGTTTATAGAAACATCATAATTATATTTTGCTGATTTTAGAAAAGACTTCAGGTGTTTTGAACTTCCTTTTTCTTCTTTTTCAAAAACCTCATAAATCTCATCTAATGTTCCTGGAATTATAATTGAATCTTTTTCTCCAAAATACACTTCATAAGCAGGACTTAACCTTTCTAACTCGTAGTAATCTGAAGGCAGCTTTCCAAAGTCTGTAAAAAACTTTTCAAAAACATCTGGCATCCAATACCATGTAGGGCCAATATCAAAAGTAAAACCGTTTTTTAACAATTGTCTCGCTCTACCTCCAATTGTAGCATTTTTTTCCAATACTACTACTTCATATCCAGCCTTAGCTAAATAACATGAAGCTGATAAAGATGAGAATCCTGAACCTATTATGTATACTTTTTTTTTCAAATTATTTCTTATAAATATAATTAAATTAACTACAAACGAGAAACATTTCTCGCTTGTAGTCAACAACTTAACACCTTAACTAAGGCAAAAGAACACTATCTACTACATGAATTACCCCATTCGTTCCTTGTACATCGGTCAATGAAATTACAACAGACTGTCCTGAACTTGTATCTAATTTTGCTCCACTTGATAAATCAACTGTAACCATATTACCATCAAACATTGTGATTTCTTGATTATCGCTTAATTCGTCTGACTGAACATTCCCTCCTGCAAATACATGATATTTTAAAACCGCTTCTATGGTTCCTATCGGAATATCTGCTAACGAATTCCAAGAATCGTTACTATCTAACAATGCTTGAAATGCTGCATTTGTCGGAGCAAATATTGTATATGGTCCTTCTTGACTTAATAAAGAAACAAAGTCAGTAGTATGACGATCATCTGTCAAAGCTGCAACCAAAGAGGTAAAACCACTGTTATTTAATGCTAAAGTCACTACATTAGCTGGCAACATTACTTTATCTATTGTATGTATAACCCCATTTGAAGCCATAATATCTGTTGCAATTGGTTTTGAATCTCCATTAAATTCTACAGCTCCATCAACTTCCACTTGCAATGACAACATCTCATCGTTTGGACCTGTAGACAATGTATTCACATACGTATTGGATAAATCAGCTGCTTTTACTTCTCCACTTATCACATGAAATAACAACACTGATTTTAATGTTTCTACCGGAATATCATCTAAAGAACTCCATGAGTCATTACTATCTAACAACGCTTGAAATGCTGCATTTGTAGGAGCAAAAACCGTAAAAGATCCTTCGGCTTGTAAAGCGGATACTAAATCAGCCTTTTGTAAAGCAGACACAAGAATACTTAAATTGGAATCTGCAACTGCCACATCAACTATAGTTTTGGGCTTTTCTACCACTGGATCGTCATCATCGCTACACGATGTTAACAAACCAAAACTTAAAAACAGCCCCAAAAAAAACACAGAGGTTAAATTTTTTACTTTCATAATTCTACACTTTAAAATTAATGCTTACTCTTTTTATTTTTTATAGTCTATTTTTCAGCCTCGATAGACTTTGTTTATTTTTAAGTAAAAAACATTAAACAAAATAAGTTTTACTAAAAAAATATGTCTTGAAAATCAAAACATTAGTCAAAATTACACTTTTTGTTTAATAAAAACAAATAAAAAATAAACAAAATAAAATAATTCAAAAAAAATTAGAATTGATTTAGGAATACTTTTAATGAAGAATACACTGTTATTTTCGCTTTAAAATCAACATTATCAACTGCCATAGCTTTATTCCCTATTGCTATCAATTCGTGATTTGTATTTTCAAGCACCTCCTCAATTTCTGAAAAGTATTCCTCTACCTTATCATCATATGGTTGAACAGTCATAGAAGTAATGAAACAGACCTTCTCTTTACTTTTAAAAAAACAATCTAAGTTATCTAAAGGTAAGCTTTGTCCTAAATAAATTGTGTTATACCCTCTTAATATAAGCTCGTAATTCAAATACATCAACCCTAGTTCATGAATTTCATTTTCAGGCAAAAACAACACATAACTCACTTCTGAATTACTATTAGAATACTCTAATTTCTCTATATTAATTTGAATTTTCTGCACTATTAAGTTAGAAATAAAGTGCTCATGAGCAGGCAACAATGTATCTGTTTGCCACAACAGACCTATATGATTTAAAAAAGGCACAAAAACATCCTTAAAGATCTCTCTAAACGTTTTTCTTTTAAGCAATCTATTATAAGCATTGTTAAATAATGTTTTATCAAACTGAAACATTGCTAACTTAAAAGAATTTATTGCTTCATCATTTACAGCCATTTTAAAAGCTAGCTCTCTGGCTTTTAAAACAATTGTATCATCAGACATTTCTGCTATTTTAGAAATCTTAATATTGTTTTTATTCAACAGTACAACATTTAGCAATTTTTGTAAATTCTCTGAAGAATAATAACGAATATTGGTATCCGTTCTCTCTGGCGATAACAAATTATAGCGCTTTTCCCAAATTCGTATCGTATGAGCTTTTATTCCTGAAATATTTTCAAGGTCTTTAATCGTGAATGTCGATTTAATATTGTTCAATTTATTTTAAATTCTTTTGAACAAAGATACAAATTTTAACGAATTACAAATCTACATCACTTCTTATGAAGATTTTATACTTATTTTTGATTGTTATTTTTCTTAAAATTTATGAATCTTCAGACGCAAATACCACTTACTAAACAAAAGTATAATCAAATTAATTATCAGTCAAAACTACTTTTACTTGGTTCTTGTTTTTCTGAAAATATTGGTAACAAACTGAACTATTATAAGTTTCAATCAAAACAAAATCCTTTTGGTATTTTATTCCACCCTAAAGCAATTGAAAACTTAATTACAAAAGCATTGAACAGAGAAGAATATACTGACAAAGATATTTTTTTTCACAATGAACGCTGGCACTCTTTTGAAGCACACTCTAGTTTAAGCACAATAGATAAAGATGAATTATTAAATAACTTAAATTTATTTTTACAGCAAACTTTTGAGCAACTACAAAACACTACACACCTTATCATTACACTAGGAACAGCTTGGGTATACAGAGAAATTACCTCAGACACTTTAGTTGCTAATTGCCATAAAGTTCCTCAGAAAAATTTTTTAAAAGAATTGTTAAACGTTGATGAAATTTCTGAAAGCTTAGAAGCTGTTAACTCTCTAGTTAAGTTAGTAAATAAAAACATCTCAGTTATTTACACGTTATCTCCTGTACGACATTTAAAAGATGGTTTTACGGAAAACCAACGTAGTAAAGCACACTTACTTTCAGCTATTCATAAAGTAGTAGAGCCTAGAAATGCTATTTACTATTTTCCTTCTTATGAAATTGTGATGGATGAGTTACGTGATTATCGTTTTTATAATGAAGACATGATTCACCCAAACAAAACTGCTGTGAATTACATATGGGAAAAATTTAAACAGGTTTGGATTACAGAAGATTCATATCAAACGATGCAGCAGGTTGAAACCATTCAAAGAGGATTAAACCACAAACCTTTTAACCCAGAATCTGAAGCTCATCAGTTATTTTTGAAAAAGCTACAACAAAAAAAGGAAACACTTTTACAAGCATTTCCTTTTATGTATTTTTAATCTTTTATTTATTTCACTAAATATTGATCTACATTTTGCCAAGGCCCTCCGTTAATTACATCTACTCCATGGCTTTGTAAAAACTGTGCTGCTTGACCACTTCTACCTCCACTTCTACATACTGCTATCACTGGTTTATTCCACGATTTAATCTCATCTACATTTGTAGGAATTGTTGCTAAAACAATATGTTTTGCTCCCTCACTATGCCCTTCATTCCATTCTGCTAAAGTTCTTACATCTAAAACAACTGCTCCTTTAGCTAAATATTCCTGTATTTCGTTACTCATATTTTTCTTTCTAAATAAATTAAATAATCCCATGTTATACTTCTTGGTAATTTTCCAACAAAAGTAAACCGTTTTCAATTAACGTTGTGTAACTCTTGTTACTTTTCATTTTTTCAAGATAATCACGTAACGTTTCTTTTATTGAAAAATTGTTTAACGTTGCCAGTTCTAACAACTCTAACGGTAATAACCAATCATTTTTAAAACTTGTATTTACTTCATTAAAAATTTCTTCAATATCTTTTTCAGAAATCGTGCCACTTTCTCTCATACCTCTCACTTTGTCATACAAACTATATAACTTTTTATCTGACTCAGAATATTGAATTTTATGCGTTTTGGTTTCCGATACCTTCCCTACATCTCCAAACGATGCTACATCAGCAGGACCAGCAAAAGCAGACACCACTTCTACACCTACAGCCATATCGTATACCCCCCAATCTGGGTGAAATAACAACGTGTCTCCATAAGTTACTGTACAGTTTTTGAAAGAAATTAATAAAATTCTACCTCGTAAATCCCTTGTTCCTGTTATTACTTCTCCTACAACTTTTACTCCACCTTCAAACTCTAAAGTAACTTGCTCTCCTTCATAAATCCCATAGGCTTTCAAATCACGCGGACTCATATTTTCTATCGGAATATTAATCCCTTTTAGCTTTCCTACAGGACTTCCAAAACCTTCTGCATGGTAATTTGTTCCGTGACCTATTAATTCTTTATCTCTATTTGCTAACGCAGTAGGACCTGTTGTTTGTATATAAATGGCTTTATTATTCTCATCAGTTATTACATTAGAGAAAACTCCAGACACTTGAATACCTGTACTTAACTCGATAGTTCCTAAACTTTTAGAATCTATTAATTTTTCTATTCCTTTTAATCCTCCAGTTCGTATAGCCATTTTATTAGCAAATTGCTCCAACACTAAACTTAAATGAGCAAAATCTGGTGTAACAAATAACTGAGGTTGAGGTTTTGTAATATCAAAACTCACATTAGCAGCATCTAAAGTATAAGGAACTTTCTGTACTTCATCTTTCATACACCATTTACTCTCACCTATTGAAGACAGCAGTCCTGCTCCATAAATTTTCGGATTTTCAAGAGTTCCTATCAACCCATACTCCACTGTCCACCAGTGCAAGTTTCTAATTTGAGCCATTTCTGAAAGCTCTCCCATATTATCTTGCAACCACTCTACTTTTTCTTGTGCTTCATCAATATCTTTTTGAGTAGAATTAGGATCTTCTTTTAAGATAGACAACAAACGAATAGCTTCATACATTTCGTAATCTTTTGCAGAAGAAATTGCTTTTGCTCCAATTTCACCAAAACGGCGTAAATATTCAGCATATTCTGGGTTTGCTATAATTGGTGCATGACCTGCCGCTTCATGGATAATATCAGGTGCAGGAGTATATTCTATATGATCTATTGTGCGCATATCAGATGCTATTACCAGCACATTATACGCTTGAAATTCCATAAAAGCATTTGGTGGTATAAAACCATCAACAGATACTGCTGCCCAACCTATTTCTTTCAAAATGCGGTTCATTCCTTGCATATGAGGAATTTTTTCTACTGAAATACCTGTTTTTTTCAACCCATCTATATACGAAGCATGGGCTACCTTCCCCAAATAATCTACATTCATACGCATTACATAGCGCCATACCGCTTGGTTTTGTGCTGTGTATTCATCATACGGTTGTTTTACCACAAATTTATGTAAGTGCTTGGGTAACTTCTTAGTAACTTCGTTTAACTCAAAGTGAGGCTCCATAATGTTGTTTGTTTTGCTGTGTAAATTTAAGTTTTTTATAGTTCACAAAAAATTGATATCCGTTAAATTATATATTTTGTACTTTTACTTTTGGGACTAATACAAAGAACTTATTGATGAAAATTAAAGGAGGTTTAAAAACTCGTTTACTCATAGGAATAGCTATAGTTGCTTTTGCCTATTTACGTAAATGCAGTCAACAAGAGGTAAACCCTTATACAGGAAAAACACAAGCTGTTAGCTTATCTCCAGAACAAGAAGTTGCTATCGGACTACAACAAGCACCTATAATGACTCAACAACATGGAGGTTTATACCCTAACGAAAACGCTCAAATACTTGTAGATAAAGTGGGTGCAAAACTTGTAAACAACACGGTAGCTAAAAAATCTGGTTATCAGTTCGATTTTCACTTATTAAGAGATGAGAAAACTATTAATGCTTTTGCTTTACCTGGAGGGCAAGTTTTTATAACTCATGCTTTATTTACTCAATTAAAAAATGAGGATCAATTAGCAGGAGTTTTAGGTCATGAAATAGGTCATGTACTTGGAAAACATTCTAACGAACGAATTACAGATGCTAATTTTTGGAAGCTTTTAACCATGGGAGCTTCAGTAGGAGCTGATTTAGGGCAATTGGCTAATAGTATTGGACAACAAACTTTATTAAAGAACGGTCGTGGTGACGAGTTAGAAAGCGATGAATTAGGTGTTAAATTAATGATTGACGCGGGTTATAACCCTGAGAATTTAATTGGCGTAATGGAAATTTTAAAAGCTGCAGCTGGTCCAAATAGAGTTCCTGAATTTCAAAGTACCCACCCTGATCCTGAAAATAGAATTGAAAAAATTAAAGAAGCTATACGTAAATACAAAAAATAAAAATCTTTTCGCTCTTATAATTTTTGTAACAAAAAAAAATTAAGAGTACTTATTAGTATAACACAAAAATTATTTGCTATGAGCTTTGGTTTTGGTCCAGCATCAGAAATGAACAAAACTGTTCAACACCTTAAAAGAAGTAAGCCTAATACATTAAAAAAATTAGGTCAACTCACTAATGAAAATAATTACACTATAACAGATAAAAAAGCCTCTCAAAAACAACTTAATGAAATAAGAAAAAAAGTAAAGAAAGAAAACCAAAAAGCTTTACTTAAAAAAGTATTGTTTTTCACTCTTTTTCTTATTCTTTTAATTTACTTTATATACTTTTAAAAAATTTACTATGAGTTTCGGTGGAGCGGTATCCGCAATGATAACCAGTTTAAAAAACAATAAAAGAAAAAGAGTTAGTGCTTTTGATAAACTAGAACGGTTTCAAAAAGAAAACAGTGATAGATTATATTTTAATAAATCTGCTAGCAAAAAGGAACTTGAAAAAATCCGCCTACAAACCTTAAGAAAAAACAGAAATCTATTTATTAATAATAGTATTGCTCTTTTTATAATCTTCTCAATACTAATATATATTGCTTTTGTTTTTGTGAATTCCTAAAATATTCCCCAAAAATCTTTCTTACTTTTGCAGTGCAACACACAAGAAATGAACAAAAAAGTAATTTTAATGATTTTGGACGGGTGGGGAATTACCCAAGATCCAAAAGTATCAGCTATATATAACGCAAAAACTCCCTTTATAAATTCGTTATACGATAAGTTTCCGCATGCACAATTAAGAACTGATGGTGAACATGTTGGTTTACCTGATGGGCAAATGGGAAATTCGGAAGTTGGGCATATGAATTTAGGTGCTGGTAGAATTGTATATCAGAATTTAGCCAAAATTAACAAAGCTGTAAATGAAGGAACTTTAGCACAAGAAAAGGAACTTCTAAACGCTTTTGAATATGCAAAGGCAAACAATAAAAACGTCCATTTTTTAGGGTTGGTTTCTAATGGTGGAATTCATTCACACATAGATCATTTAAAAGGACTTTTAACTGCAGCAGATAACTACGATTTAAAGAATGTGTACTTACACGCTTTTACTGACGGTCGTGATTGTGATCCTAAATCAGGGAAGTATTTCATCAACGATATTCAAGAACACATGCAAAAAACCACGGGTGAATTGGCAACAATTACTGGTCGTTACTATGCTATGGACCGTGATAACCGCTGGGAACGTGTGCAACTTGCTTACGAAGCTTTGGTAAACGGAAAAGGAACTTTTTCTTCGGATGCTTTAACTAGTATTCAACAAAGCTATGATTCAAATGTTACTGATGAGTTTATCAAACCAATTGTGATGGTTGATGAAAATCAACAGCCAAAAACCGTAATTAAGGAAGAGGACGTTGTTATTTTCTTCAATTTCAGAACAGATAGAGGTCGTCAATTAACAGAAGCTTTGAGCCAAAAAGATTTTCCTGAATTTAATATGAAAAAACTCCCGTTATATTTTGTTACCATGACAAACTATGACGATACTTTTAAAAACATTCATGTTATTTACGACGGAAAAAATATTGAAAACACTTTAGGTGAAGTATTAGAATCAGCTGGAAAAAGTCAAATTAGAATTGCCGAGACAGAAAAGTACCCCCACGTAACTTTCTTTTTCTCTGGTGGAAGAGAAAATGAGTTTACAGGAGAAAAACGTTTGCTATGTCCATCTCCAAAAGTAGCTACCTACGATTTAAAACCCGAAATGAGTGCTTATGAAATTCGTGACGCTATTGTTCCTGAACTAGAAAGCGGCAATGTTGACTTTGTATGTTTAAACTTTGCAAATGGAGATATGGTGGGACATACAGGTGTTTTTGAAGCTGCTGTTAAAGCTTGTGAAGCGGTAGACAATTGTGTACAAGATGTGGTAACTGCTGCTTTAGATAACGATTATACCACTATTTTAATTGCTGATCACGGAAACTGTGAAACAATGATTAACCCAGATGGAACACCGCATACAGCGCACACCACCAATCCTGTTCCTATGATTTTAATTGACAAGGAGTTAAAATCAATAAAAAGTGGTATTTTAGGCGACGTTGCTCCAACCATTTTAAAATTAATGGGGGTTGAACAACCTAAAGAAATGACACAACATTCGCTTATTTAAAAATATATCTTATGAAATGAGCCATAACTAAGGAGTTAATAAAACCGAAGTGATTATTGGCAAATTACATCTGATGTATTAAAAACAATAAAAATTAAACAGATGAAAAAAATCGTATACCTTTTTACAGCTTTACTAATAGTTTCTTGCGCATCAACACCAAAAAACCTTGCCACTAAAAACGAGAATGGAAATTTAGTTGGTATTGCTACTAAAAAAGATTTTCAACAAGAGCCATACGGAAGTGATTGGTTCAACGATTTTTATTCATATTACGAAACAGATAAAGCTACCGTAGAAAAACTAAAACCATATCTAAAAGACATAAAAATAAAAGGTTTTATGGGAACTTGGTGTGGAGATAGCAAAAGAGAGATACCTAATTTTTATAAAATTTTAGACGAAGCCGAATTCGATTATAAAAACCTTGAATTAGTTACAGTAAACCGTCAGAAAAAAGCTAATGGCTTAGAAGAAGGTTTCAATGTGATTCGAGTTCCAACCTTCATTTTTTATAAAGACGGAAAAGAAGTTGGTCGTTTTGTAGAACACGCTATTGAAGATAGCTCAGTTGAAGAAGATTTCTTAAAAATACTATCTGGTCAAGAATACGAACATCCATATCAAAAATAACTGTAAATTTGCGCCTCAATATTTTTACCATGATTAAACCAAAAACTAGAGAAGAAATTGAATTAATGCGCGAAAGTGCCTTAGTAGTATCAAAAACCTTAGGTATGCTTGCCAAAGAAGTAAAGCCTGGTGTTACTACATTGCAACTTGATAAACTTGCTGAAGATTTTATTCGTGAGCAAGGGGCTATTCCTGGTTTTTTAGGTCTATATGATTTCCCTAACACACTTTGCATGAGCCCAAACTCACAAGTGGTTCATGGAATTCCAAATAACACACCTTTACAAGAAGGTGATATCATCTCTATTGATTGTGGTGCTATAAAAAATGATTTCTACGGAGATCACGCTTACACTTTTGCTGTAGGTGAAATTGCTCCTGAAACTCAAAAACTACTTGATGTAACTAAAGAAAGTCTATATGTAGGTATTCGTGAACTTAAAGTAGGGAATCGTGTTGGTGATGTAGGTTTTGCTATACAAAACTTTACTGAAAAACATGGTTATGGTGTTGTTCGTGAACTAGTAGGACACGGTTTAGGGCGTAAAATGCACGAAGACCCAGAAATGCCAAACTACGGACGTAGAGGTCGTGGTAAAAAATTTATAGAAGGTATGGTAGTTGCTATTGAGCCTATGACCAATATGGGAACTCATAAAATCCGTCAACATAGTGATGGATGGACAATTACTACCTTAGATGGCAAACCATCAGCACACTTTGAACACGATGTAGCCATAGTTGATGGTAAACCAGAGTTACTATCTACCTTTAAGTATATATACGATGCTTTAGGTATTGAAAGTAATGAAGAAGACGAATTTAGACAACAACCATTAGTTATATAATTTGTGTCTTTATTTAAAGCAATACTTAATACTATTCCTAGACCCATATTAATCAAAGCCAGTTATTGGGCTCGTCCTGTTATTACTTGGTGGTTAAAAGGAGACAACTTTACAGATCCGATTGACGGAAAATCATTCAAGAAGTTTTTACCTTACGGATATGGAGTTCAACGTAAAAATGCACTATCTCCTTCTACATTGTCGCTAGAAAGGCATCGTTTAATGTGGCTTTTTTTACAACAGGAAAGTAACTTCTTTTCTTCAAATAAAAAGTTAAAAGTGCTACATATAGCTCCTGAACAATGTTTTTTAGATCTTTTTAGAAAACAGCAAAATTTAGAGTATACAACATCTGATTTAGAATCACCTATAGCAGATGTAAAAGCAGATATTTGCGATCTTCCTTTTGAAGACAACTCTTTTGATGTAGTATTTTGTAATCATGTATTAGAACATATCCCTAACGACACAAAGGCGATGCAAGAATTGTATCGAGTAATGAAAGTTGGTGGATTTGGTATTTTCCAAATTCCGCAGGATTTATCAAGGGAAATTACTTTTGAAGATGATTCTATTACCGACCCTAAAGAACGTGCAAAAATATTTGGTCAATACGACCATGTACGTGTATACGGTCATGATTATTTTGACAAACTACGTTCTATAGGATTTAAAGTTGATGAAATAGATTACACAAAAAAAATCGCTCCAGAAAAACTAGAACGATTTGCTTTAATGAAAGGTGAAATTTTACCTGTATGTTATAAAAACTAGTTCACAAACTCTACTAGCTCTCCTGCATTATCATGATATAACAATACCACTTTAAGCGCTGGGTGCTCTTCTAAAAACACTTTAGTCTTTTCTAACCCCATTGCTAAAAAAGCGGTCGCATATGCATCTACATCAGCACAATCTCCTTTTAATCGAACCGACACACTTAATAAATTACTTTCCTCTGCTAACCCTGTTTTTGCATTTACCGTGTGTACTATCTTTTTTCCTTCAGTATTTACCTTGTACTTTCTATAATTCCCCGAAGTTGCCATAGATTCATTATCCAACTCAATTATTTTTTGAACAGAACGTGTTCCATCAACATTTGGCTTTTCAATTGCTACTTTCCAAAGCTTTCCGTCTTTTGTTCCTCTTGCTCTTATCTCACCCCCTATTTCTACTAAGTAATCATGAATATTTTTCGATTCTAAAAATCTACCAACAACATCAACTCCATACCCCTTAGCAAAAGCATTAACATTAAACTCTATATTTTCACTATCTCTATAAACTTTTCTATTTTTTAACACAACTTTATCAAACCCTACATTCTCCATCAAAGCCGCAATTTCTTCAGAGGTCAAATCTTTCTTTTCTTTTCCTGAACCAAATCCGTAAGCATCTATTAACCTACCAATAGTCGGATCAAAATAACCATCAGTTTCTTTATAAATTCTTTTAGCCTTTTCAAAAACCTCTACAAACATATCATCAACTACTACAGTAGTGTCTCCTTGGTTAATTTTTGAAATATCAGAAGTAGGCATATACGTTGACAATGATTTGTTCACCAAATTAAACAAACTATCAATAGATTTTTGATAATCAACCTTGTTCAAATAAGTTATATGATACGTTGTACCAAAAACAGCTCCTTGTAACTTAGTTGTGTTTTGTTTTTTTTCTTCTTTACAAGCTACTACTAACAATAATAAAACTAACAAAAGCGTTATCCTTTTAATCATCTTTAAAAATTTAGCCACAAAAATAATGCTTTCACACTTCATAAAAGATTGTTAATTCTCTTTTTTGTGGCTTCATTTTTATAAATTTGCTTAACTATTAATAAATACATCTAAAAAAAATCAGAATAAAATGAGAAAAGTATTTTTATTCCTTACTGCTTCGATTTTACTAGCATCTTGTGCTTCAACAAAAGAGTTAGAAGCTATAAAAGCAAAACACGAACAGACAAAAGAAGAGTTATTAGCTGTAAAAGCTAACTTAACGAAATGTTTAGTCGAAAAAGAGAACTGTGAAGACAAAGCATTTTCTTTAGAGTCTAGAGTAACAGAATTAAAGAAAGATAAAGAAAACACTTTACAACAAGTTGAGAACTTAACTGTATTAACTAAAGGTGCTAATGACAATATTAAAGAAACATTAGCTCAGTTAAGTAAAAAAGATAAGTACATCAACAAAATTAGAGAAGCTGCTTCTAAAAAAGATTCTTTAAACTTAGTGGTTGCTTTTCACTTAAAGAGAGAATTACAAGACGGTATTGACGACGAAGACATTGAAGTAAATGTTGAAAAAACAGTAGTATTTATTTCAATTTCTGATAAATTATTATTTAAAAGCGGAAGCTACACTATCAACGACAAAGCTTCTAAAGTGTTAGAAAAAGTTGCAACTGTAGTTAACGGACAACCTCAAATGGATGTAATGGTAGAAGGACATACTGACAACACTCCTG
Source organism: Tenacibaculum litoreum (assembly GCF_964513915.1). Taxonomy (NCBI): domain Bacteria; kingdom Pseudomonadati; phylum Bacteroidota; class Flavobacteriia; order Flavobacteriales; family Flavobacteriaceae; genus Tenacibaculum; species Tenacibaculum litoreum. The sequence goes on along the minus strand of NZ_CAZEQS010000002.1, from coordinate 194,421 downwards.
TTGCTGCTGGGTCTACTTTAAAAGACAACTGGGGATTAAGTGTTTTACGTTCAACTGCTATTGTTCGTGAATTACAAGGAAAATACAATGTAGCTCCTGAAAGATTAATCGCTGCTGGTAGAAGTAGTTATGTTCCTTTAGTAGAAAACAACAGTCCTGCTAACAAAGCAAAAAATAGACGTACAAAAATTATCATCTTACCAAGATTAAATCAATTCTTTGATTTATTAGATCAGAAAGTAGAATAGTTTTTAAATATATAACTTAAAAAAGCATGCCTAAGGCATGCTTTTTTTATGCTCTTTGCTTAGTTAAAATATATAGTAGTAAAATTAAACTAACACGCTATTTGTCAATCAAATAATTAATCGTACATTTGCAGACCTTTTTAAAGGATAAAATTTAATTATTAATAAACAAAAACTAATCGTGTAATTATGAACACATTAAGTTACAAAACAGTATCAGCTAATAAAGCTACCGTAAACAAAGAGTGGGTTTTAGTTGATGCGGACGGGCAAACATTGGGTCGTCTAGCTTCTAAAGTTGCAAAACTTATTAGAGGTAAGTACAAGCCAAATTATACTCCTCACGTAGATTGTGGAGACAACGTTGTTATTATCAACGCTGAAAAAATCAACTTAACTGGTAACAAGTGGGCTGACAAGTCTTACATCCGTCACACAGGTTATCCAGGAGGTCAAAGATCATTAACTGCTACAGAAATGTTCGAAAAAGATCCTACAAGATTAATCGAAAAAGCAGTAAAAGGTATGTTACCTAAAAACAAATTAGGTAGTGCGTTATATAGAAACCTATATGTTTACGCAGGGACAGAGCATGATCAAGAAGCTCAAAAACCTAAAAGTATTAACCTTAACGATCTTAAATAATTATGGAAACTGTACACAAAATAGGTAGAAGAAAAACAGCTGTTGCTCGTGTTTATGTTTCTCAAGGAAGTGGAAACATCACTATCAACAAAAGAGAGTTTAAAAACTATTTCACTACACCAACTTTACAATACAAAGTTCAACAACCTTTAATGTTAACTGAAAACTTAGAGGCTTACGACATTAAAGTAAACGTATACGGTGGTGGTGTTACTGGTCAAGCTGAAGCTATTCGTTTAGCAATTACTAGAGCATTAGTATCTATCAACGAAGAAAACAAAGCTGTATTAAAGCCAGAAGGATTATTAACTCGTGATCCAAGAATGGTTGAACGTAAGAAATTCGGTCAGAAGAAAGCACGTAAGAAATTCCAGTTCTCTAAACGTTAATATTTTACTGAACTTGTTTCAGTATTTAAATGTTTCGAGACTGTTATTTATAAATTAATTTTTAACAGTTTAGTATCTAAATATTTCAGACTTAATAACTACTGAAATATTGCGAAAACAGAACGTAAACACATTTATTAAAATGGCAAACATTCAAGAATTATTAGAAAGTGGTGTTCACTTTGGACACTTAACTAGAAAGTGGAACCCTAACATGGCTCCATACATTTATACAGAACGTAATGGTGTTCACATCATCGATTTGTACAAAACTTCAGCTAAAATTGACGAAGCTTCTGCTGCGTTACAAAAAATAGCTAACTCAGGACGTAAAATCTTATTCGTTGCAACAAAAAAGCAAGCTAAAGATATCGTTGCTGAAAAAGCTAAAGCTGTAAACATGCCATATATTACTGAGCGTTGGCCAGGTGGTATGTTAACAAACTTCGTTACTATCCGTAAAGCCGTTAAGAAAATGACTTCTATTGATAGAATGAAGACTGATGGTTCTTTTGATGCATTATCTAAAAGAGAAAAATTACAAATTACTCGTCAACGTGAAAAATTAGAAAAGAACTTAGGTTCAATTTCTGATATGACTCGTTTACCAGGAGCTTTATTTGTAATTGATGTAAAGAAAGAACACATTGCTGTTGCTGAAGCACAAAAATTAAACATTCCAATCTTTGCAATGGTTGATACAAACTCGGATCCAAGACCAATCGATTTTGTAATCCCTGCAAATGATGATGCTTCTAAATCTATCGATAAAGTATTATCGTATGTAACTGATGCAATTGCTGAAGGCTTAACTGAAAGAAAAGCTGATAAAGAAAAAGCTAAAGCTGAAAAAACAGCTGACGCTCCAGCAAAAGAAGAAGCAAAATAATTTTTTAATTTAAAGGTTTCATTACATTGGAACCTTTAAATTTTTACAACTTTGTACAACAATATATTTACAACTAAAAAATAACGATAGAAATGTCAGTAAAAATTAGCGCTGCAGACGTAAAGAAATTAAGAGAAACTACCGGAGCTGGTATGATGGATTGTAAAAAAGCATTAGTAGAAGCTGAAGGTGATTTTGATAAAGCTATTGAAATTTTACGTAAAAAAGGACAAAAGATTGCTGCTAAAAGAGCAGATCGTGAGTCTACTGAAGGTGTGGCAATCACTAAAATTAGCGATGACAACACATATGGTGTTGCTATCGTATTAGCATGTGAAACAGATTTCGTAGCTAAAAACGATTCATTCAAAGCTTTAGCGCAAGAATTTGTTGACATCGCTTTTAACCACAAAACAAAAGAGGAGTTCTTAGCTGCTGATTTTGGTGGTGTAACTGTTGCTGAAAAATTAATCGAGCAAACAGGAGTTATCGGTGAAAAAATCGATATCACTGCTTTCGAAAGAATTGAAGCACCATACGTAGGAGCTTATACTCACGTTGGTAAAATTGCTGCAATGGTTGGTTTAACTGCTACTGTAGATAACGCTGCTGAGTTAACTAAAGATTTAGCTATGCAAGCTGCTTCAATGGGAGCAAGTACTTTATCTTACAAAGATTTTGATCCTGCGTTTGTAGCTTCTGAAACTGAAGCTAGAATTGCTGCTATCAAAAAAGATAACGAAGAGTTAGTACGTTTAGGTAAAACTTTAAAGAACGTTCCTCAATTCGTTTCTCGTTTACAGTTAACTGATGAAGCTATAGCTAAAGCTGAAGAAGAAGCTAAAGAGCAATTAAAAGCTGAAGGTAAACCAGAACAAATCTGGGACAAAATCTTACCAGGTAAAATGGAAAGATTTATCTCTGACAATACAACTTTAGATCAAGAACAATGTTTATTAGATCAAAAGTTTATTAAAGACGAAAAGAAAACTGTTGCAGAATATGTTTCTTCTTACGGTGATGTTGAAGTTAAAAACTTCGTAAGAGTTACTTTAGGATAATTCTCAACAACGATTTTATATGAAACCATCCATTTTTTGGATGGTTTTTTTATACAACTAATTTAGATTCATTTTCAACTCAATTTTAAATACATTAGCACTTCATCAAAAAAAACAGCTATGACAAGAGAAGAACATTTAAAATTTTGTAAAATTTGTAATAATCAAAAATTCGATAGTCAAAAAGGAATTATTTGCGGGCTAAGAAACTCTATTGCAGATTTTGAAGATACTTGTGAATCATTCGACGAAAACACACAGCTAAAAGAAAAACTTTTAGCAAAAAATAGTGAAAACGAATTAAGCAATCAAACTGCTAGTCAAGGTACGCGTTTTGCCAATTATCTTCTTGACAGAATATTTATATTAATAATCAGCTTTTTCTTAGGCTTTATACTTACTCTTCTCCTTACTATTATTTCTCCTAACTCTGCTGGGTATTTTGAGCAAATGGGAAAACTGGAAGAATTTGTATGGGGATTTATCATAGGAATGTTCTACTACTCTTTTTTTGAAGCTTTAACTGGTAGATCGATTGCTAAGTTTATAACAGGAACAAAAGTTGTTGATGAAAATGGTAACAAACCTACATTTGACGCAATACTATTAAGATCATTATGTAGATATATCCCTTTTAATGCTTTCTCTTTTTTAGGATCTGATGCTGTTGGTTGGCATGATTCTTTTTCAAAAACTCGTGTCATTAAAGTTAAGTAATAAAGAGTAACACTATAGTCACCCTCCTACATTTTCAGCATAAAACTCTCAAAAAAAATATGTAGCTTTGCACAACTTTCAACAAAACAAATGCAATACAAAAGAATTCTTTTAAAATTAAGTGGTGAGGCACTAATGGGTGAACGTCAATATGGAATTGACCCAAACAGACTTAAAGAGTATGCCCAAGAGATAAAACAAGTTTTAGATAAAGGAGTAGAAATAGCCATTGTTATTGGTGGTGGAAATATTTTTAGAGGAGTTGCTGGTGCTAGCCAAGGTATGGATCGTGTACAAGGTGATCACATGGGAATGCTAGCTACTTGTATTAATGGGTTAGCTTTACAAAGTGCCTTAGAAGATCAAGGAATTCACACTCGTTTACAAACTGCAATTGAAATTAAAGAAATTGCAGAACCTTATATAAAACGTCGTGCTAACCGTCATTTGGAAAAAGGGCGTGTTGTAATTTTTGGTGGAGGAACAGGAAATCCGTATTTTACAACCGATACAGCAGCTGTATTAAGGGCTATTGAAATTAATGCTGATGCTATTTTAAAAGGTACTCGCGTTGATGGTATTTACACAGCAGATCCTGAAAAGGATAAAGATGCAGTTAAATATAAAAACATTACTTTTAAAGACGTTATAGAAAAAGGCTTAAAAGTAATGGATATGACAGCTTTTACTTTGAGTGAAGAAAACAAATTACCAATTATTGTTTTTGATATGAACAAGCAAGGAAACTTATTAAAACTTGTTTCTGGAGAAAATATTGGAACAATAGTTGACAACGAATAAATCGAAAAATTACCCTCAACCTATTTGAGGTTTTTAAATACGAACAAAATGAACGAAGAGATTGATTTTATTTTAGATTCGACTAAAGAGGCAATGGATAAAGCTATTAGCCACTTAGAAAAAGAATTAGTAGGTATTAGAGCTGGTAGAGCTACTCCTGCTATGTTAAGTACAATTATGGTAGATTACTACGGTTCTCAAACGCCATTATCACAAGTAGCAAACGTAAATACTCCTGATGCTAGAACTATATCTGTTCAGCCTTGGGAAAAAAATATGTTACAAGAAATCGAAAAAGCTATTATGCTTGCAAACATCGGTTTCAATCCTATGAATAATGGAGAAAATATTATAATTAATGTTCCTCCGTTAACAGAAGAGCGTCGTAAAGGATTAGCAAAACAAGCAAAAGCTGAAGCTGAACACGCTAAAGTAGGAGTTCGTAATGCCCGTAAAGATGCTAATAACGAAATTAAAAAAGTTGATATTTCTGACGACATGAAGAAAAATGCTGAAGCTGAAGTTCAGAAATTAACTGATGATTATGTGAAAATAATCGACGAAAAGTATACTGTTAAAGAAAAAGAAATTATGACTGTATAATTTCTTTTAAGAAATAGTTAAAAAAGAGCGTCATATGACGCTCTTTTTTTCGTTTAATTAATTCATTTAACATAACTTTGCTGAAATTTTTTTTGGATGACTTTTTGGACTAAAATCGCAGGGTTCTTATTGCGAAATCGTTACTTAGTTTTAATTACTATTGCTATAATTACAGGGCTTTTAGTCACTCAGATGAAATATATGCGCTTCTCCTATACAGAAGCCAATTTACTTCCTACCGATCATGAGGTAAACATTGAATACAACAAGTTCTTAGAAATTTTTGGCGAAGAAGGTAATCTCATCATCTTAGGCGTAAAAGATTCTACAATATTTACACCTGCTAAATTTAATGCATGGAATAAACTTGTTAAAGATTTAGATAGCTTACCACAAGTAGACTTTACCGTTTCTATTGCTGATGTTCAACAATTAAAAGCAGACAGGAAACAAAGAAAATTTGTTGTTGAACCACTTTTTGAAGAGGCTCCTTCAACCGATAAAGAAATAAAAAATATAAAGAAGCAACTTTTTGAAAAGCTTCCGTTTTATAACAACCTACTATACAACGACAAGGGTACTTTACAAACAGCTATTTATTTAAATAAAGACATTGTAAATACACCTATACGTAAGGATTTTGTTTTTGATGTGTTAATCCCAACCATAAACTCTTTTGAAAAAGACCATAAAATAGATGTTCATGTTTCTGGTATGCCTTACATCAGAACCTTAAACTCTCAGAACATTACTGATGAAATGGGAATTTTTGTTATTGGTGCATTATTAATAACTGCCATTATCTTTTTCTTCTTTTTCCGTTCATTTAGAGCAACTTTTATTACGTTACTTGTAGTAAGTATTGGAGTAACTTGGGCTTTTGGTTTTATGGGGTTATTCCGCTATGAAATTACTGTATTATCTGCTTTAATTCCACCATTAATTATTGTAATTGGTGTACCTAACGCAGTTTTTTTAATTAATAAGTATCAGCAAGAAGTAAAAAAACACGGAAACCAAGCAAAATCATTACAACGAGTAATTTCAAAAGTTGGAAATGCCACTTTAATGACCAACATTACTACCGCTTCTGGTTTTGCTACTTTTATATTTGTTAAAAGTAGACTTATGCGTGAGTTTGGTGTTTTAGCCTCAGTAAACATCATAAGTATTTTTATTCTGGCATTATTAATCATTCCAATTATATATAGTTTTATGCCTCTTCCGGAGAAAAAACATTTAAACCATTTAGAAAAAAAATGGATGGGTAATGTTGTCTCTTGGATGGAACGCATGGTAAAAAAACAAAGAATTGCTATTTATATCACAACTGTTTCTATAATCATTTTAAGTATGATTGGGCTATACATGATTCGCGTATCAGGTAGTTTGATTGAAGACATGCCTAAAGGAAAACAGTTTTATAAAGACATTAAGTTTTTTGAGTATGAGTTTGGAGGGATTATGCCTCTAGAAATTTTAATTGACACCAAGAAAGAGAAAGGTGTTATGAAGCTTTCTACTTTAAAAAAGATGGAAAAACTCAATGAAACTATTGAAACTTTTCCTGAATTATCCAAGCCTATTTCTATCACAAACCTTGTAAAATACTCAAAACAGGCTTACTATAACGGAAACCCTAAATATTATCAACTTCCAACAAGTCAAGAAAAGAGTTACATTTTTTCATATACTAAAAACTCAAATAGTAACTCTGGAATGCTAAAAAACTTTGTAGACAGTACTGGTCGTTATGCACGTATCACTACCTTTATGAAAGATATTGGTACCGATAAAATGGATATCATCCAAGAACGACTACAAGCTGTAATCAATAAGCAATTTCCTGATGAAAAATTTGATGTTTCATTAACAGGGAAAGCATTAGTATTTTTGAAAGGAACTAACTATTTAATTAAAAACTTAGTTATTTCACTATCGTTGGCTATTATATTAATTTCAATTTTTATGGCGTGGATGTTCCGTTCGCCTCAAATGATATTAATCTCACTAATTCCTAACATGCTTCCGTTATTAATTACTGGTGGGTTAATGGGATTCTTTGATATACCTATAAAGCCTTCAACAATTTTAGTATTTAGTATTGCTTTCGGTATTTCGGTAGATGATACTATTCACTTCCTAGCTAAATATAGGCAAGAGCTACTGGCCAATAACTGGAAAATAAAACCTGCTGTATACTCAGCATTAAGAGAAACTGGAGTAAGTATGTTCTATACTTCAATAGTCCTTTTCTTCGGTTTCTTAGTATTTACTGTTTCAAGTTTTGGTGGTACTATCGCATTAGGAGGTTTGGTTTCAATTACATTATTATTAGCCATGGTTTCAAACTTACTATTGTTACCTTCTCTCCTACTTTCGTTTGAAAAGAAAATAGCAAACAAAAAAGTTTTAAAAGAAACTAAGTTTAAAATATTGCCTCCAAAAGAAGATAAGTAAATCTAATTGATACCAAATATTCAAAGCAACCATATTGTTTAAAATGATTGTTTTTCCTATTAAAGTTAACCTATAAAAGTTAACTCTTTATTCTTGTGTCTCTTTATTGCTAATTAACAGCAAAAAAGTATCTTTGCTTGATTTTATTGAAGATATAAAGACATGAAAAGAAGTAGCGTTAAAGATTTATTACAATCTGACAAATTTTTACAAGAAGTACACGTAAAAGGGTGGGTAAGAACTTTTAGAAGCAATCGTTTTATTGCTCTAAATGATGGTTCTACTATTAATAATATTCAGTGTGTTGTAGATTTTGAAAATACCAACGAAACTTTATTAAAAAGAATAAATACTGGAGCTGCTGTTAGTATCCAAGGTACTTTGGTTGAAAGTCAAGGTAAAGGACAAACAGTAGAAGTTCAAGTAAGTAATTTAGAAATTTTAGGAGATTCAAATCCTGATGAGTATCCAATCCAGCCTAAAAAACATAGTTTAGAATTCCTACGTGAAAATGCACATTTACGTGTAAGAACCAATACTTTTAGTGCTGTAATGCGTTTACGTTCTGCATTATCATTTGCAGTACATCAATATTTCCAACAAAATGGGTTTTACTATGTAAACACCCCAATTATTACTGGTTCTGATGCTGAAGGTGCTGGTGAGATGTTTAAAGTAACTCAATTTGAAGCAAACAAAGCTCCTGTAAACGAAGAGGGAGAAATTGATTATTCAAAAGATTTCTTTGGAAAAGAAACTAACCTAACAGTTTCTGGTCAGTTAGAAGGTGAAACCTACGCTATGGCATTAGGTAAAATATATACTTTCGGACCTACTTTTAGAGCTGAAAACTCAAATACAACTCGCCACTTAGCAGAATTCTGGATGATTGAACCAGAAGTAGCTTTTAACGACTTGGACGCTAATATGGATCTTTCTGAAGACTTTATTAAATATGTACTACAATATATATTAGATAACTGTAAAGATGATTTAGCTTTTTTAGATAATCGCTTGGCACAAGAGGAAAAAACAAAACCTCAAGCACAACGTAGTGAAATGGGCTTGATTGAAAAATTAAAATTTGTTGTAGATAACAACTTTAAACGTGTAAGCTACACAGAAGCAATTGATATTTTAAGAAACTCTAAGCCTAATAAAAAGAAGAAATTTCAATTCCCTGTTAACGAATGGGGTGTTGATTTACAATCAGAACACGAGCGTTATTTAGTTGAAAAACACTTTAAATGTCCTGTGATTTTATTCGATTATCCAGCAAATATAAAAGCATTTTACATGCGTTTAAATGAAGATGGTAAAACAGTACGTGCTATGGATGTTTTATTTCCTGGAATTGGAGAAATGGTAGGAGGTTCTGAAAGAGAAGAACGCTTAGATGTTTTAAAAGAAAAAATGGCAGAGCTTAATATTCCTGAGGAAGAATTATGGTGGTATTTGGATACTCGTAAATTTGGTACAGCAGTACACTCTGGCTTTGGTTTAGGTTTTGAGCGTTTAGTTTTATTCGCAACTGGAATGAGCAATATTCGTGATGTAATTCCATTTCCAAGAACACCTCAAAACGCTGAGTTCTAAAAAAATCATAAAACTTATAAATATCAATCGTCATTCCTTTACGAATGGCGATTTTTTTTGTCCTATTTCATATCTTTGTATATATGCTAAAACAAAGTTTACATCAAAAATTACTTCAAAAATTATCTCCACAACAAATACAGTTGATGAAGTTAATTCAATTGCCTACGCAAGCTTTTGAAGAGCGTTTGAAACAAGAAATTGAAGAAAATCCCGCATTAGATACTGGTAAAGACGAACCTGAAAATTTTGAGGATACTTTAGCCAATGATGTTGATTATGACGATTCGGGTAATGAAAAAATAGATGCTGAAGATATAAACATTGATGAGTATTTAAGCGATGATGAATACCCTAGTTATAAAACGCAAACCAACAACTATTCTTCAGACGATGAAGACAAGCAAATTCCTTATGCAGCCGGTACTAGTTTTCATCAATCTTTAAAAAATCAATTAAATACTTTTAGAATTGATGAAGAAGAACGAGCTATTGCTGAATTTTTAGTGGGTAGTATTGATGATAGCGGTTATATTCGTAGAGATATTATAGATCTAGTTGATGACTTAGCTTTTACCCAAAATGTTTTTACGAATGAGGAAAAGGTACAAGATGTTTTGGTAAATGTTGTTCAAAAGTTAGACCCTACTGGTGTTGGTGCTTTAAATTTAAAAGAGTGTTTAATTATTCAATTAAAAGCTAAATCTGAAAATGAAAGTAGAGCATTAGCAATAAGAATTTTAGAAGAAGCTTTTGATCATTTTGTTAAAAAACACTACAAGAAACTTCTAGAAAAATTCAATATTTCTGAAGAACAATTAAAAGATGTTATTAGCGAAATAAGCAAACTAAACCCAAAACCTGGAAGTTCTTACGCTGGAAATAATAAAATTGCAGAGCAAATTGTTCCTGATTTTTCAATTAAAATTATTGATGGTAACTTAGATTTAACTTTAAATGCTCGTAACGCTCCAGAATTGCATGTTTCCAGAGAATATAACAATATGCTAAAAGGGTATCAAGACTCTAAAGAGAAAACTAAATCTCAAAAAGATGCTGTACTCTTTATAAAGCAAAAACTAGATGCGGCAAAGTGGTTTATTGATGCTATAAAACAACGCCAACAAACACTTTTAGTGACTATGAATGCGATTATGCATCGTCAAGAAGAATATTTTTTAACTGGTGATGAGCGTAAGTTAAAACCTATGATTTTAAAGGATATTGCTGACGAAATTGGCATGGATGTATCAACTGTTTCTCGTGTTGCTAGCAGCAAATATGTTTCTACACCTTATGGTACAAAATTGATTAAGGAATTCTTTTCTGAATCGATGAAAAACGACCAAGGAGAAGATGTTTCAACTAGAGAAATTAAGAAAATTTTAGAAACTGTAATTAAAGAGGAAGACAAGCGAAAACCTCTTACCGATGAAAAATTATCTAAAATTTTAAAAGAAAAAGGATACCCTATTGCTAGAAGAACAGTTGCTAAATATCGTGAACAATTAGACATTCCTGTCGCAAGATTACGTAAAGAAATTTAATGCGCTGGCATAAATTCATATCAACTATTCTTCATCCTATTGTAATGCCTACTATAGGGATTATATTGTATTTTCTACTTTCACCAATAAGTTTAAACAAACAACAACAATACACAATATTGGCAATAGTTTTTGTTGCTACATACCTTATTCCTATGCTTTTGCTAGTTTTCTTAAAGTCTATTGGTTATATAAAATCTTTTCGAGTACATAGTATCAACGAAAGAAAGTTCCCTATTTTCTTTATGATGACTTTATTTTTGATTTTAGGAAAAATGTTTGCTAGTATGAGTATAGTAAAAGACATTAGCTACCTATTTTACGGAACTGTATTTGGTTTAGGGCTGATTTATTTACTATTTCCTTTTAAAATTAAAGGGAGCCTTCATTTATTATCAATGGGAGTTGCTGTTGGCTACTTCTTATTATTCCAACAAATACAAACTGTTTATATATTACCTATTATTATAGCTTTTATTTTTTTAGCTGGCCTTCTTGCAAGCTCCAGATTGCATTTAAAAGCTCATAAAGTAAGAGAAGTCTACTTAGGTTTTTTTATTGGCTTATTTAGCCCTTTCATTGCTTATTATATATTATAGTAGATAAAAGCTTAAACCAAGTTTAACTATTTTACTATCTATTGATTTTCCATTTAGAGTTACATTCTTAAACATTCGTGACAATCCGTAATATACATGGAAATTAAATGTACCATAACCTGCTGACAAGGTTAGACCTGTTTGCCATTTATTGTAGTTTTCAACGTTTGAAAAACTAACTTGTCCTGTTGGTGAATTGTATCGAAAGCTATTACTTATGTTATAAGAAACTTTAAAACCTGCATAAAAACGCCAAAATGAATACGTATTTGCATCTGAAGATCGCCATCTAAACTGAATAGGCATTTCTAAATTGTGAAGTTTTATTTTATTGGATGATATATTAGGATCAGTTTCATACTCTTTTACGTTTCCTTCTAATACTTTTAATTCATGACTAAATGAATCATAGTTATATCCTAACCCAATGGCTATAGCTGTTTTTCCTTTTCTATTCAAAGGTATATCTTTCATATAACCTAACCCTAACCCGTATGAGAATCCTGTTCTACCCAATTCTTCAGGTTGATCTTGTAATAAGTTATATGTAATATCAATATACAACTGATCTTCCCAATACTTATCACCTAACTGTAAAGAATCTTTCTGACAAAAAACACTTAAAGACAGAAAAAACATTAAAAAACTTACGATGTACTTCATAGATAATTATCTAACGATAAATATACTTTTTTTGTATAAAAAAAGAGCAATCTAATGATTGCTCTTTTTGTTTTATTTAAAAGTAATTACTTCTTAATAACATCTCCTTTATGAGTAGATAAACTTAATTTAAGAGCGTTAACATCTCTTAATTTCTCACGAATATCGGCTAATGTACCTACACTCGACTCTCTATCTGCTTTTATTGAAGTTGTCATAAAAGGTACTTCGGCTTCAGAAACATTATCTCTTTCAAGATAAATGAACGACGGTACTTCATCTGGAGTAGCTATTTTGTCGTTTAATTGTATTCTATTATATCCTGTACCATACTTTGGGTCTTTAGCTTTACCAACATAAATTGTACTCACTAAACTTTTACGTTCAAGTTTTTTTACCTCACTTGCGCTTGGTAAACGAGGTGAATCAATCTGTAAATCTGTTTCTCTCATGGTAGTAGTTACCATAAAGAAGAATAATAACATGAAAACAATATCTGGTAAAGATGCCGTAGATACAGCTGGCAATCCTTTTTTCTTCTTTTTAAATTTAGACATACTCTATTGTTTTACTATTATTGAACATTTGTTGGGTCTGTATCAGAAATAATTTGAGGGTAACTCGCCTTAATATCTTCAACTTTCTTTCTTAATGACTCATCTTTTCTTGCGCTGTCTTTAAAAGCTTGTTCTAATTCAGTAAAGCTCATACCATATTTTTCTTGGCATAATCTATTACGTAACTCTGTATAAGCTCTTAACAACTCATTTTGTACAGCAACATAAGTACCATACTCAGTTCCTCTATCACTCTCAACAGAGATTACTGCTTTAGTTGGATGATCTGATGATTCAGGATCCTTATCACCTTTACAGTAATTACAAGTAGTTCCTGCTTCCATTCCTGGCATTGGATTACCAATACCCCCACCATTATCAATAAATTTCATAGCCGCATCTTTTAAGTCTTTCAACTCCATCACCTGATCTTCAACTAAAAGTTGATTATTTCGGTTGATACTAACTTGAAAAATATTTTTTTCTTTAATAATTGGTGGTTTTACATCAGTCTTTTCAGCTAACTTTTTAGGGATACCTGAATCAACATCCATTGTAGTTGTTACAAGGAAAAAGATAAGTAGCAAGAAGGCAATATCTGCCATCGAACCTGCATTAATTTCTGGGTTTTCTCTTCTTGCCATACTAACTTACGATTTAACGATTCCTTTTAATAAATCCCAAACAAAGAATGCACCAGCTATTCCTCCTAAGAAAATGCTGTATGTAATTCCTGTTCCTACCCATTTAGATGTACTCCCTTGAGCTGCTAACTCTCCTCCGTCTGCTCCGATTACTTGTGCATCTGAAGATAAGAAATAAGAAACAGCAAAAAGAACTGCTAATGCTAAAACACCTAATAATACTTTTTTTAATGCTGCAGGATTTTTAAACATCCCCCACATTGAGGCTAATACTGCAGTCACTACCACTCCAATCAATAACCAAAAAGAATAAGTTACTAAAGGAGATACGGCGCTTGATACAGCCTCTACATCTTCTTTATCTATTCTTGCTACATTTAAGAACAATGCAGCACCGATAAGTGAAATTGCAGCTACTAGTAATGTTAATATTTTACTATTCATATTGATTGATTATTTTTTATACTTAGCTAATAAATCGATTAAAGAGATAGATGCGTCTTCCATGTTGTTAACGATACTATCAATCTTCGAAATAATGTAGTTATAGAAAATTTGTAAAATAATCGCTACGATAAGACCAAATACTGTTGTTAATAATGCAATTTTAATACCACCTGCTACTACGGCTGGAGAAATATCGTTTGCTACAGCAATTCTATCAAATGCATCAATCATACCAATTACAGTTCCCATGAATCCTAACATTGGTGCTAAAGCGATAAATAAAGATAACCAAGAAACGTTTTTCTCTAATAATCCCATTTGTACTCCACCGTATCCTACAACAGCTTTTTCAGCAGCATCTAATCCTTCATCAGCTCTTTCTAAACCTTGGTAAAAGATAGAGGCAACAGGACCTTTTGTATTTCTACAAACTTCTTTAGCAGCTTCTACACCACCTGAACTTAATGCTTCGTCAACGCTAGCTACTAATTTTTTAGTATTAGTTGTAGCCATGTTTAAATAAATAATTCTTTCAATTGCAATAGCTAAACCTAAAATTAAGGCTACCAATACAATTCCCATAAACTTAGGGTCTCCTTCAATAAAACGTTGCTTTAACTCTTGGTGAAAAGTTTTCTCAGCTTCTTGAGCATAAGTTGATTGAATAGCTCCTAAAAACATAAATCCTGTAATAGTTAGGATATTTACTACTTTTTTCATTTTGTTATAATTAATTTTAAATAGTTAACGGGTTAAAAATACAAATTTTACTATGAATATCTTATTTTTTTACAAATAAGTAATTCTTTACTTGTACTTATTACGCTTTTAATTTTACAGAGTGGCAAGTAACAAAAAAATGTTGGTACATTAAAAAAAATCTATAGGATTTCTATTAACCACACCTTTTTTAACTCTTTTCTATAGTATTTCAAGCAGTTACAAACACAAAATTAACGATTTATTTACAAACTAAGCCATTTCTCCTCTAAGAGGTGTTTGAAAATAATGCGTAAATTCTTCTTTTGAAAGCTTTTCTCCTAACAAATACATCATTTTAGCTATGGCTGTTTCTGTTGTAATATCCTTACCATCAACAATACCAATACGTTTTAATTCCGAACTTGTTTCATAATGTCCTAAAATTACACTTCCTCCTTTACATTGAGTTACATTAACAATGTAAATTCCTTTATTTACTGATTCTTCCAACAAATCAACAAACCATTTTTCGGTTGGAGCATTTCCTGATCCATAGGTTTCTAAAATAATTCCTTTTAAATCTGGAATATTCATAAAACTTTTAACTACAGATTCTGTTATACCAGGAAATAACTTTAAAATGGCTACATGATTATCTAAATTCTTTCTTACTACTAAATCTTTTTTATCTCCCTCTGGCTTAAGTAGTAATGGGTAATTAAAATTTAAATGCACACCACTTTCTGCTAAGGGTGGATAATTCATAGAAGCAAAAGCTTCGAATTGTTCAGCATTTATTTTTGTAGTTCTATTTGCTCTATATAATTTATATTCAAAATATAATCCTACTTCTTGAATTACTGGTTTACCATTTTCATAGGCTGATGCAACCTGTATAGAAGTAATTAAATTTTCTTTGGCATCTGTTCGTAAATCTCCAATAGGCAATTGTGATCCTGTAAAAATTACAGGCTTTTGTAAGTTTTCAAACATAAAACTTATTGCAGATGATGTATACGACATAGTATCTGACCCTGTTAACACAACAAACCCGTCAAACTTGTCATAATTATCAGAGATTATTTCTGCTATTTGTATATAATAATCCACACTCATGTTAGAAGAATCAATAGGTTCGTCAAACGATATCGTATTGATTTCACAATTCAGCTGCTGTAATTCTGGAATTTTGCTTGATATTTGACTAAAATCAAAAGCTTTTAGTGCTCCTGTATTATAGTCTTTAACCATACCAATAGTTCCTCCTGTGTAAACTATTAAAATTTTAGGTTGATTTGTCATTTTGACATTTTTTTATACCGTTAATAATTTGGAATAATTTATGTTGTAAATTTAACCAACAAAAATGATACAAAATTTTAAAACTATATAGATTATGATAGGATTTTATATTCTAATTGGTATTATATCTCTTTTCAGTTGGTTAGTGAGTAATACATTAAAAAGCAAGTTTAAAAAATACTCTCAAGTTCATTTACGAAATGGAATGAGTGGTGCTGAAATTGCTCAAAAAATGCTAGCTGACCATGGAATTTCTGATGTACAGGTAATATCCACACCAGGTAGATTAACGGATCATTATAATCCACAAAACAAAACTGTAAACTTAAGTGAAGCTGTATATAATCAACGAAATGCTGCCGCTGCTGCAGTTGCTGCACACGAGGTAGGACATGCTGTACAGCATGCTAGAGCTTATCAATACCTACAAATGCGATCTAAACTGGTACCTATGGTAAGTATTACTTCTCGTTTTTCTCAATGGATGGTGATTGGTGGTATTGCTTTTGGTGCTGCTTCTGGTAGTACAGGTATTGGCTTTTATATTGCACTAGCTGGTTTAGCTTTTATGGCTTTAGGTACTATTTTTAGTTTTATAACTTTACCTGTTGAATATGATGCAAGTAATAGAGCCTTAGCTTGGTTAGAAAATAAAAACATGGTTACTCGTGAAGAACTAGCTGGGTCTAAAGATGCTTTAAAATGGGCTGCAAGAACGTATTTGGTAGCTGCTCTAGGTTCTTTAGCAATGTTATTATATTGGGCTTTGCAAGTTTTAGGAAATAGAGATTAAAATTCAATGTAACAATTTGGAAATTTGATAATCTAATATAAAATCACCGTTTTGATTTCATCAAAACGGTGATTTTTCTATGTTCTTGTCACTCTATTCTAGTTTCTAAAAAAACTAGTCATTCAACTTCAATACCGCCATAAACGCTTGCTGTGGAATTTCTACATTTCCTACTTGGCGCATGCGTTTTTTACCTTTTTTCTGCTTTTCTAAAAGCTTACGTTTACGAGAAATATCTCCTCCGTAACATTTTGCAGTTACATCTTTACGTAAAGCTTTTACAGTTTCACGAGCAATAATTTTTGCTCCAATTGCTGCTTGAATAGGAATATCAAATTGTTGTCGCGGAATCAGTTCTTTTAACTTCTCACATATACGTTTTCCTATTGAATACGCATTACTATCATGTAATAAAGCTGAAAGCGCATCAACGATTTGTCCATTAAGTAACATATCTACACGAACTAACTTCGATTTTTGCATTCCTATTGGATGGTAATCGAACGACGCATATCCTTTAGATACGGTTTTTAACCTATCGTAAAAGTCAAAAACGATTTCTGCCAATGGCATATCAAAAATTAACTCCACTCTCTCTGGAGTTAAATAGGTTTGATTTACAATTTGTCCGCGTTTTTCAATACAAAGCGACATTACTTGTCCTACGAAATCAGCCTTTGTAATGATTGAAGCTTTAATAAATGGCTCTTCTACTCTATCTAATTTTGAAGGATCTGGTAAATCTGATGGGTTATTTACTATAATAACTTCATCAGGGTTTTTCTTCGTGAATGCATGGTAACTTACGTTAGGAACCGTAGTAATTACCGTCATATTAAATTCACGTTCTAGACGCTCTTGAATAATTTCCATGTGTAACATACCTAAGAATCCACATCGGAAACCAAACCCAAGTGCTGCTGAACTTTCTGGTTGAAATACCAAGGAAGCATCATTTAATTGCAGCTTTTCCATTGAAGCGCGTAACTCCTCATAATCTTCAGTATCTACAGGGTAAATTCCTGCGAATACCATTGGTTTTACATCTTCAAACCCTTCAATTCTATCAGTAGTTGGATTTGCAAAATCGGTAATAGTATCTCCTACTTTTACTTCCTTTGCTGCTTTAATTCCTGTAATTAAATACCCTACATCACCTGTTTTAATCTCATTTTTTACAACTTGGCTTAGTTTTAAAGTTCCAACCTCATCGGCTCCATACTGTCTACCAGTAGCCATAAACTTTATTTGTTGATTCTTTTTGATAGAACCATCAATTACTCTAAAGTAGGTTTCAATTCCACGATACGAATTGTATACTGAATCGAAAATCAATGCTTTTAAAGGTGCATCAGGATTCCCACTAGGTGCAGGAATTTTTTCAATAATTGCCTTTAAGATATTATCTACTCCAAAACCTGTTTTTCCACTTGCGTGAATTACATCCTCTGGCTCACACCCTAATAAATCAACAATATCATCTGTTACCTCCTCTGGGTTTGCTGAAGGTAAATCTACTTTATTTAATACTGGAATAATTTCCAAATCATTTTCTAACGCCAAATACAGGTTAGAAATAGTTTGCGCCTGAATACTTTGTGCCGCATCTACAATTAATAATGCTCCTTCACATGCTGCAATAGAACGAGAAACTTCATAAGAAAAATCTACGTGACCTGGAGTATCGATTAAGTTTAGAATATAATTTTCTCCTTCATAAACATAATCCATTTGGATAGCATGCGATTTAATGGTAATACCTCGTTCACGCTCTAAATCCATATTGTCTAACAACTGGTTTTGCTTTTCACGCTCGGTAACCGATCCTGTAAAATCTAACAATCTATCGGCAAGAGTACTCTTACCATGATCAATATGTGCAATAATGCAAAAATTTCTTATGTTCTTCATTCGTCGTATTCTAACTACTTGTAATTTGCAAAGATACTTTATTTGCAGGGTACTACAAACAAAATAAATAGCGAAAATTAAACATCTTCTTTAACTTATTTAACTAAGTACACCACCACATATACCTAATCCGATTATCAGGTACAAAACAGCTAGTATGTAAAATATTTTTGAGGCTGTTTTACTTTTTTTTCTGATAGCTGCGCCAATAACAGCCAATAATACGGGTGGACCAAACATAATTAAGCCTATAATTACGAATAAACCTGAAAGGTCACCTACTTCTAAAAATATCATATTCTTTTTCTTATATTTCTTTTCTTAACTCTTCTAAATACTCTTTTTTATCATCTCTATAAAACAAATTCATTGTTTCAAAAGGAATAATTTTATTGTCTTTGTTTACTATATGTACGCATGATTTTTTTACCGCTCGTACATCAAAATTATAAGCATCAATAAACTGCATGATTATAACTCTAAATAAATTATCGTACCCTAACTCTGGTGCATCAATATTAGGCAGACAACACATTATTGATTTTAAATTTTCTTCTGCAACTTCAACAGAATTCCCTGTACTGAATAACTCTATCATTTTCCCATGCAATGCTTCATCTTGCTCATAAATTATGGTGTTTTTACTATTATCTAACAAATCATTGGGGTTAATATATCTAGTTAACGGAAAAACTTCTCCTCCCAATTTAAGAGCATATCCCATTACCAAAGCATCAGGATTACAAGGTACTGGAATTAAATCGTCAGCATTAAAAACGTCAGTTTGCTCCATTATTTTTCTTCTTACTTCAGTAAGCGTCATTCTATCAGTTTCAGGATTAAAACTTTCCAACCTTCCTGCTATTTGTGTTGGTTGAAAAGTAACTCCTCTCACACATTTTTGCTGCAAGGCATAATCGATAATTTTCCCTATTTCGTGATCATTTAATCCTTTTTGAAGAGTAACTACTAAAGTTGTTGATAGATTTAACTTATTCAAGTTATCAAGTGCTTGCTTGCGAATACTATTCAAATCTGCTCCTCTCAACTCTCTTAGCACACTATCCTCAAAGGAATCAAACTGTAAGTAAACTTCAAAATCTGGCGTATATGTTTTCAATCGTTCTGCAAAAACAATGTCTTTAGCTATTTTAATTCCGTTAGTATTCAACATTAAATGCCTAATTGGAAGCGATTTTGCGTAATCTAAAATTTCCCAAAACTGTGGATGTATGGTTGGTTCTCCTCCACTGATTTGTACCACATCAGGTTCTTTTTCATTTTTCACCACAGCATCCAACATTGCTTTTACTTCTTCTAATGTTCGATGGCGCCCATAAGTAGGTGATGAACCTGCATAACAAGTAGGGCAAGTTAAGTTACATCTATCGGTAACCTCAACAACGGTTAAACATGAATGTTGTTCATGATCTGGACATAAACCACAATCGTAAGGACATCCATAATCTGTTTTTGTATTAAACGTATAGGGCATCTCACTGGGTTTGTTGTAATTTCTGATGTTTTTATAATATTCAATATCATCTGCTATTAACACTTTTGAGCTCCCATGTTCTCTACAGCGTTTAAGCATATAAACGTTATCATCTTCAAAAACAATTTTTGCATCTACTCTTTTTAAACATTCAGGACATAAGCTCAATGTAAAATCATAGTAGTTATATTTTCTTTCTGGCATTTTTTATTTTTTGAATTATAAATTTCGTGTAATATACATAACAAACTATACATAGTATTTGAATAGTACTTAAACCAAGTATAAAGAAAGTATTTGGTTTTAAAAACTCTATAAAAAAACGAAAACCAAAATAAGCCAACATAAAAAACTTAAAAAGTTCTCCTGATTGTAAAACGTATTCCTTTTGTAGGTATCTTAAACTTATGAATAGTATTATTAAAAACACCAACTCATACAAGGCTATTGGATGTCTTAAAACACCATCCCCTAAATCCATTCCTAAAAAGAATTTAGTTTCTACTCCGTAGGTAAACTCATTTATTCCTGAAAGGAAACATCCAATCCTCCCTATAAAAATCCCCACAATTATTGGAAGCACAAACAAATCACCAGATGACCTTTTTTCTCCAATTATTCTTTTTGCTAATTCAACACCTAACAAACCACCAAATAAACCTCCCATGATTGTTTTAATATTTAAAATCTGAATCATGTTTTTTGTAGAAAAAGTGACTAAAGGATTTTCTAATATCCCAACTAGTCGAGAACCAATTAAAGCTCCAGCTGCAGCCCCTAAAATAATTGACAACCTATTATTAGAAGAAATATAATCTTCTCTTTTCTTACGTAAGAAAACATAATAACGAAAGGCTAAAAAGAATGCTAAATATTCTAAAACAAGATGAATATTAACCATATAACCAAATAAAACAGGTTCAAAAGGTAGTTCCAATAAAAAAGTTTGTGAGTTAAAAAGCGAAATATACGTAATTACTCAAAAAAAAGTAACTTTGCAGCATGGTAAAAATAGGTAACATAGAACTTCCTGATTTTCCGCTGTTATTAGCGCCAATGGAAGATGTGAGTGATCCACCGTTTAGAGCTTTATGTAAAGAAAATGGTGCTGATGTAGTGTATACTGAATTTATTTCTTCGGAAGGATTGATTCGTGATGCAGCTAAAAGTGTAATGAAGCTAGATATTTACGAAAAAGAACGCCCTGTGGGTATTCAAATTTTTGGCGCCAATCTAGAATCTATGTTACGTTCGGTTGAAATTGTTGAAAAAACGAATCCAGATATTATTGATATTAATTTTGGTTGTCCTGTAAAGAAAGTAGTTTCTAAAGGGGCTGGGGCTGGAATTTTAAAAGATATTGACTTAATGGTTTCTCTTACTGAGGCCATGGTTAAACATACTAATTTACCTATTACTGTAAAAACTCGTTTGGGTTGGGACCATGATTCTATTCGAATTATTGAAGTTGCTGAACGTTTGCAAGATGTTGGGTGTAAAGCTATCTCTATTCATGGTCGTACACGTGCTCAAATGTATAAAGGTAATGCTGACTGGGCTCCTATTGCTGAAGTGAAAAATAATCCTAGAATGCATATTCCTGTATTTGGAAATGGGGATGTTGATTCTCCTGAAAAAGCCATGGAAATGCGTGATAAATATGGATTAGATGGTTGTATGATTGGTCGTGCTTCTATTGGATATCCTTGGTTTTTTAATGAGGTAAAACATTATTTTAAAACTGGTGAACATTTATCTAAACCAACAATTTCTGAACGTGTTGATATGGCTCGTCGTCATTTAGAAATGGCTATTGACTGGAAAGGGGAACATCTAGGCGTTGTAGAAACAAGAAGACACTATACAAACTATTTTAAGGGAATTCCTCATTTTAAAGAACACAGAATGAAAATGGTTACTTCTGATGACCCTAAAGATGTTTTTGCTGCTTTTGACGAAGTACAAACTAAGTTTGGTAATGCAACAATTCCTGAAATAGGATAGATGATAGGTTTACGTTTTATCGTTCAATAAAACTTTTTGAAATTCTAGAACTTGCGATTTTTGCTGCTAAATATCCTAAAGCTGAAATTGTAATAACTACTACCAATAAGTTTAACCACTTAAACTCTACTGGATATGCTAGATTTTGTGTAATCATTAACAGCTCAAAACGTTGTTGTATGATTACAAGGATAACACCTAAAACGATTCCTATCCCCATTCCTACAAGTGTTAATAAAAACCCTTGTAGCACAAATATCTTTTTTATATCATCTATACTACTTCCTAAATTAAAAAGAGTTTTTAAGTTTTGACGTTTATCGATAATCATCATAATGATTGATCCTATCACATTAAACAAAGCAATAGCAACAATTAATGTAAAGATTAAATATGAAATAAAGTTTTCTGTATTAATTACTTTATAATACAAAGTATTTAACTGCGCACGAGTTTGCACTTTTAATTCATTTCCTAAAACACTTTGTAAATTCTCTTGAAATGCATCAAGATCTACGTCTTTTTTTAAGCGAAGCTCAACTCCTGTAATTTGGTTATCGTTATATCCTAACAGTTCTTGAGCAAGTGAAGTTTCAGTAAACACATATTTGTTCTGAAATTCTTCCGACCCTGTATATACACCTACTATTTGTGTTGAAACAGATCGAAAAGCATTATTAGCATTAATAAATCCTTTTCCTGGTTTAGGTACTAAAATTTGAAGTGCTTCTCCAAAATTAAAAATCCCTAATGATAATTTATACGATATCCCATACCCTACTACTGCTGTATTCTTATATTCTTCGTCAATCCAAGTTCCTACTGTCAGCAAAGAATCTGTCGGAATAATTTTTGAATAATTAGAGTCTACTCCTTTAATTTGAGCTATATGTTCTTTGTTTTTGTATTTTAAAAACACACGCTCTTCCACTACTTTCGAAGCAGCTTCTATCTCTTTATTTTGCTGTAAAATACTATCTATTTTTTGAGAATACAGAAAAGTCTTCCCCTTAGATGCGGTAATTTTTATATCTGGATCAGAAGCATTAAGTAATGAATCACTAAACGTTTTTAATCCTGAAAAACCAGACAATACAACAAACAAAGCCAAGGTGCCCACTACAACACCAAAAACAGCAATTGCTGTGATTATATTAATTGCATTAGTACTTGTTTTTGAAAACAAGTATCTCTTAGCTATGTATAAAGGGAAGTTCAAGCATTAATAAATTTAGCTAGCCAAAGTAACAAAAATTATTAACGTTTTTGACGACGAGGCAAAACATCTGGATTTTTTATAGGGTCTACGTCTTTTCCTTTTAAAGACTTGTCAATCTCTTCTATATAATCCAAACTATCATCTCCAAAGAACAACAATTCTGGCATTCTTCGTAATTGATTTTTTGTTCGTTGTGCTAATTCATGACGAATTAAAGGTGTATTAGATTTTACTCCTTCAATAATTTCATCTCTTTTTTCAGAAGGGAATACACTTAAGTATACTTTTGCTACTCCTAAATCGGCAGTAACAGAAACTTTAGAAACCGATATAATCACTCCCTTCATTCCATCTTGAGCAGCACGTTGTAAAACGTCTACCAAATCCTGTTGCAACACTCCTGCTATTTTTCGTTGTCTATTTGTTTCTTCCATGTTGCAAATTTAAGCATAAAATTACGGAGTGTAAATTTTATTTTTTATGGCATACATAACTAAGCCCACTCTATTTCTTACATTTAGCTTAGTAAATAAACTATCTCGATAACCGTCTATAGTTTTTGGACTTAAAAACATTTTTTCAGCAATTTCCTTATACGTCAATTCAGAGCATGCTAACTTCATAAAAGTTATTTCATTATCCTTAAACGCTAAGTTATTTCGTGAGTTCTTTCCTGAAACGGAGTCTAATAATAATGTGGTAACATTTTTTGTGTGATAAAATCCGTTATCCATCATTTCTAACAACGCTTTCTCTAGGATTTCTTTTTTAGTATCTTTTAACAAGTACCCTACAGCACCTGCTTTTAACATTTTTAAAATAGTACCGTCAGCATCTTCTACAGACAGCGCCATAACATGAACTTGAGGATAGTTATTTACTATCCATTCTGTAGTCTCAATACCATTCATCACAGGCATATTAACATCAACTAAAACTAAATCTGGTATGTTTTTGGGTGATGCTAAAAACTTCTCTTCAACTTCTTTACCATTTTTGCAAGTGTAAAGCACCTTAAATTTATCAAAAGTATTTACCATACCTTCAATAGCTTGTGACAATAACGTATGATCATCTACAACAACAACTGAGTATTTCATAATTTCATGGGTTATATTGGTTATTAGTTGTTGGGGAAATACACTAAGGTTCTTTAAATATAGTAATTTATTATTAAACTTGTGCCTTTTTGAGGCTCTGACATAAACTTTGTTTCTGCATTAATTAGTTTTGCTCTCGCTTTTATATTCTGCAATCCTAAGCCTTTAAACCTAGCTCTTTCCATGTCAAAACCCACCCCATTATCTTGAGCTTTTACTTCTATTGAGTTTTCCTTATAACTTAAAAAAACTTCTAATTTAGATGCTTTAGAATGCTTTATAGTATTAGAAAAAAACTCTTGAAGGATTCTAAAAATAACTATTCCGTGCTTTTGATTAATCTCTTGTTCTTCTCCTGTAATTGTTAACCTAGCATCAATATAATTTAGCCTATTAAATCGCTCTACTTCTAAATTTAGTGCATCTTTTAGTTTTATATTATTTATAAAATCAGGATTAATAATTTTTGACAGCGCTCTTACTTCCGTTAAGCTTTTTGCTATAATTTCAGATATTTCTCCCATATTTTCAGGAGAAGCGTGTTGTAACTGTATTTTAGCTAAAGTTAGGAGTTGTCCTATATTATCGTGCAACTCCCAACTAATATTCCTTAAAGTCTCTTCTCTTATTTCTATCTGAGCCTCGGCAATCTCTCTTTCGTAACGTTTTTTATTTTTATCTCTTTCTTGCAACAGCTTATTTTTACGACGTTGAAATACCGTAAATAATGTCACTAAAAAAATGATAATAATGACTATTACTATTGTAGTAACTATTAATATTCTACCTTCTTGTTGCTCCATATTAATCCAAAAGATATAATGATATTCATTAAAACAATTAACGAGTGTAAAATCGGTAATAAATCTTTATTTTTCATATAATTCCAAAAACTAAAAAATGGAAT
Source organism: Tenacibaculum litoreum (assembly GCF_964513915.1). NCBI lineage: Bacteria > Pseudomonadati > Bacteroidota > Flavobacteriia > Flavobacteriales > Flavobacteriaceae > Tenacibaculum > Tenacibaculum litoreum. The sequence continues at coordinate 169,122 of NZ_CAZEQS010000002.1, read as the reverse complement.
TGCTGGCAAATGAAAAACAATAAGCCCTACTGACACCCAAAAAGGCAACAATCTTTTGTAGTTTATTATTTCGTCAGATAATAAGAGTTCTTGTAAATATAAAAAGACTAATACTCCTACATTAAATGAACCTATTATAACTGCATAATTAAAGTAATCTCTATTAACAAAAGTAACACACCAAACAACTACAAGTAAAAACAGAAGGATGTAAGAAAACTTTAAAGTTTTTTTATCCTTTAGAACACTTTTAAAAAGATAAAACAGTGTAAAATATTCAAAAACAGTATAAAAATGATACATCCAAAAATTTGGTTTCTTTATTCTACTTAGATATACCCCCATTAATTCAACTATTAATGTCATTACTAAAAACAGCATCAATAACTTCAAAAAAAGAGTTCTTTTTTTCATATAGAAAAGAATACTTAAGAAAGCTACGACGAGCTGAGAATATAAAGGAACATCAAATAAAGATATCATTCTTAATAGTGTATTAATAAGGCGGTTCTAAATGTCCATGATTCCCTGCTCCACTTAACAACTCATCATCTTGAGGTAAAGCAAACATAAACCCAGCTTTATTTTCTCTTACTGTTTTCATTCTATAATTATAATCATCTCTCTTCCCTTTTTCAAACTCTTCTCTTGTATTATATATCCATTTATACCCGTGTTTTGCTAGCATTTCTTTAAACGTTACTAATTTCCCTTGTTTTGCAGATTGTACAGGGTCAAAAGCTATTTGCTTTCCATCAATTGTAGTTGTAGGAATGTAAATTAAACTACTATAACTTTTTCCGGTATCGTTATGATTTTCTTTAGCTGTAGATATAAAACTAATTCCCGTAATTTTAATTTTTGCTTTTTTACTAAGGTTTTCTACGTGTCCTAAATACTTTTTAAACTGTACAAAATCGAATGTGTTTGCACGTGTATCTTCATATCCTAAAGCTTCTTCTAGTGGAGCTATTCTTGTTCTATCATAGCTTGACAGCATTTGAATAACTTCCTTGTAGTTTAGCATTTCTTTTGTTCTTCCTTCATCAGAGTAACAAAAAGTACCTTCTGGCACTTGAGACTGCCAATCATCACAATCACATTTATTGCCATTTATCTTATCACATGAAATAGCAAAACTCATTACAAGAGTTAACAATAATAATTTAAGTTGGTTAGTGTTTTTCATAATAAAATTGATTTTTTGATTTTCTAAATATAACGGCTTATTTCTTAATAAAAAAAACAGAATCGTACAGAAACCCTTTAAAACCGGAGTTATCAACTGGTTACTCAAGATTCTACAATCCACAAACAGGAAAAACCCCTTGTCTCTACAAATGTTTTAACTATTCCTTTTTCATGGCTTAAACTCTTGTTTTTTTCTTGTAAAAAAAGTTAAACATCCTTTCTACACTAATTTTACTACAGAAAAAGAGTTTTTACTTGGAATATTAAAAAAGTGTTCTTAAAATCTTTACTCATAATTTTCAAAAACACATAAATAATCTGTAATATAAGATTGTAGAGAAGTGATTTTTATTAAATTTTTCATAACATTTCAAATCTAATAACAATAACTATACAAAACAAAAACTTTTATTCCCTAAAATATACAGGAGAAAAACCACCTTTAAAACCTAGGGCTATTACATTTTTTTTACAGTTCTACTCCTCGAAAATATACTTTAGATTTCTTTCAATTTTGCCTTCAGTTATTTCGAAATACTAGGCGACAACCGAAAAGCCTCATAATAAACAGAGTAGGTACACAAAATAAAAAATATGCCAAATTTAGTTCCAGAATTAAACAGTTTAGACTTCAATGTATATGTTGGAGGTCCTTTACAAGCTGCAATACAAGCACAAACAGCAGCTTCTATGGCCACTGTAAATTTTATTAAAGAAGTAGGTTTTGAAAAAGACAATGATCCTGCTAATCCAGATTCATTACGTTATGTTGATTTTCAATATGAAAAATCAGTACCTAACCCTGATTACGATCCAAATGAAGCCATTGGTCCTGACAATCTAAAATTCATAAAAAGCGAAATTGAAATCAAAGTACCATTTTTAACGATGCTTACCATTCCATCAATTCGTATTGATGAAGTAAACATTGATTTTAATGCTCGTTTAAGCTCTACTGAAACGAGAAACGTATCTTCTGAGTTTGCTGCTAGTGCAGAATTAGGAATCAATTACAAAATCGTAAACTTTAAAGCATCTGCTTCATACAAAAGAAACACCTCTCAAGGCGTTAAGGTAGATAAAACATATAACCTTGGTGTAAAAGTTCGTGCTGTAAACGACGAATTACCTGAAGGATTAAGTAGAATCTTAAATATGTTAGAGGACAGTATTGCTGCTGTAGCTTAACATTTATAACGAGGTTGTACCGTACCAAACCGTACAACCTCTTTTTAAAAACTTTTTATTATGGTAAATTTAAATGAATATTTAGGTGGAATCGCCACCAGCATTGCAGAAGCACGTTTAATGTCTGATTTGAAATCTTTAGAGATTGCTGAGAAGTTTTCACGTCATGAACTCTTGAAACATTTTTCTATCCCTCGTTTTAAAGCGCAAAATATTGAACTTACAATTCCTGTAGCGATTGGAGAATTAGAAGAGACTTATGAGGCCGATTATGAACCTATTGACAATATTTCTTTCAATTCGCAAACCTATACAATTTTAAAAGATGCTTCAAAAATCACTGCTTTTGATAGAAAAACGTCTACTTTTCTTCGCTCAATAATAGCACAAAGAACAGATGAACTTGAAAAAAACATAAAAGCAACTGGAGAAATTGACTCTGTACTATCAAGATTTTCACAACAATTATCTGAAGAATTCATTTCTATTTATAATGAAAAAGTTAGTTATGATGTATTAGTTAAGAAACTTAACTCAGAATTAAGACCATCTATTAAAAGTAGGCAGATAACTCAAAAAAACACAAAAGTTATTGTAGAAGCTCATAAACTAAACGAAATCAAACCTGAAAATATAGTTCAGATTAAAATGACCTTAAATGAAGAAGGCATGGAGTGGTATACCTCAGAAAATGAAGATGGTGTAAGGGAAACCAAACTATTACCAGAATAGTTATGAGAAAATCAATTACAAAAATAACCAATCAACTCAAAACTCAATTGAATGAAATACATGAATTGGCGAATCAAATTGAGAAAAAAAATACACAAAGCACTAAAAATATTCGCGATTGGTTGTTAGCTACAGAAGAAGTTTTAAAAGCACTTAACTTACCAGAGTCATCAAAATTTGCAGTTAAAAGAGCCATGTTAAGTTCATTCATCCCAAATAGTAGAAATAAGAAAAAAGAGATTCTACAATTAGGAGCATCAACATTAACAGAAGCTCAACAAGACTTATGGGAAGTATACACTCCCTATGCTACCATTTTAGATAATTCAACAACCTTAATAGAGCAACTTTTAGCTGTAATTTACCAAACCAAACAGTTTAAATACGACACAAATGAAGATTTTACACAATTCCTAGAACAACTTTGGAGATTTTGTTGCAATCACGAACAACTCAAAGGGATTAGTTCACAAATACTTTCAATGATAAACCAATCGGATGTACTTATTATAATGGCTGAGAAAATAGCAATAGAAAGTTTATAGATAGTTCGCTATATTTTTTACTTTTACCTTATGAACAAAATCGAACATATTGGTATAGCCGTTAAAGATTTAGAAAAATCTAACTCGTTATTTGCTTCTCTTTTTGGAGAATCACATTATAAAATTGAAGAAGTTGCTAGCGAAGGTGTAAAAACTTCATTTTTTAAATCAGGACCTAATAAAATTGAATTATTGGAAGCTACAAAGCCTGACAGCCCTATAGCAAAGTTTATAGAAAAAAAGGGAGAAGGAATTCATCATATTGCTTTTGCGGTTGATAACATAAAAGAAGAAATTAAGCGTTTACAAGGTGAAGGTTTCATAGTTTTGAATGAAACTCCTAAAAAAGGAGCCGATAATAAACTAGTAGCTTTTTTACATCCTAAAACTACTAATGGTGTACTTATTGAGTTATGCCAAGAGATAGAAGAATAGGAACTATTTAAAAATTAAATATTTGTATCTTGCAACGCCTTAAAATCAGTATTTACTAATGACAACCTCTTTTGATTCTTTTCAAAAACGCCGATTACAATCTTCATACATATCTGTAGTAGTAAGTATTGCACTTGTACTTTTTATGATTGGTGTTTTGGGCCTAGTCCTTTTAAAATCAACAAAAGTTGCGAATCATTTTAAGGAAAAAGTAGTTATGACGCTTTTCTTAAAAGATGAAGTTGCTGATAAAAACATCAATACTCTTAAAGAATCTATTAAAAAAGAAGAGTTTGTTAATAAAGTGGTTTACATTTCTAAAGAAGATGCTGCCAAAGAATATAAAAAAGATTTAGGCGAAGATTTTTTACAGTTTTTGGGAGATAATCCGTTAAAAAATGGAATAGACATTTATCTGAAAGCAGATTTTGTGACTCCTGAAAAAATGAGTGAGCTTGAAAAATCTTTTGATAAAAATAAATTTGTTGCCGAAGTAAGTTATGACAAACCATTAGTGCAATTACTTACCAAAAACATCCAACGCATTAGCTTTTGGTTATTGGTGTTAAGTGGTTTTTTCGGATTGGTTGCTATTATTCTAATAAACAGTTCTATCCGATTATCGATTTACTCAAAACGATTCAATATAAAAACCATGCAAATGGTAGGTGCTACAAAAAGCTTTATTCGTAAACCTTTTATTTGGCAAAGTATAAAACTAGGATTATTAGGAGCTTTTATAGCAATAAGCGGATTAGGTATTTTAATTTATTATGTAGACAAATACATCCCTACATTAGAACTACTCACAGATTACGTTGCTTTAGGGTATGTGGCTGGTGGAGTTATACTTATTGCATTTTTTATTACGTGGATTAGTACCTTCTTTGCTACACAACGATTCTTAAATTTACAAACTAACGATTTGTATTACTAAAATATTTATGAAAAAAGACAATTCACCAAAACAAGAATTTCTATTCGGTAAACGAAATTATATCATTATGCTTATTGGTATCGCTGTAATTGCCTTAGGCTTTATTTTAATGGCAGGTGGCGGTAGTGATGATCCTAATGTATTCAATCCAGAAATATATAGTTGGCGTAGAATTCGTTTAGCTCCTACCTTAGTAATTATCGGATTAGGTATAGAAATTTATGCTATTTTTGCCAATCCTAAAAAATAAGCATGGATTTATTAGAAGCAATTATCCTTGGAATTATCCAGGGTCTTACTGAATTTTTACCTGTATCCTCTAGTGGTCATTTAGAATTAGCTAAAGCTTTATTTGGAGACACTTCTGTGCCTCAAGAGAGCTTAACTTTCACCGTAGTTTTACATGCTGCGACAGCATTAAGTACCATTGTAGTGTTTAGAAAAGAAATTGCTGAAATTTTTAGAGGATTATTTCAGTTTAAATGGAATGAGGAAATGCAATTTTCTGTAAAAATTATTCTTTCTATGATTCCTGCTGTGGTAATTGGTTTAGCTTTTGAAAAGGAATTGGAAAGCTTTTTTGGAGGAAAAATTTTATTAGTAGGTTTCATGCTTTTAGTAACTGCTGTATTGCTTTTATTAGCTGATAAAGCTAAGAACACTAACAAAAGTGTTTCTTTTAAAAGTTCTGTAATTATAGGAATCTCTCAAGCAATCGCTATGTTACCTGGAATTTCACGTTCGGGAGCTACTATTTCAACATCTGTGTTATTAGGTGTAGACAGAACTAAAGCTGCTCGTTTTTCATTTTTAATGGTGGTACCACTAATTTTAGGAAAAGTAGCTAAAGATATTTTAAGTGGAGATATTAATTTTCAGAGTTCAGAAATTGTTCCTTTATCTGCTGGGTTTATTGCTGCTTTTATCTCAGGATTATTAGCGTGTACTTGGATGATAGCTTTAGTTAAGAAGAGTAAATTATCATACTTCTCTTTATACTGTGCTATTGTAGGTTTAATTGCCATTGGCTATTCTTTATTTTTCTAGATGACTGCAGAAGATTACAAAAACGGACAGGTTTTATTAATTGACAAACCTTTAGAATGGACTTCTTTTCAAGTAGTAAATAAACTTCGCTGGCATATTCGTAAACGTTTTGATATTAAAAAAATTAAAGTAGGACATGCTGGAACGCTTGATCCCTTGGCGACTGGTTTGTTAATTATTTGTACTGGCAAACAAACCAAAAACATCAACGAATATCAGGGACAGGTAAAAGAATATACAGGTACGTTTGTTGTTGGTGCTACAACACCAAGTTACGATTTAGAAACCGAGATTAACGAGACGTTTCCTACAGAACATATAACAGAAGAATTACTACACAAAACTACAGAACAGTTTATTGGTAAAATTCAGCAAAAACCACCTATTTTTTCTGCTATTAAAAAAGATGGAAAACGTTTATATGAATTAGCCCGCAAAGGTGAAACTACTGAAATTAAAGCTCGTGAAGTAGAAATTAACGAGTTTGAGATCACTAAAATTGATTTACCTAATGTTGAGTTTAGAATCGTATGTAGTAAAGGAACTTATATTCGTTCTATTGCTAACGATTATGGGAAAGCTTTAAATTCTGGAGCACATTTATCTGTTTTAAGAAGAACTAAAATTGGAGATTTTTCTGTAGATAATGCGTTAAGTGTTGATGAATTTATAGAAAAGCTAACTCATAATGAGTAGGTATAAAAAACTAATAAAGAAATTTAAAACAAGTAATAAAAAAGAGCAACAATTAATAAAGTAGTAAAGACCATTATAAGGTTCAGTCTTTTTTTGTCTTTTTTTGCTTTGATTCTGATTTTTTCTTTTATCTTTTCTAGTTCTTCTTCAGGAACTTTTACAAATTTTAAGTTATTATTATTGCCTGTATAATTCTGTTTATTTTTAAATAGCCTTTTTCTATCCAGTAAACTCTTCTTATTTTCTCTTAAAGTTGAACTAATTTTACTCATATGTCCCTCTCCTGCCATAGTAATTACTTTACTATAGGACGAAAAAAAACAATAATGTTACAAAAATCGACTATACCAACTTTCTGTAATTGGCACTTCCCAGTAATTTTCTAATTCTATTTTAGTTTGTACCAAATTATCAAAAACTATTGTTTTAGCTGATACAGACTTCTTTTTAAGCAACTTTTTAAATTCTTTAACGTCTTTGTACTGAATAAATTCTCCTTGCTTAAAACACACATTCATCTTATCTAACAACTCTACTTCGTATTCTTGTTGTAGTTGTAAAATAAATGCTACTTGTTTATCAATATCTGCATTCGTTAATACTGAACCTTCTTCAACAGAAAAAATAATGAAACGATCATATTTCAGTTCAAAAGAAGCTTTGAAATCAGCATCTTCAGACTTCCACCCGTCTACAAAACCTTGTAACTTTTCTTTTAGCCCGTCAATTTCTTGTGGGTAAAATTTTCTACTTGATGGATATACCCAAACTTTTGCCTCTTCTGATAAACTACTGAATTCTACAAACATATTTATTCATTATGGGCGCAAAGATACAGAAAACAATTCCCCTTTTCGACAAAAACAAAAAGGGGAATCTCTAGCTATTTTATATGTTTTATTACTGAAGCATTGACACTATATCTTCCTGTGTATTTTCTCCTTTGTTTTTATTGTACCAAACTTGTAAATCTGTTTTAAAATCAGCATCCAAGCTACCATGTTTTTCTTTATAATCAACAACCATTTTAGTAGCTGTAGTAGGTCTTGGTCCCCAAGTATTGATTACTTCATTTTCTTTATTTAAAGCAATTAACTTAGGAATTGATCTTCCTCCATTGGTTAAAAAAGCATCCATCAACTCTAAGTTTTCATCTCTTAAAACCAATTTAAAATTGATGTTTGGATTTTCTTCTGCTATTTTGTTTATCACAGGAATATTTTGTGCTGCATCACCACACCAACCTTCAGTTAATACCAACCAAGTTTGTGGTTCTTTTACATCTTTAATTTTAGCAAGTGTTTCTTCGGTTAATTTTACCGTTTTGTCTAAACGCTTCATACGTTTATCATTTAACTTACTATAGTTTAATAAATCATCTGACTGATTAGGTCCAGTAGATTTTCCTTCTGCTAACAAACCGCTTACTAAATTTCTGTATTCTGTATAAGACAATGCTCTTTCTAAGCTATTTTGAATAATTTTTTTCATCGTTAACATATATTGTTATTACAAAAATATTTCATCTATAATAAAGAATATGTAACCTAAGTTACACTTCACTATAAAACTTGAATAACATAGACGAAAGCATAAATACAACCTTACACTTCTGCTGATTCTTCTGCCTTAGCTTGTAAATTGGTAATGATATCTTTAGTCATAGAAGCTAAATCAAACTGATGTCTCCATCCCCAATCTTTTCTTGCTGCTGAATCATCAATTACTTGAGGCCAACTATCAGCAATCGCTTGTCTAAAATCTGGATTATACGTGATGGTAAATTCTGGAATGTATTTTTTAATTTCAGTAGCTATTTCAGCTGGTGTAAAACTAATTGCCGCTAAGTTATATGAAGTTCTTGTTTTAATATTTTCTTCATCCGCTTGCATTAACTGGATAGTTGCATTGATAGCATCATCCATATACATCATTGGTAAACGTGTATTTTCTGACAAAAAGCACTCAAAAGTTCCTTTTTCTAACGCATCAAAGTAAATATCTACCGCATAATCAGTAGTTCCTCCACCTGGTAAAGTTTTCCAACTTATAATTCCTGGGTAACGAATACTTCGTACATCTACTCCATATTTATCATGATAATAATTGCACCAGTGTTCTCCTGCTACTTTACTTATTCCATAAACCGTAGAAGGCTCCATAATGGTTTGTTGTGGTGTATTCATTTTTGGTGATGTTGGTCCAAAAGCAGCCATTGAACTAGGCCAGTATATTTTTTGAATATGCTTTTCTTTTGCCAACTCTAACACCGCCAATAACGAAGTCATATTTAAATCCCAACCTTTTAATGGATACTTTTCCGCGGTTGCTGATAACATGGCAGCCATTAAATACACTTGGGTTACTTTATATTTTTGAACAACACTTAAAATTTGCTCTTGATTGGTAGCATCGATGATTTCAAAAGGTCCTGAACTCATCATTTCTGCATTTCCTTCTCTAATATCTGAAGCTATTACATTATCTGCCCCATAAATAGAACGTAATTTTTGGGTTAATTCTGTTCCTATTTGCCCGCAAGCTCCTAAAATTAATATCGTTTCACTCATTTTAAATTATTCAAAAATAGATGTTTGCAAAGTTATTAAATTTAAGATTTCGCAAAAAGCATTTGTTCTTTTTTAACTATCTACAAAAGAGATGGCTAATCTACTGATTTCAAACTTCTAATTTAATTCTACAAAGAATACCAAGTAAAATATGTACTTTTATCGCTTAATTATTTTATTAAAATGAGTCGTTTTTTATTTGTTATTGCTTCTTTATTTTTTTTAGCTACTTCTTGTAAAAAAAAGAGTGAGCAAAAGGAAGAGTTACCTACTAAAACTGAAATGAATATTTCGGTTAAACATACTGACTACTCTGAAATAAAAGAAAAGTACGTTGATGAAATTAAACCTTGGAAAGAATACTTTATTGTTGAAGATTTTTTGCACGAGTTGAAAAATACAACTCCTACTGAGGCTTTAAACAATGCTTTAGAGTTAAAAACACTTACCAAACAATTTAAGGATAGTTTAAATATAGAACCTCTTAAAACACCTGCTTTTAAAGCTCGTATTAATGTTTTTGAAAATGAAACTTTACGTTTAGCAGACATGACTTTTATTCCTTCTATTTCTGCCCAACAGGTTAACAATCAAGTTGAAAAAATTATGATTCTTTTCAGTAGTGTTAATGATAAAATTAATACGGTTTACACTAAGAAACAATTTGATAGTGAAATAAACCTTGACAGCTTATTTAAGAATCAATAGTTTTTAAAGCTTCGTATATTAAATTACTTTCAAAACCTCTGTACAAAAGATAGTCTGCAATTTTCTTTTTTCGTTTAAAATGATTGGTTTCTGAAACCGATGCATTTTTTTTCTCTACCAATTCATAAAGAGTTTTTATATATGCCTCTTCGTCAATTTCTTTCAAAGCTGATTTTATATTATAAGCAGAAATATCTCTAAATTTCAATTCTCTAACGATTCGGTCTTTTCCCCATTTTTTTATTCTGAATTTCCCTCTTGCAAAACTTTTTGCAAAGCGTTCTTCATTCAGAAAATTATGCTCTAACAAGTGCAGTAAAATATGCTCTCTTGCTTCTGGAATTAAGCTATAATCTTTAAGTTTTTTCTCTACTTCTTTATGACATCGATCTTGATACACACAATACTGCTCTATCTTCCTTTTTATTTCTTCAACTGTAAAAACCGGTTTGTTCATAGCACGAAAATATAAATTCTATTTCCATTGATTCAAAAAAGAGATTACCTTTTCTTTATAACTAGCTCCTATTGGAATTTCTTTTGAATTTATTTCAATATCGTTAATTGTAAAAGCTGATATTTTATTCGTATTGATAATATAAGATCTGTGAACTCTTAAAAAATTACTATTTAATTTTTCTTTAATATCGCTTATCTTATACTTAGTTACAACGCGTTTATCATTAACAGTATGAACTTTTACATAATCTTTTAAACTCTCTATAAATAATATATCTCCAATAAAGACTTTGTGATACTTACTTCCTGATTTCAACAACAAAAACTCTTCTGTGTTTTCACTTTCTTTAGTTATAGGTATATCACTCTCCTTTATTGACCTCAAAAAACGATCTATTGCTTTAAAAAAACGCTCGAAAGTTATTGGTTTTAATAAGTAGTCTAGCACTTCCAAATCATAACTTTCAAGGGCGTAATCTCTGTAGGCTGTTGTAAAAATTGTTTTTGGAGGGTTTTTAATTGTTTTTAAAAAATCTATTCCTGTAATGTTTGGCATTTTTATATCTAAAAACAATAAATCTACTTCTTGAGAACTTATAACTTCAAATGCTTTAAGTGCATTATCACAGCTCCCAACTATTTCAAGTGCTGGTATTTTTGATATATGATTCTCTATTAACTCTCTTGCTAAAGGCTCATCATCAACCACTAAACATTTTACTTTCATCAACTATTTAATTTGAATAAATCTTTAAAACTACATTAAATTCATTTCCTTCATTCTCTATTGTCAAGCTATATTGGTCTTGATAGATTAAATCTAATTGTTTTCTAACGTTTGACAAGCCTATACTCTCTTTTTTTAGGACATAATCTTTGGAAACCGTATTAGATATTTTAAACTTAAAGCTATCCTCTGAGCTTAAAAGCTCAATTTTAATTTCAGGCGACCCACTATCTTCTCCTGCACCGTGTTTAAAAGCATTTTCAACTAACGATAGCAATATCAATGGTGGTATCTTGATATCTTTTTCTACATTATTTATTAAGGAAACTTTTAAACGTGAGTCGTACCTTAGTTTTTCTAACTCTATATAGTTTTCTATCAATTTAATTTCATTAGAAAGTAATACAAACTTGGTATTGCATCTATACAATACATAATCTAACATTTCTGATAATTTACCTATTGAGGTTGGTGTTTTTGGCGAGTTACTCAAAGACAAACTATAAATATTATTAAGGGTATTGAATAAGAAATGTGGGTTTAATTGTGCTTTTAATGTTTTTAATTCTGCTTCCGTTTTTTCTTTTTCAAATACCAGTTCTTTTTCTTTAACTCTCTTATAATCCATAAAATATTTTACTGAAAGAAAAATCAAAGTTGTTAAATACATATTCGGAATATAACCAAACAACAACTTTTTCCAATCGATTAAAATCTCCAAAATAGGCTCTTGTGTAAACACTCCTTTCCTTATTAATGTTTCTCCTACATGTACAACCAAGATTCTATTAAACGCTGCAAATAAATATGTTGCTATTAAAAACAAAACAACTGTCATTACATATTTTTTCCTCAACAAAAACTTTGGAATAACATAATAGGCTAAGAAATAAGATGTAATTATCTTGGGAATCATATGACACATAGACATCACAAAAGTTCCTAAAAAAGAAAACTCTTCTTGGTATATAAGTGAATCTTTAGGAAAGTCTAAAACAAGAAACACACACCAAAATAGTACGTGTTGTAACACCCTACTCTCTGAAAAAAACTTAATAATTGCTTCTCTTGTAATCATAGTTTGTAAATATATAAATACCTTGAGTACTTATGACTCCAAATCGACAAACTAGAGCTTTTACCCCCTGAACAAAACCTTTCTCCCCCTTAAATTCTTCACCTATTGAATAGTTATTTATACGTCGATTATTTGTAGTGTTTTATCTATTACAACAAACCCGCATGTCTTTTAAATTCATCTTTGCTGCATAATTCAAATATTAAGTAATAATGAAAAAGTCTTTATTTATTCTACTACTATTTATTTCTATTCAGTTACCTGCTCAAATAACACTTACAGGTAAAGTTGTAGAAAGAAACACCAAACAACCTTTAGAGTTTGCTACTATTATTTTAACCAACCCAAATACAAATGAAGTTGTTGCTGGTGAATCTACTAATAGCCAAGGAGAATTTTTAATGAATATTAAAAAAGGCCAATATGATATTAAAGTAGAGTTTATTGGTTTTAAAAATCATTCAATGAATAATGTTTCACTAACCAAAAACCAATCACTTCAAACTATTCTTCTTCAAGAAGACTTACAAGCCCTAGATGAAGTAGAAATTACAGCCGAAAAATCTACTACGGAGTACAAACTAGATAAACGTGTATTCAATGTTGGTAAAGATTTAGTTTCTAAAGGTGGTTCTGTTAATGATGTTTTAAATAACGTTCCGTCAGTAAGTGTAGATATTGAAGGAGGTATAAGCTTACGAGGCAATCCGAATGTTCGTATTTTAATTAACGGGAAGCCTTCTGTTTTAACAGCAAACAATGGCTTAGAATCAATTCCTTCCGAAAACATAGAAAAGGTTGAAGTAGTTACCAATCCTTCTGCTAAGTATGACGCAAGTGGAACAGCTGGAATCATCAATATCATTTTAAAGAAAAATAAAAATGGTGGTTTTGGTAGTTCTTTACAGTTAACCACAGGAATTCCTGACAATCATAGCATCAACTACAATATGAACTACAAAAAAGAGAAATTTAATTTATTTTCTAATATTGGGTACCGTTATATGTCTTTCGATGGAAATGGTTATTTGAACAGAACTAACCTCGATAATGGGACAGTAACCTCTTATTCTAACAGAGTAACTAATACTACTAGAAGCCGTAGTACTTTTAACCTTTATTTTGGAAGTGATTATTACATTAATGATAAAAACACTCTTACCCTAAGTTACTACCATAGAAACAATACAAGTAAAAACAATGTTGATTATACCTTTAACTTTTTAGACAGCACACAACAAACAGATAGTATCCTTACTACACAAGAATCATATAAAGAACCTCAAAAAGCAAATCAAATTGAATTAAATTACGTAAAAACATTCACTAAAAAAGGGCAGAAATTTACCGCTAACTTTCAATACGATTTTTGGAATGATGACGAAAATGAATTAGTCAAAGAGCAACAACAATTCCCTGCGACCTCAGCTGTAAATATTCTACGAAGTAGAGACATAGAAAGTAGTAAAGATTTTTTATTCCAAACTGACTTTAAACTACCTATCTCAGAAAAATCACATGTAGAAATGGGAATAAAGGGAGAAATTAGAAATATTGATAGTGATTATAAAGTTTGGGATAATGCTGTTATAATTGATAGTTTAAACAATTTATTAAAGTATAATGAACGTATTTACGGAGCCTATATTCAATATGGAAACAAAAAAAACAAACTTCAATACTTATTAGGCTTACGTGCTGAACATGCCAATACTGGAAGTACCGACAGAAACAATCAATTTAAAACTAGTAAAAAGTATACTGATTTATTTCCTACTGCCCATTTTACATACAGCTTTAATCAAGCTACTAATTTGCAATTAAGTTATAGTAGAAGAATTAGACGCCCTAGTTTTTGGCACTTAAACCCTTTTGGTGGAATTTCTGACCGCAGAAACATACGTGTAGGTAACCCAGATTTAAACCCCATGTATACCAATTCTTTTGAGTTAGGTTTATTAAAAAGATGGAATAAATTCACTTTAAACCCATCAATATATTACCAACGAACTACTAATGTGTTTGAAACTTTAGTATCAACAAATTCTTTTGGAGCTTTAATATCCAAACCTATCAACTCAGGAATAGAAAAAAGATTTGGTGCAGAATTAGCCATTCGATATTCTCCTTATAAATGGTGGAGATTATCAAGTGAATTCAACTATTATTCTTTCAATCAAAGAGGAATATACACTGTTGATGACAACACATGGTCTACTCGTTTAAATTCTAGAATGAAGTTTTCAAGATTAACTATTCAATCTAGCTTAAATTATCTTGGAGAAAGACAAAGCGGACAAATTTTTACTGAAGCTCAGTATAGAGCTAACATAGGTGTGAGCAAAGATTTTTGGAACGACAAAGCCACACTTACTTTAAACATGAACAACATTTTTGATTCTAGAGTAAGTAAACAGTTAATTACTGGTGAAAATTACATCGCAACAAGATATAGTAAACCTATTGGTAGATATTCTTCTGTAACTTTTACTTATCGATTTAACAGAACGAAAAAGGACAGAGATCGATTACCTGATTAACTTTTTGTTCTACACAATTAAAAAAGGGTTAAAAGTAAATTACTTTTAACCCTTTTTATAGTTAACAAAAAATCAATTATAAAACGCTACGTAACCACATTTTAAACTTAGTGATTAAGTAGAATAATATCGGTACTACAATTAATGTTAAGAAGGTTGCTATAAACAATCCGTAAATAACAGTCCATGCTAATGGACCCCAGAAAATTACATTATCCCCTCCAACATATATATGTGGATTCAACTCACTAGCTAAGGTAAAGAAATTAATATTTAAACCTGTTGCTAATGGAATCAATCCTAAAATGGTTGTGATTGCCGTTAATAATACTGGACGTAAACGTGCTTTTCCTCCTCTAATAATAGCTTCTCCTAAAGTATGTACATCTACAAACTCATCTGCAGATAATCCATGCTCTACTTTCTTTCTATCTATTAATAACTGAGTATAATCGAGTAATACCACCCCATTGTTTACCACAATACCGGCCAGCGAAATAATCCCCATCATGGTCATCATAATTACGAACGGCTTAGCTGTTATAATTAATCCTCCAAATACACCTATTAAACTTAAAAAGATAGCTAGCATAATAATTGCTGGCTTAGAAACAGAATTAAACTGGAAAATTAAAATCAAGAAAATTAATCCTAACCCTCCAAAAAATGCTTTCATTAAGAATGCCATTTGTTTGTTTTGCTCTTCAATTTGCCCTGTGTAATCAACTTTTACTGAATCTGGTTTTTCAGTAAACGTCTTCATTTCATTTTGAATTTTAGACACAATAGCTGCTGCATCTGTATATCCTGGAGCTAAAGCTGAATATACTGTTACCACTCTTTTTACATCTTTATGCTTAATTGCACTAAACCCAGAGGTATTTGTTTGTTCTGCTACTGCTGATACAGGAATTTCTTTAATTGTACCTGAAGACATATCTCTAAAAGTAATTTTCTGATTGAAAATTGCACTTTTATTGTATCTGTTTTCTTTGTTAAAACGAACATAGATATCATAATCATCTCCATCTTCTTTATAAACTCCTGCTTTTGAACCAAAAATAGCGTTACGCAACTGGTTTCCTACTTGTGATGAACTTACTCCTAATTCTCCTGCTTTTTTACGATCAACATTTACCAACATTGATGGTTTAGATTTGTTTACATCAATCTTTAATTCATCAATCCCTGCAATACTCTTTGAATTGATAAAGTCTCTCATCTTTTCAGCAGTATTGATTAATTCTGCATAATCGTTTCCTTCTAACTCTATATTGATAGGATATCCTGCTGGTGGACCTACTGCTTCTTTTTCTACTGAAATTTCTAGTCCTGGATAAATTCCTTTTAATGCTTCGGTAACTTTTCTTTGTAACTCTTTACTATCTGCTCCTCTACGATATTTGTATTCACGCATGGAAGCAGTAATTTTTCCTTTATGAGGCATTTCCGCAGTTGAACCTCCATCTGTTTGTGGGTTTCCAGATCCTGCTCCTACTTGTGAAACGGCACTTTCTACTAAGAAATTATAACCATTATCAACATATTCTGGTGAGTTTAATACTTTATATACACGCTCTTCCAAATCTTTCATTATCAGATTTGTCTTTTCAATATCAGTTCCTTGAGGATACTCGATATACACAATAATCTGGTTTGGTGTGTTGTCTGGGAAAAACTCAACTTTAGTACGTTGACTTCCTATTGAGGCTCCAAAACCTCCAAAAGCAATAAATAATAAGACTAAAGTACCTAAAGAAATAATGTATGGTCTCCATCCTCTCAAGGCTGCTCTCAACATTCTTTCATAAAAACGTTCCCAACGCGGTAATACTGTATTTTGAAAACGATTTGCCCATGGACGTAAAGCTAATCGGTAAATCCACAACATAATAGCTGTAAAAATCATTACCGTTCCCAATGCTCTGTAAGTTCCACCTAAAAGTGCTATTAACAACCCTATCACTGCCATTACTGACGATAAGATTATAATACGTCTTAATGGCATATTTTTATCTTCAACACTCATAAACTGCGATACTAGCACAGAGTTAAAAAATATTGCCACAAATAATGATGAACCTAATACTACAGATAATGTTACAGGGAAATAAATCATAAATTGTCCCATGGTTCCTGGCCACATTCCTAATGGAATAAATGCTGCTACTGTTGTTGCTGTAGAGATAATAATTGGAAATGCAATTTCTCCAATTCCCTTTTTAGCAGCTTCAATTCTAGGCATCCCTTCATCCATTAAACGATATACGTTTTCAACGACTACGATTCCGTTATCTACCAACATTCCTAATCCCATAATTAACCCAAAAAGAATCATAGTATTCATCGTATATCCTAGCCAACTCAATATCATTAGTGACATGAACATTGACATTGGTATTGCAAATCCAACAAATAAAGCATTTTTGAACCCTAAGAAGAACATTAGTACTAATACTACTAAAATTACCCCAAAGATGATGTTATTTACCAAATCATCTACCTGACCAATAGTTTTTGAAGATTGATCGTTAGCTATGGTTACTTTTAAATTACTTGGAAATATATTGGCTTTGGTATCTTCTACAATTTTCTGAATTTTTTCAGCAGCCTCAACCATGTTTTTTCCTGAACGTTTTTTTACATCCAGCATTACTACTGCTTCTCCAAACTCACGAGCATAGGTAGTTTTATCTTTATCTTTAAAAGAAACTTTTGCAATATCTTTAAGGTAAATTGAATTCCCTTTTTCTGATTTTACAACAAAATCTTGTAATTCTTGTGGATCTTCAATTTCTCCTAAAATTCTAACAGTACGTCGTTGTCCACTAGCAATTAAATTACCTGCCGACATTGTTAAGTTACCTCCGTTAATTGCACTAATTACATCTTGGAAACTTACTTGCGCTGCCATCATTTTGTAAATATCAACAGCTACCTCAACTTCTTTTTCTTCAGCACCACGGATATCTACTTTTTTAATTTCTTGTAAATCTTCAATTTCATCCTCCAAATACTCACCAAATTCTTTTAATTTATCTACTGGATAATCTCCCGAGATATTGATATTTAGAATTGGCATTTCTTCAGAAATACTTAGCTCAAAAACATTCGGTTCTACTTTAGCTCCGTTAAACGTAGGCCAATCTTCTCCAGACGTTTCTTGATCTATTTCATCTTTTACTTTTTGCTTAGCTTGATCTACTGATATGTTTTCGTCAAACTCAACAACTACCATTGAGTAATCTTCTTGCGATGTAGACGTAATTTCTACTACATTGCTTACCGTTTTAAGTCTATCTTCTAACGGATCGGTAATTAATTTCTCAATGTCTTCAGCTGTATTTCCTGGATACAGAGAACTTATATAAATTTTGGTTTCTCTAATTTCTGGGAAATTTTCTCTTGGCATACTTAAAAAGGCAGAAATACCTGTTATAAGTATCATAACCATCATTACATAGATAGTTGTTTTATTATTTATTGCCCAAGAGGATAAACCAAACTCTTTATCTACTTGTTTTTTTTGTTTTTTATCAGTCATTAGACTTTAGTTTTTAGTCGTTAGTGTTTTTAAGGTACTTTTGAAGACTGCTTATCATCTTTGATAATTCTTCTAATCTTTCTCTTAAATTATTTTCTTCTTCTATTGAAATATACTTTTGATTTTTAGCGATTGCTACACAAACCACACATTCTTTAACAGAACCTAATGCTATTTGCAAAAATCTAGAAAATTGCGGGTTTGTATCTCCTGAGCCTTCTGCAATATTTAATGCAACAGAAGTGGCTGCCCTTATGAATTGTGACGTTAATCGATAGTTTTCTTCTTTTGGAAACGTATTGCTAACTTTATAAACAATATCTACAAAATCAAGTGATTTTTGATACACTTTTAAATCTTCGAACTGGAATTTAATCTCTTTCATTCTACCGACTAAAAAACTATTTACTAACAGCTAACACCTTAACCTCTTGTCCGTTTTTTACACTACGAGCTCCTTCTTCAATAATTTTTGTTCCGCTTTCAATTCCGCTTAAAACTTCAATAATATCTCCTTGCGTTTTCCCTGTAGTTATAATTGTTTGCTTAGCTGTTCCTACCTGATCTTTGATATCCTCTACCACATACACATATTGTTCACCATTAGCATTTTCAGAAATAATACTTTGCGGAATTAAAATTGCATTTTCATTAGAGTAATCGTTGATTTTTAACTTTGCTGTTAAATTAGGCTTAATCTTACCCTCATGGTTAGGCACTCCTACTTCTACCTTGAACGTTCTATTTGCTGGATTAATAAAATTACCTGCTTGACGAATTTTAGAAGTTAATTTCTCTCCTAAAACAGGAAACTCAACCTCTACATTTTTTCCTTTCTTAATAGAAGTAATGTAACTTTCAGGTACATCTGTTTCGATATACATGTTTTTTAAGTTAACAATTCTAAAAACTTCCGATCCCATTCCTGGTGCTACTACAGTTCCTTGCTCTTTTATTACATCATCAATTACTCCTGAAAAAGGTGCTGTAATTACTGATTTTGCTAACTGTCTTCTTAACTGACTAACGGCATTTGTTTGTGCTTCATAATTAGTTTTTGCTTGTAAAAACTGAATTTCAGATCCTATTTTTTGATCCCACAAACGCTTTTGACGCTTATAGGTTGTTTCTGCTAATGCAGCTTGTGCCTCTATTTGAGCTAATTGATTAGCTAAACCTCCATCGTCAATTTTTGCTAAGGTTTGTCCTTTCTTAACATACTGACCTTCTTTTACATAAATACGTACTAGTAGCCCTGGCATTTCTGGGTAGATTAATACATTTTGCTTTGTTTGTACTGCCCCTTGTAATTCTAAATAGTGATTAAAAACTTCTTCCTTTGCCGAAAGAACTGTAATTAATGGAATTTTTTTGTTTGTATCTAATTCAGAAATTTTATCATTTAAAATCTTAATTTCATCAGATAGTGTTTGCATTTGTGTATCTAACGATGCTTTTTTCTCTCTAATTTTGGCTAAATCGTTAGATGCTATTACGTCTTGTACAGACTGCTCTTTTTTACCTCCACATGAGGCTAAAAGCAATGTGATTACGAATAGTGAATATATTTTTCTCATTATAGTTGATTTTATTTTAGTAGTATGTTTAATGCGTTTTCTAATTGTGCTTTTTTAGCAATTACGTTCAACATTGATTGTACATAATTGTTCTGTTGTGTGTATAACTGATTTTGTGCTTGTAGTAAATCAAAACTTGAAGAAATTCCTTCAAAAAATTTTACTTGTTGCTTTTTTTCTATTCGTTCAGCTAACGCTAAATTTTTCTTAGCTGTTTCGTAGTTTTCAATTCCTAATTGATACTCACTTTTAGCTCTCTCTACTTGTAAGTTTAGTTTTTGTTTTGCTTCTTCTAATCGAATATCTGCATTTTCTAATGCTATTTTTGCTTGTGCTGTTCTAGAGCTTCTTCCAAAAGAACTGAAAATAGGCACATTTAATGTAACTCCCAATACAGATGTATTTACCCATTTTTGTGAAGTTTCGAAAAAAGAAAATGAATTTGAGTTCGCTACTGCATTGTAGTTAACAAATGCAGACAATGTTGGTAATGCTTTGCTTTTCTCTAACTTCATTAACAAACGTTTACTTTCTCTATCGTTTTGAGCTATTTTAAAATCGATATGATTATCAATATTAAATTGAGTAGCTAATAAACTTAAATCGGTATTATCAATAACCAAATTATCTAAGGTAGAAGTTAATGTTAATTTTGTTTCAATCGAGTTTCCTAAAGAAACATTCAACATTTGGTATGCAATTTCCTTTAGTCGTTCGGCGTTTCTTAAGTTACTTTCAACATTACCTAAAGTAATTTGTAATTGCTCTACGTTTTCTAACTCTGTCAACCCGTTATCGTATGTTTTCTGAGTTTCATTTAAGTTTTTCTCTAATATCTTCTTGTTATTTTCTAAAATTTCAATTGATTTTTCAGTAACTAATACATTTCCATAAGCGTTAATTACAGCTTCACGTGTTGCTAACTCTGTCTTTTCCTTTGCTTGTTCAGAAATTTTCAAGTATGTTTTTGCTGATTGCAATCCTACCAAATATGAACCATCAAAAATTAACTGAGATAATGTTACTCCAGCATTCACCGAATGCTTCGCTCCAAAATCAGGAAAACCATCATTATTAAAATCTACAGCATCAAACAACTGTTTTAGGTTATTTTGATAATCAACTTTTCCATTAACTTGTGGTAAACCTATCGTAGTCGTTTCCCATTTTTTCTTTTTAGCTGCTTCTATATCATTTAAGGATACTTTATTGTCGTAACTGTTTTTTATAGCATAATCAATCGCCTCTTGCATTGATAAACTCATTTCTTTTTCTTGAGCAGTTATGTACCCCGTAAAAAAGAACACAAATACACCGTATATGTATTTCCTCATTTTTTTTAGTTTTTGTTTATGTTTCTTAATTGTTTTTCTAATTCCTTTACTCCTTTTGGGGTAGCTATAGCTCTGATATGATACTCTAAAATTTCATACTCAATTTCCATAACTTCCTGCATATCGTTGCTGTATAGTTCACTTTCAAACACACCAAAAACTAGTGTGAAATAAAAATTAACTAATAATTCCCCTTTAATGTTTGCCCTATATAAACCTTGTTCTACTCCCTTTTTTAGGTTGTCAATATTACAATCTCTAAACATACACACCTCTCGTTCTATTAGTTTTGTATATGTTTCCGGATAGTATTTTTTTAATTGATACATAGGTGAAGTTTTCGCATTTTTAAACATTTCTTTAAAAATAGCCTTCACTGCAAACTCCTCTTCTACAGCATTATAATTCTGACTTTTAACTGCATCAATCGCTTCACTTATTGTATTATGTACCGATTCTGTACTAGCATCTACCAAAGCTGTTTTATTTGAAAAGTACTTGTATAATGTTTTCTTAGACATTCCAAGTTCCTTCGCAATATCATCCATCGTTGTGCTTTTAAACCCAAGGGTTAAAAACATTTCTCCTGCTTTATTAATTATTTTATCTCTCATAATTGCTTGCAAATGTACAACAGGAAACTCTAGAAACAAAAAAAGTTTCCAGAGTTTTAATCTTTTTTTAACATTACGTTATAGTTAAAATTTATCTTTACCTTATTTTTACAAAAATTTTCAAATTTGGACATATTATCATATCAATCAGACTTTATAACTTTTTTAGAATCTCAGAAATTTTCAAGAGAACCTAAAAACCTTTACGAACCAGTAGATTACATCTTAAGATTAGGAGGAAAAAGAATTCGCCCAATGTTAACCTTAATTGCTGCTGATGTTTTTTCAAACGACTATCAAAAAGCATTACCAGCTGCATTTGCTGTTGAAGTTTTTCATAACTTTACTTTAGTGCATGATGACATAATGGATGATGCTCCTTTAAGAAGAG
The DNA here is from genome assembly GCF_964513915.1 of Tenacibaculum litoreum. NCBI lineage: Bacteria > Pseudomonadati > Bacteroidota > Flavobacteriia > Flavobacteriales > Flavobacteriaceae > Tenacibaculum > Tenacibaculum litoreum. Next base: position 146,809 of record NZ_CAZEQS010000002.1, on the reverse strand, counting down.
GAAAGGAAACTGTACATGAAAAGTGGAATATAAATACTGGGATTTTGTCAGGTGACGCTATGCTTATTCTAGCTTATCAATATTTTGAAAATTACGAACCTGAAACTTTTCAAAAGCTAGCACAATTATTTAGCAAAACTGCCTTAGAGGTTTGTGATGGACAGCAATTAGATGTTGACTTTGAAACTAGAAATGATGTAACCATTGATGAATATATTAAAATGATTACATTAAAAACATCTGTTTTAGTTGCTGCTGCTTTAAAAATGGGTGCTATTGTTGCAAAAGCAGATGAAGAACAAGCTCAACACTTATATAACTATGGTTTGAACCTAGGTATTGCTTTTCAATTACAGGATGATTACTTAGACACTTTTGGAGATCCTGAATCTTTTGGAAAACAAGTTGGTGGTGATATTATTGAAAACAAGAAAACATACCTTTATTTAAAGGCTTTAGAAGTAGCAAATAGTACTGACAAAGAAAATTTACTAAATCTTTACAACGGAAAACAAAAAAATAACACTGAAAAAGTAACCACTGTTTCGGCTATTTTTAAAGAAAATAATATCCCAGAAGAGACACACAAACTTATTGAGTACTACACAGATAAGTCATTTGAAAGCTTAAGCTACCTTAACATTTCTGATAAGCATAAAGAAGGTTTACGTGCTTTTGGTAAAAATTTAATGAGCAGAAAAGTGTAAAAAAATAGGTATTTATTTAAAAAAGTTTTTATTTTTGCAATCCAAATTTAACGGGTCCTATAGCTCAGTTGGTTAGAGCACCTGACTCATAATCAGGTGGTCCTTGGTTCGAGTCCAAGTGGGACCACTTTTAAAGCATCAACATTACGTTGGTGCTTTTTTGTTTTACACACTAAAAATCAACACATTAAGACCTCAACCCCACTAACATAATCAATTGTTTTTACTAAGAAGGACCTCCTGATTAGTAGTAAGGAACCCCTTTCTATTTTTTTTATTTTCACAACATAAAAAAAGGGCTCTAAAACTGTTTTTTTTCATTCTTACGAATTTTTTACGAAACTTTCTTAACATAATTAATACTCAAGCATCATAATAAATTTTAACACACGTTACTTTCTTAAAATACAAAAACAACTATCAATCATAATCTTCCCAATTAATAGAAATATAAAATTTTAGATTTCCTAAAGTGATCCAAAAATTTTACTTTTGAATATAAAGAACAGAGAAATGATTAAGGATAAGGACAACGATAATAAGGAATTTGAAGAAAGAGCTGATTATATAGATATTAATAATCTAATTAATTGGACTGTTGACACACCTTTCTATCAAAAAATTCAAAAAAAAATTATAGAAAGGGGTGCTAAGCTAATTGTTGGTCCAAGAGGCACAGGTAAAACACATCAATTTAGATATGCATATTTTAACTGCCTAAACAGCAACACTAAACCGCTACCCTTGTACATTTCTTTTGGTAAATATTACCATTTAGAGCCCTTATTATTCAAATCTGCTAATGCTATTACAGTTTTCCACACTTGGATTTTAGCTAAAATTTGCTTGGCAGTTATAGACACATCTGATGCCTTAAAAAATGATATTTCAGAAATATTTAGCGAAAGAGATATTGAACTATCTGAAATAAAAGATTTTATTGAAAATGCTGAACGAAATTTAATCAACACTAGTAACGATCAATTAATTTCTAAAATTAGTATTCAATTTGTAATTAATTTAATAGAAAATTTGATCAAAAAATCTAAGAGAAAAAGATGCATTTTATTATTAGACGATGCAGCTTTAACTCTTACTCCTGATTATATGATTGAATTTTTTGATGTATTTAGAAGTTTAAAAACCCAATACATATCTCCAAAGGCAAGTGTTTATCCAGGTACCACCCAATATGGTCCAAGATTTCATATTGGGCAAGATGCTGAAGAAGTTTTAGCATGGTTAAATGTTGAAGATGAAAATTACAGTTCTTTTATGTCTGAAATATTACACAAGAGATTAAATATTTCAGATTTAAACAATGATATTGTTGAACTTTTCAAGTACGCTTCTTTTGGTATACCAAGAGCTTTTATAACATTACTTAGAGCATTTATCCATTCAAACGGAAAAACCACTCAACAAAAATTCAATAAAGTAATTGAAAACCAAAAAAATTTATTAGAAAAAGAATACTTATCACTTGCTTTAAAATTACCACAATATAAGTCCATCATAAGAATAGGCTACGATTTTTATGAAAATGTAATATCATTAGTAGAGGAGGCTAACAAACATAACCCTAGTGAGAAAAAAATTCACATAGGTATATTACAAGATAAATCGACTCCAAAAACCTCTAGAATGATTAAGTTTTTAGTTGAAGCGGGGTTGTTATACCAAATTCAATCATTAAGTGATGGTCCAGATCGAATATTTGATAGATACATCCCTCACTACCTTTTTTTACTAAATGCAAAAGTTTTTACCCACACTAAAGGTTTTAACCCAAAATCAATGTTGGATTCAATATCTAAAAAAACAGATAAACGACCAATTAGAAAACAATATAACACTGTACTTGATAAAAATGTTATTGAAAATTTAAAGTTAGATCTTCCATCATGTAATAATTGTGGTACAGAACGAATTTCTGAAGATCAAAAGTTTTGCCACAATTGTGGAGCTCCTCTCATCGGGCAATCTACTTTTGAGACAACACTTAAAACAAAAATAACTGATCTACCATTACCAAAATGGCAGATAGATGTAATATTAAGAGATACAAATTTAAAAACAATAGAAGATATATATTCTTCACAAAACTTAGCTAAAGATTTAAAAAATGCAAAAGGTATCGGTAAAGTAAGAACTACAAACATTGACAAGCTAGTAAAAGAACTAATCGATGAATTTTTAGCATAATGAATAAAAAGAAAAAATCTGAGTATATCTTTAAAATAAATGATAACGCAACTACAATTTCGAATTTTTCAACTAATAGTTGTTTTGACTCTGGTTATACAGAAACTAATTCATCCCCTATAGATAATTGTATTGAAAAAATTAATCAACTTAACTTAATTCATACACAATACTTAAGTATACCTAACTCGACAGATAAATTACCTACAGTTTACAACCTTGTTTTATTAGGCTATATCTCTGCAATAGAAAGTTACATTAGGGAAATTGTACGAAAAATAATCAACATAGATAAGTTTTCACGAATCCATTGTGAAGAAGAAGAATTAAGTTATGGTGCCGCTATTAATTACCCTTTAAATCTACTCCCCGAAGTAATCTTGGAAAAGGCCTCTTTTGCTAGTAAAGATAACATTATTAATTCCTTTAAAAAGTATTTAGGTTTAAAAGGTCACCAACCTGATGAATTACTAACAACTCTTGATGAATTTGAAAAAATTTGCCACTTGAGACATTGTATCGTACATCGATTTGGTAAATTAGGAAGTCAAAATGCTATTAAATTTGGATTAGATTCACATTCTGATTTAATTGAAAAACCACTAAAGCTTGATGTATCTATGGTATATAATTTATCAATAATTTGCACAAACACTGTTTTAGTCATAAACAAATATCTTCATAATAAAATCTTACAAAGAACAGCTTTAAAAGAATCTAACAGCTGGGAATGGGATCTCAGAAAAGATAAATCAACTTTTAAAAAATATCATGATTTATTTAATAGTTTATTAAAACCACATCCCGATTCATCTTTAAAAAATTCTTATGATGAACTTAAAAAATACTATAATTCACAATAAAACTTAAAGTCATCTCTAATAATAATCTAGACTTAAACAATAGAAAAAAGGTTATTTTAGACAATTTATTTACGAATTTTTTACGAAATAACCTTTTCAGTAAAACTTTCAAGTAATTGACAAGCAATCAATTAACCAGCAAAAATATAGTATCTCATAATCAGGGGGTCCATGGTTCGAGCCCATGTGGGACCACCTTTAAAGCTTCACTTTTTGTGAAGCTTTTTTGTTTTCACTAATTAATATTAATGGAATTCTGTTAATTCATCTATTTTTTTAGTCTTCTTTAACCTAAAACCTATAGCTAACTCATTTCCAACACCCAAGTAATAAAAAAACGTATTTTTTTCGTATCTTTAAATCACTCCTCGAGAAGTTTTTCCCCAAGAAAAATAAATTAATAATTTACTAGCGATTTAATTTTACAGTATAACAAACATGTTGAATTAATCAACAACAAAGAAATAAGATGAAACAAAACTAACACTACAACTCTTCATTAGTTACATCACTCTCAGTAAACCTTTATCGCACAAACTTTATAGAGATGACTACTAAAGAAACCGAACTTAAGGAAAGTATAGGCTTATTTACCACAAAAAAAGAGCCTAGAAAATCTTTCGCTACTTATCAAAGAAATCAAAATAAGTTCTACCTGAGTACTTTAAACTTAATTGATAGAAAAGCAGCTATTATGTTAAAAGTGAATGCTACAATACTTTCAGCATCTGTTATTTTTTTCAACTACATTACTGAGATTAACTTCGGTATTAAGATTGCCATTATATTAATTATAACGTCTTTTACCTCTTTAATTTTTTCCATATTAGCTTCTAAACCCAATAGTTTAGCCTTTTACAAACGGTTTAAAAGAGATGTTGTTTCTAAATACAAAAAAAGAGAGGAAAACCTTTTTATGATTGGTATGTCAAGTGGCAAAACATTGGAAGAATACGAAAAAGCTTATAACAAAGTTTTAAACAGTCAAGAATTACAAATAGGGAATCAAGTTCGAACTATGTTTTTATTAGAAAAAGAAATGAAACGTGGGTATTTTTATTTAGAACTGGCCTATAGCAGTTTTTTAATAGGACTTCTTATTTTAATTTTAGTCCTCTTTTTTGCTAACGTTTAAATTTATTCAATAAAGACTTCGCTTTTTTTAGAACGAAAAAGAAAAAATCCAATTCAATTAACAACTAATATTGCTATTTATAATCTAAATTGTTTGAACAATAAAAACAACAGAAAAACGAGTTAAATTATAAAGCTTAAGAATAATAAACTTCAACATAAAAGCTATCTAACAAGATATTTAAATGATATACATCAGTTTTATAGCATGATTTTCATTATTTTTAATAATAATTAATTGACGTACAATTAACTACAACATTAAAATCGACTTATGCTACGTTTTAATTTGATGATTGAACAGTTGAAATCTTTTTTTATAGAAATTGGGGAATTAGCTTTTTTTACCTCTCGTTTCTTTAAAGAGGTTTTTAAACGACCTTTTGAATTAAAGGAATTGATGCTGCAATGTTATCAAATAGGTTATCGTTCGTTACTATTAGTTAGCATTACTGGTTTTATAATAGGTCTGGTTCTTACTTTACAAACTCGCCCAACTTTAATGGAGTTTGGAGCTGTATCTTGGATGCCCTCTATGGTTGGTATTTCAATTGTAAGAGAAATAGGCCCAATTATCACGGCTTTAGTATGTGCAGGAAAAATAGGCTCTGGTATTAGCGCCGAATTAGGTTCTATGCGTGTTACCGAACAAATAGACGCCATGGAAGTTTCTGGTATAAATCCTTTTAAATATTTAGTAGTTACTCGAGTTTTAGCCGTTACCCTTATGCTTCCTTTATTAGTAATTATAGCTGATACTGTTGCTTTGTTTGGATCCTTTTTAGTTGAAAGCACAAAAGGAGATGTCTCTTTTATTTTGTATTTTAATCAAGTATTTGATGCTATAAAGTTTGGAGATGTAGTTCCAGCTACAATAAAGTCGTTTTTCTTTGGAGCTGCAATAGGAATTATTGGTTGCTTTAAGGGGTATAACTGTAAAAAAGGAACCGCTGGCGTAGGTAAAGCCACAAATACAGCCGTAGTAACTGCATCTTTATTACTTTTTATTATTGATTTTATAGCCGTTTTTGTAACAGATATCTTTTTTGAATTATGACGAGTACCCTTAACAAAAAAGTAGTTCTAGAAATTAAAGACTTACACAAAGCCTTTGGAGACAACCATGTGCTTAATGGGTTTAATATGCGGCTTTATGAAGGTGAAAACTTAGTAGTTATGGGAAAATCGGGTTCTGGAAAATCGGTTATGATTAAATGTTTAGTAGGTTTAATGGAAGCAGATGAAGGGATCATTTCAGTGATGCGTCACGATATAACTAAACTAGACCAAGAAGCCTTAGATATTTTACGAACAGATATTGGTTTTCTATTTCAAGGTAGTGCCCTATATGATTCTATGACTGTCCGTGAAAATTTAGAGTTTCCATTGCGAGGTCGTACAAGAAAGAATAAAAAATTAATTGACACAGAAAAACTGGTTTTTGAAGCTTTAGAAAATGTTGGATTAACACATACAGTAGACATGATGCCTTCAGAATTATCTGGTGGTATGAAACGACGAGTGGCTTTAGCCCGAACACTTATTTTACAGCCAAAAATTATTTTATATGACGAACCTACAAGTGGATTAGACCCGATTACTGCAAAAGAAATCATTATCTTAATGCAAGATATTCAAAAAAAATACAATACATCGTCACTTATTATTACCCACGATGTTGATTGTGCCCGTGTTATTTCAGATAGAATGATATTACTTATTGACGGTATTGACTATGCTACAGGAACGTTTAAAGAACTATCTAACTCTGAAGACCCCAAGGTTAAAGCTTTTTTTAAATAAGTATTATGAAAACAACAAACTCACAAAAATTTAGGTTAGGATTATTTATATCTATAGGTACAATTATTTTTGTTTTTGCTATTTACCTTATCGGGCAACGCCAAAGCATGTTTCAAAAAAACTTCACTATCAGTACTTATTTTCAAAATGTTAATGGGTTACAAAATGGTAATAATGTTCGCTATTCAGGAATAAACATTGGTACGGTAAAAGATATAATCATGATTAATGACTCTACAATAAAAGTAAACATGGTTATTGACAAAAAAATAGCCATTCATATAAAAAAGAATGCGGTTGCAACTATAGGTTCTGACGGACTGGTAGGAAATATGATTGTAAATATAGTACCAGGTAAAAAACCTGAAGCTTTAATTAATAACGGTGATGTTATTAGATCTTATAGTAAAATAGGAACTGATGATATTTTAAACACCTTAAGTGTTACCAATGAAAATGCTGCAATACTAACAGCGGACCTTTTAAAAATAACCGACAATTTGCTAGAGGGCAAGGGTACTTTAGGCGTTTTACTAAACGATACCATTATGGCTAAAGACATGAAACAATCTGTTAGCAACCTAAAGAAAATAAGTTACCAAGCATCAAACACTATTAATGAATTAAACCACATTATAACTTCATTAAAAACAGACGATGACACCGTTTTAGGGATGTTAATTAATGATTCTATTTCAGGTAAAAAATTAAAAAACATTGTAAATAATATAGATGCTTCCACTGTAAAAATTGATAGTCTTGTAGGAAATATTAATGTTTTGGTTAATGATTTTAACTCTAGTAAAGGTGCTTTTAATTATATTACAAAAGATACCTCTTTGGTAAACAACCTAAAATCTACAATTCAAAATATAAATGAAGGGACAGAAAAGTTTAATGAGAACATGGAAGCTTTTAAACACAACTTTTTAACACGTGGATATTTTAGAAAATTAGAAAGACAAAAGAAAAAAGCTGAAAAGAAAAAATAGCTAGTTCTCAACTCTTCAAACAAGAGTTACTCTTTCTTTTTTGAATCATCTTTTTTGAAACCAATTTTCCTTCTTGATTCTTGGTCTTTTCTTTTTAACTCTGCTTCTAACCTTTTATACCTACTTATATCTTTAATCGTTACAACCACAGCGGCAATATAATTTTCATTATCAATTATAGGTCTTCCACTCAACAATACTCTTCTTATTTCATTCGTTTCTTTGTTCATCAATAACACATCAATATCATTAGTCACTTTACCCTCCAAGGCTAGTTCAGCTGGTAGGTTTTGAACAGGAAAAACTTTACCATCATATGAGTTCAACACTTTAAAATGACCTGAAAAGTCAATAGATATTTTTGAATCATCTTCTATTCCAAAAAGCTCATTAGCAACTTCATTAGCCAATATAACCTGTTTATCGGTATTTGCTACTAACACTCCATCACTAATATTTTCTATAATCATATTCAACTTTTGTTGATTTTCATACAACTGATTCATTCTTTTTTCATCCTCTTCTTGAAGCAATAAATCTTTAGTAATATCTCTAGCCACAGCATATAATGTTCCTGTATCTGTATCTGAGGTAGCATTCCAAGACAACCATTTAATACTTTTATCCTTACAAACCCATCTATTATTAAAACTTACCAAGTTTGCTCCCTTTTCTAACTTCTTAATTGCCTCTTTTGTTTTTTCTATATCTTCAGGAAAAATATAGGTAGCAAACGGAGTACCCAAAAGCTCTTCTTTTGTATACCCTAGAAGATTACTTAACGAAGTATTAACTTTTAAAAACTTCTCATTAGACGCAATAACCAAACTATCTGTAGAGATATTAAAAAAGGTATCTGCCTCTTTTTGCGACTCCATAATCGCCTTTCTTTCTGTAATATCTGTAGATATACTTCCAATAGCATATACTCTATTAGAAGTATCAAATAAGGGAAATTTTACAGATAAATATATATGTGGTCCGTCAGGTTGCTCTACTATTTCTTCTATTTGAATTTCTTTTCCTGCTTTTATTGCCTCTAAATCAGCTTCAAGATATCTATCTGCAATTTCTTTTGGTAAAATATCATGGTTCGTTTTTCCTATTAAACTTTCCTCTGAGGTACCAAAAATTAATTGATACTTCTCATTTACTAATATATACTCACCGTTTATTTTTTTTACAGAAATGACATTGGTTGTGTTGTTTATTATCGATTGTAATAATCTTTGATTTCTTAAAAGCTCACCTTGCGACTTTTCTTTTGCTTTGATTTGTGTTTTTAAAACCAAAAAAACAATCGTTAACATTCCTAAAATAACAACTATTAATCCTAATGAAACCCAATTCCACCATGCATTAGTAGTATTAAAATTTATTTGTTTTAAATAAATAATACCCAGTGCTATAACCATAATACTATTTATGATATAACCATACAAGTTCTTTCTTTCCATTGAGGTTTTCATTTACGCACGATATTTATTATACTAATATATTGAATTTTAGAAACATAAAGAACGACAACCATCACTTAAAACACTAAAAACTAACATTTTTTAAGTCAATTTAACCTCTTTACATAAATTCTCTTAAGTCTTGCACACATCATTACTAGCCTTCGATTTATAATATATTTTTCAGTAAACTATCATCAAAAGCTCCAAAAACAGAATTGAATATTAGATATCCCGACCCCCATTTTTGGTTAAAAACTTTAATGCTTGAAAAGTTCTCTTTTTTGAAAACCCCTTTTTAATCAGTATCTTTGCACTCTTATGATAAAAAAACTCAAAGACAAAAAGAATAAACGAATATTTAGTTTTAACTTTTTAGTTTTTAGGAATCAGTCAGATAAATTCATTCCTCCCTCAGAATAATCATCTTTTTTTTAAGCTAAAAAGAGATTTCCCTTATCCTTTCACTTGAAAATGTGCTTTTACAAGTACACTTTCTTCACATTTATTAAAATAAACAATGAATTTCACAAAAAAAAGCCTAGCCTTAGTCGCTTTTTCTTTTGTTACAGTTATGTTTTCACAAGAAAAGCCTGAGGTTAAAATTGGCGGAGCACTACGATTTAACTACAACCTGTCTTCTTGGAAAGATGGTCAAAAAAAACGTGGAGGCGATTTCGGTTTCGACGTCTTCAGAATTAACGCTAAAGCAAAATACAAAGGAGTAAAACTTAATGCCGAGTACCGTTTTTACTCTCAAAGTTTTGGGGGCGGTATGCTCAAACAAGGTTGGTTAGGGTATGATTTTAATGAAAAAGACAACATTCAATTAGGATTAACGCAAGTACCTTTTGGTATTACTCAATACAACTCTCATAGTTGGTTTTTTGGTATTAACTATTACCTTGGTTTAGAAGATGACCATGATATGGGATTAAAATTTACCCATAAAGGGGAAAAGTGGGAATACGCTTTGGCTTTTTTTAAAAATGCTGAAGAACTTAGTTTTGGAAGTAACTCTGATGTTTCTGACAGCCGATACTCATACGATGTTGCCTCAATAGACATTGATGGAGATGGAGCCCTAGACTTAAGGTACAAAGAAACAAACCAATTAAATGGTAAAGTAAATTATCACCTCGGAAATAAAAACATACAACACAAAATAGGTTTTTCTGCACAATATGGTGGACTCTATAATTTAGATACTGAAGATACTTCTAGCCATCATGCCTTTGCCTTACACTATCAATTAAACGCAAAAAACTTTGATGCTAAAGCCCAAGTATCTACCTACAAATACAACACAAAAAACACTACCTATAGTGATCTTATAGCCTTAACTGCTTATGGAGCTCCTTACCTTACTGCCACTGAAGCAACAACATATACTTTAGGTACAGCTTACACTTTTCCTGTAAAATGGAAACCTATTTCTAGCATACAAGTATACAATGACTTTGGTTATATGGATAAAACAGCTGAGAATTTTAAAGACAGTATTATGAATGTTTTCGGATTCTTGGTAACAGCTGGTAATGTGTATACTTATATAGATTTTGCTGCAGGAAAAGATCATCCTTGGTTAGGACCTGTATGGACAAATGCTTTAGCCAATGGAACACCTAATGCTGATTGGGACATGAGATTTAACATAAATATCGGATACTATTTTTAATAGAATAAACATTAACACATGAAGAAAGCAAAAAAAATAATTAGAAGTGACGAACGGAAATCAATTTTTGGACTCGAAGTTAACGGACCTGTATTCTTCACATCTTCAATTGTAATTATACTTAGTGTAGCTTTAACTTTACTTTTTAAAGAAAGAGCCCAATCTTATTTTGATACAGCACAGACTTTTATAGCCAACAAAACTGGTTGGCTATTTATCTTAGCCGTGAATATTTTTGTGGCATTTATGCTTTACTTAGCTTTTAGTAAATATGGGAGCTTGCGTATTGGTGGAGCAAAAGCAAAACCAGAATTCTCAACTACCTCTTGGTTTTCAATGCTCTTTAGTGCTGGTATGGGTATTGGATTACTCTTTTGGAGTATTGCTGAACCTGTTTATCATTTTTCTTCTCCTCCTTTAGCTGATCCAAATACAGCTGCTGCTGCTAAAGAAGCTATGAACGTCACTTTTTTACACTGGGGGTTACACGCTTGGGCTATTTATGCTTTAGTAGGTTTATCATTAGCTTATTTTACGTATTCTAGAGGGCTACCTTTAACAATTCGCTCTGTTTTTTACCCTTTCTTAGGAGATAGGATTTACGGTAGAATTGGTGATATTATAGATATTTTTGCTGTTTTAGCCACTGTTTTTGGTTTAGCAACTTCGTTAGGATTAGGTGTTAAACAAGTTGCTGCTGGTTTGGAACATGTTTTTGGTTTAGATTCAGGTATCTCATTACAAATATGGCTAATTGTTGGAATTACATTAATTGCCACTATTTCAGTGGTTTCGGGAGTTGACAAAGGAGTAAAGTTCCTTAGTGAAATGAACATGCGTATTGCAGTACTCTTATTGCTTGCTGTGGTAATTTTAGGACCTACCATTTTCATTTTAAAATCATTTGTTCAAAATACTGGTAGTTATGTAAACAATTTAATTAACCTTTCTACTTGGGCCGAAGCTTATACTGGAACAGAATGGCAAAATTCATGGACTATTTTTTATTGGGGATGGTGGATTGCTTGGTCTCCTTTTGTAGGTATGTTTATTGCCCGTGTTTCTAAAGGAAGAACTATTAGAGAGTTTATTCTTGGAGTATTAATCGTTCCTACATTAATCACTTTATTTTGGATTACTGCTTTTGGAGCAACCTCTTTACACGAAATTTTAGGAGGAGATCCTACTATTGCTAATGGTGTAAACGATAATGTAGCCACCGCTCTTTTTGTCTTCTTAGAAGACTTCCCTTTTTCAATGGCGTTAAATATTATTGCTATTATACTTATTGCTAGTTTCTTTGTTACCTCATCAGATTCTGGTTCTTTAGTAGTAGACAGTTTAACTTCAGGCGGAAAAATTGACGCTCCTGTAGGACAAAGAATATTTTGGGCTCTTGCAGAGGGAGCCGTGGCTGCTGTATTATTATTAGGAGGAGGTTTAAAAGCACTTCAAACGGCTTCTATTGCCACAGGTCTTCCTTTTACCTTACTTTTGTTATTAATGTGTTACTCTCTCTTTAAAGGATTAAGAGAAGATTACAAGGAACACCTTAAACGCTTAAATCAAAAAGAAAAGGAAGAGTATCAAGAAACTATAAAAAGATTAATAGATTCGAAAAAACAAAAATCTTAAATTATGAAAATTAAAAATATACTAGTAGCCTTAGACCTTTCTGAACTAGATGTTACACTTATTAAGTATTGTAGCATGCTTGCAAAAAAACATGAAACAGAAAATGTATATTTTATTCATAATGTAAAAAGGTATGAAATAAGTAATTTATTTTCTGAACAGTTAGAAAACATAAGCATTGAAGATATTATTGAAGAAGAGTTAGATAACAGTATTAGCAAACATTTTGATGCCGATTGTAATTTTGAATTATTAGTTTCTGACGATGCTTATACAGAAAGTTTAATTAGTTATGTTGCCAATAAATATCATGCTGATTTAATTATTCTAGGTAATAAAAATACATATAAAGGTTCTGGTTCAGTTTCAGGAAAGTTATTACGAATGGCAAAATGTAATATCCTTTCTATTCCTAAAGAAGCCAACCTAAATCCAGAAAACCTAATGGTTGCAACCGATTTTTCTTCGGCTTCTCTTAAAGCTTTTAATACCGCTTCTTCTATTAACAAAAAGAAAGAGTCTGTTTTAAAAGTATTAAATGTTTTTAAAATTCCTCAGCTATTTTTCCCTTATATCAAAGTAGATAAAGCTCGCGAGAAAGTGGAAAAACATGTTGGATTACAATTTGAAAAACTGCTTAATAAAACTAAAGTCTCAAACGTAGAAACTATAAAAGCTTCAGCTGGTGAAGACAGTATCTCTGAAAAAATAAGAGCTGTTGCTGAGAAAGATAAAACGGATATTTTGTTTGTTGCCGATAAGGGTCACAACAACTTCACTTCTCTTTTAGTGGGAAGTGTTACTGAAGAATTATTCACTCATGATTTACACGTTCCTTTATGGGTGGTAAAGCGTTACATCGCTTCTTAAATTATAAAATAAAAAACGGAGCTCAATATTGAACTCCGTTTTTTATTTTCTATTCGGTTAATCCTTTTTTTTCTGATTTTGAAATCTTTTTTACTGTAGTAAAAAGTGTTTGCTTTAAATCTTGATATTCGTTTAAAAACTTACTAACCTTTGCTATCAACCTTCGGTGTTCGTTTTTGTAAACTTCTTCTTCTATTACTTGATCTACTCCATCTACCATTACCTCTAGCCCTCTTTCATGAGCTTCTACAATTTTGGTTAACTCTTCCGTTTTTTTTCTTGAATTACTCAGCGACTCTACTATTTTAGTGGTTTTCTTAAATTGCTCTGGTGCTATAAGCTCAAAAATGTATTTCCGTATTAAGTCTTCAAAAAAAAGCTGTTCGTCTTTTAAAAACGAGAGTTCAGACAACCATTGTTTTGACATTAAGTGCATATCTTCTGCACTTAACCACTCTACATATTTTAATTGTGTTTCTGTTGTTTTCATCGAGTTAGTTTTTAGGTTAAACTTCTATACCATTAACTCCTTTATAGCATGTAACTTTGGAATACAAACATTCCAATTCTTTTCTTTTTGAATTTTCAATCTAAAAGCATCTAAAGCTGTTTGCTCTCCATGAATAAGAAATACTTCTTCTGGTATGTTTTTAATATCACTTAACCAATTTAATAAGTCTTCTTGATCTGCATGTGCCGATAAGCTTTCTATACTCTCTACTCTTGCTTTTACAGGAAAATATCTTCCATAAAATTTTATTTCATGACATCCTTCTTGCAACTGCCTTCCTCTTGTTCCTTCTGCCTGATACCCTACTAATAAAACTGTTGTTGTTGGTTCATCTATCAATTGTTGTAAATAAGTTAAAACCCTACCTCCTGTTACCATTCCACTTCCAGCAATTATTATTTTTGACCTAGGATCATCTATAGTTTCCCATGTTTCTCTGTACGACTCTATAATATTTATATGGTTACACATCGCTTCGTATTCAGCCATGGGTAATTTATGCCATTGAGGATATCTTTTAAAAACCTCTAAAACGTTATTTCCCATTGGACTGTCAACGAAAATTGGTATGCTTGGTATTTTATTTTTCTTATAGAGCTTCCACAAAACATACATTAACATTTGTAATCGCTCAACAGCAAAACTAGGAATGATTAAATTCCCTTTATTTTCTATTGTTTCTTTGATGAGTTTCGATAGAATTTCTTCTATATTTTCTTTTGGATGCAATTTATGACCGTACGTACTTTCTAAAAAAAGATAGTCTGCCCAAACCGGTTTTTTGGGCTTCTCTAGTAAGTAATCCTTTACCCTTCCAACATCTCCTGAAAACACAAATGTTTTTTCATTAATATTTAATTCTATAAAAGTAGCTCCTATGATATGCCCATTATATTGAAACCTGTAAGAGATTTCTTCAGAAAAAGAAACCCATTTTCCTTCTTCTTCGACTTGAAATAAACTTATGGTATTTTCCGCTTCAGTAATCGTATAAAAAGGTAGTACCGGATTATGTTTACTATAATTTTCTTCTGCAGCTTTTTGTGCTTCTTCTTCATGAATTTTAGCACTATCTTTTAAAATAATTGCTGCAATAGCTAATGTTGGAGCGGTACCTATAATTTTCCCTCTAAATCCTTGCTTATATAAACGAGGTAAAAAACCCACATGATCTAGATGTCCATGAGTTAATAATACAATATCTATTTTCTTTACATCCACAGGAAGCTCTGCCCAGTTTAATTCTCTAAGTTCCTTTAACCCTTGAAACATACCACAGTCAATCATAATTTTCTTACTGTAGACTTCAATCAAAAACTTTGATCCTGTTACAGTACCTGCAGCCCCTAAAAAATGAACTTTCGCAAAAGTTAACATACCTCCTTCTTTTTAAACACTACACAATTGTTGTATTTCTGATAGAATCCTACTTTTTCTGGTATCTGAAACACCTAAATGATCTAGATAAAAGCTGTCTTTTATCAATTCTCTACATAACACTACATCTCTATTTAACAAAAACTGTTTTTCTCTTTTAGTTAACAGTGTAGAAACCGTTATTGGATATAGTCCTAACCTATCAATTATATCTTTTAAGCTATTTTCTTTCGGGTAATCCCAACTTAGCAAATACAAACCCGCACAATTACCATACTTCTCAGCATCATCCGTAAATCGTGTATTTGTAACTACCCAACCTTGAGTTAAGGTTGTTTTATGCTTATTGAAAGTATTCCAATGATTTTTTACATCTTGGTAACGAGAATGGATATACAAAGGAATTTTAACATTACAGACAAGTCCTTGCTCACTGTGAAATTTACATTCCACAACAGTAGTTTCATTGTTTTTATGTGCCAATACATCAACCTCATGTTGCACACATTCTCCTTGTAAAACCTCTCCTATTTTTACTTTATATCCAGAATATTTTAAAATTGCTGCTACAAAATGTTCAAAAGGAAAACCTGTCGGTCCTAACTCGTATATTGCTTTTTTTAATTTGTATTTTGAAGCAAATACATTCTTTTTTTTCTTTAGTAAAGCAAAAGCTCTATTGTAAATTTCTTTAGTAGTTATTCCCTCATATAGCTCATCTTGAACTATTTTTAAAATTTCAGATACTAAAGCGTCGTCTGCTCCAGTTCTTTTAAGCGACTTTTTTAATTTGGTTAACGAGAATAGCACAACCTCTCCAGAAGCCTTTACTATTGTTATTTTATTTGGGCTAGTTTCCATTATCAAAGAAATCTCTAATCAAGGCTTTTACTTGATTATCTGTCATACTATCAACCCTTTTTACTGTTTTAACCTTCGCATCTAGTTCTTTATAAGAGCTTTCAAGCTCTTTCTTAAATTTTTCAAAAGTTTCTGCAGGACCAAAAATAGCTAACGAATCAGCATTATTAACTTCTTCTGCAAGCTCATCAAAATATCTTTTTGTTTGATGCTTTTCTCTTTCTAAGTACCTACTATCCTGAACCACATCTTGCGGACCTCCTTTAAATCGAGTTCCTGAGCCTCCATGAATACGAAACGTTTCTATATTAGATTGTATCGTTTTCATATTTTCTGTTCCATTTTCAATGGTTACAACAAGAGCTTTCTCTTTATCTAACCAAACTCCTACGTTTTTCATTGTTTTACTTTTTAGTTTCTTAAATCATGTAACACCAACACAGGTACCTTTAACTTATACCCTACTTCTTTTACTAATGGTTTAGAGAATATAGTATCAAAAAATGCGTGCTTTTTATTTATAAAAGCCACCATATCACTCTCTCTACTTTCTACAAAACATTTTATTGCTGTAGACACAGTTACACAAGATAATGTATGAAATGAAAATTTTAAACCTTCAAGATATTCATTCAACATCTCCTTATGCTCTTTTTGATTTTCATCTATATCATCGTTATTAGTAATATGTAATACTCTTAAAGATGCATTACAGGCTCCAACTATATCAATTAAATAATCTAGCTCTCTTTTTTTATAATGTGTTCTATAACTTGTTGGGAAAACAATCTCTTTTGGTATTTTTCTCTTGGCTTTTTTTGGCACTACTAAAACAGGACAATTACGAATCTTCTCCATTACCTGTATTGCATTACTCCCAAATACAGAACTATTGTCATTAGTTTGTCCTTTTGTAGCCATTACAACCATTTCTATATCCTTTTGTTCCACTATTTCTTCAACTGCATTCAGTAGTGATTTATTTTTTTGTGATATGTAATCAAACTCATGAAAAGGATTCCCCTCCTCTTTAGATTCTATTAATTTTGATATTTTATTAAGCCCTTCTAATGATTTTTTCTTTGGTTCATCATATCCTTTCTCTCCTGGTTTAGGAGGAATTAAGTCTTCTATTAAATTATATGTCGTTTTAAAAACATTTAATATGTAAAAGCTACACCTTTCTGTTCTAAAAAGCTCTAAAGCATATACCATTGCATTATATGATGCTTCAGAAAAATCTGTTAGTAGTAAAATCTTTTTTTTCATTTCGATTTAAATTCGGTTAAAAAGGAACTATTCCGTAAGCTTCATTCAATAAAAACAGCCCTAAGAAAAACAACATCACATATAAGGCTTGTATAAATTTCAAATTGGTTTGTTTTAATAAGTTAATCATTTGCTTAGGAAAAGTAAATAAAACGATTCCTTTAATTAAAGCTAACCAACCAAACAGAGTAATCAAAAGTTTAATGTTTGCCTCCCATATATTATGTGCTAAAACATTAAGCAAACCAATTATAATAGCAAAGAGTGAAAGAATAATTAAAAACCTTGCATCCTGTAAATTATCTACTATTTGTTTTACTCTCTTAGGATTAAAACTTAGTACAAAAAAGAAAATAATACAGTACCATCCCCAAAACTTTAGTAAAAACACTGATATATCCATAACTTAATTAATTTACATCCTTCTCAAAGATACGAATATAACTTATTGATTTACATGACTTTTATCATAAAACCCAACACTTCTTTTAAAATTACCCCTAAAAAACACTTCTCTTTTCTAGGTGTTTTTTCCCTTTATTATGATTCATAAAGTATTAAATTTACTAGTTTTAAAAATTAACCTAACTTCCAAAATGAAAAACAACAAACCCTTCTTTATCCTAATGTTTATTACTGCTTTTCTTTCTTCTTGCAGTATCCTTAAAACAGCTCCTTATGATCAATATTCTTTTCAAAAAACTATTGAAATAAAAATAGACGCCAATCAACTTATAGATAAAGCTGAAAACTCTTACGAAGAAAACAGTAAAGAAATTGAAAAACTACAAAATGAAATTGCTAAAATTGTTGAATACGAAAAATACAAACCTAATAATGAAATAACCTACAAGATGTGGTTATTATTGGCTGACCAAGACAAAAACTTACTTGCTGGATTTTTGAAACGATGGAAAGAAAAGGATAAGCTTTCTCCTTTCTTTATTACAGAAGCTAAAGCACAAATAACTGAAGCTTTTAACCTGTTACTTGAGTATGAAAGCAAAAAAGAGCCTGCTACAAAAAACAAATTACTAGAACTTATTTTTAAAAATTAACCCGCTATGGATTTCGATAAAATATTACAAGAATTAAAAAAATCATTAGTTTCTTTATTTAATGATAAGTTTAGTGAGTTTTCAAAAGAATCAAAAAAAGATATTGAACTATTCTTGAGTGAATCAAAAAGCAAACTAGAAAGATGGACTTCTTTATTAGCACAAGGTAAGCTTACTGTAGAAGATTTTGAATGGCTGGTAAAAAGTCAAAAAGATTTATTTAAAATGAAAACCTTGCAAGCTGCAGGTATCTCAAAAATAAGTTTAGGTCATTTTAAAAACAAAGTTGTTAAAACTATCATTGACACAATAAAAGTCTTAGTTTTTTAAATTTAAAAAGACCATGAATATTTATTTGTTCATGGTCTTTATTTTTTCTTGACGCTCTTCTACTAAAAACCTTGGATTCTCCTGAAATTTCTTCCAAAGAGATAATAGTTCTTTAAAAACTGGTAGTTCAGTAGCCTTATCTCCATATTGAATAATCAAATAAGACAACAAATTATAACAAGCAGTGTATTCTCCACATGCGATAACATTGTTTAACATGTTATTTTCCTTGTCCTTTTGAGTAAACCATAAAGTAGTACCGAACGATGTACTTTTATTTGAATTTTTAATAATAGCTTCGCTTATCTCTCCTGTATATTTCTTTATTTCCTCCCAACCTCTTTCATTCTCTGGTCGGGTTGTTTGATTTCCTGAAGTATCTTTACATCGTAACTCATACACTGTAGATGTAATTATTTTATTTGGAAAAGTACTGTAAATAGCATTTGCATGTTGCCTTCTATCATTTTTAAGAAAAACTACACTTGCCATACGGACTAAAGATTTTGCTCTGTTAAGTATATAAAAACCAACCCTCCTTGGTGGTAAATACAATCTTTGATCTACACCTGTTTCATTTTGCATCAGTTTAGATAACGAGAAAAATAAAAAGTGTGTGAATACTAAAAAAGCCAATATTACAACGCTTATAGTATACCAAACCATCATTTTTTGCACTCCAAAAAACACTGTAACTATTAACATAAATAATAGGGTAAAAGCACTGGACACATATGATACATATTTACTAAACCATGAGTCAGAAGCAAACTTAAAGCCTTTTCCAGGATATGGTGAAGAGACATCACACAAGAAATATAAATCATGACGTTCTGGCTTCCCTTCACATTGATTTTGTGCTTCTGATACAAAAACAGAGGCTCCTTGATTATCAACAATACCTCCATCCATCAAGCCTATTTCTTCTAAATCATTATGATTAGGACTAAAATCATACGGAAACCCCATGGGTTCAAATCCTCCTGGAAAAGCAGTTGACGCTGCAATTACATCTCCTAACTTTATATCATCAATTACTTCTTTATACTTAGTATGTACTTTCCCATTTCCAAACCTTTTTTGGTTTCCTTTAATATTTTGAAACCTAAACTGATGTGTGCTATCAAAATCTGTAGCGTTAAACACCACTCTTTCTAAGTGTGTTTTACCTTGACTTATTACATCTTGAACTTGTCCTAAAGTTGCTTGATTTGTTAGCTTGTTATATTCTATAGCAAAGGCATTAATCGGATTCTTTCGCTTATGTTTATTTTCAGGCTGATTCCAAATTAAAGGCCATCTCAAATGACTAAGTGCATTACTTGTTAACTCATCCTTAGCTAACCATTTATAATACTCATCAAAAAAAACTTGAAAATCTTTTTCTTCAATTTGAGATTGTACATACTTAACCCCAGTAATTGTACCCCCAGAAACAGTAGAAATTGCTTTTACATTTTCTAGTAAACCTACTTTTTCTAATAATGATAGTGTTCCTAAAGAAAAGCAAGCTGCTCTATATCCTCCTCCTGAAAAACATAAGGCTATAGACTTAAATACCTCCATAGTTTTTGTATATTTTTTTATCCTCTTAAACTATGAAGTCTTGCTACATATTTACCAATTACATCAAACTCAAGATTTACTTTAGTACCTATTTTAAAGTTTTTAAAAGTTGTATGCTCATATGTATATGGAATAATAGCCACACTAAACTCATCCTTTTTAGAATTAACCACCGTTAAACTTACTCCGTTTATAGTAATCGAACCTTTTTCAATGGTAACATTTGAGCCATCAAAATCATATGAAAAAGTAAAAACTGTACTACCATCTGCATCTTCTATATTTTTACAAACCCCTGTTCCATCTACATGTCCTTGTACTATATGCCCATCTAATCGAGCCCCTAACTTCATTGCTCTTTCAAGGTTTACCTCGGCTCCTACCTGTAAATCACCTATATTCGTTTTATCTAGTGTTTCTTTTATCGCTGTAACTGTATACTCATCCTTATCAATTGCAACAACTGTT
The DNA here is from genome assembly GCF_964513915.1 of Tenacibaculum litoreum. Taxonomy (NCBI): domain Bacteria; kingdom Pseudomonadati; phylum Bacteroidota; class Flavobacteriia; order Flavobacteriales; family Flavobacteriaceae; genus Tenacibaculum; species Tenacibaculum litoreum. The sequence goes on along the minus strand of NZ_CAZEQS010000002.1, from coordinate 126,025 downwards.
AAGCAAACACCATTATGTGCTACGCTCTGATCTATTTTCAACTCATTAGTTATTGTACTTTTTATTGTAAGGTGTAAATTCTCTTTTTCACGCTCAATACCTTTAACAATTCCAAGAGTTTCTATTATTCCGGTAAACATTCTATAAAAATTTAGTTACTTTTGTTAGCATCAAAAATACAACTTTACCTACGAAAGTAAACTATGGATAAAGCAAACAAAATTATTGTCGGAATTTCGGTTGGGGACATCAACGGGATTGGTATCGAAATTATTTTAAAAACATTTGAAGACAAACGAATGCTTGACTTTTGCACTCCAGTTTTATTTGCTTCAAACAAACTAATTTCATATCATAAAAAGGCTTTAAGACTTAATACCAGTATCCATGGAATTACTTCTTTAGACAAACTTGTACATGGTAAAGTTAATTTATTAAACAGCTGGAAAGAAGAAGTTAAAATAGACCTCGGTAAAACTACAGAAGAAGGAGGTAAATTTGCCTTAAAATCATTACAAGCAGCTGTTGGAGCTTTAAAAAATAATCAAATAGATCTTATTATTACAGCTCCTATTAACAAAGAGAATATTCAATCTGAAGAATTTAAGTTTCCAGGTCATACAGAATACTTAGAAGAAAACTTTGATGGAAAAAGTTTAATGATTTTAATGACAGATGAATTACGTATTGGTTTAATAACTGGTCATATTCCTGTTTCTAAAGTTTCAGAAGCCATTACTCCAGAACTTATAAAATCTAAAGTTGAAATCATGTACAACTCTTTAAAACAAGATTTTAATATTAGTAAGCCTAAAATTGCAGTATTAGGGCTAAATCCACATTGTGGTGACAATGGAATAATTGGTACTGAAGATGACGAAATTATTCGCCCTACTATTACTGAAATTAAAGAAACTGGTAAATTAGTTTTTGGTCCGTATGCAGCCGATGGTTTCTTTGGTTCAAAAACCTATGAGCAATTTGACGGAGTTTTAGCCATGTATCACGACCAAGGTTTGGCTCCATTTAAAGCTTTATCGTTTGGAAATGGTGTGAATTTCACCGCAGGTTTAAGCAAAATAAGAACCTCTCCTGATCATGGAACTGGATTTGATATTGCTGGTAAAAATAATGCCAATCCTACATCTTTTAAAGAAGCCTTATTTACCTCATTACAAATATTTAAGAACCGAAAAGAGTATCAAGAACTTACAAAAAACGCATTAAAAGCAAAATAGTTCATTTTTTTTTCTCAAAACATAAAAGTAAAAACATTTTTTATATCTTTGCACGCTCAAATTGATAGTTGTAGATGAAAGACTTAAAACAATTCAACGTACCTTTTGTAGGTTTAAAAGAAGGAAGTCATTTGTTTGAATATCAAATTGACAAAACGTTCTTTGAAGCATTTCAGTTTGACGAGTTTAACAACGCTAACATAAAAGCTGATATTACATTTGTTAAAAAAAGCACTTTATTTGAACTTGCTTTTAACATAAGTGGAACAGTTAATGTTCCTTGTGATATTACTAATGAGTTATTTGATTTACCTATTAATGGTAATTTAGATTTGGTTGTTAAGTTTGGACCTGAGTTTAATGATGAACATGATGAAATTTTGATACTTCCGCATGAAGCCTATCAAGTAAATGTGTCTCAATATATATATGAGTTAATTGTGTTATCAGTACCGAGCAAAAGAATACATCCAAATGTTATTGATGGCACCATGCAATCGGATGCTTTAAGAAAATTAAAGGAATTAAAAATAAACGAAGAAAAAACTGTTGAAGAAACATCAACAGACCCTAGATGGGATAAATTAAAGGATTTACTAACAGATAAATAAGACATAAAATGGCACATCCAAAGAGAAAAATATCTAAAACTAGAAGAGATAAAAGAAGAACTCACTATAAAGCTTCTGTACCTCAAATAGCTGTTGATCCTACAACTGGAGAAGCTCATTTATACCACAGAGCTCACTGGCATGAAGGAAAACTTTATTACAGAGGTCAAGTAGTATTAGAAAGTGCTGCTGCTGAGGCTTAAAAACTAGTTTAAAAAATTAAAAAACCCTCTACTTTGAGGGTTTTTTTATGTTTTTACATCAAAAATTACTCTTTTTGATGTTTTTTTCTATAAAAAAGTGAAATAATTTTCATTACTTTGAAAACTCGTTTTACTACAAAACAAACAACTATGACTAAAATAACTGCAGCTATAACAGCGGTAGGAAAATATATTCCAGAATATGCTCTAACTAATAAAGAGCTAGAGACAATGGTAGACACCAATGATGAGTGGATTACTACGAGAACAGGAATCAAAGAAAGAAGGATTTTAAAAGGCGAAGGTCTTGGAACTTCTTTCATGGCAATAAAAGCAGCAGAAGATTTACTTCAAAAATCAAATACAAACCCTGAAGATATCGACATGGTTATTGTAGCAACTGCTACTCCAGACATGCCTGTAGCTTCAACAGCAGCTTATACAGCTTCTAAAATAGGAGCCGTGAATGCTTTTTCTTATGATTTACAAGCGGCTTGTTCAAGTTTTTTATATGGTATGTCAACTGCCTCTAGTTATATTGAAAGTGGGAGATATAAAAAAGTATTGTTAATTGGTGCCGATAAAATGTCATCAATTATTGACTATAGCGATAGAGCTACTTGTATCATCTTTGGAGATGGTGCTGGTGCTGTTTTATTTGAACCTAATAACGACGGTTTAGGGTTGCAAGATGAATATTTAAGAAGCGACGGAATTGGTCGTGAATTCTTAAAAATTGATGCAGGTGGTTCAATTTTACCAGCATCAGAAGACACTGTTAAAAACAAGCAACATTTTGTTCACCAAGAAGGAAGAACTGTATTTAAATTTGCTGTTTCTAACATGGCAGATGTTTCTGAAAAAATGTTAACCAGAAACAACTTAACAAAAGATGACATTCAGTGGCTAGTACCACACCAAGCTAATAAAAGAATCATCGAAGCCACTGCTAATAGAGTTGGCTTAGAAGATGATAAAGTAATGATGAATATTCATAAGTACGGAAATACTACTTCTGCTACTTTACCGTTGTTACTTGCTGACTATGAAAAAGAGTTGAAAAAAGGAGATAATTTAATTTTTGCCGCATTTGGTGGAGGCTTCACATGGGGAGCTATCTACTTAAAATGGGCATATAACTCATAACTAAACAACTAAAATTTAGGAAAATGGACATTAAAGAAATTCAAAGTCTTATAAAGTTTGTAGCTAAGTCAGGTGCAAGTGAAGTGAAGCTAGAAATGGAAGATATTAAAATCACCATTAAAACTGGAAGTGACACTCCTGAAACTACTATCATTCAAGCTCCTGCCCCAGCAGCAGCTCAACAAATGATAGCTCCTGCCCCTGTTGCACAACCAGCTACACCAGCTGCAGCCCCAGTAGCAGCTGAATCTACAGACGACTCAAAATATGTAACTATAAAATCACCTATCATTGGTACTTTCTATAGAAAACCTTCTCCAGATAAACCTAATTTTGCTGAAGTAGGAACAGAGGTAAAAGTTGGTGATACTGTTTGTATCATTGAAGCAATGAAATTATTTAACGAAATTGAATCAGAAGTATCTGGTAAGATCGTTAAAGTATTAGTGGATGACTCTTCTCCAGTAGAATTTGATCAACCATTATTTTTAGTAGACCCATCATAATTTTTGGTTTAGAAGTTTTAAGTTTAGAAGTTTAGCATAGCTAAACTCTTAAACAACTAAACCCAATAAACTCATAAACTAAAAGACATGTTTAAAAAGATATTAATTGCCAATAGAGGCGAAATCGCGTTACGTGTAATTAGAACCTGTAAAGAGATGGGGATAAAAACAGTAGCTGTTTATTCTAAAGCAGATGCTGAAAGTTTACACGTACGATTTGCTGATGAAGCTGTTTGTATTGGACCTGCACCAAGTAGCGAATCTTATTTAAAAATGGATCGCATCATAGCAGCTGCAGAGATTACAAACGCTGACGGAATTCACCCAGGATATGGTTTCTTAGCTGAAAACGCTAAATTCTCAAGACTATGTGAAGAGCACGAAATTAAGTTTATCGGAGCTTCTCCAGAGATGATTGATAGAATGGGAGACAAAGCGAATGCTAAAGCTACCATGAAAGCTGCTGGAGTACCTTGTGTACCAGGTAGTGACGGTGTAATTACCACATTTGAAGAATGTGAAAAAGTCGCTGCAGAAACAGGATACCCTGTAATGTTAAAAGCATCTGCTGGTGGTGGAGGTAAAGGTATGCGTGCTGTTTGGAAAGCTGAAGATTTAAAAGATGCTTGGGATTCTGCAAGACAAGAATCTAAAGCTGCTTTTGGAAACGACGATATGTATATGGAGAAGTTAATTGAAGAGCCTCGCCATATTGAAATCCAAGTAGTAGGTGATGCTTATGGTAAAGCTTGTCACTTATCTGAAAGAGATTGTTCAGTTCAACGTCGTCACCAAAAATTAACTGAAGAAACTCCTTCTCCTTTCATGACAGAAGAATTACGTGATGCTATGGGAGCTGCTGCTGTTAAAGCTGCTGAATACATTAAGTATGAAGGTGCTGGAACGGTTGAGTTCTTAGTAGATAAACACCGTAACTTCTACTTTATGGAGATGAATACTCGTATTCAGGTAGAGCATCCAATTACTGAAGAAGTTGTAGACTACGATTTGATTCGTGAACAAATTTTAGTTGCGGCTGGTGTGCCAATTTCTGGTAAAAACTACAAGCCACAATTACACTCAATTGAATGTAGAATTAATGCAGAAGATCCTTATAACGGATTTAGACCTGCTCCAGGAAAAATAACCTCTTATCATGCTCCAGGTGGTCATGGTGTTCGTATCGATACTCACGTATATGCTGGGTACATGATTCCACCAAACTATGATTCAATGATTTCTAAGTTAATTGTTACTGCACAAACTCGTGAAGAAGCAATCAACAAAATGAAACGTGCACTAGATGAGTATGTTATTGAAGGTGTAAAAACAACTATTCCTTTCCATAGACAATTAATGGATCATCCAGATTACGTAGCTGGTAATTATACCACTAAATTTATGGAAGATTTTGAAATGGAATCATAACATATTTCAACATAGAATAAAAAATCAGTGAGTAACTTCACTGATTTTTTTATTTCATAAATTCGCATAATGAATTTTTTATACAATTTACTTCTTTTAATAGTATCTGTTCTGCTTCCGTTTGTGGCTTTATTCAACAAAAAAATAAAGTTATTTTATGAAGGTAGAAAAGAAACATTCTCAAAACTTGACAGTCTTTCAAAAACCGATAAAGTAATTTGGTTTCATGCTGCTTCTTTAGGGGAATTTGAACAAGGAAGACCTATTATTGAAGAGTTAAAACAGCTTTATACAGACTATAAAATAGTTGTTACTTTTTTCTCCCCTTCTGGATATGAAGTAAGAAAAAATTATCCATTAGCTGATGTAATTTGTTATTTACCATTAGACACAAAATCAAATGTTAAAAAATTCATCAAACAGGTACATCCTGAAATGGCAATTATGATAAAGTATGAGTTTTGGCCTAATCTATTATCTGAGTTAAAAAGACATCAGATTCCTACGATTTTAATTTCGGGGATTTTTAGAAAAAAACAATCCTTTTTTAAATGGTATGGAGGTTTTATGCGTGAAAAACTAACTGCTTTTAATCACTTTTTTGTACAAAACAAAACTTCTAAAGACTTATTAAATTCTATTAATTTTAATAACGTAACTATTGCTGGTGATACACGATTTGACCGTGTATACGATATTTTACAACAAGACAACTCTTTAAGTTTTATTTCGGAATTTAAAAATAATCAATATACTGTTGTTGCTGGAAGTACTTGGAAAGAAGATGAAGAACTTATTATAGATTATATAAATAATCATGCTTCCGATGATGAAAAATTTATCATTGCCCCACATAACATTCACAGAAAGCAAATTAAAGAGTTACAAGATTCTATCAACAAAAAAACTATTCTTTACTCTAAAAAAGAAAACAAAAACCTGTCAAAACATCAAGTTTTCATCATTGATACTATTGGCTTACTTACCAAAATATATTCATACGCTGATGTTGCCTATGTAGGAGGTGGTTTAGCAACAGGTTTACACAATATTTTAGAACCTGCTACATATGGCATTCCTGTTGTTTTTGGGGGTAACAAATACAGTAAATTTCAAGAAGCTGTTGATTTACTTAAAATAGGCGGTGCAAAAATCGTTGTAAATACTAACGAATTTTCTAGTAATTTTGCTTCATTAAAATCAGGCAAAAAACTTAGAGAGCAAATGGGGAGTGTTAACCACAATTACATTTTAAAAAATGTAGGGGCAACAAAAACCATTATCACTTATTTAAAAAATATATTATAATGGATTTTATATTACAACCTTGGCCTTGGTATGTTTCAGGGCCACTTATAGCTATTGTACTTTTCTTGTTTTTTTACTTCGGAAAAAACTTTGGTGTATCAACAAACTTAGAAACCATCTGCACCATGGCAGGTGCTGGTAAAATATCAGACTATTTTAAAAAAGACTGGAAAGAGCGTGACTGGGCCATTATCTTTTTAGCTGGTTTATTAATTGGCGGATATATAGCTATTAACTATTTATCTGCAACACCAGGAATTGATTTAAACCCTACCACAGTTAGCGAATTAGCAGATTTGGGGTTTGCTGACGCAGGAAAAACCTATGTACCAAACGAAATTTTCAGTGTAGAAAATATGTTAACCTTGAAAGGTTTTGCAATTTTATTAGTTGCTGGAATTTTAATTGGTTTTGGAACTCGTTACGCAGATGGCTGTACTTCAGGGCACGCAATTACAGGACTGAGCAGCTTTCAGTTACCTTCTTTAATTGCGGTAATTGGTTTTTTTATTGGTGGTTTAATTATGATCTGGGTACTATTCCCTTTAATATTTGGTTAAGATGAAGAATTTAAAATTTTTAGTTATTGGAATAGTTTTCGGAATTATTTTATCTAAATCAGAAGCTGTTTCTTGGTATCGTATTTATGAAATGTTTAAATTCCAATCATTTCACATGTATGGTATTATTGGTTCTGCCGTAGCCCTCTCTACTCTATTTATGTACTTCTTTAAAACTGGAAAAATTAAAGATTACTTAGGTAACCAAATTAATATTAAAGAAAAGAAAAAAGGGTTCATTAGAACATTAGTTGGAGGTACTATCTTTGGCTTAGGCTGGGCATTAGCAGGTGCTTGTCCTGCCCCTGTTTTTGTTTTGATTGGACAAGGAATACTTCCAATGATTATTGTGCTCTTAGGAGCGCTCTTAGGGGCTTTTATTTACGGTTTATTAAGTAAGAAGTTGCCGAATTAAATACGCTTTAATAATCTTATAATTAGTTTTTCTTTTCTCAAGTTACTTATAGTATCTAGTTAGACAGCTATATACTTTTCTACAGCTTCTATCTATACTACTTCTACAACCATATAACCTACTGTTTTTCAGTTTTTTTATTTCAAAAAATAATGTAATTTGCAGCCGATAGAAGAGAAAAATAATAATTGCTAATTTAATCACTATTACATTTTATGAAAAAAACTATGTTAAGCATTGTAATGATGCTGTTTTGTGTATGGGGATACGCACAAGAGTTACCTACAATTATTCCTCCCTCACCTGAAGCAACCTCTTTAGCAAAATTCACTGAAGTTCCTGTATCTCATTATACTGGGTTACCTAATATTTCCATACCTATTTATGATATAGAATCTTCTGGAACAAACATACCAATAAGTCTATCATACCACGCTAGAGGTATTCGGGTAGAAGAAATAGCCTCTAGGATTGGTATAGGATGGGCATTAAATGCAGGCGGTATAATATCTAGACAAGTAAGAGGAAGTATAGATGAGGGGGCACTTGGATATTATACTAAAGATTTTTACAGTGATTTTGGCACAAATGAATCAACAAGATCATACGTATATACTGAATCACTTTCAGGAGCTGAAGGTATAGATTTAGTCCCAGATCAATTTAATTTTCATTTTCCCGGAGGAAGTGGTAAATTCATTTTTGATCAAAAAACTAAAAAACCTCTTATTCAAAGTTACTCTGATATTAAAATAGAATATTCAGGGTTTAAAAAGTGGATAATTACTACAAGCAATGGCTATAAATATTATTTTGGAGAACCAGAAAACAATGATATTTCGAGATATGCTAAAGATGTAGATATATCTCATAATTATGTGTATGCAAATGATGGTTTATCTGATTTAGGAAAATCAGGTTATGATATTATAAACAGCTGGCATTTAATTGACATTGTTAGTCCTGATGGTAAAAAGATTCATTTTAATTATGAAAAAGAAAATTTAACTTATTACAGAAGGTCTTATGATAAATATGACAAAACTACAAACGGAGCGAGTTCTTTTTTCTCAAAAGTTTCCAGTACACAGTTTCAGTTAAAGGAAATAGTTTTTGAAACAGGGAAAGTAATTTTTAACAAATCAACAATTGAAAGAGAGGATTTGAAAGGCTCACATAAACTAGAATCTATAGAAGTAAAAGATTTAAAAGACCAACTAATAAAAAAGTACAAATTAATTCATAGTTACAGTAATGATGAATTAAGTAATAATGTTTTAAGTTATTTAAAAAATATAGAACCTTCTGCAAAAAAACGCCTTTTTTTGAACGCTATAAAACAAGTATCAAAAAGCGGAGAAGAAAAGCATTATTATACTTTTGAATACACTAATAAAGAAGAACTTCCCAATAGATTTTCTAATGCACAAGATCTCTGGGGGTACTATAATGGTAAAAATAATGGCTCTTTTTTAACTTTTTATAATTACGATAGAATAGTAAATAGAGAAGTAGATGAGTTTAAATCTAAGGTAGGATTAATAACTAAAGTTATTAATCCTACAAAAGGTTACAGTAAATTTACATTTGAATCAAATAAAGCTGTTCCTCCTGTATACTTTCATAACTTATATTTTAAAAACCCTAACCAAACATCATCAAGCTCAAAATCGACGAACTTATTAAAAAGTCCAGAGTATAAAGTAGCCAATGGCGATTATGAAAAGACCTTTAGTGTAGGAGACAATGCAGCTAATTTTAGATCACAAATTTCGTTTTTTGGAAGCTTTGGAACCTGTAGTACAACGGCAAACATTTCAGAGTGTAAATACCAAGTAAGCATTGTAGGCATTAATGGTACTTCATATTATAGAAGTATTTATATGGGAATGCATGATTACCCAACCATGTTGTCGGCAGGAGATTATAAGTTTGTAGTAAAAGTAATAGGAGAAGATGATCCACTTGATTCTCAAAACGGGTTTAGCATTGCTTTAAGTTGGGATGAAGTAGTAGTTTCAGAGCCCGATTTAACCTATAGTGGAGGAAATAGAATCAAAGAGATTGAAATTAATAGTATTGACAATGGAAAGATTATTAAATCATATGAATATCTAACGCCTGAAAGAGAGAGTAGTGGGTTGTTATATTCTTTACCTACGTATTATTTTAAAAACGAAACCTTTGATGCTTCAGGAGCAGTGATTACAGCTGAGGCGTATGGAGCAAGACCAGGAAGTCCATATACTTATGAACAAGGGAATCACGTTGGTTATAGCCATATTACAGAATATTTAAATAATGAAAATGAACAAGGTAGAGGAGGAAAAATAAATTATAAATTTACTTCAATGCCCGATGACGGAGAATTTTATAAGCCTCCATACACCTTACCTATAAATAATGAATGGTTAAGAGGCAAACCCATAGAAATTACTTATTTTAAAAAACAAGATAATAACTATTACCCTGTAAAAAAAGAAGAGTACAACTATTCTTATGCAGGTTTTCCTAACTATAAGGCTTTAACAATTCCAATAGATGAAACTAAAGAAAACCCTTTACTATACATAAATAATAAAAAACAATACCACCTACCTTTAATAACATTTAAGTTAAACGAAGATGCCCCTTTAGAATCTAATCATAATGATTATAAGATTTATAATTTAGTAGGTGGAGCTTCAAACCCGATTTCAAAAAAAGAAACAAGTTATTTTCAAGGTAAGGAGTTAATTAGTAGTATAGATTATTTATATAATTACGACAATCATTATCAAATAGCATCTACAGAAACAACTAATAGCAAAGGAGAAGTTTTAAAGACAAAAAACTACTACACTCCTGATGTAACTAGTGTAAATTCTTTAGGACATGATGATTTAACTCCTACGGAAAAAGCCATTATAGATCAATTAAAACTACAGAATAGAATTGCAACTCCTGTTCAAGTAGAAACTTTTAAAGATAATCTATTATATTCTACTCAACGTACAAATTATAACAATTTCAACGGTTTATTTTTGCCCGAGTTTATCCAAACTGCTAAAGGTACACAAACATTAGAAGATCGAATTATATATCATACCTATAATGATAAAGGTAATCCTGTAGAGGTAAGTAAAAAAGATGGTACCCATATTGTATATATCTGGGGGTATAATCAAACTCAGCCTATCGCTAAAATTGAGAATGCTACATTGTCAGACATTTCAACAACTACAATTTCCGATATACAGACCAAGTCAAATGCAGACAATGACAGAACAATAGGAAACGTAGGGTACGAAGGAACTTTACGTACAGCCTTAAACACTTTAAGAACCTCTCTTCCAAATGCTCAAGTAACCACTTTTACCTATGATCCATTAGTTGGAGTAACAAGTATTACCGACCCAAGAGGACAAACCATATATTATCAATACGATGGTTTTAACCGATTAGAATTTATAAAAGATGCCGACGGGAATCTTTTAAAAGAACACAAATACCATTATAAAAACTAATTAACTATGAAAAAGTATATTTTTTTTACAATAGCTATGTTTTTTTCTATATCATTCCAGAATATCCACAGTCAGTCAATCCCTATAGATCCTGATGGAAATACAATATGGTATAGAGATGCAGATGGGGATGGATATGGTAACCCTAACATTTCATATAAAACTTCAACACAACCTAATGGTTATGTACTTAATAATACAGATTGTGATGATAGTGATCCTAATATAAAGGCAGAAAGATTTTGGTATAGAGATAGTGATGGAGATGGATATGGTACATCATCAAATAAAGTACTATCCTGTACAGCTCTATCTGGCTATGTAAGCAACTCTAGTGATTGTGATGACAACAATTCTTCTCTCCCCCGGTATTATTATAGGGATGTTGATGGAGATGGTTACGGAACTTTGTCTAACAAAATATTAGGCTGTTCTGCTCCTTCAGGCTATGTAAGTAATGCTAGTGATTGTAACGATTCAAATGCTAGTCTCCCTAAGTACTGGTATGTAGATTCAGATAGTGATGGCTATGGGACAGGAATTGGAATTTTAGATTGTAATCAACCAACATTAACAAACCCTGATGGTTCATTAGCCTATTCAAATGTAAATGGTGATTGTAATGATAACAATCCTAACATTAAACCTGGAGCTCTTGAAATATGTGATGGTATTGATAATGATTGTGATGGACAGATAGATGAAGCACCTAAACCAAGTACTCCAAGTGCACCTACAGTCACTAAAAATTGTGGAAGTACAGTATTAAAAAGAGGTACTCCACCCAGTGGAATTACTTGGTATTGGCAAAGTAGTAGTTCTGGAATCAGTACCTCTAATTCAAGTACAAGCATTACCAGAACTAGCGGAACAATCTATTATCTAAGAGCTAGAAACAATACTACAGGCTGTTGGAGTAGCACAAGAAGTGTAAGTTATAGTATCAATACCGTACCTAGCACTCCTTCTGCACCTACAATAACAAAAAACTGTGGGAATACAGTGCTTACCAAAGGAAGCTCTCCTACTGGAATTACTTGGTATTGGCAAAGTAGCAGCTCTGGAACCAGTACTACTAATTCAAGTACGAGTATTACTAGAACTAGTGGAACGGTTTATTATCTAAGAGCAAGAAATAATACCTCAGGATGTTGGAGCAGTACAAGAAGTGTGAGTTATAGTATCAATACAGTACCAAGCACTCCATCAACACCTACAATCACTAAAAACTGTGGAAACACAGTACTTACCAAAGCAAGTTCTCCTAGTGGAATCACTTGGTATTGGCAAAGCAGCAGCTCTGGAACCAGTACTGGTAATTCAAATACTAGTATTACCAGAACTAGCGGAACAATTTATTATCTAAGAGCTCGTAACAATACCACAGGGTGTTGGAGTAATGCTAGAAGTGTAAGTTATAGTATCAATACGCTACCTAATACTCCTTCAACACCAACAATTACTAAAAATTGTGGAAGTACAGTACTTACTAAAGGAAGCTCTCCTACTGGAATTACTTGGTATTGGCAAAGTAGCAACTCTGGAACCAGTACTGCTAATTCTAGTACTAATATTACCAGAACTAACGGAACTATACACTACTTAAGAGCTAGAAATAATACTACAGGGTGTTGGAGTAACACAAGAAGTGTAAGCTATAGTATCAATACGGTACCAAGCACTCCAAGTACACCTACAATCACTCTAAACTGTGGGAATACTGTCCTTACCAAAGGAAGCTCTCCTACTGGAATTACTTGGTATTGGCAAAGTAGCAGCTCTGGAACTAGCACCTCCAATTCAAGTATCAGTATTACTAGAACTAGCGGAACTGTTTATTATTTAAAAGCTCGTAATAATACCACAGGGTGTTGGAGTAGCGCAAGAGGTGTTACTTATAGTATTAGTTCCCCACCAACATGGTATGCTGATACAGATGGAGATAGTTATGGTGACCCAAATAATACAACCAGTGCTTGTGAAACTCCTAGCGGATATGTAAGTAATAATGATGATTATGACGATAGCTCAGTAAATATTACCAATATTGCTCCACAAAGATTTTATTTAGATGCTGATGGAGATGGGTTTGGAGATCCAAACAATAGTGTATATTACAGCGTTAAGCCTGCAGGATATGTTACTAACAATACTGATAATTGTCCAAATGAAGCAGGTACCAACAATGGTTGTAGCTACACACCTCCGGTATTTAGCAACGAAAACTATGTGTTTACAAGAGCGTATCAAGAGCCCATGACAAACCCTACTGGAATAACACAAAATAAAGATGTACAAGAAAGTATAATCTATTTTGATGGTCTAGGAAGAGCTAAACAAAGTATAGCAATACAAGCAGGTGGTGTTTTGACGAATAATGAAACTCCTAAAGATATTGTTACTCATATAGAGTACGATGAATTTGGACGCCAAACTAAAGAATACCTCCCCTATGCTGTTGAAAGTGCTAATGGAGCAATTATAACAGGTGATGTTGCATCGGCTACAAAAAGCTTTTATCAAGTAAATTATAGTAATGATTTTACAGGCGTAAGCTTACCTGATGTAAATGCTTATTCAGAAAAACAGTTTGATAGTTCCCCTCTTAATAGAGTACTAAAACAAGCAGCTCCGGGGGAAGCATGGAAATTAGGTAACGGACATGAAATTGAGTTTGTATATGATACTAATATTGCTACTGAGGTTAAAAATTACTATGTAACTACCTCTTTTGCTGATAACACCTATACTCCTACTCTAGAACTTAGCACAGTGAATAATGGAAATTTTATAGCAGGAGAGTTGTATAAAACAGTTACTAAAGATGAGAATCATAATGGTAGCGCAAGTAAACTGCACACCACAGAAGAGTTTAAGAACAAGCAGGGACAAGTAATTTTAAAACGAACATATGCTTTAGTATCTGATATTGAAACAGCTCACGATACCTACTATGTGTATGACGATTTTGGAAACTTAACCTATGTGTTACCTCCAAAATCTGAACCACATTCAGCTAAACCAGATGAAACAGAGTTATCAGAATTGTGTTATCAATATAAATACGACTACAGAAACCGTTTGGTAGAAAAGAAAATACCAGGTAAAGGATGGGAATATATTGTCTATGACAAATTAGATAGACCAGTTTTAACTCAGGATGCTAATTTAAAAGCTCAAGACAAATGGTTATTTACTAAATATGATGCTTTTGGAAGAGTTGTTTATACTGGCTATATGTCAAATAGCGGCAATAGAGCTCATTTACAAAATATTGCTATTACAGGAGACTATACTCAATTTGAAAAAACAACCTCAAAACAAACCTATGGAGGGGCTGATATATATTATACTAAAACTGCAATTCCAAAAGGAGTTACAGGTGTTTATACCATCAACTACTACGATACGTATATTGATTTACCAGATGGTTTAGGACAAACTGTGACTACCAGTTACGGAATAACCTCCACTAGTCGAACTAAAGGTTTAGCAACGGTGTCTAAAGTCAGAGTTTTAGCAACAAACAACTGGATCACTACAGTTACCTATTACGATAAAAAAGCTAGACCTATTTATGTGTATTCTAAAAATGATGAATTAGGTACTATCGACATTGTAGAAAGTAAACTAGATTTTTCTGGTAAAGTGTTAGAAACCAAAGCTACACATATTAAAGGAACTAATTCTCCAATTGTAACTATAGATAGGTTTGAGTATGACCACGTAGGAAGAATGACAAAACAAACTCAAAAAATAAATGCACAAGCTACAGAAACTATTGTAACTAATGAGTATGATGATTTAGGACAACTAAAAACCAAAAAGGTTGGCGGTACTTTACAAGAAGTAGACTATACATATAACGTACGTGGTTGGTTAAAAAACATTAACCAAGATGGTAAAAATGATAAAGATTTATTTAACTTTAGTATCAACTACAACAACCCTCAAAATGGAGCTACAGCCCTGTTTAATGGGAACATAAGTGAAACGAGTTGGAGTACGTTAAATGTAGATACTAGTACGAGGACATACTCTTACGAATACGATGGATTAAATAGGCTGTTAAGTGCGACAGGAGTTTCAACCTCAAATTATGACTTATCGAATGTTACCTATGATAAAATGGGAAATATTCTGACACTTACAAGAAAAGGTCATTTGAACGCAGATGCAACTTCTTTTGGGGTAATGGATAATTTATCATATACCTATGATAATGGTAATAAGCTTTTGAAAGTTAACGATGCAGGAAATAAAACCTATGGATTTAAAGATGGCACAAATACCAATAATGATTTTGAATACGACATAAATGGAAACATGGTTGTTAATAGGAATAAAGGGATTACCAACATCATTTACAATCATCTTAATTTACCAACACAAGTAACCATTAATGGCAACAATATAAGTTTTATATATGATGCCAAAGGAGAAAAGCAGAAGAAAGTTTTAGCTAATAAGACGGTGGAGTATGCAGGAAACTTTGTTTATGAGAACGGAGCTTTAAAGCAATTTTCACATCCAGAAGGTTATGTAAAGAATGATAATGGTACGTTTAATTACGTGTACTCTTATACTGACCATTTAGGAAGTATAAGATTATCCTATTCAGACCTAAATAATGACGGAGTTATACAGGCATCTAGTGAGATTTTGGATGAAAGAAATACGTATCCATTTGGACTTGAACATAAGGGGTATAATTCAAATGTAATAGGAGCTGAGAATGATTACCAAACGTATTTAGGTCAAGAAATGAATAAAGAATTTGGCTTGAATTGGTTAACTTTCAGGTATCGTAATTATATGCCAGAGCTCGGTAGGTTTTTTGGAGTCGACCCAATCTCTGAAAAGTTTTATAATATATCCACATATCAAGTTTCTCATAATAACCCTGTATGGAAAATTGAAATAGAAGGTTTAGAGGGAGAAGAAACGTCTGGAGTTGATATTTCTGCTTCTGCGGGTAATAACCGAGATAGAAGTGCTCATAAAAAAGTAGAGGAAAAAAGCAAACTATTAGCATTCAGGGCAGGAGCGCCATATCAATGGTCAAATAGTTCTAGAGTTGTTGCTAATAGGTTTGCTAATAGAGCTCCAACAAAAGATGGTACAAGTGAAGATATTGTATTAAAACAAAATGGACCTGTGCAGACAGGAGGTCATAAAGATAGAGGTAGTGACCGAGGTGCATTTAGGCATGCATTATGGCAGGCATTAATAGCGAAAGAGTTCGGTTCAGAAGATGCAAAACTTGTAGGGGATACTCATGAAGGAAAACCAGTTGATACTTCAAAAAAATCAGGGATTGAAGGAATATTTGAAGCTGATCAAGTTGCAGATGAATCTAATAATGAGATTGGTAGAGCTTTTGGTGTAGGAAAAGGACAAGATTTAAACACAATAGATATTGCAAAAGGAATTTTAAATATATTCAAGGAAGAAGGTTTATTTACTATCAAAAAAGAAAAAGATGGTACTTTTACAGTGACTAGAACAAAAATAACTGAAAAACAGTATAATCAATTATTAAATAGATGGAAAGATTTGGGAACAGATGGTAAAGATAGAGTACAATTTCCTAAAAACGAATGGGGGTATTAGTTCTATTTATCTAAACTTTCTAAACCAGTTTGTATTTAGAACCGTGTAAAACATTTAATAACCAATGAAGAATATAATTTTGTTAGTTTTAATAACTTTAGTTAGTTGTAAAGAAAATAAAAACACTAGTGAGTTTAATGCTATTATTGCTGAAAGCTATAATAGATGTAATCAAAAGGATAATTGTGTTATTGATATGGGCGAAATTTTCCCTTTTGAATGGGATAAAATGTATGTGTTTTCAATGGATCACTATCCAGAGGCGGATGCAAAAGCTATTTCTAAAATTACAGGAGTTAAATATAATGGTAAAAGAAAGTTTCTAGAAAATAGATCAATTATATTCATTAATGAGGGGCAAATAGTTTATGAGGTATTAACATATTATGAGCCTGAAGGTTATATTGATACTAAACATATGTTTGTTGAGTTTATTTATGGTAATGATTTTCCTCCATATTTTACTAGCGACAACTCCAAATTTAAACTTACTAAGTTTGAAAAAGGCTTGGGTTTTAATTTAGAATATATCCGATAGCTCGGATTTGTAATCCGTGCGAGTATGTAAGTAACTATAAATTAACTTTTAAAATAATAAAGCTAAAGCCACAGCAGAGATGTTGTGGTTTTGTTGTTTTTAGGAGTAGGCTTTTTTGGCGTTGTAATCACGTATTAAGGCATCAATTACTTTAAATATTTGTTGTTGTTCATCTTCAGGCATATTATTGATAGCTTCCACACGTTGTAATATTTTTTTGTCTTTTACAATTACAGAATTATTACCAACCAAGAAATCTAAACTAATATCAAGAGCTTTAGCTATTTTATTAGCTATCTCAACTGAGGTAGTGTAGTAAAATAGTACTTATTGAAAATAAGTTTTGATTTCATTTAAAAATCAAGAAGTTAAATAAAGATGCCGTTCTAAAAAGGATGGCATCTTTTGTCATTTGAAATAGTAAAAATTCGTTAGAAACTATTAAATCTAAGTTTCTTTTCACTTCATGTAGTAAATTAGCACCTAAAAAAGCTATGAATTGTACAAAGTGTAATTCTTCCAATTCTATTAGAAAAGGGTTGCAAAATAATAAGCAGCGGTTTTACTGTAAAAATTGCAAGAAATATTTTCAATCAGATTATAGATATCAAGCATACAAATCAGAAACAAATGATTTCATAAAAAAATTACTTAAAGAAGGTTGTGGAATCAGAAGTATTAGTCGAATACTGAACATTTCTACTAAGACAGTTTTGTCAAGGATGTTAAATATTAGTAAGCAAATTAAAGCCCCATATTTTAATAAGTTCGGTTGTAAATTTGAAATAGATGAACTGTTTATAAAAATAGCCAATGATAAAAAACAGAATTGGTTAATCTATGCTATTGAGCAAAAGACTAAAAATGTTATCGATTTTATTATCGGTAGTAGGAATACGGAAAATTTAAAGTCGATTATAAATAAAGTACTCCTGCTCCATCCTAAAAGGATTTACACAGATGGATTAAATATGTACCCGAGTATTATTCCAAAAGAAATTCACAAACGATTTCAATATTGTACGAATAGAATTGAGCGAATGAATTTGAATTTAAGAACACACATAAAGAGATTAAGTAGAAAAACAATTTGTTTTACTAGAAATCAGAAATATTTAGAAGCCCATTTAAAAATCTATTTCTGGGGATAATTAAGATTAATCTTTTAGCAGTAACGATTCAAACATCTCTGAGTTAGTATTATCTACCACTTTCCAGTTGTAAATTTTAGAAAGTTGGTAAATCTTAGATAATTCTTCAAATAAACGTGTTTTAGCGTCTTTTTGCAGTTTAGACACAGTAATTGTCGATTGAATCTTTTCAATAGCTTTAGCGTTGAGCTTATTTAGTTCTTGCTTAGAAAAAGTATTAAACTGACTTTGTTGTAAATCAAAATATTTAATATCTGGGGAAATGAAAATTTCTTCCTCGGGAATTTTATTAATGATAATTTGTTTTCCAATACTGTCTATCTGAATATCTAATTTCGATAAGTCATATCCCACCTCAACTTTGGCATTCACAGAAAGCATTGCTTTTTTCTCGAATGTAAGATATCCATAAAAATATTTCTTTGCATCTGTAAAGCTATACATCTCAGAAAAGTTCCCTTCTGAAACTACTAGCTTACTTAAGTTCTGAATTCCGTTTAATACAACTTGAATTTCTTCTTGCTCGTACTTTTCTTCTTTCTTTTCATACCAAAATTTTGCAACTAAAAACCCTAATACAAAAACGGCAAGATATTTTAATAAACGCATTGTTTTCTTTTTCTATAAATATAGGAAAAGTATCTATAGTGTATTATGAAACTTGTTTTGTTTCTTTTTCTTCTTTAGGAAATGCTTGTTTATTGAAAATAAATAACAAAGCCACTCCTATAGTAATCCAAGAATCTGCCCCATTAAAAATAGCATTGAAAAACGTGAAGCTTTCACCTTCATAAATAGGAAAGTATAACATATCAACCACTTTTCCATGAAATAGTTCTCCGTAAGGATTATCTGAAAAAAGTGTAGCAACATTATGATAAGAAGAATCAAAAATTACACCATAAAAAACAGAATCGATGATATTTCCTACTGCCCCTGCTAAAATTAATGCTATCGCAATAATAACGGCTGTATGCGCTTTTCTCTTGATAGATTGCCATAACCAATACACAATACCTGTGACCGCAACAACTCTGAATAAAGTTAAAAATAATTTTCCTGCTTTACCACCAAATTCAAAGCCCCACGCCATTCCGTTATTTTCAGTAAAATGGATTCTGAACCAATCGTTAAAAACAACTACTTCTTCTCCTAGCTGAAAATGTGTTTTGATGTAAATTTTGCTAATTTGATCAATTAAAATTGCCAGAACTACGGTAAGTATTGCTATGTGTTTTTTAGACATTTTTTTTATTTAATGGAAACAAAAATAAGAAAACTATTTTTATGTTTTCTTTCTGGTTTATAGAAAGAAAAAGACCAATAAACTTTTAGTCATATTGGTCTTAACTTATATAGATAAAAAAGAAAACTATCCTTTTAACCAAGCTTTTCTTAGTTCTTTTTGTTTTTGTGTTGCGTTCGGGTTATCTTTTAAACTAGTTCCTTTTGTATATGATTGAGTTAAGGTTGTTTTAATAACCACCTCTTTACCATCTCTTTCTAATTTCACCTCAACTTCATTTCCTGGTTGCCACATAAACATTTTGGTAAAAACCTGGTTTGCATTTTCTTTTGTTACCGCAATACCATCTACTTCTTTGATTGCATCGTTAGGTTGTGCACCGTTTTCAGCCCAAAAACTATTATCTTTTACTGCTTCTGTAAATCGGATAGTTTGTGTCGCTTGATCTGGTCTAACAATAATTGCTCCATTATTTTGGATATAATTTGTTTTCACTTTTGACTCATTTAACATTAATCCTGCTTTAGCAAAAAACTCATTATAATTAATTGGTGTACCTCCTACTACATGTGTATTTAAAAACGCTCCTATTGATGGATATGTCATTTCAGTAATTTCTTCAATTAACTTATCATCTTCAAATGGTTTATTTTTTCCGTATTTTAATGATAATTCTTTCATTAATGATAACACACCTCTATCTCCATTACTTTCTTCACGCATTAAAATATCGATACACATACCTATTAAAGCTCCTTTTTGATAAACATTATAATACTGAGAAGCATACGGTTCTTCTAATACATTTTCACTCATTTTAGTGAAACTCATAGAGTCGTTCATAGAAGATGCTGTTTTAATTTTACCCATAATTTTACTGTAAAATTCATCTTCTGTTACCAAACCTTGGTTTACTTGAAATAATGTAGCAAAGTATTCTGTAATTCCTTCATACATCCATAAATGTTTAGAAAATGTTGGTTGATTGTAATCAAAATAATGTACGTCTTCTGAATGTACACTTAACGGAGTTACAATATGAAAAAATTCGTGAGACACTACATCAATCATACTTTTTGCCAATGCTTCATCAGGCATTGCTTCTGGTAACACTACTACTGTTGATGTATGATGTTCTAAAGCTCCGAATCCTTTAGGTGCTTTTTCAGTTCCGTCAGATAGATATAAATAAATATCGTAACGAGCAGTACTGTTAACACTTCCTAAATATGCTTTTTGTGCTTGCATCATTTTTTCCATCACAGCTTTAATTTTTTCAGCTGAGTGTTTTTTATTTGGAGAGTATACACTTAATACAATTTTAATATCACCTACTTTAAACTCTTCAACATCTAGATTTCCATAAAACATAGGATTATCAGTGATATCAAAATAACGTGGTGCAAAATAGCTTGAAGTTAAGGTTGAACCATCTTCACTTGTTTTTGTTCCTACCTCCTGTAAAGCAGAAGTTCTTTTAAAATTAGTAGGTGAAACAACATCTAACTTATATTGATTGTTTTTTAAAGAATCAAAATAACCTACAAATCCGTGAAGATTTAACACATAGTTTGTAGGCTCAATATTTGTTCCTGCAGGTGAAAATGGTGTTTCTCCTCCAATCCCTCCTGAAACTTCCATATCAAAAGTATCGTTTACTAAATAGGTTACTTTTTCTAATTTTTGAGCATTTTTAATTTCCCAAGTATTAGTATCAACTTTTGTAGCTTCTAATTCGTTTCCTTCATAGTCTAAAGCTTTAAAGCTGTCTACATATTTACCAAAATCACTCACAGAATATGTTCCTTGAACAACTCTTGGTAGTCGATATGTTACTTTTTCAACTGTAAACCTACCTGGGTTAATTATTACAGGTACTTTATCATTATCAACTTTTGTTAAATCTAAAGTTGTTACAATTGGGGTTTGAACAGCTAAATCGTTTGTTGTCTTTTTAGTAGAATTACAACTTGTTAATAGTAATGCTGCAATTGCTGCTGTGGTTAGTATACTTTTATTCATTTCTTAGTTTTTAATTAACCATTAGACAAAATGATGCTTCATTTGTTACGTCTAATTATTATAAATTTTTGTTAATTACTTTAATTCAATATTAATATTTGCATGAATAGAATTTATAGTAAGTGTTTTAGAAGCAGATGTCACTTCTTTAGAAAACGGTGATGTTTTTCTTTCTCCATTTATAAGGATTGTTCCATTGTTAGTTTTTAAATCTAACTTACTTTTTGAAGTCATTTGCGCAAAAACATTTCCCTGAAAAAGACCTATGTTTGAGTTTCCTTGAACAGTATTTAATTTTATATTTCCTCTTTCTATATAAATATTTATATCTCCTTTATAACTTTTTGAAGTTACTCCGATAGTTTTTCCATGAATGCTTATATGTTTGTTTTTGGGAACTTTTATAACTGCCCTAGCTCTTTCTAGCCTCCTCGTTATATATTTTCGAAAGACTTCTCTTTTTAATGTTGGAATATTTAATTCAAATGTTATTGTAAGAATCTCTCCTTCTTTTTTGAATAGTATATTGTGTGTATGTGGATTTTCATCTAATAAAATTACTTCAAGTTCTTCATCTTTGGAATTTTCTATAACAATATCGTCCAAACCGTAAGTGACGACTTCGAGTTCGTTTACTAAAATTTTTCTTTTCTGTATTATTTTTTCTTGACAGTAAAGAAGTTGAACACTTATTAGAGTAAATAATAATAGATATTTTTTCATACAAAAAAAGCCTCTAAAAGAGGCTCTATTAATTTTAACTTAAAAAGTTATTGTTTTCGTTTTGCTTCGATACTTAAAGTAGCATGAGGTACTAACTTTAAACGTTCTTTTTGAATTAGCTTACCTGTAACTCTACAAATACCATACGTTTTGTTTTCAATACGAACTAAGGCATTTTTTAAATCACGAATAAACTTTTCTTGACGAATAGCTAACTGCATGTTTGCCTCTTTAGCCATCGTATCAGATCCTTCTTCAAAAGATTTAAATGTTGGCGACGTATCATCGGTTCCGTTATCTGAACCGTTTTTATATGATGCTTGTAGCAATCTTAAATCTTCTTCAGCTTTTTCAATTTTCTTTTGAATGATTTCCTTAAACTCTAGTAAATCACTATCTGAATATCTTATTTTAACATCATCCATAATGCTATATTTTTTCAATTAACATTCTACTTTTAATGGTATCAAACTCAATTTCTGTACCATTTTTTAAATCATCAACAAAAACTAATTCATTTGTTAATGTTTCTGCTTTAATGTAATTTTCATTTGCCAATACCGATTCTCTTAAATCATCAGCTTGTAAAATGGTTAATTTTATTTTATCGGTTACTTCTAAACCTGTGTCTTTTCGTGCGTTTTGAATTCTATTAACTAATTCTCTTGCCACACCTTCTTTGCGTAATTCGTCGTTTATTGTAACATCTAAAGCAACTGTTAACCCTTCTGCATTGGCTACTAACCACCCTTCGATATCTTTCGATGAAATCTCCACATCAGCGGTTCCTAAAGTAATCATTTTATCGTTAATTTCCACAGAAATTTCACCTTCTTTTTCTATTTTGATGATATCTTCTTGTGTAAACCCTTGTATCTTATTAGCTATCAACTTCATATCCTTACCAAATTTAGGCCCTAATGCTTTAAAATTTGGTTTGATTTGTTTTACTAAAATTCCTGAAGCATCATCTAACAATTCTATCTCCTTAACGTTAACTTCTGATTTTATTAAATCTGCCACCGCTAAAATTTCTTCTTTTTGAGTTGCATCCAATACAGGAATCATTATTTTTTGTAATGGTTGACGCACTTTAATTTTCTCTTTAGCTCTTAAAGACAATACTAACGAAGATATTGTTTGTGCATTTTCCATTTTACGTTCTAATGACTTATCTACTAAATCAGCATTGTATTTAGGAAACTCTGCAATATGTACACTTTCAAAACTTTCTTTTCCTGTAGCTTTTGTTAAATCCTTATACAAACGATCCATAAAGAAAGGCGCTACTGGAGAGCCTAATTTTGCTACCGTTAACATACAAGTATATAACGTTTGGTATGCAGAGATTTTATCTTGTGCATATTCACCTTTCCAAAAACGTCTTCTACATAAACGCACGTACCAGTTACTTAAATGATCTTGAACAAAGTCAGAAATTGCTCTGGTAGCCTTGGTTGGTTCGTATTCAGCATAGAATTTATCTACTTTCTGAACTAATGTATTTAATTCAGATAAAATCCAACGATCAATCTCTGGTCGTTCATTAATAGCTATTTCAGCTTCACTATACGTGAAGTTATCAATATTAGCATATAATGAAAAGAATGAATAAGTATTATATAAAGTTCCGAAGAATTTACGCTTTACCTCTTCTATTCCTGCTAAGTCAAACTTTAAGTTATCCCAAGGATTTGCATTTGAAATCATGTACCAACGTGTGGCATCTGGACCATATTCTGACAACGTGGTAAACGGATCAACAGCATTTCCTAAACGCTTTGACATTTTTTGTCCGTTCTTATCTAATACTAATCCGTTAGACACTACATTTTTATAAGCTACAGAATCAAACACCATTGTTCCGATAGCATGTAACGTATAGAACCATCCACGAGTTTGGTCTACTCCCTCTGCAATAAAGTTAGCTGGATAACTTTCTTTATTATCTATTAATTCTTTGTTTTCAAATGGGTAATGCCATTGTGCATATGGCATAGAACCAGAATCGAACCATACATCAATCAAATCACTTTCACGCTTCATTGTTTTTCCTGAAGCAGAAACTAAGATAATTTTATCTACTACATTTTTGTGTAAGTCGATTTTATCATAGTTATCTTCTGACATGTTTCCTACTTCAAAATCAGCAAAAATATCTTCAGTCATCACACCTGCATCTACTGATTTTTGAATTTCTTCTTTTAATTCAGCTACAGAACCGATACAGATTTGCTCTGTTCCGTCTTCAGTACGCCATATTGGTAACGGAATTCCCCAAAAACGAGAACGTGACAAGTTCCAATCATTGGCATTTTTTAACCAGTTACCAAAACGTCCTTCTCCTGTTGATTTTGGTTTCCAGTTAATAGTTTCGTTTAAATCGAACATTTTATCCTTTACATCGGTTACCTTGATAAACCAAGAATCTAATGGATAGTATAAAATTGGTTTATCGGTACGCCAACAGTTAGGATAACTGTGCACATATTTTTCTACCTTAAAAGCTTTATTTTCTGTTTTTAACTGAATTGCTAATTCTACATCTACCGATTTTTCTGGAGCCTCACCTTCTGTATAGTATTCATTCTTTACATATTTACCTGCATATTCTCCCATTTCTGGGCGAAACTTCCCTTGTAAATCTACTAACGGAACTGGATTCTCATTTTCATCTAACACCAACATTGGTGGTACTTCTGGAGTTGCTTGTTTTGCAACTAATGCATCATCTGCACCAAACGTAGGTGCTGTGTGTACGATACCTGTACCGTCTTCTGTAGTCACAAAATCTCCGGAAATTACTCTAAAAGCATTTTCTGGATTTTGATATGGTAAAGCAAATGGTAATAATTGCTCGTATTTAATACCTACTAAGTCTTTTCCTATAAATTCTTTTACAATTGCATATGGAATTTGCTTGTCTCCTTCAGCATAATTTGCTAATTCCGCTACATCTTCTACTTGATTAAACTTCTTCCCAGCAAATTGTTTTGATACTAAGTTTTTAGCTAACACCACTTGAATTGGTTCAAAGGTGTATTGGTTGAATGTTTTTACTAAAACATATTCAATCTTTGGACCAACCGTTAATGCCGTGTTTGATGGAAGTGTCCATGGAGTAGTTGTCCATGCTAAAAAGTGTACATCTCCTTCAACTTGTAAAAACTCTGGTAATGTTTCTTTGATTGTTTTAAACTGAGCTACTACTGTAGTATCCGTAACATCTTGATACGTTCCTGGTTGATTTAACTCATGCGAACTTAACCCTGTCCCTGCTTTTGGTGAATACGGTTGAATTGTGTACCCCTTGTACAACAAATCTTTATTATAGATTTGTTTTAATAACCACCAAACCGACTCCATATATTTTGGTTTATAGGTAATATATGGATCTTCCATATCTACCCAGTACCCCATTTTTTGAGTTAGGTCATTCCAGATATCAGTGTAACGCATTACAGCTTTTTTACACGCTTCGTTGTATTCTTCAACCGTAATTTTGGTTCCAATATCTTCTTTGGTGATTCCCAATTCTTTTTCAACACCTAATTCTACAGGTAACCCATGTGTATCCCAACCAGCTTTACGCTTAACTTGGTATCCTTTTTGGGTTTTATAACGACAAAAAATATCTTTAATGGCGCGTGCCATTACGTGGTGAATTCCTGGTAAACCGTTTGCTGAAGGTGGTCCTTCAAAAAACACAAATGGTTCGTTTCCTTCACGTGTAGTAATACTTTTTTCAAAGATGTTGTTTTCTTCCCAATAGTTTAATATTTCTTCTGCTACTTTTGGTAAATCCAATCCTTTGTATTCAGTAAACTTTTTACTCATTTTGTCGGTATATTAATTGAATGTGCGAAATTACGTATTTTCTTGTAATTGTTGAATTTGAGATATAAAAAAACACCTCATAATTGAAGTGTTTTTTACGTTATTCCTAATTTTCTATGAACAAACTAACTAATTCCTCGTTCTTTTTTAATTTGTTCGTAAGCTGCTTGTATTTTTTGAAACTTCTCTTTAGCTCCTTCTTTATGTTCTTCTCCTAAGTTTTGCAACTTATCTGGGTGATGTTTTTTAGCCATTTTTCGATAAGCTTTCTTTACTTCATCATTCGTTGAATCTTTCTTTATTTCAAGCATTTTATAAGCTGCATCAGACTCATCATAAAACATTGCTTTTATTGAAGAATAATCATGTTCATTAATATACAAATAGCTTGCTATTTTTCTAATTTCTTCTTCCTCTACACTAGTTACTTGTCCATCTGCTTTTGCTATCCCAAACAAAAAATGCAGCAATTGTAACCGTGTAGCATGCGACATGTACTGGCGTATTTGTAAGCAAACCTGACGTGTAGATATTTGCTTTTTAATAATACCGTTAAATAATTTGAATGCATGATTTGCTCGTTCTTTACCATACATTTTCACAAAGTACATACGAACATAATCTAACTCACGCTTATCTATCTTTCCATCAGATTTGATAACTACCGATGCTAATATCAATAAGCTTATTTCAAAATCACCTGAAGTAGCTCTTCCCCTTCTTGGTTGACCTCCTGTCTTTTTTTGATATTCTTGCTGCTCTTGTACAAAATCTTCTACAGAAATTCCATCAATAAAACTTCCTACAGCAAACCCAATAATAGCTCCTATTGGCCCACCTAATGTAAAGCCAGCTCCTGCTCCAAGCCATTTTCCAAATTTTCCCATTGTTTGTTTTTTAGAGGTCACAAAGATAAAACATTACCAATCTATCTCCATACTTATTTCGGGTTGATTGTTGCCGTGAAAAGAAGTATCTTTGCCTTAAATTTTTAATTCAAAAATATGTATCCAGAAGAATTAGTAAAACCAATGCGCGATCAATTAATTGATGCTGGTTTTGAAGCTTTATATACTGCTGAAGACGTTGACAATGCTTTAGCCAAAGAAGGAACTACGTTAGTAATGGTAAACTCTGTTTGTGGATGTGCTGCAGGTACTGCAAGACCAGGTGCTATCGCTTCTTTAGGAGCAGATAAAACTCCTACTAACTTAACTACTGTATTTGCAGGTGTAGAAAAAGAATCTACAGCGAAGGCAAGAGAATATATGATTCCTTTCCCTCCATCATCTCCTGCAATTGCTTTATTTAAAGATGGTAATTTAGTACATATGTTAGAACGTCATCATATTGAAGGTCGTTCTGCACAAGCTATTGCTCAAAACTTGGCAGCAGCGTACGACGAGTTTTGTTAATCTTTTTTTAGACACAAAGCTTTTATACTGAAGAGTAAAGACTAAAAAATCCAGCAGTTTGCTGGATTTTTTATTTTGAAATTCTTCGCACAAAATTCAGATTGACTCTTTGATCTTTCTAAAAAAGTCTTGATTCTTCTGTCTAACAGCAAAGCGGTCTTGGTTCTCCGCTACACCTTCTTAATCACATTGGTAACAATTCCCCAAATAATAAAATTATTTTCTTCTGTAATTTTAATAATTGGATAATCTGGATTTTCGGGCTGTAACCATACCTCATTTCCTTCAACACGCAAACGTTTTACCGTAAACTCTCCATCTAAAAAACAAACGGCTATCTTATTATTTGTAGGCGGAATACTTCTATCAATCACTAACAAATCATTATCATCTAACCCTGCACCAATCATCGATTGTCCACTTACACGTGCAAAAAAAGTAGCCTCTTTGTTTCTAATAAGTTCTTCATCTAACGAAATACGTGTTTCTCTAAAATCATCTGCAGGAGAAGGAAATCCCGCAGAAATCCCTATGTCCATAAAGATAGCTCCCTCACTTTCGTTTAACTCTTTTGGTAAAAAGAAGGTTAATGAATCTGATGCTTTTACTTGTTTTAATTTTCGTAACATCTTATTGTTTGTTGTTGGTCTAAACTTACTTTACCTTGATAATATCCTTAATATTAGTAGTGTATTTTGGTGATAATCGCTCTTGACGCATCTTCCAAGTACGTTGCAAATCTTGATTAGCCAATTTAATCTTATCTGCTTTATAAGTCTGATTAATTTTATCTATTACACTCATTAAAGAAGCATGCTTTGGGTCTTCCTTTGCAAACATATCTAATTGATAATTATCTGAAGGTACCAATCCTGTTACAATTACCCCTGCTCTTTTATATTTAATTCCTTTTTTAAAAATAGCAGTTACCGCTTGTACCGCACTTTTACTTATAGTTAATGTAGAGTTTGTTGGGTACGGAAATACAACCGTTTTACTTGCTCGGTGTTGCTCTGTATCTTTTTTATGATAATCACTACGTAATAGTACAATTACCATATGACAACTAGAGTTTTGCTTGCGTAATTTTTCTGCACAACTTACAGCAAACGTAGAGATTCTTTCTTTAATATTATCTAAGTCAGAAAACGTGTATTCAAAACTTCTAGTTGTTGCTATTGCTTTTTTGTTAGTAGGTTCATCTAACTGTATTTTAGACTCTCCTTCTAAATCTTTTTTCAACTTCCAACCTGTTATTGAAAGGTTTTTCAATACCCAATCATCATTTAACTGTGTAAAATCGTACGCCTTTCTACACCCTTTAGCAAGTAGTCTCTTCTGTATACCTCTACCAATTCCCCAAACACTTTCTATAGGGATCCATTTTAATGCTTTGATCCTTTTTTCTTCGGAATCAATCACGTACACTCCTCCTGTTTCTTTCAGAAATTTTCGAGCAATTTTATTAGCAACTTTACTCAACGCTTTTGTTGGCGCAATTCCTACACAAGTTGGAATACCCGTCCATTGTAAAATTCTACTTCTTATTTCAATTCCATAAGAATTAAAATCATATTCATCAAAACCTTTGAATTGTAAAAAAGCTTCATCAATAGAGTATACTTCCACATCTGGAGAAAATTGTTCTAAAATTTTCATCACTCTAGCGCTCATATCACCATACAACGGATAATTTGACGACAACACTGAGATATTATTATTTTTACAGAACTGATCCCACTTAAAAATTGGGGCTCCAAACGGAAGTTCAAGTTCTTTTGCTTCGTCACTCATTGAAATAACACACCCATCGTTATTACTTAAAATAGCCACAGGCTTCCCTTGCAAATCCGGATTAAAAACCCGCTCACAAGAAGCATAAAAGTTATTACAATCTACCAACGCATACATAGTTGTAAAGGTACAGAATCTTCTGTTTTTACTCCTCTACAAATTCTAAAATATCTGCTGGTTGACAATCTAATGCTTTACAAATAGCTTCTAACGTAGAAAAACGAATAGCTTTGGCTTTTCCTGATTTTAGGATAGATAAATTTGCCGTAGTAATTCCCACAATTTCTGCCAGTTCTTTGCTTTTCACCTTCCGTTTAGCAAGCATTACATCTAAGTTTACAATAATTGGCATACCTATATTGTTAAGTCATTTTCTTCTTTCAATACATTTCCTTTTCCTACAATGAAAGAAATAAATTGTATAAATAAAGCCATTGCAAATATTGGTAGCATTTTACTTATTGAAGTACCTACAGTATATCCTAATATATATCCACTACTATATGATGGATCTGAGCTTGTACTTAAAGACAAGTTTCCATCAATTGCTAAACCTAATACTACTTTAAAACTTAAGACTACAATTCCATAAACAATTAGCCCTTTTCCTACCCTCCTTAATCGCTTACTATTTTCTGTTGTAAAAACATCATCTTTTGAAAAATTAAAAATTACTTGCCTAAAATCAACTGTTAAAAGAACCATATAAATAATTAGAGCTAAAGAAGTAATTGATAAAAAGTAATACACACTATCGGGCCAATTATCTGGTACTTGCATATTAAAAACTAAAGATCTTTCTCCTCCATTAAACAAGTAATAGAAAATTTTATGCAGCCTTTTTATAAAATCGATAAACACACTAACTACTAATAGTGTACAAAAAACCTTTAAAATACTTAATACTGATTTCATATTCAATTTTTGATTAATTAATGCGAGGTCAAATATAATAAAATTATCGAAAAACAATAATTTATTATTTTTTATTGATAATCAAACTTTCCTTATTTTTGTTTCATGGTTAGAAAATTAAAAATTGACGGAATTGATAAAATCATTATCAAACGCCTTGTAAAAGATGCACGTACCCCTATTTTAAGTATCGCCCGAGAAGTAGGAATATCTGGCGCTGCCATTCATCAACGATTACGAAAGTTAGACGAATCGGATTTAATTGATGGTTACAAAATGATATTAAACCCAAAAGCATTAGGATATACTACTACCGCTTTTGTTGGTGTGTTTTTAGATTCTTCTAGCTTATACTCTTCGGCAATTAAACGTTTAAAAGAAATTCCTGAAATTGTAGAAAGTCACTACACTACTGGTAACTACGCTATTTTCATCAAAATACTGTGTAAAAACAACGAAGACTTAATGCATTTGTTAAATAAGGATATTCAAACCATAAAAGGAGTTTCAAGAACCGAAACTTTTATATCTTTAGACCAACAAATAGATCGACAAATAAAAATTTAAAAACCCCGAATGAACGATTTTATCTTCTACTTTAAAATGGGCTTGTTTCATGTGTTAGACTTTAAAGCCTATGACCACATTTTATTCTTAATTGTATTAGCTGTTGTGTATCAATTTAAACAGTGGACAAAAGTTTTATGGTTAATTACTTTGTTTACTATTGGACACTCAATAACCCTAGCCCTTTCAGCGTACGGAATATTAAATGTACGAGCAGATTTAATTGAGTTTTTAATTCCATTAACCATTTTTATTACGGGATTAATGAATGTATTAACGGCTAAGAAGGCATCGGTAGGAAAAGAAAATCAGAATTTATTTTTTGCTTTATTTTTCGGGTTAATTCATGGACTTGGTTTTTCTAACTATTTTAAAATTATGATTGGAAAAACTTCTGATAAATTTTTACCTTTAGTAGAATTTGCCTTAGGTGTAGAAGTAGCACAAATTATTATTGTACTAGGTATTTTATTAATTGGTGCTTTAGTACAATCAATCTTTAGTGTAAACCGTCGTGATTGGATTTTAATCATGTCATCAATCGTAATCGGGTTCGCTTTACAAATGATGTTTGATCGTGTTTTTTGGTAAAAAATTAACGACTAACTAACTCAAATCTAATTACCTTAGCTTATCTAAGAAAAATCGTACTAAAAATTTTGAAGAAAAAACAATTAAAATATGACATTGCCTATTTAAAAATGGCAAATGAATGGGGGCAACTTTCACACTGTATTCGTAAAAAAGTAGGCGCCTTAATTGTTAAAGATCGAATGATTATTTCTGATGGCTATAATGGTACTCCTTCTGGTTTTGAAAATTATTGTGAAGATGAAGAAGGATACACCAAATGGTATGTACTACATGCCGAAGCCAATGCTATCTTAAAAGTAGCTTCTTCTACACAATCGTGCAAAGGCGCTACTTTATATATTACACTTTCTCCTTGCCAACAATGTAGTAAATTAATACATCAAGCAGGAATAAAACGTGTAGTATATGCTAGTGCATATAAAGACCGATCAGGATTAGATTTTTTAGAGAAAGCTGGTGTTGAACTGACCTATTTACCTTATGAACAAGAATAATTTACCTATATATTTATCTATTGCAGTAGTTTTCGGTATTCTTATCGGAACCTTTTTTAGCAATGGAGATTCAAGTAGTCTTATTGGAAAAAGCTCATCTAGTGAACGAAAGATAAAACGTTTGATTGATTACATTCAAAGTGATTATGTTGATGATGTTAACACTGATGAATTGTTAGACGGGGCTATTGCAGAGATGTTAGGTAAATTAGATCCTCATTCAGTATATATACCTAAGGAAAACTTACAATTGGTTACCGAAAATATGCAAGGTAATTTTGTAGGAATTGGTGTTCAATTTCGTATGATTGGTGATACTATTACCGTTATAGAACCTATTAAAGGTGGACCAAGTATTAAAGCAGGAATTAAAGCAGGTGATAGAATTTTACTTGCAGATAAGGATACTCTTTACGGGAAAAAACTGCAAACTTCCCAAATAATGAAAGCTTTAAAAGGGAAACCAAACACTAAAGTTGATTTACAAATTTATAGAAAAACCAATGATAGTATTTTTGATATCACTATTAATCGCGGTAAGGTAAATATCAAAAGTGTTGATGTTGCATATATGTTAAACGATAGTGTTGGTTATATAAAACTAGATCGTTTTGCTCGTAACACCTATATTGAGTTTAAATCTTCTTTAAACAAATTACTCACCAAAGGAATGACTGATTTGGTCTTAGATCTTCGCGGAAATGGTGGTGGTTTTATTGATATTGCTAATGATATTGTAGATGAATTTTTAGAAAAAGATAAGCTTATTGTATTTACAAAAAACAACAAAGGAGATATTGTAGAGTCTTTTGCTACTGATAAAGGTGATTTTGAACACGGTGGCTTGTATGTATTGATAGATGAAAATTCTGCCTCTGCTTCTGAAATTGTAGCTGGTGCTTTGCAGGATAATGACAAAGGAATTATCATCGGGCGTCGTTCTTTTGGTAAAGGATTGGTACAACAAGAAATGGATTTAGGAGATGGTTCCGCAGTACGATTAACTACTGCCAGATATTATACTCCAACAGGACGTTCTATTCAAAAGCCTTATAAAAAAGACGCAGATTCAGAAGAATACAGTCACGATTTTGAGCATCGACTAGAAAATGGAGAGTTGTTTACCAAAGACAGTATTAAAACTGTTGACAGCTTAAAATACACTACTCCTAAAGGAAAAATAGTATATGGTGGTGGTGGAATTATTCCTGATTATTTTGTAGCAGTAGATACCTCAGCTTATGTTCCTACGATTTTCTTCCGTCCTTTAAATGACTTTGCTTTTTCGTATGTAGATGATAATCGTAAAAAACTAGCTTCATTAACAGTTGAAGATTTTATTAACAACTTTGATAAAAACAATGAAATTTCTGATAAATTCTTAGCAAAATTAAAAGACTTTAGACTTTCTGAAAGAACAAAAAATCAACTTCGCAGTAACTTAAAAGTATTGATTGCTCGTGAACTTTTTAGTGACGAAGGTTTATATAAAGTAGATCAGCGAGATGATAAAATGCTACAAAAAGTATTTGAGTTAGAACAAAAACAAAATGAATAAGAAAGTACTTAAAGTAGTCGTGGTAATGTTTGCAATAGTGTTGACTTTTGAATTCTTCAGTTTTATTATTGAAAACTTCATACACGGATGGAATGCTCCTAACTAAAATCTCTTTTTAGCCTAAATTGTAGTCTTAGTATTACTTTGTTATGTACATAATAGTAAATTTGTGCTACATGTAAATTAATAAAGAGTAAGTTACAACGAATGAAAAAATCTACGAACACAAGAGCAACTATTTTACAACAAGCTTTTGAACTTATTTATAAGAAAGGGTATCAATCTACTAGTATTGATGAGATTATAGCTACCACTAAAGTAACAAAAGGTGCTTTTTATTATCATTTTAAAAATAAAAAGCAAATGGGAATTGCTGTTATTAAAGAAGTAATACAACCAAAAACCATTGATTTTTCAGTAAGCTTTCTTTCTTCTTCTAAAAGTTTACATAATTCTTTATATACAATGATTGAAGAGTTGCTTTTACACAATTCTTTTTTAACTATAGAGTATGGTTGTCCTTTAGCTAACTTAATTCAAGAAATGTCGCCTTTAGACAATGATTTTAAAGAAGCTCTTGATGAAACAAAGTCATTATGGACAAATGCTATTGCTACTTCTATTACCAAAGAACAACAAAACAATACTATTAATACAAATAGTAACGCCAAAGAAGTTGCCAACTTTATCATTGCTAGTTATTGGGGAGCTAGAACTCTTGGTAAGTTAAGCAATAAAACAAACACGTATACTCATCATTTAAAGCAATTAAAACTTTACTTAACTACTTTAAAATAATCTTAAACTTAAAAAAACATACTACTTGGTATGTTTTTGTTTTATATTTGCTTTGTCCTAAAAAAACAAGTAATGCAAATACATAATAACTATAGTCCGTCTGTACTCAACAGAAAAGAAATCCAGCAGTTTAAAAAGCTTTTAATTACCTCAAAATTAAAAGAGAGTTTCACTAAAACGCTATATAAAATTGGTATTAAATCTAAAATAAAGTTTGATATTGATACTATAAATATTCCAAATTCTAAGCTATCTAAACTAGCTTTAGAAGAGGCAAATGAGTTATGTAACCCTATATTGCTTTACCATTCTTATAGAACCTTCTTTTGGTCTGCAGGTATTGCTCTTTCAGAAAAGCTACATTATGATCAAGAGTTACTATTTGTTTCCTCAATGCTACATGATATTGGTTTAACGAATACTCACAACCACATATGCAGTAAACAATGCTTTGCCAATTACGGAGGTTCTTTCTCAAATGATTTTGTAAAGAAGTACGACAGTGAAAATAAAGCTTCCGCTATTAAAACTGCTATTGACATGCACTTGTACCCTACTGTAGATAAAAAGAAGTTTGGTAACGAGGCTTATCTACTTTCAAGAGGTGCTGCCATGGATGTTATTGGCTCACACTATTTTCAAGTTCCAACTTCTTTTATCAAAGAAGTTCATAAAACTTATCATAGAAATGGTTTTAAAGAAGATATTATTGAAACCATGGAAACATTAAACCATAAAGAAAATACTAGAGCTGATATTTTATACAAAATGGGATTTGCCTCAATGGCTTCAAAAAATATTTTAGATTCTAAAAAATTTACTTCTTAGAGGTAAACTTTGCTTCCCTCTTACTCTTATAAACCTCTTCAATGGTTGGGTTTTGAGGGTAGCTTTTTATTTGCTCAAGCTTATCACCTGATTTTACAGAACCTGTTTGAAGTATCTTAAAATATACACCTGGTAAGTTTTGCTGCCAAAATTGTTTTACAATCTTCATGTCGTTAAAACGCACCCCTAACTTCATACAAGGTTGACGCGGCTTGGTTACTTCAATAATAACTTCTCCCACTTTAAAAGTATCTCCCACATGCAATTGACTTTCCTCTAAATCCGAAACAGTTAAGTTTTCACCAAACATTCCATAATTCCAATCTAAATTAGGATACAACTCTTTCCAATACGCATAATGATTCTCTGAATAGGCATATACTGCTTGATCTATTCCTCCATGATATTTCCTATCACAAACAGCATCGTCTTTTACTTTTTCTACATCTAAAAAAATAGGAGTTTCAACAGGGAATTTAAAAATTCCTGTCGTCACAGTTTTTCCTTTCCAATCGATTTCTTTTCTTTCTCCTATGTTTGTTGCTACAATTTTCATTTTACTCTGTTTATTCTACTAAAAAATTTTGCAATACATCAGCTATTTTTCGATTATCTGATAGTTGTGGGATTTTATTCTGACCTCCAAACTTTCCTATAGATTTCATATACTCATGGAAACCTCCTTTTTTCACTTTTCTAATGATAAGTGGACGTAAAATTTTCCCTTCAATTAAATCGAAGTAATATACATTCTGCTCTTGCATCGATGCATCAATTTTAGATGCTAGTTCATCTAAATTTTCAGGTTCTTTTTCAAACTCTATAAACCACTCATGATAAGGTAATCCACTTTCTGGATTTACTTGCGGAGCTACTGTAAACTCACTTACATTAACATCTGTTCCTTTTATAGCATCATTCAATGCTTTTTCAACCTCTTTACCTATTACATGCTCCCCAAAAGCAGAAATAAAGTGTTTTATACGTCCTGTTACCTTTATTCTATATGGTTTTAAAGAAGTGAATTCTACAGTATCACCAATATTATACCCCCATAAACCAGCCGAGGTGTTTAAAATAATGACATAATTCACCCCTAACTGAACGTCTTTTAATGAAATTCTTGTTGGATTCTCATCAAAAAATTCATTTGCTGGAATAAATTCATAAAACATTCCTGAATTTAACTGTAACAACATTCCTTTTTCGGTTTGCGAATCTTGATATGCAATAAACCCTTCAGATGCTGGATACAACTCTACATAGTCTATCTTTTTTCCAATTAACGTTTCAAATTTGTTCTTGTATGGTTCAAAATTTACACCTCCATACACAAAGAAATTAAAGTTTGGAAAAATTTCAGAAACTGTTTTTCCAGTTTTCTCAATCAGTCGTTCAAAATACATCTGTACCCACGACGGAATTCCACTAATTACCGTCATGTTTTCTGGCAAGGTTTCTTCAACTACTTTATCTACTTTGATATCCCAATCTTCAATACAGTTGGTTTCCCAGCTTGGTAAACGATTTTTTAAGAGGTAATTTGGAACATAATGCGCTGCTATCCCGCTCAAACGACCTAATTTTACTCCGTTTTTATCTTCTAAAACTGGACTTCCTTGTAAAAAAATCATCTTTCCATCAACAAAGCTAGCATCATTTGTTTCTGTAATATAAAATAACAAAGCATTTCGAGCTGCTTTGATATGTGTTGGCATTGATTCTTTACTTATAGGAATATATTTTGCTCCTGAAGTTGTTCCTGAAGTTTTAGCAAAATACAAAGGCTTTCCTTTCCACAAGACATTTTCTTCTCCTGCTACAACTCTATCTACATAATGACGTAAGCCTTCATAATCGTTAATTGGAACTCTTTTTTTAAAATCTTCGTAATTATTGATTGATATAAAATCGTGATCTTTTCCAAACGCTGTTTTACATCCTTCAGTAACCAAATATTGAAAAACTTTTTCTTGTGTTTTATGCGGGCTGTTTGCCCATTTATACACTTGTTTACGAACAATTTTCGCAAATGGAATTGCTAATATTGATTTTATACTCATGCTCTTTTTCTGTTTACTGAAAATCTATATAGTTTGTTGGATTTACTGGAAACCCGTTATTCCACAACTCAAAGTGTAAATGGGGTCCGGTAGTTAATTCTCCTGTAGAACCTACACTTGCTATTGCTTCTCCTGATTTTACAACATCTCCCTGTTGCTTTAATAAAGTTCCGTTATGTTTATATACAGATATAAATTCGTTGGAATGTTGTATCGTTATTACATAGCCTGTTTCTGCTGTCCATTCTGCCAATATAACCGTACCGTCTGCTACTGCTTTTACAGGTGTACCTGTTTTAGCTACAATATCAATCGCATAATGTTTGTCATTAACATCAAACGGTTGCGATATACTTCCTGTTAATGGTGAAAAGAATACATTTTTAACTCTATTTGCTCCTCCATTATACAAAGGAAACAAGTCTTTACTCTCTATTTTTTCTCTAAACAATGAATCTTCCTTTGATGCTTGTAATTTACTTTCATCAAAAGCTATGGTTTTCATTTCATTTGTTATCGAATCTATCTTTTCTGGCTCAATTTGTCCTGTTAAAACAGGTTTTAAAGCTTTTGTATAACCTTCAAGAACCGACAACCTAGTTTTTAACGAATCTGCTTCGTACGTTAAGCGAGTAGCTTTCTTTTTTAAAGCTGTTGAAGAGTATCCTGGTATGTATTCTCGTATACCTGTGAAAGCAATTAACAAAGTAGTAAGTATAATGAGAAGTATGGAAAACACTCCTCCAAATACAAAAACATTTAATCGTGATAACTTTAAGGAAAACCGTTCTTGAAACGTATCTTCATTTATAATTACTAAGCGATACTTATCAGTAAGTTTTTGTTTTAGCTTTCGCTTTTTTTTATTTTTTGCCACGTTTTATACTTGTTTGGATTTCAAATATACAACGAAAAAACGGCGAAACTATTTTTTATAAAAATTCATCTCATCTATATACTTCCACACCTTTTCAGACAACAAAGGTTTACAGTTTTTCCCTTCATTTATAGCATTGCGAATCATGGTTGAAGATATTTGTACAATAGGAGCTTCTACTCTATGAATTTTCTTATGATCTTTAAATTGGTTTTCTACCACACCGTTTGATACTCTTGGGTAAACATAAATATCATAATCTTCTAAAATAACTTCATAGTTCTTCCATTTATGTAAACTTTTCAGATTGTCTTCCCCCATGATTAAACTAAATTTATGATGAGGAAACTTTTCTGAAATATGAACTAATGTATTTATAGTATAATTTGGTTGTGGTAGGTTAAACTCAATATCTGATGGTTGAATTTTCTCATATTCCTCAGTTGCTAAATACACCATTTCTAAACGATGATGATTATCTAACAACGAGCTTTTCTTTTTAAAAGGGTTATGAGGCGTCACTACCATCCAGATTTCATCTAAATCTGAGTTTTCAACCAGATGATTGGCTATAATTAAATGTCCTATATGAATTGGATTAAAAGTTCCAAAGTATAATCCTATGTTTTTCATATTTATAGATACTAGAATCTAGACCTATGAAGATGCTAGATTTATTCTTTTTTAACTTCTTTTTCTATTCCTAAAAAATCATCTACTAAATCTTCTGCTTCTTGTAAAGCTACAGGTAAATCGTAGTTTTTAATGATTTTGTCAAACTGTGGTGCTGTTGCTAATTCTACTGATGCTTTCGCAATACGCATATTGATTTTATCTTCGCTTTCAGTACTTCTTTTCTTTAAACGAATTTTCAATTCATCAACACTTGGTGGTTTTACAAACACAGCTAAGGTTTCTTCTGGAAATTTCTTTTTTATACGTAAACCTCCAACTACATCAATATCAAAAATCACATGTTTTCCTTGTGCCCAAATTCGTTCAACTTCTGTTTTTAACGTTCCATAAAAATTATCACGATACACTTCTTCCCATTCTAAAAACTCGTCATTTTTTATTTTTTGTTTGAATTCTTTTGCAGAGATAAAATAATAATCTTTCCCTTCAACTTCTTCACCTCTTGGAGCTCTTGAAGTAGCAGAGATTGAAAATTCCAAATTAAAACGTTCTTGCGCCAATAGATGACGTACAATAGTAGTTTTACCTGAACCTGATGGTGCTGAAAACACAAATAATTTCCCTTTAAACTCTTTCGACATTTTTATAAAACGTTTAAAATTTGCTCTTTTATTTTTTCTAACTCGTCTTTCATTTGGATTACTAATTTTTGCATTGGTGCAAAATTAGCTTTTGACCCTGTAGTGTTGATTTCTCTTCCTATTTCTTGTACTATAAATCCTAATTTTTTTCCATTAGAATCTTCGGTTGCTAATTGCTGTAAAAAATACTCTAAGTGATTAGCTAAACGTACTTTTTCTTCGTTAATATCTAACTTCTCTAAATAGTAAATTAACTCTTGTTCAAAACGATTTTCATCAACCTCAACTTTTAAATCTGTTAATGCTTTTTGTAAGCGTTCTTTAACATGTTCTATCCTATCACCGTCTAACTTTTTAACTTCTTCTAAAGCTGATTGAATATTAAGTATTCTTGTTTTAAAATCTTCTTCTAATGATTTTGCTTCGTCTATTCTGTACTGAATAATTTCTTTTAATGCTTCATCAATATGAGCATCTATTTGCTTCCACTCTTCTTCATCTAACTCTTCACGTTCTGTTTTTAAAGCATCTGGCATTCTAACAGCCATTTTCATTAACTCAACATCATCAGAAGTTCCTACTTGAGTTACATTTCTTAACTGCTGCATATACTCTCGTACCACGCCAGTATTCACAGTAGTTGAAGTCTCATCGGCAGTCATTTCTACATAAATAGAAAAATCTACTTTACCACGCACTAAATTACTTGCTAATTTTTTTCGAACATTTAACTCCTTTTCTCTGTAGTATGAAGGAATTCTAGTATTTAAATCTAAATTTTTACTGTTTAAAGATTTAATTTCGATTGTTACTTTTTTAGAGGGTAAATGTAGTACGGATTTACCGTAACCCGTCATTGACTGTATCATAACTTCGGTTTAATAATCCGCAAAGATACGTTTATTTATTGGGAGTTTCTGCTGGACGTTTGGTTACCAAAAATACTCCTAAAAAGATTAACAATGCTGCACCTATTTTAATTACATCTAAATGATCACTTCCTACAATCAATGCATAAATAGCCGCTACCACAGGTTGTAAATACATAAAAACACTTACTGTAGTTGGTTTTAGTTTTGATAATGCAAATAAATTAAACAAGTAAGTAATACAAGTAGTGAATAACACTACAAAACCCGCTTTAAAGAAAATTGAAACAGGCATTGTTTGCCACTGTACTTCTAACAATTCAAAGAAACCGAAAGGAAGCACCATTATCAACCCAAAAAGGTATAGCCATTTTACAAAAACAATAGGATTGTATTTTGCTATTAGTTTTTTTACAACCACCAAATACATACCATAGGATGCTGCATTAATAAATACTAAAAAGTTTCCTAACACCATATTAGTCGCATCTCCTTTAAGTGGATTTCCGTAAGCTATTAAAATTACTGCCCCAACCATCCCAACAATAACTCCTGCAATTTTTCTTAGAATTAATTTCTCTTTTAAAAGAATACTAGCAAAAATTAACACTAAAATAGGAGTGGTCACCATCATAACTGATGCATTGATTGGTGTGGTATAGCTTAATCCTTTAAAAAAGGTAAGCATATTAAAAGCAATACCAAAAAAAGCCGCCATTGCTACTCGTTTGTAATCTGCTTTCTCAATGGATGGTGCTTTTACAAAAAGCCCTAACAACCAAAAAATTATAGCTGCTCCTCCAACACGAAGTAATATAAAACCAAAAGGCTGAATATATCCTTCCATTACTTCTTTGGCTACAGTAAATGTAATTCCGTAAATAAGTGTTGCGATAGATGCTGCAGTAAGTGCTAACGCTCTTTGGTTCATTTTTAATAGTTTTAAAAACAAGTGCAAAGATGATGATAATATTCTTCTTTTCTACTACTTTTTTATCCCATACCAATCTTTAAATATCTCTTTTATATAAACTAAAAAAGCACTGCAAATGCAGTGCTTTTCCCTTTGGTTGATTAACTTTTGATTAGTCCACTAAAGGTGGTATTCTTAATACTTGTCCTGGATAAATTTTATCAGGATGTGTTAACATTGGTTTGTTTGCTTCAAAAATTACTGGGTACTTCATAGCGTCTCCATAAAACTCTTTTGCAATTTTACTTAATGAATCTCCACTTACTACTGTATGGAATTGAGCCATTGCAGCTTCTTCGATAACTTCAACCTCTTTAACTGTCATATTATCTTCTACAGAAGCAATTCCTTCTGTATTACCTACTACTAAAACTACTTTTTCTTTAGTAGCTAAGTCTACTGCTTCCCCTGTTACTGTAGCCTTATCATCTTCTACATTAACAGCTAAATTTTCAACAGAAAGTTCTAGTTTATTTACTGCGTCTACTAATTTCGCAGCTTTTTCTGTTGCTTCTTCTTCAGTTGTTTTTCCGATACCGAAAACTTTTGCTCCGGCATTTTTAATAAATGAAAAAATTCCCATTCTCGTTTTTGATTTTTTGTTAATATTCTTTTTACTGTCTGACTAAGATACAATTTTTATACCAAAACTCGTATTCCAAAATAATTTAAAAAGAGTCTTTTGAAAACTAAAAAAGCACCCAAACACGGGTGCTTAATCTATTATATTTTGTTATTCTCTACTCTTTATTAAAAGAATTCCAACCTTGTGCTTTTAATTCAATTTCTTGATTAGCACGTGTTACCAAATTAATTCCTTCATTTTTCTCAGTAATGTGCCCTATAACTGTTAAACTAGGATTTCCTTTTATTTTGTCATAGTCATCTATAGAAACCGTAAACAATAATTCATAATCTTCTCCACCACTTAAAGCTATCATGGTACTATCCATATTAAACTCTTCAGAAGTAGAAATAACCTGCGGATCTAATGGTAATTTATCTTCATATATTTTACATCCTGTTTTACTTTGCGTACAGATATGCATAATTTCAGAAGATAATCCATCAGAAATATCTATCATTGAAGTTGGTTTTACCTCTAACTCTTCTAATAATTTAGGAATATCTTTACGTGCCTCAGGTTTTAATTGACGCTCAATTATATAAGTATACTTATCTAAATCTGGTTGATTTTGAGGATTCACTTGAAACACTTGCTTTTCACGTTCTAATACTTGCAAACCTAAATATGCTCCTCCTAAATCACCCGAAACTACTATTAAATCGGTAGGTTTAGCTCCATCCCTATATACAATATCTTCTTTATTAGCAGCACCAATAGCTGTAACAGAAATTAATATTCCTTTTGTTGAAGAAGTAGTATCTCCTCCTACTAAGTCTACTTTATAAGTATCACATGCTAGCTGTATTCCTGCATATAATTCCTCTATAGCTTCTAACGGAAAACGATTAGATACAGCAATAGATACTGTAATTTGTTCCGCATTAGCATTCATAGCATACACATCCGATAAGTTAACCATTACTGCTTTGTACCCTAAATGTTTCAAAGGCATATAACTCAAGTCAAAATGTACTCCCTCTACTAACAAATCAGTTGTAATTACAGTTTCTTTACCTGATGTATTAATTACAGCAGCATCATCTCCAACTCCTTTTACAGTTGAAGAATGATACATTTTAAAATGTTTTGTTAAATGGTTTATTAACCCAAACTCTCCAAGCTCAGCTAACGAAGTTCTTTCTTGATTTTTATCTTCTAACATGCTGCAAAGATAACGACTAACAAACAAAAAGAATCATTTTACTTAAGGTAATCTATACAAAATAAAAATAGGGTTTTGTTGTTTTTGTATGTTATATAAATAGTTAATTACTTAATTTAGTGCTTATAAAACCCTACTACTCATGAAAAACCTTCGAATACTAGTTGTTTTAATCGGAATATTATTTATATATGCCTGTTCTTCTCCAAATGAAGATCCTGTAAGTGATCAGGATAACGATGGTATTGTTGACGCTCAAGACAACTGTCCAGCAACCGCAAACCCAAACCAAGAAGATGCAGATGATGATGGCATTGGTGACGTATGTGATGATAACACACCCACTAATAAAAAACCATGTAAAAATGGAATGGCAGATGGTTTTCCTTGTAATGGCTACGACCTCCTATTAAATATCCCTGTAAACACGTTTAATGCAGCAGAAGTAAATGATAGTTGGGGATGGACAGACCCAACTAACAATAAAGAATACGCTATTGTAGGCTTAGATAATGGTACCGCTTTTGTTGACATAACTGATACTGAAAACCCAGTATATTTAGGTAAACTTCCTACTCCTACTATTAGTAGCGCTTGGAGAGATTTAAAAGTATATAAGGATCATGCGTTTATAGTTGCTGACAATAACCAAGGTGATACAGGGCATGGTATGCAGGTGTTTGATTTAACTAGATTAAGAAATGTAACCAATCCTCCTAACACATTTACAGCAGATACACATTTTACCGATTTTGGGAAAGCGCACAATATTGTAATTAATGAAGATACTGGTTATGCATATCCTGTAGGTACTGATAGAGCTGAAACATACAAAGGAGGCCCTTTATTTATCAACATCCAAACCCCTAAAAACCCTGTAAGCGAAGGTGGTTGGGGAACCGATAATTACAGTCACGATGCCCAAGTAGTTACTTATAATGGCCCTGATACCGATTATGCTGGTAAAGAAATTTTAATAGGAAGTAATGAAAATGAAATTGTGATTGTTAATATTACCGATAAATCAAATCCAGTAACTATCTCTAAAATTTCATATGCTAATGTGGGGTACACTCATCAAGGTTGGTTTACTGAAAATCAGCAATATTTTATTTTAGGAGATGAGTTAGATGAGCAAAAATTTGGTAACAACACAAGAACAATTGTTTTTGATTTTTCTGATTTAGATAACCCTAAACAACATTTTACTTATAACGGACCTACCAAAGCAATCGACCATAATTTATATGTGAATGGAACTACTCTTTATTTAGCCAATTATACTGCGGGTATTCGTTTTATTGATATTTCTAACATTGAAAGTAAAAACATTACTGAAGTAGCTTATTTTGATACCCACCCAGAAAATGACAATGCTAATTTTAATGGTGCTTGGAATGTATACCCTTACTTTAAAAGCGGAAAAATTGTTGTAAGTGATATTAACAGAGGCTTATTTATTCTTAA
This sequence comes from Tenacibaculum litoreum, assembly GCF_964513915.1. Taxonomy (NCBI): domain Bacteria; kingdom Pseudomonadati; phylum Bacteroidota; class Flavobacteriia; order Flavobacteriales; family Flavobacteriaceae; genus Tenacibaculum; species Tenacibaculum litoreum. Next base: position 81,695 of record NZ_CAZEQS010000002.1, on the reverse strand, counting down.
AAAACAATAAATGCTTAAAAAACTTTCACTATTACTTTTCTCTTTGATTGTTTGCAACTGTAGCAAAGATGATGGTATACAATTTAACTCCTCTTCAAAAGCTCCTGAAGTTAGCTTAATTAAAACTCTTGGAGGTTCTGTAAACGAAAGTGGCAGAAGTGTAATAAACACTTCTGATGGAGGTTATATTGTAGCTGGCTACACTCAAAGTATTGATGGAGATATAGAAACCACTAGGAACACAATTCAATATGATTTTTGGGTCTTAAAATTTAATACAAACGACAATCTTCTATGGCAAAAAACCTATGGAGGTTCAAAAGATGACAAAGCATTTAAAATCATTCAAACAAATGACAATGGTTTTGCTATTGTAGGCTATGGAAAAAGTAATAATGGAGATGTAAATACAAACGAAGGGTTTGATGACGTTTGGGTATTAAAACTAGACAGCAGCGGTACAATAGTGTGGAAAAAAACTACTGGTTTCTCTGGAGCTGATCAAGGCTTTTCAATTATTCAAACTTCTGATGGAGGTTATTTTATTGGAAGTATTTTAGATGTTACTGCGTCAGGAGGCTTGGGCAATTCAAAAAAAGCAGCAAAGCACGCTGGTGGAGACTATTGGGGAATTAAGCTCAACACTAACGGAGATATTGAATGGAGGAAGTACTTTGGAGGAACAAATACTGATACTTGTTACGACGTAGCTGAAGCCACCGATGGCTATCTATTAATTGGCTCTTCTGATAGTAATGATGTAGATATAAAAAACAATAAAGGCTCTTACGACTTTTGGATTGTTAAAACTGACAAAAGCGGAAATTTACTTTGGGAAAAATCTTTTGGTGGTACAGAAATTGATGAGGCTAGAGCAATAACAAAAACCAATGATGGAAATTTTATTATCGTAGGAGATACTCGTAGCTCTGATAAAGATATATCTCAAAATAATGGTGGTGCTGATTTATGGGCTATAAAAATAACTAGTCAAGGAAAATTACTTTGGGAAAAGAATTACGGAGGAACTAGTTTTGATGTCGGTAGATCAATTAAAAAGACATTAAACGGAGACTTTCTAATATCTGGAAGTTCAAGAAGCGCTGACAACAATTTCACTAACAAAGGTCAAAATGACGCATTGATTATGAAAATAGACACAAACGGGAATCTATTATGGCAAAAGACAATAGGAGGTACAGAAATAGATTTTTGTTACGATGCAGTTGAGTTAACAAACGGAAATATTATTGCTGTAGGTGAAAGTAGTAGTAATAATCAAGACATAACAATAAACAAAGGTTTTTCGGACCTATTAATTATCAAACTAAAATAATAAATGAAATATTTTTTAACTTTCTTTCTTAGTGCATTACTTTTTTCTTGTAGCTCAGATAATGATGAATCTATCAAAGAAGTTTCAGTAAAGCTAAAATTTAGTCAAAACTGGGATGGTACTTTAATTGAAAAATCTGACCTAGAAAACACCGAGTTCACCAACAAAACAGGAAGTAAACTCTCTATAAGTAGACTACGCTATTTAATCTCACGCATTAGCCTTGTTAATGGCGCAGGAGATACAACAAAGTTTGATAGTTACAAGCTAATTGATGTAAGTAAACCGGACAGTTTAACCTATACTCTTTCTGAAAAAATATCAGAGGGAAGCTATAAGCTACTTTTTGCCTTCGGTTTTAATAATAGTGATAATCAAAGTGGAGTATATCCAGATTTAAACTCTGCTGATTGGAATGTACCCGATATGATGGGAGGGGGATATCACTTTATGCAACTAGATGGTAAATACAAAGACACTTTAGGAGTAGAAAATCCATATAATTTTCATGCAGTAAGAGCTTACAATAAAGAAAAAGACTCTATTCCAGACACTTCTTTTGGAGTTGAAACTGGTTCTATCCTATTAAAAAACAATGCTACTATAGAAATAAAAATGAATGTAGCTGGGTGGTTTAAAAGTCCTAATGATTGGGATTTAAACGAAAAAAGTGTTGATTTAATGATGGATTTTGAAGCTCAGAAAGAAATTTCTGAAAATGGGAAAAGTGGTGTATTTAGCTTAGGAAATATTTCTCAATAAAATGATAAAAAAAAGTATACATCTTACTTTACTAATACTTCTTTTAATAAGTTGTTCTTCAAAAGGAGAAGAAGAGAGTGTATACACACCTGTTCAAACTAGTTTAGAAATCCCTGAGTTATTTCAACAAAAATTAATAGCTCCTGTTATTCCAACTAACAATCCTTTAACAATAGAAGGAATTGCCTTAGGTAAAAAGTTATTTTTCGACCCTATTTTATCAAAAGATAATACACAATCTTGCGCTAGTTGCCACGACCCAAAAAACGCTTTTACCGATGATACTCGTTTTAGCGAAGGTATCGACGGAAAATTCGGAACACGAAACTCAATGCCGCTATTTAATTTAGCTTGGAATTTTGATGAACGTTTTATGTGGGACGGAAAAGAACTCAGTATTGAACGTCAAGCATTTTCACCAGTTCGTAATCCAATTGAAATGCATAGTGATTGGAAAAATGTAGCTAAAAAACTACAAGAACATGCTGAATATCCTACGCTTTTTAAACAAGCTTTTGGAGCATTAAAAATAGATTCAACCTTAGTTACCAAAGCAATCGCTCAGTTTGAAAGAACCTTAATTTCTGGGAATTCAAAATTTGACCAATACCTTTTAGGTAAAGTTGAGTTAACTCTGGAAGAACAAAACGGGTTTAATGTGTTTATGGATGAAACTAGAGGAGATTGTTTTCATTGTCACGGAAGCGACAACAATCCTTTATGGACAGACAACAAATTTCACAACAATGGCTTAGATGAAACTTTTACTGATTTGGGGTTAGGCGCTGTTACAGGTGATCCAAATGATCATGGAAAATTTAGAAGTCCTTCCTTACGAAACTTGAAATTTACCGCTCCTTATATGCACGATGGACGATTTGCTACTTTAGAAGAAGTAATTAACCATTATTCTGAAGGGTTAAAACTATCTTCTACAATTGATCCTTTAATGAAAAAAGCTAACCAAGGAGGTGTGCAACTTTCAGATAAAGATAAAGCAGACTTAAAAGCTTTTCTTTTGAGCCTTTCCGATGATGATTTTGTAAACAATCCTAAATTTCAACAATAATCTTCTAACAATCAGCAAGTAGATTTAAAGTATAAACAATTTTTATCGCTTAATAACTATATTCATTTCAAAAAATGATATAAATCATATTTTGTCATTATCTTTGCAGTCACTTAGATTTAATCTATTTAAACGATGATAAAAGTTTCAGACACAGCAAAAAAGAAAGTCATTGAACTAATGACCGATGACGGATTTGATACCAGAACCGACTTTGTTCGTGTTGGGGTGAAAAGTGGCGGTTGTTCAGGATTATCATACGACTTAACTTTTGACAAAACCCAACAAGAAAACGATAAGGTTTTTGAAGATAACGATGTAAAAATTGTTGTTGACAAAAAGAGTTTTTTATACCTAGTTGGAACAACTTTAGAATATTCTGGAGGTTTAAACGGTAAAGGATTCGTTTTTAACAATCCTAATGCTAACAGAACTTGTGGTTGCGGAGAGAGCTTCTCTCTATAAGCCTATACATCACAAAAAGAATACAAAAAACTGATGAGTAAATACACCGAGGACGATTTAAGAGAAGAATTAAAAACCAAAGAGTACGAATATGGTTTTTATACTGATATTGAAAGTGAAAAGTTTCCTAATGGGATAAACGAGGATGTCGTTCGTGCCATTTCTAAAAAGAAAAATGAGCCAGAATGGATGACTGAATGGCGTTTAGACGCTTTTAGAGTTTGGGAACAAATGGAAGAACCAGAGTGGGCTAATGTTACCTATAAAAAACCGAGTTTCCAAGATATTTCTTACTACTCAGCACCTAAAAAGAAACCTAAACTAAACAGTTTAGATGAGGTGGATCCTGATTTACTAGCAACTTTTGAAAAATTGGGAATTTCTTTAGAGGAACAAAAAAAATTAGCTAATGTAGCAGTTGATATTGTAATGGATTCTGTTTCTGTAGCTACTACTTTTAAAGAAACGTTAGCTGAAAAAGGAATTATTTTCATGCCTATTTCTGAAGCAATTCAAGAGCATCCAGAATTGGTAAAAAAATATATTGGTTCAGTGGTACCACCAACTGACAATTTTTATGCAGCATTAAACTCTGCTGTATTCTCTGACGGATCTTTCTGTTATATTCCGAAAGGAGTTCGTTGTCCTATGGAATTATCTACTTACTTCCGTATTAACGAAGGAGGGACTGGTCAGTTTGAACGTACTCTAGTTGTTGCTGATGAAAGCAGTTACGTTTCTTATTTAGAAGGATGTACAGCTCCACAACGTGACGAAAATCAATTACACGCAGCAGTTGTTGAGCTTATTGCTTTAGACGATGCTGAAATAAAATATTCAACAGTTCAAAACTGGTTCCCTGGTGATTCAGAAGGTAAAGGTGGAGTTTTTAACTTTGTTACCAAAAGAGGATTGTGTGAAACCAATGCTAAAATTTCTTGGACACAAGTAGAAACTGGATCTGCTATTACATGGAAGTATCCTAGTTGTATCCTTAAAGGGAACAATTCAGTAGGTGAATTTTATTCGATCGCAGTAACTAACAATCATCAGCAAGCTGATACAGGTACTAAGATGATTCACTTAGGAAAGAATACTAAGTCAACCATTATTTCTAAAGGAATTTCAGCAGGTAAATCACAAAATAGTTACCGTGGTTTAGTTCAGGTAAATTCTAGGGCAGAAAATGCGCGTAACTTTTCACAATGTGACTCATTATTAATGGGGAACGAATGTGGTGCACATACTTTCCCTTATATAGAGGTTAAAAATAAATCCGCTCAAATTGAACACGAAGCTACTACAAGTAAAATTGGTGAAGACCAATTATTCTATTGTAATCAACGTGGTATTGATACAGAAAAAGCTATTGCATTAATCGTAAACGGATTTAGTAAAGAAGTATTAAATAAGTTACCTATGGAATTTGCTGTAGAAGCTCAAAAACTACTAGAAATTAGTTTAGAAGGAAGTGTAGGCTAACCAAAACCGCAATAAAATGAAAAAAATATTTTTATTAGCTCTTATAACTATTGCTACATTTAGTTGTAAAAATGCTAAAAAGGAACAAACTACAGAAGATAAAACAGTTGAAAAACCTCAAGTAAAACTTCATGTTTTAGATGGTGGCTCAATTTTAGTTAACAAACTTGAAGTTTTTTCTCAAGATACAACATACACAGGACAGTCTAAACAGTTCTCTGATGCTTACTATGTAATATCTCACCCTAAAGGAAATTTAATGTGGGATGCTGGTTTACCTGAAACTTTAATTATAGACAAACCTTTTACAGAACCTTCTGGCACCTTTACTTTACAACGTAAAGATTCATTAAAAAACCAGTTAAAATCAATAGGGTTAACTATTAACGATTTTAAATACTTTGCATTATCACACCCTCATTTTGATCATACTGGTCACGCAAATGAATTAAAAAATGCAACTTGGTTAGTTCAAGAGAATGAGTATGATTTTATAACTAATGATTCTGCAAAAGTTAAAGATCCTGACACTTATAATTCTATTAAAGAATTAAAGAATGTAGAAAAAATTAATGGTGACCATGATGTTTTTGGAGACGGTACAGTAGTTATCAAATATATGCCAGGTCATACAATTGGTCATCAAGCTTTATATATTGAAGCTGGTTTAGAAAAACCTATCTTATTAACAGGTGATTTATATCACTTTGAAGAAAATAGAAAGACTAAAGGTGTTCCTTCTTTTAATTACAATGTTGAGCAAACTCTAGAAAGCATGGAGAAGTTTGAAGCTTTCGCAAAAGAAAAGAATGCTGAGGTAATTATACAACACTCACCTAAAGATTTCAAAAAATTACAAAATCTATTAAAAAAGTAACTATACAGTAATGTTAAAAATAGAAAACTTACACGCACAGGTAGAAGATAAAGATATTCTTAAAGGAATTAACTTAGAAGTAAAAGCAGGAGAGGTTCATGCGATTATGGGACCAAACGGTGCAGGTAAAAGTACCTTATCATCTGTAATTGCTGGTAATGAAACTTACGAAGTAACTTCTGGTTCTATTGAATTAGAAGGTGAAGATATTAGCGAATTAGCTCCTGAAGAAAGAGCTCATGCTGGTGTATTCTTATCATTTCAATACCCTGTAGAAATACCTGGTGTTACTGTTACAAACTTTATTAAAACAGCAATTAACGAATCTCGTAAAGCTCAAGGTTTAGAAGAAATGCCTGCTAAAGACATGCTTAAGAAGATTCGTGAAAAATCAGAGTTATTAGAAATTGATCGTAAATTCTTATCTCGTTCCTTAAACGAAGGATTTTCTGGTGGTGAGAAAAAACGTAATGAGATTTTTCAAATGGCTATGTTAGAACCTAAACTAGCTATTTTAGATGAAACTGATTCTGGTTTAGATATCGATGCTTTACGTATTGTTGCTAATGGAGTTAACAAATTAAAATCTAAAGATAACGCTGTTGTGGTTATTACTCACTACCAACGTTTATTAGATTATATCATTCCTGATTATGTACATGTTTTACACGATGGAAAAATCGTTAAAACGGGTGACGCTTCTCTTGCTTTAGAGCTTGAAGAGAAAGGGTACGATTGGATTAAAGAAGAGGCTAATAGTTAGAAAAGTTGAAAAGTAAAAAGTGAAAAGTTGCTCATAAAACAAGCATCTTTTCAGCTTTACAAACTTTTATACTTTATAAACTTTACAACTAAAAATAATGGAGTTGAGAGAAAAAATATTATCATCATACGTAGCTTTTGAAGACAGTGTAAACATTAATTCAGATTTACACGAAATAAGAACGAAAGCACTACAAAATTTTGAAAAACTAGGCTTTCCTACTAAAAAACTAGAAGCTTGGAAATACACTTCTTTAAATTCAATTTTAAAAGAAGATTATAGTATTTTTCCTGATAGAGATGCTTCTGTAGAGTTTGCTGATGTAAAAAAATATTTCATCCACGAAATAGATAGCTATAAAATAGTTTTTGTAGATGGAAAATACAGCTCTTTTTTATCAACTACTACTCATGATGGAAAAGATGTTTGTTTATTATCTGCTGCTTTTTCAAAAGAAAAATACAAACCTATTGTTGAAAAATATTTTAACAAAATAGCAAAACAAGATAATTTAACATCTTTAAATACTGCTTTTGCTACTGAAGGTGCATTTATTCACATTCCAAAAAATGTGGAGGTTGAAAAACCTATTCAGATAATTAACTTTACTACAGGTAAAGAACATGCAACGATGTTACAACCACGTAATTTAATTGTGGTTGAACAAAATGCGCATGTTCAAATTATAGAACGTCACCAAAACCTTAATAATAATGCTGTATTAACTAATACTGTGACTGAGATTTACACAGACACACATGCTACAGTAGATTATTATAAGATTCAAAATGACAACAATGAGGCTTCTTTAGTTGACAACACATACATTGAACAACAAAAAGAAAGCACTTGTTCTGTGCATACTTTTTCTTTCGGAGGAAATATCACTCGAAATAACTTAAATTTCTATCAAAAAGGAGAGCATATAAACTCTATCTTAAAAGGAATTACTATTATTGAAGGTAAACAACATGTTGACCATCATACTTTAGTAAATCACATAGAACCTAACTGCGAAAGTCACCAAGACTACAAAGGTATTTATGCTGATCGTTCTACTGGTGTATTTAATGGTAAAGTTATTGTTGAAAAAGAAGCACAAAAAACCAACGCTTATCAGCAGAACAACAATGTTTTAATTAGTGATAAAGCAACTATAAATGCAAAACCTCAATTAGAAATTTTTGCTGACGATGTAAAGTGTTCACATGGTTGTACTATCGGTCAATTAGATGATCAAGCATTGTTTTATATGCAACAAAGAGGTATTCCTAAAAAGGAAGCAAAAGCGCTATTAATGTATGCGTTTGCTAATACTGTTTTAGAGAGTGTTAAAATACCAGAAGTTAAAAAAAGAATTACCAAATTAATAGCCAATAAACTAGGCGTTAACATTGGTTTTGAACTATAAAACAAATAAAAAGGCATTATTAAACATAATGCCTTTTTAATTCTTTAATGTTATGAAATCTAAGTTTTTTAAAAACTTGTCAATTCCTTACCCTTATTTATTTCATACCAAAAGAAATCTTATCATTGCTTCTGCATTAAGCATAGTAATATTCCTAATTAATTATTACTTTACTCAAAATACTATCACAGATAAACCATATGCCTGCTTAACGGCTAGCGTAGTTACTTTTTTGAGCATCTTATTTTTTACTGAATTTGTTCCTAAAGTTTTTTTCACTGCTGAAATTAAAGAAAACTGGAACACTGTAAGAGAGTTTTTCTTTACAATTGGCATACTTATTTCTATAGCTATTTTTCAAAATAGTTTTTTATATCCTTTTAAAAGTGGTGTTAAAAGCAACTTTTTTTTAAGCCTTATTAATACTTTCTCTTACGTTATTTTAATAGGTACGATACCTATACTTATCATTATATGGATAAATTATGTTATCATCTTAAAAGAGAATTTAAGAAGTGTTAAAGCATACAATAAAGAGTTAGAAAAGGAATTAAAACAGAAAGACAAAGAAGTTGTTTTATCGATAAAAACAAATAATGTAAACGAAACATTAATACTTGACCTTACTACTTTTTTATTTGCTAAATCTGAAGGGAATTATGTAGACGTTTACACCAAAAATCTTAATTCAGTCGATATAAAACCCTATAGAATATCAATTCAAAAACTGCTCAATAGTTTATCAGATTATTCCTTTGTTTTAAGTACACATCGTTCTTATATAATCAATATTAAAAACATAAGAAGAACCTCTGGAAACGCAAGAAACTATAAAATTTCATTTCCCGATGTTTCACATGAGGTTCCTGTATCAAGAAGTAAGTTTAAATTATTTAAAGAGGAGTTTGACAAGTATTATAAATAGATTTTTTTATAATGTGTATCCTACTCCCATTCCAAAAAACAACCTTGAATCAAAGTCTCCTGGTCTGAATCTTCCACTATCAGTAATTCCTTTTAACGAACTCCAAATATCAAAAGTTACTGTTACCCTATTAAAAGTATAACCTAAAGAATTTATCATTCCATAATTAAAATAAGAATATGAGTGCTTATATTTTTCATAAACGTTTAAATGATCTACATATAAACTCCCTTTAGATTTTAAATTCGTATACCCTAAAAAAGTTTGAACCGACATATAAAATCTCCTTTTGTTAAATGGATAAAAACTAAAATCGAATAAACCAACAACTGATAAATCCCTTGTATAACCATCAACATGATCTGTGAACATGTTTTCGTTTTCATTTATAAAACTGTTTTGATATGCAGCCCCAGCCATTAAAGTTATTTTTTTACTTTCTAATAGCTTCCTTTTTGCTTTAAAAACTAAACCATAATGTTCTCCAAAACTAGTATTGATTATATCAGTTGTGTAACCTAATTCCAATTTCCACTTTCTAGTAGTATTAGATTCTTGAGCGTTCATTATAAAACAACTCAATAATAGTATATATAAGATATTCTTCATTTTTTTCTTATTCAATAATTTGTAATCCTTTTTTAAAACCTTGTATTGGGCTATTTCTATGTGAAGTGTTTTCAAATCTTTCATAACTAAAATTAAAATCATTATAGTTACTCAGCTCAAGTTGATTCGCCAAAGCATCAAAAGACGCATTCATACCAACTCCTTCTATGTCTCCCATAGACATATAAATACTTTTTCCTGCTAATAAATTCAATTCCTTTACCTCTACTTCTAAATCGAATATAAAAGAGTTATACCACATTAAATTAGGACTTACAGCTATTGCATTATCAAAAGGATTTTTTTGTCCCTCTTGCATCATTATATATAAAGCAAAATAGCCTCCTAGTGAATGTCCGTAAATTGTTTTAGTCAAACTCATTATTTGGTAATCTTCCTCAATCATAGGTATTAACTCAGAATTTAAAAAGTCAATAAATCTCTTTGCCCCTCCAGAATCTCCATCAAAATCTCTATCGTACGGGTAAGAATAATCTGTTCCTCTTTCGTTATCGCCAACATAACCAATACTTACTATAATGATATTCTCTTTGTTTTCTGAGCTTAGTATTTGCATACATTCATTGTAATAATCGTCACCATCTAGTAAATAAATTACATGATAATCTTTGGCAGTATCAACTTCTTTAAGGCTTCCTATTTTAACAGCGTATTTAAAATTTGTTGAGTTTGATTTTATAGTAAATTTTTGCTGTTTTATATTAGAAGGTAAATCTTCTTCAATACAACTCGTAAAGAAAAAGAGTATAAAACTTAAAAATAAGAACGGTCTTTTTGTGTAAGAATACATATTCATTTTTGATATTTTTTATTAATTCATATCAAAAATATCTCTCCTATATTCCTTCATAAATTATTAAAAGATATATGGTATGAAATGTTCCTTATTTGTGATAAAAAGACATTTTTAATTATATAAAAAGCTTACTAAAATTATTCATTTAGCTTTATAAATTGTTTTTCTTATCTTTATAAGAAACAGTTCTATCATGAATAACTCACTTAAAACAGTTGCTTTAATTTCCGGAATAGTAATTTTAGCGTACGGAGTATACACTCTTTTTAAACCAGAAACTCAAATTTCTATTGGCGATGTAGATCTAATAGAAGCTCAAGATAATACCAACTCTTATATTACCATCGCTGTTGGAATTATTGTTATTGCCTTAAGTTCAGTGATAGGTAAAAAATAAAAGCTACTTTTTTCAATTTAAAAACCACCTTTTAAAGGTGGTTTTTTACTTATATAAAATTTTATGTAATGAATTAAAATTAGCTACGTCAAAAGTACCGTAAACTAATTTATTTACTTAAAATTTAAAAAATGCGAAAAACAATTACCCTCACTTTTACCTGTTTACTACTTTTCGTAAGTATTCAATCAAAAGCACAAACCGATGTATATGATGCACTTTTAAAAACCTACGTTAGCCCTGAAGGAGATGTAGACTATAAAGGATTAAGAAAAAATCGTGCTTTGTTAGATATTTATATTAAGCATTTAGAAAATACCATACCAAGTAACAAATGGTCTACAAATGAAGCTAAAGCTTTTTGGATAAACGCCTACAATGCATATACTATTAAATTAATTTTAGACAGTTATCCTCTAAAGAAAATTACCGATATAAAACGTAAAGGGAGAAATGCATGGAAAATTCCATTTGCATCAGTTGGTAAAAAATTGTACTCACTTGACTACATTGAACATAAGATACTTAGAAGATGGTATGACGACCCTAGAGTTCATGTTGCTTTAAATGCAGCTTCTAAATCTGGACCTAGATTTGCAAACTTTGCTTTCACAAAGGAAAATATAGAAAAGGAATTACAAAATTTAATAAAAGCTTTTATAAATGATACTACGAAAAACAACATAACCCTAACCAAAGTTGAAGTATCAAAAATATTTCAATGGTACCAAGAAGATTTTACTTCTCGCAACACCTTAGTCGATTATATCAATAAATATTCAAGTATTAAAGCTAATGATAATGCTGAAGTTGTCTATTTAGAATACGATTGGAACTTAAATAGTAAATAATTAACATTCCTCTTTATATATTAAAGTAGCGGAAACAATTACTGTTTCTGTTACTTTTTTATACATGTTGATCTATTAAAATTGTATTACCGTCAGGATCAAAGAAAACAATACTTGCTGGCCCTTCAGTATCTTTATCTACTTCTTTTTTTAACTTAATATGGTTCTCTTTCAAATGCTTTTGAATAGCTCTTACATCATCAAAATCGTCTAATTTATTGGCGTTTTCATCCCAACCTGGGTTAAACGTAAGAATATTATTTTCAAACATACCTTGAAACAATCCAATCAATGAATTACCATTTTTCATAATCAAGTAATTTTTTTCTATTTGCCCTGCAAAAACAGTAAATCCAAGCATTTCATAAAAATCTTTTGATTTATCAATATCCTTTACAGCTAAACTAATTGAAAAAGCCCCTAATTTCATAATCTTATATTTTTAATTTCTTTCTTCAAACGGTATAATGATTCCTTTTTCTACGTAATTTTTAAGTCCATTTAATAGCAACGCCCAACAATAAGAAGAATGCTTAAAGTGATTACTTTGTTCAGTCCAACCTTTATGAAAAAAATGTACCCATGTGACTCCTTCATCCTTTTCAAACAAATCAAAACCAAAAGTGGTTGGATTCCAATCTTCATCCGACTTCGTCATTTTTATATAAAAAGATGTGTTTTTTTCGCACTTAATTACTTCTCCATACCAATTGTATGGTTCTCCAAAGAAAAAATTATACTCTGCTCCCAACTTGGGCACACCACTACATTTTAACGGCCACCAATGTACCAAATCATCCGGGTTAGTTATTGCCTTATAAACTTTGTTAGATAACTCATTTATAGGAAAGTTATGGTAAACGGTAAATCCTTCTTCAGTAACTTTCATAATAACCTGATTTTATAGTTATTAAAGTTACTAAAAAAATAAACAAACTCCCCATACAACATGTTGTATGGGGAGTTTAACTTACTAATAACTTTTTAAATTATATTACGCAAACATTATTAAACTTTATTCAGGACAATGTCCATTTAAACAATCTGCTCTATATTCAAAGCTATTATTATCACTTCTTTTTATCCAATATACTAACTCTGTTGTAGAAGCATTTACTGATGTATTACTTTGACCATTAAAATAGTCAACTTCCTCATCTGCATCTTCATCAAAAGCATTCCACCAATAATCACTATTTCCACTTCCCCAGTCAAGAGAAGGAGTAGTAACTGAATACTTCAATACAATTCTATAAATATATTCTCCACTTGCTCCATCATATACTTTACTCCAGCTATAACTCTTATGGCTATAATCTGGTCTATTTATTGCTTCACTAGATACCTCTATCACATTATCATCCTTTACCATTACCGTTGCTTTTAACCCCCACTTATTGTGAAAATAGATATACTTAATATTATACCAATCTGGTGTTTGAACTATGACCTTCTCTCCTCTATAATCATTTCTTGCTTCATTTTCTTGAACCGTACCAAAATCACTAATCAAATCCCTTTCACTACAAGAGATAAACACCAATGCTATAAAGCAAACTATCAAGGTTTTTACTGTTTTAATTTTTTTCATAATTTTTCATTTTTATAGCGTAATATAATTAAGTAACTATTTTTTTAATTACTTTGTTCGAAATTTAATAAAAAATATAAAACAAGCAAAATCCCACACTTTCATGTAGGATTTCAATATCAAAAAATCTAATTGTCTAAATTTATAACAATATCGACTACATTTCTAAGGCTTTCTTAGGATTGTTATCCATTAATAATTCTACTGGATTTTCTAATGCTTCTTTTACAGCTACTAAGAACCCAACAGACTCACGACCATCAATAATTCTGTGATCGTACGATAACGCTACATACATAATTGGCTGAATAACTACCTCACCATTTACCGCCATTGGACGATTAACGATGTTATGCATTCCTAAAATTCCACTTTGTGGAGGGTTGATAATTGGTGTAGATAACATAGAACCAAATACACCACCGTTAGTGATAGTAAAGGTACCACCCGTCATTTCATCAACTGTAATTTGTCCGTCACGAGCACGTAATGCTAAACGCTTTACTTCACTCTCAACACCTCTAAATGTTAAGTTTTCAGCATTTCTAATTACTGGCACCATTAGCCCTTTAGGACCTGATACTGCAATAGAAATATCTTGGAAATCGTGGCTTACTTTGTAATCTCCATCAATCATAGAGTTTACATCTGGATACATTTTTAAAGCTCTTACCACTGCTAAAGTAAAGAATGACATAAACCCTAAACCTACACCGTGTTTTGCTTTAAACTCTTCTTTATACTCGTTACGTAAGTCAAAAATTGGCTGCATGTTCACTTCATTAAATGTAGTTAACATCGCTGTTTCGTTCTTTACAGAAACTAAACGTTGTGCCACTTTACGACGTAACATAGATAATTTCTTACGCTCTGTACCACGAGATCCCATTCCTGGAGTTCCCATTGAAGGCACTGCTTTTACAGCATCTTCTTTTGTTACACGACCGTCTTTACCAGTTCCTTTAACATCAGATGCACTCATTCCTTTTTCAGCTAATACTTTCTTAGCTGCTGGAGATGCTGTACCAGTTGCATATGTTTCTTTTGCAGGTTCAGCTTTTGGTGCCTCTTTTTTCTCTTCAGCTTTTGGTGCCTCAGTTTTTGGCGCTCCAGCTCCATCAGGTTTTGCAGCATCCATATCAATATGACAAACTACTGCTCCTACTGCTACTGCATCACCTTCTTCAGCTTTTAAAGTGATTATTCCGCTTTCTTCCGCAGGTAATTCTAACGTTGCTTTGTCAGAATCTACTTCGGCAATTGGTTGATCTTTCTCAACGTAATCACCATCTTCAACTAACCAAGTTGCGATTTCTACTTCTGTAATTGATTCCCCCGGAGAAGGAACTTTCATTTCTAAAACCATCAGTTCTAAATTTTATATATCTGAATTATTTTATTTCTTTTATTTGGGCGTTTCCCTCTCGGGTCGGGCTTTTCGCGCTACACGGTAGCTTGCTTCAATCCCTAACGCTTTTATTTTTTAATCAAAAACCTTATCTATAATAGCTTGATGACGTCTTTTAAAACGTGCACTTGAACCTGCAGCCGGTGCCGAACGATACTCTTCTGAAGCACATTCTAACCTAGCCAATTCAAAACGTTCTAACATATAACTCCAAGCTCCCATATTTTTAGGTTCTTCTTGTGCCCAAACATAACGTTCTACATTTGGATACTTGTCCATTACTTCTTTAATTTTATCATTATGTAATGGGAACAATTGCTCTATACGAACTAAAGCTACGTCTTCTCTTCCTAATTTTTCACGCTCTGCTAATAAATCATAGTAGAATTTACCTGTACAGAACACCATTTTCTTAGCTTTTGACGTATCAATAGTATCGTCAATTACTTCTTGGAAAGTTCCGTTTGCTAAATCTTCAATAGGATTTACTGCTTTTGGTAAACGTAATAAACTTTTTGGCGTGAAAACAATTAACGGCTTTCTAAAGTTACGTTTCATCTGACGACGTAATATGTGGTACATATTTGCTGGCGTAGAACAGTTAGCTATTGTCCAGTTGTCAGTAGATGATGATTGTAAGAAACGCTCTATTCTTCCTGATGAGTGTTCTGGTCCTTGACCTTCATACCCATGAGGTAATAACATTACCAATCCATTTTGTAATTTCCATTTATCTTCTGCTGAAGAAATATACTGGTCGAACATAATTTGTGCTCCGTTGGCAAAATCACCAAACTGAGCTTCCCAAATTGTTAACGTGTTTGGAGCAGCCATCGCATATCCATAATCAAAACCTAACACTCCGTATTCTGATAAGTGAGAGTTGTAAATAGTCATCTCTCCTTTATTCTTTGGATTCGTGTTTAATAAGTTTACACGATCTAAGGTTTCTTCATCACGCATAATTGCATGACGGTGAGAGAACGTTCCTCTTTCAACATCTTCTCCTGAAATACGCACATCATATCCTTCTTCTAATAATGTACCATATGCTAAGTTCTCAGCCGTCCCCCAATCTAACAAGTTATCTTCAAAAACCATTTTTTCACGACCTTTTAAGATACGTTCTGCTTTACGAACAAACTTGTGTCCTTCTGGTGTTTTTGAAATAACTCTTGCGATATCTTTTAAATCATCTACTGAGTATGTTGTATCTACAGGTTGTAACATATCTTGTAATTGCTTACGTACAAACCCATCCCATACATCAGGCATGAACTCTTGAATTTTAGACGTTTTTTTCTTTTTAGATTCTGTAAATTCAGCTTCTAAGTGCGCCTTAAATTCATCTGTTATTTTCTGTAAGTAGTCCGCTGTTATGCTTCCTTCTTCAATTAATTTATTAGCATAAATTTCTCTTGCATTTTTGTGCTTAGAAATTGCTTTATATAGTTTTGGCTGTGTAAAACGAGGCTCATCTCCTTCATTATGACCGTACTTACGATATCCTAATAAATCAATAAAAATGTCTTTATTGAACTTCATACGATATTCAACTGCCATTTCCATTGCATGGCACACTGCTTCAGCATCATCAGCATTTACATGTAGTACTGGAGATAACGTTACTTTTGCCACATCAGTACAATATGTACTTGAACGTGCGTCTAAGTAATTGGTTGTAAACCCTACTTGGTTATTTACCACAATGTGGATAGTACCTCCTGTTTTGTATCCATTTAATTGTGCCATTTGCACAACTTCATATACAATTCCTTGTGCTGCCACTGCGGCATCACCATGTACTAAAATTGGAAGTACTTTATTTTCGTTTCCTTTGTAGTCTTTCTCTATTTTAGCTCTAACAATTCCTTCTGCAACTGCATCAACTGTTTCTAGGTGAGATGGATTTGGAACTAAATTCATCTTCATCTTTTGTCCACCTTGATACGCTTTGCTTAAAGTTAAACCTAAGTGATACTTAACATCTCCATCAATTTCTTGATCTTCAAAATCTTTCCCTTCAAACTCACTAAATAAATCGCGAATTGGCTTTTTGAAAATGTTTACTAAAGTATTTAAGCGCCCACGGTGTGCCATTCCTAACACACACTCTTCTACTCCATATTCTTCAGCCGCGTCTCTCAACGCTACACTTACTCCTGGGATTAACGTTTCACCTCCTTCTACAGAGAATCGTTTTTGCCCTACATACTTCGTTTGTAAAAAGCTTTCGAAAGTTGACGCTTGGTTAAGCTTCGTAAGAATATACTTCTTAGACTCTACATCATAACTAGGATGGTTTGCGTTTTTATTCAAACGCTCATTCCACCATTTTAACTCTTCAGGATTTCGTACATACATGTACTCTACTCCGATGCTTTCACAGAAAACAGATTTTAAATAGTTTATGATTTCTGCTAAACTTTTAGGTCCTATACCTAAAATCTCTCCCGCACTAAAAACAGTGGATAAATCTGATTGATTTAGTCCAAAGTTCTCAATGTCTAACGTTGGAGTGTATGTTCTTCTATTTCGTACTGGGTTTGTTTTGGTAAACAAATGACCACGGGTACGGTAACCATTGATTAAATCGATTACTAAAAACTCTTTACGTACTTCTTCAGGGACTTCTACCGAAACTTCTTCATCTGTTAATGAGTAATTCTCGTTAGCCAAATCATATCCTTGAAAAAAACTTCTCCAACTTGGTTCTATCGCATCAGGATTTTTTTGATATTGTTCATACAAATCACCTATAAAACCTGCATGTGCTGCGTTTAAGAACGAAAACTTGTCCATATATTTTGTTATACTTTTCTATCTATAAGAATAATGGTGACAAAAGTACAACTTTTACGAAAAATACCATTCCTTTTTAGTCTAATTTTAAACTCTTTAACGAGTATTAGCTTTTTGTTAAATTTCAGTTAAAAGCACATTTTTTAAAAAATAAATTGCTGAATTTCAGAAATAAAAGATTTTACTTGTACTTTTTATTAAAAATAATTTGCAGATATAAAAAAAGCCCTTAAATTTGCACTCGCATTTTAAGACAAGCATGTTTTAAATTCCTCCTTAGCTCAGTTGGTTAGAGCATCTGACTGTTAATCAGAGGGTCCTTGGTTCGAGCCCAAGAGGGGGAGCAAAAGGCAACGTAGAAGCCGATAATTTCTACAACACATATATATTGTTCTATATGAACATTCCTCCTTAGCTCAGTTGGTTAGAGCATCTGACTGTTAATCAGAGGGTCCTTGGTTCGAGCCCAAGAGGGGGAGCAAAAAGTAAAAGCCAATCTACAATAGATTGGCTTTTTATTTTAACTTAACTTAAACTTCACGCAGTAGCCTTACTTACCGAAAAAGACAAACTTGACTACTGTGTTCTTATATATTCAAAAATTTAAAAAACAAAGATTATTATTTAACTTTATTGCGCACTCCAACCTCCATCTAAAGCAAATGAAGTTCCTGTAATTGTTGATGACGTTTCTTTTGCTAATAGCAAAGCCATATCAGTAATTGTTTCTAACGGAACAAACTGTTTTACCACCTGTTTTTTTAGCATTACTTTTTCTACAACTTCTTCTACAGACATATTATGTGCTTTAGCTTGGTCTTTTATTTGACCTTCTACTAAAGGTGTTTTTACATACCCTGGGCAGATTGCATTACATGTTATGTTATAAGGCGCTCCTTCTAATGCCAAGACCTTAGTCATACCTATTACACCATGTTTTGAAGCCACATACGCTGTTTTAAATTCTGACGCTCTTAAACCATGAACTGACGAAACATTGATGATTCTACCAAATTCCTGAGCTTTCATAAAATTCCATGCTTTTTTGGAAGCATAGAAAGCTGCATTCATATTAATAGCAATGATATTTTCATACCTATTATTCGGAAAGTCTTCAATTGGAGCAACGTACTGTATTCCTGCATTGTTAATAAGCACATGCAATGCTCCAAACACTTTTATTGTTCGCTCAATTAATTCTTCAACCTCATCAGCAACAAGTAAATTCGCATTTGAAAAAGAGACCTCTACATTATACTTCCTCCCAACTTCCTTAGCTATTTTATCACCATCAGCTTCTAAACCATGAAACATAATACTATAGCCCACCTTAGCAAAACCTTCTGCAATACCCAAACCGATACCACTAGTGCTTCCTGTTATCAACGCTACCTTATTCATGATTCAAAAATTTTTCAAGTGTTTTATTAAATGCTTCTGGCTGATCTATAACTACTCCATGCCTTGAGTTTTCAATTACTGATAATGTTGCATTCTGCATTCTTTTTACATATTCTTCCTTAAAAGATACTGGTGTATAATCCATATCAGAAGCTACCACTAGCGTTCTTGTTTTAATTTCTTCCAGCTCATCTCCTAAGCCCCAATCCATCAATGTGACAAATGAATTATAATACGCATCATAATTATTTTTTTTACATCTATCTTCAAATTCACTTCTCATTTCAATCTGAGTATCTTCAGGAAACATATTATAAGCAATTTCTTTTGCTAAAGGTGTTAACCCTTTTGTCTTTAAAAACTCAGTTCTTGAACTCAACAGATCTTCACCTATTTTTCCCATTTTATTAAAATCTGGACCACTATTTACAATAACCAAATTATGTATGATTTCTGGATAGTTAGAGGTTAATTGAAAAGCTACTGCTCCTCCCATAGAAAATCCTATGACCGTAACTTTTTCTATTTTTAAAACATCTAGCAATTGTTTAACATCTTCAGTCATAAATTCAACTCCATAGTCTTTAGAGGGAATGGAAGTTTTTCCATGCCCCCGAAGATCTACTACCACAACACGATATTTTTTTGAAAAGAAAGGAATTTGCGCATCCCAATCTGCTTTGGTAGAACCTAATCCATGAAGAAACAGAAGAACGTCTCCTTTTCCATATTCTTCATAATCAAGCTCTATATTGTTTACTTTTACTTTTGGCATACTTTATAAGCTTAATAGATTTGGTTTTTATTTTTTCTTAAATGCGTTAAAGTTATATTTAAGCTCGAATGAAACCAATCTCCTTACTTCCGGAGAAGCTACAAACTCTCTTATGCTAGCATCGAAAAGGTTCGTTACATTTACACCTACTGACACATTATCGTTTAAATTATATCCTAGGTTAGCATCTACAGTAAACCCTCCTAAAGGACCATAATTCCATGTTCTTCCTATACGTGTATTTTCAACGATTTCATTTACTCCATCTCCATCTAAGTCTTGTGTTTTAGCGGCAACATTGATTCCTGAAAAGAAGTCATAGTCTTGCACCCAACGTCCGAAAAGGGCTCCGTAAAATTTCTTTCCTCCATAATGTAATCCTAGACTCAATTTATTTTCAGGTGTATTGATAGGCAACTCACTTTCTAAAACAACTCCATCTAAATTACCATCATTGTTCATATCATTTTTATCTAAACTACGTCCGAAATACGAATAGTTTAACGATGTTCTAATCGCATCCGTAAAATAGTAGTTCAACCCAAGGTCGAATCCGTAAGTGTCTACATTTCCAAAATTGCTATACGTTAACAAAAGTGGTGATGCACTGGCTCCTGCCGAAACCTCATCAATAGGTTTATCTCCCATATGAGTTACATAATTACCATTAGCTGCATCGACTATATTACGCAAAGGACTTATGAAGTTTTCCGACATATTATAATATGCACTTGCATCAATATAAAACTTATCAGTAAGCTTGCCTTTATAACCAAACTCAAAAGAGTTGATGGTTTCTACATCTAACTTATCGATTTTAGTTCCATCGGTTAACGTAAATCCTTCTCCGTTTCCTAACACTAATCCTCCAAATAAGTTTCCTTGTAAGTTTAATATTGATGGTACTGCCATACCTCTACCATACGTTAATCTAAATGTTCCTTCACCAATTGTTTTAGTAACTGCTGCTTTTGGCAAGAAGTTAGTACCATATAAATCATGATTATCTGCTCTTATACCCGCTAAAAAGTTCCAGCCCGATTCTAATTTATATTCAAACTGGCCATACACTCCTTTTTGAGCGATATCAATCGAACCATCTTGATCTAACAAATAAGTACCTTTAGAATCTGCCATATCTAACTGGTATTGCGCCCCTGCTGTTACATAAAACTCCCCCCAATTATTGTTATACTGCGCCTCTGCATTGAATCTTTCAGATGCATCTTTAAAAAGCGCTCCTCTTGGAACCGCTATACCATAAGCGGGAATCCACTGTTCATATAATGCACGACTCCAAGCTTCTTCTTCTGAAAAACCATTTTCAACAAACGACACATAGTTTTGTGTACGCTGATTAATTGCATAAGTTTCATCTGTTTTACTCCATGTATAATATGCATTTGCGAAAAAGTTTTTAGACACATATTTTAATTGAGCAATATCTAAAGTCCAATCTTTAATTTGGTTACGACCAGCATTTGTAACCGCTAAATTGGTGTTATTACTATGCCCATAATATGCTGTAATTTCTGAACTACTAGTAGGCTTGTAGTATAACGAAGCTCCATATTTTAAGGCATTAAAATCACGATCTAAGTTTTTCTCTCCATATGCTTTTGTTCCAACATATACGCTATCTACATACTCAAATTCTGTTCCTTGTGTACTTTCTAAATGAATCTTGTATGCAAACTTATCACTTAACACCTGCGCATGACGCAACCTCCCTGTAACTACATTTTGACTCCCTGCTCCAATTGCAATTGTAGTTCCTTCTGAAGTTCTCGGGTTTTTAGTTATTGTACTTACCAAACCATTATGAGCATTCGGCCCATACAATGTTCCGTTTGGTCCCAATAAAATCTCTACACGCTCAACATCATCTTTAGTAACTGTTGAAAACGAACCATAAGGTAATCCTGTTGCAATTAACATAGAAACTCTATCGTCGGTCATTTGTAAATTCTTTGAGTTGAACGCTGAGTTAAACCCTCTAATATTAATACCTGTTCCTAACACTCCGCTACGCACAAAATCAACTCCTTTTTGTCTTGCTGCCAATTCACCTATGTTAAAACTTGGAAAATCCTGAATATCTTTAGCACTAATTACATTAACAGTTGCTGGTACTTCTGTAATTTTTTGTGGTTTTTTATTTGCTGTTAGTATAACTTCATCTAAAACACTACTTGCTTCTTTTAAAGAAATATTTAGTTGTGTTTTCTTTCCTTTTTGAATAGCTACTGTTTTGGTTACACTTTCAAAACCCACAAATGAGACAAGCACATTATAAGATCCTTCTTCAATATTTTCAATTGCAAATTTCCCATCAAAATCGGTATCAGTCCCCTTATCTATACTTTTAATATACACTGTAGCACCTGGTAAAGGCACTCCATTTGTATCTGTAATTATCCCTTCAACACTTCCTGTACTCTGAGCATTCACTGGTAAAGAGCTAATTAAGACTAAAAAGAAAAATAGTTTTTTCATAATTTTAGATTGTTATTAAGTTTGTTTCTCTTGCAATCTATTGGGAAATAGAAAATAAACTATTTGAAAAACAAAAACTATAAAGTGTGACTTTTAATTACTTTTATTTTTTTAAGCATAAAAAATCACAAAAAAATTAGATATAAAAGTAAACTACTCTATATGAGACTTTAATTTTAAAAAAGCTTCTGGGAGATTATCTGACAGTTTATTTATCACCTTAAACATTAACTGCTTTTGATTTATGGTGGGTTGAATATTTGTTAAAGGCTGCTTTATTTCTTCTAGTAAACGGCTTGAATTAATCTTTCCTTCCATGTATCTTGAAAGCGAAATACTCCATGAAATATTAGGAACATAATTGCTTTTCTTCTGACGTTCTTTTTCTTTTTCAATCAAATTAAATTTTGAAGCCAACTTTAACACTTCATCATATTTTTCTTCTGTGACTAATACATTAATATATGATGTGAAGAAATGATGCCAGCGATGTTTCAATACTTCTTTTTTATACTTTCTTAAAAAGGTTTTTGCTGTTGCTTCGGCTATTTTATGTTTATGGAGTTCTGAAAGCACCCGAACTTTATAAGAACAATACCCTATTTTTTGATGATAATTATGAATTTCTTTATAGAGCCCTTCATACTTTTCAAGTAAATAATATGCTTCTTCAGGTTTGTTATTTCGCAATAAAATAGCTACCAAATTATTCAGATACATTAAGGTGTCATTATTATTCTGTCTAATAGAAAGATACCCATAGAATTCTGCTTCTTCGAACTCATTTTGTTTTGAATGCAACAAAACTCGACTAGCATAATAGTTAGAAAGCAGACGCCTTGAATACATTTTCCCTTGACTGAAATAGACGTCTATCTGATTGAAAAGTAATTTCAACTTATCATTCTCATTATAATTTGTATACATAAACGCCAACAACACAAATGCTTGATAGCGATTTTTACCATCGATAGATTCATCTTTAAACACTTGCAGCAACCAATCTTCTAAATGTTTTGTTTCATTATTATTTAAAGTATACTGATTGGTAATTTCTGTAGTTGCTTCATACAATTTTTCGTGTATTTCTTTTGCCGCTATATAATTAGCCTCATACTCCTTAATGAAGTTAGCTACAATTTTGTGATCTTTATAACGCATTCGCACCAACAAATACGATTTGTATTCTTTAGCAAGATTATAAAGGCTCTGAAAATTATGCTCGATGGATTTGTAAGTAATTATATACTGAAGAAATTCTTTTTCCTCTTGTGAAGTGATAGCATCGGTTAAAATCTTCTTTTTTAACGATATTAACCAATCTATAGTAACATCAACATCTATACTTCTAAGTTTTTTTTGAGTCCAGTTTTTTACATATGAATACTTTCGTTTATCTATAGAAGTATCAAAATCTGTAAAACCATTTTTTGACAATGCATTTTCTATAATAAGATCACTTATTACACATTTTTCTTCTCCTTTAAACTGATACACTGTTTGAAGATATTTTGCTTCATTTGGCAAAATAGTTTTACTAAACTCTGTGAATTTTTTAAGTTTCGTTTTCATTAATCACTTTCTACAAATTCTTGTATGAGCAAGTTAACTTTTTTAAACTTTTCAAATTGCGCAAAATGCCCAGAGTTTTCTACATACTTTACAGTAGCATTTTTAATTTTATCTTTCGCAACATCTCCTACATCTTGAATCGTTAATGTTGGGTGTAAATATCTATTCGGGATTAACATGTCTTTATCTCCAAAAACAACCAAAGTTTTTATAGAAATTTTCTCCAAATCGTCATGTACAGGATCATCTAACATTCCAAATACACTTTTTACAATAGCATTACAGTGTGCATCAAAATCGGATGCTTGTTTAATTCTAATACGATCTTCAATCATTTTTGAAACCTCTGTTGGTTGTTCAAAAAAGTTAAGCGCATAATTTTTTGCAATTTGCTCGTTTGTTGTGTTCTTTACTACTTCTGCTGTGTATACACTTTTAAGAATATTTCCTTGATCTTTCGTAAATTTCTCCAATCCTGCTGGGGCTATCAATACTAATTTTTGCACCACATCTGGATTTTTCAATGCAAGTTTCATACTCGCCTGCCCACCCATAGAATGTCCGACTAAAACTACATTTTTTAATCTTTTCTTTTTGATAAATTTAGATACAATATCAGCAAAAAAAGTAGGTGTATAGGCTACTTCTGGTTTTGAAGATTTACCATGACCAGGCAAATCGACAGCAACACAGGTATAATTCTCTTTTAGAGCTTCTATATTTTTAGACCAAGCATCTGCATTACTACTTAAACCATGTAAAAAAAGTAAAGTCTTGGCTCCTTTTCCTTCTTTAAGATATGTAATTTCTATACCATCAATTTTTACACATCTAGTTTTAAATTCATAGTCTGAAAGCATTTCTTTCATTGTTTTTTTTGTGCTTTGTGCTAATGCAATGGCGTTTATCAATGTAAAAATCAACACCAAACTTATCTGTTTCATCTTTTATGTTTTAATCGAATTAAAATAGCGCAACAAATCTTTTCTCGACACTTTACCTACACTTGTTAAAGGTATTTCATCTAAAAAGAATATATATTTTGGATGTTTATATGACACCAATGTTCCCTTTAATTCTACTCTTATATCTTCAACTGTAATTTCTTTATTTTCAAGTGTTATGAAAGCCACCCCTATTTCTCCCCATTTTTCATCTTTCATACTTAACACTACAGCTTTTTTAATTCCTGCTAGTGTTTCTAAGTGCGCTTCTATTTCTTGCGGATAAATGTTTTCTCCTCCAGATATATACATATCATTTTTTCTCCCTTTCATATACAGATAACCATCTTCGTCCATATACACAAAATCACCTGTAAACAGCCATCCTTTCTTAATAGTATTATTGGTTTTTACAGAGTTATTCCAATACCCGGGAGTTACAATATTACCTCTTATACACAATTCACCTACTTCATTGAACTTTACTTCCTCTCCTTCTTTATTTACTATTTTGGTTTCTAAATAAAAATTAGGTTTGCCTATTGAGTTAGGTTTTAACGCTGCCATTTTATGGTGAAGTGATGTTATACTAGGGCCTGCTTCTGTTAAACCATACCCTGGACGTATGTATATGTTTTTTTCTTTCTTCCAATATGACACCATTTCAGGTGGTACCTTTTCTCCACCAGAAATAATATAACGCAACTCTTGAAGACCAATCTTTTTAAAAACAGGCGTTTTTTGCATCATTAACAACATTGTTGGAAGTGCCATAAACAATGTTGTTTCATTTAACTCTAGCAAACACAAAACCTTTTCCGCATCAAACTTTTCTAGCATCCCTATATGTGCTCCTTTGTGCAATAACGGAGTAACAAAAACATTCCATCCTGATGTATGATAAGGCGGTAAAGTATTTAGTGTTGAATCTCTAAATGTGATACCCAACTGCATAGAAGTGTTCAAACTATTCCAAAACAACATTTTATTAGTGTATAACACTCCTTTTGGGGCTCCTGTAGTACCTGAGGTGTAAAATATAAATAATGGATTTTCTTCCTTAATAGTATAGTCTTTTCTTACAACTTCAACCTCTTTATTTTTATAGAAATATTTTACATCATTCATTAACAGTATAGAAGTATTCACCAACTCTAAACTCTCAAACTTCTCTATAAAGCTCTTACTGTAAACAAGTAGTTTTGGTGTACAATCATCTACTAACTTTTGTAATTCATTTGCTGAAAAGCGATAATTCAGAGGCACTAAAATAGCCCCCATTCTTTGACAAGCAACAAAAAGAACGATATACTCTAAACCGTGTTCTGCTAAAACAGCAACTCTATCTCCTTCTTCTATACCCCTTTTAGTAAACTTAGCTACTAATCTATCCGCATACATATCTAAATCACTATACGTATAGTTTTCATGAGTATCATAAGAAGTAAGCGCTACTTTGTTAGGCGTATAATCTGCCCACTTAGCTATCCAGTTTAACGTGCTCATTTGTTTTTTTAGCGTCTAATTTATAAAATATATACCCCACCACAAGTGATGCAACTATACCAAAAGCAGCAGAAACTCCCGGATTATTCACAGGCTCTTGCATGTAAGGTGTAAGTCTACCATAATAAATACCAAAATGTACTATGATAGCAGTAATACTTGCTATGAAAACTGACCTTACAGACACATTTTTCAAGAAAGTTCCAAACAAAACTGGCACAAATGCAGCTGCAAAATAAGCGTATACTCCATTTTGCGCAAAGATTGCCACACTTACATCTGGATTTTTAATTTGCTCCCAACTCAACAAAAAGCTTACGATTGCTAAAATGACAATCACTATTTTATTCACTGCAATTGTATTTTCACCAATCTTGTCTTTAAAAATAGGCTCCAATATATCCGAAGTAATTGTGATTGACAACGACTGTATTAAACTTTCTAACGTAGAAAGTCCTGCTGAAATAAGCCCCACAACTATAATTAGACCTACTCCAACAGAAAACTTAGCTACCACATACGTTGGTATGATTTCATCCATTTTTAGTGCCCTTCCATCAACTGTTAAATCTGGAAAACTAATTCGCGCATATAATCCTACAATAACTACCAAAAAGAACACAATCATGAAAACGATTCCACTAAACAAGTAGTTATTTATTTTTTTAGCATCTTTTAGTAGCAGTGACTTGGTTATAATATGTGGTTGACAAACAATAGCAACCCCAATAATTACCTGAGTGACAATAATTTCAAAATAATCTCTAAATAAAAAACTTGACGGATTTGTAGGCTTCGTTAAATTAGGATCAATACTTGATAATTTATCCATAAAACCACCAAATCCTCCTTTAAAAAACTCAAAGCCAGACCCCAATAAAATCAATGCAACTACAAACATTATGATAGCTTGAATAGTATTGGTATATACCATCGAATTTGCTCCACCAAACATCATATATCCAAAAACAAATGCAACGATTCCCATCAACACATAAAAAGGATCTACATTTAATGCTTTAGAAATAACCTGTGTGAGTCCTACATTAATTAAAACGATAAACGTGATTAATAACAACGCTATGATTCCAAAGAAAAAAGCATAGTTTTTACTTTCATAACGCTTACCTATCCACTGTGCCATTGTAGTAGCCTTTACAGCACTACCATATTTAGCAAACCCTTTTGTAAAAACAACTAAAGAAATAAACGCAGCAATTGGTAAAACCACGGCAAAAGAAATTACCCCCGAAATACCATAAAGTGAAATAAACCCTGGATTGATAATAAAAGTTGCAGCACTTGTCATAGATGCAGCTAATGATAAGCCCACCACCCAAGCAGGAAATCCTATATTTCCAACAGCGTAATCTTTTATATTTGTATTCTTTCGTGCACCACGCACTACGAAATATAAAATCACAGCAGCATATACTGCTAACAAAACATACATGTAAGTTACTAACTTTTCTGACGCTATCATAAATTATAAGATCTGTTAAAAAACAAATAAAAAAACTTTAAGACATTAAAGCTGATAAATTTAATCTTATTTAAGTGAGACTTTGTTAAAAAAACAGACCATTTATATTATTTTCTTTTAAAAATAAGAATAATTAAAAGTGAGACTTTGTTAAATTAACACTTTTACTCTTATGTTAAGATTTCTAGCTAAAGAACCTCAATATTAAAAGTGCTTCTTTATTTTTACATTATGGAATTTCCTAAGAAACTATATCAAAAAATTACGCAACGGGAGGCACAAAACTCTTTAAGAAGACTTGGTAAAGAAAATTCACTTATTGATTTTTCTTCTAATGATTATTTAGGGTTTGCAAAATCTGAAGTTTTATTTGATAAGACACATAAGTTCTTAGTCGATAATAATAGTAAGATTAACGGAGCTACAGGATCTCGGTTACTTTCTGGAAATCACAAACTATATACAATAGTTGAAAAACAATTAGCTAAACTTCATAATTCAGAAACTTCTTTGATTTTTAATTCTGGTTATGATGCTAATATTGGTTTTTTTGCTTCGGTGCCTCAACGTGGTGATGTTATTTTATATGATGAACTCATTCATGCATCCATAAGAGATGGGATTCAATTATCCAATGCAAAATCTTTTAAGTTCAAACATAATGACACAAAAGATTTAGAAGAAAAAATACTTCGGTTTACTCAGAATAACGATTCAGAAGTTTATGTGATTACCGAATCTGTTTTTTCTATGGATGGAGATTCTCCCGACTTAATAGCAATGTCACAAATAATCAAAAAACATACAAATGTACATTTTGTTATAGATGAAGCCCATGCTTTAGGTGTATTTGATTTTGGATTAGTTCAAAAATTACATTTAGAAAATGACATTTTCGCCCGAATTATTACCTTCGGAAAAGGGTTAGGATGCCATGGAGCTGCTATTTTAGGAAGCGGGCAATTACAACAATACCTCGTTAATTTTTCACGCAGTTTTATTTACACTACAGGATTATCTCCTCATGCTCTAGCTACCATAAAAATTGCATACGAAGAATTAGCTATCAGCAATTCTAAAGCACAACTTCTACAAAATATTCAACATTTCATATCAGAGTCTAATAGGCTTAAATTAAACTTCATTAAAAGTAACTCTGCTATTCATTGTTGCATAATCTCAGGAAATGAACATGTAAAAAGTATTGCTTTACAATTACAACAACATGGTTTTGAAGTAAAACCTATTTTATCCCCTACCGTTCCTATAAACCAAGAACGTTTACGTTTTTGTTTACATGCATATAATTCTAAAGAAGAAATTACGAATGTTTTAAAGAACCTTGCTACTTTTGTTTAAAAAAGTATAATGCAAGATAATTACACCATTTTAGCTGTGTTTGAATACTCTACTGAAGCACAAGTTGTGAAGGCTAAATTAGACTCTGAAGATATCAAAACCATGTTAATGGATGAAAAAACAATTGATTCTGACCCTTTAATTAGTCAAGCCATTGGTGGAGTGAAGCTATTGGTACACAATAATGATCTAGAAAAAGCTGCTACTGTCTATAACGAAATAAGGGATTACGTAAAGGATGAAGAAGGAAATAATATTCATTGTCCAAAATGTGATTCAACAAAAATATTAGTTGCCGATTTACAACGTAAAAACATCTTTTTTATGCTCTTTCCTTTTTTTGAAAGTAAAAAATTCATCTGCAACGATTGTAAAACAATTTTTAAATGAAAAAATACTTTATCACCGGAATCTCAACAGAAGTAGGTAAAACCATTGCTTCTGCTATTGTAACAGAAGCTTTACAAGCAGATTATTGGAAACCTATTCAGTCAGGTGACTTAGAATATTCTGATACTCATAAGGTAGAAAAACTAATTTCTAACTCAACAACTGTTTTTCACCCAAACTCGTATGCACTACAAACACCAATGAGTCCGCATGCATCCGCAGAAATTGACGGAGTTACCATTGAAATTGACAGCATTAAAGAGCCTTCTACTAAAAATCATTTAGTTATTGAAGGGGCTGGTGGATTACTGGTTCCTTTAAACGATAAAAACACCTTGTTAGACGTTATTAAACCTGATTATAAAGTTATTGTAGTTTCTCGTCATTATTTGGGAAGTATTAATCATACCTTATTAACAGTTAGCTTATTAAAAGAAAAAGGGTTTGAAGTCTCATTAATTTTTTCAGGAAACGAACATAAAACAACGGAAAACATTATCAAAAAAATGACAGGTGTGTCTGTAATTGGACGTATTGAAGAAGAACCTTATTTCGATAAGAATGTGATTAAAGAATATGCTGAATTATTTAAAAGCAATTTATAAATGAAACCTGTTACCGCAAAACATCTTTGGTCTTTCCCTTTAATTTTTGGTTTTTTAGGAGGGATTATAGGGCTAGTTTTGCGTTATGCCTTTACAGGAAATATTGCTAACTTTCCTTTTAAGTTTGTATTGCACTCCCATTCACACATTATGTTATTGGGTTTTGTTTTTAACGCTTTAATAGTACTGCTTTTTACAAGGTTTACGAATGGAATTGATAAAACTTCTTATCGATTATATCTTGCATTACAAGTTTGTGTAGCTGTTTTGTTGGTAGGGTTTATTATGCAAGGGTATGCATTGGTTACTATTACATTCTCTACCTTACACTTGTGGATTAGTTATTGGCTAGTTATTAGACTATGGAAACGATTAGTTGGTGAAAAATCAGACCTAACATTAATAAAAGTAGGAATTATCTTTCATTTTATTTCTTCCATTGGTCCGTATGCACTAGGACCATTAATGGCAATGAAAATGCAAGCTTCTCCTTGGTATCAACAAGCTATTTTTTTCTACTTACACTTTCAGTATTTCGGTTCCTTTTTTCTTTGGATGCTTGCCATTCTTTTTCACAGAACAGCTATTGAGCTATCAAAAAAACAAACCATCTTAATTATTAGTGCTCTTGTGCTATTATATGCACACTCATTAAAGTATAGTTTTAATCTTCTTACTATTCAAATTACAGGAGGTATTGGTTCTATAATCCTGATGCTATTTTTCCTGAAACTAAAAAAATCATTTTCAAAGCAAAAACTCACATACCAATTGTTTTTGGGGATTCTACTTTTTATCGGAATCATGAACTGCTTTGGTAGTATTCCTTACTTTTCGAACTTAGTTATAACGAACAGATTTATGCTCATAGCTTGGTTACATTTACTGTTTTTAGGAATGTACCTGTCTTTTATTTGGATAGAATTAAAGACAAAAATCCATCCAAGTATCTGGATTGTTTATACCTTTTTCTTACTTTCTTCAGAAGCCTTTTTAGTTTTTCCTGCATTTTTTTCCGAATTCTTTTCAACCTCAGTTATGTGGCTATTGTTTATTGCCTATTTCGGAGTGGTTTTATGTATTTCTATTGTACATTTGACAGCTCTTTTTCAAAAGAACAAAACATATGAACTTACAAGAACGCGATAAAAAACATTTGTGGCATCCGCTAAAACAACATCAAACACATCCAAATAGTTTAGGAATTGTAAAAGCAAAAGGATGCATACTAACCGACGAACACGGTAACGAATATATTGATGCTATTTCGTCTTGGTATACCTGTATGTTTGGACATTGTAATGATTTCATTACAAATCAAGTTTACCAACAAATGCAAACATTAGATCAAATAATGTTTAGCGATTTCACCCATGAACCTGCCGTAAAATTATCGGAAGAATTGATTAAAATTCTTCCTAAAAATCAAAATAGAATTTTCTTTAACGATAATGGTTCTACCGCAGTTGAAGCTGGTATTAAAATGGCGCTACAATACTATTTTAATAAAGGTGAAAAACGTACAACATTTATTGCTTTTGAAGATGGTTTTCATGGTGATACTTTTGGTGCTATGTCTGTTTCTGGATTATCAGTGTATAACGGTCCATTTGAAGATTTTTTAATGGATATTCAACGTATTCCTGTCCCAAACGGAGAAAATAATAACCTCATAGCCGAACAACTAAAACAAATTATTTCAGAAAACCAAGTTGCTGGATTCATTTATGAACCTTTAGTTCAAGGAGCTGCTGGAATGAAAATTCACAAAGCTGAGGATTTAAATAGCATCTTAGCAATTTGTAAAGAAAATAACATTTTAACTATTGCTGATGAAGTAATGACTGGTTTCGGAAAAACTGGTAATCATTTTGCTTCTGATGAAATTGTTACCAAACCAGATATTATATGCTTAAGTAAAGCGTTGACCGCTGGATTGGTTCCTATGTCAATTACTTCATGTACTGAAGAAATTTATACTGCATTTTTAGACAACGATATTTCTAAAGGTTTTTTCCATTGCCATACCTATTCTGCAAATCCAATAGCTTGTAGTGCTGCATTGGCAAGTATTGAGTTATTACAAACCAAAGAGATTCAGGACAACATCCAATTTATTGAAAGCTCTAATACGTCTTTCTCTGAAAAGATTAAAAATCACCCAAAAGTAAACTCTACAAGATGTAAAGGGGTTATTTTAGCTATCGATTTAAACACCAATTCTGGTCGTTATGGATCGCTTCGTGACCAACTTTTAAAATCTTTTATGGATGAAGGAGTCTTCTTGCGTCCGTTAGGTAACACTATTTATATTCAACCTCCTTATGTAATTACAAAGGAACAGCTTGATAAAATTTATGCAACAATTGAAAAAGTTCTAGATAGTCTCTAGAACTTTTTCCTTTTCTAATAAATTGATCTCTTCTTTAGTTTCTTTAATATGAACATATAAATCTTCATAAATCCATTTCCCATCTACCTTAATTCCTCTAACTACAAGAGTTCCTTCTCCTTTATTTCCTCTTATCGGAATAGAAAAATCTACATTCCCATCATCATTGGTAAGAGAAATATTTCCAGAGGGAATTCCATATTTTTCGATTGGCTCTCCTAAGTTTTCAATAACCAACTCGTTTTTAGATGCCTGCTCAATAGCATATTCAACAGGAGTAGAACTTGTCATTATTTTCGACACTCCGAAAAATGCTGCTCCCACACCTAAAACAATTAATAAAATAAACCCTAAACATCCTGTTAATGGTATAAACCACAACCAGTTTCTTCCAAACCAACTTTTTTGATGTTGCTCACTCATAACTTCAATAATTTTATCCCAAGATAAATATTTTTATTTTCTTTAGAATACTTGATTTTACCTTTATTTTTGCTGAAATTTTATAGTGTTGAAAGAACTTATCTCAATAACATCATTTGCATCTGTTTCAGCCTTAGGAAGTGATCCTGAAAAAATATGGGAGAACTATCTAAACAACCATCACTTTTTAACCTTAAAAGAGTTTGATGACTTTAAAACTTGGGTTGCACAATTAACTGATCAGGATAAACACGCTATTGAAGATGTTAAAAATTCAGATAATAAATATAAAAACTTAGACCCATCTGTTTTATACACGTTGTTTGTTGCTAGAAAAGCAATGGAGCAGACCAATTGGAAAGCTTCTGATAACTTCGGAATTAATATAGGTTCTTCTCGAGGAGCAACTTCTTTATTTGAGAAATACCATAAGGAGTTTTTGGCAACAGGTAAATCATCTACTTTAAGCTCTCCAACCACTACTTTAGGAAATATTTCTTCTTGGATTGCACATGATTTACAGAGTAACGGACCAGAAATTTCACATTCTATAACTTGTTCCACAGGGTTGCATTCATTACTTAATGGAGTGGCTTGGTTACAATCTGGAATGTCAGAAAAATTTATGATTGGTGCTAGTGAAGCTTCTCTAACTGATTTTACTATTGCTCAAATGCAAGCATTAAAAGTATATTCTAAAGAAAACGATGAATATCCTTGTAAAGCTTTTGACCTAAATAAAACCAAAAACACAATGGTTTTAGGTGAAGCTGCTTCAGTTTTTTGTTTAGAAAAAGGAACTAAAGAAAATGCTTTAGCTTTTATTGAAGGAGTTGGATATGCTACAGAAGTTTTAAAACACAACACTTCTGTTACCACCGATGCTGAATGTTTTCAAAAATCTATGAAAATGGCATTGGGCACCATTTCTCCAGATGAGATTGACGCCATTGTAATGCATGCACCTGGAACAATTAAAGGAGATCAGTCAGAAATTAATGCGATTCAAAAAGTATTTTGTAACAAAACTCCGTTTTTAACTACCAATAAATGGAAACTCGGTCATACGTTTGGTGCTTCTGGCTTGTTAAGTTTAGAATTAGCCGTACTAATGTTACAGCACCAACAAGTAGTTGAAGTTCCTTTTGCTGAACCTCAACAAACTCCTAAAAAACTCAATAAAATATTAGTAAATGCTGTTGGTTTTGGAGGGAATGCAGTTTCTGTTTTAATTACAAAATAAAAATTGTCGTTTTCAGGCAATTTATATACTTTTAGTCACTCATTTAAATAATTGCTTTATGATGGAATGGTTTTCTGAATTAACCTCTTTTCAACAAGTTTATTGGGGAATAGCAGGTGTCTTTACATTAATTTTTGTGTTTGTTCTTATTGGAAGTTTTATAGGAGCTGACACTGATGACATTGGTAATATTGATACTGAAATAGATGCCGACACTGGTGCTGGTTTTCAATTTTTCACCTTTAAAAATATGGTTGCATTTTTCACCATCTTTGGGTGGAGCGGTATTGCTAGTATGGATGCTGGATATTCAAATACAACTACCCTTTTTATTTCTATTATCTGTGGTTTAGTAATGATGACTATTATGGCTACCTTATTTTACTACATTAGTAAGTTAACAGATAGTGGTACCTTAAAAATGAAAAACGCACTGAATCAAATTGGTGAAGTGTATTTAACCATAGGAGCTAACCGCTCTAAAATGGGTAAAGTACATATTAAAGTACAAAACTCGCTTCGAGAACTAGAGGCCTTGACAGATAATGACTCTGACTTAACACAAGGAATGATTGTTAAAGTAACCGAAGTAACCTCAAATGGAATATTAATCGTTGAATCTCAAAAATAAAAATTGACTATGTTAAAATTTACATTATTACAAATTGATGGCTTTGGGTTTGCAGGCCCTATTGGACTTGTTATTGCCATTCTATTTATTTTTATCTTACTAATAACTTTAATAAAACGCTATAAAAGGTGTCCTTCTGACAGAATCTTAGTTGTATATGGTAAAGTTGGTGGCGGACAATCTGCTAAATGTATTCATGGTGGGGCTGCATTTATCTTTCCTGTAATTCAAGATTATGAGTTTTTAGACTTAACTCCTATTTCTATTGAAGTAAATTTGGTAAATGCGCTTTCTAAACAAAATATTCGTGTAAATGTTCCTTCTCGCTTTACTATTGGGGTTTCTACAGAACCTGGAGTAATGCAAAATGCTGCTGAGCGTTTACTAGGTTTAGCTATGAATGATGTTCAGGAACTAGCTAAAGAAATTATTTTTGGTCAACTACGTTTAGTGGTTGCTTCAATGGATATTGAAGAAATTAACTCTGATAGAGATAAATTTTTAACTAACATATCACAAAGTGTAGAATCAGAATTAAAAAAGGTTGGTTTAAAATTAATTAACGTAAACATTACTGATATTGTTGACGAATCAGGATATATCGAAGCATTAGGTAAAGAAGCTGCTGCTCATGCAATCAACGCCGCTCGTAAATCTGTGGCTGAGAAAAATAGAGATGGTTCTATTGGTGAAGCAAATGCTGTACAAGATGAGAGAACTCAAGTAGCTGCCGCTAATGCACAAGCTGTAGACGGAGAAAACACTGCAAAAATTGCTGTTGCAAACTCTGACTCATTACGTCGTCAAAGAGAAGCAGAGGCTGAAAGAGTAGCTATTGCTTCTGAAAAAGTACAATCAGCAAAAGCTTTAGAAGAATCATATGCTGCTGAGAAAGAAGCTGAAATTGCCAGAGCTGAAAGAGAACGTTCTTCTCAAATGGCAGATGTAATTGTCCCTGCTGAAATTGATAAACGAAAAGTAGAAATTGACGCAGAAGCGGAAGCAGAAAGAATTCGTAGAAAAGCTAAAGGAGAGGCAGATGCTATTTTATTCAAAGCACAGGCAGAAGCTCAAGGTTTATATGAAGTATTAACCAAACAAGCAGCTGGTTTAGACCAAATAGTTCAAGCTGCTGGTAACGACTCTCAAAACGCTGCTTTATTATTAATTGCTGATAAATTACCAGAATTAGTAAAACTACAATCTGAAGCTATTAAAAATATTAAGATTGATAAAGTTACTGTATGGGAAAACGGTGGAGGAAAAGATGGAAAAACCTCAACTTCAAACTTTATTTCTGGGATGTATAATGCGGTACCGCCATTACAGGAAATGTTTAATATGGCAGGTATGCAACTGCCCGATTATTTAAAGGGCAAAGAGCTTCCTAATGATGGCTCAAAAATGATTGAAGAAGGCGATTCTCCTTCCGAAGAAAAATAAGACTCATAAAATTCCGCTTTCGAAGCGGAATTTTTTATTTTTACCACCACAAACAACTCGAATTTATGACTGAAATTAGACACGATTGGACGAAAGAGGAAATTCTAGAAGTATACAATAAGCCTTTAATGGAGCTTTTGTACGAAGCTTCAACTATGCATAGAAAATACCACGACCCAAACACAGTACAAGTAAGTACATTAATTTCTATAAAAACTGGTGGATGTTCTGAAGACTGTGGATATTGTCCGCAGGCAGCACGTTATCACACCAATGTTGAAGGAAATGATTTGATGACTGTAAACCAAGTTAAGGCACAAGCTTTACGTGCAAAAGAAGGTGGTTCATCAAGAGTTTGTATGGGAGCAGCATGGAGAAATGTAAAAGACGGACCAGAATTTGACCAAGTGTTAGAAATGGTACGTTCTATTAATAAACTAGATATGGAAGTGTGCTGTACCTTAGGTATGGTTACCGAAAACCAAGCAAAACGTTTAGCAGAAGCTGGTTTGTATGCTTATAACCATAATATTGATACTTCAGAAGATTATTACGACGATGTAATTTCTACACGTGCTTTTAAAGATAGAGTAGACACTATTGAAAATGTACGTAAAACAAATGTAACTGTTTGTTCTGGAGGGATTATCGGTATGGGAGAGTCATTAGAAGACAGAGCTGGAATGTTAGAAACCTTAACTCGCTTCTCTCCACACCCTGAATCTGTACCTATCAATGCATTAGTTGCTGTTGAAGGAACTCCGTTAGAAGAGCAACCTCCAGTAAACATTTTTGAAATGGTTCGTATGGTAGCTACTGCTCGTATTGTATTACCAGACTCACAAGTACGTTTATCAGCAGGTAGAACGCAAATGAGTAGAGAAGGTCAAGCAATGTGTTTCTTTGCAGGAGCTAACTCAATTTTTGCGGGAGATAAATTGTTGACTACTCCAAATCCTGATATTAACGAAGACATGAAAATGTTTGAAGATTTAGGTTTAAATACGCAGAAGCCTTTCTTTAAGCATGAACAAAGAGAGTCTGTTGAAGCAGAAAACTCTCAATACCAATCGTTAGGTGAAAAACCAAAATGGACAAGACCAGATCATAAAATTGAGCGTAACGAACAAAAAAAGCAAGAGGCTAAAGAAATAAGAGCCTAATCTTAAATAAAAAATAACCGTCAAATTAATTTGACGGTTATTTTTTTATCATTTTCACAAACAACTCCATACCTTTTCTACCTTTTGATGAGTTATAACAAGGCTCTATACTCCCTGTAAAATAGGGTATGAAGTAATCCTCATATTCTTGTTTACTACCTCCAAAAGGAGGGTGATCTTCATTTAATTTAGCATCAAATAACAATCCAACTAATTTTCCTTTTTCAGCAAGTAATTCATGTGTTTTTTGTGCATACTCTAGTCGAAATTCAGGATTGATAGCGCAGAAAAAAGTTTGTTCTATAATTAATTCAAAAACATTTTCTAATTTAAAAAAATCAGCGTGAATTAAATTTTCCTTCGGGAAGCTAGGAACTCTGTTTTGAATTCTTTTTAAAGGTTCTTTGGCAATATCAACTACAAAAACATTCTTAAATCCTTTATTAAATAAATACTCCGCTTCGTATGAGTTCCCTCCACCAGGTATTAAAATTCGAAGATTTTTATCTTCTAATTGATCAAAATACTCTTTTAATGGACTAGATATTTTTCCTAAATCCCATCCTGTTTTGTTATTTAAGTACTTATTGTTCCAAAATGTTTCTGACAACTCTATCATTTCTTCTTACTTTCATTTTCACAAATTTAGAAATAATGTTTTATGCTTATTTATTTAACTACTGTTAAAAAGAATGCCTTGTTATTAAAGAGCTTAATATCAAAAAAAAGCGATGTATAAAACACCGCTTTTTTATTAGAAGTCAAACCCTATATAAAACTGCCAGACTCTATTTTTGGGTTTATCTTCATCATAAATATCATTTAAACCTAGATGGTACCTTACTCCTAAACTTACTCCACTATTTGTTTTAAAACCTCCACCAAAATTCAATCCCCAATCAAAATTTCTAGGATCAAACTCTTTTGAGGTATCATACAGAATAAAGCCACTATCAAAAGTTTCTTTATGTGCTATTGAAAGTCCTATTTGAGGTCCTGTCTCTAAAAAAAAGTTTTCAGAAGGGTATAGTTTTACCATTAAAGGAAGATTTATATAATCTAACTCTTGCTTATAAGTACCACTTCCATCTATAATTTTATATCCTTGTTGTGAATACAGTAATTCCAATTGAAGTG
The DNA here is from genome assembly GCF_964513915.1 of Tenacibaculum litoreum. NCBI lineage: Bacteria > Pseudomonadati > Bacteroidota > Flavobacteriia > Flavobacteriales > Flavobacteriaceae > Tenacibaculum > Tenacibaculum litoreum. Next base: position 43,167 of record NZ_CAZEQS010000002.1, on the reverse strand, counting down.
AAACATTATTTCCTATAAATGACTCTCCATAAAAACCTATATGGAAACCATGTAGCTGTTCTGTTTCAGAGTCTCCATTAAAACTCACTGCAGACAAGTTATATCCTCCTTTAATACCAGCTTTGGACTTTTTACTACTATCTTGTGCAACTATAGATGCACTAATCATTGTTATAAATAATATTACTAACTGAATTTTTTTCATTTCTTATCGATTTAATTTTACAACCTACCTTCCACCATTAGCCTGTAAATCTGCTATACATTGGCTATCTAGTGTTGGAATTTGATTTGATGAGAATAAGTTCCCAATACCTTGACTAGTCTCTGCTGCCCAATACATTAAACAACTTTCTTCGTTACAATGTTTTGGATGATCTGCATCTTCATGGTCTGTCTGCAAAGGAGTTCCTAAATTTGTAAGTCCTAAAATATGTCCGAATTCATGATGAATTACACTAGATTCTAATAAACTTCTTTCTGGTTCAAATGTACCATTACTTAGTTCTCTAATAGTTTCTTCAAAAATCACAAATGACGTGTTATAATATGCGGTACCTAAAACAAAAGAAGAATCGGAATCTTTTGAAGATTTACCATTTACAAACAATGCCCAAACCGCTATGGTATTTTGTGTATTATAATAAGTTCTATACTGATTTTCAATAGCTACAATATCGTTAATTGTATATACTTCTTTTCCAGTATCAGGTATTAGTTTCGTATATAACTCTACTCCGTTTGATTTAAAAGTTCTTTCTTCAATAAAGCTTTTAAAATTATTCTTTGCTTCTTCTGTAGGCTCAAAACCTTCAATATAAGCTAGCTCAACAATCATTTTTTTATAGATGTTATTTGATAATAAATCATTTGCTGATGCTCCTGTAGGCTTTCTGTTCTCTTTTACAGCCTCAGCACTATCATTAATTATTGATTCACTTTCTGTTGAGCATGCCCAAAACAAAACACTGAACAATAAAACTATAAAAAACTCTTTTCTCATTATTATTCCTTTACCTTACTTACGTAATTTTAGTGTCATTGGTTTTTAAAACTTTAGGCTACTACTAGAGTAGCCATAAAGTTCCAAAATCAACTAACTTAAAAAATATTTAATTCTTTATATCTTTTTAAATGTTAATGTTACTGAAGTATCTATTTTACTTTGTAATGTTAGTAAAGTACTTGTATAAGTAGTTACAACCCATTCATTATTTAAAGCGCTTACAGCTGTTCCGGTTCCAAACTGAACTTCTAAAAGGACTCTTGTATCTGACTCTACATCATATTCTCCTTCAATGTTTTCTAAAGTTGTGCTTACAATATTTCTTGCTATTAATTTTCCATCATTAGTAAACTCTATAGTATATGCAGCATATTCTTCAGCTTTTTCCACTCCTGCCTCAATAAAGCTTTCTACCTTAAATTTAGCTTTACTTATAATGGTTTCTAATTCGTCAGCTGCTTCTTCTGCTGCTTCCTCCTCCTCTTCATAAGAAGTACACTCTTCAACAGCATCTTCAAATTCAGAATCACTATTAATTTCCACAAAACTACCATTGCTTAGAGTTACAATTATTGGATACTTCACAGAGAATAACTCATTTGAATCTAAATTATCCACAAAGTTGTACAACTGCTTCTCTGATTCAATTACAACAGTACCCGTTTGCTCTAAGTTAATATCATAGGTTAGCATTGATATTGGAAATTCTATTTTTGCACAAGAGATAGCGTCTTCCATTTCATCTGATGCTTCATCACATTTTCTATTTAATTCTTCCAATTCTGTTTGTGAAGTAATAGTTACTTCTGTATAGTTATTTAACTTTACTGTTATTGGGAAATTAAAAACTACTGTATCATCATCATCATTAAACTCATCCATTATTTCAAGAACTAAACTATAGTCTAGTTCATTTATAATAGTTACTTCTTTACCATTTACAATTGCTGTCACTGGAAACAATAACTCAGCACATGAATTTCCATCTAAAAAATCATCTTCTGATCCATCGTTCATACCTGTTCTTTTATACTTCTTTGCCGTTTCAGAAGTTGGGGTATTTGCATTTGGATTTGTACCTACTTGTTCATTTTCTTCTGATTGACATGAAGTAAAAATTGTCAAAGTAGCTAATGCAAGTATGGTTATTAATTTTATCGTTTTCATCTTAATAAATTTTAATTTTTTAAACATTTGTTTTTTGAGCTCTTTCTGTCCTTTAGAAAACTATAAATCGTTTTACCCTACCTTTGTTTTCGATTTTTTTTCTATTTTAACTCTATAAAAGCATTCATATGACTAAAAAATCACTGTGTAATGAGGAAGACTTTAACGAGTTTTATAAAACTAATATTCAATTCGTTACCAACTTCTCATCTTATAAATCTAATGATAAAGATACTGCCCTAGATTTAATACAAGAAGCTTTTTTAAAAATGTGGGAAAAATGTTCAGAAATATCATATGAAAAAGCAAAATCGTACTTATTTACCAGTGTAAACAACCTTTTTTTAAACAAATTAAAGCATGAAAAAGTTGTTTTAAACTATGCTAAAAACTCTCCTTATTTGGATATAAATAATCAAAGTCCAGAATATTTATTAGAAGAAGAAGAATTTAAAAACAAATTAAAAAATGCTATCGAAAATTTAACAGAGGCTGAACGAGAGGTATTTTTAATGAATAGAATAGACGGTAAAAAATATCGAGAAATTGCTGAGTTACTAAATATCTCGCAAAAAGCCGTTGAAAAAAGGATGTCTTCAGCATTAAAAAAATTGAGATCAAAAATAGAATTATTGTAAGGGTAGGGAAATTTACTTCTTTATTGTCTAAAAGTTAGTTAAGCACAAAATGAAAGATGAACAATACATATTAAAATGGTTAAATGGAGAAATCTCCGATGAAGAACTGTCTCTATTAAAGCAAGATAAAAACTTTAAAAATCTTGAAAAAATAGCGCATTACTCTTCTCACATAGAAACTCCTAAAGTGGATATTGAAAAGGCTTTTAAAGAGTTTGAATTGAAAAAAGCTACTACTAAAAAAAGCAAGGTCGTTCCATTAAACTACAAGAACTTTTATAAATATGCTGCCGCAGTTATTGTTTTACTAGTTTCTTCTTATTTCTTACTTTTCAATAATTCAGTAAACTTTAGTACGCAATATGCAGAAACAAAAACCTTTAACTTACCAGACGAATCTGAAGTGATTTTAAATGCAAATTCTAATGTATCTTTCAACAAAAAGGATTGGAAAAACAGTAGAGACATACAACTTAAAGGAGAAGCTTTTTTTAAAGTCAAAAAAGGAAAATCTTTTACCGTAAATACTTCTGTTGGAAAAGTTACTGTTTTGGGAACCCAATTTAACGTTAAAGAAAGAAAGAATTATTTTGAAGTAAAAACCTACGAAGGTTTAGTTAGTGTGAACTACAACAACTCACTAATTAAATTAGCTAAGGGAAAAAGATTTAAGGTTATAAATGGTAAAATTGACACTTTAAATACTTTTAATATTAATAATAAATCTTGGTTACAAGATGAGTCTAATTTTAAAAGTACTCCTTTACAATTTGTGCTAGACGATTTACAAAACCAATATGGTTATGTTATAAAAACTAAGGATGTTAATTTAGAACAACTTTATACTGGTGGTTTTACCCATAAAGACATAAATGTAGCTTTGCAAGCAATTACAATTCCTTTACAGTTATCATATAAAATAGAAGAAAAAAGAATTACTATTTACAAGAATGGTCAATAAAAAAACTACTTTTTTATTTCTCTTCCTATTTTCCTTTGCTATCAAAGCACAGGACATTATTACCAAAACTTTACTGAAAGATGTCTTAATTGAAATTGAAAAAAAGCATCAGGTAACTTTTACTTATTCCGATAAGGATTTAGAAAATGTATACATTACCAAGCCTGATGATAGCTTATCATTATCTGAAACTATAAACTACTTAGAGTCTGTTACCATCTTTAATTTTAAAATTTTAGATAATCGGTTTATTACTGTATCATACTTGGAAAAGAAAATTCCTGTTTGTGGAACGATAGTAGACAGTAACACACTTGAACCATTAGTTTTAGCTACTATCTTAGTTAATAATACTAGTAATGGAGCTACATCTAATAATAACGGTGAATTTAATATCAACTCAGTTCCTGCAAATGCAAATATTTCTATTTCTTACGTTGGATACAAACCTATTATACTACCTGCCAAAGATTTATTCTCTCAAAACTTGTGTAAAGAAATACATCTAGAAAGTTTGTCAGAAGAGTTATCAGAAGTAATTATTCCTAACTTTTTAACTACTGGTCTTCAAAAAAACATTGATGGAAGTACCGTTTTAAAAACTAAAAAATTTGGAATTCTTCCAGGTTTAATAGAGCCTGACATTTTAAAAACAATTAAAGTACTTCCTGGTGTAGAAAGTGTGAATGAAAGCGTATCAAACATTAATGTGCGAGGTGGAACAAACGATCAAAACTTAATTCTTTGGGATGGAATTAAGATGTACCATACGAGTCATTTTTTTGGTTTAATTTCTGCATATAACCCATATTTAACAGAAAAAGCTACAGTTATCAAAAATGGCACTAGTACAAAGTTTAGCGATGGTGTTTCCAGTACCGTCAACATGCAAACCAACAACAAAATTACTAACACATTCTCTGGAGGAGCTGGTTTTAATTTGCTAAGTGCAGACGCTTTTTTACAGGCTCCTATAACTAAAAAGCTCGAAATTCATGCCTCAGCTAGAAGATCTTATACCGATTTTTTTGACACCCCAACCTATGACAAATATTTTAGTAGAAGCTTTCAAGAAAACTCTATAGCTTCCAATAAAGAAAATGAAGCCTCTACTGATTTCTATTTCTATGATTACTCTTTTAAAGTATTATATGACATCAATAAAAATCATTCATTAAGAGCTAATTTAATAAGTATAAAAAACAACTTAGAATACACAGAAGAATATACAAACAATGGTTCAACAGTAGAAGAAAACAGTAATTTAAAACAAGAGAATCTTGGAGCTAATATTAGTTGGAATGCCAATTGGTCGCCCAAATTTTCTACAGAACTCTCTACTTTTATTTCTGATTATAAAATAAATTCATCAGACTTTAATAGAGAGACTGATCAATTTCAAACTCAATTCAACAATGTTTTAGAATCTGAAATTAGGTTTATTGCTAATCATCATTTTTCAGATGTTTTTCAACTTACAAACGGTGCTGTTTTTAATGAAATAGGTGTTGCCAACAAAACAACTGTTAATGCTCCTACATTTTCTAAATCTGTAAAAGACGTTTTACTTAAATCTGCTCTTTTTTCTGAAGTAGTTTATCGTAAAAATAACACTTATGCTAGAGTAGGTTTTCGTGCTAATTATTTTCACGATTTTAATAAACTTATCATAGAACCAAGGATTAACTTAAGACAACAACTTTATAATAGTCTATTTTTAAAATTAGAAGGAGAGTTTAAAAACCAAACAACTGCACAGAAGATAGATTTTCAAGATAACTTTTTAGGTATAGAAAAAAGAAGGTGGGTTTTGGCCGACAATGATAAAACGCCTATTATTAAAAGTAAGCAAGTATCTTTTGGAGCAGAGTATTCAAAAAACAACCTACAAATAGAACTTACTGGTTTTTATAAGTTTGTTAATGGTATTACTGTTGCCAATCAAGGTTTTTATAACAATGTCCAAACACTAAATTCTATAGGAGACTACAAGGTAAAAGGTGTTGAATTTTTAATTAATAAAAAAACTAAAAAACTTAGCAGTTGGTTAAGTTATACCTTTGCTGAAAATAATTATACATTTAAAACTTTTACACCTGATACTTTTCCTAGTAGTTTAGATATTACACACTCTTTTAGTAGTGCTATTAACTATAACATTACCAACAATGTTAAGCTCTCTTTAGGTGCTATTTTACGTTCAGGCACACCATATACAAAACCTGTTAAAGACAATGAGACCATTCAAGATGGTAATAGAATTATTGTAAACTATGATACTCCAAACAAAGAAAGACACCCTAATTTCTTCAGAATTAATGTTTCTGGAAGCTATAACTTTAATCTTACAAAAAATTTAAGATCAACTATAAGAGTTGGTTTCACTAATATTAGCAACAGAAAAAATATTATAAACACCTATTATGTTGTTGATGAAAACAACACTGATAATGCTAAGGAGATAAATACTTACTCATTACCCTTTACACCAAATATTAGTTTCAGAGTTAATTTTTAAAATCCACTCATGGTTTGGCTTAATTTTTAACATTGTTAACTCAAAAAAACATCATAACATTTTCTTAACTTTGCTTCTCGAAAAAATTGAATGTATGGGATTACAGTTGCAACAAATAGACAGAGTAGAAACCATTACTAAAGAAGACTTTATTAAAAAATACTTCAAACCTCAAAAACCTGTAGTTATTGAGCGTTTTATTGAAGATTGGCCGGCTTATAACAAGTGGTCTCTGGAATATATGAAAGAAGTAGCAGGCGATAAAACAGTTCCGTTATATGATGATAGGCCTGTAGATTATAAGGATGGTTTTAATGAGCCTCATGCAACCATGAAAATGAGTGAATATGTAGATTTACTAAAACGTGAGCCTACTAAGTTCAGGATTTTCTTATGGAATATTTTAAAAGAAGTTCCTCAGTTACAAAAAGATTTTACTTTTCCTGATTTTGGTTTGCGTTTAATGAAAGGATTACCAATGCTATTCTTTGGAGGTCGCGATTCTTATACATTTATGCATTATGATATTGATTTAGCTAATATTTTTCACTTTCATTTTGAAGGGAAAAAGAGATGTATTTTATTTGACCAAAAGCAAAATAAATTCTTATATAAAATCCCTCATTCGTTAATTACTCGTGAAGACATTGATTTTAACGATCCTGATTTTGAAAAATGGCCTGCGCTAAAAAATGCAAAAGGTCATATTGCAGAGCTTGAACACGGTAATGTATTGTATATGCCCGAAGGATATTGGCATTATATGCGTTATGTAACTCCTGGTTTTTCAATGAGTTTGCGTGCTATTGCTCGTAATCCTAAAAACTTAGGAAAAGCTGTCTATAATGTATTTATTATGCGTACGGTAGATAATTTTATGCGTCGTATTAAAGGTCAAAAGTGGATTGACTGGAAAAATGAACAAGCTATAGTTAGAACAAATAAAGCAAATAATATTGCATCATAAAAAAAGCGCCTATTGGCGCTTTTCTTTTATCCTTATTTTCCAAAGAGTCTTTGAAAAAAAATTTTAGTTTTGGTTTTAGTTTCTTGAAATTCTTCGTTAGCATCTTCTGCAAAATCGGCAATATGTTCACTCGCCTCTCCTGCCACTTCTGAAGCTTTTTCAGTGATATTCTCTAACACTTCTTCGGCTTCATTAGTTAATTCGTTTGCTTTTTCCTTAGCTTTTTGAATTGATTCATCGGAAATAATTTCTTCAACTTTTTCTTTTACATCTTCTACTATATCTACCAAGTGTTCACCTGTTTCTCCAGCCAACTCACTAGCTTTTTCTGTTATGTTATCCATAACTTCCTTAGCTTTATTTAAGTTATCCTTTGTGTTTTTATCGTTAGACATAGTATAAATATTAAAAAAGAATGTTTAGAACCAACCCTTTTGGTTTACTTGATAAGTTTCTATAAACTCTTCGTCAGATTTTGTTAAATAGATGATTCCTTCAATAAAAGGAATAATTCCTGCTAATCCACAAGTTATAAAAGTAGCTACAATTTGTATGATTCCTTCTTTAGTATAACCTAAAATAAACTTATGTATTCCTATCGAACCTATTAAAATTGCTAAAATACCTGCTAACACACGTTTACTTTCTTGATTAGGAACAGTATTCCCGTTTTCATCAATTACATTCATTTTTTTATTTTTTATTTATTAGACGGTGCTAAATTTATAAAAAAGCTTCGTCTTTTGGCTCCCATAACTCAATTTTATTTCCGTCTAAATCTACAATCCACCCAAACTTTCCATAATCGTACTCTTCTATTTTATCAATCACAGTAACTCCTTTTTCTTTCAACTCTTCTAATAACTCTACTAAATTTTCAACTCGATAGTTAAACATAAAATCTTTTTTAGAGGGTTCAAAGTAGTTAGTATCATTACTAAACGGGCTCCATTGTGTTGAAGCTTTTTTACCTTCATTGTCTTTCCACCAAAATGTACAACCCCAATCGTCTGTATTAAAACCTAAATTACTTTTATACCAATCTTTTGTTGCTTTAGGGTCTTCAGTTTTAAAAAAGATTCCTCCTATACCTATTACTTTACCTTTTTTCTTCATTTTATTTCTTTTTTACGACTGATTCATAAATAGAAATCCATTCATCTACAGTCATTTTTGTACATAATTCTGAAATTAATTCGTACGGAATATCATCCAGCTTTTTAAAACGAATGCAGCTTTTCCCCATATCTAGTTTCCTTTTTGAATATTTAGGATATTCTGCTACAAACCAATCATGCAACTCTTTTTTGGCATAAATTCCACTATGATATAGATTTATTGAGTTTTTTTGTGAGGCAAGATTCAAGAAAGGAAGTGGTAATTTTGGATCACAATGATAACCTTCGGGGTATTTTGAATGTGGAACATAATACCCAATCATATTATAATTGATTCCTTCTTCAAAACCTCGAGGTAAGGTTTCTTTGATAATTTTACAAAGCTTTTGTAAAACTTCTTGTCGTTCTTCAGGAACTTGAGAAATATATTCTTCTACTGTTGATGCTTCATATTTCATGTTATATGAATTTGAAGCATCAAGTTAGCAAAATTTTTCTTTAATTTTATCTACAATAGTTTGCGCTAGCTTTTCTTTACTTTCTATGGTCCAACCTGCAACATGAGGAGAAAGCAACACATTTTCTGCTTTTATTAAATACTGAAATGCCTCGGGCATTTCTTGATTTGTAAATAGGTTTTCAAACGATTTTTTTTCATACTCCAATACATCTAATCCAGCTCCTAAAACTTTTCCTGATTGTAAGGCTACTACTAGATCTTTTGTAACTACTGATTTTCCTCGAGCTGTATTTAACAACCAAAATGGTTTTGAAAAACTATTGATAAAATCTAAATTAACCATATTCATTGTCAGTTCTGTTTGTGGAGTATGTAAACTTAAAACATCAGCTCTTTTTTGAAGTTCTTCTAAAGAAACTTGTGTACAGTTTTCATCACCAGCATTCGATTTAATATCGTAACAAATTACTTCAACATCAAATCCACGTAGTTTTTTTGCAAAGGCTTTCCCCATATTTCCATAGCCAATGATTCCTACAGTTTTCCCATCCAACTCTATACCTCTGTTTTCTTCTCGTAACCATCTACCTTCTCGTACCTCTTTATCTGCTTTATTAAGTTTGTTAAATAAAGAAAGTAACATTCCTAACGTATGTTCTCCAACTGCATTTCTATTACCTTCTGGTGCTGAAATTAAATGTACTCCTTTTTCTTCAGCATAATCACAATCAATATTTTCTAAACCTGCTCCAACACGTCCTATAAACTTAAGGTTTGTTGCTTTATCTAAAAACTGTTTATCAATCGTAAATCGACTACGAATAATAACTCCATCGTACAAATGAATTTTAGCTTTAATTTCTGATTTTGAAGAGGTATAATCCTCATGATTTTCAAAACCTAAATTCTTTAGTTGATTTATTAAGAGAGAGTGATTAGTGTCTAAATGAAGTATTTTCATTTTAAAAATATGGTCTTAAACAAAAAAGTCTCCCAAAAAGGAAGACTTTTATATTAATATTGTTCTTCTTCGTTTGGAAAGTCTTGACTTTTTACATCAGCAATATACTGTTCAAATGCATTTGTCATTCCAGTATATAAATCTAAGTATCTACGTAAAAAACGAGGGTTGAACTCATGCGTCATTCCTAACATATCGTGAGTTACCAATACTTGTCCATCTACACCTGCTCCTGCTCCAATTCCTATAACTGGAATCGTTAAAGCTTCAGCAACTTTTTGTGCTAACTTTGCTGGAACTTTTTCTAATACAATAGCAAAACATCCTAGTTTTTCTAACATTAAAGCATCTTTCATTAACTTTTCTGCTTCTTCTTCCTCTTTTGCTCTTACTGTGTAAGTTCCGAACTTATAAATGGATTGAGGTGTTAATCCTAAATGTCCCATCACAGGGATACCTGCATTTAAAATTCGTTTGATAGAGTCTTTTATCTCTTTACCTCCTTCTAATTTTATTGAGTGCGCTCCACTTTCTTTCATGATTCGAATAGCTGAGCGTAATGCCTCTTTAGGATCTGATTGATAACTACCAAAAGGTAAGTCTACAACTACTAGACAACGATCAATTCCTCTTACTACAGAACTAGCATGATATATCATTTGATCTAATGTAATAGGTAATGTAGTTTCATGACCAGCCATTACATTTGATGCTGAATCTCCCACTAAAATTACATCTATTCCTGCACCATCAACAATTTTTGCCATGGTATAGTCGTAAGCTGTAAGCATTGAGATTTTCTCTCCATTGGCTTTCATTTCAACAAGAGATTTAGTGGTTATTCTTTTATATTGTTTTTTTGCTACTGACATTTCTTTTGTTTTATGGATTGTAAAAATACATAATTATTCAATGGTTTTATTTATTCTAGACTTATAAGCATTTTGTTTTTCACTTTTTTAGCCTAGTTAATCTTCTGTTAATTAAACTTTATCCGCTTATTTTTTTAATAGTTTTACCTTGCCAAACTAAACTAACATGCAAAAAATATTTACTTTATTAATCGTTTTTGTTCTTACAACAGTTGTAAGTGCTCAAGAAAACTCAGAAAAAAAAGCTATAAAAAAAACCATTGAAACTTTTTTTGATGGATTGCATAAAGGTGACAGCACACTAGTAAGTTCTACACTTAATTCTACAATTAAAATTCAAACTACCTTTACAAATAAAGAGGGTAAAAATGTTTTGATTACCGAAAGTAGAGTCAAACTACTTACCAATATTGCTAATAAAAAACCTGAGCATACTTATTTAGAAAAACTGGTATCGTGGGATATAAAAATTGATGGTAACTTGGCTTCTGTTTGGACACCTTATGAGTTTTACCTAAACGAAAAGTTTAGTCATTGTGGAGCAAATTCTTTTCAGCTTTTCAATAATAATGGAAAATGGGAGATCATATACTTAGTTGATATGAGACGTAGGAATAATTGTAAAGTTCTTAAACAATAGTCTTATGAAAAAAGTTGGATTTCTTTTTTTGTTTATTTCTTGCTTTGGTTTTGCACAAAAGTCTGAATTATTCTTACCTCAGTTATTTAATGGGTTACCTAATGTTAGGGATTTTTCAATGAATAAAAATCAAAATGAGTTTTATTTTACTGTTGAAAGTTATTTAAAAGAGTACTCTTTTATTGCTTATTCAAAAAAAGTTAATGGAAAATGGCTAGAACCTAAAGTTGCTAGTTTTTCTGGTCAATATAAAGACTTGGAACCTTTTTTATCTCCTGATGGGCTGAAACTTTTCTTTGCTTCTAATAGAAAAAACAATGACTCTGGAGAAGTGAAAAAAGATATGGATATTTGGTATGTAACACGGAAGTCTTTTTCTCATGATTGGTCTGAACCTATAAATATCGGTTCAATAATCAATACTTCTGCCAATGAATTCTACCCTTCAGTTACAGATAAAGGAGATTTATTTTTTACAGCAGAATATGAAAACTCTAAGGGTAAAGAAGATATTTATGTAAGTAGACTTATTAATGGTGTTTACACCAAACCTGTTTCTCTTGGTTCCGGAATAAACTCTGAGAAATATGAGTTTAATGCTTTCGTAGCACCAGACGAAAGTTTTATAATTTTTACCTCATATGGTAGAAAAGATGATTTAGGAAGAGGAGATCTGTACATTAGTAAAAAAGGGAGTAATAATGAATGGTTACCCGCGGAGCATTTAACAAATCTTAATTCAAAAAAACTAGACTACTGTCCTTTTGTAGATCTTACAAATAATAAAATTTACTATACAACTAGTAAAAGTAAAATCTCAAATAAATTAAATAAAAAGAAGAACCTTAAAGAAATAATTGACTTTATTAAAAATAATCCTAATGGGTTAAGTAGAGTTTACATTACCCATTTCACCAAAAAATAACTTATCTTTGATTTAATGAATCTAACAAATCTTTCAAATACTTTATCTCCTGATAAATGGGTAGACAATTATGCTGATTACCTGTTTAATTATGCTGTTGTACGTGTAAACAACTCAAATGTTGCTAAAGATTTAGTACAGGAAACTTTTTTTGCTGGATTAAAATCTGCAAAAAATTTTGAAGGAAAGTCTACAGAACGAACATGGTTAGTTTCAATTTTAAAAAGAAAAATAATAGATTACTATCGAAAAATAAACTCAAAGAAAGGGCAAGCTGAAGTACGAATGAGTTTTTATGACAGCGGTGAAAACGAAGGTAGCTGGATTGAAGAACGAGTACCGCAAACTTGGGGTAACGATGCTGATAAAGATATTGAAAATGAAGAATTAAAAAATCAGTTAGACGAGTGCATTGATAATCTCCCAGAAAAATACGCTATGGTTTTCAAAATGAAAACCATACAACAGTTTGAAACTGAAGATATTTGTAAGGAGCTAAATATTTCTCCGTCAAACCTATGGGTTATCATTCATAGAGCAAGAACACAATTAAGAGGCTGTATGGAAAAAAACTGGTTTAATAAGTAAAAATATAATGTTCAAATTTTTTAAAATTACATGTGATGAGGCGACAACCATTTGCGACAAAAGTCAATATGGAGAGGCTTCAGTATATGAGAAGTTACAACTTAATTGGCATTTGTTCGTTTGTAAAGTATGTGCTTTATACTCTAAACAAAACAAAAGAATGTCACAAATTTTGAAAGTAAAAACTAATAACTGTAATAAAGATAAAGCTTGTTTGTCAAGCAAAGACAAGGAAGAATTAAAAGAACAATTAAGTAAACTTAATTAGACAATTTTGGTTTTTTAAAAACCATTTTTTGATTTTTTGTTAGATTGAAACGGAATTTATTATAGTGATAAATTCCGTTTTTTTAATTTTGCGCATTAAAAACAACCCACATGCACTTTTTACCTGAAGAATTAGATAATTATGTTGTTAAACATTCTCAAGCCGAACCGAAAATACTACAAGAACTAAGTAGAGAAACTTGGCAAAAGGTGTTAAATCCTCGTATGTTAAGTGGAGCCTTTCAAGGGAGGGTTTTATCAATGATTTCAAAACTAATTCAACCTAAATCAATTTTAGAGATAGGTACATACACTGGGTATTCTGCTTTATGTTTAGCAGAAGGGTTATCTAAAGACGGTATGCTTTATACAATTGATAAAAATGAAGAATTAGAGGAGCTTCAACATAAATATTTTCAAAAATCTGACTATAAAAACCAAATAACACAATATGTTGGTAACGCTTTAGATATTATTCCTTCTATTGATTCTAAATTTGATCTAGTATTTATAGATGCGGACAAATCTAATTATGTGAATTATTTTCACTTAATTATTGAAAAAATGAATAAAGGAGGGGTTATTTTATCTGATAATGTCTTATGGAGTGGAAAAGTTATTGAAGAGCTAGATCCTAAGGATATTGACACTAAAATTCTTTTAGAGTATAATAGGCTTTTAAATGAAGATGATCGCTTAGAAACCGTGTTACTACCCATACGAGACGGCTTAACTATTAGTAGAGTTTTATAGAATTAAAAAAGCAACCTTAATAGGCTGCTTTTTGTTTTTATAACTATGAAAAAGGTTTAATTATGAGTTAATCTTTCTGCAATAAACAACTCCTTTGTGTAGTCTTCAATAAATGCATCTATTTGACATTTTTCTATCCCTGGAACACAAATAATGTGAGCCATATCGTTTTCTGAAGCCAATTGGTATTTCTTACACAAAGCATTAGATGGTTTTTCTAACACCACTGTAAGTGCTTCATTATTCCTCCATGCCTTAATTCCTATCTCTCTTAATCTCATCTCAGTATATGCCGCAAGTTCTTGTGATTTTCTTGCTCTAGCTATCAACCCTTCTTTTCCGTACTTTTCTATAAAAGCCCATAAAAGTAGAGGTGTTAATCCATTTCTTGAACCTGTAATCGTGGTATCTAAGGTCCCTACATACGAAACCGAATTTACGATTCTATTTCTATGTTTACGTTTTGCTAAAACTATTCCACATGGTATCGGTCCTCCAATAAACTTATGTCCAGATATAGAAATACTATCAATTCCCTCAGCAAAATCAAACTTTGGTTTAGGGTCGACAAAAGGAGCAATACACCCTAGAAACGCTGCGTCACAATGAATATAATAATCTTTAATGGCATACTTTTTAATAATTCCTTTAATTTTATCTAAATCATCTACTGCTTCGGTCATTGTTGTACCTATGTTTAAAAAGAAAATTGCTGGCTTATCTCTATGAAGTGTTATAAGACTTTCTAAATCATCATAATCAATCTCTCCATTGTCTTGGCTCCTTACTACAATATTTTTTAAGTTTAGTAAGTGTAAGTTCTTTTTAACACTATAATGTGTAGATTCACTATAATATACTACTGGATTATTAAAGCTTTCTCTTGCTAAATACAAACCATAAAGGTTACCTTCTGTACCTCCGTTGGTAACATATCCCCATACATCATTAGTTGAAGAGGATAATATGTCTGCAAAAAAGCTAATAACTTCCCTTTCTACATCTTTAGTATCTATTGATAAGGTTGAAGGAGATTCTGGGTCACCTACATTATTAATACATAAATTTAAAAAAGGCGCAAATTCACTGTAGTTAAAATCTTTAGCTAAAGGATAACCTAAAAAGTTAGATGAAGCCTCACTTATTCTATCATAAATTTCTTTTATTCTACTCATATCTACCTAGTTTAAACATTATTAAATTACTTAACAAATATACTTTTAAAGAACAAAAAACTATTTAACACATTCAAATAAAGAAAAAACAACTATTTTTAAAAATTAAACAGAAATAAAACCTGTTTACAATATTGAAAATATTTTAAAACAGAAAAACTTACCATGGATCAGTTAGATAATGTAGACAAAAAACTATTGGAAGAATTACAAAAGGACTGTAAACAATCTATAAAACAACTAGCAAGTAAAGTAAACCTTTCTATTACTCCAACTCATGAGCGAATAAAAAAAATGGAAGTAAGTGGAATTATAGATAAGTATGTTGCTTTATTAAACTTAGAAACTATTGATAAAAGTTTGATAGTGTATTGCCAAGTAACTCTTGTTAAGCATCAAGAAACTGCTTTTAAAGAGTTTGAAGATTATATGTCTAAAATAGATGAAATAGTAGAAGTATCTTATATAGCTGGAGTCTACGATTTTTTATTGAAAATTGTTTTAAAAGACATGAATGAATATCAGGATTTTGTATTAAAGAAATTATCACAATTAGAAGTTATTTCTAACATTCAAAGTTCTTTTGTCATGAAACAGGTAAAAAACACTACAAAAATAAAAATGGTGTAGTTTGCAAACTACACCATTTTTATTTTTTCTTAACGGTTCCTTTTTATAGGACCAGTGAAATCGTCAATATTGTCTTTTACTTCGTTTACTTCCTTATTAATATCTCTTACAAAATCTGTATCTATACCTTGCTTTTTTGCACTATCATTAATCTCTTTTTTAATATCATTCGTCGCATCCTTAATTTGACGCATACCTTTCCCTAGTCCTCTTGCTATTTCTGGAATTTTATCTGCTCCAAATAACATGACAACTATTAACAAGATTACAAAAATCTCAGGACCTCCAATAAATAAAAATGTTCCATTCATCACTGCAAAGATAATTAAATTCAATCTGGTATTCTTTACTGAACAAAAAAAAGCCAAACAATATTTGTTTGGCTTTTAATTTTTATGATTAAAGCGTCTTAATCTGCAAGAATAATTGCTTTATTGTCTTTCATTTCTATAGTTCCAGACTTAATTTTTAAAGTTAAAACTTTATCATCTTCTGGTAACCTTTCAATACTTCCATGTAAATCATCAAAAACTAAATGATCTTGAGTATGTACATGTACTTTTACTCTTCCTTCATTTAAAACAGATACCACTGGTGCGTGATTATTTAACATTTGGAATTCTCCATTTACACCTGGTACTACTACAGAATCAACTTCTGATGAAAACAAGATAGCTTCTGGTGTTACAATTTCTAAATACATATTTTAATGCTTTAGGGCTTTAAGCTATTGCTTAAGGCAATTAATTATGCTTCTGCTAACATTTTCTCTCCAGCATCAATTGCTTCTTGAATTGACCCTTTTAAGTTGAATGCTGCTTCAGGATACTTATCTAATTCACCATCCATAATCATGTTAAATCCTTTGATAGTATCTTTAATATCTACTAGTACACCTGGAATTCCTGTAAATTGCTCTGCTACGTGGAATGGTTGAGATAAGAAACGTTGTACACGACGTGCTCTGTGAACTACTAACTTATCTTCCTCAGATAATTCTTCCATACCTAAGATCGCAATAATATCTTGTAGTTCTTTATAACGTTGTAAAATTTCTTTTACTCTTTGTGCACAGTTATAGTGCTCATCTCCTAAAATATCAGCAGTTAAAATTCTTGATGTAGAATCTAATGGATCTACCGCTGGGTAAATACCTAACTCTGCAATTTTACGAGACAATACTGTAGTAGCATCTAAGTGAGCAAACGTTGTTGCTGGTGCTGGATCCGTTAAATCATCCGCAGGTACATAAACCGCTTGTACAGATGTAATAGATCCTTTCTTAGTAGAAGTAATACGCTCTTGCATTGCTCCCATCTCTGTTGCTAATGTTGGTTGGTATCCTACCGCTGATGGCATACGACCTAATAAAGCCGATACCTCTGAACCTGCTTGTGTAAAACGGAAGATATTATCTACGAAGAATAATACATCTTTTCCTTGTGCTTCACCTGCTCCATCACGGAAATATTCAGCAATTGTTAATCCAGATAAAGCTACACGAGCACGTGCTCCTGGTGGCTCATTCATCTGACCGAATACGAAAGTTGCTTTAGAATCTCTCATTCCTGGCTTATCAACTTTAGATAAATCCCATCCTCCGTCTTCCATAGAATGCATGAAATCATCACCATATTTGATAATTCCAGATTCTAACATCTCACGTAATAAATCATTTCCTTCACGAGTTCTTTCACCTACACCTGCGAATACAGATAAACCTCCGTGTCCTTTTGCGATGTTGTTAATTAACTCCTGAATTAATACTGTTTTTCCTACTCCTGCTCCTCCAAACAATCCAATTTTACCTCCTTTTGCATAAGGCTCAATTAAATCGATTACTTTAATTCCTGTAAATAGTACTTCGGTAGAAGTTGATAATTCTTCAAATTTTGGTGCTTGACGGTGAATTGGTAAACCAGCATCACCTTCTTTAGGTAAATCTCCTAATCCATCAATAGCATCACCTGTTACATTAAATAAACGACCGTAGATATCATTACCTATTGGCATTTGAATTGGGTTACCTGTAGCAAATACTTCTTGCCCTCTTTGTAAACCATCAGTTGCATCCATAGAAATGGTACGAACTGTATCTTCACCAATGTGTTGTTGAACTTCTAAAACTAAAGTTGAACCGTCTGCTTTTTTAATTTCTAACGAATCATAAATCTTTGGTAATTCAGCATTTTCTGTATTAAACTCAACATCGATTACTGGACCAATAATTTGAGAAACTTTACCTGTTATTGTAGACATTACTATATGTAATTAAAGTTATTTTATTTACTATATGAGTTTTAACTCATTTTTTCAAGGTGCAAAGGTAATTTTTTTAGTGGAATTTAAAAAACCTTTCGTAGTATTTTTCCATAAAAAAAAGCCTCACATTTGTGAGGCCTTTATTGATCTTATAATTGTAATTAAATTACTTTACTAATTTAATCTCAACACGTCTGTTTTCAGCTCTACCAGCTCTTGTTTTGTTATCAGCAATTGGGTAGTCTTCACCAAATCCAGCAGAAGTTAATCTTTTTGAATCGATTCCTCCTTTAGTGATTAAGTAATCTAAAACAGCTTTAGCTCTTTTTTCAGATAATCTTTGGTTTAAAGTGTTAGATCCTGAACTATCAGTGTGACCTTGAATGCTAAAGTTAGCTTTAGGGTACTCCTTCATAATTCCTGCGATTAAATCTAATTTACCAGTAACTCCTGTTCTGAATGAAGTCTTACCTGAGTTAAAGTAGATAGCTCTTGCGAACTCATTTAATTTCTTAACAGCTTCTTCTTTGATTACTACTTCAGGACATCCGTTGTTAGATGCTACACCTGCTTCGTTTGGACACTTATCGTCTTTGTCTAATACTCCGTCTCCGTCAGTATCTGGCCAAGGACATCCGTTGTTAGCAGCTGGACCAGCTTCGTTTGGACACTTATCTTTTCCGTCTACAACACCGTCTCCATCAGCATCAGGACAACCGTTGTTAGCTTTAGTTCCTTTTTCAGTTGGACAAGCATCATCTTTATCAGCGATACCATCTCCATCAGCATCAGGACAACCATTTAAAGCAGCTAAACCTGCAACTTCTGGACATGCATCGTCAGAATCTTTGATTCCGTCTCCGTCAGTATCAGGACATCCGTTGAATTCTTTTAAACCTGCAACTTCTGGACAAGCATCGTCCTTGTCATATACTCCGTCTCCGTCAGTATCTTTTCCTCCGAACTTAAATACTAAACCAATTGAGTGTTGGAAGTGATCTCTAACTTTATCAGCAAATTCTTTCTTTCCACCTGTTTGGAAGTTTAAACCTAAGTTATCGTTAAACCAAACGTTGAATCCAGCACCAGCATTTAACATACCTTCTCCTTCATCAGCTAATGAAGTATAACCTCCACCAACGTATACATAAGGATCCCACCAACCAGTGTTACCAAATAAATTGTTTAAGTCATACTTTACGTTAGCATCAATAGCCCAGTAAAGCTCATCCATATCATCTTCAGTACGGAAAGTCTCAATCTTGTTTAACGACCCTGCTAATTGTAATGTAAATCCATCGTTTAAGTATCTATCAACAGTTACTCTTGAAATTGATGGTAAGATATTCCAGTCACTAGTACCGATATAATCTTTAGCATAATCTCCAAAATCTGAAGGGATCCTAACGTCTACTGCGTTAACCCCGAAACCAACCGCCCAAGGGTTGTCTGAATCCTGTGCGCTAACGTTTACTGCGGCAAACGCAAATAAAGCCATCACAGCTAATTTTAATTGTTTCATTATTAAAAATTTAAATTAAAAGTTCGTTTATATATTACGCAAATGTAAGTTGTTCAAACTTATTTACAAAAACAAATCTACAAAAACTTACAATAAATGCAAGTTTTTGACCGACTATTTTATATCACTTTCAACTCTTTCCCAACCTTGATAAATGCGTTTATTGCCTTATCTAAATGCTCTTTTTCATGAGCTGCTGATAACTGTACTCGAATTCTTGCTTGCTCTTTTGGAACTACTGGATAGAAAAACCCAATCACATAAATACCTTCTTCTAACAATCTATTTGCCATTATTTGTGACAATTTAGCATCGTACAACATTACAGGTACAATCGCTGCATCAGCTCCTACTAAATCAAATCCTGCTTTTTCCATTTCCTTACGGAAATAGTTGGTATTCCACTCTAATTTATCTCTTAAAGTTGTGTCATTTGATAACAAATCAAACACTTTTAAAGATGCTCCTACAATGGCTGGTGCTAATGAGTTTGAGAACAAATATGGACGAGAGCGTTGACGTAAAATCTCAATAATTTCTTTCTTTCCTGTAGTATATCCTCCCATGGCTCCACCAAGTGCTTTACCTAAGGTTCCTGTAACAATATCAACACGATCCATTACATTTTTTAACTCTACAGTTCCGCGTCCAGTTTTCCCAATAAATCCAGCAGCATGACATTCATCTACCATTACCATAGCATCGTACTTATCAGCTAAATCACAAATCTCATCTAACTTCGCTACGATTCCGTCCATAGAAAAAACACCATCGGTTACAATAATTTTAAAACGATGTCCTTGTTTATTCGCTTCGATTAACTGTTCTTCTAAAGAAGCCATATCATTGTTATTATAACGATAACGTGCTGCCTTACACAAACGAACTCCGTCAATGATAGATGCGTGATTTAAACTATCAGAAATAATCGCATCTTCTTTAGTTAATAAAGGTTCGAAAACACCACCATTTGCATCAAAAGCTGCTGCATATAATATAGTATCTTCTGTAGTATAAAAATCTGCAATCTTTTTTTCTAATTGCTTATGAATATCTTGCGTACCACAGATAAAACGTACAGATGACATTCCAAACCCATGCGTATCCATTGTATCTTTTGCTGCTTGAATTACTTCAGGGTGATTAGATAACCCTAAGTAATTGTTTGCACAAAAGTTAATTACCTCTTCTCCTGTAGAAATTTTAATAACTGCATCTTGTGATGAAGTAATGATACGTTCTGATTTATACAATCCAGCATCTTTAATATCCTGAATTTCCTGTTGTAATTGTTCTTTTATTTTCCCGTACATAAGTTATGTTTGAAAGTTGTTTGCTATAAAAGGTCAAAGTTAGGTTTTAAACTTCTTCAACCAAAATTTCTTCATCAATATATATGAGTAGTTTTTTTAATACCTTAAAATTCATCGTTTGCAATACTCTTGAATACCTCAATAATTGTTGATGGTATACTTTGGAGGGCTTTCCTGTTTTATAATCAATAATCACTACTTCATTGTTTTGATTAAAAATCAACCTATCTGGAATTACAATTTGACCATCAACATCTACAATTTCTCTCTCATTAAACACCACAGCTTTTCCCGAAAAATATTCTTTTAGCTCAGAGTGCCCAACTATTCTTTGGATGTTTTTTATTACTTCTAATGATTTTTCTTGTGGTAATATTCCTTGTTGTTCATAACGATAAACCACCTTATCTACATCTTCTTTTGTAATGATTTCTGCCATCATTTCATGAATCAAATTACCAAACTCAATAGCTTTTCCTTGTTCAGTATCCCACAATTTTGATGCACTTGCTAACATGTGAATATTATGTTCCTTCCAAGGAGTAGATATAAAACCTTCCTGTATTTGAACTCCTGATTTCTTTTCTTTTTGAACACTCACCCTTTTCTTATCACCAAAAGAATAATCTAAGACTTCATCATTCCATTCACCTAACTTCTTTAAATAATTAATAAAAACTCCAGAATAAAAATTAGTATTCTCTTCTCCTTTTGACGAAATCTTCTTTTCTGTTACAATATACAATTGTTCAACTGCTCTAGTAAGAGCAACGTACAACAGATTAAAGTTATCTAACTCCAACTCTTCTCTTTGCTGCTGGTAAATTTCCATACCTCGGTCATTTACATAATTCAAATCTTTATTAAAAGGAACTAATAATTCTTTGAATCCATCAAAATTTTCTGGCAGCTCATTTAACCAAACTTTCGGGTTCACTTGTCTGTACACATCTAAATCATACGGAAAAATAACTACCGGAAATTCCAAACCTTTTGATTTATGAATTGTCATAACTTGTACTGCGTTTCCACTTTCAGGAGCTACAATACTTAGTTTATCTTTTTTTTCTGACCAGAAATCTAGAAACTCTTGAATACTAGTTCCTTTTCGTTGCTGCTCTAACACCACATCTAAAAAAAACTGCACATAGGCATCTGATGTAGTAATTAATTGAAAACCTCTAATAATCTCTTCTATTTTTTCGTAAAAAGGTAGCTGATGAAACATCGACAATTCAAAAGATATTCCATATTTTTTTAATTCTAAAAAGAGTTTTTCATTTGGTTGATGTATTAAACTATCGATAAATAAATGTTTATCTTTCGCTACTCTTAAATGTTCTTGCAAAAAATAAAGCATTTCTAGGCAGGTTTCCTTGTCATTTGGATGCTGAATTACTTGTAAAACATTTGCTATAAAATTAACTTTTGAACTATTTTCTAATAATAACGTCTCTGAAGAAATAATATTAACTCCATTTTCTGACAAATAGTTTGCTACAGCAATTCCATCTTTCTTTTTACGAACTAAAATACAAATCTCATTCAGCGTAAAGTCAGCTTCTAAATTTTTAACAAGCTCTAAAATTTTCTTCGGATACTTGTTTTTTTCCTCTTCTTTATCTTCTTCTTTCCCTAAAAAGGAAAGCGACACAAAACCTCCTTTTTTAGCTGTTGTTAACTGTTTATTCCCCTCAACAAATAACTCCTTATACGAATCGTTTTGTAGAAAGTTTGCAGTGTGTTGAAAAAACTGATTATTAAAATTTATCACCTCAGCATAACTCCTAAAATTGGTTTCTAAGGTTTTTACTTCTTTCGAAATTTGAAAAGGATTATCTTTTTCTGAACCTAAACCTATAAATTGTTCTGATTTCCCTCCTCGCCAACGATAAATTGCCTGTTTTCCATCACCTACCAGTAACAAATTACTGTTTTCTTGTGCCAATGCATTATCGATTAGCGGGATTAAATTTTGCCATTGCAAGGTTGACGTATCTTGCATTTCATCAATAAAATAATGCATAAATCGCTGCCCTATTCGCTCATAAATAAACGGAGCAGGCTGGTCTTTGATGTTTTCAGAAATTAAATGATTAAACTCCGCATTCAATCGTAAGTTATTCTCTTCCTTTAAATGTGTTAACTCTTGATTGATATTATTTAAAACTGCTAATGGAATAATACTTTTCAATGCTAGTTTATTCATTGAAAATTGTTGATACAGTTGCTCAGATTCCATGTACAATTTTAAAAGCTCTGGCAGGACTCCTTCAATAACTGATATAATATCTTCTGATTTTGATTTTGAATAAAAAGAACCTTCTTCTATCCGTTCTCTTAATTTACTTTGGTCAAAAAACTTTGCCTTTTCTGGGTTTTTAGCTAGTGCTACAAAATGATTTGGCAACATTGATCGATAAAAATCTTTATGATCTAACTGTACTAATTGAATAGCCTGTAAACCTTCTTCTCCAATTTCTTTCCAGCGTTTTTTTATTTGTGTTTGATGTTTTGACAACTTGGTTTTTAAATTGGTAAAATCGGTAAGTTGCCTATCAGCTAATTTTTTAAAATGTTTTGTATCATCTTCATTCAACAAAATTTTGGCGAACTCATTTAATTCACGAGAAACATCCCAAGATTTATCATCATCTGCTTTATCTAGAGAAAAGTCTATTAATAATTTAGTTAATGCTTCATCACTTCCTATTTTAGAAATCAATACATCTACCGCTTCATTTAGTAAAGAAACAGCATCCATTTCTACTTCAAAATTAAGTGGCAACCCTAAATCATAAGCAAAACTTTTTATGATTTTATGGGTAAAGCTATCGATGGTAGTAATTGAAAATGCGGAATAATTCCGAAGGATTTCGTCTAATATTTTTTTACTTCGTTCTTTTACTATAATTCTATCAAGTGAAGTTTCTTCTAAAATAATATCTAGTAAATCATTACTATCTCCTTCTGAAAAAACTTGTAAATTATGCAACACACGCTCTTTCATTTCGCCAGCAGCTTTATTAGTAAACGTGATTGCTAATATTTTTTGAAAGCGAAAAATATCTTCAGATTGCAGTAACACCTTTAGATACTCTTTTACTAAAGTGAAGGTTTTTCCACTACCTGCAGAAGCGTTGTATACTTGAAAAGTTGACAGATTTTCTAACAAAGTAAAATATAATTAAGTAAGCAATTTAACCAAAAAAAGATTCCCGCTTTTGCGGGAATAGTACTTTTTATGTTTTACACTAAAGTTTTTCTAACCTAAACCAACATCTAACGACATCATTACTATAAATCCTCCTATAAAACCTAAGGTGGCTATATCTGTATATTTATCACGTTGTGTTTCTGGAATTACTTCTTCAACTACCACAAAAATCATTGCTCCCGCTGCAAAAGCAAGTGCATATGGTAGAATTGGTGTAAAAAACGACACAGCTACTGCACCTAAAACTGCCGCCATAGGCTCCACTATAGCTGATAATTGTCCATACCAAAAACTTTTAAAACGACTTACTCCTTGTCTTCTTAATGGCATTGCCACTGCAAATCCTTCAGGGAAATTTTGAATCCCAATACCAATAGCTAATGAAATAGCCGCGATAATCATTTCAGTTTGCTCTACTCCTACCATTGTCGAAGCTGCTCCAAACAACACCCCTACTGCTAATCCTTCTGGAATGTTATGCAAGGTAATTGCCAAAACCAACAATGTTGTTTTGTGCCAGCTTGTTTTTACACCTTCAACTTCGTGTTCTTTAAAGTTAATATGCAAGTGTGGTAATATTTTATCCATACCAAATAAAGCCAAAGCTCCCAAAGCAAAACCGACTGCAGAAGGAAGTACTTTTAAAAACCCTTCTCCTGGGCTATTATCTATTGCTGGAGCTAATAAACTCCAAAAACTTGCTGCAACCATTACTCCTCCAGTAAAACCAAGCATCCCATCTAAAACAGCTCTGTTCATTTTTTTAAAAAAGAACACTAAACTTGCTCCTAAAGCTGTTAAACCCCAAGTGAATAGTGACGCATATAATGCAGCTTGAATTGGGTGTTCTTTACCAAAATTTACTAATTGATTAAATAAATTCATTTATAAAAAGTTATTTCTTGTTATGTGCTTAACGTGATTTTTGAATATATAAGTTACTTGCTATTTTATTGGATACTGTGAGAGTTTTCTCATCCATTTCTATAACTAAAGACCCATCAAAAGGTTCTTTTTCTAACACTTTTATTTGTTTACCTAATGCTATTTCTTGCTTGTCTAAAAAGCGTAAAAACTCCGAAGAACTATCATCAACACCAACACAAACACCTATTTCGTTTTTCTTTAAAGTAGACAACAAACTTTTTTCTATTATTTGCAAGTTTCCTTCTTTATCTGGAATGGGGTCTCCATGAGGATCTCTTTTTGGATAATCTAAAAAAGCATCCAACTCATTAATTAATTTTGGAGATTTAATATGCTCTAACTGTTCTGCTACTTCATGTACTTCATCCCAAGAAAAATTGAGTTTATCTACCAAGAAAACTTCCCATAACCGATGTTTACGAACAATATTCGCTGCTATTTTCTTTCCAAAATCAGTTAATGTTACTCCTTGATATTTTTTATAGCTAACCACGTTTTTTTCTGATAACTTTTTAACCATATCAGTTACTGAAGATGCCTTTGTTTCTAACTTTTTTGCAATCGCATTTGTACTAATTCCTTTCTTGTAATCAGCAGCTAAATGATACATTGTTTTTATATAGTTTTCTTCAGACTGGCTAAACATCGTTATATTTTTAGGTATGCAAATATATAGTTTTTGATTTAATTAAACATATTTTTAGTCAAGACTAAAAATTAATTTATATTTGCAAAAATATTAAGTTTCAAAAACTGTTCAACAGTAAACTATTTTCAACATGAAAAATCACATAGCCTTAGCAGTTATATTATTATCAAGTATTGTAAACGGACAAATAATTAAAGGAAGAGTTACTTCTTCTTCTGGAGAAACCATACCATTTGCTAATGTATTTATAAAAGGAACAGAACACGGAACTACTACAGATGAGTCTGGAAACTATATATTAAAAACAACAAAAAACAAACTCATATTAGTTGCTTCTAGCATTGGTTTTTTATCAGAAAGAAAAACTATCAGTATAAACCCTAACGAGGAGAAAACAGTAAATTTTATATTAACTGAAACTGCAGAGATTTTAGATCAAGTTACTGTTACTGGAACACGTACTGATAAACGCAGAACTAACAGCCCAGTTATAGTTAATGTTATTAATAGCCAAACCTTGTCAGATGTACAAGCTTGTAACTTATCTGAAGGGTTAAAATTCCAAACTGGTTTACGTGTAGAAACTGATTGCCAAACTTGCAACTACACGCAACTTCGTATGAACGGCTTAACTGGTGGGTATTCACAAATTTTAATTAACGGCCGCCCTATTTTTAGCCCATTAACTGGATTATACGGACTAGAACAAGTACCAACAAATATGATTGAACGTATAGAAGTAGTCCGCGGTGGTGGTTCTGCCTTATATGGTTCAAGTGCTATAGGAGGAACTGTAAATGTAATTACAAAGATTCCGAAGAAAAATAATTACAGTATTGGTTACACTTATCAAAATATTAAAGGAGTTTCAGATCACATAATTGCTGGAAATGCCACAATAGTAAATGAAGAAAGAAATGCTGGCGCTTCGTTTTTTATCAATAATAGAAAAAGAGACCTGTATGATGCTAATGGTGATAATTTTTCTGAATTGCCTGAATTAAAAAATAATTCATTTGGTACTAATTTATTTTTCCTCCCTACAGATAATCAAAAAATAGAGGTTAACTTTAGTAAAATGAATGAATATCGTTATGGTGGAGAAATGATAGAAAAAGCTCCTCATTTTGCGCTACAATCAGAAGAACGTGTTCATGATGTTTATATAGGAAATATTGATTATCAAATTAACTTTAATGATGATAAAAGCTCTATAATTTCTTATTTAGCCACACAATATACCGATAGAGAGCATTATACAGGAATTCGCCCAGACATCAACACTCCTGAAGACACAGAACATTTAACTAAACCACCATATGGAAACTCCACGACTACTACTTTTCAAGGAGGTTTACAATTCAATTATAGGTTAGAGAAATTTTTAGGCGGAAATAATGTACTGACTTTAGGTGGTGAATTTGTACAAGATGATGTTTTTGATGTTATAGAAGCATACGAGTATAAAGTAGATCAACTAACTCAAAACTTCGGATTCTTTTTCCAAAGCGATTGGGAAATCAACAAGCAATTAAATTTACTAACAGGTGTTCGCTACGACAACCACAAATTAAACACCTTAAAACAAAACGGAACTGAAAAAATTATTGTAAATAACGTTGCTAGCCCTCGAGTATCTTTGTTATTTAAACCTTTTGAAAACACACAAATCAGAGGAACCTGGGGAACTGGTTTTAGAGCACCACAAGCTTTTGATACTGATTTACACATAGCTTTTGCTGGCGGTGGAATTTCTCGAGTATTATTAGCCGACAACCTAAAAAGAGAACGTTCAAATAGTTACACCTTGTCTTTTAATTACGACAAACCTACTGAGCATTACATTTACGGATTTACTTTTGAGAGTTTTTACACCAACTTAGAAGATGCTTTTTATTTAGAGTCTATAGGAGAAGATGAGTTTGGTGAAGTTTTTGAAAAAAGAAATGGTGATGGTGCCGTTGTAAAAGGTATCACTTTAGAAACACGATTAAATTATGATGGTATCTTGCAACTAGATGCGGGCTTTACCTATCAGTCAAGCAAGTATAACTCAGCCGTTAACAATTCAGACGAACTATCTTTAAAAAAAGAGTTTTTACGTACACCTAACACCTATGGGTATGCTACTGCGACTTATACTCCAAACCAAAAATTTAAAACAGCTTTAAATTTAGTGTATACAGGAAATATGGAAGTACTACATTTAGCTTCTCCACAAAACCTAACAGCAGATGAGTACTTTACCTCTCCTTCTTTTTTTAACTTAGGAATTAACACTAGTTATACTTTTAATTTAGAAAAACTAAGCACTAATTTAGAGCTTACTACTGGAATTAAAAATATTTTTGATGCATATCAATCAAAGTTTGATATAGGTAAAGAGCGTGATAGTAATTTTATTTACGGTCCAGCTACACCGAGAACCTTTGTTTTTGGCTTAAAATTTACAAACAATTAATACTCTAATAACATATCAGAAGCTAGTTAACATTAACTAAACATTCTAATAATACAAACGTAATTCCTACGTAACATTAGCTTTACTATTTAACTTGAATTTTGCGGGATAAATAAACAGAATTCAAAGATTAGAATGAAAAAAATATTATTTATAGCTTTTTTAAGCTTATGTAATCTAGCATTTTCTCAAGGCAAAGGCTCTATTAACGGTACAGTTACTGATAAAGAAATGAGTGGAGAGGCGTTACCTTTTGCGAATGTCTTTATTAAAGGAACTTCTATCGGGGGGACAACCGATATGGATGGCAAGTATACTCTTAATGTACCTGCAGGAAATCAAACTATTGTTTTTAGTTTCGTTGGTTATCAAACTATTGAAAAACAAATAGTAGTAAAAGAGAATGAAACAACTACAGTTAATCAAGAATTAGGTGCTAATGAAGGGGTAGCATTAGACGAGGTTAAAATTAACGCTACTGTTAGTAGAGAAAAAGAAACTGCTTTACTATTAGAACAAAGAAAAGCTACAGTAATTAAAGAAAGTATTGGAGCACAAGAATTATCTAAAAAAGGAGTTAGTGATGCTGCTGCTGCAACTACAAAAATTTCTGGTGTTAACAAAAGTGAAGGTTCAGGAGATATCTATATTCGTGGCTTAGGCGACAGATACTTATCTACTACTATGAATGGATTACCAATTCCTTCAGACGATGTAAGCAATAAAAATGTTAACTTAAGTTTATTCAACACAAATGTTATTCAAAATGTAGGTATTAGTAAAACATATGCTACCTCAAGTTATGCCGACCAAGCATCAGGAAATGTAGATATTGCTTCTAAAGAGTACACAAAAGATATGTTTTCTATAGGTATAAGCGGAGGTGTTAACACAAACGCTATTGAAGTTGACAACTTCAGAAACACTATTATTAGTGACGATGTAACTTTTGGGTTCCACCAAAAGAAATTCGCTCTTCAAAACCAAATGACTTTACAAGGATGGGATACTAAAAAAGGGGAAGCACCAATTAATTACGGAATTTCATTGTCAGGAGCCAAAAGGTTCAACTTATTTAACAAAGAGTGGAAAATCTTAGCTTCTGCTTCACATTCAAAATCATCTGAATATAGAAATGGCTTATTTAAAGCTTACAGATCTAATGTATTAAATAACTCATTTACCGATGTTGAAAACTTCATTGCTAAGACAAATTCTACTGGTTACATAAGAGTTGACTTAAAACTAAACGATAATAATAAATTAAAGTACAACACTTTATTTGTTAACAAAGGTGAAGATGGGTTATATGAACAAGGTAGAAATGGAGAAGGATATGTATTTGACCAAGATCCACAAGAAGAGGGAGCTTTTGTAAGAGACCAAAACTTTAAACAAACCACTATGTTTGTTAACCAATTAATGGGAGAACATAAGTGGAATAAAAACAATCAATTAAACTGGGCTACAGGTTATAATTTTGTTTTAGCAGAAGAGCCAAACCGTATTAGAAATGAAGTAAACATTTTAGATATTAATTCTAGTCCATTAATTCAATTTGCTCATGTTGGAGATTACCAACAAAGAAAATCTTCTCAAAAAATTGAAGATACTGAATACAATGCTTTAATAGAAAACCAATGGTCTTTAGGGTATACTGCAGATGAATATGAAGAAAAACCTTATAAATTGAATTACGGATTAAACTTCCGTAAAAAAGAAAGATCTTTTAACTCTTTATTTATCGGATTTAGAGCAAAAGATTTTACAGCTTCTTCTGTTGATCAAATCTCAGAGACTTTACAACAAGGAACTAATGCTGGTTTAATTTTAAGAGAACAGCAACCAGATTTATATCAAGGAGAATTATTTGTTTTAGCAGCTTACACAAACTTCGATTTTAAGTTTGACAACAAATTATCTGGTAATATTGGATTACGTTTTGAGAGAGATGAAATCGATATGGCATGGAATGTAGCTAACCGTCCTGGCAGATTTGGATCAACTAATAGAGTTTACGAAAGCTTATATCCAAGTGTAAACTTAAAATATGAATTAAACGATAGAAACTTTATCCGTTTTGCATCAAGTGTAACTCAAACGTTACCTGAATTTAAAGAATTGTCTCCTTTCGAATACGTTTCTCCAACTGGTCGTGTTATTGGGGGTAACGAAGATTTAGAAAAATCTGACATATATAATGTTGATTTAAAATGGGAGTTTTTCCCAAGCAGAAGCCAATTAATTTCTGCAACAGCTTTTTACAAACAAATCAACAACCCTATAAACTTAACACAAGATCAAGGTTCATCTGGTTACTTTAAATTCTTCAATACAGGTGAACAAGCTGATATTCTAGGTTTCGAATTTGAAGGTAGATTAGATCTTTTAAAGAATGAAGACGAAGAAACGGTATTAAATGCTACAGCTAACTTAACTAAGATGTGGTTTAATCAAGATTTATCTCCTAGATATCAATTTAAAGGAAAATCTGAATCTGAATTACAAGGAGCTTCAGACTTTATTGTTAATGGTTCTTTAAGCTATTCAAACAATAAAGAAAACGAATTCATTGCTACTTTAACTGGTAACTATGCTTCAGATAAAATTTACGCTCTAGGTGCACCTGAAGATTTTGACAATAGCGCTACTCTTTACAACGATGAAATTATTGAAAAAGGTTTTATAACTCTAGACCTTGTATTAAGCAAGCAAATCTTTAAAGGGTTTACTGCCAAGTTAGTTGGTAAAAACTTATTAGACCCTAAAATTGAACAAACTCAATTAGTTCGTGATTTAAACACCTTAATTGAAACTAATGAAACTGTACTTTCTTACAAAAAAGGGAGACAAGTTTCTCTAAGCTTAAATTATACATTCTAGACCTCTTTAACTTTAAATTAATATTAATGGTTTTATATAACAATCAATTAATATTCAGTTAAAAGAAACAAAAGATATAGGTTTTTTATTTGTACAATAAAATTAAACTAAAGAAATCAAAATGAAAAGATCATTTAAATTATTAAGTATAGCAGCTCTTTCTGTTGCAGCTTTAACTTTTACAAGTTGTGGTAGCGATGACCCAGCAATTTTACCTCCTGATGTTTCTGATGTTGTAGAGAAGTTACAAAACGGAATCATGAGCGGTGAGCTTTCTGAAGATTATACATTATCAAATGCCTCTTATGCGTTAACTAGCTCTTTCGTTATCAAAGACGGAGCTACATTAACTATTCCTGCAGGAACAAGTATTGTTGCTGATGCTAAAGGAACTGATGTTTATATTGCTGTTTTACAAGGTGGAAAAATCAACATTAACGGAACTAACAGTAACCCAGTAGTTATGAGTTCTAGTGATGGTAAACCAGGTGACTGGGGTGGTTTAACTATTTGTGGTAAAGCTACTACTACCGCTGGTACTAATGTTACTGCTGAAGTTGGTGGATTTATTTACGGTGGTACTCAAGATGACGATAATTCTGGTGTTATCAAAAACTTAGTAATTAAAGGTACTGGTGCTCAAATTAACACTGAATCTCAATACAACGGAGTATCTTTCTATTCAGTAGGTTCTGGAACTACAGTTGAAAATATTGCAGTTTTTGATGGAGCTGATGATGGAGTTGAATTCTTTGGAGGAACTGTTTCTGCTAAAAATATATATTTAGAAAACTTAGAAGACGATGCTATTGACTGGACTGAAGGATGGAATGGTACTGTTGAAAACTCTTATGTAGTAAATACAAAAGCTGGTTTCTCAACTGTTGTAGAAGCTGACAAAGACAACAAAAATCCTAAGTTAGTTAACTTAACAGCTAAATCAATTGTTGGTGGTACTGCTTTACAATTTAAAAAGCAATCTGGTGCTACTATTACAAACTTATTCTTAGAAGGATATGATGACAATATCGATATGAAAGACGGTGGTCCTTTAGCAAACGTTATTATCGAAGGAGAATCTGCAAAATTAGACACTGAATACAAAGCAGGAACTAAAGTTGATATCTCTGGTTGGTCATTCATCAATGGTGAAATCGTTGAAATTACTCCTTTAGTAGGTGAGGTTACTGGAAACGTTACATTAACTTCTGATAAGACTTACAACTTAACTGGGTCTTATATCGTAAAAGACGGAGCTACTTTAAATATTGAAGCGGGGACAAAAATTATCGTTGACCCAAAAGGAACTGATGTTTATATCGCTGTTTTACAAGGTGCAAAAATCAACATTAACGGTACTGTTGATGCTCCTGTAGTGATGGCTTCAGCTGCTGGAAAACCAGGAGACTGGGGAGGTTTAACTATCTGTGGTAAAGCTACTACTTCTGCTGGTACAGATGTTACAGCTGAAGTTGGAGGATTTATCTATGGGGGTACTCAAGATGACGATAACTCTGGTGTTATCAAAAACTTAGTAATTAAAGGTACTGGTGCACAAATTAACACTGAATCTCAATATAACGGAGTTTCTTTCTACTCAGTAGGTTCTGGAACTGTTGTTGAAAACATTGCTGTAATTAACGGTGCTGATGATGGAGTTGAGTTTTTTGGAGGAACTGTTTCTGCAACTAACCTATACTTAGAAAATAACGAAGATGACTCTGTAGATTGGACAGAAGGATGGAACGGAAAAGTAACTAACACTTATATTTCTCATACTATTGCTGGTTTCTCAACTGCTTTTGAAGGAGATAAAGTTAACAACAATCCTCAGTTTGAAAACTTGACAGCTATTTCTACTGTTGGTGGTACGGCTTTACAGTTTAAAAAGACTTCTGGAGCTACTATTACTAACATTTGGTTAGAAGGGTATGACAAGAACATTGACATGAAAGATGGAGGTCCTTTAGCAAACGTTGTGATTGATGGAGAAGCTGCTTCTACTACAGCTGACTATAAAACGGGAACTAAAGTTGATATTTCAACTTGGTCTTGGAGAGAAGCTGGGTTATAATAGCTAACTCAATATATAATTTATTAAAAACCGAGCGTATTGCTCGGTTTTTTTTATTTCTATTTATTTACTTTTTGTTAATCCCTGGTTAACTGATAAACAAGAAAAAAACTTGATTTTTATAATGTTTAATTATAAAATATAAAAACTATGAAAAAAATTACTTTATTATTTTTATTCACTATTCCTTTATTTTGCTTTGGACAGTCATACAAATACCACAGGGTTAAAGATTTAGGAAACTCTATTTCTGTTGCAACTGAATCTTTTTGTAATGATTTAGGTTCAAAATATCATAAACTGAATATATATTTAGTTTCTAAACTAGAAGTAAATGAAGTTTATTATTTTCAAGATGTAGATGGTCTAAATTTTTATGGAAAAATAGTTCAGGCTGAGGATAGTTCAGATCAAGATGCTGATGAATTTATCAATGAAAGTAATGTTAGTAATGTTATAAACATTACTTGTAATACAGACACTGATGGAGATGGGATAAATGATATTGAAGACAATTGTCCTAATATTTCAAATGCAAATCAAAATGACATCGATAATGACGGTATTGGTGATGCATGCGACTCACAAGATAATAGAGATTCAGATGGTGATGGGGTACAAAACTGGCAAGACAACTGCCCTAACCAAGCAGGTCCTTCTTCTAACAATGGATGTCCTGTTGGGGATCCTGATTTTATTGTCACTAGCATATCTATTAATGCTGGAGGAACTTATACTAGTACAGATACTTCTGGAGCATTAACTCTTAGAACTAACCAAAACCATAAATTCTGTGTTAACATTAAAAATATAGGAGTTGCAACTGGTACAATTAATAACACGGCTTTAATTTTAACAAACAGCTCAAGCTTAAATAGTTCAAGTATTGTTGCTAACCTTCCTTATCCTAATTCTTCGTTAAGCATAGCACCAAATCAAACTAAAGAAATGTGCTCAGAAGTATATATATGGGATAATTATTTAGGCTACAACCTTTCTAACTTTAATTATTTACATGCTATAGCAGACTACAATGGAAATACGTCTGAATCTAATGAAGGCAACAATCAGGCTTATGCTAGTGTTAATTCCTCTTCTTTTAAAACTCCAACTCAGTTAACCATCCATGATGTAAATGGAAATAAAATCAATGAGACTACAATCAACAATAAAACAGAAGAAACTGATATTATTAAAAGTCTACCTGAAGGTTTCTACTTTATTGATAAAGACGGTAAAAAAAGTAAAATTTATAAAGAGAATTAATATTCTTTCTCTTTATAAAAAAACCGAGCAAATTGCTCGGTTTTTTTGTTTATTATTTTACACCCGAAAGCCTATATAAAAAATCTTCTAGTTTTTTTAATTCTTTTGGCGGGTTGCCAGCATCAAATGTGATTGATTTGTATTCCTTATCAGCTATTTTGATAGTAAATTCTGCATGCAAAGCTCCATCGGTTATTCTTTTTTCACTTGGTGCTTTTAAATTGCTTATTTCTTCTAAATTTAACTCATTAATTATAGCTTTTAACTCTTCTAGTTGTCCTTTAGTTACTTCTTTGGTTCCTTCCTTTTGATACGTTTTGTATGATAAGTTATTTCCTTCAACAGTTAATTGCACCATGCTTCCTCTTGTTTGAGCTTCATAAGCTATTTTATCAAACTCTTTCGTTTTATTTTGTGCTGCACAGTTCATCATCAATAAAAATACTACAGGAGTTATTATTTTTAGGTATTTCATCTATTTCTTACTTTTTAGTTTATGATAATAAAAAGACGCTCTTTTACATAAAGAACGTCTTAATATATGAATTTCGTATTGGAAAAAGATTAGTCTGCCATAGTAGCTCTAAATCCTCCTGGAGCAAATACTGCATCCATTCTAGCTTTTTGACCTTCTGTAAACATATACATACAGCTGTCATCAGAATAATCCATAAAGTTCATAGTCATGTTAGCACTTCCACATTCAATTACTGGGTAAGTAGGGCATCCTCTACTATTTCCATCAGCATCAGGAGTATCAGCAACAAAGTCGCTAGCACCACATCCACCATCACCCCAAATGTGACGTAAATTTAAGTAGTGACCAACTTCGTGTGTTGCAGTTCTTTGGTTGCGCCCTACAAAACTGTGTGCTAAAACTACACCATCAGTAGACCAGCTACCTCCTGGGAATTGTGCATATCCTAAAATTTGCCCTCCTCTATATGGCATAACGTTAACAATCCAAATGTTTAAAAACTCTTGTGGGTTTACAACATCACTACCACCTGAAGAAGTAAATTTCATTGAATCATCTGGTCTCCAACTTCTCTTTTTATCATTTTGAACTCTGATTACATCTTCTATAACAAAATCGATATTTACATTTGCTTCAACTCCAGCAAACTCAGCAGGCATTGCCCCTCTATTAGGATTCTGCATGTTAAAGTCTTCATTTAATGCATCAATTTGATCTTGTAATACTGATAACGATAAGTTTTCACTTGCTTGACGGTAAATTACGTGATAAACAACTGGTATCTGTATCTTTCCATTTACTAATCTAGCTTGTACTTCACCAGACTTAACTTTTTGTAAGTACGATGCTGTAAAGTTTTCAATATTTTCCATTTTGCTTTTTAAGCTAGGATCATTAGCCATATTTGCTTCTAGAACATCGTTAGCAAAACATTGCTTTTCTGCTTTTTGCAACGTTGTTACATCTGCCTCTGGTTCTAAATCTGGATTTTGCTCGTTTGTTTGGCAACCTACTAAAATTCCAGCAGCAATTGCCATGGTAAGAAAAATTCTTTTCATGTTGTGAATGTTTAAAAATTAGTATTAGAAACACTAAAAGTGTTGTTTGTTTTGTTAAAAAACTACAAACAAAATTCTTTTAAAGAAGATAAATTGTTAATATTTTATTATTTCAATAATAATTTGAAGGGTTTTTTAACGATACGCAATATATAATTTTCAACACACAATCAAAACTTTTTTTTCTCACTCATTTACAACACCTTACTCCCTTTAAACATCACTTGCGAGTAATAATGGATAATAACATCTTTTTTAAAGCCCTTGATAATGAATGGGGTAAAAAAAGTCATTTTTAATCATCAAGCATAAAAAAAGGTGCCTAATTAGGCACCTTTTATATTCTATATTAAAGTAAATGATTACTTAAGTTTTTTCTTAACTGCAACTTCAGTATAAGCTTCTAATGTATCTCCTTCTTTAATATCGTTATATCCTTTTATTTGAAGACCACAATCGTATCCTTTAGTTACTTCCTTAACATCGTCTTTAAAACGTTTTAACGAAGCTAATACACCATCATGAACTACAATTCCATCTCTAATTACACGAACTTTAGCATCTCTTGTAATTTTCCCTGTAATCACCATACATCCTGCAATGTTACCAATCTTAGAAATTTTATAAACTTCTCTAATTTCTACATTACCAAGAACTTCTTCTTTCATTTCAGGAGATAACATTCCTTCCATTGCATCTTTCAGGTCGTTGATAGCATCATAAATGATTGAGTATGTTCTGATATCAACTTCTTCTCTATCTGCTACCGAACGTGCGTTTCCTTGCGGACGTACGTTAAATCCAACGATAATTGCATCTGAAGCAGTTGCTAATAACACATCAGATTCGGTGATTGCTCCAACTCCTTTGTGAATAATATTCACTTGAATTTCTTCTGTAGATAATTTTTGGAACGAATCTGTTAAAGCTTCTACAGAACCATCTACATCTCCTTTTAAGATAATATTTAATTCTTTGAAGTCTCCTAATGCAATACGACGACCAATTTCTGCAAGTGTTAATGTTTTTTGCGTTCTAACTGATTGTTCACGTTGTAATTGAGAACGTTTTGCTGCTATTTGCTTAGCTTCACGTTCATCTTCAAATACATTGAACTTATCACCAGCCTGTGGCGCTCCATCTAAACCTAAAATTGATACTGGTGTAGAAGGTCCTGCTTCTTTTACTTTTCTTCCTTTATCATCAAACATAGCTCTTACTTTACCACTATGTTTTCCTGCTAACATGTAATCTCCAATTTTTAATGTACCTGCTTGTACTAATATTGTAGATACATATCCTCTACCTTTATCTAATAAAGCTTCTACTACAGCTCCGTTTGCATTTTTATTAGGGTTTGCTTTTAACTCTAATACTTCTGCTTCTAATAATACTTTTTCTAATAACTCATCAACCCCTTGTCCTGTTTTAGCAGAAATTTCTTGTGATTGAATGTTACCTCCCCAATCTTCTACTAATAAATTCATAGAAGAAAGTTGTGTCTTAATATTATCTGGATTCGCGTTAGGCTTATCTATCTTGTTTATTGCAAAAATAATTGGCACTCCTGCTGCTTGCGCGTGAGAAATTGCCTCTTTTGTTTGTGGCATTACATCATCATCGGCAGCTACTACAATAATAACTAAATCGGTTACTTGAGCTCCACGAGCACGCATTGCCGTAAAGGCTTCGTGACCTGGTGTATCTAAGAAGGCTATTTTCTGATCTCCTACCTTTACTGCATAAGCACCAATGTGCTGTGTAATACCTCCTGATTCACCTTCAATAACATTCGCATTACGGATGTAATCTAGTAATGATGTTTTACCGTGATCTACGTGTCCCATTACTGTAATAATTGGTGCACGAGTTATTAAATCCTCAGGCTTATCTACTACTTCTTCAATAGATTCTTCAACTTCAGCTCCAACAAACTCTACAGTATAGTTAAATTCTTCTGCAACAATTTGTAATGTTTCAGCATCTAAACGTTGGTTCATTGTTACCATCATTCCTAGCATCATACAACTAGAAATAATTTGAGTAACAGGAACATCCATCATCGTAGCAACTTCACTTACTGTAACAAACTCTGTTACTTTTAACACCTTACTTTCTGCTTGTGCTGCTTGTAATTCTGCTTCACTTTGCTGACGGTGTGCGTCTCTTTTATCTCTACGATATTTTGCACCTTTTCCTTTCTTAGATTTACCTTGAAGTTTTTCTAAGGTTTCTCTAACTTGTTTTTGGATTTGTGCTTCTGTTAGCTCTTCTTTTGGAGCAGTAGTTGGTCTTCTACCTCTTTGACCTCCTCGGTTTCCACCTCTTTGGCCTCCTCGGTTTTGACCACCTCTATTGTTTCCTTGTGGTTTTGCTCCTGATCCTGGAGTTCCAGGTTTGCTAATTCTCTTACGCTTCTTCTTATCTCCGTCTGTCTTATTAGCTTCTGGTTTTTTCTTTTTTGGTCTTTCAAATTGTTTTAAATCAATTTTTTGACCTGTAAAATTAGGACCTTCTAATTTCTTATACTGAGTTTTAATTTTCTCAGCATTTTCTGGAGTAACCTCAGTTTCTTTTTCTGATTGCTTCACCTCTTTAACCTTTTTTTCAACAGTCTTTTTTACTTCTATAGGCTGTTCTTTTTTTACTTCCTTTTTAGGAGTATCAACTGTTTTTTCCTTCGGCTTTTCAGTTTTTGGAGGCTCTGGCTTTTTCTCTTCAACCTTTACTGGTTCTTCTACTTTTTTAGTTTCTTGAACTGGTTGAACAGGCTCTTCTTTCTTAGGTTCCTCTACTTTCTCCTCTTTTTTTGTAGGCTCTGGTTTTTCTGGTTTTACTGCTTCTGGTTTATCTTCAACAGCTTTACCAGTTTCAACATCTATCTTACCTACTGTTTTAAGTTCTAACTTTTCAGCTTTGGCTTTTAAAACTTCTTGTTTTTTAGCTTCTTCCTCTAATCGTTTTCTTTCTTGCTCTTGCTCTAATTGCTGACGAATTGCCTCTTTCTCTTTTTTCTTTTCTTCGCTAACTTCTTTAGAGGCCACCTTTTTAGATTTATCAGTTTGAAAACCATCAAATAAAATTTGATATTCTTTATCTGATATTTTGGTAGTAGGGCGAGCTTCTATCTCATAGCCATTTTTAGCTAGGTGTTCTACAGCTCTATCTAAAGAAATGTTTAGTTCTCTTAAAACCTTATTTAGTCTTAATTTTTTGCCTTCAGCCATATATTGTTTTATACTTTTTATTGAAAAAACACACTTTACACGTAAAACGCATAGTTATGCTTTTTTTCTGCTTTTTGCTAGATTTTATATGAGTAAATCCACATAGGAAACTAGCTTCCTTTATAATTTATATTTAGTCTTCGAATTCTTCTCTTAAAATTCGTTGAACATCTAAAATTGTTTCTTCTTCTAAATCGGTTCTTTGTACTAACATTGATACGTCTTTTTCTAAAACGCTCTTTGCTGTATCTAAACCTATTTTCTTGAATTCTTCAATTACCCAAGCTTCGATTTCGTCAGAGAATTCTGTTAATTCTACATCTTCCTCTTCAATTCCTTCTCTCTGAACATCTATTTCGTAACCTGTCAATTCACTTGCTAAACGAATGTTAACACCTGCTCTACCAATTGCTTTTGATACTTCTTCTGGTTTTAACAAAACGTTTACACGTCCTTTTTTACCGTTTTTCTCTTCTTCATACATTTGAATGTCTACAGAAGTTACTTTTGCAGGACTTAATGCTCTTGCTACGAATAACTGTTCGTTTTTCGTATAATTGATTACGTCTATATTTTCGTTTCCTAATTCACGAACGATACCGTGAATACGAGAACCTTTTACACCAACACAAGCTCCAACAGGGTCAATTCTATCATCGTAAGAATCTACTGCTATTTTTGCTTTGTCTCCAGGAATTCTTGCAACACCTTCAATAGTAATTAAACCGTCGAAAACTTCAGGAATTTCTTGTTCAAATAATTTCACTAAGAACGCTGGCGAAGTTCTTGATAAAATAATAGCAGGTTTATTACCTCTTAATTCTACTGATTTTATCACTCCTCTAACTGCATCTCCTTTTCTAAAGAAGTCTGAACGAATTTGTTCACTCTTTGGTAAAACAATCTCGTTTCCTTCGTCGTCCAACAAAATTACAGCATTATGTCGAATATGGTGTACTTCTGCACTATAAATTTCTCCTTCTAAATCTTTAAATTGTTTAAAGACGTTTGTGCTATCGTGTTCGTGAATTTTAGAAATTAAGTTTTGACGTAAAGCTAAAATAGCACGTCTTCCTAAATCTACTAACTTTACTTCTTCAGAAACATCTTCACCAATTTCAAAATCTGGCTCAATTTTTCTTGCTTCTGAAAGTTCAATTTCCTCATTATCGTCTTCAGACATTCCATCTGCTACCACCACACGGTTCCTCCAAATCTCTAAATCTCCTTTATCTGGGTTGATAATGATATCAAAGTTTTCATCTGACCCAAATCTACGTTTTAAGGCAGCACGAAATACTTCTTCCAAGATAGACATTAATGTTACTCTGTCTATGCTTTTATTATCTTTAAACTCCGAAAATGATTCTATTAACGCAATATTTTCCATTTCATTCTCTAATTAAAATATGATCTTCACTTTTGCTTCTTTAATATCTTGATACGCTAGTGTCTTTGTTTTCTCTACCGTATGTTTCCCTTTACCTATTGGTTTAGGTTCTCTTGTTTTCCATTGTAACGTAATATTATCTTCTGTTACCTCGGTTAATGTTCCTTCGAATTCTTCAGTTGCTGTTTTAACTTTTAGAATTCTATTGATATTCTTTTTATACTGACGCTTAACTGTTAATGGCTGAGCAATATCTGGTGTTGTAACTTCTAACGAAAAATCTTCTTCTTCTCTATCTAAATTATGCTCTATATTTCTACTAATACGAATACATTCGCTTAGAGGTACACCAGAGTCACCGTCTACTATTACTTTTATTTTATTGTCTGCCAAAAATTGTAAATCTATTAAATATAATGATTCGTTTTCTTGTAAGGCTTCTTGTAATAATTCTTTAACTCGTTCTTGATTCATCTTAGGTATAAAAAGAGGGGACTCTCGTCCCCTTCATCTATCTGATTAATAAATTTGCTGCAAATATAGTAAGTTATTCATTAACACACAAATATCTTTTATTTGTTAATTGTTTTTTCGTATATTTAAGAGACTATCTCTCTTTAAATCTTCTTATTATGAAAAAAATACTAGTACCAATCGATTTTTCAAAACCTTCGGAATATGCTTCGAAGTTAGCCTCGACAATAGCTAAAAAAGCTAATAGCGAAGTTCATCTACTTCATATGGTTGAACTTCCTACTGGATTTGTAGACATGGGATCAGGAACTAATTTTAGTATCCCTGAAAGCATGTTGTATATTAGAAAAGTTAGAGATAGAATGCTTGATTACAAAAAACAGTTTTTTCCTAAAAACAACAATATCAAACATGCTATCCGATTTCAAAGTCCTTATGATGGAATTCAAGATTACTCTAAAAAGAATGGAACAGATCTTATTATTATGGGGGCTAAAGGTCACACAAATTTAGAGGAGATTCTTATAGGCTCTAACACTGAGAAAATTGTAAGAAATTCTGACATCCCTGTTATTGTTACTAAAAAAAATGGGGATCATTTCATCCCTAAAGACCTTGTGTTTGCTTCAAGTTTTAAACCTGATAAAACACAAGCTTTTGAACGATTTTTAGAATTTGCTGAAAATTTTGACAGCAAAATTCACCTATTAAAAGTAAACACTCCTCAAAAATTTGAAAACACTCAAGAAACCAATAAACGAATTAAAAAATTTATCGAAAAATATGATTTAAAAAATTACACTATTAACGTTTACAACGATTCTTCAATCGAAAAAGGAATTTTAAACTTTTCTAACAAGATTAATGCAGACATTATTGCATTAGCAACCCACGGAAGAAGTGGCTTAGCTCACATTTTTAATGGAAGCATTACTAAGCATTTATCTAAAAAATCAATAAAACCTATGCTTACCTTTAAAGTTTAATAAAACTTCCAACAAATTAGAAACGCTAAGACGATCGTCTTAGCGTTTCTTTTGTTTGATTAGTTTTGGTTTCAAGGGTATGTTTAGAGAGGCTTTTTTATCAGACCTCTCTAAACAACTCATAATTCAGATTACTTTCTCTTCTTAGGTCGCATTGCTATAACTTTTTTATTAACAACGCCTCTACTCGTAATCATTCTTACAATCAAGGCTTGATTTTGAACATTTGACAAATCAATTATCATTTGTTCTTTAGTTCCTTTGATATAAGAATTATTTTCAACTCTCTTAATCAAAATACCGTTCATACTATATATTTCGATAGCTATATTAGTATCAAACTTATAATTATACTCCAATGTCAACTCATTTTCAAATGGAACAGGATAAGCACTAAAACTTAACGGTTCTTGTTGACTAGCCTCAGCAACCTCTTCTGAACAATTTACAGATCCTCCAGGAGTAAACGTTCCTCCATCATCAGTTGATTCATGACATCTACAAACTTCTTCACAAGTTACTGCATGAGCAATTACATATATTGGTCCGCTAGCTTCAATAGGACCTACCGTATAATTCGATACATAATCTAAAGTGCTTGTATTGAAATTAAATTGTCCAGGCGCTACTGTTTCTTTACCATTTTTTGTAGGATATTTCTCACACCCTATATACACATGTGCCACACTCATTACATATCCTTCAAATAAATTATACTCAACCGATACGTATCCATCTAAATAAGTAACTGTTACTTCTCCTGTTTGATCTCCATTTGATGGATTACATTGAGCTGCCCCTGTATATAAAGGTATAGTATACGTGCCTTCTTCAGCAAAATAATTTGTCCAACCCCAACGGTTAAAGCCATCATCTAAGAAACATGTATTATTATCAGCTCTTGCAAACGCAGTTCCACAATTTTCAAACAGATCTGTTTTGTTTGACATTGTTACTGTCTCAGTAACACTATTACCACAATCATCCGTTGCTGTGAAAACATAATCTGCGTACTGAACACAACCTTCTTCTCTTATGTTTGTAGGATACGCCACCAAGTCTCCACCAACAGAACAGTTATCTGTCCATTTAGCATTTAACATTTCTGGTAATCCTTCATCACATAATTCAAGACTTTCAGGTAAATCAACTATTACAGGATCAGTCTCATCGTACATTCTCGTTACACGGATTACGACTTCTGCTGCTGGATTTTCACAATCGTCAGTAGCGTTGAACATGTAGTCTCTATATTGAGTACATCCGTCTTCGCCTGCCATCACTTCGCCGGCTACTCCGTTGATGCTGCCTGATTTCTCTCCACCAATGCCACA
>NZ_CAZEQS010000001.1:0-273644 GCF_964513915.1 Tenacibaculum litoreum | reverse complement strand
CTCCGTTGATGCTGCCTGATTTCTCTCCTCCGATGCCACAGTTGTCTGTCCACGTAGTACTTACCACATCTGGCCATGCTTGGTTACATTCTTCCAGCATGATGTC
The DNA here is from genome assembly GCF_964513915.1 of Tenacibaculum litoreum. NCBI lineage: Bacteria > Pseudomonadati > Bacteroidota > Flavobacteriia > Flavobacteriales > Flavobacteriaceae > Tenacibaculum > Tenacibaculum litoreum. The sequence continues at coordinate 273,538 of NZ_CAZEQS010000001.1, read as the reverse complement.
GTCTTGATCGGCGATTACTGGAGCTTCATCGTCTGGTGTAACTGTAAATGTTCTTTCACAAGAAACTACTTGCTCACACTCATCAGAAACTTCATATCTTAAAATTATACTTCCTCCACAAACATCTGGTGCTTCAAGAGTGTTTACATCAACTTCATTTTCACCTATGTAATACTTCTCAACTACAGTTCCATTTCCTCCTGAATTTGAAAACCCAGATAACCAAGTAGTAAAAGCATTATTGATATCTTCTTGTGAAGTACATTCTGGTATTGTTTGGTTTTCTGGACAAACTTGATTTAAAGGAATTAAAGGCTCTCCATTCACCTCAAAATCATCTTCTGCTGTACAACCAAAAACTCCTGGAGCGAACTCTAAGGTTGCTGCTACACTATACGTTCCTGCTTCAGTTACTTCTAATGTGTTTCCTGTTTCTCCTTCTAACTCTTCTCCATCTTTATACCACACATATGTAAAGGTATTTCCTTCTGGAGTTGCAGTTGCTGTTAATGTAATACTGTCTTCTGTACACCCTAAATCTTCACCTTCAATTTCCACTGTTACTTCAGGTGTATCTGCTAAACTAAATGGTCCTGCCAAATCTTTTAGCTCTGCAGTAAATGAATCAGAAGATCTTGTTTTCACAATTACACTTCCTAACGGACTTATACAATCTATTCCTGGAGTACTACTTGAATCAAAACCTAATGCTGATGCGTTGATTGCTATTTCTGCAAAAGTAGTTTGAGAGTAGTCAGTCACTATATTTCCTCCTTTATTAATTGTTCCCCAAGGCCCTGCAGGTACTGAACCAGCATCATTTACTTGAGAAAATACAGCATCTGGTGCTCCTTGTCTTAATTGTATTTCAGCATACCCATAATTTCCTGCTCCATTACCTCCATCATATTGCACATATCCGTTATTATCTTGTTTAAATTCAAATGGTCTAAAGGGCAACGTGTTATGTGTATCAAAATAAGAGTCTGGAACCCCTACCAGTTCAACCCAAACATATAATTTGATTATTGCATTAGCTCCTCCATTAGCATAATTAACAGAAAGGATAATATCTCCATGTTGAAGTACTGAACCGTCTGGGTTAAATACATATGGAGTTCTTCCTCCTGTAGCTGATAAGTCCACCTCTGATTGAATAGTTCCACCTACTAAGTTTACTTTTTCTCTAAAATATTCGAAGTCTAAATAACTATCTCCACTATCGTTTCTTGTTGATGCTCCTAAAAAAGCCCATTCATTTGTCCCTACTGTAGCTCCTTCTCTTCTTAAATGTCCAAAAACATCTATAATATCATTTTTTTGAGGTACAGAGGCATCTGTAATTGTCCAAGTATTTGGATTATCATTATTTTTATCTGACCCTCCTGTAAATACATTTGAATCTGTATTATTACCTTGAGCATTCTGGTCTCTAATAAAAACAGCATCAATCCAAAGCCTTCCATCTACGACCGTGTAAATAGGAACACTCATTCTAATTTCAGCAGAAGCATTATCATCTACTAATAGATTTGCTGTTACGGCTGTAGGAGTTTCGTCAATTACTCCTTTTCCTGAATCTCCTAAAAACCAATCATCTGTTCCAAATGGGAAGACTGCTCCATTTGGAAAGGATACTATTCCTGAATACACATCAGCATCAACACCAAAGTTTGCTTGAACTGTTGTTTCTGTATTTACTATTTGTGCATTCACTGCATTTGTTACAAAGAAAAAAAGCACGACAAGAAGACCTGTCATACTATATAGGCAACTTTTAAAACCTTCATCAATGCAGTTTTTTAACGTTTTTAACCCTCTCCTTTTACAGGCAGGTTCTGTATCATTAAGCAACATATTGTAATATTTTACATGGTATTATTCTTTAATTTTTTGTTATTAAAGGGGTTACACATCTAGCTGATACATAGAGTAGATCAGCTGTAAAATATCTATTAAAGAGGTTGTTAAATAACTAAAAGTATTATCCTTCGTTTTAAGAGAGGTTACAAAATAAAGAGGTTAAAAGGGATATCTTCTTGTTGAGAGGTTAGAAAAACTCATGTAAGAAATACGAGTTAGGAGAGCAAAGTTAGTCAATTAACATTTGTTTAACAACCTCACTCACAAACACTAAAGATAAAAAGGGGTTTTCCCCCTATATCTAAAAACATGTCCTTAAAGTCATTTAATAACTACGGAGCTATTATTTATTGAAGTAAAAGGTTTGATCTTTTTTCAGGTAAAATACTTAACTATAAAGGTTTTTTATTGATTTCTTTGTACACCTCAACCAAACCTTCAGCTTCTTTTTTTGCACTCCAACTTTCTTGAATTTCTTTTCGAGCATTGTCTCCTAAATAAGGGGATTTCTTATTTATTAAATTCGTAATTATTTGTTGAAGTTCAACTATGTTTCCTGAAGTAAACAAGTATCCAGATTCTAAATCTGTTATCAACTCAGAATGTACTCCAACATTATTTGTAGCCACTACTGTATTTCCGCATGCCATTGCTTCTGCACAGACTAAAGAAAACCCTTCTGTAAAAGATGGAACTACTGAAATTCTAGCTGCTTGGTAATATGAAACAATATCAGATGTTTCATCAATAAAATAAACTTGACTTTTAACCTTATTTTTTTCGACTATTTCTTTTAACTCTTCCAAGAAAGGTGGTTTGTCTACTTTCCCAACAACAACCAATGCCCAATCTTTATTTTCCTTTAATTTAGGAGCTACAGCTTCTAACAATATTTTTTGTCCTTTTGCTTTTCTTACTCTACCTGCACAAAGAATAATATTCTTTTGAGCAATGTTACTTAACTTTTTTTCTGGATTAGGAATAAAAAGATTTGTATCCACACCATGCGGTACCTTTACGTTAGACATCCCTAAACTTTTATGCATTGAGCTTGTTAGTGTAATAACCACATCTGATTTCTTCAATAAAAACTTGGTAAATCCTGATGGCTCTGTTTCAGCATGTCGTGTAGCTACTAATTTGAACTTTGCTCCTAAAACTCGATACCATAACATTTTTAAAACTTCATTGTTACGGTGACAATGAACAACAATATCATCTTTAGAGAATAATAGTTCTTTTAGCTTAGAAGTTGTAATTTTTTCCCCTTCAATACCGTAACCATATAAATAAGTAGTACACAGCTTTTTTAACTGAGGCAGTACATTTTCAATACTTCTTGTAATACCAGTTCTTCTATTGTGAAAATGTGTATGTACAACTATAAGGTTAGAATCCATCTATGCAAATCTTCTTTCAACAATCTCTAACAGTCTATTTTCATATTCTTCTTTTTCAGACCAATCATAATCAGGCTTTATCATTTTGTTAATGAATTTTTTCGCTTCTTTTTCTGTTTTAAAAGTGTTTAGTTGAGAAATAACTCTATTAAAATCATTTTGATCACCATCAAATAAGTGTTTTACAAAAGCTATTCTATCATTTAAATCTATCTGAATCGTTTGTTGAAAATGATCGTTTAGTGATTTCTTAGGTTCTGCTTTGGTAAATAAATCTGTCATTACATCTACCGAAATCGTATCTTGTAACTCATCTTCTAAAGTTGGTGTTTTCCTTTCTCCTACATCTTTTACATCATTCTTTACATCTTCAGCATCGCCATGTAGCAACTCTTCTAATTCATCAAAAGGTTGTTCAATGATATCGTTAGTAATTATTTCTTCATTAATTCCTTGAATTACTTTCTCAGCTATTTCATCTGCCTCTTGCTCAAAACCTTCTTTTAAGTCTTCTTCTAAGTGATGTACTTTTCTCTCCTCTAAAAGCTCTTCCTTCTGTATATTTTCTTCTATCTGTTCTGTAAACTTTTCTACTTTTAGTTCTTCCTGAATTAGCTCTTCTTTCTTTTCTACCTCAGCTATCAAATTACTTACAACTTCTTCCTCAGACTCAACATTTATCTTTTCTTCTTCAACTAAAGCTTCTGCCTTCTTTTTTTCTTCAGCTAATAATACATCTTTTAACAACTCCTCTCTATTTTTTATAGGGTTAGGAGTGTTATTTATGTATTCTTCTACATACGCTAAAACCGAAAGTTTTTCGTAAACCTCATATGCCTTTTGCTTTAACTCAAACACATCTTCTCTATTTTTCATCTGTAAGATACTGTGTGCTAAACTGGTTAAATCTGATGCTAGTTTTTTGTGCATAAGTTGTCGTTTGATTTTAATTTTTGCTCTTAAATTTTAATAAATTTGTTCCTCATTCGAAAGTAATACAAAAATCAATAATTAGAGCTTAAAATTACAAAATGTTTCTTGAAAATACAGTAAATCATACAGAACAATTTGGTTGGATTGAGGTAATTTGTGGCTCAATGTTTTCGGGGAAAACCGAAGAATTAATTCGTAGACTTAAACGTGCTCAGTTTGCTAAACAACGTGTTGAAATTTTCAAACCTGCAGTTGATACAAGATACGATGACGAGGAAGTAGTTTCTCACAATAAAAATAGTATTCGTTCTACACCTGTTCCTGCATCTTCTAATATTAGATTATTAGCCAATGATGTTGATGTTATTGGAATAGATGAAGCCCAATTTTTTGATGATGAAATTGTAGCTGTTTGTAACGATTTAGCTAATAGAGGTATTCGAGTTATAGTTGCTGGTTTAGATATGGACTTTAAAGGCAAGCCTTTTGGACCAATGCCTGCTTTAATGGCAACTGCAGAATATGTTACTAAAGTACATGCCGTATGTACTCGTACGGGGAATTTAGCCCACTATAGTTACAGAAAAGCTCAAAGTGATGACCTAGTTTTTTTGGGAGAAACTCAAGAGTATGAACCACTAAGTAGAGCTGCTTATTACAAAGCCATGAAGGAACACGAAACACACAATAAAAAAGAAAGCAATAATGAATAACAATCACGTTACCGTATTAGAAATTGATGCTAAAGCTGTATTACACAACTTAGCTTATTTTAAACAAAAGCTACAACCTACAACAAAAATTTTGGTCGTTGTTAAAGCTTTTGGTTACGGAAGTGAGTCGACAGAAATTGCCAAAATTGTGCAAGACCATGTTGATTATTTTGCTGTTGCTTATTCTAATGAAGGAATAGCTTTACGTGAAGCAGGAATTACAGCCCCTATTTTGGTCCTAAATCCTCAAATTCAAAATTTAAAAGATATTGTTAAGTATCGTTTAGAGCCCAACTTATACAGTTTTAAAATTTTTGACGCTTTTTTAAAACTTGCTGACGAAGAGCCCTTGATGAATTATCCTATTCATTTAAAATTTAACACAGGGTTAAATAGAGTAGGTTTTTGGCATACTGACGTTCCAACTATTGTAGCTGAGCTAAAAAAATCAAACAATGTAAAAGTTGAATCTATATTTTCTCATTTGGCTGCTAGTGAAGATTTAAACGAACAAGAGTTCACTATAGGTCAAATAAACAACTTTGCTTACATAGTAAAACAAATTTATGAGCATTTAGGATACCAACCTATGATACATATCTTAAATACATCTGGTATTATCAATTATCCACAAGCTCAATTTGACATGGTCCGTCTAGGTATAGGTTTATATGGTTTTGGAAATGATGAGCAAGAAACTGCACAACTTAAAAATACGCATACACTTAAATCTATAATTTCTCAGATTAATATAGTTCAACCAGGTGAAACTGTTGGATACAATAGGGCTTTTGTTGCTAGTGAACCTACAAGAAGTGCTACCATTCCTATAGGACATGCAGATGGTATCTCAAGGAAACTAGGAAATAAAAATGGATTTGTCTTCATTAATAATCAACCAGCTCCTATCATTGGAAATGTTTGTATGGATATGATTATGGTAGATGTTACTAAAATTGATTGTAATGAAGGTGACGAAGTTATTATTTTCAACCACCAACAACACGTAGAATACATGGCTCATAAATGTGAAACAATTTCGTATGAAATACTTACTGCCTTATCTCAACGTATCAAAAGATTGGTAAAAAGTTAATTTTTTTATACTTTTCAATTCAATTAACTATTAAAATTCAAAAATATGGGAATGCTCAAAGAGTTTAAAGACTTTGCAATGAAAGGAAATTTAGTGGACATTGCAGTAGGTTTTGTAATGGGTGCAGCTTTCAAACAAGTGGTAACTTCTTTTACTGGAGGAATTGTTTCTCCTTTAATTGGACTTATTTTCAAAGCTGACTTTAAAGACGTAAAATACGTACTTAAAGAAGGGGTTGCTGATGAAGCAGGTAAAGTAACAGGAGAAGTTGCTATTATGTATGGCGAGTTTTTAACCAATGTTATCGATTTTATTATTGTAGCTTTTGTTATGTTTATGGTTGTAAAAGCGGTCAATGCAATGAAGAAAAAAGAAGAACCAACTCCAGAGGCTCCAAAAGGACCTAGTCAAGAAGAATTATTAGCAGAAATCAGAGATTTACTTAAAAAATAACTCTCATAAATATTTAATTAAAAAAGCTCGCAATTGCGAGCTTTTTTAATTTTAATAATTCTACTTTACACATGCTTTCCTTTCTCCCAACCATGTTTTCCTAAATATTGTTCACCACTTTCAACCGCTCCATCTTCAATACTTGTTCCCATAGAATCATTCCAACGATTTAAATATCCGAAGAGAGAAATTACTCCTAACATTTCAACTATTTCACCTTCATCCCAATATTTATATAGCTCTTCTTTAATTTTCTCATCCACCATATTTGGAACCATAGAAGCTGCCAATGAAAAATCTAACGCAGTACGTTCAGCATCAGAAAATGCTGGATGTGTTTTGTATTCCCAAATATTATCTAATTTTTCTTGTTCTGCTCCATAACGCTCAGCAGCACGAATTGCATGTGCTTGACAATAACGGCAACCTGTAGCATTGCTACTTACCCAAGCAATCATACGTTTTAAAGCAGAAGTTACACGACCATGGTTAGCCATTACCGCTTTATTTAAATTAATAAATGCTTTAGAGATTTCTGGTCTGCGCTGCATAGTTAAAACTGAATTCGGACAAAAACCTAAGGTTTCATTATAAAAATCAGATAATTTTTTAGTTTCCGCATCATGATTCGGATCTAAAGGACTTACTAAAGGCATAGTTTTATTTTTTAAGTTTTTAATACTAACTTTTTACTGTAAGTTTGTGTTACTATTTAAATAATTAAGTCGAAACACACAGAGACTTACTTACGCAATAAACAAAAAATTATCAAGATATGGCAACAAACACAGTTACAACCGTTTGGAAAGAAAACATGCAATTTGAAAGTGACAACCCTAGTGGACACCCAATAGTAATTGACACTTCTGAAGAGCATGGTGGCAATAATTCTGGATTACGACCTAAAGCTATGATGCTTTCATCGTTAGCAGGTTGTTCTGGTTTAGATATAGTGCCTATGCTAGAAAAGATGCGTGTAAAAATTGATGATTTTAAAATTGTTGTTACTGGTGAGTTAACCGAAGAACATCCTAAATATTACCACAAAGTTTTGGTTGATTATCATTTTTATGGAAGTGATTTAGACGAGAAAAAGATCAATAAAGCAGTAGATTTATCTATAGAAAAGTACTGTGGTGTTATGGAAATGTTTAGAAAATTTGCTGATGTAACTACCGCTATTCATTTACATAATAACTAATCTATTTTCGATAAAATTGCTATGCGCTGGACATTAAAACCGCAACCAGACACTATTAAAGTAAAACAATTAGCCAAAGAACTATCTATCGACACAACCTTGGCTAAAATTTTAGTACAACGTGGTATTGAAACCTTTGATGAAGCAAAACATTTTTTTCGTCCTTCATTGAGTGATTTACATGATCCTTTTTTAATGAAAGATATGGAAGTTGCTGTACAGCGTATAGAAAAAGCCGTAAAAAACAACGAGAACATCTTAGTTTTTGGTGATTATGATGTTGACGGAACTACTGCTGTTTCTTTGATATCTTCTTACCTAAAAACAATTCACCCTAATATTGCAACCTATATTCCTGACAGATATGAAGAAGGCTATGGGGTTTCTTTTCAAGGAATTGATTTTGCTGAAGACAATGGTTTTTCGCTCATCATTGCTTTAGACTGTGGTATTAAAGCTATTGATAAAGTAGATCACGCTACAAAAAAAGGAATTGATTTTATTATTTGCGACCACCACAAACCTGGAAGTGAAGTTCCGAAAGCTGTTGCTGTTTTAAATCCTAAACAAGTAGATTGTAACTATCCTTATGATGAACTATGTGGTTGTGGTGTTGGTTTTAAATTGATTCAAGCATTAGCCTCAAAAAGAAACCAAACGATTGAAGACCTAATTCCATATTTAGATTTAGTGGCAACTGCAATTGCAGCTGATATTGTTCCAATGACTGGGGAAAATAGAATACTAGCTTATCACGGATTACAAGTTATAAATTCACAGCCGAGAAATGGTATCAAGGCTATCATTCATCAATTACAAAAAAAGGAACTCACCATTACTGATGTAGTTTTTATCATTGCTCCGCGAATAAATGCTGCTGGTCGTATGAAACACGGAAACTATGCTGTTGAATTATTAACCGAAATGGATTTTGATTCAGCGGTTAAGTTTGCTTCTGCCATTGAAAAATTTAATTCAGATAGAAAAGAATTGGATAGAGCTATTACTCAAGAAGCTTTATTACAAATTGAAAACAATAACGAACAAGAAAATTACACAACAGTTGTTTTTGACGAAAGTTGGCACAAAGGAGTCATTGGTATTGTAGCTTCTCGTCTAACCGAAACCTATTACCGACCAACTTTAGTGTTTACTAAAAGTGGAGAAAAACTAGCTGCCTCAGCTCGTTCAGTAAAAGGTTTTGATGTGTATAACGCCTTGGAACAATGCTCAGAGTTTATCGAACAGTTTGGAGGACATAAATATGCTGCGGGGTTAACCTTGCTACCTGAACAATACCAAAATTTTAAAAATAAGTTTGAAGAAGTTGTTGCTGCCACTATTGATAAAAACTTGTTAACTCCAGAAATAACTATTGATGCTGAAATTGATTTATCAGAAATTACCCCTAAATTCTTCCGTATCATTCAACAAATGGCTCCGTTTGGCCCCCTAAATATGAAACCTGTTTTTACCACAACAGCTGTGAGAGATAATGGTTACGGAAAGCAAGTGGGAGCTGACAGTAATCATTTAAAGTTAAATATCATTTACGGCTCTGACCAAAAAACATATAATGCTATTGGATTTGGTTTGGGCAATAAAATATCAGCTGTACATAACGATTTTGACATTGCTTATACATTAGATGAGAATACTTGGAATGGTTATACTTCTATTCAACTAATGTTAAAAGATTTGAAATAATAAAGCCAGATATTTTTTATTTAGAATTATTCCAAATAAACTTATATATTTGTTATCATTATAAATATAGTTATGGACGGAATTACTAAAATATACGATAACAACATAGGTATTTCTTTTCATTGGAAAGAAAACGATTCAAACTTAGTTCAATTAATTTTTAGAGACACAGGCTTTCATTTGACTGAGCAAGAAATAGAATTATTTTTAGACAAGGTAACTGACTCTAAACTTCAAAAAAATTGCGCTACTTGTAGCAAAGGCAAAGACTGTAGATCCATTTTACTTCAAACCCCCTCTAATAAAGTTAGTATGGCAGTATCATCAATTGAATTATGGCAAATAGACGACCTTTTAAAAGGTACATTGTTTCAATTAAGAATGAATAATTATTTAAATGATATATGTAAAAATTAAAAAGGCTTGCAAAATTTGCAAGCCTTTTTAATTAATTATCTTCCTTAATTAAGTACATATATACTGGATAATGATCACTGTAACCTCCTGTATATTTCCCATAAGAAAAACTTCTAAAAGGGTACCCTTTGTAACGCCCACTCTTTTGTGTTAAAAAGCGCTTGTTAAAGATCCCTGATTTAAACATTTTATAGGTTGAAAAATCTTTTTTCCCTTTATCCAATAAAGGAGAAGTAAACATAATTTGATCAAATAGATTGATATTATCTCTGTATCCTAATGTATTAAATCCACGACGGAACATATCCTCATAAGGGTTATACACATCTCCTTCTTTTACGTTTTTCTTCTTACTCTTTGTTTGTAAAACAGTTTTAAAGCTAGAATTGATAGGATCATCGTTAAAATCTCCCATTATCAAAACTTTTGGATTGGGATCGTTTTCTTTAATTTTTTCTATAATCTGCTTTACTTTATACGCTGCTTTTTCACGTAAAGGTCTACTTTTAGCTTCTCCTCCTCTACGAGATGGCCAGTGATTTACAATAACATGTATTAATTCATCATCTAAATAACCTGATACTAATAAAATATCACGTGTATACACTTTCCTGTTTTGATCGTAAATATTAGGGTTAAACACTTCAAAATGAATTGGTTTAAAATAACGTGGTTGATACAATAAACCTACATCAATACCTCTTTTATCAGGAGAGTCAAAATGGATAATACTATAACGTTTCTTTTTTAACCTTTCTGACGCTACTAAATCTTCTAAAACTTTCTTATTCTCAACTTCAGCTACTCCCAAAATTGCTGGACTAGTCTTAGCTTTTTCAGCCCCTAATTGAGAAATAACTTCTCCCAATTTATCTATTTTATCTAAATAAACCTCTTCTTTATCTCCTTTCATTTCCATGATAGGACTCGCTTCATCATTCTTTTCAGGATCATTCTTGGTATCAAAAAGGTTTTCTAAATTGTAAAAACCAACAGTTCTTATTTTATATTTTTTTGCCCCTTGCTGCGCATATGAAGAAAAAACAACAAGAGTTAAGACTAAAAGTAAAGCTATATTTCTCATTTAATAAATTTTACGCGACAAAAGTAAAAACAATTTTCAAGCCAAAACCTATAATTTACACAAAACTAGCTTTCATAACTTTAACTTAATATTAACATAACCATAATTTTCGTAATTTTGCCTCCCTTTTACCGTATTTTACGGCAGTGGGAATTAATATATTCAAATATTTTATAAACAATCATTTATGAGAAATTTTACGATAACAATGTTATTGCTTTTTTCTGGCTTGTGTAGCTTGAATGCGCAGAATATTGTAAAGGGGATCGTAATAAACGGCGATTCTGAAAATCCTATGCAAGGTGTTTCTGTAAGTGTAAAAAAAGCTAACGTCTCTAGTTCTACAGACGCTAGTGGAGCTTTTACACTAAATGGTTTACCAAACGGAAGACAAATTGTAACGGTATCATTAAACGGGTATGAAACCCAAAACTTTCCAGTTGAACTATCTGGAAAAACAGTAGATTTAGGAACAATCTTTATGTATGAAGATTTGTCTGAAGATCAAGATTTAAGTACCATCACTATTACAGATGATGAATTAAATGATGATACAAGTGCTGCTGATAACATTTCTGGATTACTACAAGCTTCTAGAGATGTATATTTACGTACAGCCGCTTTTGAGTGGAGTGGTTCTTTTTATAGAGTACGTGGTTTAGATTCTGAAAACGGTAAAGTTTTAATTAATGGAATTGAAATGAACAAACTATACAACGGAAGACCTCAATGGAGTAACTGGGGAGGGTTAAACGATGTATTACGTAACCAAGAATTTAGTAATGGCCTAACTCCTTCAAACTATGCTTTTGGTGGTGTTTTAGGTTCTACAAACATTAACACTAGAGCTTCTGAGTATAGTGAAGGAGGACGTATTTCTTACGCTTCTTCTAATAGAAGTTATAACCATCGTCTAATGGCAACATACTCTTCTGGTTTATTAGCTAACGGATGGGCTATAACTGTTTCTGGTAGTAGAAGAGCTGGTAATGAAGGATATGTAGATGGTACTTTTTATGATGCTAACTCTATCTTTTTGTCACTTGAAAAACAAATTAACGATGCTCACAGCTTAAACTTAACAGTGATTGCTGCAGAAAACGAAAGAGGAAAATCTTCACCAAATACTCAAGAAGTTTTTGATATTAAAGGAATTCGTTATAACTCATATTGGGGAAAACAAGGAGACAAAAACAGAAACTCTAGAGTTAAAAGATTATACGAGCCAATCGTTATGTTAAATCACTATTGGAATCTTTCTGATAACACAAGATTAAACACAAATGTTGGTTTTCAATTTGGAGAAATCGGTAATAGTCGTTTAGACTATAACGGTGCTAACAATCCTGATCCTACGTATTACAGAAAGTTACCAAGCTGGTATTTATCAGATCCTAATGGACCAGATTATGAAAACGCATACAAATCATTAACTGGTTTCCAAAATGATGGACAAATTGATTGGAATGAATTATATATTGGAAACGAAGGAAGTCCAGAAAATGCTCGTGTAATTTTATATGAAGATAGAAACGATGATCAGCAATTAACAGCTAATATGATTTTATCTTCAGAGTTAAATGAAAATATTACACTAACAGCAAGTGGTGAGTATAGAAAGTTAAAGTCTGAAAACTTTGCTTCTCCAATAGATATGCTTGGAGCTACAGGTTATTTGGATGTGAATACTTTTGGTGATAATTTTGATCAACAACAAAGTAACCTTTTAACTCCTAATAGAACAATTGGATTAGGAGACCGCTTTAAATACAACTATATCTTCAATTCTGAAGTATATGGCGGTTTTGCTCAGTTACAATTCAAATACAACAAAGTTGATTTTTATGTAGCAGGACAAGCGAACAATACTACACACCAAAGAGAAGGTTTATTCCAAAACGGATATTTTCCAACTAATTCTTATGGAAAATCAAAAAAATTAGATTTCTTTAACTACGGAGCCAAAGGAGGATTAACCTATAAAATCTCTGGTCGTCACTTAATTGATATAAACGGAGGTTATATTACAAAAGCACCATCTTTACGTAACTCTTTTGCCAACTCAAGAGCTAACAATGTTACAGTTGCTGATGTTGCTGAATTAAATAGTGAAAAAATATTATCTGGAGATGTTAGCTATGTTTTCAGAAGCCCTTTAATCACATCAAGAGTTACAGGTTACTATACAGATATTAAAGATGCTACAGAAATTTCATTCTTCTTTGCTGATGGTATTGGAGGAGACACTTCAGCTTTTATCCAAGAAATATTAACCGGTATTGATAAGAGACACTTTGGTGTTGAGTTTGGAATTGAAGCACAAGTTACTCCTACAATTAAACTAAAGGGAGCCGCTAACGTTGGTCAATATACTTACAACAATAACCCTAATTTAGTTATTACAACTGAGAATGCTTCTACACCTGGTTTTATCAATGGTAAAAGAGATATGGGACCTGCTTCTCTTAAAGATTATAAACTTGCTGCTGGCCCTCATAAGGCTTACTCTTTTGGTTTTGAATATAGAGATCCAGATTATTGGTTTGTTAGTATTACTGCAAACTATATGGATGAAGCTTATGTAGATGTTTCTCCTATTAGAAGAACCGCTAACTTTGTGAGTGACGCAGATGGAGCTGCTTTTGCAGATTACGACCCAGTGTTAGCTAGACAATTATTAACTCAAGAACAATTTGATGATTATATGGTTGTAAATGCCATAGGGGGGAAATCATGGAAAGTAGGCAATGGTAAATACATTGGTTTATTTGCTAGTGTTAGTAATTTATTCAACGAAGAATACAAAACAGGAGGTTTCGAGCAAGGGAGAAATGCAAATTATCACCAATTACGCGACGATAATGCTAACGGAACACCAACCTTTGGAAATAAATACTGGTATGGTAGAGGTACTACTTATTTCTTAAACTTAAATTATAGATTCTAAAAAAACACTCAAAATGAAAAAAATAAATTTATACAAGATTTTTGCAGTACTTTTTATTGCAATTTCTGCTTCATGTGTTGACAATAACGATTTTGAATTACCAACTATTGGACCAGACAAACAGTACGAAAACTTAAAGTCTTTAGACGAAATTATTGCACAATACAATGGTGATCCTGTAGAGTTTGTAGAGGACGTTACTGTATATGGTTATGTAGTTTCTGATGACAGAGAAGGGAACTTTTTTAAATCAATCATTATTCAAGACAAACCAGAAAACCCAACTGTTGGTTTAGAAGTAAGAATAGATGACACTAATTTAGGGGCTCGCTACAATGTGGGGAGAAAAGTATATATTAAACTAAAAGGACTTGCTTTAAGTAAATACTTTGCTTCTTTTCAAATAGGTGTTTTGAACGGGAATAGTACTGATAGAATTGACACTAATGAATATATTAGTTATATCGATAGATCATCAGAAATTGTAGATATCGTTCCTACTACATTAACCATTGGTGAATTAACTGATAACCATATTAATACTTTAGTTAAAATTGAAGGATTACAGTCTGAAGAAAAAGGATTAACCTATGCTAATCCTGATGATACTTTTTCTGTGAACAGAAACTTTGTAAGCTGCGAAACTTTTGAGTCTATTATCATGAGAACAAGTGGTTTTTCAACTTTTAAATCTTATCCTATTCCTGATAAAAAAGGAAGCGTTACTGCTATTTTAGGGAAATTTAGTAGCGACTATCAATTATACATAAGAGATACAAATGATGTTAACTTTACTGAAGAATACGGGTGTAACAACAACCCTACTGAAGCTTCTTTAGCAGAAGTTAAAGCTTTATATACTGGTAGTGAAACTACAGTTACTAAAAACTTAAAGTTAAAACTTGTAATTACTTCAGACCTTTCTACAGATAATATTTCAAATCAAAATGCTTTTGCTCAAGACGCAACAGCTGGTATTGCTTTACGTTTTAGTGATGCTTACGATTTAAAATTAGGAGACGAAATAGAAATTGCAGTTGGTGGCGCTAAATTAAGTGACTATAACGGTTTATTACAATTAAACGTTTCTCCATCTAGTATTCTTAACACAACAGCAGGAACATTACCTACTCCTGAAATAATTACAATAGCACAAGCTTTAACAGGAGATTACCAAGGTAAATTAGTACAAATTGAAGGAGTACAGTTCAAAGACAATACTAAAAATTATGACGGTAGTAATCTGCTAATTTCTGAATGTGACGGAGATGAATTAACAACTTTTGTTAGAGGTCAAGCTACGTTTGCTAACAACCCTGTAAGTGACAAAAGAGGAACTATTACAGGAGTAATGTCTGACTTTAATGGAGTTCAAATCTATTTAAGAAATGAAACTGATGTTAACTTTACAGAAGACTATACTACTTGTGGTGGAGGTGGTTCTACTGGTGATGCTGATTTATATATCTCTGAATATGCAGAAGGTAGTAGTAATAATAAATATATTGAGATTTATAATGGCACAGGTGCTGACGTAGATTTAACTAACTATACTGTTGGATTATATGGTAATGGTTCAGCTACTGTGGGTAACACAATCGATTTAAGTACCATTAAAAGTACCTTAGCTGACGGTGAAGTAATTGTAATTTATAATGGAGGAGCTTCTGATGCTGCTATTACTGGTTCAGGAGGAACTACTTCTACTGTAACTTACTTTAATGGAGACGACGCTATCGCTTTATTAAAAAGTGGTACTGTTATAGATGTAGTTGGTAATATTGGAGAAGACCCAGGTAGTTACTGGGCTGTAGCTGGTGTAGCTGATGGAACAAAAGAACACACTTTAGTTCGTAAAGCTTCAATTACAAAGGGTAATACCGATTGGGCTGCTAGTGCTGGTACCGATTCAACGAACTCTGAATGGGAAGTAAAAGCTCAAGATGATTTTACTTCTATTGGAATAAGATAATTTGTAATTTCTTATAAAAAACTAAAAGCCCAAGTTTTAAAAACTTGGGCTTTTTTGTTCTCTTTTTAAAATTACTTTTTAATTAATTGCTGTGTATACATTTTCCCAGTGTCATCAAGAGACACAAAATAGATTCCAGCTGATAACTTTGAAACATCTATATTGTTACTTCTAGAACTCATTTTTACTTTTTGAAGTAACTTTCCATTTACATTATAAATAGTAACCTCTTTATTTTTCCACAACTCATTATTTACTTGTAAAACTATAGAATTTCCTTCTATAGGGTTAGGTGAAAAATCAATTACATTTTTATTATCTACTAAAATTTGTTCAATACTTGATTTAGTGATTTTAGCATTTCCACAATTCCCGATACTATTCCATCCACTTGAAGTTCTCTCATACAGAACATTAAAATAAACAACCCTATCACCAACCTGATAGTTTTGGGAAGAATCATATTGAGGTACCCCATCACAAATATTTGTGCTCGTTCCCCCATCTCCTTCAATAATATTTATAGTATAATCTTCAACCTCACCATAATCAAATGAACCACAAGAAGAAGGTGTAGCATTATATCGCATAGACACTCTCATTCTTGTGTTACCTAATTTTGCATTGGCTGGAATAGTAAAAGTACCGTTCACTGAGCTATCTGTAGAAGCACTTTTAACCCATACTTGCTCTCCACTGTCTTCAAAATCAGAATCCTGATTATAATCAATCCAAACAGTATATCCTTCTTTGTAAACTGTACCTGTCCATTTTGGAGTAACGGTAATTGTATTAGAACTTCCTTGCTCTATATCAGTAGAAATATTAGTAAAATCTTCATATCCATTTGTAGCTCCTGAATTATTATTAATTGACCCAAGTGTTACATTCTGAATATATTCATCATTTACATTATTTCCTTTTGAATCACAATACGTTGGTACACTAACACTTCCTTTACTTTTTGCAACTTCAATTAAGTACTCTAAACCAAGTTTTGCAAATTTTGCCGCATGCGTAGCATTTGCAGTTGGAAATCGGTCAGACGTATCGTTCACTGTATGAATATAAGGACTCGATCCATTAAATGAAGCTTCAAAAGGAAAAGCTGCATCATACCCTTGTTGTGCCCAACTATAATGATCAGAACAACCATAATTACATCGTGTATAATCATAGGTAAACTGGTGACTTCCTGAAGCATTGTAATGATCCATAAGACTAGCTAAAAAAGCATTAAGGGTACTACTGTTATAACTATCATCAGAAATATATACATCTTTTGGTGATCCTTTATAATTTGTCATATCAAACTGCACATACGATAAAACATTAACATTTCTATTTTTATAATCCTGAGCAATTTCTTTTGAACCTCTTAACCCCACCTCTTCTGCAGCAAAGGCCATAAACTCAATAGTTCTTTTTGGTTGAAAATTCATTTGAAAAAGTACCCTTGCCATTTCTGTAATTGTAGCAATACCAGAAGCGTTGTCATCTGCACCAGGAGCATTAGTTTCTCTTTCTGGACTAACAGAATCAATATGACCACCAATAATTACATATTCATTTGGAAGATCACTTCCCTGAATTGTCATAACTACAGAAGGCATAGTGGTACTACTGTGATTAACTATTCTAACACTAACATCAGATCTACCACTAGCCATTGTTTCCCATTTTTGTTTTAAATCTTGAACAGCTTGTGTTGCCTTTTGAGTTGTATGGTATCTCGTACCGTAGTTTTCAAGTTCTACAATATGATTAGCAATATTTGTATTATTCACTAAACCTAAACTTTGACTCACAAGTTGGTCTTCACTAATTGTATAAGATGCCCTCTGTTGATAAGCTTTTTTACTTTGTAGTTTCTGAATTGTTTGTAAAGCATCTTTTTCAGAAGATTCATAAATAAATCCAGGACCATGAGTTAAAATCATATGATGCAATTTTTCAGCCGCATGATGACTTAATTTTACAGCACTAAAACCATTTGTGGAGGAAAGAATTTTAATATCAGAAGGAGCAACTTTTTGTAGTTTTAAGGCATCCTTGGTTTCAATAGTACCATAAAACATTTTTTCTTGGCTGTAAACATTAGAAAAACTAAGGCACAGCAATAGTAACGAAAGTAGTAAATACTTTTTTTTCATTTTTGAAGGGTATTAATGTTAATTATAAATTTTCTGTAAGTTATTAAAAATTAACATTATAACATCAAAATATTTTAAACCTCTAATTTAATCACAAATTAAATTTTAAAAACTTATCTGTTCTAACACTCAATAAGTTTTGTGGTATGTTTTATTTTTTTCGCATCTTTATATGAGCATAAACTTTCATTATTAATGTATTCAAAACATAGAATAACCAGCGCCTTTAAAAAAGCAAAAGAACTTCCTTTACATAAAGAATCTAAATACATTTTATTTTCTGATTGCCATAGAGGTGATAACAGTTTTGCTGATGATTTTGCGCGTAATCGAAAAATATATCACTATGCTTTATCTCAATATTTTCAGAAAGAATTTACCTATATAGAATTAGGAGATGGTGATGAGCTTTGGGAAAATAAATTTGTAAATATTTTCAACGCAAATAAATATATATACCTATTACTCCAAAAATTTCATCAAAAAAATAGATTGCATTTTATCTGGGGAAATCATGACATGAATTATAGAAAGCAAAAAAATGTTGCTAAAAACTTTAATTCTTATTATGATACTATTGACGGAAAGAAGAAAGAGCTGATGCCAAATGTTTCTTTTTCTGAAGCTATTAAATTAGTACAAAATAACGGCAAATCTATCTTCTTACTCCACGGTCATCAAGCAGATTGGTTTAATTATACTTTTTGGAAGTTTAGTAGGTTTTTAGTTCGTTTTTTATGGCGTCCGCTTCAAGTTTATGGAATTAAAGACCCTACAAGCCCTGCAAAAAACTTTAAAGGGTTGATAAGAGTAGAGCGTCGTTTAGAAAAGTGGATTAAAAATAATAATGACCAAATGATTATTACAGGTCATACACACCGTCCTAGGTTTCCATCAAAAAATGAGCTTCCTCATTTTAATGATGGTAGTTGTGTACACCCAAGATGCATTACTGGTTTAGAAATTGAAAACAATGAAATAACTCTTATTAAATGGCATGTAGTAACCAACGAAGATGGTACTATGCAAATAACAAGAACTATTCTCGAGGGTCCAAAAAAAATAACTAACTACATTTAACCTCGTAACTTTTTATTAACTCAAATCTTGTATCACATAACAGTTTATTAAATTGTACTTAATATTTACATCAAAAAAAGAGAATACTTTTGAATTACCTCATCTTAGAGGTGTACAGTCATTATAAATTTATTAGTTTTTGTCGACTATTTATTTGACTTACCATATACTGCCTTGAAAACAAGGCAGTTTTTTAATATTAGGTTAACACTAAGTTAACATAAGGGTTGGTTATTTGCCGCGACAAAAACTAATAAACAACATCTAATGAACTGTAAGACAATACTTACCTCTGTAAGTATGTTTGTGTTACTTTACACAAATGCACAACAAACAAACGCCCCAAAATTTGGAAAAGGTATATTTAATCTAGTTGGAAAAGATAGTACTTGGTCTATGAATATGGGAGCTAGAATGCAATTTTTAGCTACCGCAGAATGGGATTCTAACAAAGATGGACTATATAACCCATCGTCTTCAATGCTAGTAAGGAGAGCTCGTTTAAAATTTAAAGGATTTGCTTTTTCTCCTAAATTAAAATATAAAATGGAACTTGGGTTATCTAATAGAGATATTAGCGGTGCTTCAGAACATACAGGAAATGCGCCAAGATATATTTTAGATGCCGTTCTAAAGTGGAATTTTCATCAAAATTTTGAACTATGGTTTGGACAAACCAAACTACCAGGAAACCGTGAACGTGTTATTTCTTCAGCTGATATGCAATTAGTAGATCGTTCTTTATTAAATAAACGATTTAATATTGATAGAGATATGGGTATACAGTTAAGACACCATTTTAATTTATCTGATAAATTTCTTGTAAGAGAAGCACTAGCATTTTCTCAAGGTGAAGGAAGAAATGTTACTGTAGGAAACTTAGGAGGGCATCAATATACCGCTCATCTAGAACTTTTACCTTTTGGGAAATTTGAAGGTAAAGGAGATTATGTAGGTGGAGACCTTAAAAGAGAGCAAACACCTAAGCTTGCTATTGGTATGAGTTACGACTTTAATAACAATGCCGTAAAAACCAGAAGTAACCAAGGTACTTATATGGTTAATGATGAAGGTTATTACCAAACAAACATTTCAACCTTTTTTATGGATGCTATGTTTAAGTACAAAGGGTTCTCTTTTATGGGAGAATATTCATACAGAGATGCAAAAGATCCTATTGCAAAAAACTCAGACGGTACACCTACAGGAGAAATTGTACAAGTCGGAAGCGGTTTAAACCTTCAATCAGGTTATTTATTTGATAAAAACTGGGAAGTATCTGGTCGTTTCACCAATATTTCTTTAGACGAAAACATTACAGGAAAAGGAACTGAAAATCAATACACAATAGGTTTATCAAAGTATATCGTTGGACACAAATTAAAAGTACAAACCGACATTAGTTACTTAGATATAGCGACTGCTACAAATCAATTAATGTATAGATTACAGGTAGACATACACTTTTAAAAGATAACATAAACATAACATGAGAGCGTTCTTGTGTAACTAAATTTGCAAAACTTAATTAAAAACTAAAAAATGGGAGATCCATATATTTTGATGCTAGTCGCTTTAGCTGTTTTAGCTATTGTAGACTTGGTTGTGGGAGTTAGTAACGATGCTGTTAACTTTTTAAATTCAGCAATCGGTTCAAAAGCAATTAAAGTAAGAAATATTATGATAATTGCGAGTGTTGGGGTGTTTTTTGGAGCAATTACCTCAAGTGGTATGATGGAAGTAGCACGTAAGGGTATTTTTAATCCTAGCATGTTTATGTTCCAAGACATCATGTTTATTTTTATGGCAGTTATGATTACTGATATTTTACTGTTAGATATCTTTAATTCATTGGGAATGCCTACCTCAACAACAGTTTCTATTGTATTTGAGTTATTGGGAGCCGCAGTATGTGTGTCATTGATTAAAATTGCAGCTAACGACGCTCAATCAATTTCAGACATTTGGAACTACATTAATCATAAAAAAGCTATTCAGATTATAAATGGAATTCTACTCTCCGTAGTTGTAGCGTTCTCTGTAGGAGCCATTGTTCAGTTCTTATCGCGTTTAATTTATTCGTTTAATTTTGAAAAAAGAGCTAATTACATCAATGCCTTATTTGGTGGTTTTGCAATCACTGCTATTACATATTTTATCTTTGTTAAAGGAATGAAAGGAACTCCTTTTTATAAAGACATAAAGCATTTAATTGAAGGAAATACACTTGTTATAATTGCTGGAGGTTTTGTTTTTTGGAGCGCTATATCTCAAGTATTAATCCATTTTTTTAAAGTCAATATCTTAAAGTTAATTATTGGTGTAGGTACCTTTTCACTAGCCATGGCATTCTCTGGTAACGACTTGGTAAACTTTATCGGTGTTCCGATTGCTGCTTGGAACTCATACCAAGCTTGGGAAGTATCTGGTATTGCTCCTGATGCATTCTCTATGGGGATTTTAGCTAAAAAAGTACCTTCTAACGTATGGTTATTATTATTAGCAGGAGCAGTAATGGTTATCACTTTATGGACTTCTAGCAAGGCTAGAAACGTTATTAAAACTGGTATTGATTTATCTCGTCAAGGAGACGGACATGAAAAATTTCAACCAAACCCATTATCTAGAGTTGTAGTAAGAAGTGCTATGGGTATAAATGCTGTTGTTAGCTTTATTGTACCTAAGAAAACTTTAACCTTCATAGATTCTAAGTTTCAAAAACCTGTAATTGAATTACCAAAAGACAAAACTTATGAAATGCCTGCTTTCGATTTAGTAAGAGCATCTGTAAACTTAATTGTTGCTGGTATTTTAATTTCTATTGCAACTTCAATGAAGTTACCATTATCTACCACTTATGTAACATTTATGGTAGCAATGGGTACCTCTTTAGCTGATAGAGCTTGGGGACGTGAAAGTGCTGTTTATAGAGTTGCTGGTGTAATAAATGTTATTGGTGGATGGTTCTTAACTGCCATTACAGCTTTCTTAACTGCGGCTTTAGTAGCTTACTTAATTAGCTGGGATATGGTAATGATTCCTGTATTGTTATTAGTGGTCGCTCTTTTAATTGCAAGAAACACATTACAACACAGAAAAAAATCTAAAGAAGAAAAGAAGCAAGTACATATGGAACGAGCAGAATTAATCACTATTAACGGTGTGATTGAAGAAAGCTCAGATCATATTGCTGGTGTTGCTAACCGCATTAATAAATTATATTCAAGTGTGGTAAAAGACCTTGCTACTCACGATTTAGTTAAATTACGTAAAACGGACAAGCACGTTACAAAACTAAATGATGAAATTGATAGTTTAAAAGATGGTGTATTCTACTTTATTAAGTCTTTAGACGATACTTCGGTACAAGCAAGTAGATTCTATATCTTAATTTTAGGTTATTTACAAGACGTTGCACAGTCTATTAGCTACATTTCTAGAGCTACATACAAGCACGTTAACAACAACCATAAAAACCTTAAAAAAGGACAAATTAAAGATCTTAAAAGTATTGACAATACACTTTCTAAGTTATTAGATGATATTGCTGATACATTTGAAAATAGAAGTTTTGATAATTTAGAACATATTATTAACGAAAAGAAAGAGTTATTAAAAGATGTATCTAAATCTATTGAAAAACAAGTAGATCGCATTAGAACAGATGAAACAAGTCCAAAGAATACTACATTATACTTTAGTATTTTAATTGAGACACAAGATTTAGTATCTGGATTAATGAGTTTACTAGAAACATACGAAGAGTTTCACATCAGTACGAAAACAGCTGAAATAGAAGCTTAATCAAACAAAAAAAGCCGAGTTAATTAACTCGGCTTTTTTATTTCTTTAATTTATAATAGCTATTACTTCTTTTTCATGGGACGCATTAAACCTTCTTGCGCTACCGAAGCTATTAATTTACCATCTCTAGTGTAAATATTTCCACAAGCAAAGCCTCTTGCTCCATTAGTATTAGGGCTTTCAACTGAGAACAACATCCAATCATTAAAATCGAAATCACGGTAAAACCACATCGAATGGTCTAAACTTGCCATTTGTGTGTTTCCAAAGTTAGCTACACTTGCGTTTGGATTTAAACAAGCTGTTAAAATATTATAGTCTGATATATACGTTAATATTTGCTGTTTAATACCCAAAGACAAATCAGACACTTCTCCTTTTAATTTAAACCAAACATCTACTACTGGTGGTAAATCCTTTCGGTCTAGCGGATTTACAATTTGTACTGGTTTAAAATCGATAGGACGTTCAATACTTAAAAAGTCTTTCATTTTCTTTGGTAAGAAAGCTCCAAATTGGTCTAACATATCTGTCCAACTCAACAATTCTTCCGGTTGTTTTAAGTCTTTTTTTATCAGCTTTTGATGCTCATACCCTTCTTCTTTTTTATGAAAAGAACAAGACAGGATAAATATTGTTTTATTTTTTTGATGTGCTGTTACTCTACGTGTAGAAAAACTACCTCCATCACGAATAGTTTGTACGTTATAAGTTATAGGTAACTCTAAGTTTCCTGCTTCTAAAAAATACGAATGTAACGAATGTAAGATACGCTCTTTAGGTGTTGTTCTATACGCTGCATTTAGTGCTTGTGCTAATACTTGACCTCCAAAAACATTTGGACTTCCTATATCTCTACTTACTCCATTAAAATTGCCTTCACCTAAGTCGTCAAGGGTAAGTATATTTAATAACTCTTGTGTGTTTTTCATTTGTTACTACAATAAAGAGGATTTAATTCTTTATACTTTTTGTTTTAAAAGGCTTTATTAGCCTAAATTCCGTTGGCTGAATTCTATTCAAAAATAAACTTAAAATACGGTTTGGAATACTTTTTCTATGTCGCAAATAAATTGTTAAATCTTGAGGTACTGCTCCTACAGAACTTTTTATTTCACTAGCTGTTCTTCCAAAATTGATTGTTTTTATATTATTATCAATTGCTAATGAGATATAATCATATAACATTCGTTGATAAATTGCATAGGTTCTATTAACTGTATAATCAATACCTACAAAGTGTGCATCTAATGTGTCCTGATTTATCATTCCTGATAAAAAACCAACTAACTTATCTCCTAACCAATATACTTTAATAACATAATCATCCTTTAAGTTTTCTTTTAAACACATGTACGTTTCAATATTAAAGTATCCAAGATTAAAACTTGCCTTATTTGATACGTTCTTATATAGTAACGCCATTTCTGGCAATAATTGTTTTAAAGATTCAATAGTTATCTCTTCCGTTTGTAAACCTGTACTCATTTTCAAAGCCTTTCTTGCTTTTACTCTATACTTTGTTTTTAATGCCGCTAAATAATCATCAAAAGTATTCCAATTACTATCTAATGTCAATACCATATTAGGGTCCACATTAAAAGAATTATAGCCTACATTATGCAGTGCGTCAGTAATAAAAAGAGATTCGTTCACAAAATCCTTCAGCATAAAAGCATCTATTACTTCTTTTGAAATATCTTTTTCAAAGGCTACAATAGCTTTAGCTAATTGTTTTACTACTTCTTTCTTATCTTGATTTGGTTTTATAAAAATTCCATGTTCACCACTTACAAATGTATTACCACATGTAAGTATTTTAAATGTTTTTTGAGAAGACAATAAATGTAGTTTTCTCCCCATGCATCGCATCCATTCTATAACCGATTGCAAATCGTTTTGAACACTATCTAAGTAAAAATCGACTAGCTTAATGGTAGCAAAGGCTATTGCTTCTTTTTTTTCATCAAACAATAAAATATAAGAAAACTGTATTTGTTCATTGTTCTTTTCTAAAGCCTCCAAATATGATGGATGAAGGTACAAGTTATTTGTACACTGTAGCTCTTTCCAAACCTTTTCCGGTATTTCTTTTACTGAAGAGAAGTAACATATATTGGATGATTTTTTTTTACAGGATAAAATAATAACAGCTTTTACGATTTGTATTTGTGTAAATTAGTAAAAGTTTATCAAATACACTATAAATTATTTTAAGCTACTCCATTATTCCAAACAGGGACTTTTAAAAACCTACTTATTTTTACCATATCACTTAACAAATATTCTTTATCACCATGGTTAAGTAAATTATGGCGTTCTCCATTTTGAGTTACTAAATTCACCTCATAACAGTAGTAACTTCCTGATTTATTTCCTTGAATAAATTTTGATAATACTTGTAACGCATACACTTGTTGAAAAGGTATGATTTCACCATCAACTAATACTTTTCTCTTTTGTGAGTTTAAAAATGCTTTAGCTCCAAAAGAAAACAGCAAGAAAACACCTATCAATACAAAGGGACCTCCATACATGAAAAACATCTTACCTCCATGCATAAATGTTAATGGTTCTTTTGAAAACTCAAAAAATTCTATATAAGACCAAACCACATAGTTTAACCCCATTAAAAGGAAACTCCAAGCTACAAATTTCAAGTAAGAGCTAGAGGTTATTTTATAACCAAAAGCTGTTTTTCGCAATCGTTCACTTAAAAAATTACTTCCTGAGCCTTTAACTGCACTCCAAGAAATGTTTTGCCCAATAGCATCAGTTGTAAAGTCACCAAAAGAAAACTCTATTTGTTTATTGGTTGGTGAGTTTTTCTTTCTTTTTGTCCAATAACTAGAACCGAACATGCCTATAAACATAAAAGCTAATACCGCTAACATACCGCCAGTTTTATAGTAAGTATATCGTTGTTTACTTATACTTAACTGATGAATTGGAACAGTAGCTTCAAGGCGTTTTATATTATTTAAATCTTTTCTTGTAGGGTTTGTAAGCTGCTGCAACGAGTCTAATTCTTGTGCTTTTTGTTGTACTTCTAAGTCTCTTTTATGAAACGATTCATACATATTTTGAAATTGTGGAAATGCTACAAAAATGAAAATTCCGATTGGAATTATTGCAAAAAACCAAGAGTTGTTGAGAGATACTTTTTTCATATTTTATTTTTTTGGGAAAGCAAATTTGAGAAAAGTTTTTGATTTTTTCACATAAAAAAAGCTTTTACCTAAATGTAAAAGCTTTTTAATTTGATACTATTTTTAGTATTACTCACAAAAAGGAACCGTAAAAAATCCTTCTATTGAATTATCAGTACTTGAATTTGCTTTTATTTTTATAGTTAGTTCATTATTTGTAAATCTTACAACCTCAGCAACTCCTTGAAAAAAGTTTAAAGGATTAGATCCTTTCTTATTAAAAACTACATTCACATTATCATAAACTCCTAACTCTGCTTTCACATAAGTTGAAATCTCTAACTCATAATCAAAAATATCAGAACTACAGTCTGCTTGTATATTAGTAATATGTACTGAAAGTTCATTGTTTCCAGACATAAATGCTTTACCTCCTTCAGCCGTAAAACTTGTTCCGAATACTTTTCCTGATAATTTTGTATTTGCAATTTCTGTTGGATCATTATCGCTATCAGAACAGCTACTCATTACTAAAGTTAGGCACATCAAAACCGCATAACTAATTTTAAAAATCTTTTTCATTCCTTGAAATTTTAATTTGTTTTTACAGGCTGCGAATTTAGTTTAAAAATAAAAACCCACAAACAAATTAATTGCTTGTGGGCTTTCTATATTTAATAAGGTTAGCTTACCCTACAATGTTTATAATTTTTCCTGGAACAATAATTACTTTTTTAGGCTCTCTTCCTTGTAATTGTTGTTGTGTTTTTTCATGTGCCATTACCGTTTTTTCAATTTCGTCTTTGCTCATATCTAACGGTAACTCTAAAGTAAAACGCATTTTACCATTGAAAGATACTGGATAATTTTTAGAACTTTCAACTAAATGCTTCTCTTCAAATTTTGGAAAAGCTACGGTTGAAATAGACTCATTGTGTCCTAACTGACTCCATAATTCTTCAGCAATATGTGGTGCATAAGGAGAGATTAACACTAACAATGGCTCTAAAATAGCACGCTTGTTACATTTTAATGCTGTTAACTCGTTTACTGCAATCATAAAGGTAGAAACTGACGTATTGAACGAGAAGTTCTCGATATCTTCTTCTACTTTTTTAATTGTTTTATGTAAGGTTTTTAACTCGTCTTTCGTTGGTTCTTCATCTGAAACATTGATACCATTTTCATCAGTGAACAATTTCCATAATTTCTTTAGGAAAGAATACACTCCTGAAATCCCTGATGTTTTCCAAGGCTTGGTTTGCTCTAACGGACCTAAGAACATTTCGAATAAACGTAAACTATCTGCTCCGTACTCTTCACAAATATCATCAGGATTAACAACATTACCCCATCTTTTTGACATTTTTTCTACCTCTCTAGTAGTCTTAAAATTCTCATTATTATCTTCTATTACTACACCATCATCATCTAAATAAATTGCATCTTTAGCTTCCTGAATTCCTGAATTTCTGAACTTAGAAATATCAAGATTATCAGTCGGTTTGATAAGGTTATTTATGTTCACTCTAGGATCACTATAACCAGAAACTCTAAAGTATACATCATTAACACTTAAATTATACTCTTTTTTAACATTTATCTCATTACAAAAATCCTCTTTTATTCTATTTAAAGATGAAATACTATTTACGCATTCATGCATAAATTTATTTCCTTTTTTAATAATTCCTTCAGAAAAGAAAATGCTTTGAAGTTTTGTATAAAATTTATCTTTTATTTCATGGTAAAAAGTGTCGCCATCAGAAATTTTATTATCATCTTCAAGAACAGTATAAATATTATAAATAGCTCTATTAGCAATCGCCGAAGTTCCTAAAATCATTCCTTGGTTAATCAGTTTTTTAGCAAACTCATCTACAGGTAAGAAACCTCTGTCAAATAAGAATTTTTGCCAAAAACGCGCGTATAATAAGTGCCCTGTTGCATGCTCAGAACCTCCGATATATAAATCTACTTCTTTCCAATAGTTAACCGCTTCTTTACTTACAAATTCTCCTTCATTATTCGAATCCATATAACGGTTAAAATACCAAGAACTTCCTGCCCACCCTGGCATTGTGTTTAACTCCAAAGGAAATACAGTCTCATTATCTATTAACTCATTACTCACTACTCTATTCTCAATACTATTCCACGCCCAAACCTCAGCATTTCCTAACGGTGGTTTTCCATCTTCAGTAGGTAAGTATTTTTCAACTTCAGGTAATACAATTGGTAAATGCTTTGCATCAATCATTTGAGGCATTCCATCTTTATAGTATACTGGGAATGGTTCTCCCCAATAACGTTGACGACTAAATACAGCATCGCGTAAACGATAGTTTATTTTTCCGTAACCAAATCCACGTTTTTCCAATTCGTAGATTACGGTTTTCATTCCTTTCTTATAGTTTAAACCGTCTAAAAAATCAGAGTTCGTTAATTTAATTCCGTCTTTAGCATCGTTTGCTTTTTCAGAAATATCAACATCAGCAAAAATATTTGGAATCTCTAATCCGAAGTGTTTTGCAAAATCGTAATCGCGTTGGTCACCACATGGTACCGCCATAACTGCGCCTGTACCGTAACTTGCTAATACATAATCACCAATCCAAATTGGTACTTGCTTTCCTGTAAAAGGATGTAACGCATACGCACCAGTAAACACCCCTGAAATGGTTTTTACATCTGCCATACGATCACGCTCAGAACGTTTTGCTGTTACCTCAATGTATTCTTCAACAGCCTTTCTTTGCTCATCAGAAGCGATTCGCTTCACTAAGTCATGCTCTGGAGCCAAGGTCATAAAAGACACTCCGAAAATAGTATCAGGACGTGTCGTAAACACATCTATTTTAGCATCATGACCATCCACATCGAAAGAAACCATGGCTCCTTGCGAGCGACCAATCCAGTTGGTTTGAGAATCTTTTAAGGGTTGTGGCCAATCGATATTTTGTAATCCGTCTAACAAACGTTGTGCATACGCAGAAATTCGCATAGACCACTGGGTCATTTTTTTACGAACTACTGGATGCCCACCACGTTCTGAAACTCCGTTTACAATTTCATCGTTTGCTAATACCGTTCCTAAAGCTGGACACCAGTTTACTTCGGTATCAGATAAAAATGTTAAACGGTATTGTAATAGTATTTCTTGTTGTTCTTTCTCAGAGAAGCTCTTCCATTCTTCGGCAGAAAACAGCCTAATATCTTCATCAGAAACCGCATTCACATTCGCGTTTCCTTCTGCTTCAAATTTAGCTACTAAGGTTGCAATATCTTCTGCTTTATCAGCATCTTTATTATACCAAGAATTGAACAATTGAATAAAAATCCACTGTGTCCATTTGTAGTACTCAGGATTCGAAGTACGAACCTCACGAGACCAATCGAATGAAAATCCGATATTGTCTAACTGACGACGATAGGTTTTGATATTCGTTTCAGTAGTAATAGCTGGATGCTGTCCTGTTTGAATCGCATATTGTTCAGCAGGTAATCCGAAAGAATCATATCCTTGTGGATGCAATACATTAAACCCTTTATGACGCTTGTAACGAGCATAAATATCAGATGCGATATATCCTAACGGATGCCCAACGTGTAATCCTGCTCCTGAAGGATAAGGAAACATGTCTAACACATAATATTTTGGTTTATCAGAATTATTTTCAGCTTTAAATGTACCTTGATCTGCCCAGTACTTTTGCCACTTTTTTTCTATCTCTTGGTGATTGTATTGCATTTGTAATCGCTTGTTTTAAAGGATGCAAATTTACAGTTATTGTTGATAAGTAAAAAGTTTAGTTCTTTTAATACTTTGTAAAGACTTAAATAAGAACAAAAAACCTCACAAGCACTTAAGCTTTGTAAGGTTTAAATTGAAATAAGAGAGTTTTTTATATTGTACTAATGTAATGGTTTGTTAAAATCACTTTTAACATTACTTCACATCTTGTTTATTCAGTGCTACTAGCTTCTACTGATTATTCAACTTGGTATCACTTTCACAAAGTATTAATTAAGTAACTACAAAGGCTAAGAAATGTCATTACTGCCCCTTTTTTGGGAATAAACGATTTAATTTATATACTCAAAAATGTTAATGTAACTACATACGCTTCTTTTTTAACTAGTTCTATTTTTATAATTTAGGAAACTTAATAACTAACCTACTATGAACGAAAATATAACTGCTTTAGATATTAAAGAAAAAGTATCTACTTTACTTAAAAACTCTATTGAACAACCTGAAATTGAAAATTTAATTAACAAAATACATACTTACTTTAAAGAATTAACTCAGCTCACTGGATTTGACAATCATATAGAGCACTTAGCAGCCGTTACAACTTCAAAAGGAAAAGCCTTAGGGTTAAACCATGCTGCACAATGCTTATTAGATTATAAACGAACCGTTAAATTTTTAAAAGCCATGGTGATGGCAATTAAAGAAAAACAACAAAACCACCCCAATGAAACTATCCGTGTTTTTTATGCTGGTTGTGGACCTTATGCTCCGTTTATTACTCTAATTACTCCGCTTTTTAGTCCTGAAGAAGTACAGTTTTCTTTACTAGAAATTAATGATAAGTCTCTAGAATATGCGAAAAACCTTATTCAAAAATTGGAGCTTACTAATTATGTAACAAACTACTATACTGCCGATGCCGTTACTTTCAAAATCCCTGAAGCAGAAAAGTATCATATACTGTTTAGTGAAACGTTAGATGCCCTGTTATACAGAGAGTGTTATGTTCCTATTTTATTTAATCTACTACCTCAACTATCAGAGGATGTCGCTGTAATTCCAGAAAATGTATTGATAAAAATGAGCTTATCGGTTAATCCAATTGCTGATTCCAAACACATAACTGAAGAAGTTGACACCATTATTGATGTTAGGAAAGCCATTGCTTTAAATACAGTAGACACAATAACTCCTAGTCAACTTCCAAATAAAAAAATAGCTGTAAAATCATTAAATATTGAACAGTACAATTACTTAATACTTGACACATTGGTACATGTTTATGGTAATATTTGGCTAACAAGAAATGAGTCTTCTTTAACAATTCCACTTGAAATGGGGATTGAGCATCCTTTTCACTTTAATTCAATTGTTTACACTTACCAAATGGATCCAGATATTGAGTTAAAATACAAACTAGAAGAATAATATTTCTTAAATTATTTTAACACAAAAAAGCATAACCAAATTGGTTATGCTTTTTTTATTTCTGAAATTTTCTTTTGCTTATCCTTTTATAGGAACAGTAACAATAACGTTATCCCACCCAATATACATATTGAAAGCATCATCTTCTCCTTCAAAAACAATAGAAAAAGCTTCAATTGTTTCATCTGATTTAGAAGTAGGAGCTGTAACTCTAGCTACATCTTCACTTTCATTATAAAAGTAAGATCCCCAAACATTTTTGGCTGTATTTAAAATAAGAGTCCACTCTTTTTCTCCTGGAATGGTAAATAATGTATATGTTCCTGCTTTTACTTTTTTACCTCCAAAGGTTACATCTTTATAAAATGTAATTTCAGCTGCTTCGTTTGCTCCTGTTCTCCATACTTTTCCCATAGGAGCTAATTTTGCTAACGATCTTCCTTTTAATTGTGGACGGCTATAAACAACTTTTACTGTCTTATCTGAAATTCTATAACTACTTGGGTAAGCAGCTGCATCCATTGGGCTTTTATCTAAGTTTGCGAATTTTTGAGCTGCTACTTCGTTTGAAAACACTAGGGCTACAGCAAATACAATAATTGATAAAATTGATTTTTTCATGTTCTTCTTTTTAATTGTTAATTGAGGATTTGTCACCAAAATTAAACATCCTTACACAAAAACTAAAACTTATACTGCAAAAATGCTGTAAAATTTCTTCCTGGTTCGTTAATTCTTGTCATTGGCAAATCTGCTTGGTTTTTATACGAGAAGTTTAAATGGTTCGTATAATTTTCATCAAACATATTTAAACAAGCAAGCCCTAATGTTAATTTATTTAAGGGTTTAACTCCTAATTTCACATCAAAAGTTTGGTACCCCTTCGTTACAGTTTCACCAAAAGAAGGTGCAATATTTTCTTGCTTCGATACGATATTATATTGTGCTTTTGCCCAATAACTTTCTTTGTCAACTCCTACAGAAATTTTTGATGTAAAAGGTGGATTTAATGGCAACGATTCATCAAAATCCTTGTTTTCTGTTTTTACATAAGCCACTTCTGTTTGTAAATAGTAGTCGTTCAACACCTCTAATTTTGCAGTAATTTCGAACCCTTTTTTGGTAGCATCTTCTATATTGGTAAACACTTTTGTAAACTCAGGTTTTTGATTAGGCATAAATTTTCGTGGAATTGTTGGATCTACCACTGCGGAAATATAGTCTTCAAAAATTGAATAAAACACAGATGTTTGATAGTGCAATCTTAAGCTTTTGTCTAATGCTATTTTTCCTTTTAACCCTAACTCAAACTGATTGTTTACTTCTGGTTTCAACAATGGATTACCTAAATATTCATACGAATCTGACCCTATTGTAAAGTGATTAATATAACGCTCAGCCATGTTTGCTGTACGTACACCTCTACCAAATGCTACTTCTAAAATTGCTTTTTTGGAAAATGCGTGTTTTAATGAAATATTACCACTTATATTCGTTTCATCTCTTTTTACAATAGGATACATTGCCGCAAAATCAGCTTCTAAATCTTTAGCATTTGCGTTTACAATATCTAGGCGAACTCCTGTAGTTAAAATAGTTTTAGCTGCTAAATTGAATTTTGCTTCGGTAAATACCCCAACATCATTTATATAAGCATCTTGCCAAATCTTATCTACTTTAACCATTGGCATTGGTAGCATCATACCATTCATCATTTTTATGGTACGTGTACGATTTCCTTCTCGTTTTATGTGATTGATATCACTCCCTACAAACAAATTAAAATCTTTATGCATATTAAACTCAAACTCTACTTTACCTCCGATAGTAGTTGACTCCACTGGTGATGAGGCAAAGACCATGTTAAAATTTGGTCGGTTTTCATTCGTCATTAAATGATCTACATAGCTGTAAAAACCTTTTGTTGTAATTGTTTTTAATGTGCTACCAATGTTTATTGCTTTATAATCTAACGATACAATTGTACTGTTGTCATAATCTGTATCCATTGGTAAGGCAGCGTGCTTTATATCTCTACCAAACGATTGACGCCAGTGCGCTTGTAAACGCTGATTTTCTGTAAAATTATATCCTAACTTTATGCCATAATCGGTACTGGTAAAAGATGACGGGACTTCCGTATTGTTACCATCCTTATAATCTCCAAAGTTTCGATATCCTACATTCCCTACCACATCAAACTTGTTGGTAACGTGTTGTAATTGTAACATATTTACAAATGAATTTCCATTCGTCTCATAGCCTGATGAAAATTTTCCGTGGAATCCGTTATCTAATAATCTATGGTTTTCGGTAACCATATTTACAATACCTCCAAAAGTTGCACCATATCTTACCGTAAAAGGACCTTTGATAATTTCAATTTTTGAAATTTCCTCGGGAATGATATGTGTGGTAATTGGATCCATTCTATTCGGACAAGCATTCACTGCTTTTGTACCTCCATCGTACATAACATTTAACTGTTCGTAAGCAGCACCTCTAAATGTTGGATCCATCGCATAGTTTCCTCTTTTTATAACTGAGAATCCGTTAATTTCAGAAAATAAGTCTGCTACATTTTTAGGTTGAATTACCTTTTTTTGATAATCATTTTTTACTGTAGCGTGAACAGGGTTTGTTTTTATTTTTCCGTTAACGATTACTTCGTTTAATTGTATTGTTTGTTGTTTAACTGTGTCTTTTTTTTGTTGTGCAGACATAGTTATAGTGAAGATACTAAGAAGCATCCATCCTAAATTTTTCATTAAAATTGGGTTTAATTTTTTACATAATTGCATAATAGCACCTTCCAATTCAAAAACATTTGAATTGTTCATAGCGCAAAAAAAACTTTATGAAAAAATTAAACTATTGGTGGATGAAACACTTCTTTGTTAAGTAAGTAGTGGTAATTTTTCTTAAATGAAAATAATGCTTTCCTTTCAGTAAATTTCTTTTCTTCTAATTCTATGGCTAAGATATTTACAAACCCTATTGGATATTCTTCCATAGAAATTCGTAATGATTTATAATCATCATCTTGTTGTTGTTCAAGCTCCATCATCAACTGACATTTACCATTACAGTTTAACTCTGGTTTGTCTTTATTAATACACAAAACTTTTGATATATAATCATAATTTATTGCGTACTCAACAAAAGGAGCTATAGGGCGTAACATGGCAATCATGTACAAAAACACTAACGTATATATGCCTATTTGTTGTTTCAAAAACATTATTCTTTTCGGTTGCAAATTTACTGCTTCTACTACAAACTACTAAAAAAAACAGCTCTTTATTCACTTTAAAAATCCTTTCGTTGTGCTTTTCTATAAATAAAGAATATTGGAATTACTACCCATAGTACTAAAACAAATAATGATGTTATTAACCCCAAAGATGTGCCGAAGAAACTTTTAAAAACCGCTCCCGTATATCCTAACAATGCTGAGATATCTAATTTTAATAATATGAGAATTCTTGATAGATCTATTGGGTTGAATGCTGTTGCTATAAGTGATGCATTATCTAGCGGATATTCTTGGAACATTACTAAAGATATGAGAAATACACCATCATAAATAACCGCCATTAGCAACCATACTAATATAGCATAACCAAAACCTTTAATTTTGTTTTCGTGCGTTAAAGCGATATTGTACGCTAATGCTACAAATATGAATGTTAAAAAACTTCCTACGGTTAGCAGCATTAAAAAATTAGAGGTAGAACCTTGCAACACACCATATAATAAAAACGGAATTCCTAAACCTAAAATTAAACTCAAGCTTAACGAAATTGCGACCCCTAAATATTGCCCTATAAAAATGTGAGACCTTTTTATAGGCTGCGACAAGAGTAATTCAATAAACTCTCTTGAATTATAGTAATACATTACTCCGAATATAGTTCCTATTAGCGGTGTTAATACAGTAATAATATTCATTAATGAAATTACCGCTTTTGAAGTATCGTTGTTTAAAAATAGTAATGCAAAACTTAGTAATAAATAAAAGCTGAAGTACACATAACTCCATCTACTTCTCACCAAATCGAAAAAACAGTAAGTTATAATTTTAATCATGATTTATTAATAGTAGGTTAGCTATGGCTTGTTCTAAATCTTGTTTATTTGTCTTGCTATATAGCTGCTCTTTTGTGCCTTTAAAGTAAATTTCTCCATCTAATAAAAACACTATTTCATCTGCTACTTCTTCAACAAAACTCATTATGTGTGAGGTTATTAATATTGTTTTCCCTCTTTGTTTTTCTTCTTCTATTAATTTTTTTAATGTAATGAGTGATATAGGATCTAAACCTGTGGTAGGTTCATCTAAAATAATAAGATCATTATCAAACATAAACGTTAGCACAATATTTACTTTTTGTTTGGTTCCTCCTGATAGGTTTCCTAATTTTTTATCTAAAAATGGAGCTAAACCAAATCTTTCTATCAATTCTTGTTCGTTAGTTGGCTTTGGACGTAGGTTCTTAATCAATTTTATTAATTCGCTAACAGTATTATTATTGGGAAAATTTGCTATCTGAGGCAAGTAACTTATCTCCTTTTTATATTCAAACTGTTGCAAAACAGACTTTCCTTTTATTTTTATATCTCCTTTGTCTAATAAAACCATTCCTAAGATACTTTTTATTAAGGTGGTTTTACCAGATCCATTTGGTCCTAATATCGCAAAAATACCTTGAGTATTTATTGTTAAATCTAGCTGATCCAATACCTGAACCTTACCAAACTTTTTACATATGTTGCTAATTTCTATCATAATACTTTCTGCATTAATGGTGCCTCATCTACCAAGTTTTTAGGTGTGAAAACTGGAGTTACTTTTTCGGAAAAATTTATAATGTCTACAAATAAGCTTCTTAATAAAATTATTGATTCTGGAGTTTTATTTACGATATATGAAAATAGTTTTACAGGGCGATATGGCACATCTCCTATCCCATTTTTATCTAAATCATAACCTGTATATGAGCTCCAATAATTCCCTTTAAAGCTATTATCATTTAATTTACTATTGTAGGAAACATCGAATGAATTGTTTAAAAAATTATTACTTTTAAATATGTTTTTATAACATGCTCCTGCCACTTTTAACGCCCATCCATTATTACTAAATGTATTGTTAATGTAATTTATTCGTGTAGCTCCTTCGAGGTTAATAGCTATGGTATTTTCTGAAAATTCGTTATGAATAATTTCTGCATCATAAATTTCTTTTAACAACAATCCGTATGACGCTGTTCCCCAATTTTTCAGAAACTTATTACGGGTCATTTTTATATATTTTGAAAACATTACAGCTACTCCTGCACCATTATTATTAAAGGTATTCTGTAAATACTCATTGTTATTTGAAAACATAAAGTGCAAGCCATATCGTAAATTATGATGACTATGATTATTCTTAACAACGCTATTTTTTACAAATTCAAAATAAATTCCGTCTCGTAAACTGTGTAACTCGTTTTTTTCTATCTCTGCATTAGAACAATGCCAAAGATGGATACCATTTCCTGTTCCTGCCTCAGTTGTTGCCTTACTTGAAATATAATTATTTCGTATTTTTATATTTTTACTTTTTTCAATCAATAAGCCAAAAAACACATTTGTAAGGGTTACATTTTCTATGATAATATGATTGCTTCTTGAAATATATATGGCAGCAAAATCTTTAGTATAACTTTTTCCTACATTTTTTGCTGAGATATTTTTTATAGTTACTGAATCGGCTAACACCTTAAAAACATATCCTTTAGCTTCAGCATCGATTACCACATTCTTTTTTCCTATAATAGTTATAGGTTTTGTAATTATTATATCATGCTCTTTATATACACCTTCCCTTACTATTATAGTATCGTGCTTTTGCGCTGTATCAATCATTTTCTGAATGGTTTGCTGACAAAATCCATTACTGGTTATTGCTAGTAAAAAAAATGATATTAGTAATCTCATAATAATTGGATTATACTTAAAACAGCTCTAACTGGTTTAATTATTTTATATAATCGTTGATTTCATTCCAGTTAAATTGCTCTCCAGGCACATTGATGGCTTCTTTATTTGCAAAGGCAGATAGGTTAGCTCCCATAGGACTTTTTATTTCTTTACTCACTAAAAAGGTAGCTTCTTTTGCTCTTATAAGTGTTGCAGGATTCGAATAATCAGTTACTAAAAACAACTCAATTTTACTTACATCTCTTTTGTCTAAATCTTGTAACATACATTCAATAGCATCGTACTTATAAGCTCTTCCTTTTTTAGTAACAATTTCAGACGCATGTGTTTTTTCAACTATGGTCATTTGACAAGAGTGACACATATCTGTACCATACTGAATTTCTTTGGGTGCTATTTTACATGAAAGTAACAACACCATCATACATCCATAAAAAAACATTAGAGTTGCTTTCATTTACTTATAATTTACTTTTTGATTCTTTTTACCTACAATATATGCTATAAAGGTTAAAAACATTCCTATAAACATTGCATAAGCTCCAAAGCGAGGATACGAGTGTGCTCTAAAATTTAAGATATCTTTACTACCAAATAATGGAGGCTGAAATCCCATAATACTTCCATCAGGATTGGTAAATTTCATAATTGCTTTCGGGTCTAAATTATGTCCGTAATTATGCTCCCATAAATAAAAATCGTACATCCCTGCTATTCCTAATAGAGTCATTAAAACCAACCATCTTAAATACCACTTGTAATTAGCTTTTAACCCTATTAAAACACCCAAAATTACCATTACAATTATAACAGGAGGGAAAATTTTAAATTCAGGAATAGTTTCTGGTATATATTTCATCCCCACGTAATGGTTCATTAAGTTTATATTTTTTATATCATGTGGGTGCATATCTGCAAACTTACCTATGTATATATCCATTCCTAGTGGGGTGGGGTATTGAGGGGCTTCTAGAGTTAT
Organism: Tenacibaculum litoreum; assembly: GCF_964513915.1. Classification (NCBI taxonomy): domain Bacteria; kingdom Pseudomonadati; phylum Bacteroidota; class Flavobacteriia; order Flavobacteriales; family Flavobacteriaceae; genus Tenacibaculum; species Tenacibaculum litoreum. Next base: position 235,414 of record NZ_CAZEQS010000001.1, on the reverse strand, counting down.
GTTCCACAACGGAAATATAAAAAGCAATAACAGTAATAAAGAACCGAAAATCATTAATATTCTATGCTTTATCATAATTTTATTTTTTAAGATTCTAGATTTTTGAAGTAAAAAAGCTGTTTGAAAGGTTATATGATAAATTTATTCAAACAGCTTTTCAATCTAAAAAACTAACCCTTTATTTCTATTTGTTTCTATTCACCGTCTAAAGACCAGCTTAATTTTATAGGAGAATCTTTAGGAGATACTCTAACATACCCTTGCATTTCTTGGTGTAAAGCCGAACAGAAATCGGTACAATAAAATGGCCAAACTCCTACTTGTTTTGGCTCCCAAACAAATGTTTCAGTTTGCCCTGGCATTATTAGTAATTCTGAAGTGTTTGCCCCAATCATACTTACACCATGAGGAACATCATAATCTTGCTCTAAATTGGTAACGTGGAAATACACCTTGTCTCCCACTTTTACTCCTTCTATGTTATCAGGAGCAAAGTGACTACGAATCATGGTCATGTATATATGTACCTCATTCCCTTTACGTTCAACTCTAGCATCCATTTCATTAGTTACAGCATAAGGATGTTTGTTTTCTTCAAGCTTAAATATTTTTCTAGAACGAGGTTTGATTAAATCTGCTGGACATCCTGCTGCGTAATGAGGTTCACCTACAGTAGGAAAATCTAATAATAGCTCCATTTTTTCTCCAGAAATATCGTACAGTTGTGCTGATTGTGTTACCTCTGGTCCTGTTGGTAAATATCTATCTTTAGTAATTTTATTCATTGCCAATAAGTACTTACCAAATGGCTTACGTGAATTACCTCCTGGAATCATTAAGTGACCTACCGAGTAATACGTTGGTTTTCTATCAATTACCTCCCAAGTTCCTAACTTCCATTTAACTACTTCAGAAGAAATAAAGAACGTTGTATAACCATTCCCTTCATTATCAAACTCGGTATGTAATGGCCCTAAACCTGCTTGTTTAACACTACCTGCGTTTACCGCTTCAAAATCGATAATTGGAATACCATAAGCTTCTCCAGCAAACTTCTTTTCTTCAATTGCTTTTACCATCTTAGAGAATGAATGTACTGTAACATCAGCAGATAACTTACCACTACCTACAATATACTCTCCACTTGGGTCAACATCACATCCATGAGGAGATTTTGGTGTTGGTAAAAAGTAAATAGCACCAGGTACTTCTGCAGGATTAACAACCAACACTTCTTTCTTCATTGTAGAAGTAGCTTGATGTGTGTGCTCATCATACACATTATGTGCATAATTTGCAGGCATTTTCTTACCTCCTCCATTTTTTACATACTCAGCAATCATTTGCCAGTTCACAGCCGCAATAAAATCTTTATCATTTTGTGATGCATTAACTTCTAATAAAGTGTTTGCTTCTTCTGAATTATATGTTGTAAAGAAGAACCATCCATGAGAGTTTCCACGTCCTGGGTGAGCCTTGTCATAATCAAAACCTGGCATTAAAATTTGGAAATCAATTTCCATTCCACCATCTTCTGGATCTACTTTTAAAAATGATAATGCTCCTTTAAAGTTTCCTTTATACTCTTTAATAGAAATATCTCTTTGAGGAACAGGAACCCCAAAACGAGTACCTGCAACAACATACTCTGTGTTTTCTGTTACATAAGAAGAACTGTGATTACCCGCACTATTCGGAATTTCAATAATCTCTGTAGTTTCAAAAGTTGTTAAATCAATCTTTGCTATACGTGGAGTATTATTACCATTGATATAAACATAACGACCATCTATTTCTCCAGCCGTTTGTGATATATCTGGATGGTGAGCATCATCCCAAGGAATGAATCCATGCGATGTATTTAACATTGGTTTAGTTTCCTCATTAAACCCCCAAGCTTTTTCTGCATCTACCGAAAAGACAGGGATTACTTTAAATAGCCTACCTGATGGTAATCCATAAACCGCCAATTGTCCACTAAATCCTCCTGAAACAAAAGCATAAAACTCGTCGTGTTCACCTGGAGCTATATATACTTTTTCGGCAACATTACTCCCCAATGCACCTCCTTTTTTCTGTTCTTTACCTCCGTTATTGCCACAACCTATAAAAAATAAGGAAGTTGCAACTAACAATAAGGTGCTTTTTATGATGTTTTTCATTACTAATTATTTTAAAGTTCTAAAATATTCTACGATTGCTCTTGCTTCTTTTTCGCTAACATTTTGGTTTGCCATTGGCGAGCCATTATACTCTATTAATAATGCTTTTGCTATTGGATCTTTTTTAAGCATTTCTTCTGGGTTAATAATCATGTTCATTACCCATTCTGGTGATCTTCTATCAAACACTCCTGTCGGATTTGGCCCTATAAACTTTCTATTTGTTCTATGACATGCCGAACATTTATTTTTAAATAGCTCTTTACCTTCATCCACTAATTTTTGGTCAATTGCACCAGATATATCTAGCGATTTTACAGGTCCTATTCCTTTATTAGACAAATCTACATTAGCCGTAGTCTCTTTTTTTTCTACAGATGCTTCTTTAGGTTTTTCCTTTTGTACCTCTTTTTTAACCGGTGCTTTTTTAGTTGAATAATCTACTTGGTTATTCTTTTTATCATTTCCGCATGAAAACAATACAAAAGAGAACATTAGTATTAATAGTTTATGCGTGTGTTTCATTTTTGATTGATTTATAATTTATTGTTATTTACGGTACTAAAACTTGATCGATAACGTGTACCCATCCATTACTTACTTTTACTGTTTGAATAATTTCTACTCCATTTACATAAATTTTTCCTTCCTTATTTTCTATCAGCATGTAGTTACCAGATGCCATATATAATTTTCTCCCTTTTTTAGCTTCTTTCTTTAACTGTTCTAAAGGAAAATTTGCTGGAGCAACATGATTTTTTAGCACAAAAGCTAACTTTGATTTATTTTCTGGTTTTAATAAATCTTCTACTGTATTTGCTGGTAATTTTTCAAATGCAGTATTTAACGGAGCAAAAATGGTTAATGGACCTGCATTTACAACTGCATCCTGTACACCCGCGGCTTCAATAGCTGTTACTAATGTTGTAAAATCTGCTATGCTTTTTGCTTTCTGTAAAGCATTAGGATCGGAAACCTCATCTTTTACAGATGCTTGTCCCTGAGGTTTTATTACTTCTTTTTTTTCTACCGAAATCGTATTGGTATTATTAGTACTACTATTTTCTTTCTTACAAGAAAAAAACAAGAGCAATGCAACTAAATAAACTATTTTAAATATTTTCATTGTGACTACTATTTGTTATCTGCCCAAAATTATTGCTATCTACCTTTCAAAAAAATGACAATTATCATGTTTAAAGGATAAAATTGTCTTTTTTAAAAATAAGTGTTATTTTTTGAAAAAAACCACCTCACATAAATAATAGACAATGAGAAGTTTAATTAATTTTTATCTTCTAATTTTTATTTATTCTAAATAAAAAACTTATATTTGCACGGATTTTACGAAAAGATAATGATTGTTTTTTATACTGAAACCAAGAAAGTTACCTCAAAAACTTCTATTAAAACACTACAGAAAACTACTGTTTGTAGTTCTTCCTGTACAAGTAACTGTATTAAACCTAAAAGTAAATGCTGTAATAAATATCAAAAGAAAGGGATTAATTGTAAAAGATGTCCTTTAACATTTGGTTTAAAAGCAGTTTCGTAATTAATAATAATTTTCCCCCGTTTGTTTATATATTATATCACAAACAAAAAGCCCTTAAAAGAAATTTCTTTTAAGGGCTTTTAATTTTATTTAAAAAGGATTTTTATGCTACCTTCAATAAAAAGTAATTTTTCTTACCTCTTTGTAATAACACGTATTTATCAGCAATAAGATCTTTTGAAGTAATTACAAAATCTTCACTTACTTTTTCTTTATTTACCGATATTGAATTCTCTTTTAAAGCTCTTCGTGCATCTCCGTTTGATTTTAAGAATCCTGTTTTAGCGGCTAAAGCTGCAATCATATCTAACCCTCCGTCTATGTCCTCAGACGTCACCTCTGCTTGTGGCACACCGTCAAACACATCTAAAAAAGTTTGCTCATCTAAACTCTTTAAATCATCAGCTGTTGACTTACCAAATAAAATATTTGAAGCAGCAACTGCTTTGTCTAACTCTTCTTTTGAGTGTACAAAAATAGTTACTTCCTCAGCTAACTTCTTTTGTAAAGCTCTTTGATGTGGCGCTTCTTTATGTTCAGCAATTAAAGCATCAATAGTTTCTTTATCTAAAAACGTGAATATTTTAATATACTTTTCAGCATCCTCATCTGAAGTGTTTAACCAAAACTGGTAAAACTTATAAACTGATGTTTTATCTGCATCTAACCAAACATTTCCTCCTTCAGACTTTCCAAATTTAGAACCGTCAGCTTTTGTAATTAATGGGCAAGTAGCTGCAAATGCTTTTGCATCTTCACCTGGTGTCATTCTACGAACTAACTCTGTACCTGTGGTAATATTACCCCATTGGTCAGAACCTCCCATTTGTAATTTACAGTTTAAGGTTTTATATAAGTGATAGAAATCATACCCTTGAATTAATTGATACGTAAACTCTGTAAAACTCATTCCGTTACCAGCTTCTCCTGTAATACGCTTTTTTACAGAATCTTTTGCCATCATGTAGTTTACAGTAATTCTCTTACCAACATCTCGCACAAATTCGATAAATGAAAAATCTTTCATCCAATCGTAATTGTTTACCAATAAAGGAGAGTTTTTAGCCCCGTTATCAAAATCTAAAAAGCGACCTAATGTTCTTTTTAAACCTGCTACGTTTTTTGCTAAAGCTTCTTCATTTAATAAATTACGCTCATCTGATTTTCCAGTTGGATCACCGATCATACCTGTTGCACCTCCTACTAAAGCTACTGGCTGATGCCCTGCTTTTTCAATGTGAACTAGTAAAATAATTGGAACTAAACTACCAATGTGTAACGAATCTGCAGTTGGATCAAAGCCAATATAAACCGACGTCATTTCTTTTTGAAGTTGTTCTTCGGTTCCTGGCATAATGTCGTGAATCATTCCACGCCATTGTAATTCTTCTACTAAATTCTTGGTCATTTTATTCTATTTTTAAAGAAGCAAAGATAAGTTTATCAGCCAAAATAAACTAAATTCGCTTTATGATTTTAGTTACAGGAGGAACAGGTTTAGTAGGCTCACATTTATTATATCATTTAAGCCAAAAAAACGACAAGATTCGAGCTATTTTTAGAACTAAAAAAAAGCTTGAACATGTTAAGAAAATCTTTTCTTTTTATACAGATAATGTGCTACAGTATTTCTCTAAAATTGAATGGATACAAGCTGACATTACTGATATTCCTTCCCTAGAACCTGTATTTAATAACATTACACAAGTTTACCACTGTGCTGCATTGGTTTCTTTTAACCCGAAGGATTATAGAAAAATGCGTCAAGTAAACATTGAAGGAACTGCCAACTTAATCAATTTTGCTATTGATACTAACGTAGATAAATTCTGTTTTGTAAGCTCTATCGCTTCAGTTGGTAATGCTATTAACGGAAAACCAATTAATGAAGAAAACGAATGGCTTGATAGTGATGAAAATCACGGATATGCAATTACCAAGTATGGTGCTGAAATGGAAGTTTGGAGAGGTAGCCAAGAAAATTTAAATATCGTAATTGTGAATCCTGGTGTAATTTTAGGAGGAGGTTTTTGGAATGAAGGCTCTGGTAAAATGTTTACCCAAATAAATAATGGATTTAAGTTTTACACTGAAGGTATTACTGGCTTTGTTGGAGTTAGCGATGTGGTGAAAGCAATGATAAGTCTGATGGATTCTCACATTAAAAATGAACGTTTTATTCTTGTTTCAGAAAACAAATCGTTTAAAGATGTTTTATTTAGCATTGCTGATAACCTGAATAAAAAGAGACCCTCTAAAAAAGTAGGAAGGTTGATAACTTCAATATTTTGGAAAATTGATTGGCTTTTAACAAAGCTTACTGGTAAAGAACCTTTGCTTACTAAAAACTCTGCAAAATCTGCTCACAACGAATCGTTCTATACTTCTAAAAAAATCATGGAACAACTTGGTTTTGAATTTGAACCTGTTGATAATGCAATTGCTAGAATTTCCAGAGAATTCAAAAAACAAGTTACTTAATATTATTCTTCAAGTCTTTTTTTTCTAACTCTCTATCTTCCCTTTTTATTAACTCTTTAGGAATATCATTCAATAATAGTTCTTTATCTAAAACAGTATCTTTTTTGATGCCTTTTATAGAGTCTTGAACCTCTTGTTTTTTTCTATATAAAACGTCTAATGAATCAATATTCTTTTTTACTTTATTTAAAATTTCAGTATACTGGTCAACCATAGAAGTGTAATAGGTATTACTAGCATCAAAGCGAGTACTATCAATTTTATACTTTTCGTATACCAAAATCATATAGTTTTTTTCTCTCTTTAAAAACTTATTTTTTTGGTTTTTAGCTGAAGAAGCAATATACATATCGGTTAATAACGAAACCATTGAATCTTTCGGTATAAGATTCTCTGGCTTTTTGTATATCGTATTACTGGTACACGACACTATAAACAAACCAATACATATGTAAAAAAAAGACTTCATCTATCTGTTAAATAATAATCGTTTCCCTTTAATCTCTTCGTTAAACACACCTTCATTGTACATTAAGTTTCCATTTACAAAAGTGTGTGTTATTTGGTTTGAAAACTCAACTCCTTCAAACGGAGACCATCCACATTTATACAATACATTTTCTTTATCTACTGTCCATTTTTTTTCAGCATCAACTAAAACTAAATCAGCATAAAACCCTTCTTTTATAAATCCTCTTTTTTCAATTTTGAAGATTTTCGCTGGGTTATGACTCATCTTTTCTACTGCTTTTTCTATTGGTAGCACTCCTTCTTTCACCTTTTCTAAAACTGCTGGAACTGCATGTTGTACTAATGGACCTCCACTAGGTGCTTTTGTATACACATTATCTTTTTCTTCTAAGGTGTGGGGTGCATGGTCGGTTGCAATAATATCAATTCTATCATCTAACAATGCTTTCCATAAACCATCTTTGTCTTTTTGAGTTTTTACCGCAGGATTCCACTTAATATGTGTTCCTTTTTTATCGTAATCAGCATCGGTAAACCATAAGTGATGTACACAAACCTCAGCCGTAATTTGTTTTTCTTCTAACGGAATATCATTTCGGAATAAGTGTGTTTCTTTTTCTGTAGATAAATGAAAAATATGTAAACGTGCTCCTGTTTTCTTTGCTAATTCAATTGCTTTTGAAGATGATAAATAACATGCTTCTTCACTACGAATCAATGGGTGATATTTTACAGGAATGTCATCACCGTATTTTGCTTTATATTCTTCTGTGTTTTTTCTAATAGTAGCTTCGTCCTCACAATGTACAGAAATCAACATTTTAGTTGATGAAAATATTTTTTCTAATACTTCTTCATTATCAACTAACATATTTCCTGTTGAAGAACCTAAGAATAGTTTGATCCCCGCAACGTCTTTTGGATTCGTTTTTAACAACTCTTCCAAATTATCATTAGTTCCTCCAAACATAAACGAATAGTTAGCATACGATGTTTTGCTTGCAATATCAAACTTGTCTGCTAATAGTTCTTGAGTTGTTGCCTGTGGCACTGTATTGGGCATTTCTATAAACGAAGTAATTCCTCCAGCAATTGCTGCCTTACTTTCTGTAGCAATATTAGCTTTATGTGTTAAACCTGGTTCACGAAAATGTACTTGGTCATCAATCATACCAGGAATTAAGAATTTTCCTTCAGCATCTACCATTAATACATCATCGGTAGGAATTATGTTTTCTCCTATTTCCTTAATAAATTCTCCTTCTATTAAAACATCGCCTTTAAAAACCTTGTTTTCGTTAACGATTTGTGCGTTTTTAATTAAATATGATTGTTTCATTTTCTACTAAATTTCCATTTTCATGTTAATCAAACTCTTGTTAAAACCAAAGCGTTCATAAGATTTTATCGCTGCTAAATTCTCATTATAAACATCTAACCTTAGTTCTTTTAATTCTTTGCTCTTTGCCCAATTCTTTAAAGACTCCAAAATTAGTGAACTTATTCTTTTGCCTCTAAAATTTGGTTTTACATACATAAAACCAATATATCCATTCAATTCATTTTTACGATAACTTCCAGATTTTTCTATTCTAAGATAGCCTGAACCCACAATTTCATCTTCAGCTACAGCTACAATTAAATGTACGTTTTCAGCAAAAATCATTTCTTCCAGATTATAGTAACTAATTTTCCCTTCTTTCAATGATGAATCAAAAGGTCTTTCAGCTTCTATAATACCTTGTTCAAATCCCAACAAGATTTCTAAATCTTCTTTCCTTGCTTCTCTTATCGTAATTATGGTCATTATCCTATTTCGGTAATCCTTTAATTCTCATTTTAATCACACCGAAGACAGCTTCTTTAATAATTCCTTTGCTTAGTTTTGACTTTCCTAAAACTCTATCAGTAAAAATAACCGAAACTTCTTTGACATTAAACCCGTGCTTCCATGCTTTATATTTCATTTCTATTTGAAATGCATAACCTACAAATTTAACTTTATCAAGTTTAATTGTTTCTAACACTTTCCTTTTATAGCATACAAAACCTGCTGTAGTATCATGAATAGGCATTCTGGTAATTAGTCGTACATATTTTGATGCAAAATAAGAGAGTAATACCCTACTCATTGGCCAATTAACTACATTAACCCCTACCGAATATCTTGAGCCTATAGCTACATCTGCTCCTTCATTAACACATTCATCATACAATCTAATTAAGTCATTAGGGTTATGTGAAAAGTCGGCATCCATTTCTATAATATAATCATATTGTTTTGCTATTGCCCATTTGAATCCATGGATATACGCGGTACCTAATCCATTTTTTCCTGCTCTCTTTTCAATAAAAAGTTGGTTTGGAAACTCTTCTTGTAAATTTTCTACAATTGCTGCTGTTCCGTCAGGGGAATTATCATCAACAACCAATACATGAAATACCTTTTCTTGACTAAAAGTTGCTCGAATAATAGCTTCGATGTTTTCTTTCTCGTTATACGTAGGAATTATGACTAAAGCGTCTGACTTCATGTAATTTTCATATAATTCTGGGCAAAGATACACTTATTTATTACTAATTTTGTGTTAATTAAAAAGTATAAAAGCAATTGCAAGCAGTAGAACGAATTACAAACCATGATAGTTGGATTACTTTAGTTATTGTATTGGCTATTGTATTATTGGCTATGATGAAATCGTTAAAACCTACTAAGCTATATGGGTATACTGTTGCTTTTATAACTCCTGGTTTTTTTCATAAAAGAACTGAAGAAGGAGCCTCTTTTTTCACCCCTTTTAAGCTACTTTTATTTTCTTTTTCATCGATTGTTATTTCTCTGTTCTTATTCTTGACTTTAGTATCAGAAATATACTCTCAAAGTTTTTTAGCTTTTCTAGGATTACTTTTATTTGTTATCCTATACTTTTTGCTACGTTTTTTAATAGATTATGCATTAGCAAACGTTTTAGGTTTATCATCAGTTGTAAATTATTTTTTACATACAAAATCAGGATATTTATATGTTCTTAGCATATGGTTACTTCCTATTGTTATACTATACCAGTATGCTTTTACCAACAAACTTTTTTTAATTTATTCTTTCGGTATCTTGCTTATTTTTAGGGCTTTTTTAATTTTAACAAATAATAAAAAGCTTGTAATTAGCAAGTTGTTTTATTTTATTTTGTACTTTTGCACCCTTGAAATAGCACCGCTATTAATTCTTTATAAAACAACAACTACGTAATAAAGAGAAAGTTTATGAAAGTTAAAACTATTTTAGTCTCTCAACCTAAACCGAAAACGGAAACATCGCCATATTTTGATTTGGCGGAAAAGCAAAAGGTTAAGGTTGACTTTCGATCGTTTATTCATGTCGAGGGAATTCCTGTTAAAGAGGTAAGAGCTCAAAAAGTTGATTTAAACAATTACACAGCAATCATACTTACTAGTAGAAATGCTGTTGATCATTTTTTTAGAATAGCTGAAGAAATGCGCTTTACAGTTCCTGATGATATGAAATACTTCTGTCAATCTGAAGCTGTAGCTTACTACTTACAGAAATACGTTGTGTACCGTAAGCGTAAAATTTATGTTGGTAACAGAACGTTTCCTGAATTAACTAAATTAATTAAGAAGCATAAAGATGAAAAGTTTTTACTTCCTTCTTCAGATAAGTTAAAGCCTTTAATTCCTGCTGAATTAGATAAATTAGGAGTAGATTGGAAACGAGCAGATTTATATCGTACTGTTGTAAGTGATTTATCTGACTTAGAAGATGTTTTTTACGATATTTTAGTATTCTTTAGCCCGTCTGGAATTGATAGTTTATTTAAAAACTTTCCTGACTTCAAACAAAACAATACTCGAATAGCCGTATTTGGTAACACTACCATTAAAGCTGTTGAAGATAGAGGTTTACGTGTGGATATTGCTGCACCAACGCCTGAAACACCTTCAATGACCATGGCTTTAGAAAAATACATTAAAGAAGCTAACAAAAAGTAATTTACTTATTTTTAGCAGCTTAAACAGCCATCAAAGTATCTTTGATGGCTGTTTAATTTTACACATGTAAGTTTAATTTAATTCTTCCGTCAAACGAACGACAATTAAATTAATCTCATGATATTTTTACTACTTTTTTTAGCAGCCTGTTTTCTTGCATATAGCAATGGAGCAAATGATAATTTTAAAGGGGTTGCTACTTTATTTGGCTCAGGAACTACTAACTATAAAAATGCAATTAGTTGGGCTACCATTACTACTTTTTCTGGTTCAGTGGCCGCTATTTTTTTAGCAGACGAGTTAGTAAAAAACTTCTCAGGAAAAGGCTTAGTTCCAGATGATTTAATTCAAACACCAATATTTGCTATCGCTATCGCTATGGGAGCAGCAATTACTGTATTCTTAGCAACAAAAATAGGAATGCCAATTTCTACTACACATAGTTTAGTTGGAGCTTTATTTGGTACAGGTATTATAGCTGTTGGCAATACTTTTAACTTTAAATTACTAACAAGTACTTTTCTTTTTCCTTTAATTGTTAGCCCTTTAATTGCAATGATTTTAAGCTTAATTACTTACCTTGTTTTTAAATTTATACGAAGACAAATTCCAAGCTTACATAAAGATAATCCAGCTTTACTTAATTTTTCTTCTCTCAATATTTTAAACAGTTTACATTATTTGAGTTCGGGTATTGTTAGTTTTGCTAGAGGTTTAAATGATACTCCAAAGATTGTAGGTTTGTTAATCATTGCCAATACTATTGACTTAAAATGGAGTATGATATTAATTGCAATTACTATGGCTTTAGGAGGGTTATTAAATGCAAAAAATGTGGGTGAAACTATGAGTAAAAAGATTACTAAAATGAATGTTGGCCAAGGGTTTACCGCTAATATTGTTACTGGTTTACTCGTAACCACTGCCAGTATACATGGTTTACCTGTCTCTACTACACATGTGTCAGTTGGTTCTTTATTTGGAATTGGAACGGTTACCAAAAAAGCTAATTATAAAGTAATTACTAACATTTTGTTATCATGGTTACTTACTTTACCTATTGCTGCTATTATAAGTGCTGTAATTTTTAAAATCTTAGAAATAATTTAACTAATTTATATTTTGTAATTGCTATTTTTAAATTCTTTATGGACACTTACATAGACATTATAAAAAACTCATATACTGGTTATTGGAATTACATTAAGCAGTCAGTACTTATGGAGTTAAACTGGGAAAATTATTTTTATGGTTTAATTCTTATTTCTCTTGTTGTTTGGGGGTTAGAAATCATCTTTCCTTGGCGAAAAAATCAACCTTTATTTCGTAAGGATTTTTGGTTAGACACTTTTTACATGTTTTTTAATTTCTTCTTATTAAATCTAATTGTACTTATTGCCTTATCAAACACAGCAGAGCAATTGTTTAATGACTTATTAGGTTTAGTAGGGTTGTCTGTTGCTAGTTTTCAATTATTTGATATCAATACTTTTCCCTATTGGGCAAGAATTACCGTATTTTTTATCATTATCGATTTTGTGCAGTGGTTTACACACACTTTACTCCATCGTTATGAATTTTTATGGAACTTTCATAAAGTACACCATTCCGTAAAACAGATGGGGTTTGCCGCACACCTTCGATATCATTGGATGGAGCCCGTAGTATATAACTCTATGAAGTATATTCCACTTGCTATTATGGGTGGATTTACGGCACAAGACGTAGCCATTGTGCATTTTTTTAACATTACTATCGGACACTTAAATCACGCCAATATAAATTGGGATTACGGTTGGTTAAAATATATTTTAAATAACCCAAGAATGCATATTTGGCATCACGCAAAAGAACTTCCATCAGAAAGAAAAATGGGTGTCAACTTTGGAATTACCTTAAGTATTTGGGACTACATCTTTAAAACCAACTATATTCCTTACAACGGACGTGATATTGAGTTAGGTTTTGAAGGAGATGAAAAATTCCCAAAGGATTTCATTCACCAAGAACTCTATCCAATAGGAAAAAAATAATATTTTAAGTCTTTTTTAACCTATTACTTCATACTTTCAATTAGCTGTTCTACTGCCAATTTGTATCTTTAGCTTTTTAAAAATAAACAGATGAAGTATATAAAAATTCTATTCTTATTTATTGTCGTTCAGGTTACTGCACAACAAGGTGGTATGTGGATTCCTTCACTTTTAGAAGGAATGAACGAACAAGAAATGACTTCTTTAGGAAGTAAATTAACTGCCAAAGACATTTACGATGTAAACAACTCTAGTTTGAAAGATGCTATTGGACATTTTAACGGAGGTTGTACCAGTGAAGTAATTTCTCCTGAAGGATTAATTTTAACCAATCACCACTGTGGTTTTGGACAAATTCAGTCACATTCCTCTCTAGAAAACGATTATTTAAAAGATGGTTTTTGGGCAATGAGTAAAAAAGAAGAATTACCTAATAAAGGGTTATATGTTGAATTTATTGTTCGAATTGATGATGTAACTACCAAAGCATTAAATGGTGTTACTAATACAATGACTGAGCGTGAAAAACAATCGACTATTGATAAGAACATCAATGAAGTTACAAAAAATGCACAAAAAGAAACTTGGCAAAACATTAAGGTGAAGCCTTTTTACAAAGGAAACCAATATTTCTTATTTGTTACTGAAAAATTTGAAGACGTTCGTTTGGTAGGAGCACCACCAAGTAGTATTGGAAAGTTTGGTAGTGATACCGATAACTGGGTTTTCCCACGTCATACAGGAGATTTTTCATTATTCAGAATTTATGCTGATAAAAACAATCGTCCTGCTAAATACAGCAAAGACAACGTTCCTTACAAACCAAAGCACTTTTTACCAGTTTCTTTAGATGGGATTGAAGAAGGTGATTTTACCATGGTTTTTGGATTTCCTGGTCGCACAAACGAATACTTGCCTGCGGTTGCCATAAAACACATTACACAAGAGTTTAACCCAAGTAATATTGCTATTCGTGAAGCTGCATTAAAAGAAATTGATGCACAAATGAAAGCGAGCGATGCTGTTCGTATTAAATACGCTTCAAAGCAAGCACGCATTGCAAATGCTTGGAAAAAATGGATTGGTGAAAACTTAGGTATTAAAAAAAGTAATGCTATTGCAGAGCGTCAAGCTTTTGAAGCTACTTTCAAAAAAGCATTAAAAGAAAAAGGATTAGAAAAAAACTACGGAAATATTCTTCCTGAGTTCGAAAAATTATATGCAGATTTTGCTGATATTAATATTAAAAGAAGAAACTTTATTGAAGTTTTCTTGGTTACCAACGAGTTGATGCAAATGACTTTTAGAGCATATCAATTAGAACAAGTAGCCTTAAACAAACCTGAAAATTTTGAAGAAGCTAGAACTTCTTTGATAAATCGAATTAAAGGAATTCACAAAAACTTTGATGTAAATGTTGATAAAGGAGTGTTTAAAAATGTAATGCCTTTATACAACCCTACTAATGTAGATGCTTCTATTTATGACAAAACAAATTTTACTGATTTAGATAAAGCTTTACAGTTATTAGAAGGAGATGCTAAAAAGATAGTAAAAAACTTAAACAAAGATGCTGCTTACCGATATGCAAAACCTATGATTGAGGAGTTCTACACAAAAATCAATCCTGAGTTTCAACAGAAAAACCAGCCAATTACAGCGTTACAAAAAACATACATGAAAGCATTAATGGAAGCATTACCAAATGCACGCTATTTTCCTGATGCTAACAGTACATTACGTATTACTTACGGTCAAGTTCGTGGATATTCTCCTAGAGATGCAGTATACTACAACCCCGTAAGTTATTTAGATGGTGTTATTGAAAAATACGTTCCTGGTGATTATGAGTTTGATGTACCTCAAAAGTTACGCGATTTATATGACGCTAAGGATTTTGGACAGTACACTGATAAAAACGGAAAAGTTCCTGTTTGTTTTTTAGGAACCAACCATACCACAGGTGGTAACTCAGGAAGTCCTGCAATTGACGCACACGGAAACTTAATTGGATTAAACTTCGACCGTGTATGGGAAGGAACGATGAGCGACATGAATTACGATCCAGAAATTTGTAGAAATATTATGGTAGATATTCGTTATGTATTATTTATTGTTGATAAATATGCAGGAGCTAAGCATTTAATTGAAGAAATGAAGTTAGTGCACCCAAAGAAAAAATAAAACATTTTTCTATATAAGAATAATATAAAAGCGAGGTTGTAAAATACATACCTCGTTTTTTTATACAAATAAATAAGTCTTTGGAGACAGAACTCTTGGCTATCTCCCTACGATTAAAAATATTGACCTATACCAAATACAAGTCCTTTTGATGCATTCTTTGTAAGTCCATGTCCATAATCAATTCTAAAAATTGCATTAAATATTTTTTTATTGATAAAACGTAAGCCAATACCAGAATACATTCTAACATTATCACTATCTACAAAATCACTTAATGCTCCTCCAGGTTTTCGCCAAGTTCCAACATCTGTAAAGATATTTCCTTGTAAAACAAACCATTTCTTTTCATACAAAGTATAACGGTACTCCGAATTTAAAACAACGCTTCCTGTTCCTCTATCAACTAAAATACCAACACCTCTTAAATTCAAATTATTGTCTAAAGCAAATGGAGCAAATGGAGTATCATCATTAGATGATAAACCAAAACGCAATCTGTTTGCCCAATTTCCTTTTTTACCTACTCTTTTAAAGTAAAAAAAGTCGTTCCAAAAAATTAAAAAATCATTCTGATATTCATTTTCAGAAGTTACATATTGTCCATGAAATTCATTTTTTAATCCATTGATGTATTGATAATTATAGTCTAAATCATCAAAAGTATAAATTAACTTCAGCAGCTTTTTATCTACATTTAACTCGGTAGGAACATCCGATGAAGTACTTCCGTTTAAATAGTTATACTTTTCTTTAAAAAAATTGATTCCAAACTGAAACTGATTTTTAAAATTATGTTGGTATAAAGCCAAGGCTTCATAAGAGATATTCTGATACTTATAATTAGCCGATTCACTATCAAAGTATAGTGGTTCTTCACTTGTCCAGTTTTGATGACTTAATAATACTCCCCATTTTGCTGAAAATAACGTAGGAGCCCTAAAATTAATTCCATAAGAATCAAAACCATTGTATTGGTAAAACCCACCAAGGGTCATATTCCTCCCCAAAAAGTTATACTCACCTACTCCTATTCTGTAAGCTAATTTTTGATTGATCGTTTTGTGAAAATTGACTTCTGGAATTATTGTAAAATTCTCTTCTACAGTTACAATAACATTACATTTACCCTCAGAAAATAATACTTTAAAATACGCATTAGAAATTGCTGGTAAACGCTTTAAACGAATCATATCTTCATTTAACACAATTGAATCAAGTACTTTATTTTCTTTTGATTTCAATATTTTCTTTAAGACGTGTGCTTTAGTTTTTTTAGCACCTGAAAAAGTGATTTTTTCTATACTTTTCTCTTGTGAATAACAGTTTACAGACAACCAAAATGTTGCAAGAATTATTGTTTTCAAGAAGAATAGATACTCATTTTTATATTTCTCATTTACTACTTTCATACATCTTTTTTATAGTCAATTCTGCTGGTTTGTTTTGAGGTGTAAATCTATTGTTCTCTTGACCTCCAACTTCTTTATGATTATGAAACCATTTCCAAACAAAACCACCAGCAAACCAATCTTCTTTCCAAAATTGATTATACAAAGCCTGTAATGCTTTTTGTTGGTTTTCTAAGTTTACATCTCCTTCTATTCTACCTGAGTTCCATGGTTCTCTCCCAGTAAAATTTACACTTCTGTATCCGTACTCAGTGAATAAAACAGGCTTATTAAACTTACTTTGAACCAGAATAACTTCATTTTTGTGTGGTTGCCAACCTTTTTCAAAATCTTTAAGAGTGGGAGATTTTCGATCACTTAACGGAAAATAAGCATCAATTCCTATAAAGTCTAAATCTTCCCAAAAATCTACTCGCTTAAATTCATCCCAATTTGCTGCATAGGTCAATTTTCCAGAGTATACCTTTCTGATTTTTTTAATGAGTTTTTTCCAGTATTCTGGTCTGTTTTTTACAAACTGTTCCAATTCTGTTCCAACACAAAAAATTTCTGCATTAATTTCTTCTGCTACTTTGGCAAAAGCAAGAATAAAGTCTTCATAAGATTGCTCTAGTTTTCTCCATTTATCTTCGGAATTCATTTTTATAGTTCCTGTATACACACCATTCCAAACCCAAATTTGTGGTTTCAACATAATCTTTATCTTACTTTGTTGAAACTCTTTGGCATATTGTTTCACACCTTCTTTTGTCTCTCCAAACCATTGATTCTTTGAATTATAAATCACATTTGGAGATGATAAATTTTTAACAAAACCAAAAGGCATCAGTGTAACATAATTTGCTGATACCTTTTTTACGTCATCAATATGTTGATTTGTTATCTCTTTTGAAGAAGCAACAAAACTAACACCATTTATCTTTTTTGACTGACTCGTACAAGAGCCCACAAAAAGGATAAAACTTAATAAAAGGAGTTTTAGAGTTTTCATTACTCCTCTAATTTACTATTTTTAAAATAATGCTCTTAATCCTAAATTAAAACTTTGCCCTAAGCCATTGTTTGTTCCTCTAACAAAATTACTATACAACACTTCTAAGTTTAAGGTCTTAGTGATTTGATATTTCCCTCCCAAACCTAAAGCTGTATAATCTTGTGTAAAATCTCCAAACCTTTGTGAATGTTGGGTAAAAACTAATACAGTAGACTTTTCATTTGGAAAATAACTAAAGAAAACTCCTGGAGCTAACAAAAAAGTATTGTTCGCAAAGCTATCATCATCTCCAAAATTGTACTCAGTACTTAATTCGGTAAATAATTGCCATTTTCCACTAGAAAAAGTATAATCGTAAAAAAATCGGTTTTGAAAAGTCCATGCTGTTTGATCTAAAAAAACACCATTTTCTGTTTCATTACTCACTAAAGGAATGTGTATTGCTGATTGAACGGAAAAGTTCCCAACATTTTTTAATGGTTGAAACTTAATAGCTGGTGCAATTGATGTAATTCCTTTTCTTTCTGAATTTGGGCTATCTTCTAAACTAAATACTGATAATGCTTGACGTCCTCCTATTGTGTTGGAACGAAACTCTACAATTGCTCCTACGTTAATACGGTTGTTTTTAGAAACTCCTGTGAAGGCTTCCAACGTTGAAGTGAAGTAGTTCTCTCTTAATTTTGACTTGGAAGTACCATCGGCATCTGCAAATTTTGTTTCTGTGTAAAGGTTATTAAACCATTTAATATCCCACTGACCATTATTTAAAAGTTTAGATGGTGTATACGTTTGAATATTTGATTTTTCTGCTTTATCATCTTGAGCATTTGAAAATTGCACTACAAAAAACAGTAAAACTGAAAGGCTTACTAATTGTCGTTTCATAAGGTTAATTTTTTATATAAATCATAGGTCGCCTAAAAAAAACTTCTCTTACAAAACCTCTTTATTTAAAATCATTCTAAATTTAATTCCTTTATTAAGTTCTTAACTTTAGCAACGACCTAAACTGCAAATCAACATTTATGGAGCACGTTGTTATTATTGGTAATGGAATTTCTGGAGTTACAGCCGCAAGGCATATCAGAAAATTATCAGACAAAAAAATTACCATTATTTCTTCTGAGACTGATGAGTTCTTTTCAAGAACTGCTTTAATGTATGTGTACATGGGACACATGAAATTTGAACATACACAACCTTACGAATCTTGGTTTTGGAAAAAAAACAAAATCAATCTTAAAAATGGTTTTGTTTCAAAAGTAGATTCATCAGAAAAAGAAATAGAGTTTAGTACTGGAGAAAAATTGTCTTACGATAAATTAATTATAGCCACTGGCTCTAAACCCAATAAGTTTAGTTGGCCTGGACAAGACTTAAAAGGTGTTATGGGAATGTATCATAAACAAGATTTAGAGGCTCTTGAACAATATGCACCCAACAACAAAGTATGTAAAAGAGCTATAATTGTTGGTGGAGGTTTAATTGGTATTGAACTTGCCGAAATGCTTCATAGCAGAAATATTCCTGTAACCTTTTTAGTTCGTGAAGATAGTTTCTGGGATAAAGTATTGCCTATGGAGGAATCTGCCATGATAAATCGTGAAATTATAGAAAATCATATCGATTTACGATTAGGGGTAAATCTAAAGGAAATAAAATCAGATAAAAACGGACAAGTTACATCTGTAATTGTTGAAGATACTGGTGAAGAAATACCTTGTAATGTTGTTGGTTTGACTGCTGGGGTTTCTCCAAATGTTGATTTTTTAAAAGGCTCGGAAATTGAGCTTGGTAGGGGAGTTAAAGTCAATCGTTTTTTAGAAACCAACATCAAAGATGTGTATGCTATAGGTGATTGTGCTGAACAGCACGAAGCAATTGGTTTACGTCGTCCTATTGAAGCCGTTTGGTACACTGGTAGAATGATGGGTGAAACCGTTGCGCAAACTATTTGTGGCAACCGAATTCAATATAAACCAGGACACTGGTTTAACTCAGCAAAGTTTATTGATATTGAATACCAAACCTATGGTTGGGTATGGCCACAACCTAAAGAAAATGAAGCGCATTTTTACTGGGAACATGATAGTGGTAAAAAATGTATTCGAATTAACTACGATAAAAACACACAAGAATTCCTTGGCATAAATACATTAGGAATACGCATGCGTCATGAATTTTTTGATAAAGTTTTGAATGAAAAGCAGTCTGTAACTTATACTTTAGAACATTTAGCAGACGCAAACTTCGATCCTGAATTCTATAAACTTCACGAATCAGAAATTGTAGCAAAATTCAACAAAGAAAACAACACCAATATTCAATTAAAAAAGAAAAGCTGGAAGCGAATTTTCAGCAGAGTTTAGGATGAAAATAATAAAACAAACAGGTTTACTTCTATTCTTAATAGGATTAATCATTTTTTCAGGAGTAATTTTTACTGGTTCTTTTAATTTAAATCAATCAGAGTTAGACTCATTTATTACTGAAAAAGGATATAAAAGCGAAATTATAAAAGAGGAACTCAGTAAAGCTATAGTTACCGATGAAAGCTTGAATATTTTTGAGTTTTCTAGTCAAGTTAGGAATGCCTATGAAGCATCTAACAATCATTACAATACTTTAATTACTAAATACAACGCTGAAAAAAACTGGGATAAAAAAGGAGAACAGTACCAGTATTTAATTTACGGTAAACCTCATACATTAAGTTATGAGTTAGCTAAAAAATCAGGTAATGGCTTTGTAAAAAACAACTCAGGTTTATTATGGTTACTTACTTTTGGTTTAGGTATTTTGGGGGCTCTATTGTTCATCCTTCCTAATTTTATTTTACTTGGACCCAAAGGAATAAAGAATAATGGTATTTATTTAGAAACTAGTACAAATAGAGGGTGGATAGCTTGGTTAGTTTTAATTTACTTAGTTGTTTTTTACTTGTTGCTTTATTTTTTTCCTGATTATGTGGTGAACTGGACTTTTATATTAGATCCTATCAGCAAATTTTTAAACGGTGGAGAAGCTAGCCAATGGTTTGTATATGGTTTTTTATACTGTGTAATTATGTTAGTAATGGGGGTGAGAATGTATATAAAATACAGGCACAACAAATATCAAGTTATTAGAACAACTTCTGTCTTATTCTTTCAAATTGTATTTGCCTTTCTTATTCCAGAAATCATGACCAGTTTAAATATGCCTGGGTATGATTTTAAAAATGCTTTTCCGTTAGACTATGACTTCTTTTTTGAATGGAATTTAGATAGCTTAAGAAATAGTGGAGCTATTGGTTTATTTATTTTAGTTTGGGGTATTGTACTTACGCTTATTATTGTTCCTGTAATGGTATATTTCTTCGGAAAAAGATGGTATTGTTCTTGGGTTTGTGGTTGTGGTGGTTTAGCCGAAACTTTAGGTGATCCATACCGTCAACATTCTAACAAAAGTATGAATGCATGGAAATTAGAACGTTGGTTAATACATAGTGTCTTAGTATTTTCGTTGGTAATGACCGTTGTAACGTTATACTGTTACTTTACTGGAGCGCAATCTTTCCTTGGAATCAACTCTCAATGGATTAAAGATACCTATAGCTTTTTAATAGGAGCTTGGTTTGCAGGAGTTATTGGTACTGGGTTTTATCCAATTTTCGGAAATCGTGTTTGGTGTCGTTTTGGTTGTCCGTTAGCCGCTTATTTAGGAATTGTACAACGTTTTAAATCTCGATTTAGAATTACTACCAATGGCGGACAATGTATTTCTTGTGGAAATTGTTCTACGTATTGTGAACAAGGTATTGATGTACGTGCATATGCCCAAAAAGGAGAAAATATTGTTCGTGCAAGTTGTGTCGGATGCGGAATTTGTTCAGCAGTATGTCCTCGTGGAGTATTAAAGTTGGAAAATGGTCCAGAAAAAGGACGTATTAATCCAACAGAGATTTTATTAGGTAACGATGTTGATTTAATGAAATTGGTAAATGAAAAGTAATGTTTTCATACTATACTTTTTTATTACTTTCTCTTTAGTCGGACAAAAAACATATCATAAATCATTTTATGAAGAAGGAACACTAAAAGAAGAAGGCTGGCTTGAAAATAACCAAAAAACCGATTATTGGATTTTTTATTATAAAAATGGAAACATTAAAAAAGAAGGAGGTTTTAAAAATAACCTCCCTGTAAAGTATTGGTATTTCTATTATGAAAACTCTTTTAAAAAAAAGGAAGGACACTTTATTAACGGCCTACAAAACAAATGGTGGGTTTTTTACAATAATAAAGGAAGTATTTATCAAAAATGTCAAATCAAAAACAATAAAAAAAACGGATACTGCTTGTTATATAAAGAACATAAATTAATAAAAGCTATAAAGTTTAAAGAAGGACTAAAGTTAAAAGAATGGAATAATTTGTCTTCTTTTGCAGAAGAAAATAATCTCAACGACTTAAAATAATTAATGAATCCACTTATAAAGGTTATCATCCCCGCATATAACGAACAAGATTCTATTATCCATGTAATCAATGACATTCCTTCCATAGTAGACGAGGTAATCGTTATTAGTAACAATTCAACAGATAATACTGAAGTTAATGCTAAGAATGCAGGAGCAACAGTACTTTCTGAAAGCAGAAAAGGCTACGGGTATGCTTGTTTAAAAGGAATGGAATACGTTTCTATAAAAAATGAAAAACCAGATATCGTTGTTTTTTTAGATGGTGATTATTCTGATTATCCTGAACAACTCACTGAGCTTATTGCTCCAATAATAAATGATAATATTGATTTTGTAATTGGTGCACGTGTACAACGACTACGTGAAAAGGGTTCTATGACTCCTCAACAAATTTTTGGTAATTGGCTAGCAACTACTTTAATGAAGTTGTTTTTTGGTGCGAAGTTCACCGATTTAGGTCCTTTCAGAGCAATAAAATATGATAAACTGCTTGCTTTAAACATGGAAGATAAAACGTATGGATGGACAGTAGAAATGCAGCTAAAAGCCTTGAAACAAAAATTAACTTATACCGAAATCCCTATGAAATATAGAAATAGAATTGGCGTTTCTAAAGTTTCAGGAACCGTAAAAGGTAGTATCTTAGCCGGCATAAAAATTTTAGGTTGGATCTTTAAATATAGCTTTAAATAATGGTTTTAGAATATATAATAATTACACTATACACCATATCATTAGTACTTATATTACTGTATGCTATAGCACAGTTAAATCTGCTTATAAATTATTTAAAAGCTCAGAAAAAAAAAGAAAACGCACCTATGTTAGATTTATCTGACATTAACAAAGTTCCGTATGTAACAATACAGCTACCTGTTTACAATGAACTATATGTAATGGAGCGTTTATTAAACAACATTGCTCTATTAGAATATCCACGCGAAAAGTTAGAAATTCAAGTATTAGATGACTCTACCGATGAATCTGTTGAGAGTACAGCCATACAAATTGAAGAACTTCAAAAAACAGGTTTAGACATTCAACATATTAGACGTGAAAACCGTCAAGGGTTTAAAGCTGGCGCTTTAAAAGAAGGACTTAAAACAGCCAAAGGTGAGTTTATTGCTATTTTTGATGCCGATTTCTTACCTAAGAAAAACTGGTTACTAGAAACTGTTCCATATTTTAAAGATCCTAAAATAGGCGTAGTTCAAACTCGTTGGGGACACATTAATAGAAACTATTCAACTTTAACAAAAATTCAAGCTTTTGCTTTAGATGCTCATTTTACTTTAGAACAGGTAGGTAGAAATAGCCAAGGACATTTTATCAATTTTAATGGTACCGCAGGTATTTGGCGTAAAGAGTGTATTTATGATGCTGGAAACTGGGAAGGTGATACATTAACAGAAGATTTAGACTTAAGCTACCGTGCTCAATTGAAAAACTGGAAATTCAAATATTTAGAAAATGTTGTTACTCCTGCTGAATTACCGGTAGTTATTAGCGCTGCTCGTTCACAACAATTTAGATGGAATAAGGGAGGTGCAGAGAATTTTCAAAAGATGTTAAAAAGAATAATTACAAGCCCTAATATTTCTTTTAAAACAAAACTTCACGGAACACTACACTTACTAAATAGTTCAATGTTTACTTGTATCTTTTTAGTAGCTGTTTTAAGTATACCTATGTTGTATATTAAAAATGAATATGCTCATTTAAAAATTTACTTTTTAGTAATGAGTTTTTTTATTGTAAGTACCTTTATTTTCTTTATCTGCTATTGGTTTATGTATAAAAGGACTTACGGAGGAGGTTTCTGGAATTTTATCAAATATATTGGTGCCTTTTTCGCTTTTTTCTCTATTGCCATGGGCTTCTCTTTACACAATACAATTGCTGTTTTAGAAGGTCATTTAGGTAAAAAAAGTGAATTTGTAAGAACCCCTAAATTCAATATTAAGTCATTAAAAGATAGTTGGAAAAACAATAAATACATTCGTAAAAGGCCTTCTTTACATGTAATTATAGAAGGTTTATTAGCTTTATACTTTGCTTTTGGTATGTATAGTGCTTTTACTGTTGGTGATCAGGGTGGAGACTTTGGTTTATTCCCCTTTCATTTAATGTTATTTGTTGGTTTTGGGTATGTCTTTTTTAAATCGATTTTCTCAAAAGCTTAAATGTCTTTTTTAAAAAAATATAGCTCAATTATACTAACCTTTGTTAGTGTAGTTCTTTATTTTTTATTTGCCTATACAATTGAACGTACCGAATTTAACAAATTACTTTTTCTCTGGATTAGCCTATTTACTTGTTATTTTGCTCTTCTACGTGATAAAGAATTATCGTTTGCTTATTTAACAGGAATTGCGGTCTTATTTCGATTTGTTTTCTTTTTTGCTACTCCTAATTTATCACAAGATTTTTATCGCTTTATCTGGGATGGTCGTATGATTTTAGAAGGATTGAATCCTTATCTATCCTTACCTCAAACATTTATTGAGCAAAACAACTATCCAGTAAACCAAGCTAAGGAGTTGTATGAAGGAATGGGGACTTTGAATGGTAGTCATTACACCAACTATCCTCCAGTTAATCAACTTTGTTTTTTAATAGCTGCTCTCTTTGCTAAAAACAGCATTTTTGGAAGTGTTGTTGTAATGAGAGTGTTGATTATTTTGGCTGATATAGGTATTTTATACTTCGGAAAAAAGCTTTTAGAAAGGCTACAATTACCTGTTAAAAACATTTTTTTATACATTTTAAATCCTTTTGTGATAATTGAACTTACTGGAAACTTACATTTTGAACCTGTAATGTTGTTCTTTTTGGTTTGGAGTATTTATACGCTACATAAACAAAAGTGGTTTTTAGCAGCTATTTTACTGGCTTGTTCGGTTTCTGTAAAACTAATTCCTTTGCTCTTTTTACCTTTATTTTTTCAATGGTTTGTAAAGAATGATTTTTCACTCCTTAAAGGATTCAAAAAATTAGCATTCTTTTATGGAACTGTAGTTCTTACAATTATTCTACTTTTTCTTCCTTTCTACTCTCCTGAATTAATTTCAAACTACACCAACTCTGTTGGCTTATGGTTTAAAAACTTTGAGTTTAATGCTAGTTTTTACTATTTAGCTAGAGAAATTGGTTATCTATTTAGAGGCTATAATGAGATTGCCATTATTGGTAAGATAATACCTATTCTTACCGTTTGCTTTTTATTGATTCTTACTTTTTTCAAAAAAAACAAGTCTACAAAACAATTAACTGTAAGTATGCTATTTGCTTTATCGTTCTACTATTTTTTAACAACAACAATGCATCCATGGTATATAGCAACACTTTTAATTTTATCTGTATTTACTCAATATCGTTATGCTGTTTTGTGGAGTTTAGTCGTTATCCTAAGTTATCAGGCATATGCTAATTCTCCATGGAAAGAAAATCTTTGGCTAATTACTTTAGAGTATATTATTCTATACACTTACGTTATTTGGGAAGTTTGCATAAAAAAGAAAACCCACTCAAAATTGAGTGGGAAAAATTGCTATGAAAAAGAAAAAGAAAGTGGTTTTAAAACCACTGTTCAAATATAAATAAGATTTTTCTTTTCACAAATATTTTTTTTACTTTTTTTAAACTTTAACTTAAAGTTTTCTTAACTCATTGTTTTTCAAGGCATATTTCTCTCCACTTTCTGGGCAAATAGCCAAGCCTTCTTCATCAAAATTTAAACGATGCCCGTACTCACTAATCCAACCTATTTGTTTTGATGGGTTTCCTACAACTAAAGCATAGGGTTTTACTTCTTTAGTTACCACAGCTCCTGCACCTATAAAAGCGTACTCTCCTATATTATTACCACACACAATGGTTGCATTAGCCCCTATACTTGCTCCTTTTTTAACAACTGTTTCTAAGTACTGGTCTTGTCTTTTTATTGCACTACGTGGATTGATTACGTTCGTAAAAACCATAGAAGGCCCTAAAAAAACATCATCTTCGCATCTGACACCCGTATATATAGAAACATTATTTTGAACCTTTACATTATTCCCCAAAACAACTTGTGGTGACACTACAACATTTTGTCCAATATTACAGTTATTTCCAATAATGCAATTTGGCATAATATGACTAAAGTGCCATATTTTGGTACCATCTCCAATTTTACAACCGTCATCAATAACTGCTGTTTCGTGTGCAAAAAATGTTTTGTTTGTATCCATATATAACAAAAATAAAAAAACTCAACCAGTTGGCTGAGTTTTTACTTTTTATTCCACTCTAAAAGTAATAGGCAACGTATATTTTACTTTTACTTCTTTATTATTCTGTTTACCTGGAGTAAATTTTGGAATTTTATTTACCACTCTATCCGTTTCCTTTTCTAATTTAGCATGCGGTGCTCTAATTTGAATATCCGTAACATTACCTAATTTATCAATAACAAACTGTGTTAATATTTTATATTTTCCAGAACTTAATCCTACATCTTGTGCCAATTCAGAGTTGAAATTACGTTGTATATGTTGTTGTATTTTTCTTTCAAAACATTTTATATTTTCTTCTTCTGAAAGTCCTTCACAACCTTTAAAAACTGGAGTATTTTGCACATTGTTTATTGAAACTGGATCGTCAATATCTTTTATAATTTCAGTTTCTTTTAACTCTGGAATTTGATTTAAATCAATAGGTGCTTCATCTACAGGTAAATCTATTACAGTATTGGTTTCTGTATTATTATCTACTACTTCTGGTTTAAATACTTCTTTAATTACACGCTCTTGCTTTGGCTTTTCAATTTCTTTTACTTTTCTTTTTATAATAACAGGCTTATCAAAAGGATAAACTTTCTCATAAACTTGTGCATTGGTAGGTTCAACTATTGCTACATCTTTAGCTGTTTCGTGTTCTAAAACAAGAAAAACTACAAATAAAGTTAGCACCAAGCCTAACTGTGTAAAAATAGTTGAGAATTTTTCTAATTGCTTCTTAGCATGTTTCTTAGGTGTTTTCATAGTACTATATTTTTATGTTAATACTTTGTTAAAAACAAGAAACGTGCCAATAAAAAAGGCAGTCCAAAATGGATTGCCTTTTTTATCTTTTATTTAAGCTATTACTACTCTACATTAAATGTAATTGGTAAAGTATAACCTACTCTTACTGGTCTACCTCTTTGTCTACCAGGTTTCATTTTAGGTATCTTTCTAGCAACTCTTTCTGCTTCCTTCTTTAATCTTGGATGCGGAGCTCTAGCTACTACATTTGTAATAGATCCATCTTTGTCAATTTTAAACTGAACGTAGATTCTTTTCTTCCCTGGAGATAAACCTAACTCATTAGCAAGTTCTGCATTAAAGTTACGTTGAATATGCTTTTGTAACTTTTTATTTAAACATTCTTTCTTTTGAGCCTTAGTTCCACTACATCCTGGAAATACAGGAACTTCTTCAATAATAGCGAATGGTACATCTTCTACTACCTCTTCTACTTCTTCTACTTCTTGAATATCTTCTACCTCTACAGCTTCAGATTCATCAGTTTCAGTAGATTCAATTACTGTTTCTTCTATTTCTTCCTCGTCTTCTACTACTTCAATTTTTTCAGGAGCTGGTGGTGGAGGCGTATTTGGTTTAGGCTTTGGTGGCTCAATTTGAAGTTCAATAGTTTCCTCTTCAATATCAGAAGCCATGTTAGCCATACCTAACTCTCCATATTCTTTATCATATGTCTTATTTTCAATAGCAACATACGTTACAAATAAAGCTAAAACCAAACCTATTTGCATAAATAGTTTACTATAGTTTTCTAAGTTTGATTTTGGATTTTTCTTGATTTCCATCCTAAATGTTTTTAATAGTTCGCTAATTTAATTAATTTATTTCAACTTTTACAAGCTTAATCTTTAAATAGCTTTATTTTTCTTAAAAAAAGAGTTGTAAACTATGAAAGCTATTAAAATACCCGTCGTATTTGCCATTATATCTAAAATCTCTCCTGATCTATATGACGTGGTTGTAACTTGTAGAACCTCAATAATTATGCCGTAAAAAAAACAACAAAAAACGATAATATATTTATTAATTTTTGTTGTTTTTAAAGCTAGCAACCATACTAAACTTAACACGAAATAAGCGAAAGCATGTTCTAACTTATCTATATGATTAACTTGTATAGGAGCTTTTTCTAGTTTTATTAAACTAATAATAGCAATACTTAAAGTTATTAGTATTGCTATTATGATTAGTTTATCCTTTAATAAGTTCTTGGTATGCTTCAGCACTTAATAAATCTGCTACTTGTGAATCGTCAGATAATTTTACCTTTATCATCCACCCATTTCCATAAGGATCTGAATTTACTAACTCTGGTTCATCTTCTAACGCTTCGTTAAACTCTACTACTTCTCCTGATAAAGGCATGAAAAGGTCTGAAACTGTTTTTACCGCTTCTACAGAACCGAAAACTTCTTCGGCATCTAATTCCTCATCTAATGTATCTACGTCAACGTATACGATATCTCCTAACTCTCCTTGTGCAAAATCAGTAATACCAATAGTTGCTACACCATTTTCTACTTTAACCCACTCGTGGTCTTTGGTGTACTTTAATTCTGATGGAATGTTCATTGTAATGATTTTTTATTGTGTTTGTTTTAATTTCCTAAGTTGTATACTAAATTAATTCCTGCATTAATAGATTGTCTTGGAAAAGTTGTAGAAACTGCGTATTCAAACGTTTGGTGATTATAATAAAAAGATGCTGTTAAATTGCTACTTAAATTATAGTCGGCAATAAATTTTAATCCAAATAATTTCTCGCCTCCTGTAATCTGACTATTCTCTTCATCTACACTTCTTATCAACGTTAAGTTATCTCTTAACGAAATATCAGCTCTTAAATTTATATCTCCTTTTAGAGTTTCTTTCTTCCCTGTAAATCTGGTGACAAATTTAACATCTCTTATCTTATATCCAAATCCTAAAACATATTCTGTTCCTTTAATGTCTGTTAAAGTATTGTTGTTAAAATTTAATGTTAAAGATCTGTCTCTTCTTATCTCTCCTTTGAATGAAACTGAATTTTTCATTCTAAAATCAACTTTTATTAATGGTGAAAACTCATCAATTAAAGTTGCCGACGAAATTAAGAGTTCTGATTGATAATTACCAGAAGTATTTGTATTTGTTGGTGTATTTGAATCGTACTGTAAATTATTGGTATAATTACCTATTGTATACGAAGATTTATACCCATGTGATAAGGTGAAAGAAGTAAAGTTTTTCTTAAACCACTTATACTTCATAAACCCATTATAGCGTAGTGTCCAGTTTGGAATTGGTATGTTTTTAAAGATTCCTGTACTTACTGAATTTGGATTATTTCCAGAATATGCAGCAATAAACGCTGGGAGCATTGCTTGTTGTCCATTTTCTTTAAACCCTGGGTTATTATTATTTCTGTCAAAATCGTTTGCAGCTATTCCTCTCTCATCAGCAATTCTTCCTGAAATAGTACTTCTATAGTCTAAGAAATTTTGATATAACCTTTCATTGTCAGTAAAAATAGTTCCTAACATAAAATGACTTATACTATAATTACCTGTTTCAAAAGGTTTAATATTTGGGTCTTGTTCAAAACCTCCACTACCATTTGAAACAACATCTAACTGTTGTGTTAAATTACTTGTTTGAATTCTGTTTCCTCGTAAATCAATACTTAAGTCTCTAAATGGTTTTACAGATACATTATAATCTAGTTTTTTATATCTTGTTTTAGAGTAATTCTTACTATAATATTCATCTCCAGAGTTTCTGGTAATTAACCATCCATTCTCGATAGCTGTATTTAAAATATCTGTTTGACTACCAAACACAAATCCTAATGTTGGAGCTAAACCTCCATCAAAGCCATTTCTCCCTAAGAATCCAACTGAAGGTTTATATCCTTGTAGCAAGGTTCCATTATTTTGAGAGTAGCTGATTTTTGCTCTTTTTACCGATGTTAATACATCATACACTCCTTTTCCTAATTTCTGACCGAAAGTAGCTTTCTTTTTAAGCTTTGGTTTTTGCGCTACTTGATTCCCTCCTAATGCAGCTGTTCCTTTTTGGGTAGGTTGCTTTTTTGTACCTTTTAATAATAACTTATCAACTCCAACAATTTTATAAAAACGACCAAAATCTATATTAGTATTTAAGTTATGTGTATTGGCGTTTTGAATCATGTTTCCAACTTGCTCAATATAACTTTGCGATCCTGCCTTCCAATCAAAATCAGCTGTATAACCATAATCTGCATTGATGAAATTCAAGAACGGGAACTTATCTAAAGGTAATTTATAAGTTGTATTCAACTTTTGATGGTAATTGTCAGGTCTTCCTATACTAAAAAATTGATCGTAAACTTCTAATTGTTCATCTTCACCAAAACTATCATATATATAGTTATTCGATGCATTAAAGTTTAATTGTAGCGACTTGGTTAAGTCAAAACCAATTGTATAATCCCAATTAAATAAAAATCTTCTCTGTATAAGTTCTGGTTGGGCAGGTAAAGGGTTTACAGGATCAATAATTAGGTTTCTTGACTGCTGACTATTATAATTTCTGTTAATTCTTGAGTTTAATGCTATTGTTTTTGGTACTGGGTTAAAGTTTAAATCTCTTATAAATTGTAAGTACCTATTTTTAAATCCTTCAGATTTTTTAAATGGTTCAATATTAAAAGGAACAAAAGTGAAATTATAACTAGCTCCTGCCATTACATTTTTGTTTACATAGCTTTCAATATTGTAATCTTTATGAAACTCTTCACTATGTGCATACGAAGCAGAGAAATTCTCTACATCATAAAATTTAGGTTTCTTCTTACTCTCTGGATTTCTATTCTTTTTTACATTGATAAAACTAATACTTTTTCTTCTTGTATAATCTTGAGCATTTTTACTATTTGGATTTTTATCAATTGCGTCTTCTAATTCTACGTCTTGAAATTGTGGATCGTATTTTGGATCTCTAAACTCTTCTCCATAACTATAATTCATCGGCACTTGCATGTTCCATTTTTTAGGCATCATTTTACCTAACTGAATATTTGTAGCTACGCTATATTGTTTTATTTCTTCAATACTTCTTTGTTGTACACGATCTTCTACATTACCAAAACCTATGGTTGACATTCTTCCTGCTAAAGACACATCCATCACATCGGCCATATTAGCATCTGCATTTACCACAGCTGCCCACCCTCCTTTATTATCAAAACCAACAGCACGTAATTCATTAAACCAAACTTCTATCGATTTGGTATCTGTTACTTCTTTATTCTTCACCCCTAACATTACTGTTCTAACTTGGGCTAAGGTTGGATTTCCTTTTACAGAGATCTTTAATTTCCCTCCTTCAATATTTGGGTCGTCTACCTCTCCAGAAAAAACTTCAGTAATACTAACCCCTGTAGGTCTTTCAATTTTTAAATTAGCTAGTTCTTGTAATGGTACTTCTAGGTTGTTTTCTGTTGGCCAAATATCAGTTGGTGAAGCGCTGGAAGTTGACCACTTTAATGGCTTCTCTATTTCGTAATAATTATCATTTAAATCTGTACCTAAACGAATAATTACCACTGTATTTGTTGGGTCTCCTTCTCTAACAACTTTATCAGGGTTCTCTGCGTGTAAAAACATACGTAGCTTTTTATACCTACGCATATCAATACTAATGTTTTTATAAATAGTCCTAGATTTATCAGGTTCTAAATCAGTTACCTTTAAAGTTACTGATTGCTCGTTTTGACGCTGAATTCTGTTTGTTCCTTGTAAACGTTCTCTTTGAATTCCTGGTGGTAAGTCATAACGATCAGGGTTTTGTTCAATACTTACCACCCCAACTTCAAACTTATTTAAATCTTCTGACTCTAAAGGAATCGACACCCCTGACTCTGGTAGTGTTTTGGTATAACGACGCCAATCTCCACGTACTAATTCTAACTCTCCAAAACGCAATACCACTGGCATTTTAAATCCTGCTAGAAACATTCGTATAAAACGAATACTATTAAAATCAGTTATATTATATTTTTGGTCTTCTGTTACATTTCTAATTGGAATTCTAAATTGATACCATGTACTATTTCTTTCCTCTCCATTTAACAAAACAACTTTTTGACTTTTTACATCAACAATATGATTTTGCCCCAACACTAAATCATTTTCATTTAATGAAACCTCATACTCAAAATAACTATTTACAGGATTCATTGTTTGATCCTTATTAATATCTTCTGTATCTGGGTATGTGGTTGATGATGTAGGGTACGGTTCATTTGATTGACTCGCTGTTGGTGAGTTTCCTTGAGTACCATTATAATTTTTATATCGAGATAACACGGAAGGATTAGTATTCTCTATAGCTCCTCCTCTAAAAAACTGGAAATTATCTCCCGCAGGATCTTCTAGTCCAGCAAAAGCTGGATATTTTACGCGTTCTTCATCATCATTTAAACCATCTAGACCAACATCTTGATTTGTTCTTGCTTCGTTACTTGAATCGAAAGCATATAAAATAGAAGGATTTATAGGTGTATCTCCCCAAATAGAAGTTTGAATATTACCTCCATCAGCTTTTTGTCCATCAGCGGGAAGTCCATTTTCGTATTGTTTTCTTCCATCTTTTAAAATGTCTTCGGAAATATTACCTAAATTTATAAATAGTTTCCCAACCTGATTAACTTTAAGGTTTGGATCTACCCCCGCTTGTAACCCTTCTTCTGTAGTGATTGAATAATTTTCATACGGATCCATTAACCAAAACTGAATGTACTCTACATTTGCTTGTTCAAAATTGTTTGTAGTTAACGATCGCATAATACCTCCCCAACGCTCTTCTGGAAGTACTGTATTTGCATTCTCATTATAGTTATACGGACCTCTTTCTGCAGGGTAATAAGCTAAATCTAGAGTTCTAACTAAATTTTGTTGTGTAATATCTAGGTCTGTATTAGGAAATAATTCATTGTAACGTATTTGACGTACCTCATCTCTAGATAATTCATTTTCATCAATATTACTTGGCCTGTTTCCACTTCCATAGAATAGTTGATCAATGTTATACCAAGCTAATTTTCCTCTTTTGTAATTATACTCTAAACCAAAAGTACCTCCATCAAAACCTTGAGATTCTGGTGTACTGGCTAAAAACCATTGCTGTGGTGAGTTTAAGTTTATTGGTATTTGTGAAGCTTCAAAATCATCTAAATACGATGTCGCAGTACCATCTACATTAATTCCACTAGGAGACCCT
The DNA here is from genome assembly GCF_964513915.1 of Tenacibaculum litoreum. Lineage (NCBI taxonomy): Bacteria > Pseudomonadati > Bacteroidota > Flavobacteriia > Flavobacteriales > Flavobacteriaceae > Tenacibaculum > Tenacibaculum litoreum. The sequence goes on along the minus strand of NZ_CAZEQS010000001.1, from coordinate 202,337 downwards.
GGTAATAAGTATGCCATATCTGCTCTAACCGAAACATTCGACGGAGCTTCTGTTTCTACAAAAGGTAGTTTATTGGCTAATTTTGTTAAATAGGGTACTTCTGAAGAGTAATCTAAATTCAACCCTAACATGATATTATCTATAGGTTCTCCTCCTAAATTTACCTTAGGCGTAATTGGCTTTTCACTAACATTTAAAAAAGTTCCCCCTAAAATAAAATCTTCAGAAAAACGATGTTCAACATCAATTCCTATAAATGTTTTTCGTTGCTGATTAAAGAATGTATTATTTTCTACAGATGCATTAATTGGTACTCCAGATGCTTCTAAACCTGGATCTAAAATTTGCACACGACCCAACTGATAATCCACCACATAATCTATTCCTTCAACCAATTGTCTTCCTCCAGCTGTAACTCGTACCGAACCTCTTGGAACATTGAAAGCTCCTAATGAAATTCCTCTACTAGTTTCAGATTTAAAATACCCTTTTAAAAAGAATTTATCTAAATTTTGATATTCGTTTTTGGCTTGAATTTTTGTAGTTAAGTATAACTCTTCAAACACATACTTATCTTGATCTGCTGGGTTAGTAAGCTCATCTTTTAAATCATTACCGAATGGCTCTGGTTCAGGAAATAAAATATATCCTCTTTCAGAATTTACCGTAATTCCTTCAACGTAATCAAAGAAACCATCTCCATTAGGAACAGCATATTCACTTTGATCTAATTTATCTAAGTTTAAAATACGTAATAATGGCTTATCTGTTATACCAGGGGTTTGTGCTTTTTGCAGAGTATTTTGCAAAGTTCCCGTTTCATCATCACGGTACAATAATTCAAAACGAAATCCATCACGTTGTAAAGGAAATGCTCCTAAAGCATATACGTTTTTCATCATCAATCTCCAAGTTGGAAAAGCTTCCGTATCATCTCCTGGTCTTGTAGTATTTAAAATTTCACTACGCAATAACTTAACTGCAATATTTGCTGGTGCTACAATTCCATCGTTTGAAAATTCTCCTACTTTAAATACTGTTTCTCCATTAGAAGCCCCAACCACAGTATACTCAAAAGCTACCGCTAAAACCTCTCCATCATTTAATCTTCTGTTTAATGAGATGAAACCTAACTGTGAGTTTAGTTTAAATTCATTAGGTTGTAATCTACGAGCATTTTGTAAGTATGTATAGTTAAACCCTTGTCGTGCCGGTACTCCTATACCATTAATTGCAGCATCAATCGTTGCTACATCTCTTATTCCTCCTGAATTTGCCGCTAATAATGAACTTAAATTATTCACTCCATTATATGGTATAATTTCAGAATTAACCGATATAGCTCCTGGTGTTGTCGTTATTTCAGCTGGATTTACCTCGTTTGCATCATCTGACTCTCCTAAATCGGCAAGAGCTACAATACTTCTATAATCACTTACGTTTTGGTTTCTATTAGTTACCCAAACTTCAACTCTTGTAATATTTATAGGACTATTGATTAATGGATAATTCTCTAAAGCTTTTTTATAATTTTCTCTAAAGTATTGTGATAAAAAGAAGTGTCGATCATTATCATAATCAGATGCTCTTAATTCAAATGGCTCTATGGTTGCTCCACCTTCAGCAACTACTGTTTTAGATTGTGAGTTTTGTTGTGAGAATGCAGCAGTTACATATGTTTTACCAAACTGCAACTCTGTTTTTACTCCAAATAACGATTGTGCTCCATTAATAAGTGAGTTTTTAATTGGCATACTAATATTACCTGCCTCGATGTTTCTAATAATATCATCTTCGGTTGGAGTATATTCTAACTTAATAATATTTTGAAAATCAAAAGTAGATTGGGTATCATAATTTGCTGTTACCGTTAATCGCTTACCTACTTTTGCTTGTAAACTCGCACTAATTTGTTGATCAAAATCAAATGTAAAACTACTTTGATTTTCAACAGAGATTTGAGGATTTTCATTGTTTTGATATACCCCTCCAAGTTTAATATTTATTTGTCCTGTTGGATTTACCTCAACCGTGTTGCCTCCAAAAACGGATTCAAAAAATTTAGAGTTTACATAGTATTTAGGTAATAAATTTTTACGAGCTGCTTCGTTTCCTTTCTTTTTAGGATTAGTAGCATCTACTTTTTCTTTGAAGTAATCTTTTAAATCATTTTTTAAACGGTACTCATTATACTCTTTAGGAGTCATAAAAATAGGTGTACCTACATAATAGTCTCCTATTTTTTCAACAATCATAAACTTATTCAACGCCTTATCATAAGTTACTACTTTTTGAGTGGGGTTATTTAAGTAAAGTGTTCCGTTTTGATTGTATTTAAAATTGTATTTAAGGGGAATTACAGTATCTTTTTTAACAGCATTAGTGCTGTCCTTTTGAGTGTTTTGTGAAAACGAAACAACACTTACTAAAACAGTAAGTACCGTAAGTAGTCTATTCATAACTGCTTTTTCCAACCTTTTTTATAAATTTTTTAACGCCTGTTTTATAAGTTTTTCAACACTTGCATCAGGTGTTTCTTTTAATATATTCCCTATTACCTTATCAGCTTGCTTCCGCGGAAACCCAAGAACCTCTAAAGCAGATAACGCTTCTTCTTTATTTGTATTGTTCTGTACCACAGAAACTTCGTCAATGTCAAAGGTTTTTAATACCTTATCTTTTAAATCAACAATAACTCGTTGTGCTGTTTTGGCTCCAATACCTTTAACTGTTTGTATTAACTTCACATTTTCAGAAGCTATTGCCTGCGAAACTTCATGTGAAGTCATTGAAGATAGCATTGTTCGTGCAGTACTTGGACCTACACCTGAAACCGAAGTTAGTAACCTAAAAACTTCTCGCTCTGTTTTTGTTAAAAACCCATATAAAGTATGAGCATCTTCTCTAATAGATAAGTGTGTATACAACAACACATATTCATCGTTTGGTAATGATGAATATGTGTTTAAAGAAATATGCATTAAATATCCTACTCCATTGCAATCTACAACAGCGTATGTAGGATTTTTTTCCACAAGTTTTCCCCTTATTTGTGTTATCATCCAGCTATTTTTTCTATTTGTCTAAAATAGACAAAATTATCTTTTAAAAAAATTTCTCTCTAAGCTATTGAGAAACCTTCGTTTTAGCTTTCATTTCCTTGTTTTGAGCATCTACAACTGCTACCGCAGCCATATTTACCATTTCGTCAACACTTGCCCCCAATTGCAAGATGTGTACTGGCTTACTCATTCCTAGTAAAATTGGCCCTATAGTTTCTACTTCATCAACAGCTTTCATTAATTTATAAGTAATGTTAGCTGACTCTAAATTTGGAAAAATTAACACGTTTGCTCTTTTTCCATTTAATTTAGAGAAAGGAAATTCTTTTGCTAATAATTCTGGGTTCAAAGCAAAATCTGCTTGTAGTTCACCATCTACTACAACATTTGGATAATGACGGTGAATGTAAGAAACTGCTTCTCTAATCTTAGTTGAACTTTCTGCTTTTGATGAACCAAAATTTGAAAATCCTAACATTGCTACATTTGGTTTCATTCCAAACATTTTAGCTAGTACAGATGTTAACTGTGTAATTTTAGCTAAATCTTTTGCTGTTGGATTGATATTAATTGTTGTATCTGCTAAGAATATAGGTCCTTGCTTCGTTAACATCATGTTAGTAGCTGCTACTCTTGTTACTCCTTGATCTTTTTCAATCAATTCTAACATTGGTTTCACCACAGAAGGATAAGGCCTTGAATATCCTGTAATTAACGCATCCGCCTCACCAGAATTAACCATCATTGCCGCAAAATAGTTACGTTCACGCATCCATTTTTGAGCTTCTAAAAAAGTTACTCCTTTACGCTGTCTTGATTTCCAAAATATTTCGGCATATCGGTTTCTTCTTTCTTCTTCCTCGTCTGTTTTAGGGTCAATAATCGGCACGTCAGCATCAAACCCTAACTCAGTTTTCAACTCTAAAATAATTTCTCTTCTTCCTAATAAAATCGGTTTTCCAATTTTTTCTTCATACACTCTCTGTGCTGCTTTTAACACATCTAAATGATCTGCTTCTGCAAACACTAATCTCTTAGGGTTCTTTTTAGCTCTGTTATGTAGTAGTCGTACTTCTTTACTTCCTGTACCTGAACGATCCATCAACTCCTCACGGTACTTATCCCAGTCATCAATAGGTTCCTGAGCTACGCCAGAATCCATCGCTGCTTTTGCTATTGCTGGTGGAATTTCATAGATTAATCTTGGGTCAAATGGTTTAGGTATAATATATTCTTTTCCAAAAGAAAGGCTTACTTCATCATATACAATATTTACCTGTTCTGGTACTGATTGCTTTGCTAAATCTGCTAATGCATGTACCGCTGCCATTTTCATATCTTCATTAATCTTTCTTGCACGTACATCTAATGCTCCACGGAAAATAAAAGGGAAACCTAACACATTATTCACCTGATTAGGATGATCTGACCTTCCTGTTGCCATAATAATATCGTCTCTTGTCGCAATTGCTAAATCATACTCAATTTCTGGCTCTGGATTTGCCATTGCAAAAACAATAGGATTTTTAGCCATTGACAATAACATTTCAGGAGACACCACATTTCCTTTTGACAAACCAATAAACACATCAGCATTTAACATTGCCTCTTCTAATGTATTTACATCTTGATCTGTAGCAAATTCCGCTTTTTGTGATGTTAGGTTGCCTCTATCTTTTCTAATAACACCCTTACTATCACACATAATTACATTTTCACGACTCGCACCTAAGGCTAAGTATAAACGTGTACATGAAATTGCTGCAGCTCCTGCTCCGTTAACAACAATTTTTACATCCTTAATATTCTTTTCATTAATTTCTAATGCATTTTTTAAGGCTGCGGCTGAAATAATTGCTGTACCATGCTGATCATCATGCATTACAGGAATATCTAATTCCTCTTTTAATCGTCTTTCTATTTCAAAAGCTTCAGGAGCTTTAATATCTTCTAAGTTAATTCCTCCAAAAGTAGGAGCAATAGCCTTAACAGTTTCAACAAATTTATCTACATCTGTAGTATCTACTTCAATATCAAAAACATCAATATCAGCAAAAATTTTAAATAGTAGTCCTTTTCCTTCCATTACTGGTTTAGATGCTTCAGGACCAATATCTCCTAGTCCTAAAACTGCTGTTCCATTTGAAATAACAGCTACTAAGTTACCTTTTGATGTGTATTTATAAACGTTGTTTTTATCTTTAGCTATTTCTAAACAAGGCTCTGCTACTCCTGGAGAATATGCTAACGATAAATCGTGTTGAGTTGCATATTTTTTGGTAGGTACTACTGCTATTTTTCCCGGCTTCGGCTTAGCATGATAAAGTAGTGCTTCATGCCTTTTTCTAGAATCTCTCATAGGTTCGTTCTTGTTTGTTTGAACTTACAAATATACATTTTGTTATGAAGTAAAAAGAATTTGTAACCTGATAAAAGTCATATTTCGTCTTTAAAAATTTCCTGAATTTTGCCCTAACCTTAAACCAAATAAAAAATGGAAACTACACAAAGACACATTATTGATGAAGAAGTACAATGGGACAAAACAAAAACCATTGTAAGTAAAACCGATGTTTACGGAACTATTTTATATGCTAACGATGTTTTTTCAAACACCTGTGAATATAGTACTATTGAATTAGTTGGTGAACCTCATAATATTATTCGTCACCCAGACATGCCTAAAGTGGCTTTTAAAGTATTGTGGGACGCTCTTAAAAAAGGCGAAAACTTTCATGCTATTGTTAAAAACCTAACAAGAACAGGTAGATATTACTGGGTTATTACCGATTTTACTATTGATAAAGATGAAGAAGGTAAAATTGTAGGATACACTGCTCGAAGAAAAGCCGTTCCTAACGGAGTTGTAAAAAAGATTGAACCTATATATAAAACACTTTTAGATATTGAAAAACTAAAAGGCGAAAAGGCAAGTGAAATGTATTTTGATGCTTACTTAAAAGAAGAAGTTGGTAAAACATACAATGAGTTTGTTGTTGATTTATTTAATGAAGAACTTTCTAAAGAGGAAGCTGAAAAAATTAAAAACGAGACAAATCCTTTGAAAAAAGGGTTGAATTGGTTCTTTTTCGGAGAAACAAACCCGACGTAAAACTTATTATTCCCCTAAATAATCCTCTTAAAAAACTTTTTAGTAGGGCTGAAACAAATGTTTCAGCCCTATTTTATTTTAAAATGAAATCTTTGAAAAGATCCTCACAAATAAAAATAACACTATCCTATTATTTTTAAAACAAAAACCAACACAATACAATCATCTAAAAACCAGTATTTTAGATTGAATAAAAATTACTTCTTTTTAACAGTTTTTAACCCAACTAAAAACTCAATCAAAACACACTCCTCCATCAAAAACCTTATATTTGCTGATTATTTTTTATAAACCACCCCGAATAACTATTAAAACAAAAAAAATGCACACAAACAATTCTCTCAGACCTTCCAAAGTCATTGATGAGGAAGTAAAATGGGACAAGTCTAAAACAATTATTAGTAAAACAGATCCTGTAGGAACTATTTTATACATGAACGATACTTTTGAAGAAGCTTCGGAGTATAATAAGATAGAGCTTATTGGAGAACCTCACAACGTTATTAGGCATCCTGACATGCCTAAGGTAGTCTTCAAAGTATTATGGGACAACTTAAAACAAGGAAACAACTTCCATGCTATTGTTAAAAACCTAACAAGAACAGGTAGATACTATTGGGTTATTACTGATTTTGATGTAGAAAAAGATGATAGCGGAAAAATCATCGGATATACTGGAAGAAGAAAATCTTTACCTGAAAGCGTTGTAAAAAAAATAGAGCCTTTATACAAAACGCTATTAGAAATTGAAAAAGTTAAAGGTGAAAAAGCAAGTGAATTATATTTTAATTCATATTTGCAAGAAGAAGTTAATTCTTCGTACGATGATTTTGTTGTAAACTTATTTGAAGGAGAAACTGCTAACACAAAAGAGGCAGATAAAAAAGCTCCTGTAAAAGAAAGCGGAATGATTAAAAAAGGACTTAATTGGTTTTTCTTTGGAGAGACGAATCCTAAATAATCTTCAAAACATAAATAAAACCGCTTTAAAAAGCGGTTTTATTATTTTATAAAGTCAATATTTCTTAACAGACCTGAAAACTTAGTACGCTTTACTGCTGATTTTTTAAAAACCTTACTAAAGGTTTCTTGCGTTAATTCTTGCCAATCACGTTTCGTCATTTGCAGTAAATTTTCTTGAGGCGTAAATAAACTTTCTTCGTGCGGTTGTGAAAAACGATTCCATGGACATACATCTTGGCATACATCGCAACCAAACATCCAATCTTGCATTTCTCCCTTAAATTCTGATGGAATTGCATCCTTTAACTCAATTGTTAAGTACGAAATACATTTACTTCCATCAACTGTATTATCAGGTAAAATAGCTTGTGTTGGGCAAGCATCAATACAACGAGTACAACTTCCACAATGATCTGTTTTAAAAGGTTCATCATATTCCAGTTCTAAATCAATAATCAATTCAGCTAAAAAGAAAAATGATCCTTGTTGCTTCTGGATTAACAACGAATGTTTCCCATTCCAACCCAATCCTGACTTTTTCGCCCAAGCTCGTTCTAGCACAGGAGCAGAATCAACAAAACAACGACCAGAAACCTCTCCAATTTCATCATTAATTAACTGCAATAGTTCACGTAACTTTCCTTTTATAATGTGGTGATAATCTTGCCCGTAAGCATATTTAGAAATCTTATAACTTCCTTCTTGCTGAACTTCCGAAGGAAAATAATTATACGATAAAGAAATCACAGATTTTGCACCTTCTACTAATAGCCGTGGATCCAAACGTTTATCAAAGTGATTTTCCATATAATGCATTTCACCATGATATCCATTTTGTAACCATTTCTCTAAACGAGGGGCTTCTTCTTCTAAAAAGTCAGCTTTTGCAATACCACAACCTAAAAAACCCAAACGTTTTGCTTGTGTTTTTATAAAATTTGAGTATTGCTGTTTCTTATTCAAAATACGTGATTTTAACAGCGCAAAATTACCAAAAGAAAAATTATAATTTTATTCACTTTCTATTTACAAATAAATGTTGAAATTTGTTCGTTAGTATTACATGACAAACTTTATTCATTATGAAAAAGATATATAAAATATTATTAAGTATTGTGGTTTTTTTCTTCATCCTTTTGGTTAGTATTCCCCTACTATTTCAAGATAAAGTGATGAACTTGGTAAAAACTACCATTAACAACAACGTAAACGCCAAAGTTGATTTTAGCGATTCTAGCTTAAGCTTACTTAGAAATTTTCCAAATGCATCAGTTCAATTATCTAACCTAACGGTTATTAATAACGCTCCTTTTGAAGGTGATACTTTGGTATATGCAAAAGAGGTAAACTTAGCATTAAAACTTACTGAGCTTTTTAAAGCTTCATCTGAACAGCTAAACATCAAATCATTTACTATTGATGATGCTTTGGTAAATGTATTAGTTGATAAAAAAGGAAATGCCAACTACGATATTGCGAAACCTTCAGAAACAGAAGAGACAAAAGATGAAGAACCATCTACTTTTGGACTATCTATTAATTCATATGCTATTAACAATGCTACGATAAAATACAATGACGAACAAGGTAAACTAAACCTTGAGCTAGCTGAGTTAAACCATAGTGGAAGTGGTGACTTTTCTCAATCAAATACTGAACTAGATACTCAAACCTCTACCCTAGTTTCTTTTGGAATGGACGGTAATTCGTATGCCAAGAATCAAAAAATAGAATTAGATGCTATTTTAGGAATGGACTTAACTAATATGAAGTTTTCTTTCTTAAAAAATGAGGCTAAGTTAAATAACCTTCCATTAGTATTTGATGGTTTTGTTCAAATAAACGAAAAAAACCAAGAGGTTGATATTAACTTCAAGACTCCTTCGTCTGACTTTAAAAACTTCTTAGGGTTAATTCCTGAAGCCTATACTAAAAGTATTGCTGGAGTAAGTACTACGGGTAATTTTAGTGTAAATGGAAAAGTAAACGGAATTATTGACGACAACCATATTCCTAAGTTAGATATTTCTATGAAGTCAAATAACGCTTCATTTAAATATCCTGATTTACCAAAAAGTGTTCAAAACATTAATATTGATGCACAAATAAAAAACACTACTGGTAAAACTGAAAACACTTTTGTCACTATTAATGGTCTTTCTTTTAAAGTTGACCAAGATACTTTTTCTGGAAAAGGAAACATCTATAACTTAACCACTAACCCTAAAGTTAATGCTAGTTTAAAAGGTGTTTTAAACCTTGCTAATATTAACAAAGCGTATCCTATTGATTTAGAAAATGAGTTAAGCGGGATTTTAAAGGCAGATTTACGTACAGAATTCGACATGAAAGCGCTTGAGAACAATACTTTAAGTCGTATTAAAAATAACGGAAAAATGGAAGTAAGCGACTTTGTTTTTTCGTCGGAAGATGTTGTAAACCCTCTTCATATTAAAAATACAGTTGTCAATTTTACCCCTGGTACCGTTAGCTTAACAAAGTTTGATGCGACTACTGGAAAAAGTGATTTAAATGCTACTGGAACACTTAAGAACTTATTAGGTTTTTTACTTTCTGACAAAAAGTTACGTGGAAACTTCAAGCTGAATTCAAACAACTTTTATGTAAGTGATTTTATGCAAGAAAATCCTGAAGCTGTAGGAAACAAAGAAAATGATTCTAAAAAAGATACACCAACTGAATCTTTAAAGATTCCTGCATTTTTAGATTGTGCTGTTTCTGCAAACGCTAAAACTGTATATTACGATAACTTGACTCTAAAAAATGTAAGAGGAACACTTCTTTTAAAAGACGAAAAAGCCATTTTACAAAACATGAATGCTGGTATTTTTAATGGTCAAATTGCTTTAAATGGAGAAGTTAACACACAACAAAAGAAACCTACATTTGATATGAAGTTAGGTATCAAATCTTTTGATATTGCTCAATCATTTACTAGTCTTGATTTACTACAATCAATAAGTCCTATTGCAGGTGCTATGAATGGTAAATTAAATTCTGACATTGACTTAGCTGGAAGTTTAAATGATGATTTTACACCTAACTTAGCTTCTGTTTCTGGTAAAGCTTTAGCAGAGTTATTAACTACTAGTATCAATCCACAAAAAACGAAAGCTTTAAGTTTATTAAATGATAAACTATCTTTTATGGATTTATCAAAACTAGATTTATCTGATATTAAAACTCATCTGTCTTTTAAAGAAGGTAAAGTGGTTGTAAAGCCTTTTGATTTAAAATATAATGATATTGGTATTACCGTTGGTGGTAGCCATGGATTTGATAAAACAATGAACTATAATGTTACCCTGAATGTTCCTGCTAAATATTTAGGTAATGAAGCACAAGGATTACTTTCTAAGCTAAGTGCTAAAGACCAACAAAATATTACTGTTCCTATTACTGCAAGTATTGCTGGAAACATGACTAATCCTTCTGTAAAAACAGATATGTCTTCATCGGTTAGTAAATTAAGTCAGCAGTTAGTTCAGCAACAAAAAGACAAATTAGTAAACAACGCTATAGGTGGTTTATTAGGTAACAAAAAGAAAGATAGTACCAGCACAACCAACAAAAAAGAGGAAACCGTTAAGAAAGTAACAGACGTTTTAGGTGGTTTGTTCGGAAAAAAGAAGAAAAAACAACAAAAAGACACTGTTAAATAGTCTTTTGTAACATTTTTTCTACTTCATAGTCTTACTTATATTAAGAGAACTTTGTAAGTTATTTAACACTTCTTAAATACACTTTACAAAGTTCTTCTTTTATGTTTGTTACCAACAACTAACTGACTATGAAAATCATAACTACATTTTTATTTTTAGTATGCTCTTCAATTACTTTTTCTCAAATTACAGGAAAGGTTACCAATACTAAAAACCAACCTATTTCTTTTGTAAGTGTATATTTAGAAAACACTATTACAGGTACCACAACCAATACAAATGGCGACTATGAATTAGCCTTTAACTCAACAGGACAGCACACTGTAATATTTCAAATGTTAGGCTATAAAACCATTAAAAAAATGGTTGAAATCAACTCTTTTCCTTTTATCTTAAATGTTGTTTTAGCTGAAGAAGAAGTTACCTTAGATGAAGTTGTAGTTTCTTCTGAAGAAAACCCTGCTAACAAAATTATTAGGAATGCTATTGCTAATAAAGCTAAAAACACGGATAAGTTTGCTGAGTATACTGCCAATTTTTATTCTCGCGGCTTGTTTAAGGTAAAAGATTTACCTAAGAAATTTTTAGGACAAGATATTGGTGATATGGGTGGTGGATTAGACTCAACTCGAAGTGGTGTGGTATACCTTTCTGAAACTGTATCGAAAATCGCTTTTCAAAAAAGACCTAAAAACTTTAAAGAGCATATTATAGCTTCAAAAGTTAGTGGGCAAGACAACGGGATTAGTTTTAATCAAGCGGAAGAAGTGAATTTTAATTTTTATGAAAATTCTTTTGATTTAGCTGATGTTAAAGTTATTTCACCCATTGCTAATGGTGCATTTGGTTATTACAATTATAAATTAACAGGTGTTTTTTATGATAAAAACGGAAAACTAATTAACAAAATTCAACTTTTACCAAAACGTAAAAACGATCGGGTTTTTAGTGGGTTTATTTATATTGTTGAAGATGATTGGGCTGTTTACGGTGCTGATGTTATTGTTACTGGCGCACAAATAAGCTTGCCTATTGTAGATTCACTACATATTAAACAAAACTATAATTTCTCTACTAAAAACAAAGCTTGGGTACCCGTTACACAAACTATAGATTTTAAAGCTGGTTTGTTTGGTTTTCATTTTAACGGTCGATTTTCTGCTGCTTATTCTAACTATAATTTCAACCCTAACTTTACTGAAGATACTTTTGGTAACGAAGTGCTTTCATTTGCTGAAAACGCTACAGAAAAGGATTCGTTGTACTGGAATAAAATTCGTCCCGTAACTTTAACTTCTGAAGAAATATCGGATTACAAATTAAAGGACAGCATAAAAACCATTCGAAAATCGAAGAAATATTTAGATTCGATTGACACAAAAAACAATAAGTTTAAACCGTTGGATATTCTTTCTGGTTACACTTACCAGGATTCTTACAACAAGTGGTCGTTAAGCACTTCTTCTCCTATTGAAAGCCTTAACTTTAATACGGTGCAAGGGTGGAATTCTTCTTTAGGTGTTAACTATCGAAAATCACTTAACAAAAAAGGAAAACGTTTTAGTATTGGGGCTGATGTTAATTATGGTTTTTCAGAAAAAAAAGTGCGACCTACAGCCAACTTCAACTATCGTTGGAATAATACTACGCGACCTGTTTTAACAATTTCTGGAGGAATTGCTACACCACAGTTCAACCCAAAACAACCTATTTCTAAGTTTTGGAACACGATAAGTTCTGTTGGCTTTGAAAGAAACTATTTAAAAATTTATGAAAAAACATTTGCTAAAACAACCTTTTCACAAGAAGTAATGAACGGAATACGCATGTTTTCTTCTTTAGAGTTTGCAGATAGAAAACCATTATTTAATACAACTAACTATGTAATGTTTCCGCAAGACGATGTAGACTACACTTCTAATAATCCACAAAACCCTACTAATTTTTCAACAGGTTTTACACCTCATCAAATGTGGACTTTTTCTTTAGGAACAAACATTAATTTTGGTCAAAAATACTTATCATATCCTGATGGAAAATATAATATTCCTAGTCGTAAATATCCATCGCTATATATTGGTTATCAAAAAAGCTTCGGGTCTGGAAATTCTGAATGGAATTCTGATGTGATTTTTTCTCAATTATATCAACAAATCAATCTAGGTAATTGGGGTGAATTTGCTTACAAAGCGAAAGGAGGTATGTTCTTAGAGAAAAAAGACATTCCGTTTATAGATTATGCTCACTTTAACGGAAATCGCTTATTAATAGCTCCAAAGGACAACTATTTGAACAACTTTTACATGCTTCCGTATTATCAATTAAGTTCTAATGATAAATACGCTGAACTTCATGGAGAATATAACTTTAAAGGTGCGTTATTAAGCAAGGTTCCTTTGTTAAACAAACTTAACTTTCATTTAGTTACTGGAGCAAAAGGATTATTTACAGCAGGAAACAAACCTTATTCTGAGTTTGCTATTGGTTTAGATAATGTTGGTATTGGAAAATGGCGCTTTTTACGTGTAGATTTTGCTCGCTCTTACTTTAATGGAAAATTTGAAAATAGAGTTGTTTTCGGGATAAAATTGTAGATTTGTTATATGAAAATAAGCATTCTATTTTTTGGTATGGCCACAGACTTGGTTGATAGTTCTTCTTTAGAAATTGAACTACCTAACAAAAGTTCTGTTGCTAGTTTTAAAGAATTTCTTTTAGCAGAATTCCCCGAGTTACAAAAAATGAGCTCGTATGCTGTAGCTATTAACGAAAGTTATGCTACAGACGATATGCTCATACAAGAAAATGATGTAGTGGCAATTATTCCACCGGTAAGCGGAGGATAATTCATCAATTTACTACAAAATAAAAAATATTAAGCTTCTGCCTTTTTTAAGTATCTGCCAACGAAAAATGTTCCGAAAGGTAAGATAGAAAGTAAGCTAACAATTCCGAAAGTTTTACCGTTCCAGTTTAACTCGTACTTTAACATAATAGCTAATACAATATACCCAACAAACAATAATCCGTGGGGCATACCCAGCATTTTAACATACTCTGGATTTCCTTGTAAATATTTAATTGGAACAGCTATAAAAAGTAATAAAATATAAGATATCCCTTCCAATAAACTTACTAATCTGAAAAAATTAATCATTTGATTTTTTACTTAAAAATTGGTTAGCAAAGATACTGAAATATTACGTCCTGCAGCTGAAACTCCTGAAGCAAATTCTTTATAGTGCTCGTCAAATAAGTTAGACAATTGTGCTTGTAAAGCTATGTTTTTTGTGAACTGAAATTTACCATACAATCCGACAGTCATCCAACTAGGGCTTCCGTAGTATTTATCAACATCTTCAGCTGCATTAGCATTAACAACTGGTGTTTGTTCATGGTTATCAATACCTTCAGTTATATTATAGTCTGAAATATCTTTCTTTGCATTAAAAACTAAGTTAGCTCCGCCTTCAAACTTTTTGTTTACATAACTCAAATCAAAACGACCAAACAACGGCGGAATGGATGATAAAGGTTCATTTGTATCATAAGCTTTACCATACGTGTAAGTAATAAACCCAGAAGTATTCCAGTTTTTATGCAGTTTACCTTGATAACTTACCGTAGCTCCCGTAACATAAGCTGTTCCTTTATTTACATTAGCAACAATAGTTCCTTCTTCTCCATCATACTCAATAGTTGAGCTTCCATTCAATTCAAAATTCTCTCTGTAAATGTAGTTATTCAACAAGGTATAATACACATTTGCCCCAACTCTAAACTTTCTATTATTAAAGTATTTTTGAGCTCCAATTTCAGCATTATATGCGTGTTCAGGCTTTAATCTTATGTTTGGTATCGTCACCTTTCCATTTTTCTCTCTTATCTTTCCTACATCATCAATATTTGGTGATCTGAAACCAGAAGATAATACTGTATTTAATTGCCAAGTTTTATTAGGCTTGTATACATAACCTATAGTTGCTGTTAGCGATTGGTTATCTAATTGAATATCATTTTGAGGAATATCAATAAAAGTTTCATCTAACCATTTTGCTTTTAATACTGTATTTGTTCCTCTTATACCTGTATTTAACGTTGATTTACTATTGATATCTTGACGGTAATCTACATAAAAAGCAGAGCTCAAATAACTGCTTCCTCCATCAGGGTAACGAGACTGAACTACAAAATCACCATCAAAACCAACTATGCTATTGCCATTAACGCGTAATGTTTTTCCGTGAGAGTTTGACGCTACATCATTATATGCTATTTCAATTCCGTATCCTAAATTTCTATTTTCTGCTAGCGGAACTGTAAAATCTCCATTCAAACTAAAAACATCAACTTTTTCTTCTCTGTAAGATCTATCTAAACTTCCAAACTTTCGCTGAATGCGACTTTCTTTTATCTTTTGGTACGCTAAAGTAATTGTACCATTATCCATCCATTTTTTCTTTGGATTGATAATTAACTGCGGAGATATTAACAAACGTTCTTGTGGCCCATAATACCATTCTGCAAACTTTAAACTTCCTTTTTTCAATTCCATTAACTTGTCAAAACGAGGTATATTAGAAGATGTTGAGTATTGAATATTTAATTTAAAATCTGTGTTTTTTGAAAAAGGTACATAAAACTTTTGCAATACATCAGTTTGACTGTAACCTGTGTTTCTTTGTAAGTTCTGGTTAGAATTAACTACTGGTGAATCGTTATAAAAAGTATTAGTATTGTTGGAGTAAAAAGGTACTTTTCCCCAATTTTCAAAACCATGTGAACGGTTTTCTCCCATCTTTAAATCTCCGAAATTACTATGAGCTATACTTGTAAAAGATGCCCATTTTTTAAATCTTAATTCAGCAGAAACCACATTAGTTACTTCATTATTTGCTGAGCTGTATCGTAAAAAAGTATTTCCTTTAATTTCGTTTTCTTTTTCCGATAGTTTTGGAGTTTTAGTATAATAATGAATCACTCCCCCTAATGCGTCTGAACCATAAATTACAGATGATGGTCCAAAAACGACTTCTGTTCTATCTAATAAGTTAGGAGCTACTGTTATTGAGTTTTGTAAGTGTCCTTTTCTATAAATAGCATTGTTCATACGAACACCATCAACCACTAAAAGTACTCGATTACTTTCCATTCCACGTAAAACAGGGCTTCCTCCTCCAAACTGTGATTTCTGAACTTTAATTCCAGGAACACTTGCTAATAAATCTGCTGATGTTTGTGGTGATAGTTTTTCTATTTCTTTTGAAGATACTACCGCTATTTGCTCAGCAATGCGGTTGGTTTTTTCTCTATTTTTAAAAACCGAAACAACTACCTCATCTAACTGCTCTGAATTTTTTGATAAATAAACATGATAGTTATTCCTTTTTATTACTGATTTTTTTTCTTGATATTCAGCATAAGATACATGTGTAAACGTAAGTAACTCATTTTCTCTAAAATCAGAAATATCAATTTTCCCTAACTCATCACTTATAGCTGACGTTGTTTTGCTTTTATTAAAAACAGCAACAGCCTCTACAGGCTTACCTGTTTCAGCATCAATAACAGTAATTGTTTGAGAAAAAATTGTGGTAACAAATAGTAAAAAAAATACAGTAATTCTGTGTTTCATATTAATTAAATACAGTTTCTAAAACATCTAATGATTTAGGCTTTCTAAATCCCTCCAAATGTAATTCATAATACTGAACTATAATTCGGAGAATAATTTGTCTTTCTTTTTTTGAATAAGAAATCGAATTAATCTCATCAAAATTTATGCCTAATAGGCTTTTAAATAACATTATTTCTTTTCCTGAAATCGTTAGTTTTTCATATTCAGTGTCTGTAAAACCTCCTTCTAATAAATTAAATGCTGCCTTATCAATATTGGTAGTATCTGGATAGAAACCAAGATATCTAGATAAGTTTAATAAAAACAACAAGTGAAAATTTGCAACCTCATCATGCGTATCTAACCAAATCAAAGATGTTTCAATATAACTGTATAAAGAATTATTTTCTTCCTCTTCTTGTAGAATATACGATAACACTTCAGATAAAAATAACACGATTGTTTGCTTAACTACAGAAGTATAAATAGTTTCAAATGGATGTATAACTTGTACTTCCTTAATAGAATGCAACGAACTTTTGTTGCTGTGGTTTGCTGTAAGGTTTAATTGCGTTAATGGTTGAAAATGTGCAGGCTTTAACTTTCCTTTTTTTGATTTTAATATTCCTTTTACCATATACGATTTTACCCCTTCTTGTAAAGTAAAACATTTTACAACTAAACTAGTATCTCCATATTTAAGAGAGCTCAAAACGATGGCTTTTGTAGTAATTACCGCCATTTAATTAAGTTTATCTATTAAAATCATTAATCAAAGATATACCAATAATATCAACAAAAATAGTACATTCGTGTAAAAATGATTCCTTTAGCATGACAACAGAAATAGAACGAAAATTCTTGGTAAAATCTACTGATTTTAAACAAGAAGCTTTTCAAAAAAACTATATAAAACAAGGATTTCTAAATTCAAATAAAGAAAGAGTTGTACGAGTTCGTTTAAAAGATGATACTGGTTTTTTAACTATTAAAGGAGCATCAAACGCTAATGGAACAACTCGTTTTGAATGGGAAAAAGAGATTGATAAAAATGAAGCCGAAAGTCTTTTTAATTTATGTGAAAAAGGTATTATTGAAAAGTATCGATACTTAGTAAACATTGACAATCACACTTTTGAAGTAGATGAATTTTTAGGAGACAATAACGGTTTACTTATTGCCGAAGTGGAGTTAGAAGATGAAAACGAACATTTTTCAAAACCTGAATGGTTAGGTGAAGAAGTTACTGGAATTGCCAAATACTACAACTCCAACTTAAGTAAACTACCCTATAATAAATGGTAAAAAGCTGTTTGAAAATCTTCCAAACAGCTTTTACTCCCCTAATAAAACTCTCTTCTTATTTTTTTAGAATACTAAGAGTTTTTACTTGTTTTCCTGATTGTATTTTTAATAAGTACATTCCTTGATTCTTTAACACACCATCATCTATTCGTATAAATGTAGAAGGTGATTGAACCTCTTTACTATGTATAAATCTTCCCAATAAATCATACACCTCTAATCGAATAGCTCCATCTTTTAAAATACTAGAAACATCAATTTTTGTTTGTGACACAAATGGATTGGGTATTGCAGAGATAACTCCATTATTATTTGACTTTTCATCGTTAGGCCCTACAACTCCACTTCTTGTCACAGTTGTAATTGGCAAGTTTGCTGTTTTGTTGTAGGCGTAATCTGTTAATGTATAAGATTGTCCATCATTTGCTACCGCAATGTGAAACCATCCATAATGTATATTCCCTTTTATTTTAAAAGTAAATCCAATGAAACCAGTCTTTCCATTCCACGACGTATAATTGGACGAGCTAACCGTATAAGGGCTAGAACTTGTCACAAAATTACTTGATGCTCCAACAGAAACACCTTCCGCTAAATAGGACACATTACTTGTTGTTCCTTCACAAACAATTTCTTTGTTATATGTTTCTAATCGCACAGAATTGCTAGTGTACCATGCTCCATAATCTGCATCGTCTCCTACTTCAATTCTGAAAAACTCCCACGTATTACTATCACTCACGGCTAGGTCTGGAATATCTACATATACTATTTCATCATTCCCATTACATGGTGTACAGCTACCGCCACAATCAACTCCTGTTTCATCTCCATTTTGAATTCCGTCATCACAAGTTGGAAGAAAGTCTCCATTTATCGTTATTTTATAATCTTCAACTTCACCATAATTAAATGATTCACAAGATGTTGGAACACCATTATATTTCATAGACACTCTCATTCTAGTATCTCCTAAAACTGCTGAATTAGGCACAGTAAACTGTCCTGTTACCGAAGTATCTTTTGAAGCTGTTTTAGTCCAAACTTGTTCTCCTGCATCTGTAAAATCACCATCTTGATTGTAATCAATCCAAACACTATATCCTTCAGAATAAACAGTACTAGTCCAGCTCGGTGTTATGGTTATTGAATAATCACCTTCTTTTGATAGTTTAGTTGATATCATGGATGTATAATCTGTATATCCACCACTTGATCCTGATGAACTATTGCTAATGGTATTTAATTCAACTTTACTTATGAATTCATCATTTACACTCTTTCCGTTAGAATCACAATATATTACGGTACAAGGTTCACATGAACCACCACAATCCACACCTGTTTCATCTCCATTTTGGATTCCATCGTTACATGTAGCTCCAGTATTTCCATCCCAAACCTTACTTCCTGCTTTGATGGCTCCAAAAGGCTGAGTGCTATATGCATAATCTAGTAAACTATATGAAGTACCATTGTTATTAACACTAATTCTAAACCAACCGTAATTCGTTTTTCCTGGATATAACTCTAATTGAAACCCTATGTAAGCAGTTTTACCATCCCAAGAAGAGTAATTAGCATTTCTAATTACATGCAAATCGGGATATGCTCCTCCATCAACCCAAGAACTTTGTTGATCAATCACTGTATTCACCTCAATTGGTTTCACATTTCTAGTTCCAGATTGGCACACTAATGCTTTTTTATATGTTTCTAATATCAATGAGTTATTCTCATAAAAAGTTCCAAATCTATTATT
Source organism: Tenacibaculum litoreum (assembly GCF_964513915.1). Lineage (NCBI taxonomy): Bacteria > Pseudomonadati > Bacteroidota > Flavobacteriia > Flavobacteriales > Flavobacteriaceae > Tenacibaculum > Tenacibaculum litoreum. Next base: position 182,833 of record NZ_CAZEQS010000001.1, on the reverse strand, counting down.
ACTAGCGCCCTCTATTGTAAAAAACGTCCAGGTATTTCCTGAATCTGCTGTGTAATCTTGATTATCAAAATACACCACTTTGTAAGGATCGTAAAAAGAGAAATTAAACGTTACTTTATTAGAGTTTAGAGAGGACGTTCCTCCTGAAATTACAGCATCTTTAAATATAACAGAACCTGTTGTATTATTTAATTCAGAGTGGTTTGTTGCTTGTCCTGTAAATTTCACACTTAGCGTTTTATTATTAAGTGCTGTTATTTGAACTGACAAACCTTGGGGCAGGTTGGCATCAAAATGAGTTCCAGAAATTAAATTCCCTGAAGAAACTGAGAAAGTTGTTCCTTCTATAGATATGTTTTTAGCCTCATCAACTATTGAACCATCATTTGACAGTGTTTCTTCTACTGTAGTAGAATCTACTATCAGAGATCCACCATTTAAATTTACTCCTGTAGCTGTTAAGTTTTCAGATTGCCACAATGGTTTACGAGCTGGGTGCTGCAATGCAGTTAACATTCTATTTATTTGCCCTTGTGTAAACATTTTTCCACAACCAGCAGCAGCATCATATCCCATGTAATTTTCATAGTTAATTAAATTACCACAATCACTTGCTCCAACCGTACAACCATCATCTCCAGAATTAGAATCTTCTTTTGGAGTATCGTCCACATAATCACCATTTGGATCATTACATCCACCTTCAAACGTGTGTATAAGGTTTAACCAATGACCAAACTCATGCGTTAATACTGAAGCAAATTCTTTATTCGTATTTCCGTGAATGTAACGCCCGTTATAGACCACTCTAGCAGTGTTATTATTAGACATTGAAGTATTTGGATACCAAGCAACACCTGAGTTTGTTGCACTCCCATCTGCATACAAATCTCCCATAATGTACACGTTCATATACTTATAGTTATCCCAAGCATCTACTGCTATTTGTGCATCATGACCTGAGCCGTTTCCATACCCTGCTTTTTCTGGATGAAATACTACACCATTGGTACTTCCTCCATTAGGATCTATTTTTGCCAAAGCAAATCGAATACTTAGAGTACCTCGTCTTCCTGAAAAAACAGGATCAACAGTATTGAAGTCATCATTAAGTCCGTTGAAATCCTCATTCAGTTTATCTAATGCAACTTTTATTTTATCATACGTTACAGTTAGTCCATGTTGAACTGAGCCATAAACATGTACAACCACCGGAATGGTATAGGTCTCTCCAGCTTTATTAAAAAGCGAAGTCTGTTTTTTTCTAACTACATTTTTTGTGTAGTTATTAAACTTGTCAAATTCTTTTTTTGATTCTGGGTATTTTAAAAATACCTTTTGATTTTCACTTGTAACTTTACAGTCTTGAGCCAGCACAGCTTCAACACAGAAAAACAACAAAAAGAAGAAGGGTAACAAAATAGTTTTTTTGTTTCATAATTGTTTGATTTTAAATTACTTAAAAACAAACCTACAGTTATAAAACAAATCAAATCAATACAATACTAACCAATGCAGGTAAAAAATTATCTATTGACATTATTTTAACCTTAATTTTATAGTTATTCCATTTTTTTTAATAATAAAACACAATTAAACCACGTAAAAAACAGCTAAAAAATGACTCAAACTTCCTAGCAGCACAAAAACATGAAAGGTTGCGTGGCTATATTTCATTTTTTTTAAGGAATAGAAAATAGCTCCAACGGTATAAAAAACTCCACCAAGAAAAAGATATAACAGGCCTTTATCTGATAAATTTTCCATTAAAGGTTTAATTACAAAAACAACTTGCCATCCCATTAATAAATACAACGCTGTTGATAGTTTGTCAAACCGTCCTGTAAAAAAAAGCTTTAGTATAACCCCTGTAATAGCAAATAGCCAAACAAAAATAAACATATACCAACCTAGTTTTGGTGGTAATACAACTAAACAAAATGGGGTATATGTTCCGGCAATTAATACATAAATAGCTGCATGGTCTAAAATGTTAAGTCTTCGCCTAAGTTTAGGTTCTTTAGCTGCATGATAAAAAGTAGATGCTGCATAAAGAATTATCATACTTAATCCGTAAATACAAAAACTAGCTATTTTCCAAAAAGCATGATAGTCAAGGGATTTTTTCACTAAAAAAGGAAAGGCTATAACACTTAACAACAATCCAAATCCGTGAGTAAGTATATTTAACTTTTCTTCTTTTTCGCTATAAAAGTGATTTAAATTCTCGCTCATTGTTAGGTCGGTTAGTATCTTTCATATACAACTCATCATTTATCAATTCATTGTATATTACATTATATGTTTGCTCTTTAAGTTTTTTCTTGTCTCCAATAACTAGATTCTCTGTTTCAATAAACTCACATTGTTTTACTCTAAGTGTTCCAGGGGCTCCTTTAAAAAAATCCCAAGAAAACAAACGTTTTCCATCATAATACACTTGAGGAACAATAGGTATTTGATGTTCTATTGCTAAACTAAATGCTCCATTTTTAAAAGGCGCCAAAACAACATTTTCAGCAGGCACTAATCCTTCTGGAAAAATTGCAACACTAGTTCCATTTTTTAATCTTTTGTGAGCTTCTTCATATACTTTTTTTCTACTTTCTAAATCGCTTCTATCAACTACAATAACCACTTTTTTGTAAAAAAAACCAAAAATTGGAAATTTTGCCAATTCTTTCTTCCCTACAAAAACTATTGGATTTTTACTCATAGCTATTAGAATCCATGGATCTATAAACGACGCATGGTTAGCACAAAACATATAACTTTTGTTCCGATCTATTTCTTGCTCTTTTTCAACTTTTAATCGAAAACCCATTCCATAAATTAAAAAATAAGCCCATGCTCTTACTACCTTCCAAAAAACTGGGTAATATTTTTCATCTGAAGTTAAAATCAGCATAAAAGGCGCCATTATTAATATTGATACTACGATTAGTGTGTAGAACCAAACACGCCAAATAAAACGAATAGGAAAAAATATATACTTCAATTCTTCTAAATTATAATCAACTAACTAACCTTGTACTTCTTTTATCAAAAAAGTTTAGCATCAAGGTTCCCCTAATATGCGAATGTAGTAATTTCTTTTGTTTGATAAATTTTAAGCTTATTTTTGCTCACTTAAGCAAGCACTTATTTAAAAACATTTCAAAACAGACTTATGTCAAGAATTTTAACAGGAGTACAAAGTACAGGAACCCCACATTTAGGGAATTTATTAGGAGCAATTTTACCTGCAATTGAAATGGCGAATGATTCTAAAAACGAATCGTTTATTTTTATTGCCGACATGCACTCTTTAACACAGATTAAAGACGGAAACGAATTGCGAGAAAACACCTATAGTGTTGCGGCTACTTGGCTTGCCTGTGGTATTGACATTAATAAAACAGTATTTTATCGCCAAAGTGATATTCCTGAAGTTACTGAGTTAACTTGGTATTTAAGCTGCTTTTTTCCATACCAACGTTTAACCTTAGCTCATGGTTTTAAAGATAAAGCTGATCGTTTGGCTGATGTAAACGCTGGGTTATTTACGTATCCAATGTTAATGGCTGCGGATATTTTATTGTATGATGCTGAAATTGTTCCGGTAGGAAAAGATCAGTTACAACATTTAGAAATGACGCGTGATGTTGCTAACAGATTTAACAACATAGTTGGTGAAACCTTAGTTCCGCCTCAAGCAAAAATAAACGAAGACACCAAATTAGTTCCAGGTATTGATGGTGAAAAAATGAGTAAATCAAGGAATAATTTCATCAATATTTTCCTTCCAGACAAGAAGTTACGTAAACAAATTATGGGAATTCAAACTGATAGTAAAGCTTTAGAAGACTCAAAAGATCCAGATACCGATAATGTTTTTGCTCTATATAAGTTATTAGCTTCGGAAAAACAAATTGCTGAAATGCGTGCTAATTATGAAAATGGAGGTTATGGATACGGACACGCAAAACAAGCTCTTTATGAATTAATTGTAGATAAATTTGCTGATGTACGCGCAAAGTACAGCCACTATATGGAAAACCGTCATGAAATTGATGAAGCTTTGGCTGTAGGGGCAGAAAAAGCTCGTATAATAGCTAAAGATGTGCTACAAAGAGTTCGAGGTAAAATAGGATATTAAATTATATTCTTTTTGATAAACAAGTTGTTTCATCCTTAAAAAATAAGGAGTATGTCCCCACTAAAAACGGGAAATAGATAACCCTTGTTGGCTGTGTTTTTTGATAGTTTTACATTACTATTAACTCAAACTAACATATTATGCCACATTATGCACAAGGAACAACAGGATGGACAAAATTGAAAGGCTATCAGGCTTTATGGGATCCTAAAATTGATTTGGGTAAGTTTTACTTTACGACATTTCAGGGGAAAAGACAAGAAACTCCATATATGACAGCAGATAATTTCGCAAGAGTAATTGATATTCTAAGAAATGAAACCCCTGTCTACGGAAACGCAACTACTGGCTCTGTGACCACACAAGGAGAACTTGTTGGTGAAGAAGAGAGCTAGGAGGTTTAAATACTATAATTAATCAAACCCAGAATAAATTTATTCTGGGTTTTTTATGCTTATTTTCATAAATTCACAGCATGAAAAAAATATTAATTTTAGTATTCTTAGGAATCGTTGCCTGTAGTACTCCAAAAGAAAAAACACAAATAGTAGAAGCTTCGTGCGGTCAATGTAAGTTTGGTTTAGACAGCCAACATGGATGTGATTTAGCTGTAAAAGTAGATGGACAAGCCTATTTTATTGAAGGTGCTCACATAGATGATTATGGTGATGCCCATGATAAGAATATTGGTTTTTGTAATGTTATTAGAAAAGCCGAGGTTACTGGAAAAATTGAAGATGGTAAGTTCAAAGCTTCTTCTTTTAAAATTGTAAAAGAATAGTTTAAACAAAAAATTAAAAAACCCGAAGTAAGTTTTACTTTGGATTTTTTTTTTGCTCCTTTAAAAACCTTTCATTTTTATAATAATTTCCTTTATTACCCTATCAAAACGACACTCCAACAGAATTAAATCACTGATTTCGTGATTTTTTTTAATAAAAACAGTATTTTTAAGCTCATTAAAATTCTTTCGCGAGAAAATAGACATAAACCTTGAGTGTCTATAAAATGTTCAAGGATTTAATCAAATTAATTAAATCGTTATCATTATGAAAAAACAAATTTTAAATCTAGGAAAAAGATTAAACAGAGAAGATCAACACCAAATTAAAGGAGGTAGAGCATTTCTTGATTGTAACGACTTCTGCAACTCTACTAGACCAGAAAATAGAGATGATTATATACAGCACCAGCTACTAAGATATGATTTAGATTGGTCTCACTGTGTTTGTTAGTATTGATATAAAAGTCGCCTGAAAAATATTTTTCAGGCGACTTTCTTTTTTATTTTTAACCCAACTATGGTGCTGGATTAGGAATTACTTTGTGTACCGCTTCTATTTCTTCTAAAATATCATCAGATAATTCTATATTGATAGAATTGATATTCTCTTTTAACTGACTTATTTTAGTAGCTCCAATAATGTTACTCGTTACAAATGGTAACTGATTGATGTACGCTAATGATAATTCTGTTAACGTCAATCCGTGTTTATTTGCTATTTTTTGATACTCTAAAACCGCTCTTTCTGAACCTTCATTTTTATATCTAGCTATAAACCTTGGAAATAATGTTCCTCTTGCTCCTTCTGGAGTTTTTCCATCAATATATTTTCCTGTTAATACTCCTTGCGCTAATGGGGAATAAGCTAACAAACCTATATTTTCTCTCATAGAAACCTCAGACATTCCCACTTCATATCCTCTATGAATTAATGAGTATGAATTTTGAATCGTAACCATTCTTGGTAAGCCGTGTTGTTCTGCTGTTTGTAAGTACTTCATCGTTCCCCAAGGTGTTTCGTTAGACAAACCAATATGTTTAATCTTTCCTTGTTTCACAAAATCATTCAGCGTCTCTAAAATCTCTAAATGTTTTTCAGCTTCTTTCGCAGAAGTTTTATAAGGATAATCACGTACTCCAAAACAGTTTACCCCACGATCTGGCCAATGCAATTGATATAAATCAATATAATCTGTTTGTAAACGTTTTAAGCTACCTTCAATGGCTTCACTTATATTCTTTCTATTGAAACCACCTGTTCTAATATGAGCTGTGTAATCTCCTGCGCCTGCTATTTTAGATGCCAACACTACTTTATCTCTGTTTCCTGTTTTCTTGAACCAAGAACCTATGATTTTTTCTGTAGCACCATATGTTTCTGGAGTAGCAGGTACAGAATACAATTCCGCAGTATCAAAAAAGTTTACCCCTTGTTCTAAGGCATAATCCATTTGTTCATGGCCTTCTGCTTCCGTATTCTGTCTACCCCATGTCATCGTTCCTAAACAAATTTTTGAAACTTTTACATCGGTATTGGGTAGTGTTGTGTATTTCATAAATTAATTATCATTTGTTATTCTTGTAAAAATACAAGGTTTTTAGAATATCCACTTCTTAAAGTTTATATAAAAGAAATCCTGCAATAAGCTGGATTAAATACTCATTTAACAGGTATTTATCTTATTAAAAACTCCGTCAAAGTTCTTTTCTTTAATTTTCTTGTTAATGCTATTATTGCTATTGATAGAACTAAAAAGTATCCTAATAAAACCTTAATAGTTCCAAATTGAGCTAACCCTAAGACCAATCCGCTTAAGCCTTGTCTTCCTCCAACAATCTCATACTGGTAACCTTTCTCAATTTCTCTAGCTAAATAGAATATCCATAAAAATATTCCTGTGGAAAATAATATGGAAAAAATCTGAGGCTTTACAAACTTAATTACTTTTGGTTTCTCTTTAGAATAACTAAACTCAGATAACTTTTCTCTTAAATAAAGAAATATCTGACTCTTAACCTCTTTATTATTTATAATGATTTCCTCTTCAGAATTACCTCCATAAAAAACAGTTATTGTACTTGACTCTTCTGGATTTTCTATGCTTTTAATATATGAGAAAGGAATACTAAAAACACCTTCTAGAATGTCTCCTTTTTCAAAACCTGAAATCAATTCAGACTTTATATATTTCTTTGTTTTCCCTACATATATAGATTCATCTGTAACAACAATAAAGTTATTATCATTGTAAAACCAATATCTCATTCTATTTTCTTTTTCTACTACTAGCAATTTCCTTATCTCAAAATTGCTTCAATTCCTGGTAAGGTTTGTCCTTCTAGCATTTCTAGCATCGCTCCTCCACCTGTAGAAACATAACTCACTTTATCAGCAAATCCAAATTGTTTTACCGCTGCAACTGAATCTCCTCCTCCAACTAACGAGAATGCACCATTCTTAGTAGCTTCTGCAATTGCATTTCCTAAACCAATAGTTCCTTGTGCAAACTTTTCCATTTCAAAAACACCTAAAGGTCCGTTCCATAAAATAGTTTTAGATTTTGCGATAACTTCGGCAAATTTTTCAACAGTTTTAGGTCCGCAATCTAATCCCATCCATCCATCAGGAATTTCATTAGTATCTACCATTTGCGTATTAGCATCATTTGAAAAAGCATCTGCAATAACAGCATCTACTGGTAAATGAATTTCTGTATTATTTTCTTTTGCTTTCGCTAAAATTTCTAACGCTAACTCTAATTTATCCTCTTCAACTAATGAGTTTCCTATCTTACCTCCTAAAGCTTTGATGAACGTAAACGTCATACCACCACCTACAATGATATGATCTACTTTCTCAATAATATTTTCAATCACTCCTATTTTAGACGATACTTTTGCTCCTCCTAAAATAGCGGTTACAGGTTTTTCTGAATTGTTTAATACTTTATCAATGCTTTCAATCTCAGTTGCTAATAAATTTCCGAAACACTTATTTTCTGGAAAAAATTGTGCAATAATTGCAGTAGATGCATGTGCTCTGTGTGCAGTACCAAAAGCATCATTTACATACACGTCTCCCCATTTAGATAATTGTTCAGCAAAAGCAACATCTCCTGCTTTTTCTTCTGAGTAAAAACGTAAGTTTTCTAATAGTAAAACTTCTCCGTTTTTTAAGTTTACAACAGCTTCTTCAACAGCTGAACCAACACAATCATCAACAAACTTCACTTGTACACCTAACACTTCTGTTACTTTACTAACAATATGGCGTAACGAAAACTGATCTTCTTTGCCTTTCGGACGCCCTAAATGTGACATTAACACACAGCTTCCTCCATCTTCTAATATTTTTATAATCGTTGGTTTTGCTGCTTGAATTCTTGTATCGTCTGTTACTTCAAAACTATCGTTTAAAGGCACATTAAAATCTACACGAATTAATGCTTTTTTATTTTCGAAATTGAAATCGTTCAATGTTTTCATTTTAAGTTGTGTTCTGTTTCAGCAAACAAAAATAATTATTTAAATCTGATTGGTTTCTATTCTTTTTAAGCTTTCAATCTTATATCTTTGTTAAACTTACATACCAATATGAACACAACATCTATAAAAATAACTTCAGAAAAACTCAACTTACAAGAATGTTACGATTTTGTGGCTGATCCTTCTTGTGGTGGGATTGCTGTTTTTGTAGGTACTGTAAGAAATGCTACACAAAACAAAGAAGTAACTCAACTAGATTTTTCTACTTACAAGCCAATGGCTATTAAGGAAATGCAAAAAATTGCGGATGCGGCTTTGGAAAAATTTGGAGTAACCAAAATAGCCATTCACCATGCAGAAGGTTTGTTAACCATTGGTGATATCCCTGTTATTATTACTGTTTCTTCTCCACATAGAAAAGCTGCTTTTGAAGCTTGCCAATATGCTATAGATACCTTAAAAGAAACAGTCCCTATTTGGAAGAAAGAATTTTTTGAAGATGGTGAAGTTTGGGTAAATGCACATCCTTAAAAATATTATATTTGGAATGAAGTTATTTCTAACAAAGTAAAATGAGTGTGAGAAATTTTACAATGGGGCATTAGCTCAGTTGGCTAGAGCGTTTGACTGGCAGTCAAAAGGTCATCGGTTCGACTCCGATATGCTCCACTATTTTTAAAACTATGCTTGAGTTCACTACCACAACCAACCCAACAGAACTGCTTCAAATATTAGAGCTACAACAACAAAATTTACCTGAAAGTTTATCAGAAATTGATAAAAAAGAACAAGGTTTTGTTACGGTTCGTCATGATTTTGAATTATTGAAAAAAATGAACGAGATACACCCGCATATCATCGCAAAAAGTAATGGTAATGTTGTTGGGTATGCTTTATCAATGTCTAAAGTTTTCAGAAATGACATCCCTATTCTCGTTCCTATGTTTGATGAGATTGATACTACTTTACAAGGTAAGAAACCTTATATTTTAATGGGACAGGTTTGTATAGACAGGAATTATCGAGGTAATGGTGTTTTTAGAGGTTTGTATGCAAAAATGAAAGAAGAGTTCACTGGAATATACAGTTCTATTATTACTGAAGTAGACGAAAAAAACATTCGTTCTATGAATGCACATAAAGCAATTGGTTTTAAAACTTTAAAAACCTACAGGAGTAATAATCATAACTGGAATATCATTTACCTAGATATTTAGTATGGCAAATCTGCTGGCTCAACAAAACTAATTGTCGGATTGTACAATTCTGTTAACAAGATTTTTATTTCAGCCATAAATTCTTCTAATTTCTCTTGTGTGATTGCATTATCAGGTTTTCGGTAATTGGATGAGAAATTCATTTGTAAAAACCCACTTTTTAAGTTTTTAAACGAAATAATTCCTGCTTCAAGAGACTTTTCAAAATTAAATTGTGTGTGTTGCGTATATAAAAAAGCATATAGCATCACCTGAATAGCTTTATGGTATTTTAAATCTCGTATCACCTCAAAGTCGATTACTTTTAAATTTGTGCTATCAACCATTCCTGTTTTATAGTCAATAATTCTTGTTACACCATTTAGCTCATCAATTCGATCAACGATTCCTTTAATTTTTATTGGGAAATCAATTCCCTCAACTCTTATTTCTGAGGACAACTCTTGCTCAGTAGCAATTATTTTTAGTTGATTATTCTCATCTTTCAATAATTGTTTTTCCTTTGTTAAGAAATTCTCTACAAAACGATTAGCAACTTCAAAAATTAGTCGGTTTTTTCCTGTACTTAAATCTCCATTTTTAAAATGCTTCGAAAAATAAAAAGTTACAAGTTCTTTGGTTTTGTTCTGCATATCTTCAACATCTCCTAATTGTAAAAACTTCCCTTCAAAAGGTTTATACAATTCTTCTAGCGTATCGTGTACCACAGTTCCCATCGTATTTGCTGCCACTGTTTCTTCAACATCTTCTAACTCATTTATTTTTAAAATTTTTTGTTTATAAAAAGCAATCGGATTGTATAAATAATTGGTTAATGCTGATGGAGAAATCCCTTTTTGAGCTAATTCTTGTAAACGTTCAAGAACTTTTTCATCCTTTTGAATTTCTTTTAATTGAACAGGTGACGTTACTACTTTAGGGCTAACAATTTTTTCGGTAATATCGTCTCGCATCATTTCTAACTGTGTCACAAAACGACTTTTTTCCCCACTTCCAAATACATCATGTTCAGTGTTATACAAAATGTAAATGTTCTTAGCACGTTGTAACAATCGGAAAAAGTGGTATGAAAATAGTGCATCTTTTTCCCTATATGTTGGCAAACCAAATTCTATCTTCACATCAAAAGGAATAAACGTGTTTTGTTGTTGATTGGCAGGTAAAACTCCTTCATTCACAGAAGTTATAATAACATTTTCAAAATCTAACACACGTGTTTCTAATACTCCCATTAACTGCAACCCTTGTAACGGTTCTCCTTGAAATGATAAACTTTCCGATTGTATTAGTTGTCTAAAAAATTGATGCAAAGTTTTTAAATCTTGTACATAACCAAACTCATTATGCAAGTTTTGTAACTGAGTAAATGCGGTGTAAAATCGGAATAAGTACTCTTTTTCTAACTCGTTAGTATTTTCTTTCAATAAGTTGATTAACTCTATAATTCTGTTTAAAAACTCACTAATCGATACTAACGGATTAAAAATTGTCGTTATAGTTTTCTTTATTTCTTCACTTACAACAGACAAAAATGTTACAATCTCTTCTTGACTAACAAACGTGTTATTTTCTTTAGCAATCGCTTCTGAAAGCGTATCTGCTATATTGGTTTGCTCATCTATCTGTAATAATCTATAAATGGTGGTATCTTTTACTAATCGAATTACATCTTTATGATAAAAAAGATTTTCTTTCTTCTTTTCTAACTTTTCTTGATTGATAAATAGATGGAAAATAGCAAATACTAAACTTGTAGTAGGCACATCTTTTAAAGGGTACCCCATTGTAATATTAACTGCATTTACAGTTGCGGGCAATGAATTTAAAGTAATTGGCAACAAAGTTTCATCTGCCAAAACCAATGCTGTATTGTTGTAATTAGGAAGTTTGGCTAAAATCTCTCCAGCATATTTTATCTGTGTTATATTTTTTGAAGCTCCAATAACCTCAATATGTTTTTTTTCAGAAAAACATTCTTTAATCGTTTGAATAGGGTGCTTCTGATAATATTTCCAACGAGTTTTATACTTCCTTAAAAAGCTTCCTGCTTGATGTTGACTTTCATAAAATGTTCTGTCAATATCCCAATAAGCTTCTGCGTTTCCATTCAATAAAAATTGTTCAAATAGTAATTCTTCTGCTGCATTTAACGCATTAAACCCTATAAAAAAGTATTTCTTGTGCTGATTCTTACCAATGAACTCTGTTGTTTTTTTAGTTGCCTCTCTGTATAAAACTCCTTGATATCCGATATTATTTTTAATCAAAAACTCATAAAAAGCATCGTAATATTTGTTCATCTTTTCCATGAAAGAAAAGTGATCTTTCATCAATTCTGTTTCTTTAAACTCTCCTTTTACTGACCATTTTCTTAAGCGATGAATATCTCGCAAATACACAAATATCTCTCGTGTGTTAATTAAGTGTTGATCGATTTCATTAAAGTCTTGCAACACTGTAAATGCCCAAGATGAAAATACATCAAATGAATCTGGATTTTCTTCTTGCTCTTTGTAAATGGTATAAAAATGAAAAAGGAGCTGAACTGCATCAATCTTTTTCATTTCAGAGACTTCTTCAACAAAATCACCAACATTGATAATCTCTGGTAAAAAGCCTGCTGAAATTTTCTTTTTAAACGTTTCTTTTACAAAAACTCCTGCCCTTTGTGAAGGCAATACAAACACAACATTTTCAAACGATTTGGTGTTTTGTAAAATAGTATCTAACGTTTCTGAAATAAAAGACTGCATTTTTTATAAAATGGTTTTAGCTTGAATCGAAAGTACAATTTTTATCCTATTTTTGAGAGTACAAATAGCCTATATTCATGAACACAACGAATCACTTAAGAGTAGCTTTGATTCAATCGGATTTAATTTGGGAAAATCCAACAGCAAACAGAAAACAATTTGAGGAAAAAATCAACAATTTAACTGAAGGTATTGACTTAATTATCTTACCTGAAATGTTTACTACTGGTTTCACTATGAATGCTTCTGTAATTGCTGAAACTATGGAAGGCGAAACAGTACAATGGTTGCAAAATTTAGCACAAGAAAAGAGTATTGCTATTACTGGGAGTATTGTTATTAATGAAAATGATAATTTTTATAATCGTTTATTATTTGTGCACCCTTCAGGGAGAATTGATTCATATGATAAAAAACATACATTTACGCTAGCAGGTGAACATGAAGTGTTTTCTGCAGGAACTGAAAGAATTATAGTTGATTACAAAGGATGGAAAATTTGTCCGTTAATATGTTATGATTTACGTTTTCCTGTATGGGCTAGAAATACAAAGAATTACGACTTATTGCTATATGTAGCCAGTTGGCCTAAACCTCGTATTGAAGCTTGGGATGGTTTATTAAAAGCACGTGCTATTGAAAATATGAGTTATACCATTGGTGTGAATAGAGTAGGAGTAGACGCTAACGGTTATGAATATACTGGAAATACGGTTTGTTATGATACTTTAGGAAATTGTTTGGCAAAAAATAATCAAGGAACTGAAGAAATATTGATTGTTGATTTAGATATAGAAGCACAAACAAAAATCCGTAATCGATTTCGCTTTTTGGATGATAGAGACAGATTTATATTACAATAAAAAAGCAACCAATTGGTTGCTTTTTTATTTTTATGCAGGAATCATCCATTTAAAATTGAACTTTGTATCAGGTACTACAATACGTTCAGTAATTCGGTACATTCTATCTGGTAATTTCATTAAGAAATCACGTGCTTTTTCTGCTTCTGGTGTTAAGTTCGTTATTTTGTCAATTTCCCAAGCTTCATTTAGTTTCTTTATAATATCTACATAATCAAAACCTGTATATACACCTATTCTTTGTGCTACGGTTGAGAAATCATCAAATAAACTTCCTTTTTCACCAAATGATTCTCTTAAGTGCATTGCTGGCATTACTATTTTGTGTTTCATCATATGTTGAAACGCCAACATCATTTCACTTGGGTCTACTTTAAAAATTTCTTTTACAAATTCTGTATACGCTAAGTGATGACGCATTTCATCTCCGGCAATGATTCTAGACATTTTGGCTAAAGCTTTGTGTCCTTTCTTCTTCGCTATTTTCGCTACATTTAAGTGCGAAATATAAGTTGCTAGCTCTTGAAAACTTGTGTATACAAAGTTCTTATACGGATCAGTAGCGGTACCAATATCGAATCCGTCAGCAATTAAGTGTTGTGTAGATACTTCTACTTCACGCATATTTACTCTTCCTGAAAGGTATAAATATTTATTTAACACATCTCCGTGACGGTTTTCTTCTGCGGTCCAAGCACGAATCCATTTTGCCCAACCATTATCAGGTTGTTGGGTTACTCCATCCAAATCTAACAACCAAGATTCATAGGTTGGTAATGCTTCTTCAGTAATTGTATCTCCTACCAAAACCACCCAAAAATCATCATCAAGCTCTTTTGAGAGCTCTTGAATTTCTTTTACTTCATCAATAAAAGAATCTTGTTGTGAGTTTGGTAAAAAATCGGTCGGTTGCCAAATTTTTTCTATTGGCATCAAGAATCTGTCTACAAAACTGTCAATGTTTTTTTCCAGCGTTTGCATTACTTCCTTTCTAATGTTTTGTATTGACATAATTTAATTTAAAGGTTATATTTATTGTTGTTTGTTTTGTTTAGTATATTGCTTTTTTTATAGTTGTTTCTACTTTGGCAATTAACTCATCAAACGGTAAGCTATCTACTTTTATTGGTTTGTGAGTTCTTATTTTTATCGGACTTCCAATTCCCAATGGGAATTTTCCGTATTTAAATACTTTCCATGAGTTGTTAATTGAAATAGGGACTACAAAGGCTTCTGGATTGTACTTAACAATCATTTTAAGCCCGTTTACAGAGAACGGTTTAGGTTTTCCGGTTCTACTTCTCGTTCCTTCAGGAAAAATCGCTGCAGACCATTTATTTTTATTAATACTTTTGGCGAATCTTCCTAATTCAGATAATGCTTGTTTAGCGTCTTTTCTATCGATTAGAGCAGCACCTCCGTGTTTTAGGTTAAAAGATATACTAGGAATTCCTTTTCCTAGTTCTTTCTTTGATACAAATTTTGGGTAGTGTCTCCTAAGATACCAAATAATTGGCGGAATATCAAATGTACTTTGATGATTTGCCACAAAAATTAGTGTGGTATTTTCTGGTAACTCTTGTTTGTTCTCAAATTGAACACGAATTCCTAGTATTAAAAGTGATTTTATAAGAAACCAATTCATGATGTTTACTACTTTTTGATGTCCTTCTTGACCAAAAAGTTTTAGCCCTAACCATTGTAATGGATGGAAAATTAACAATAAAGAGAAAAATACCAATCCAAAGATTGATGAAAGTAAATAGCTTAAGATTTTCATTCTATTTAGTTGTTTTGTTATTTGCTTAGTCTTGTCATTTAATAATTAAAAACCTGTTATTAAAACATACTGATTTCATTATTAAAACTTTACTAGTGCGCAAAAATAGAAAATCCCGCGGAAGCGGGACTATAATTTTATCTTAAAACCAATTATTCCAAGGAATTCTTGAGAGAATTAGCAACAAAGCCAATCCGTAAAAGATAGCAAAGGTTTTGAACTTAGCTTCGCTTTTTACTTGTTTTTTATGTTTTGACCATCCTATGGTTATTAATACAATAGCAATAATCATCATTAATGGATGCTCTACTGCCAATAAGCGTGCCATTGGCTCTCCCATAACCTCACTTCCATTCGATTTTAGAGCTTTATACCAAGGAGACATAAAATACCACCCTAAACCAATTAACAATTGAATATGAGCTGTTATTAACGTGAATAGCCCTAAACGGAACTCTTTGTGGGTAAATTCTTTTTTTTGTACTAATCCTATAATAGCATTTACCACCGTAAATATTAAAACTGCTAATACAACGTATGCCCAATAAGAGTGTAATGTTTTCATCATGATTTTTAAAGTTTTGTCTGTGTAAAAATACTGAATTTTCTGCATAAAAAAACCACCTCAAAAGAGGTGGTTCTATATTTTATTTCTAATCAGAATTATTAGAAATTGAATCTTATAGATGCATTCCAAGTTCTTCCGTAACCAAAACGACCTCTGTTATTAATGTTAATGCCATTCCAGTTTTCTGCTGGATCAGATGAAGCTGCTCTACTTTCTTGTAATCTCTCAAGATAAAGAGTATCAAACACGTTGTTTACATTAACTCTAAACTGTAATCCTTTAATGAAAGTTCCTTCTTTTAATGTAGGCTTAAAAGTTATCCCAATATCTGTTAAATTATAACTAGGTAACTCAACTGGTGCAAATTTAATTTGAGCATCAGAGAATAATCTATCATAATAGTTCCAGTTAGCATCAACTGTTAAGCTAGGTAAAACTTTATAAGCTGCTGAAATACCTGCATTTGTTTGTGCTCCTCCACCAACTTCAAATCCATCAACACTTACTTCAGAAGTTCCTACTAATGCTCCAGTATTATTATATGCATATTCTGTCCCATTACCATCATATTTCCAATCTCCATATGATAAGAAACCATTTACTTTTAATCCAGGTAGAGGATTAGTAAACAACTCTAATTCGGCTCCTCTATGGATTTGCGTTACACCCTGTGTTTTAAAAGATCTAAATTCTGGAGTGTCAAAATTTTCTCTGTTTACATTACTTATTGTTCTATTTCTCCATTCAGTATTATAAACATTTAAATTAGCAGAAACAAACTCACTTTTAAACTGGTAACCAGCTTCTAAACCTAATATTTTTTGATTGTCTACACCAGGTGCTAAATCGTTAGCTAATCTATCAGTCAAAAATAAATCTTCGTGATAAGGTTGACGAGAATAATAGCCTGCATTAGCAAACACCTTATTATTTTCGTTAAGTTCATAAGCTAAACCAGCTTTTAAATTATATCCTAAATTTGAAATAGTTTCAGATTTATCTGATTGTCCAACATTTTGAGTTCTTAAAAACTCTTCTCTTACGTGATCCTGATTAGATATTGCTCCTTGAAAAAATGCTGATAAAGCATCTTTAGAATATTCTAATTGTCCAAAAAGTCCATAATACGTTATTACTTCTTCATAGTCATATCCAAAACGTTGTCTATGATCATCATTAGAATTGAATAACAAACTCCAAGGGTTAATTCCTCCAAAAGTGTTATTTAAAGTATAAGGTTCTCCTATAAAAGTACTATAATCACTACGCGTAGGATCTGTATTTACATCAACAGAATTAACACCTATAAAATCGTTAGCACTTCTAAAGTGGATACCATTATAGGTTCTTACATCTGCTCCTACATTTAAAGTTAAATTTTCATTTAATTCATTATTATAATTTGATACTAATCCAAACCAGTTATGGTTATTATTAGACCCTCTACCATATAGTGCAGCTCCTGTATTTCTATCTGTTTGTAAAGAAATAAATGCTCCTCTACCTAAAGACCCATACAATACCGTAGATAAAGATGATTTATTATTTATTGTCCAATCCCAAGTTAAGTTTGCTACTGGTTTATGGTAAACATTTCTACCTCCAGGGTATAAACCTGTGTTACCTAAAGTATTATCATGATTTGCTACTGGAGTACTCCAGTCATTAAAACGGATTCCATTCTCTAAAAAATCCTTAACATCTCCTCTACCTGCTGCTGCATGCCATTGTGGGGCACCAGTCAACATAAAATTGAAAACGTTATTCTCATTTGGTTGATAGCCTACAGACAGGAAATATGTTTGTCCTTGTCCATGAGTGTTATCTACATACCCATCACCTTGCCAGTGACCAAATAACCCCGTAAAAGACCATCCTTTTTCACTAACTCCAGTTGAATAAGAAACTGTAGATTTAGTATACCCATTGTTTCCAACCATTTGTTGTACAAAACCTCCTTCTTTTCTATCTATTGTTTTAGTTACAATATTTACTGTACCTCCTACTGAAGAAATTGCTAATTTAGAAGAACCTAAACCACGTTGTACCTGAATAGCATTCGCAACATCCATAACTCCTTGCCAGTTAGACCAGTACATTTTACCATCTTCCATACCATTAATTGGCTGACCGTTTAATAAAAATGCAGTATTTGTTTGATCAAAACCACGTAAATACATTTGACCTTCACCAAAAGCCCCCCCTTTAACAGCTTGAACCGACGGAGTTGACTTTAACACCTCAGGTAAATCCCATGCTCCAGCTTTCTCTTGAATCTCAGCAGCTTTAACTGTAGATACCGCTACTGGTGTTTTTCTATCTTCTGCTAAATCGATTACCCCTGATGCTGTAACAACGATTTCTTCTAACACGTTAGAAGGCTCTAAAGCAATTGTTCCTAAATCAGAAGCTCCTGAAAAAGAAACAGTTTTGTTGGTATATCCAACAAACGATACTACAACTGCTCCAGACTCAGAGCTAGCGTTTAGTATAAATTTCCCATCAAAATCAGTAGCTGAACCGTTTGTAGTCCCTTTTACTACAACGTTAGCTCCTGGTAATGGTTCCCCCATTTCGTCAACTACTGTACCAGTAATTTTTGTTTGACCTAAAACTGTAGCTGTTACAAAGAACAAAGCTACAAGTAATACATTTTTAAATGTTTTCATTTTTTAATCTAATTGTTATTAAATGCAGGTGCAAATATCCTGCTTTTCATTAGTGCTAATATTAACTTAATGTTAAGTTTTAACAACAAATTAAGATACTACGACATATAAAAAACAACTTAATTCTTTGGTTTACAACACACCACCCCTCAACAACATTGTTAACAACAACCTATATATAAGTTAAAAAACATAAAAGGGATACGATTAACTAAAATTTAATCGTTAGTAAGTTTTTTTTGAGCTAATTCTTTTCCCAATTCTACACCAAATTGATCATATGAAAATATATTCCATATAACTCCTTGTACAAAGATTTTGTGCTCATATATAGCTAAAAGCATTCCTAAGCAAGAAGGTGTTAGTTTTTTAAAAAGTATTGAATTACTAGGGTGGTTACCTCTAAATACTTTGTAAGGTAAAAGTATATTTATTTGGTTTAACTGACCATTTGTCTTTAACTCTAAATGCGCTTCCTCTTTTGTTCTCCCAAAAGCTAATGCATCTTGTTGTGCAAAATAATTTGCAAGCAATTTTTCATGATGATCTTCTAAGTTGTGTAATGGTTCTTTAAAACCAATAAAATCAACTGGTATTAACTTAGTTCCATGATGTAATAATTGCATAAAGGCATGTTGTGAGTTTACTCCTGTCCCTCCCCATACAATCGTTCCTGTTTGATAATCCACTCTATTTCCATTTCTATCAACGTCTTTACCATTACTTTCCATCACGGCTTGCTGCAAATAAATAGGCAACTTTTCTAGGCACTCACTATATGGCATCACCATTTCAGTCTCTGCATCAAAAAAGTTATTATACCAAATACTCAGAAGAGCTAATATAACTGGTATATTTTCATTAAACTTAGAAGTACTAAAGTGCTTATCAATTTTTTCTGCTCCCCTTAACAATTTTTCAAAATTATCAAAACCTAATGACAAAGAGATCGATAACCCTACAGTTGACCAAAGAGAAAATCGACCACCAACCCAATCCCACATGGGAAATACATTTTTCTTATCTATACCAAAATTATCAACTGCTTTTGTATTACACGAAACTGCAATAAAATGCTTAGACACATCAAAAACAGTAGCTGATTTTAAAAACCAATCTCTTATTGTATTAGCGTTGTTAATTGTTTCTTGAGTTGTAAAACTTTTAGAAACAATAACAAAAAGGGTCGTTTCAGGGTTTATCTTTTTTAAGACTTCAGAAACATGGTCTCCATCAATATTGGAAACAAAGTGTGTATTTAGTTTATTTTTATAAAACTGTAATGCTTCTACAACCATTTTAGGGCCTAAATCTGATCCACCAACACCAATATTGACAATATCTGTAATTGATTTTCCTGTATACCCTTTCCACTTTCCTGAAATAACTTTATTACTAAAAGCTTTCATTTTTCGTAAAGCGGTTTTAATTTGGGGTTTTACATCTTTTCCATCAACTAAAACAGGAATATCAGAGCTGCTTCTTAGAGCTGTATGCAATACTGCTCTGTTCTCTGTTACATTAATTTTATCTCCTAAAAAGTATTTTTCTATAGCATCCTTTAAATCAACTTCCTCGGCTAAAGAAATTAATAAATCGATTGTTTCTTGAGTTACTCTATTTTTCGAATAATCTATAGACAACTCATCCAAAAAAATTGAAAACTCATTTTCTCTATTTTTGTTTGCACGAAATAATTCTCTTAACTCATAATCTTTCGCTTCATTAAAATGTTTTCTTAAGTTCTCCCAGGCAATGGTTTCTGTTGGGTTTATATTTTTTAGAGGCATAATTAATTCGTAACTAAAATTTCTTTTTCTTTAAATGAAAGTGGTTCTGGTTGTGGTAACTTTATACTATCCAACTGTCTTTTTAATGGTTTTATATACTCTAAATATGTTGGTTTTATTTTGGGGTCTAATGGTTCTGCCGATGGTAATTTTTCACGGAATGGATCTACCTGTCGCCCATTTTTCCAAAAACGATAACAAACATGTGGACCGCTAGTATTTCCTGTCATACCTACCCAACCAATAATATCTCCTTGTTTTACATATTCACCAACTCTTACTTTCCTTCTTTTCATGTGTAAATACTGAGTTGTATATGTACTATTATGCTTTACTTTCACATAGTTTCCATTACCTCCTCTTCTTGCAGATTCTACAACAGTTCCGCTTGCTGTAGTCATAATTGGAGTTCCATACCTAGCAGCAAAATCAGTTCCTTTATGAGCCCTTACTCTATTTCCATATAATTTTATACGTCTCCTTAGATTATAACGTGATGATATTCTGTATTGAAATTTAATAGGTGATTTTAAAAATGCTCTTCGTAACATATTCCCATCTTGATCATAATACTCAGGAATTTTTTTAATTGAATCGGCTACATATCTATAGGCATATAAATCTTCTCCATTGTGTTTAAATATAGCTGCTTTAACTTTACCATACCCAACAAATGTTGTATCGTTGATAAATTTTTCTTCAAAAATCAACTTAAATGTGTCTCCTTTTTGCAAACGATAAAAATCTAATGTCCAAGCATAAATATCTGCAACCGTATTCGTTAATGTTGGTTTTAGCTGCAAACTATCCATTGTTATAGATAAATTAGAGTAAATCTTACCAGCTATTTCTTTTTCAATCGTTTTTATCTTTTTTCTATGTTTATAGGCAGATATTATTGAATCTTTAAAATTTATAATAGTAGCTTCTACTTTATTATGTTTATAAATAAAAACTTGTGCTTGATCTAAACTATCTTTTGAAGCTAAAATTGTGTACGCTTTTCCTGATCGTATTCTTCTTACATCAAAAGTATCTTTAATTTTGGTTGCTATTTCATTAATCTTCGGATACAGAACATGGTGTCTATCCATAATAACTCCAAAACTTTCTCCATTTTTTATAGTGTCATTAATAACCTTATAATTATCTAAATTAAACCCGTAAGCTATAACAGGTTTAGGTTTTTCTATTTTAACCGGTTCTTGTACGACTACTTTCTTTTCTTTTTTACATGAAAAGAAAAGACATAAAAGAATGAATGTAAGAATGAATGTAAGAATGAATTTTTTCAAAAAAAAGCTGCTTTAAATTTGAGTTTATGGGCAAAAGTACAAATAAATACTATTTTTCCTTCCACTTTAACAATTCTTAAACAGCTTATGTGATTTTTTTAGTCAACCACTATCTCAAAAGGATTTGCTAAGCCTTTATAGGCATCTAATTCTGCGCGTAATGAACCTACAGCTAAGGAGGCCTTCATTTTTATTGGTATTTTATTATCATCTGCTGAAATCCAAATAGTAACGCTCTCTTTTGCTTTAAAAACTCTACCTGCTTGAACCAATGGTCTAAATTTTTGCGTTTTAACTTTACCAAATTTTGTTTTTAATGTTTCGTGTCCTAAAAATCGTAATTTAAACGGGTAACTTTTATTATCGAAAAACATGTCAAGCTTAATTTCATCTCCTTTTCTCAAATTTTCAGTATTCTGACTTCTTAAAAAGTAGAAAGTGGAAATCATATCTTGAGGAGAGTTTACAGAGATTAATGTATCTTTTTGCTTACGGAAATCTTGAACGTACGCTGTATTTTTTTTATGATTGAAAGTTATATGGCGATTCTTTTTATGTCCTCCCTCATCTATTTTCCTTTTAAATAAATAAGGCTGTACTTTATCAATTCCAAAGTAACTTTCATACCTGTCTTCAACCTTAAAAAACCAACTAATGACACCCGTTGTTTTACCTGTCCCTACAGCATGTAGTACTTTTTGGTTATTTAAATTCTTTTCTTTTAACTGTAAAACTGCTGTTCCTGCTTTTAAAAACCCACTATAGCTCATATCAAAACGAAGCCATTCTCCACTCTTATAAGCTTTTGGTTTACTTTGTGCAAAAAAACTTTGTGCAACTACTAAAAATGTAAAAAACAATATTCTTTTTCTCATAATGTTCAAACTTATGAAAATTGATAGACAATTACCGTTCCAAAAATAAAAAAAGCTGTTTAACAGAATATTAAACAGCTTTTATCTTATAATTACTAGAATTTAAAACGTTCCCCAGTTTTCTAATTCTTCTTGGCTCCATAGGTATGGAAAGAAAATTCTTCTTTGATATTTTGGGTGCAAATATTTACGCCAATTACTACCTCCTGTAGCTTCTAAATCTCCATCGCTTCCTCCTAAGTATTTTCCTGCTGCGTTGTAATGTGCCATTACCCATTTTACATTTACAGTATAATCATAATGACGCATTGCTTTTATTAGTTCTTCATTTGCTTGAACTTCTTCAGGTAATTGCTTAAACTTTTTTGAAAGGTTACAATCATTATAATCCTCCATAAAATCTATAAATTCACCCATATATTTTTTCTCAAACAAATTTAATAAAGTTGTTTTTTGACCTGTGGTATAATTTTTCCCTGCAGCTTGCCAGTATAAGTGATCATAGGCATTTTTAAATGATGAATTTCTATCAATTGTATCTCGATAACGGGCATCTATCAAATTGATAAGATCAGTAGAAGCAAATTCAATTTTACGATATTGTGCACTTTGAAAACCACTTGCTGGTGTTAATGTATTACGGAATTTTAAGTATTGGTCTACATCCATTCCGTCACCCATTACTGTAAACGAACTACATAA
Source organism: Tenacibaculum litoreum (assembly GCF_964513915.1). NCBI lineage: Bacteria > Pseudomonadati > Bacteroidota > Flavobacteriia > Flavobacteriales > Flavobacteriaceae > Tenacibaculum > Tenacibaculum litoreum. The sequence continues at coordinate 159,913 of NZ_CAZEQS010000001.1, read as the reverse complement.
CATATCGAAATAGCGGCTAATACGCATTAGGTGTTTTGAAAACTTATCTGCTGTAATTTCTTCTGCTTTTGCTACTTGGTCAATTTCCCATAAAATCATTTTAAACAACAATTCATTTACTTGATGATACATGATAAAAACCATTTCATCTGGCAACGTAGTTCTAGGGATTTGTAACCCTAATAATGCATCTGTTTGTATATAATCCCAATAGGTTATAGGTTCACTCCATAGCAGTCCTTCTAACATTGCTTCAACAGGAACTCCTAATTTATCATATTTTTCTTCTATTGCTTTTAATATTTCTTCTTTACTCATTTGTTTGTTCTTTTATAATTACTCTAAATTCTTACTCTTAACATAAAGTAAGCTTTATGAGAAAGGAGATTTTATATTTAAATACCTATTTTGATCCATTATATAAATAATAAAGAAACCAAGAAACAAGGCAATTTATACTGTCTTGAATCTTGGTTTTTGATTTGCTTTATCTTATAAAATAAGTTTTTTACAGAGTTCCTCTTAATTCTTGTTCTCTTTCAATTGATTCGAACAATGCTTTAAAGTTTCCAGCTCCAAAACCACGAGCTCCCATACGTTGAATGATTTCAAAGAATAATGTAGGACGATCTTCTACTGGTTTTGTAAAAATTTGTAATAAATACCCTTCTTCATCAGCATCAATCATAATTCCTAAAGATTTTAGCTTTTCAATATCTTCTCTTAACTCGTGACTAAATTCTTCTAATCTTCCTGGAACTGCTTTGTAATATTCTTCTGGTGGAGTTGATAAAAACTCTACTCCTTGAGATCTTAATTGACTTACTGTTTTTATTATATCATCAGTAGCTACAGCAATATGTTGTACTCCTGCTCCTTCATAAAAATCTAAATATTCTTCAATTTGAGAACGTTTTTTTCCTTCAGCTGGCTCATTAATTGGAAATTTGATTCTTCCGTTTCCGTTAGACATTACCTTACTCATTAAAGCGGAATATTCTGTATGAATTTGTTTATCATCGAATGACAGGAAGTTTTCAAACCCCATTACATCTTCATACCATTTTACCCAAACATCCATCTGATTCCAACCAACATTACCAACCATGTGGTCGATATATTTTAATCCTGCTGTTGGTGGGTTATAATCTGATTCCCATTTTTGGAAACCTGGTAAAAATGTTCCGTTATAGTTTTTACGCTCTACAAACATATGAACTGTTTCTCCGTATGTGTAAATACCTGCTCTTACAACCTCTCCATGTTCATCTGTTTCAACAGTTGGTTCCATGTATGATTTTGCTCCTCTTGAAGTTGTTTCTTCATATGCTTTTCTTGCATCTTCTACCCAAAGCGCTACCACTTTAACTCCATCACCATGTTTTACAATATGATCATTAATTGGAGACTTACTATTTAACGGTGTTGTTAAAACTAATTTGATTTTATCTTGCTTTAACACATAACTCACTTCTTCTGTAGAACCTGTTTCTAAACCTTTATATGCATGTGATTGGAAACCAAAAGCTGTCTTATAAAAATGCGCTGCTTGTTTTGCGTTTCCAACATAAAACTCAACATAATCTGTTCCTAAAAGTGGTAAGAAGTCTTGCGCTCCTTCAAATATTTTTTCTAAACCGTAGTTTACTGATTTTATTTCTTTTGACATTTCTCTCTATTTTGAAAATTTGAAAATTAGTTAATTTGAAAATTGATGAATTCAATTTTCAAATTATTACATTGATACATTGAACTATTCTAGCCAAGATTTATAATAATCTTCATCTGCTATTTTCATAGCCTCTTCAGTTACTTTTAATGGTTTAAAAGTATCTACCATTACTGCTAGTTCTTCAGTAACTTTTTCTCCAATACTCCTTTCTGTAGCTCCTGGGTGCGGTCCGTGAGGAATACCTGCTGGATGCAACGAAATATGACCAGCATCTATATCATTTCTACTCATAAAATCTCCATCTACATAGTACAATACTTCGTCAGAATCAATATTACTATGATTGTATGGTGCTGGAATAGCTTCTGGATGATAATCGTATAAACGAGGTACAAAACTACAGATTACAAATGCATCTGTTTCAAATGTTTGATGTACTGGAGGCGGCTGATGTATACGTCCTGTTATTGGTTCAAAATCATGAATTGAAAAAGCATACGGATAGTTATACCCATCATAACCAACAACATCAAAAGGGTGTGTTGCGTATACCATTTCAATAATTTCGTTTTGTTTTTTCACATTGATAACAAAGTCTCCTTTTTCATTATGTGTTTCTAGTTCTTCTGGTCTGCGAATGTCACGCTCACAAAATGGCGAGTGTTCTAATAATTGACCAAACCAGTTACGGTATCTTTTTGGAGTGTATACTGGACGATAAGATTCTACAATAAACAACCTATTATCTTCCGTATCGAAATCTAATTTGTATATGATTCCGCGAGGGATTACTAAATAATCACCATATTTGAAATCTAAATTACCTAACATCGTACGTAACTTTCCTGTTCCTTTATGAATGAAAATTACCTCATCTGCATCAGTATTCTTGTAAAAATATTCTTTGGTTGATTCTTTTGGAGCTGCTAAAATGATATTACAATCAGAATTGGTAAGTACTACTTTTCTACTTTGTAAGTAATCATTTTCTGGTGCTACTTGAAATCCTCTAAAACGATACGATTGAATATTGTTTTCTTTTGCCACCTTAGGCGCTATCGAATATTGTTTACGGATTTCTTTGACCATTGTTGGTCTATATTCATGGTAACTGTTGGTAGACATTCCGTCAAAACCAATCGTACCAAATAATTGTTCGTAATATAAACTTCCGTCTTCTTTACGAAACTGAATATGTCGCTTGTGTGGAATTTTTCCTAATTTATGATAAAAAGGCATCTTTAATTAATTTGATAGTTCAACAATGTGTTAATTATACAATTAACTCTCTTTCTCTACTTAGTCAATTATTTCTACTTATTATTTATAAATAGTGACTAAATCTCAAAATCAATCAATAATAGCTACTCTGGGTTCCGTTTTATCATGAACTTTAAATGCGCTAAAAGATCTTTCCAATGCATTTTAATAGGTTTTTAGTTGCGTTTTACAAATATACCAAAATTAAAAAGATGTTGATATCTCATTAAATTTCAAAATTTTAGATTTTTTTATTTAAAATTAATCTAAATAAATTTTGATACTTAATCCTCCTGAGATACATTTGCGATATTAAATAATTTTTATTAAATCTAAATAAGAAAAAAAATGAAGGGCTTTTTAACAACAGTTTTACTGTTTGTAGGAATGGTAAATTCAGTAGCGCAAGGGGATAAGATTAGCGGTACTGTATTAGACAATAATAATGACCCTCTAATAGGTGTTAATATACTTATTGAAGGAACTCAAAAAGGGGTGCAAACCAACATTGATGGTAACTTTACAATACCTATCTCTACAAAAGGAGAAGTAACATTGATAGTATCCTATATTGGTTTTAAAACTAAAAAAGTAACAACCAATAGCAATACGCAAAACTTACAAATTACCTTATATGAAGGTAATGAAATACTAAACGAAGTGACTGTTGACACTCATAGAAAAAACAAGTTTTCTAGAAAGAAAACTGCTTATGTGGCGAAGTTACCTCTAAAAAATATTGAAAACTCACAAGTGTATAGTACAGTAACCAATCAGTTATTGGTTTCACAGTCTGTTACAAGTTTTGAGGAAGCGTTGAAAAACACTACTGGTGTTGAAAAATTATGGTCTTCAACTGGTAGAAGTGGAGATGGTGCTGGTTACTATTCTATTCGTGGTTTTTCTGTTCAACCTCAATTAGTTAATGGTGTTCCTGGAATTACAAATGGTTTTATAAACCCTGATAATGTAGAAAGAATTGAGGTTATAAAAGGGCCTTCTGCTACTTTATACGGAAGCACCGTAACATCATACGGAGGTTTAATTAATATTGTTACGAAGAAACCATATAAAGGAACTGGCGGAAATATTACTGTTGGTAGTGGTTCTTTTGGTTTTAAAAAGTTAACTGTTGACCTTAATACTAACCTTGAAGAAAATGAAAACATCTCATTACGATTAAATGCGGGTTATCAAACACAAGATAGTTTTCAAGATGCTGGTTTTAGAAAGGCTTTATTCTTAGCTCCTGCTATTTCTTATAAAGTAAATAATAGATTGACATTAAATTTTAATTATGAATTATCATCTACAGATCAAACAAATCAAACTTTTCTGTTTTTAAATAGAGGAGCTCCTCTTACTGTTAAAAACTTAGAAGAACTAAATTACGACAGAAATAAATCTTTAACAAACGACGATATTTCTATTAAAAACCCTAACCAAAACTATAGAGGTGAGATTGCTTATAAAATTACAGATAACTGGTCTTCTCAAACAATTGTAGCTGGTAGTAACACAAAATCAAAAGGATATTATACTTACTTATATAATGTTCAAAATGATTTATTTGGATTATATGCTCAAAAAACAGATGCTTCTACTAATACTTTAAGTTTACAACAAAACTTTACAGGAGACTTTAAACTAGGTTCTGTTAGAAACAGAGTGGTAGTTGGTATTGACTATTTAGATTCACAAATTATAGACAATGGTTCTGGTTATCGTGGAATTAATGTTGTGAATCCACAAGGACAACTAATCCCAGTACCTCCAGCATTTGGTTTTGCTAATTTACCTACAACAAGAGCAAGTCTTGATAGCGTTTTAGCTAATGTTGATAGATCAAATTCTGATATAAATCAAAATGTTCTTAGTGGTTATATTTCTGATGTTGTAAACATCTTACCTCAACTATCTGTAATGGCAGGAGTTCGTTATGATAGATTTAATTATAAAGGTGATGAAAACGACCCAAGTGATGACGAAAAAGAATTTACTAAATCAACTTTTTCCCCAAAGTTTGGAATTGTTTACCAACCAATTGTAGATCAACTATCAGTTTTTGCCAATTATCAAAATGGATTTTCTTACGTAAACCCTGAAAGAGTTCCTGTAGATATTTCAAATCCTAATGGAGCTACTAAGATCCAATCATATAACCTAGAACAAGCAAATCAATTAGAGTTTGGTATAAAAACCAATCTATTCAATAATAAAGTAGAAACTACATTAAGTTATTATAATATAACTGTTGAAGATAAGGTTATGGGATTTGGAGCTAGTAAACAACAAGATGCTACAGTAAAAAGTAAAGGTTTTGAGCTAGAAGTAAACGCAAATCCTATTAACGGATTAAACTTACGTGGAGGTATTAGTTATAATGACGCAAAAGTTACTGAATCAAAATCACGACCTGATTTAGTAGATAAACGTTTAGCTGAAGCAGGACCTGAAACTTCTTACAATTTCTGGGCTGATTATAAGTTTCAAGACGGTATTATTAAAAATCTAGGGTTAGGTTTTGGACTTAATGGCGCTAGCAAATACAATACTATGGTAGGATACCCATCAGTAGGAGATTTTTACTTACCTGCCTATACTATTTTTAACGCTTCAATTTATTATGAAGTTGATAAATTTAGAATTAGTGTAAAAGGAAACAACTTAACAGACAAAGAATACTATACAGGGTGGAGTACTATAACACCTCAAGCCCCAAGAGCCTTTTTAGGTACTGTTAGTTATAAATTTTAAATATGAATAGCTATTTGAATTATTAAATGTTGCAAACACAAAACTCTGAATTTTTATGTTCAGGGTTTTGTTATTTCAATAAACCACTATGAAAACAATCACCTTTCTTTTTATTTTTATCGGATGTTATGCCTTATATAACACCTCTGAAAAAGCTTATGTATCTGATAATTTTTCCTTGCAAAAATGGTTTCAGTCTAATAACCTTTTTACTCAAATAACTGGAGTAACCTTTTTACTTACAGGTTTATTATTATCTATCTCATTTTTTGGACTTTCTGCAGGAGTTATTACATGGATTGTGGCTACTTCACTTTTTTTAAGTCTTATCATTCTCATTACTCCTTTAAGAGTGATAAACCACGTCTCTTTAACTGTTTTATGTATGTTAACCTTTTTAATAGAATTCTTCTTTTAATATGCCTGCTAATTCTAAATATTTAAACCAATCACCTTGGCAACAGTTTGCAAAAATATCTGCTGGTCTAATTGGTGGATATATCATAAGTGCCTTGCTACATTTATGTTTAGTCTTATGGTTACCCAACCCTAAAGAAGTACTCATTACTTCTATCTACACCATTTTTATTGTATGGGGAGCTTTGCTAATTGTTCCTTACTTGTTTAAAAATGGGTGGAAAGCTTGGATTTTATATATCATAATCTCAATAATCCTATATATAATCTACTACTTAGGAAACCAACAAAATCCGTTTGTATAATGAGTAACAGAAATTACAATGTGTTTTTCAATACACATACAGTTAGTGGTATTGTTATAAGTGTAGCCTTGTATGTAATTTTTTTCACGGGTGCTTTTGCGCTTTTTAAAGACGAAATTGAAGCCTGGGAAGATGGTAAGCATTCACAAAACATTGCTAGAGAAAACATTGATTATGATTTTTTATTAGAAAAGCTCTCAGAAAATCATCATCTAACGAGTAGAGACATTCGCTTTTACTTAGGGCATAAAAGTGACAACATCTATGTCTTAACCTCAGCTGCAAAAGACACAGTAAATATTCCTGATGAAGCTAAATACCAAAACTATCAGGCAATAAATATTCATACTGGTGAAACAGCATCTTATGTAGAAAAATATGGTTTAGGCGAATTTTTATACCGTTTACATTTCTTTACGCAAATCCCCACTATAGGAATTTATCTTGCTGGTTTTGTATCCTTATTCTTTTTGTTTGCCATTGTTACTGGTGTGATTGTACATTGGAAAAAAATCGTCTCAAATTTTTATCAATTCAACCCAAAAGTTTCTTTAAAAAGAGTGTGGACAGATGCCCATACTGCATTGGGTATCATTGGACTTCCTTTTCAGTTTATGTATGCTGTTACGGCAGCTTATTTTTGTTTAAGCTTGTTTGTTTTACTTCCTGCAAACTTTTTATATGGTGGTGATCAAGATAAACTAATGGAAGATTTACGTCCAGACCGTAAGTCGTATGAGTGGATTGCTAAAACAGATAAAGAAATCCCTAGTGTAAACCAGTTTGTGAAAGAGAACGCCAACCGTTGGTCTCATTTTAATTCAAACTATGTTTTAATTAAAAACTATGGAGGTACCAACATGAAATATTGCTTGATTGGCGAACTGGATTATAAAGAACGTTTTTTAAGTTCTGGAATGATATTTTATGATTTCGAGACAGATGAAACTTCGATTATAAGAAATCCTAATGAAAGTAAGTATACAGATGATATTCAACTTTCTGTAAGCCGCTTACATTATGGTAATTTTGGAGGTATTGCTATAAAAGTTATTTACTTTATTCTCGCGCTTATCACTTGTTTTGTAATTATTACTGGTGTACTCATATGGATAGAAGCTCGTAATAAGAAAAGTATGAGTTTAAAACAGCGTTTATATACAGCTAAAGTAGGACATATTTATCTTGCTATTTGCTTGTCTTTGTATCCTATTATTGCTTTATTTTTCTTAGTAGTGAAAATTCTGCCAGAAAACTATCAAACCCAAAAAATGAGTATTTTATATACTTGGTTTTTTGTTGTTTGGTTATTAGCTACCATTTACTTCAGGTTCAAGAGAAATAATTACTTTACTAATAAAATCACTCTTCTAACAGGAGCTATTCTTGGGTTTTTAGTTCCAATTGCTAGTGGTATAGTTTCCAACAACTGGATTTGGAATACTTACAAGGCTAGACAATTTGATATCCTTACAATCGATTTATTATGGATAGGCATTTCAATTACTGCACTATTCATCTATTTTAAAATTAAACCAGAAGCAAAAGCCAAAAGTGCTTTTACAAAACACCCTATAGATTACAAAAATCGTAAGCAGTTGTTAGCAGAAGAAACTCAAAAAACGACTCAAATTTTAAACACTGAAAAAAACAATCAATTATTAAACAATAAAAACCACATACCTATGAGAACAAAAATTATAATCCTTTGGATATTTTTAGCAATTGGCTGGATAGTTCACCACATTTACGGACTGTTCAATATATATTACAATGAAACCTTAGTAATGGAGGGTGCAACAGGTGAAGCTCCTTTTGCACATCATATATACCGTATACTATTTGAAGGAATGTGCTTACTTTTTGGTTTACTAACCATTGAGATCTCTAAAAAATGGTTTAAGATAATCTCACTAATTTGGGCAAGTATTGCTGGGTTATACAACGTATACCATTTATTTGAAGCCATTATGCATGAAGCGAGTAACATCTCTGAAATATTCATGCTTCTTTTAGTAGCTATAGCAAGTGTATTTTTAATCATTAATATTTACAAATGGATTAAAGACCACTAACTAACTCATTAAGCCCTTTTAAACACCGTGACACAAGTGACAAGATATTCAAAATAACCTTGTCACTTGTTCCATCGGCTTATCCTTCATTTCCTAGTCCCCCTATATTTCATGGAAATTGCTACTACCAACAGCGAAACACCACAGTTAAAAAAAATATTGCAGCTACAAACTGAAAGTTTAGATTGCGGTATAAAGACCTCTATATTTACAATTAATCCCGCCTATGGCAGGGGGTTTGTTACTAGTTATTATTTTGATGGTTTATTAATTAATGTTATTAATGCTAGATTTAAAGAGGATTTTCTTTTTATATCAAATGATAACCTAAGTATTTTAGAACTTTCTGTTTTAATTGAAGGAGAAAAAATTATCCGTGCTTCTAATTTCAAAAATGACCTCATCCTCGAAAAAAATGAAAGTTGTCTCTTATATAATAGCAATATAGACAATAAAACATTTTTTTATAGAGATAAGCCTATAAACGAGATTAAAATTAGAATGTATGATTATTTCATACAGAAACACCAAATGCAAGCTCTTCTGTCCAATGATAAAGCTCTTGGCTTAAAAAAAAAGGAAAATTTCACTCAACAGTTAACTTCTAATATGGAGAAAATTGTTACCGAAATACTCCTTAATTCACAAAAAGGGTTGCTTAAACGTCTTTTTTTAGAATCAAAAACTTTAGAATTGCTACACCTGCAATTAGCTGTTTGTACGGAAAAAACAAGCAGTTCTAATGAAAATATTCTTAAGAAAATATATAAGGTAGAAGCTATACTTCAAACAAATCTACATGAACAAATATCCATACAGCAACTTGCTCGTAAAGTATTATTGAATCAAAATGTTTTAAAAAATGAGTTTAAAAAATTGTTTAATGAAACTATTTTTAATTACGCTAAAAAATTAAGAATGGAGAAGGCTAAAAACTTATTAATCCATACTCAAAAACCTATTTATGAAGTAGCTGATATGGTGGGGTACAAAAACCCTACTCATTTTACAGCTGCTTTTAAAAAGTTTGAAAAAGTTACTCCTAAAGAGTTTAGAAAGACTTATTCTCATACCCTTTAAGACTAGGGTCTAAATTTAAACTCTCTTCTTTGTCATATTTATTTACCCAGGCATCATTTCTGTACTCTCTTGCCTTTCTCCCTCCATCAATGTGGTTCCAACCTGGAGGCATGAAAATATACTTTATCTTATCTATCAATCTTGGTGCATTTTTAACATCGAACCATAATTCTTTCCATAATAAAAACTGTACATGCCATATATTTTCGCTATTCAACTTGTCATGCATAATTCCATATTGAATTTTTTCATTCTCTAACTCTTTTTGAAAGGTTTTAAATAAACGATCCCAAATACTAAAGGTCTCGCCATAATTTCTATCTAAATAAATATGATTTTTAGCATGATGCACCCTGTGAACTGAAGGAGTAATTAATATCTTATCTAACCATTTTTGCTTCCCAATAACTTTTTCATTTATATGTGTTAAAGTAGCGTATAGTCTTGCTATAGGCTCAATTACAAAAATCATTAATGGGTGAAATCCTACTATTGGGAGCCATATAAAATTAAACGGAGTAAAAAATACATCAAAGATTGATCCTCTTGCAACTACAGTTAAATTCATTTCTTCTGCAGTATGATGTACACCATGAATACACCATAAAACTCGAACTTTATGTCCTAATAAATGAATAAAAAACACTGTAAAATCGTACAACAAGTAAGCTGCTATCCATACATACCATTGAAAACCCAAGTTGAACAACTTATTTTCATATAGCAAAAACATGGTGCCTACAATCAATACTTTTGACAATAGAAAATACGGAATACTTTGTACTAAATAAGACACAATGCTAACCACCCCTTCTTTATTTTTTTCTACATAACTTGATACAATAAGAATTCCCCATTCTACTAGCATTAAAACAAGTACTATTATACTCATATATTCTAGTTGACCCGCAAGTGTTTTTATAGACGATAAATCCATTTTTAATTATTCTTATAAAAATTATTCTTTAAAAAAGTACACATTTGTGCTACTGCTGCTTTTGATGTTTCAGTTTCCCTAAGAGCATTTAGTACTATAAAATCATGTATTGTTCCTCCATATCTTGTTGAAATAACTGGTACTTTAGCCATTCGTAACTTTTTAGCATATGCTTCTCCTTCATCTCTTAGCACATCATATTCCGCCGTTATTAAAAGAGTTTTAGGTAAGTTTTGAAGTACTTCTAAACTAGCTTTTAAAGGAGCTACAGTTGCTAATGATTGTGTACTTTTATCAGGAGCGTATACTTCCCAGAACCATTTCATAGTAGCTCTAGTTAAATAATGTCCTTTTGAAAATTGTTCGTATGATTTGGTATTTAAATTAGTATCGGTTACAGGATACAACAACACTTGCCCAAGAATTTTAGGAACTCCTTCCTCTTTTGCCTTCATTGCTATAACTGTTGCCATATTTCCTCCTACACTGTCACCGCCAACTATAATTCTGTTTGAATCTAATCCATATCTTTTTCCATATTTCGATATAAATAAAGCTGCTGTATATCCTTCTTCATTTGCTACAGGATATTTTACTTCTGGTGCTCTTGAATATTCTACAAAAACCACTCCTACGTTTGCTTTTAAAGCAATGTCTCGCATTAAACGTTTGTGTGTTTCAAAGCTATTGAACACCCAACCTCCTCCATGAAAGTATATTAATGTAGGGAGTAATTTTTCTGCCTTTTTTGGCTTTATTATTACTGCGCTTATTTTTCGATTCCCTTCCTTAAAAATAGTTTTGGTAAAAGTTACTTTATCATACGTTAGGGTTGAATCTTTTTGCATGTTTTCCATCGCAAGTCTACCTACATCTAACGGTAGATTTTGCAATGGTGGACCCTGATAAGAATGGATAACTTCTAAAAATTCTTGAACTGTGGGGTCTAATCCATAGTTCCCTGCTAGTTTTGCTTGTGCTACAGATTTAAGCTGTAATAAAACAATAATAATAACTAATAATTTCCTCATAATTATACCATTTGTTGTACTACTCTTGTTTTTTTACTTCTCTTGGCAACCTTATATTTGTTAAACAGATACAATAATCCAAAAGTTCCTAAATTTACAGCTAGCATAATGGCTAAGACCATTGGTTCACTATAAGCTGAGAATTCTGTAAACGCTAACAACCAATAAATTAACACCCATTGTATCATATAAAAAGGAGTAACATTTTTACTACAGTAAAAGAACAACCTACTTATATAATTGTTCTTAGGCAGATTTCGCTCTATTAAATAATACACCCAGAAAAGAACTAAGATACATCCCATTAATCCCATACTTCCTCCTGGACCTAAATGATAATAATCTCCAAAATGATACTCATAATTATAATCACACAGTAACTTTCCTATTACCAGAAAAACGATTCCGATGTACAACATTGGCCTGAATAAAGATGTATCAGCATTTTCAGGTGCTTCCTGATATCTTAATCCTAGATATAACCCCATCAGAATAAAGGAAATCCACGGGAATAAAGGAAAGTATACATCAAAATTATTACCCCAAATAAGGTTTAAAACATAATCTACCCCAGGGATTCCTAATTGAATACCACTTACAATTTTTGAAAGCCACATGACAACTAATGCTATAAGTATGAGTATGTTTTTGTTTTTTATTAAGAACTTAAAGGATATCCCTATTAAAAATAAGGATATCCCTATCAATTGAAACATATCTCCTTTTAAAAAGTAATTTAACATGCTAGACAAATCACCTACTTGAAGCCCACTTGCCTTTACAAAGCTTTCTGGGAAACCTCCAAAAAATAAAAGAGGCACTATAAATCTTAAGAAGTTTAAAATGTATCCTAAAGTAATAATGAATAAAGCTTTTTTAAGAATCCCTTTTTTATTTGAGTTTCTTGAGAATGCAAATGATATCCCCATTACAATAAGGAAAACCGGTGATCCTCTTTCTAATATCTGAGCTATATTTCCAGTTATCGAATTTTCCCAAGTATCCATACTTGAAAAAATCATCATCACATGTACTGGAATCATAATAAGAACACTAAACCCTCTTACAAAGTCTACAGCTCTTACTCTTTGTGTTTTTTGCATTTGTAATGTGTTTATTTTATGTGTTTTGAATTATTATCTCAGTTTCTATTTCCTCTTCTTTTTTAAATTTAGCAAGCGGATTTTCTAAAGTTCCTTCCAGTTGTAAGCTCTCGATTGGGTCGGCTAAACTCAACATTTGTTTTGTATTGCTTAACTGCAACCTGTTTAAACAACAGCGATCAAACTCATCAACAAACAAATCATATCGTTTATATTTTTCTATAAACTCAGGATGCTCTTCCTGATACTCATACACACATTCTGCCACCAATTCCCAGAAGTTTTCTTCTGAAAAGTTTGCGTAACGGTCTAATTGTTGTGCCATAAAACGGAAAAAGCAATCGAAAACATCTGTAAAAATGGTTAGCACTTTCATTTTATCAGAAGTTTTAGTAAACAATCTTTCAGCGTGTTCTGGTAAGTGTATTTCTTCATTAAAAACAATTACTTCTTCCGTAATGTCTTTCATTAAAACATGTACAGGAGTGCTTTCTTCTAATACTAGAATAAGATTTTCTCCGTGTGGCATAAACACAAATTCGTACTTATAGAAACAATGCAATAAAGGAGCTAAATAAGCTTTTAAATAACGTTGAACCCAAGTAGTAGTATTATAAGGTGATGCATCTATTAAAGCAGTCAACAATAATTTTTCTTGATAATCTACATGTAATAAAGCAGCCATGGTAAGCACACGTTGATTGGAGCTAATTTTTGTAAACGGACTCTCACGCCACAAGGTCGATAACATTTTATTATGCGGATTCGTTTTTCCTAAAACTTCGTAATAATGGTTGTGATATCCTACCGTTGCTACTTCACCTAACATGGTAAAACCATTATTTTGCAAATACGTATCGTCTAACAACAAATCTGTTATCCATTTTGTTATGTGTGGGGTGCTTTGCATATAATACGGAGATAATCCACGCATAAAGCCCATGTTTAAAATAGATAAAGCTGTTTTTGTGTATAATTTTTCTGGATTTGAGGCATTAAATAATGTTCTAATAGATTGCTGTGCGGAAAATTCATCGTCACTTTCTCCTACCAAAATGATATTTTTTTGTGCTATGTCTGCCCCAAAAACGGCTACTATTTTATTTTTCCATTGCCAAGGATGTACGGGCATAAAAATGTAATTTTCTAAGGCTACATTTTGTTTCTTTACAACTTCTTTAAATGAGGTTAATTTTTCATTTCCTAATTCACTTTCTAAAAGTTTTTCATATTCATATCCTTTAACAGCTGTGTAGGTCGCATATTTTTTATGAACCGCAATCCATACAAGTTTAAAAGGATGATTGCTTTCTGGTGCATACACATAGTAATCATCAATATTGAATCCTATTCTACCATTATTTGCTACAAAACAGGGGTGACCTTCAGTCATCGCATGTTCTATTTCTTGAAAACTTTTCTCTGCTAATTCATGGGCTGAAAATTTCTCATTTACATATTTATATGCTGCTCCTGAAAGTGTACTTGTTATTTCTTCTAAATAGGTTGCTAAAAACTCATTAGGAATCCCCAAAGTATTTTGGAACTCTGTTATAAAATGCAATGCGTCTAGGCAAACTTCTTCCGAAGCATTGTCTTTTTTGGTAATACTTTTTACATCTACCAACCAGTGATCAAGCAAATATTTTTTTGCTTTAAATCGATAGACAAACTTATTATCATCAGAAGTTATTTGGTATGTGCATCCATCCTCTTGTTCTGAAATAAATTCGGGAGTTAAAATAAGTTCGTGAGAGAACTCACTGATTGCTTTTTTTATTAATTGACGATTTACAAACTTCCACACATCGGGTTGTAAATGTGCTATATTATTTATCATGTTGTTTTAGTTTGATTAAAGCTGATTGATACATCTCTTTTGTACAAAAAGCTAGCGCAGCTTTTTTATGAGGTAATTCAATTTCTTTTTGGTATTCAAAGCCTGCTTTTTTATTTAGCACATGTATTTTTTCGTTGTTCACATCAGGCTCTACGACAATTCTTTCTATTTGTGGCAAACTGAAAAAATAATCGATAATGGTTGAAAACACATACCAAGTAAACTGTGGCATTCTTTTTTCCACTGGAGCTACTAAAACGTGCATTCCATAATCGTTTTCCTGTACATCGTAATAGTTTGCTATAATATCTTTTGATGCTTTGTATTGTTCCATCAAAAACACAGGAGTATCATTTAACATCCCTATATAACTATGATGATGTGGGCTGTTTTCAATTTCTTGATATTCACTATACACTTCGTCTAAAGACTTATCTAACATTCCCCAATATTTTGCATACGGTTGCGTTACCCAGCTATGCAACATTGGTATATCTGTTTCCAATTGAAACGGACGAATACTTATTATTCCTACTCCTGTAATTTCTTTGCTAAATACTTTTTGATACGCTTGAACCATAATTATACTTCCTGAGTTTTAAATACAGCTATTGGATTGTCTAGTTTTCCTACAAATTGTAGTAAAGCAACAGGGTCGTCTAAATCAATCATTTGTTTGTGATTGTTCAATTGTAATCTATTTAAACACGAAAGTTTAAAGTCTTCAGCAAACAAATCATATTGTTCAAACTTCTTCGACAATTCTGGGAACTGTTCTTGATATTCTTGAATATTTTCTGCTACTAACTTCCAAAAACGGTTCTCGCTATAACTTGCATGTTCTTCTAAAATTGGAGCTAAGAAACGGAAGAAACCATCAAACATATCTGTAAATATGGATAGTAATTTTACGTCTTCCGGAACGGGTGCATACATTCTTTTTAACTCTTCTGGTAGCTCAACTTCTGGATTTAAAACACATGCTTCTTCAGTAATATCTTTTAGTAAAGCATATGCTGGAATGTTATTTTCTAATACCAAAATAATGTTTTCTCCATGTGGCATAAACACCAAATCGTAATAGTAAAAACAGTGTAATAAAGGACTTAAGTATGCTTTTAAATAACTACGTAGCCAATCATCTATTGAAATTCCAGAGTCTTTAATAATTTCTGGCAACAATGCTTTTCCGTGATGGTCTATATGTAATAATGCTGCCATCGTTAGTGGTTTTTGATTTTGTTTAACCACTGAATACGGACTTTCTCTCCATAACGATGCTAACATTTTATTGTAATCGTTGTGCGGACCAAATTCTTCAAAATATGGATTCACATAGCTAACCGAACCTATTTCACTCAACATTCTAAATCCGTTTTCCTTTATATACGCATCATTATACAACAGGTTTTCTAACCAAACTGCCATTTTAGGAGCAGTTCCTAAATAATACAATGGCAATCCTCTCATAAAACCCATGTTTAGAATAGACAATGCCGATTTTGTATAAAACTTCTGTGGATTGGTTATATTAAATAGGGTTCTTATTGATTGCTGCGCTAAGTATTGGTCTGGTCCATATCCTAAACAGATTAAATCTCCTTTGGCAACTTCTGAAGCAAAAATTGTAGCTAGTTTGTTAAACCATTGCCATGGATGAACAGGAATAAATAAGTACTCTTTTGGACTAAAGCCTTTTTCTTCAATTATTTTATTGAATTGTGCTATAGTATCAGCATCTAACTCCTGATGTATTAAGGTTTCATAGGGCAATGCTTCTATCGCTGAAAAAAGGGCTTTTGATGTATGTCCTGCCAACCATATTAACGAAAAAGAATTTCCTGCTTCTGGCGCATACGAACGATAATCGCTACTATCAAAACCTATTCTCCCATTATTAGCTACAAACCCCGGATGTCCTTCCGTCATAGATTGCTCTATCGTTTGAAAATCAGCTATCGCTAATGCTGCTACTGTTGGATTTCCTTTAGTCATTTTAAATGTGCTTCCGTAAAGGGTACTTATAATTTCTTCTAAATACACGGGCATTTTTTCATCAGCAATGCCTAATGCTTTTCTAAATTCTTTTATAAAAGCAATCGCATCGATTTCTTCTTCAACTTCTTTTGCATATTTTTTTATAGAGTTTT
Source organism: Tenacibaculum litoreum (assembly GCF_964513915.1). Classification (NCBI taxonomy): domain Bacteria; kingdom Pseudomonadati; phylum Bacteroidota; class Flavobacteriia; order Flavobacteriales; family Flavobacteriaceae; genus Tenacibaculum; species Tenacibaculum litoreum. The sequence goes on along the minus strand of NZ_CAZEQS010000001.1, from coordinate 143,286 downwards.
CATCAATCATCAAATGATTCAACGCCATTGGTTTTGCTTCAAACTCATATTGGATTTCAATATCATCTGCATAAACTTTATAAAGTTTATACCCTTTGTTTAGCTCTTGAATTATTTCTGGTTGAATTAATAGTTCATGTGAAAACTCGCACAATGCTTTTTTTACTAATAATAGGTTCGCTTTTTGCCAAACCTCTGGTTGTATATGTTGGGTTGATTGTTGTGGAGAAACCACATTATCTAAGGTGTTCATGGCACTTCTTTTTGATGGTATAAAAGATTGAATTTGTTGTTGGTAATTAGTTTTGGTTAAAAATGCTAGTTGTGCTGTTTTGTTAGGTAGTTCTATTACGCTTCCTAGTTGAAAACCTATGCGTTGACACAGTGCAAACATTTTTTTGTTTCGGATATCGGGTTCTACTACTATTCTATTGATAGTAGGGTTCGTAAAAACAAAATCCATAATAGACCGAAACATAAACCACGTAAAGTTTGGTGTTTTAGTAGTTTTTGGTGGTGCTACAATAATATGTACGCCACAGTCAGCCGTTTTAGCTTTATAAAAATTATGAATAACGTCTAGTTGCGGGTTGTAACGCTCTAATACAAATGCAGGTTCGTCATCAAACATTCCTACAAAAACATCATAATGTTCTGGGGCTATAAGTTGGGTATATTCTTCTTCAACTTCTTTTACCGTTGCGTTTTGCATTCCCCAAAAAACAGCATACTCTTGTGTTACCCATTTTTGTAAAAAAACACTGTCTTTTTTTACTTGAAAAGGACGAATGGTAATTCTTCCAAAATCTTTGTATTTTTTTGAAAAAGCTATGGTTTCTGTTGTTCTCATAATTTAAGCTTTGGCTAATTGTTTGTGTACTTTCCTTACCGATTTAAACACGATAAAGTACAAGACTAGTGTGAGTGTAAATCCGCCTAAAGCAATAATGAAAGGTATGCGTAAACCAAAGCTATCGACTATAATCCCTACGTTTAGCGAAGCTAATAACACACCTAGGTTTTGAAAGAAATGTATTTTACTGTAATCTACTGAGTATGATTCTGGAGAACTCAACTCGAATAATAAAATATCGAATTTCACGACTCCTTGAAAAATTGCCCATCCGTAAATAACTCTTCCTAAAACAACTGCTACTTCATGAGGTATTCCTTGTAACATCAATCCTATCAAACCTATACATAAAGCATTTATAATTCCTTCGTGTCCTTTTGATTTTCGCTTGTTATTAATCCATAATGCTACTAAAGCAACAAAACCTGGAATAGCGTAGATAGTCCCTGAAACCAATTTGCTTTTATACACTGAAAAACTTTCCCAATACGTTGAAAAGAAAGGCCTGATTAAAAAATCACTGAAATATAATATCAAGGTGATTAAGCCTAATTTCAAAATAAACCCTTTTGGGATAATTTTTTTATCAGTTACGGCTGGTTCTTCTGAAATAATTAAGTCAGTAGCATATTTTTTACTTTTTAATAAATAGGCACTCATCGTCATTTGAATAAAATCGCCTGCTGCCATAATTAAAAAAATACTACTCGGGTTTATATAATCTACAGTTACACCTCCCAATACAGCACCTAAAATTCCTCCTAAATGCACCACTACTGAAAGTAACCCAATTGTACTTGGATGTTCTTCTTTTGTAATGATTTTTAAAATGTACGGATATACCAGTAAATAACTTCCTTTAAACAGTACCATAACAAGTGATACTATCCAGAAATTAATATATGATGTGGTATAATAGCAATACAATGCTAACATACCTGCAACTGCCTGGGTGTAAACTAAAATGTTTAATTCTGAAACTTTTTTAGAAACATACGCCCAAAAAGGAAATGCAATCATTACCATAAAACAGATGGCTGCAAAATAGTATCCGACATTTTTGGGATTCTTCATTCCAAAACGAAGCTCAAAAAACTGCGGGTAAAATGGATGCAGTAAATAATCGCTTACTACTGCAACCAGTGTCATTAGTATTAAAAATGTTTTTAACTTCATACCTCTATGCAAAGACATTGAGTTCTATTTCTTCTTCTTGTGTAACCTCAAATTGTTGAAATGCAATTTTTTGCTCAATAGAGTAATGTTCTACTCCTGTTATTTCTTTAATAATGTAGGAATTTTTATAAGCAGCCATCCCTAAATCAGGAGTTACAAAACCATGCGTATGTAGCTCTACATTCTGAACAAAAATTTCGCTGTGATTTTTATCTATACTATAATTGCGTTGTACATCGAAACGATCTTGATAATCCCATAAAATTCGGTCTGTAATTCCTTCTATAAAATCAGGTAATTGATATTCATATCCTGTGGCAAGAACCAATCCGTCAGTTTCATGTTTAAAATATTTGTCTTGTTCTACTTGATGAAGTTCAAGTTTAATACCGGTATCTGATACTTTCGTGGTTTTCAATTCCGAATTGGTACGCAATGAAACTTTTAAAGGTTCTTTTGATAGGACTCGTTTCGCATATAACGTATCGTGAATAGCTCCTATTAAATCTTGATTGATCCCTTTGTATAAATGCTTTTGATTTTTAATTAATGTATCTCTTTTGGATGCTGGTAAATTGTAAAAGTAGTCTACATACTCTGGAGACGTCATTTCCAACGTTAGCTTAGCATACTCTAATGGGAAAAAGCGAGGAGAGCGGGTTATCCAGTTCAATTCATATCTTTTTGTGTCTATTTCTTGTAATAAATCAGAAAATATTTCAGCAGCACTTTGCCCACTTCCTAGTACGGTTATTCTTTTTTTATTCTGTAATTGTTCTTTATTAGGTAAATATTCTGATGAATGGACAGCAACATCTTTCAACTTTTTACAACAAGCAGGAATGTAAGGTTGTGTTCCTGTTCCTAAAACTAACTTCTTCGCTTTATAAATTTTAACTTCCTGTGTTTTTGTACAAATACTTGTAACTACATAAATTTTGTCTTTTTGATCGTAATTTACATTTGTAACTTCTGTATTAAAATAGATGTTAGAAAGCTTGCTAATTACCCACTGACAATAGTGGTTGTACTCATTTCTAAGCAACAAGAAATTTTCTCGTATGTAAAAAGAATAAATTCTTCCTTGTTCTTTTATATAATTAAGAAAACTAAAAGGGCTGGTTGGGTCGGCAAGGGTTACCAAATCTGCCATAAAAGGCACTTGTAAAGTGGTGTCTTCCAACAACATTCCTGGATGCCAATCAAATTTCTTTTTTTTATCAAGAAAGACTCCATGTAAGTTTTCAATTGGTTCTGATAAACAGGCCAATCCTAAGTTAAAAGGACCTACACCTATGGCTATAAAATCTAATATAGTATTCTTCATCTTTTTTAGTTTGTAGTTTTGTATTGTTCTCCTCTAGTTTTAATCATTTCTATAATGTTTAGGAGATTGTTAATTGTGTTTTTAGGATTTAGTAAAGTAAATTTTAGATAGATGTTACCGTCTAATTTTGTACTTGCTATTGATGCTTTTCCAGCTTTGTATAAGGTGTTTTTGATATATAAATTAATTGTGTCATGAATTATATCCTCTGTTATACCTTTTGCTTTATATCGAAATACTAGGGTACTTAGTTCTGGTACATGAGCAATTTCAAAACACTCTTCATTTTTTATACGATGATATACTGCTTTTGTTAAAGAGTGTACCTCTTCTAAGTAATTAGCTATGGTTTTAGTCCCCATTGTTTTTAAGGTCAACCAAACTTTTAAGGCATCAAATCGACGTGTTGTTTGGATTGATTTCTCTATAAGATTAGGGCGTTGCGGATCTTTATCTTCAACAGGATTTAAGTAATCTGCATAATACGATACGTATTGAAAATGCTGTTTATTATTAACTAAAAACGCACTACAACTTACGGGTTGAAACAATGTTTTATGAAAATCGATGGTAATAGAATCGGCTAACTCAATCCCTGCAAAATACTCTTTGTGAGTATTTGTAAGTGCATAAGCTCCTCCATAAGCGCCATCTGCATGCAACCACATGTTGTGTTCTCTAGTAATTTTCCCTATGGTTTGTATCGGGTCAAAACTACCATAATCGGTAGTTCCTAATGTTGCTACCACTGCAATTGGAATGTTCCCTTCTTGTTTTGTTCTTTCAATAGCTAACACCAACTCATTAGCATCCATTCGCATTCTCTTATCTACTTTTACAGGAATAACTGCATCATAGCCCATACCTAACAAAGCGGCACTTTTTTGAATACTGAAATGTGCCTTTTCAGAGCAAAAAACTCTAAACTTACTTATCTCATTACTCCAACCATGTTGCTTAATGTTAATCCCAAAATTTTTAAAGGCATAATTATCTCGAGCCATTAATAATCCCATAAAATTAGATTGTGTTCCTCCGCTTGTAAAAACACCATCTGAATTATTTGAAAGATTAAATACGCTAGTTATCCATTGTATAACCTCTTGCTCTATAAAAGTTGCTGAAGTACTTTGATCCCATGTTTCAACTGCAGTATTTATTGTTGTTGTAATCATTTCTGCAATCACCGAAGGCAATGTAATTGGGCAGTTTAAATGCGCTACATATGTTGGATTATGAAAAGCGATTGCATTTTTTATATACAAACCATTTAATTCTTCTAAAACACTATCAATTGTGTGTTTTTCTTCAATGTTTAGCAATTTTGCTTGTTCTTTATTTTTTAGAATCTCTTCAAGATTATCTCCCTGATAAAAAGTTCTATTGGATAAAAATTGCTGAATATAGGAGGTTGTTTTTTGAATATACTCTTCATACAACTGTGCAGATTCATCACTAAACAAATAGCTATTTAATGACAATTCTTTTAGTGAAGGGCTGGGTTTAAGAATCATTTATTTTTATTTAGTCTTAATAATTTAAAGCAAAAGTATATTTAGACCCAATAAACTAAATGACGTAAATGGAATTTAAAATGACGTGAATAGCATATTTTACAAAAAAAGAAAAGCGCAGTATTTTAGTGTACACTAAAATACTGCGCTTTAAAAACCTTATTCTTATGTTATTAGCTCTCTGGAGCTAATTCTACTTCTAAACCATCTAAATCTGGCGTCATTTGTATTTGACAACCTAATCGGCTATTATCTTCCACATAAAAAGCCTCTGCTAACATAGCTTCTTCATCGTCTCCCATTTCTGGTAATTCGTGATCTGATTTTACATAGCATTGACAAGAAGCACACATTGCCATTCCACCACAAATACCAATGGTTCCTTCTGGAGCTAGCTCATACGAGCGTACCACTTCCATTAAGTTCATTGCCATATCTGTAGGCGCTTGTACTTCGTGAGTAACTCCATCACGGTCGGTAATTTTTATAGTAATATCTTGTTCCATTATTACAAATTCATTTTTTTTCGAAGTGTTTTCGCTCTTTTATCTTCTCCATCATGGGTCCATCCTGGTGAATTGAATATATAATTCAGTTTATCACTCCATTTATCAGCTCTCTTTACATCATTCCAAATAGCAGTATATTCATGCGTTGCTACTTTTACGGGATTAAAAGTTTCAATATTCACCGTAAGTCCATAAACAGGCTTATCGACATCTTTTAATTCTTCAGAAAAGGTACCAAATATACGATCCCAAATAATTAAAATACCCGCATGGTTACAATCTAAATATCGAATATTTGATGCGTGATGCACTCGGTGATGCGATGGTGTATTGAAAATTAATTCGATTGGTTTTGGCAGTTTATCAACTAGCTCTGTATGTACAAAAAACTGATAGATTAAACTAATTCCCATCATGGTAAACATCATTAAAGGGTCAAAACCTAACAACGGAATCCACATCCAAAAGAAAAATTTATGAATACGCTCACCAACTCCCTGACGTAATGCTGTTCCTAAATTCATATGCACTGACGAATGATGTGGTACATGACCTGCCCAAAACAAGCGTACTTCATGATTTAAACGGTGGAACCAGTAATAAGCAAAATCATCAGCCAATAATAATAGAATCCACGCCCACCATTGACGTTGTACTATGCCTTTTAACGGACTCATTTCATATAAATAGAAAAAAGCTACAAAGGCTAAAATCTTCGGAATAAATTCAACAATAGCAGAAAACACCATCATTAACATTGATACTCCAGTGTCTTTACCATGATATTTTTCTTTTGCTACTCGGTATTCCACGAACATGGAAATGAAAAATATAGGCAAGGCGAAGTACAATAATTTGTCTTCGGATAATTGTTGTATGTATTCGGTTAATGTCACGCTTAATTAATCGCTTTAACTACAGCTTTAGGCGCTTCTTTTCTAGTACCATCAAATCCATCAACTCCTCCAACCGTTGTGTATTTCATCACATATTTCTTGTCTGGATGAATACGTTTATAAGCGCTCTGGCACATTAACGTTGCTTCGTGGAATCCGCATAAAATTAACTTTAACTTCCCTGGATAGGTATTTACATCTCCAATTGCATAAATTCCTTCAACATTGGTTTGGTAGTCTAAAGCGTTGTTTACTTTTATCGCATTTTTCTCTATTTCTAATCCCCAATTTGCAATTGGTCCTAATTTTGGAGATAGTCCAAACAGCGGAATAAAATGCTCACAAGGTAATGTAAATGGTTCTTTATCTTTTTGCTCTACTAATACACCTTCAACTTTATCATCACCAATAATTCCTTTAACTTCTGCTGGTGTTATTAGCATTAGCTTTCCTTCGTTCTTTAACTCTTGTACTTTATCAACAGAATCTAGGGCTCCTCTAAACTCATTTCTTCTGTGAATTAAGGTTACTGATTTTGCTACGTCGGTTAAGAAAATAGACCAATCTAGAGCAGAGTCTCCTCCTCCAGCAATTACCACGTCTTTACCACGATAAATTTCTGGTTCTTTAATCATGTATTCCACTCCCTTATCTTCAAAATTTGCGATATTAGGAATAGGTGGTTTACGAGGCTCAAAACTTCCTAATCCTCCTGCAATAGCAACTACAGGTGCTTGATGTTTTGTTCCTTTGTTAGTTGTTACAATAAACGTTCCGTCATCTTGTTTTTCAATAGTATCTGCACGTTCTCCTAAGGTAAACCCTGGCTCAAATTGTTTAATTTGTTCTAGTAATTTATCGGTTAAATCTCCTGCTAAAATCTCTGGATAAGCTGGGATATCGTAAATAGGTTTCTTTGGATAAATTTCTGAACACTGCCCACCTGGTTGTGGTAAGGCATCAATTAAATGACAACGTAATTTTAATAATCCTGCTTCAAAAACCGTAAATAATCCTGTAGGTCCTGCTCCAATAATTAATATGTCTGTTTGTATCATTTTGTAACAAAATTCTCTTATTTATACTGAGATTCCCACCTTTTGAAGTAAGGCAGGAATATTTATGCGTTAGTGATTGAGTGGCTTGTTTGAGCTCTCCCAATTTTTTTAATTGGGAAGCGAGTAACGAAAGCACGCCCGAACGCCCAAAATTAAAGCAATTGTTTTACTTAAAACCTGACTTTTATCAGTTAAGCTATGTTAATTACTTCTGTAATTTCTGGTGCGTATTTTTTAATCGTTGCTTCTACTCCGTTTTTCAAGGTCATTTGATTGACTGAACAACCGCTGCAAGCTCCTTCTAATTGTACTTTTACTGTACTGTCTTCTATAGATAATAATTTAATATTACCTCCATCACTTACTAAAAAAGGTCGGATTTCTTCCAACGCTTTTTCTACGTTATTTCTTATGTCTGCTGTTGCCATAACTGCTTATTTTGAGCTACAACCACTCATAGTAGTAATTCGTACTACTTCTGTTGGTGGTAAGTTTGCATTTCTTTTTAATAGTTGTGAAACCATTTCTTTGGTTACCTCTGTAAAAGCTTCTGCTAGTGGTGTATTTTCTTGTAAAGCTACTGGATGTCCAACATCTCCTGCTTCACGTATGCTTTGTACTAATGGTATTTCTCCTAAGAAACTTGTTTCAATATCTTCTGCTAAATTTTTAGCACCTCCTTTTCCAAAAATATAATATTTATTGTTAGGAAGTTCTGCTGGTGTAAAATACGCCATATTTTCAACGATACCTAATACTGGTACGTTAATACTTTCTTGTTGAAACATTGCCACTCCTTTTTTAGCATCTGCTAAGGCTATGTTTTGCGGTGTACTTACTACAACTGCTCCATTAATTGGCACTGCTTGTACTATTGATAAATGTACATCTCCTGTCCCTGGAGGTAAGTCGATTAGTAAGAAGTCTAACTCTCCCCAATCTGCATCAAAGATTAATTGGTTTAATGCTTTTGAAGCCATTGGTCCACGCCAAATTACTGCTTGACTTGGATCTGTAAAGAAACCTAATGATAATAATTTTACTCCATAGCTTTCAATAGGTTTCATTTTTGAACGTCCATTTACGTTTACCGCTAATGGTTTTTCTTTTTCTACATCAAACATTAAATGTTGCGATGGTCCGTATACATCAGCATCTAAAACTCCTACTTTGAAGCCCATTTTTGCTAAAGATACTGCCATATTTGAGGTGATGGTAGATTTTCCTACTCCTCCTTTACCTGATGCAATGGCAATAATATTTTGAATATTAGGAATTTCTTTTCCTCTAATTTGATTTGGGTTTTCTTTTTGTTGAACTTCCACCTTTACATTCACTTTTACATCGATTTTTTGATCAACGTGTTGGTGAATTGCTTTCATTATCTCAACTTCTACCTTCTTTTTCGCTTGTAATGATGGATTTGCAATAGTAACATCTACAATAACCTCATCTCCAAATGTAACTACATTGGTTATATTTTCGTTTTCTACTAAACTTTTACCTTCTCCTGGTGCTGTTATGGTTTCTAACGCTTTGTATATATCTTGTTTTTTAAAACTCATGTTTTATGCTATATGCTTTAAACAGCAAGCGATAGGCTTGTTGCTTATTTTTATTTAATCTTAACTGCAAAGATACGTTTTAGCCCTCAGAAAATAAAGTCTTTAGATTGGTAATATTTATAGGCTGATAAGTTGGTTTTATAGATGATTTTTAAACTTGATTTTTTTAGGAAAAATCAAGAAATATAACCTTTCTCAAACCCGTAGGTTAATAACATTTTATATGGATCTCCTTTTAAACTTAAAAGTTTTGCAAATGCTGGTTCAGTTTTAAATCCTTGTTGTTTTAGGGTTATAATTTTAGACTTAAATGCTACGTTTTCTTCTAATAACACTTGGTGTTCTATAAGCATATGTAAATAAGAGTCTTGCTTTTCAGGTAGTTTATTTTGTATAAAAATCTCTATTGGAAAGGTTTTATACTCGAATGTAATAATTGTTGTTTTTAAGTTTTTATACGACGAAATTGTCCTTACTTCAAACCCTGAAAACTCTCCATAATTTTCGCACACAACTTTTATAACCTCTTCATGATTATCACTCTGACAGATGATATCTAAATCACTTGACTCTACATCAATATCGATAGGTATTGTACCTACTAAAATAGGATTGTAGTTTTCTAATAATTGAAAAACATTCAGCTCTAACAACGTTTTATGAGCTTCTTTTTGACGAACAGTTCCTTCTTTTAAGTATGTTATATCTTTGAAGTTTATCACAATTCTTCACTCGGATTCCAGAATACATTTTCAAAATCTTGAATTTGATTGTCAACAACCTCTATTCCTTCGCTTTCTAACAATTGTTGCATAAGGTTCGTTCCGTCAAAATGATGCTTTCCTGTTAATAATCCTTTTCTATTAACTACTCGGTGTGCTGGTACTTCTTTTTCTGAAGAGTTATTCATTGCCCAACCAACCATTCTTGCTGAACGAGCTGCTCCTAAATATGTAGCAATGGCTCCATAACTAGTTACTCTTCCATGTGGTATTAAACGTGCTACTTCGTACACTTTTTCGAAGAAATTTTTATCTGCCATGTGGGTAAAGATAGTGACATTTAACGAATACCAATCGACCGAAGAAAAATCTAAAAACAAAAAATCCTGCAAAAAAGCAGGATTAGTAATTAAGTTTAAATTTTATATAAGTAATCGGTTTTCCGATTTCTAAATATTGTTTTTCGTAGAATGTTTGCGTACCTGTTACCTCTTCTGGGCTGTACACATTTTTATACACATCATGGTTGGCATGTAAAACTTCATGTCCTTCACCATGTAACAACCCTAAAGTATAACCGTGCATAAATTCACTATCGGTTTTTAAGTTTACAAAACCTTCTGAATTTAAAATATGGTAATATTTCTTTAAAAATTCAGAGTTCGTCATACGATGTTTGGTACGCTTATATTTTATTTGAGGGTCTGGGAAGGTAATCCAAATTTCAGAAACTTCGTTTTCAGCAAAAATATAATCTACTAATTCTATTTGAGTTCTAATAAAAGCAACATTGTTCATGTTATTTTCTAGTGCTGTTTTAGCTCCTCGCCAAAATCGCGCACCTTTAATATCAATTCCAATAAAGTTTTTATCAGGATTCTTTTCTGCTAAAGCAATCGTGTATTCACCTTTACCACAACCTAGCTCTAAAACTATTGGATTGTCGTTTTTAAAAAAAGTATTCCATTTTCCTTTATAAGAAAAATCGTTGGTTACTTCTTCTCGTGTTGGTTGAATAACGTTAGCAAACGTTTCATTTTCTTTGAAACGTTTTAGTTTATTTTTGCTTCCCAAAGTTTATAGAAATTAGGCTCTATCTTCTGTTCCTTCTCTTTGAAAACGAGCAGCTTCTTTCATCCAATAAGCAAATAACACTAATAGGATTAATAAAAAGAACCAGTTTACAGCGTTTGAAGTCCACCAACCTGCATCTGATTTTGCTACTGTTAAACGTAACCAATCGAATGGTGCAAATAAAAAGTCGGTAAATAAACTACCAATCCATCTAAAAATATTGCCTGCTATCATATCTTAAGTATCTTTACAGCTGCAAAAATATAAAAAGAAACAATGTTAGCCAATTTTTTCGGTAAATCTAAACCTATAAATTTTATTGTACTGTTTGTACTTTTCTTAGGGTATTTTGTTTTAAGTATTTTTTCTAAAGAATTATCTTTCAATCTCGTTAAAGAACTTGGTTGGTTTTTAGTTGTTTTTTCTGTGTACAACTTTATAATAGCTAAAAATTTATTGACTTATGATAACTCTTTTGCTTTTTTGTTTTTTGTAATATTAATTGGTTTTTTTCCTGATACTATACAGATAAACAAAACTTTTTACGCTAATTTAACCATACTTCTTTTCTTACGAAAAGTATATAGTTTACAGTCTTCAAAAAACATTCTACACAAATTGTTCGATGGTGGATTGTGGCTTGGGATCTCATTTTTAATAGAACCTTATGCTCCTTTGTTACTTATCTTGCTTTACTTATCTATATTCTTACATCAACGATTTACCTATCAAACATTATTAACACCTATAATTGCTTTTTGTTCTCCTGTCTTTTTGTACTTCACTTACTATTTTTGGTATGATAAGCTTGAAAAATTTTGGTTGCTTTTTGATTGGAATTTTCACCCTGATTTAAGCTTTTATTCTCATGAGAAGTATTTGTTCCCCATTCTTTTTATTAGTTTTTTTTTAATAGCTTCTATTTTTTTAAAAAGCCCAAAGGCACTTTCTGTTAAAAATAAATTCAGAAAAAACTGGATATTAATTCTTACTCATCTTGTAATTACTACAGCTATTTTACTTTTAGTTCAAGATGGCTCTGGAAGTGAGTTTTTATATATATTTTTCCCTATTTCTGTTATTCTAGCTAACGGAATAGAATTTTTCCAAAAGAAATGGTATGCAGATGCTATTATTATTTTATTCTTAATAGCTTCTTTTACTGTAAGTGCTATTGTATAAACTACAGTTTTGCTCCGTAGGCTAAATCACCTGCATCTCCCAAGCCAGGAACAATGTAACCTTTATCATTTAATTTTTCGTCAATATCAGCAATCCATAAAGTTGTGTCTGCTGGCAAATGTTTAGCAACATACTCTACACCTTCTACTGAACCGATAACTGAAACTATAATTATTTCTTTTGGTGTTCCGTATTTTTTTATACCTTCATAAACCTCTACCATAGAGCGTCCTGTTGCTAACATTGGATCTACTAGTAACAATGTTTTACCATCAATAGAGGGTGATGCAAAGTATTCTACTACTATTTCAAACTCTTCATCATTATTTGGGTGATGACGGTATGCCGATATAAATGCATTTTCTACATCGTCAAAATAATTTAACATTCCATTGTGTAGTGGTAATCCTGCTCTAAGAATAGAGCATAACACTATATTGTTTGTAGGTAACTCTACCTTTTTGGTTCCTAAAGGTGTTGTTATTTCTTTTGTCTCATAATTCAGCTCTTTACTTAATTCATATCCTAAAACTTCTCCTATTCGTTCAATGTTTCTACGAAAACGCATCGAATCTTTTTGAATAGATGTGTCTCTGAGTTCAGCTAGGAATTTATTAAGAATAGAATTTTGTTTGGCTAAATGATGAGTTTTCATGAAATGTATTCTTTTTGTGCGCTACAAAAGTAACGGATTTTATCAAGCTTTTATAAAGTTGGTTATTGCTTTTAGTAGTTCTTCTCTTGCTTCAACATAGCTCATATGTCCATTTGGTAATTTAATTAATGAAGTCCTTGTTTTCTTTGCTTCTTTTTCAACAATCGTATAATTTAATATTGGATCATTTTTTCCAGCAATTATCAATCTCTTTTCTATTGTTTGTAAAACAACTTCCTTGTTTTCTCGTAAACGCATTCCTTCTGTTGCTGCAATATATCCTCTAACTGGAGTTTTTAAGGCTTCTTCTCTTATTTTTTCTATTTCTTCAGATAATTGTGAACGCATATTTTCTGCAAATAAGTTGCTTATTGACATTTTTACCAACGTTTCATAGTTTTCCTTAGCCATTTCAATGGCTCTAAGTCGTAACTTCTTGCGTTCTTCACTATCTGCTTGAGAGGTGGAGTTCATCAAACAAATTCCTTTTACATTTTTTTGATATTTTTCTGCAAATACCAATGCAACATATCCACCCATGGAATGTCCTACAAAAGTAGCTCGACGAATTTTTAATTCTCTTAAAACAGATTTGACCGCTTCTGCCATTTCTTCCATCGTATGAATATACCCAACACATCCTGTTTTTCCATGTCCTAATAAGTCAATACAAATCACGCGGTTTTTTTTAGACAATTCATCAACCACCTCGGTCCACATAGTGCTATTTTCTAAAAACCCATGTAATAAAACAATACTACTTCCCTTACCAGTATCTGTATAAAAAACCGTTGTTTCCTTAAATTTTGCAATCATTTTTTAATGTATATTCGTCGCTTACAAATTTGTTAAGCAATGCACAAAACTAAGGAGATATTTATAAACGGATTTGCTTTATTTTCAATGTTTTTTGGGGCTGGTAATTTAATTTTACCTCCATTTTTAGGAAAAAATGCTGGAAACTTATGGTTTTGGGTAACTATTGGCTTTTTTATTACTGCTGTTTTTATTCCTATGATAGGTATTTTAGCCCATGCTAAACTACAGGGTACTATGTACGATTTTGGTAAAAAAGTATCTCCTACTTTTAGCCTTATATATTGCTTTGTTGTATACACTATTTGCATTGCTTTACCCGCACCTAGAACAGCATCAGTTACTCATGAAATGGCTATTGCTCCTTACTTTAGTAACAGTAGTTCTTTAGTTACTAGTACAATTTATTTCGGGCTTGTTTTTCTTTTTACCATGAACCGATCAAAAGTACTAAACCTACTAGGCAAGTTTTTAACACCTCTTATTATACTAATTCTATTAGCTATTATTTTCGTTGGTTTTTTTACAGCTCCTGATACAATTACTCCAACTACTCTTAAAGCTCCTTTTGTTGATGGTTTGCTAGAAGGGTATCAAACTTTTGACGCTATTGCTTCCATAGTTGTTGGTGGTGTTTTAGTTATTTCAATGAATTTTAACACGAATACAACTTTTGAAGAGAAAAAAGAGCTAATTACCAAAGCTGGTTTTATTGCTGGTGTAGGTTTGTTAATTATTTATGCTGGCCTTATTTATAACGGCGTTTTATTTAGTTCTACCTTTTCTGAAAGTGCTAACAGAACAGAAATTTTAAACTCTTTGAGTAATCAAACTTTAGGGAATATTGGAAGTGTTTTCCTGAGTGTTTTAGTTGCTTTGGCCTGTTTTACAACAGCTGTTGGAATTATTACTGGAACTGCCGATTATTTTAAAGGAATTAACAATAACTCTCAAAAAGTTTTTACAATTACTGCTATTATTAGTTGTTTACTAGGAATTGCTGTAGGTCAATTTGATGTAAAATATATTATCAATATTGCACTACCGGCTTTAATGTTTATTTATCCAATTACTATTGTTTTAATTATACTAAATGTACTTCCTGAAAAATACACCTCAACTTTAGTTTTTAAAATTGTAGTGGGAATAACCTTTTTATTTAGCATTCCAGATTTTTTAGGCTTTATTATCAACCCTAACTACTTAATTGAGTTAAAAAACAACATTCCTTTTGCTAATCATAATTTAGGATGGGTATTACCAGCTATATTGAGTTTTGTTTTTGCTAATTTGATTAAAAGTAAAAAAGTAAATTCCAACTAAATAAATTACTTAACGAACAATATATTAACTAAAAAAGCTCGCAATTGCGAGCTTTTTATTTGTATATAAATTGAATATCTTAAAAACGATATCCTAAATTTATTCCTACTCTAGGCACAATTGAACGAGCCTCTGAAGTAAACAGGTTTCTACCCAAACCTCCATATATATCAAGTACAAAACCACCTGAGGACACATATTTTGATCCAAAAGCTAAGCCTAGAGCTCCATCTGTATATTCTTTATACTCAGGAGTGCTTGTTCCAAGCATAACAACCTTTCTTTCACCTGTATTAATCCCCATAAAAACTTCACCAAAATAGTTCCAATTACTATTGTTAGTAAAATAATGGCGGAAAAACGGAGTAAACATTCGTTCTTCGTTGTATCTGAAATCTGCTGATTTTTTTTCAAAGTTGAACAACGCTGAGATACCTATTGAAGAACGATCCGTAGTATAATATTCATAAGATACTTCTAACGTTTTAAAAGCTAATGCATCTAGTAAATCTACTTTTACTTCTTGCTGTGCATAGGTAAAAGAACTAACAAAAACCACAGCTACTAATAATATTTTTTTCATTTGAATTTTTACTATTTATAATTTAAGTATTGCCTACAAGTATAATACCACAAACATACATTTTTTATAAAAAACAGTTTGGTAAAATATACTTTCTCACTTACGAGCAGTTACAGTTTGTATCGCAACCGCTATTTTTTTTAGGTTTAAAAAAGAACTTTTTAACTAAAAAAATAACTGCTCCACAAACAACCACATATGTTAAAACTTCTTGCATCAACTTAAAATTTGATAGGCTATAAATGCTGATAAATATGCTAAAGCTCCCATACTTACTAGTTGAACCATTGGCCACTTCCAACTTTTTGTTTCTCTTTTTACAATTGCTAACGTTGCCATACACTGCATTGCAAACGCATAAAATAACAATAAAGAAATTCCTGTGGCAAAATTAAACCTCTTCTCTCCTGTATCAGGGTTTATTTCTGATTCCATTTTTTGTTTTATAGTGGTAATATCTTCTCCATCGTCTTCTACACTATAAATAGTTGCTAATGTACCAATAAACACTTCTCTTGCAGCAAAAGAACTAATTAATCCAATACCTATTTTCCAATCATACCCTAATGGTTTAACTACTGGTTCTATTGTTTTTCCTGCAATTCCTATATATGAGTTTGCCAACTTAGCAGATGCGACTTTTTTAGCTAAATCTTCTTCTGAAAGATTTTGATTTGCGGTATTCTCTACAACACTTTTCTCAGCATTTTCATAAGATGATGGTCCATGAGATGCTAAAAACCATAATACTATTGAAATTGCCAAAATGATTTTTCCTGCTCCAAAAACAAATGCTTTTGTTTTGTCCAATACATCAAAAAACACATTTTTTACTGATGGTATTTTGTAATTAGGCATTTCAACTACAAAAAGTGAGTTGTTTTTTATCTTCAGTGTTTTATGTAGTACATATGCTGCGATAACTGCTGCTGAAAACCCTAAAATATACAAAGCTAATAAGGTAAATCCTTGTAAACTTAAAAAGCCAAACAATTTAGTATCAGGAATAATTAAAGCTATTAAAATAGCATATACGGGTAATCGTGCTGAACACGTTGTAAATGGTGTTACTAAAATGGTTATTAATCGTTCTTTCCAACTTGATATGGTTCTGGTCGCCATAATTGCTGGAATAGCACATGCAGTACCTGAAATTAATGGAATAATACTCTTACCGCTCATTCCAAAACGACGCATAATTTTATCCATTAAAAACACTACACGACTCATATAACCCGTTTCTTCAAGAATGGATATAAATAAAAATAAAATAGCTATTTGAGGAATAAAAATCACAACTCCACCTACCCCAGGAATAACTCCATCGGTTAGTAAATCAGTAAACATTCCTGCGGGCAATTGCGCTTTTGTAAACTCTGCAATATTAGCAAATAAACCATCGATAAAATCCATGGGGGTTGATGCCCAATCGAAAATAGATTGAAATATCAGTAATAGCAACCCAAAGAAAATAACATAACCAAATATTTTATGAGTAAAAACTCTATCTAGTTTACTACGTACATCTGTTGCTTTAGATGCATCTACCTTATAAGTTTTATTTAAAACGGCATTTATTTGCTGATATCTATATATCGTTTCTTTATGTTGATACTTTTTTTGCTTTGTAATTTCCCCTTCAAATTCTTTTATCGCTTCTTTTTCTGAGGAAGAAAGTAATGGTGTGTGATTTTTTGTTAGCATCATCCACAACTCGTAGGGTGTAAACTCTTTACTGACTTTAGCTAATTTTTCAAAGTAAGTAGTATCTATCTTTTGAGATAATTCGTTGAAATTTGAGTGTACTTTTAACGATTTATAATTAACTACTTCTTCTTTTAAGTCATCAACTCCTTCATTTGTTCTTGCCGACATCAATACCACTTTGGTATGTAGTTCTTTTTCTAAGGCAGGGACATCTATAGAAATTCCTTTTCGCTTTAATTGATCCGCCATATTTAGCGCTAAAATTGTCGGAACTTCTAAATCTTGAATTTGCGAAAAAAGTAATAAGTTTCTTTTTAAGTTTTCAATATCAGCAACTACAACAATTACATCTGGTTTTTCTTCTTGATGAGTAGTCATTAAAGCTTTTAAAACAATGCTTTCATCTATAGAGGTAGGATTAATGCTATAAGTACCTGGCAAATCAGTAATCGTTGCATTTTTACCATTAGGTAATTTACAAACCCCTTGTTTTTTATCAACCGTAACCCCAGGATAATTTCCTACTTTTTGGTTTAAGCCTGTTAATTGATTAAACAACGATGTTTTACCCGTATTAGGATTTCCAATTAATGCTACATTAATACGATTACTCATCAGCTATAGTTTTATAATTGAAATTTGACAAGCTGTTTCTTTTCGAATCGCTAAATGACTTCCGTTTACGCATATATACATAGGGTCTTTTAACGGAGCTATTTGAAGTAACTCTACTTCACTTCCTGGTAAACACCCCATTTCTAATAATTTCAACGGAATCTTATCCAAGCACTCTTCAGATATAATTCCTTTTTCCCCTAAATGTAACGATGCGATAGTACTCAAAAGATATATTTTTAGCTTGCAAATATACTAAAATAGAATCGTTCTAAACAGTATATCAAAACAATATATCATTTATTTACAATAGGTTGTTCTCTTTGTTTGATGTCTTATATTTGTGGTATGACTTTCGACGATATTATTGGGCAAGAACATATAAAAAAACACTTACAGCAATCGGCTGAAAACAACAGAATTCCGCATGCACAACTCTTTGTTGGTAAAGAGGGGAGTGGAACTTTACCCATGGCAATTGCCTACGCTCAATTCTTATTATGTAACTTCTCCGATAATGTAGAAGCCTGCAACATTAAATGTAGCAAATTACAGCATCCTGATTTACATTTTGCTTTTCCTGTAACTACAAATGATTCTGTTAAAAAACACCCAGTTAGTAATTTGTTTTTAGAAGATTGGCGTTCTTTTATAGAAGAGCAACCTTATGGAAGTTTATTTAATTGGCTACAACATATTGGTGTTGAAAATAAACAAGGACAAATTGGCGTTGATGAAGCGGAAGACATTGTAAAAAAACTACAATTAAAATCATACGAAGGTGGTTTTAAAGTAATGATTATTTGGATGGCAGAAAAAATGAACGTTGCCGCCTCTAACAAATTATTAAAACTGATTGAAGAGCCACCAAGTAAAACTATTTTTATCCTTGTTACTGAAGATGAAGAACAGATTATTAACACCATAAAATCTCGATGTCAAGCATTACATTTCCCTGTATTAAGTGAAAGTGATATAGCCAATGCTCTTACACAACAAAAAGAAATATCGGAGAACGAAGCAATAAAGATAGCTCATCAATCAGAAGGAAATTACAATAAAGCTCTACATGTTTTAAACAACAATTCAAACGATTTAGTTTTCGAACAATGGTTTATTACTTGGATTAGAGCCGCATTTAGAGCCAAAGGAAACGCTGCTGTTATTCAAGACTTAATTGGTTGGTCGGAAGAAATCGCTAAATCTGGTAGAGAAACTCAAAAGCAATTTTTACAATATTGTTTACAATTTTTTAGACAAGCTTTACTACTAAATTACGGAACACCAGACTTAGTATTTTTAGAAACTCAGTCTGCAAACTTCGAACTCGCGAAATTTGCTCCGTTTATTCATAGTGCCAATATCTTAATCATAGAAAAAGAAGTAAGTGACGCACAGTACCATATTGAAAGAAACGGAAATGCTAAAATTATTTTGTTAGATTTATCTATTAAACTAACACGTCTTCTTCACACCAAAGAAGAAAAAATCCAATCTTAATCATGAAAACAAAACACATAATTACCGCACTTATTTTCGGAATACTTTTTGTTACTTGTAAACAAGAAAAAAAAGAACCGTTATTACAAGAATATTTGGTTGGTAATTGGGAAACAACATATTTGAAAATTGAATATTTAACGGCCAACGAAACTGATAGTACTTCTGTTTTTGAAGATGATTTTAGCAAACCTAACTCAGGAAAGGCTCAATCTACCTATAACAGCGATGGTACTTTTTCTGCGTGGTTTGTGCAAGCCGATGGAAAAAAAATTGGAGAAACGTATGGGAAGTGGAAAACTAGTAGAGATAGTCTATTTGTTGATTATCCGTATTTAGGAAAGCAAGTACAAGCTTGGTATAAAATTACACAAACTAGTGATGGGTTTAGCGCTACCTCTACTTACGACTGGGATAATGATGGAGAAACGGATGATACTTTGCTTATGAAAACTAAAAAAATTGAGTTATAAAATTGCGTATTTTCAATAACATATCGCTTCGAATTAGAATTTTCTTGTCAATGATACTTTTAGTACTATTGGCATCAATTTTAATTGTAATTGTTACTATTTATCAATACGACGAGCAAACAAAAGATTATAATACTGCACGTTTTGAACGTAAAGAATTCTCTACAAAACAAGATATTGAAATTGAGCTTAAACGTAGAACCACATACCCTGTAACTACAGAGAATTTATCCAAAATTTTTCAAGATAGAATTTATGACATTGCTTATGTTCATAAACTTACCATCTCTATGTACGACATGGATGGAAAGTTATTAAAATCTTCCATTCCTTATAATTTTGATAAAAAAGAAGGGCAAAACTTAGCAAACGAAACTGTTAGGGATTTAGCTAACAATTCAAATCATAAAATTTTTAAAAGTAGAACCGAAAAAGGTATCACTTACCAATCTTCATACACCTATTTAAACGACCCTCGTTTTAAAAGGATTGGAATTTTAGAATTACAAATTGCACAAGATAACGAAGAGCAAAAACACGAACTACGAGAGTTTATTTCTCGCCTATCATTAGTTTATTTACTAATGCTTATTATTGCCATTGTTTTAGCTTACTTCTTATCAACCTATATCACACGATCAATTCAAACCATCTCACAAAAAATAAACGAGACCCGTTTAAATAAGCGTAACGAAAAAATTACCTTAAACTCTGCTAGTTCAGAAATCAACTCTCTTGTTGCCGCTTATAACAACATGATTGACCAGTTAGAAGAAAGTGCTGTAAAACTAGCTCAAAGCGAGCGAGAACAAGCTTGGAGAGAAATGGCCAAACAGGTAGCTCATGAGATTAAAAATCCGTTAACACCTATGCGTTTATCGGTACAAAGTTTTGAAAGAAAGTTCAATCCAGAAGATCCTAATATCAAAGAAAAAATGTCTGAATACAGCGAAACGCTTATTCAGCAAATCGATGTGATGAGTTCTATTGCTTCTGCTTTTTCTGATTTTGCTAAAATGCCTACACAACGTAGAGAAAAGCTTAATGTTGTTGATATAGTAAAACATTCGTTAGATATTTTCACTGAAGATTACATACATTATTTTCCTCAAGAAAAAGAGTTGTATGCCAGTTTAGACAAAACACAGTTGATACGAATTGTCACCAACCTAGTTAAAAACTCAATTCAGGCAATAAAAGACACCGATAAAAACCCTAAAATAGAAGTCAAAGTTGCTTCTGAAGGAAATAATGTTAAAATAACAGTTTCTGATAATGGAAAAGGTATTAGTGATGAAAATAAGGAGTTAATTTTCGAGCCTAAATTTACTACTAAAACTAGTGGAATGGGCTTAGGACTATCTATCATAAAAAATATAATTGAAGCGTATGACGGTACAATATCCTTTACTTCAACTAAAGGAGTTGGAACTGTTTTTACCGTAATATTACCTAAAACATAAACATAGTATGAATTTTGAAAATATTTTAGTTGAACAAACTAACGCATTGGCAACTATTACCATTAACCGACCAAAAAAATTAAACGCTTTAAACAAAGCTACTATTGAAGAGCTTCATAATGCTTTTAAAGCTCTGGAAGAAGATGCTAGTATTAAAGTAATTATTATCACAGGTAGTGGAGAAAAAGCATTTGTTGCTGGAGCAGACATCTCTGAATTTGCACATTTCTCTGTTGAAGAGGGAGCAATGTTAGCAAGAAAAGGACAGGAAATTTTATTTGATTTTGTTGAAAATTTATCAACTCCTGTTATTGCCGCTGTAAATGGTTTTGCTTTAGGTGGCGGATTAGAATTAGCAATGGCTTGTCATTTTAGAGTAGCTTCAGACAATGCTAAAATGGGGCTACCTGAAGTTTCTTTAGGAGTTATCCCTGGTTATGGAGGAACACAACGTTTGCCTCAATTAATAGGCAAAGGAAAAGCGATGGAATTAGTCATGACTGCTGGAATGATTACTGCTGATGAAGCAAAAGAATATGGTTTAGTTAATCATGTAACATCTCAAGAAGAGTTGCTTCCTCTTGCTGAAAAAATTGCGTCAAAAATTATGCGCAATTCATCTGTAGCTATTAGTGCAGCAATTAAAGCTGTAAATGATAATTTTAAAGATGGTGTGAATGGCTTTGAAAGTGAAATCACAGAGTTTGGAAACTGTTTTGGGACTGAAGATTTTAAAGAAGGAACTACTGCTTTTTTAGAAAAACGTAAACCTGAATTTCCAGGAAAATAATTTTTTACTACAGAAACAACGACAAAAAAATAGCATCTAAATAAAATTTAGATGCTATTTTTACAATAAGGGGATTACATTAATAAAATGGGGGTTATTAACTGAAGCAAATATATACTAAATTCAATAACATCCAAATTTTAACGTGAACTTTTTATTAAAACAGCATATTTTTTACATTATCAACACAATAAACACTAAATCGTTCCATTCCATTCTTTATAGAATTGATCTAAAAAACCTTCCATATAAGCATGTCTTTGCTCCGCGATTTTTTTTCCTGTCGTAGTATTCATTTTATCTTTTAGCAGTAATAATTTCTCATAAAAGTGATTAATTGTAGGTGCTGTTGATTTTTTATATTCTTCTTTTGTCATCTTTAAATTCGGAGGAATTTCTGGATTGTACAATTCTCTGTTTTTAAACCCTCCATAATTAAAACAACGAGCTACTCCAACAGCTCCTATAGCATCTAATCGGTCTGCATCTTGGATAACATTTAACTCAGGAGAAGTGAAGCTTTGTTTGAAGTTTCCTCCTTTAAAAGAAATGTTATTAATAATATTTTCTATATGAACTATAGTGTCTTCAGAAACTTGTTGATTCATCAGAAATGCTCTAGCCTTTTTTGGTCCAACCGTTTCATCTCCATCATAAAATTTACTATCGGCTATATCATGCAACAATGCACCCAAAGAAACCACAAACTCATCAACATTTTCATTTTTCGCAATTAATAAAGCATTTTTATATACTCGTTCAATATGAAAAAAATCATGCCCTCCTTCTGCTCCTTGTAAAGTTTCTTTCACAAACTCAATTGTGTTTTGTATTATTTGTTCTTTGTTCATAATCCAAAAATAAAAATCCTGCACTTACAAGCACAGGATTTTTAAAGTATTATTATTAAATATTTTTAAGCAGTAACCGATGGTTTCACCAAATTGTTAGCTACTAGATATTCTGCTATTTGAATGGTATTAGTTGCTGCTCCTTTACGTAAGTTATCAGCAACAATCCACATATTTAAAGTATTAGGTTGAGATTCATCTCTTCTAATTCTACCTACAAAAACCTCATCTTTATTGTTTGCTAAAATAGGCATTGGGTATACATTATTTTGTACATCATCTTGTACAACAACACCATCAGTTTGTGTAAGTAACTCGCGTACTTTGTCTAATTCAAAATCATTTTCAAATTGAACATTTACAGCCTCAGAATGTCCTCCAGCAGTTGGTATTCTAACTGCCGTAGCTGTAACACTAAAAGAATCGTCTCGTAAAATCTTTTTAGGCTCTTTTACCAGCTTCATTTCTTCTTTGGTATATCCATTTTCTAAAAACACATCACAATGTGGTAAAGCATTTCTTCCGATAGGGTGTGGATAAGCCATTTCTCCTTCAATTCCTGCTTCTTCATTATCTAATTGACGAACCGCTTTAACACCTGTTCCAGAAACAGATTGATAGGTTGAAATTACCACACGTTTCATTTTATACTCTTTGTGTAACGGAGCCAATGCCATTACTAATTGAATAGTAGAACAGTTTGGGTTTGCTATAATTTTATCTTCGCTCGTTAACACATCTCCATTAATCTCTGGAACTACCAACTTCTTCGTTGGATCCATTCTCCAAGCCGATGAATTATCAATTACGGTTGTCCCAGCCTCAGCAAATTTAGGAGCCCATTCTAAAGAGGTATCTCCTCCAGCTGAAAACAATGCAATATCTGGTTGCATAGCTACTGCAGTTTCTAAACCTACTACTGTATAATTTGTTCCTTGAAATTCAATTTGATTTCCTACTGAACGTTCTGACGCAACAGGAATTAATTCTGTTACTGGAAAATTACGTTCTGCCAATACTTGTAACATTACATTACCTACCATTCCGGTAGCTCCTACCACTGCTACTCTCATTTTTTTGATTTTTGAGTATAAAATTTATTGTTTGTATGCTACAAAGGTTTAAAAAAAACAAATTGGTTGTATCTCTTTTGTTAGAAAAAATACGTTAAAATTTAAAAAATATACCATTTAGGCTTAAATCGTATTGTTTTAAACAGTAAAACTCAAAAAATCAGTACATTTGCACCGGTTTTCTAGAAAAACCACAACATATTTGTTTAACTTAAAAAAGTATAGCATGCAACTGTACAACAAGTTAAGCGCAGAAGAACGCGCTAAATTAATTGACGACGCGGGTAAAGACCGTATTACTATCTCATTCTATCAATATCATAAGATAGAAAATCCAACTTTATTTAGAAATAAATTATTCCTTGAATGGAATGAACTAGATGTTTTAGGAAGAACATATGTTTCATACGAAGGAATCAACGCTCAAATATCTGTTCCCTCAGAAAACTTTCTAGCTTTAAAAAAACAACTAGATAGTATTTCTTTTTTAAATGGAATTCGTTTAAACGTAGCTATTGAGCACGATAATAAATCGTTTTTAAAACTAAAAGTAAAAGTTCGTAACAAAATTGTTGCTGACGGATTAAATGACGACACTTTTGATGTTACCGACAAAGGAGTACATTTAAATGCAAAAGAATTTAATGAAATGCTAGCAAATCCGAATACGGTTTGTGTAGATATGCGTAACCATTACGAAAGTGAAATTGGACATTTTGATGGTGCAGTAACTCCAGATGTTGATACGTTTAGAGATTCATTAGATATTATTGAAGAAGATTTAAAAGACCATAAAGAAGATAAAAACTTATTAATGTATTGTACAGGTGGAATTCGATGTGAAAAAGCTTCTGCCTATTACAAACACAAAGGTTTTAAAAATGTTTTCCAACTTGAAGGAGGAATTATTGAATATACCCGTCAGGTAAAAGATGAAGGTTTAGAAAACAAGTTTTTAGGAAAGAATTTTGTTTTTGACCACCGAAGAGCTGAAAAAATTTCTGATGATGTAATTGCCAATTGTCATCAATGTGGAAAACCTTGTGACACACATACCAACTGTGCTAACGAAGGTTGTCACTTATTATTCATTCAATGTGATGACTGTGCTGAAAAAATGGAAAACACTTGTTCTCCTGAATGCCAAGACATCATTCATTTACCCTACGAAGAACAAAAAGAATTGCGTAAAGGAAAACACGCAAGCAATAAAATATTTAAAAAAGGACGTTCAGAAGCTTTAAAATTTAAAAAGTAATGCAAAAGATTGAGTTAATGGCTCCTGCTGGTAATTTTGAATCGTTACAGGCAGCTTTAGATAACGGATGTGATTCAATATATTTTGGTGTAGAGCAATTAAATATGCGTGCTCGAGCATCTATTAATTTTACCCTAGATGATTTAGAAGAAATCTCTCGTAGGTGTTCTGAAAAAAATGTTCGTACGTATTTAACCTTAAATACAATTGTGTACGATCATGATTTATCTATTGTAAAAACCTTAATCAAAAGAGCTAAAGAAGCGAACATTACTGCTGTGATTGCAATGGATCAAGCTGTAATTGCCATGGCAAGAGCAGAGGGTATGGAAGTACATATTTCTACGCAAATTAATATTACCAACATCGAAACGGTTAAGTTTTATGCCATGTTTGCTGATACCGTAGTATTGAGTAGGGAGTTGAGTTTACGTCAGGTAAAAAAGATTACTGAGCAAATTGAAAAAGAAGAAATCAAAGGACCATCTGGTCGTTTGTTAGAAATTGAAATTTTTGGTCACGGTGCTTTATGTATGGCCGTTTCCGGAAAATGCTATATGAGTTTACACTCGCATAATTCATCTGCAAACAGAGGAGCCTGTAAACAAAATTGTCGTAAAAAATATACGGTAATTGATCAGGAATCTGGTTTTGAAATGGAATTAGACAATGAGTACATCATGTCTCCTAAAGATTTATGTACCATCGATTTTTTAGATCAAATTGCGGATGCTGGAATTAAAGTGTTGAAGATTGAAGGACGCGGTCGCGCACCAGAATATGTTGCCAAAGTTATCAAGTGTTATCGTGATGCTATTGACAGTTTATATAATGGAACTTACGACAAAGAGAAAGTAATTAGCTGGATGCAAGAACTTGAAAAAGTATATAATCGTGGTTTTTGGAATGGATATTATTTAGGTCAGAAATTAGGAGAGTGGAGTAAAGAACCTGGTTCGCATGCTACTCAAAAGAAAGTGTACTTAGGAAAAGGAATGCACTATTTTCCAAAAGCAGAAGTTGGAGAGTTTAAAATTGAAGCCTACGATTTAGCAATTGGCGATACTATTTTAATTACAGGACCCACCACAGGTGCTCAGGAAATGGAATTAAAAAGCATGTTTGTAAACGATAAAGAAGCGCAAACCGCTACCAAAGGAGATGAAGTTACTATGAAACTAGATTTCAGGATTCGTCCATCAGATAAATTATACAAAATTGTAAAAACCGAATTTGCTAAAAACTAATGGTCGTAATTACGCTACAAAGAAACAAATGTATTGGTTGTAATTATTGCGTGGAGTTAGCTCCAGCACAATTTCAAATGTCGAAAAAGGATGGAAAATCTGTTTTATTACATTCTACAGAAAAGAAAGGTTTCTTTACCATAAAATCACACGATGATAGTATTTTTGAAGCTTCTTATGAAGCAAAAAAGGCGTGTCCTGTTAAAATTATTGAAGTAAAACAAGTGTAATTTTAACAAAAACTACTTCCTGTCAGAAAAAATCAAAACTAATGAAAGCTCTCTTATGAGGGCTTTTGTTATTTTAAAAAAATGTACTTTTATCTAAAATAAGCACCATGACTGGAGAAAAAAATTTATCCGTACTTATCAGAGAAATGAAGCCTTTTGTAAATAAAGGAGAGTATGTTTTTACTACTGTAAAAGATATACCCAACATTAATAAAGAAGATATAGTTGGTCAGTTCAAAGAAGCAGAAGGAATCACTTTAATTCTTGAAAAGAAGGTTGCAGATAATTTAGAATTGGCTTACAGTTTTATAGCATCTTGGATTACCTTAAAAATTCACTCTGCTTTAGATGCAGTTGGTTTAACAGCTGCTTTTTCTTCTGAACTTGCTAAACATGATATTAGCTGTAATGTTGTTGCAGGTTTTTATCATGATCATATTTTTGTTGACAAGAAAGATGAAACAAAAACTATAAATGTTTTAACAAACCTATCTAAATCTATTTAGATTGTATTGATGGAATTACAGCCTCCTTTTCGTAAAATTATTCATGTAGATATGGATGCCTTCTATGCTTCTGTTGAGCAATTGGATAATCCTGAATTAAGAGGAAAACCAGTTGCTGTTGGTGGTAGCGAAGTTCGAGGTGTGGTTTCTGCTGCTAGTTACGAAGCTCGAAAGTTTGGAGTACGTTCTGCCATGAGTGGTGTTTTGGCAAAACAAAAGTGCCCACATATTATATTCGTACCTCCAAGGTTTGATCGCTACAAAGAAATTTCATCTAAAATTAGAAAGATTTTTTACGATTATACCGATTTGGTAGAACCTTTATCGTTGGACGAAGCCTACTTAGATGTTACTGAAAATAAAAAGGGGAATCCGTCAGCTAGTATGATTGCCCAAGAAATTCGTCAGCGAATTTGGGATGAACTAGAGTTACGAGCATCCGCAGGAATTTCTATCAATAAATTTATTGCCAAAGTAGCTTCAGACATTAATAAACCTAATGGACAAAAAACTATCAATCCAGAAGAGGTTCTTGAATTTTTAGAGCAACTTCCTGTGAATAAGTTTTATGGAGTAGGTAAAGTTACCGCTGCAAAAATGCATAACCTTGGTATTTTTACCGGATTAGATTTAAAACAAAAATCATTAGAAGAGCTTTCTAAATTATTTGGAAAGTCTGGAGTACATTATTACCATATTGTTAGAGGCATTCATAATTCAGCAGTAAAACCTAATCGAATTAGAAAATCAATCGCTGCCGAAACTACTTTTAGAGAAAATCTATCTTCAGAGGTTTTTATGTTAGAGCGTCTTGATAAAATTGCTGACGAGTTGGAACGTCGCATGAAAAAATCAAACACCAAAGGAAAGACAGTGACCTTAAAAATTAAATACAGCGATTTTACGCAACAAACACGTAGTAAAACCACCAACCATTACCTACAATTAAAAAAAGAGTTCTACCCTATAGTAAAAGAGCTGTTATACCAAGATACACTTAATAACTCTGTTAGGTTATTAGGGATTTCTTTTAGTAATTTAAATACTGAGAAAACTGAACCTGTTTGGGTACAGTTACGATTTGATTTTTAAAGTATTGGTATTTTCAACGAAACTTTGGTTCCTTTCGGATTTCCTTCTTCATCAATTATATCTGTATAAATTAATGAATAATTATTTGCATACTCATTTGCAAAGTTTCGTAATCGTTCTTTAGTTAAATCTATACCTATAGACCTACGATTCAACGATTTATTTTTTCTAATTTTCATAGCAGCATCCCTACCAATTCCATTATCTACAATATCAATTTGTATAAATTCATCTGATATTTTTGTAACCGACAACGAAACTTCTTTTTTTCCTTTCTTAGATGATAGTCCATGCCAAATAGAGTTTTCTAAAAAGGGTTGTAATATTAATGGCGGAACTTTTATCCTTTCTATATTTACGTTTGAATCTATATTTTCTATATAGTTAACTTCATTTGATAATCGAATGTTCTCTATACTCATGTATAAGTTCATTGTTTTTAGTTCTTCACTCAACGTTACTTCTTTTACAGATGAAGATTCTAAAATACTTCGAATTAGTTTTGAAAATTTATTTAGGTAATATACCGCATTCTTCTGTTCGTTATTTATAACATACAGCTTGATAGAGTTTAATGCATTGAATACAAAGTGTGGATTCATTTGAATTCTCAAAGCCTCCTGTTCTAGCATTAATATTTTTTTGTCATTATTTAACAATCTTTGTCTATACATAGAATACAGCAACACTCCTAACAATGCTATAGAAACTAATGCTATAATTAAAACATTTCTGTTTCGTAATAGTTTTAGCTTCGCTATCTCATTCTCTTTTGCTAAGTTCTTTATTTTATTTCTACTTACCTCATTATCATATTTATTGATAAGGTTGTTTACGTATAGTATATTTTTATCATTAAATGTTTTACGTTCTCCTTCGATAGCTTTCTTATAAAAACTATATGCTTTTTCGTAATCCTTTTTTTTCTCATATAGCTCAGACAAGTACAAGTTAGATTGATTAACTCCTGAAGGAATTTTATGTTTATTGGCAACCTCTAAACCTTTTTCTAAATATGTTTTTGCTTTGTCTAAACTATCTAACTTTAATTGTACGTTACCAAACGTAATATATACATCGGATGTATAATACTGATTTCCTATTTTTTCTGAAATAGGAACTACTTCACTTATATATTTGTAAGCTTCATCATATTTTCCTTGTAGCAATAAAACATTACTAATACTGTTATGACAAATAACTTTTCCTATACTTGAATTATTCTCTATGTTATATTGTAAAGATTTGTTGTAATGCTCTAACGCAGCATCAATATCTCCCAGATTTTGAAAAGCAAGCCCCATGTTTTGATGGTTAATTGCTAAACCTCTTTTATCTTCAGTTTTTTCTTGAATTAAAATTGCTTTTTTAAACTTTTCTAATGCTAGTTGGTACTGCTTAAGAGCCAAGTAAATATTACCAATACTATTGTTTGATATACTTATACTTATTTTAGTATCAATATCAGGTATATCAATCTTATCAGCTAATTCGAGTGCCATTTGATGATAATTCAAGGCATTTCTAATCTTATCTTGCCTTCTATATACTACTCCTATTTGATTTAGTGTAACAATTTCTGCATTGACATCTTCTATTTCTCTTGATAACTCAAGAGCTTTCATATAATTCTCTATTGAACTATCAAAAAAAGAGTTATTTCTATAGTGTCTTCCTAACAAATTATAAGCATACACCTCTCCTAATCTGTATTCTTTTTGCTGACTCTCTTTTAAAAGAAAATCTATGTCTTGTTTATTAAATCGTTCACGTTGAAAAAAACGATATAAATCATAATAATCATCTATCTTTTTTTCTATTGCTTGCTGTATTAAACTATCTATACTTCTCTCTTCTTCTTGTGAAAAACAAGAAAGTACTACAGAAAATAAAAAGGTGATTATTATTAATTTCTTCATTTAAAATTTTTCTAAGAAATCCGACTTTCTTTGTCTGGAAACAGGAATTTTATGGTTATTTTCTAGTACAACATAACCATCTGATTTTAAAAACTCTTTTATTTTATTCAAGTTAATTATAAATGAATTATGTATTCTAAAAAAATGGTCTTCTGGAAGTAGTAAGTTTATCTCTTTTAGTTTTTTTGTAACCACAATTTTCTTATTCGCTCCAGTAGTATAAATTGTTGAATAATTACCATCTGACTCTACAAACAAAATTTCATCTTGAGACAAAAAGACAAGTTTACCATCGGTATTAATAGTTATTTTTCTTCTATTAAACTTCTCGTTAAAACTTGATAGTATTTTTTCAACCTTTTCGGTATTATTATTCTTTTTATAATGTTGCTTAACTCTACTTATCGTTTCCTCTAAATCATCAGAATCAATAGGTTTAAGCAAATAGTCTATTGCCTGATTCTTTAGTGCCTTTATTGCATACTCATTATATGCTGTTGTAATGATTATAGCAAAATCTTTATTTTCTATTTTTTCTAACAATTGGAAACCATCCATCGTAGGCATTTCAATATCTAAAAAAAGGCAATCAATACTATTCTCATTTATAAACTTAATTGCTTTTTCCGCAACCGTGAATGTTTCTATGATTTCTATATCATTCCCAAAGCTTGATAGTTCCCAGGAAAGTCCTTGTATTGCTTTTGGTTCATCATCAACTATAACTGCTCTTAACATCTCATGTACATTTATATCAAATGTAACAGATAATATTTTAAAAATAAAATGTAACTAATACGATTTTAGCAAAAAACCAGTTCAAAACTATGTTATAAACATATTTTTTTTACCATTTACACAAAAAAGCACACCATTTATACATCCTTTACATTAATAAATGTTCTTTTATATGATATTTGCAGTGTAATACACAAGGGGAATCATATTGATAAATTGGGGGATTAATCAATAATGATATTAAGTTATGAAACACCACTTTAAAGTGGTGTTTTTTTATATATAAATTTTTATGTTCGTTTATTTATATACACAAAAAAAGCTCAACTAAATTTAGTTGAGCTTTTATTTTATCCTAATCAATTAGTTTCTTAAGCCTCGAATGGAGTTACAGAAACATATGATTTATTATCTCTTTTCTTTTGGAATTTCACAACACCATCAACCTTAGCATGTAAAGTATGATCTTTACCCATGTAAACATTTTCACCTGGGTTGTGTTGAGTTCCTCTTTGACGAACAATAATGTTACCTGCAATAGCAGCTTGTCCTCCAAAAATCTTTACTCCTAATCGTTTCGATTCTGATTCACGACCGTTCTTCGAACTACCGACACCTTTCTTATGAGCCATCTTTGTAAGTTTTTAAAGTTAATTATTTACTTAATGCTTCAATTAATTCTGCTTTCTTTAAAGAAGTATATCCTGAAATACCTTTTTCTTTAGCTAAAGCTTTTAATTCTGCTACAGTCATTGAACTTAAATCCTTCGATTCTTCTTTTGCTTCAGCTTTAGGAGCTTCTTTTTTAGCAGCTGCCTTTTTAACTCCTGATGCAGAAATTCCTTCGATTTGGATTTCAGTTAAATACTGTCTGTGTCCATTTTTCTTTTTGTAACCTTTTCTTCTTTTCTTCTTGAAAACGATTACTTTATCACCTTTTAAGTGACCTAAAATTTTTGCAGTTACTCCTGCACCTTCTATAGCTGGGGCGCCAATAGTTACGTTTCCTTTATCTTCAATAAGCATTACATTATCAAAAGTTACTTTTGATCCTTCAGCCTCTTGTAAACGGTGTACGTATACTTTTTGGTCTTTTGCTACTTTAAATTGCTGCCCTGCTATCTCTACGATTGCGTACATACTATTTGTTTTGCGTTTATACTTTATTCACACTTTCTTAAATAAAAATGCGGGTGCAAATATACATTTTTTACTTCAAAAAAAAATGTATTACTCAGAAAATTACTCTTTTAGCATAAAAAAGGCTCGTTTTTATTATTTCAACTGTAACAAATGCTCTAATTTCACGTCAAATACACGAAAATCATTAAAAATTAAATTTCAATCAATGAGAAAAAGAGTTATCACTCTAGCTTCAGCTTTGTTGTTAGGCTTATCGGCTAATGCACAAAAAGTTGAGTTTGAAGAGTACGATTTAAGCAACGGAATGCACGTTATTTTGCATCAAGACAATTCTGCTCCTGTTGTTACTGTTGGAGTAATGTACCATGTAGGATCAAAGGATGAAGAGGATGGTAAAACAGGAATGGCGCATTTTTATGAGCACTTGTTATTTACCGGAACTAAAAACATTGGCCGTGGTGAATGGAATAAAATTGAAGCTGCCAATGGAGGAACAGGTAATGCTAACACTAACTGGGATAGAACCTATTACTACGAAACATTTCCTTCGAACAACTTACAGCTAGGTTTATGGATGGAATCAGAACGATTATTACACCCAATTATCGACCAAAAAGCTGTTGACACTCAAAATGAAGTAGTTAAAGAAGAGAAGCGTCAACGTATGGATAATGCTCCTTATGGAAAAATTATATACGGAGATGTATACAGTCATATTTTTGACAAGCACAACTATGGTAGGCCTATGATTGGTTATATTAAAGATTTAGACGCCGCTAAACTAAGCGAGTTTCAGGATTTTTATAACAAATGGTATATGCCAAACAATGCTGTGTTAGTAGTAGCTGGTGATTTTGAAAAAGCTTCTACTAAAAAGTTAATTAAAGATTATTTTGAACCAATTCCTGCAAGAACACTTCCAAAAAGAGACAAAGTAGTAGAGCCAGAAAGGACTCAAGAAAAACGTGTAAAAGAATACGATTCTAATATCCAGTTACCTGCTATTTTATTAGCACACAAAACTCCTTCAATGAAAGAAAGAGACTCAAAGGTGTTAGATGTTATCTCAACTATTTTAAGCAACGGAAAAAGCTCTAGATTATATAAAAAATTAGTTGACGATAAGAAAAAAGCACTACAAGTATTTTCTTTTGCTCGTAACCTAGAAGACTACAGTGTTTACAATATTGGAGCTATTCCTTTAGGAAAAACATCTTTAGATGATTTAATTAAAGAAATGGATGAAGAAATTGAGAAATTACAAACTGAATTAATTTCTGACAGAGATTTACAAAAAGTTCGTAACAAATTTGAGAACCAGTTTGTTGCTTCAAACTCTAGTGTACAAGGTATTGCTAATTCATTAGCAAGAAATTATATGTTAGTTGGAAACACTAACCAAATTAACAAAGAGTTAGAGGTTATCAACTCTATTACAAAAGAAGAAATTAGAGACGTTGCTAAAAAATACTTAGCTAAAAATCGTCGTGTTGTTATCGAATATTTACCAAAAAAGAAATAATCATCTAAACTGAATTTTAATGAAAACGAAAATATTTTCAATTGTCACAATATTATTTCTATCATTAACTGTTTCAGCGCAGATTGATAGAACCCAACAGCCAAAACCAGGTCCAGCTCCTAAAATTAACTTAGGAAGTCCTAAAAAGTTTGCTTTACCTAACGGATTGCAAGTTTTAGTGGTTGAAAATCATAAATTACCAAGAGTATCTGCTACATTAACTATTGATAATCCACCAATGTCTTTTGGAAATAAAAAAGGGGTTGAAGGATTATTAAGTGGGATGCTTGGAACAGGATCAACAAATACTCCAAAAGCAAAGTTTGATGAAGAAGTTGACTTTTTAGGAGCTAATATCTCTTTTTGGAATGAAGGAGCAAGAGCAAGTTCATTATCTAAATACTTTCCAAAAGTATTAGGATTAATGGCTGATGCTGCTTTTAACCCTGTATTTACTCAAGAAGAGTTTGATAAACAAATGAAACAATCTCTTGACGGAATTAAAAACAGTGCTAAGAGTGTTAAAGCTATCGCTAGTAGAGTTGAAAACGCTTTGACGTATGGTAAAAACCATCCTTTTGGTGAGTTTACCTCTGAAGAAACCTTAAAAAACGTTACGTTACAAGATGTTAAAGATTTATACAACAAAACGTATAAACCAAACAATGCCTATTTAATTATAATTGGTGATGTAAACTTTAACGAAATTAAATCACAAGTTAAAGACTTATTTGGAACTTGGAAAAAAGGCGATTTAGTTGCTCAAAAATTACCAAAAGTTGAAAATCCTTCAACTACAGAAATCAATTTTATTGATATGCCAAATGCTGTTCAGTCTGAATTATCTATCATTAACGCAGTAGATTTAAAGATGAACGATAAGGATTACTATGCTGCTTTATTAGCTAACCAAATTCTTGGTGGAGGCGGTACTGGTAGGTTATACAAAAACCTTCGTGAAGATAAAGGGTACACTTATGGAGCTTATTCAGGAATCGGATCAAGTAGATATGCTTCTCGTTTTAAAACAACTGCATCTGTAAGAAACATGGTTACTGATAGTGCTATGGTTGAAGCGATGAAAGAAATCAACAAAATTCGTTACCAAAAAGCAACTCAAGAAGAGTTAGATATAGCAAAAGCTAAATACATTGGAAACTTTGTTCGTAACGTTGAGAAGCCTCAAACAGTAGCTTCATATGCTTTAAATATTTTAACGAACGACTTACCTGCTGATTACTACAAGAACTACTTAAAAAATATAAATGCTGTAACATTAAACGATGTTCAAAATGCTGCAATTAAGTACTTCAAAGGAGATAAAGCTCGTATTATCATTACAGGTAAAGGAATTGATGTTTTAAAGAATTTAGAAAAAACAGCTGACTACAAAATCAACTATTTTGACAAAAACGGAAATCCAGCTGAAAAACCAGCAATGAGTTTACCTATCCCTAACGGTGTTACAGCTTCTAGCGTAGTAGATAGTTATTTCGAAGCCATTGGAGGAAAAGAGAAAGTAGCAAGTGTAAACTCTATAATGACTACATCAAATGCTGAAGTTCAAGGAATGCAGTTAAGTTTAGTTCAAAAAAATGCTGCTCCAAATAAATCTGCAGTAATCGTTTCTATGATGGGCAATGTGATGCAAAAGGTAATTTTTGATGGAACTAATGGATATCAAGAAGTAAATGGTCAGAAAAAAGAAATGACAGGTGATGAATTAGAAGAGGTTAAAAATACTGCTGCTCCTTTTGCTGACAAAGCTTATAAAGCTGGAACTTTAGATAGAATTGAGCCTATAGATGGAAACAATGCCTATGTGATTAAACATGGTAAAAAAGAAATCTTTTACGATGTAAACTCAGGGCTAAAGGTTAAAGAGGTAAAAACCGCTAAAGGACCACAAGGAGAAATGAAAGTACCTGTTGTTTTTTCAGATTACAAAGAGGTAAATGGAATTAAATTCCCTCATAAAATGATTCAAAAGAATGGACCAATGACTTTTGAGTTCATTACAAAAGAAATCAAAATTAACGAAGGTGTTTCTGATGCTGATTTTAAATAGATATTAAACTTACGTTTATAAAAACTAAAAGAGCCAAAATGCAATATTTTGGCTCTTTTTATTTTAAGTAATTTTTAAAATTATCTTGCTTTATTTACTAACCAAACTCCAAACAGAATAATTCCTCCAGCTAACAACTGAATTAAGCTTAATTTTTCTCCATCTATAATTCCCCACATTACAGCAACAGCAGGGATTAAATACGTTACAGAAGCTGCAAAAACAGGAGATGATAAATGCACCATTTTATTAAACAACACTTTTGCTATTCCTGTTCCCACTACGGCTAAAATTGTAATATAGCCTAATGCTGAAGTAGTTTCTGCTGTTACTTCAAAAGTTGAAAAGAACCCAGAAACCATCAAAACTACAAACGCTGGTATTATCAATAACAAAAAGTTTCCGGTTGTAATTGCCAATGCATCTAAATCATCTAAATATTTTTTAATCATATTTACATTAAAAGCGTACCCTATTGAAGCTATTAGTATTAAAACAGCATACCAATAATTTTGATTCGGATTTAACTCGGCTCCTTTCAAAATAAGAATTAAAGTTCCTGTCAACCCAATTAAAACTCCGTAAAACTGTTTTCTTTTAAAAGTGAACCCAAATACCAACGCCCCAAAAATAAACGTATTAAAAGGCGTTAACGAGTTTAAAATAGCTGGTATAGAACTGTCTATTTTACTTACAGCAAAGGCAAATAAAAACGCAGGAAAAAAAGTACCTAAAACTGCTGTGTAAGCAACATACTTCCAATGTCTCTTTTCTATCCTCTTTAAACTCTTAAACCCAACCAATAACAAAAAAGCTGCTGTAATTAGCATACGTAAAGCTCCTACTTGGACTGGACTTAACCCTATTAATGCCTTTTTCATTAAAATAAAAGAGCTTCCCCAAACTAGTGAAAGCACTATTAAAAACAACCATTTTTGTTGTTGACTATTCATTCTCAATTAATTTAAGCACAAAAGTCGTTTATTTCTATTTTTAATTTTGATTTTATTGATAAATTTGCTGAATAACTCAATAAATAAAAATGATGAAAATTCAGAAAATACTATTTGCATTGGCTTTTGTTAGCTTTTTAGCTGTCGGATGTAAAAATGAAGTTAAAAAAGAGGAGGCAACTCAAGAGCAAAAAACAGAGATAGTTGCTGATGCTAAAGAGCTTTCTTTAAGTATTTCAGGAATGACTTGCGAAATAGGTTGTGCTAGAAAAATAGCATCTGATTTAAGTAAAAAAGAAGGTGTTTTAGAAGCAAACGTTGTTTTTAATGATAGTATTGCAACTATTAAATATGATGCAAATAAAACTAATAAAGCAGATTTAATTGCTTTTGTTGAAGGAATAGGTAGCGGTGATATGTATAAAGCTTCTGAAACAGCAAAAAAAGATGCTGATAAAAAAGCATGCAACATGAAGTGTTGCGCAGACAAAACAGAAGCAGAAAAGGCTACTTGCGAAAAAGAATGTTGCACTAAAGCAGAAACTGAAAAAGCTGCCTGTAAAGAAGATTGCACTATGGCATGTTGTGCTGAAACAAAAAAAGCATAATTGCTAATTCAAACAATATCGAAAGCTCCTAAATTAGGAGCTTTTTTTATGGCTTTTAAGTATCTTTGCTAAAACTTTTCATCAGATGAAGAAACATTTTCCTCTCATTGTAAAAATCTCGTTGATTGCTGTATATGTTATTTTTTTAGCTGGTTCTGTTGTTCGTATGACAGGTTCAGGAATGGGTTGTCCTGACTGGCCAAAATGTTTTGGATATTATATTCCACCAACTTCTGAAGAGCAAATTACTTGGCAACCTAATTCTGAGTATAAAAAAGGGATGATTATCGTAAAAAATGAAGCTTTATTTGTTGCTGAACATGATATAAAAACCACACAAGATTTTAACGCTAATAACTGGAAAAAATACACCAAACATGACTATGCTAAATTTAATAAGTTTCATACTTGGACAGAGTATATTAACCGATTAAGTTCTGCTTTGGCAGGAATTCCTTTTTTGTTTTTAATTTTTGTTTCTGTTAAGTTTTGGAAAGAAAACAAACAAATAACTCTTTTATCATTCGGAGCTTTCTTTTTGATGTTATTTGAGGCGTGGCTTGGTAAAACCGTAGTAGATTCAAACCTAAAACCAACAATTATCACCATTCACATGGTTGGTGGTTTAGTTATTGTTGCTTTGTTATTATGGTTGCTTTACATCGTTTCCGATCGAAAGAAAACATCATACAAATACAATTCATTATTTAGTAAGTTAGTAATTCTTTCAGCTGTATTTTCACTAATTCAAATTGCTTTAGGAACTCAGGTACGCCAATTTATTGACGAGCAAGTAAAACTACATGGATTTGAAAACAAACATTATAGCTTGATGGATCCAAATATAAAATTCTACATCCATCGTTCATTTACTATAGCTATTGTATTGGTAAACCTTGGGTTATTTTATTTAAATCAAATAAAGAATTTAGGCTACAAACTGGTAAACTGGATTGTACTCTTAATCTTTTTAGAAACCATAACAGGTATTTTAATGTACTATGCTGAGTTTCCTTTAGGAACACAAGCTGTACACTTATTATCGGGTGCTGTTTTATTCGGATTACAGTTTTATTTGTGGTTGCAAAGTAGGAGAAGTTAAATAATATTTATTCCGTGAAAAATATATTTAATGCTGACACAACAACTATAAAAAAACAAAAAAAGAGTATATTTCTTTCCTTCTTTTTTTCTGACATTTCATTTGATAATTCAGTTTTACATAGTTTTACAAAAACCCACCAAAGGAAACCTCCAATACTTACCAAAAGCATGTACCTACTACTACCTAACATAAAAATTTTACCTCATTAATTTTTCCACTCCAACGTTTCCATCATATGAATCATATCTTTTTTGATGTATTCAACTGCTGGTAAAATAGAATCGTAATTTGGCTTAGTATAAAAAAACAATGACCCTTTTAAAAAGTGTTTAGAGCTATCTGTTGCATGAAACTGCACTTGTGAAGCAGCATTACCTAAAATTTGATATAAGCTCCCGTAAACTTTTGTATTTGGATTCGCATATTCTACTGGAGCAGTAATTTGATCTGCTTTAATAGCATGTTCAAATACTAGCTTTTCAGATTCAATTAGTAACTCTCTTAAATTTCCTTCAATAGGACGATACGTAATATCTACCGAGGCTTTTAAACTTGGGTACTCAACTTTTATCCAGTTTTTCGGCAAATCTTTAGCTTGTGCCATTTGAGCTATTTCAAACGTATATGGTTTGTTTAAATTTTCTTTTTTATAATTTTTATCAGGATATTCTAAACTTAAATATCCTTTAGGCTTAGGCAAGGTTTCCTCACCACAACTTATTAAAAATATTGCTGATGTCAGCAAAAAGAGTTTACGCATTTCGGGTAACTTTTACTTGTTTTATACGTTTTTTAGCCAACGCTTCAATAGTAAACGTATAATTACTGAAGTTTATTTTTTCACCTTTTTTAGGGAATTTTCCTGAGACCTCTAAAATAAAACCTGCTATAGTTTCACTTTCTCCTTTAGCCTCTTCAAACTTTTCCTCATCTTCATCTTCCAAGACTCGGCAAAAATCTTTTATGGTTATTTTTCCATCAAAAATATAATTATTTTCATCAAGTTTCGAATAAGTTAGGTCTTCATCGTCAAATTCATCATTTATATCACCTACAATTTCTTCTATTACATCCTCTAATGTTACAATTCCACTAGTACCTCCATACTCATCAACTACAATTGCTAAGTGTTTTTTCTTTTCTTGAAACTCTATCAGCAAATCATCTAATTTTTTGTTTTCTGGAACAAAAAATGGCTCTCGTAACAATTTTTGCCACTTTAATGTTTTCTTATTTAAGTGCTCTAATAAATCTTTAGCATATAGAACTCCGGTAATATTATCAATACTTTCATGATATACCGGATTTCTGGAATACCCATTCTTTAAAATAGTTTGCAACACCTCTTCGTAACTAGTATCATCTGATAATGCACACACATCTGTTCGAGGTTTCATAATTTGTACAGTTTCAGTATTACCAAAACTTACAATTCCTTCTAAAATTTTTTGCTCTTCTTTAGTCGTTGCGTCATCTGATGTTAACTCCAACGCTTGTGACAAACGCTCTACAGAAAGGTTATTATTCTTATTACCAAGCTTATTTTCAACAACACTTGTTAATTTGATAAGCGGCAAACTTAATGGCGTAAGTAAAGTATTTAATGCTTGAATAGGTTTTGCCATAAACTCAGCAAACTGTAATGATTTTCTGCTAGCGTATACTTTAGGCAACACTTCACCAAACAATAAAATTAAAAAAGTAATGAGTACTATTTCTATTAAAAAAAGTACAGATACATTGAAAAAATAAAAGTCCAATTCATAATCTAACCCTGAGAATAACACCTTACCAATGCTTGCAAAGAGCAATACAATAAGAATATTAATAAAGTTATTTGTTATTAAAATGGTTCCTAATAACTTTTTAGGGTCTTGAAGTAGTTTTACTACGGTGTTTTCTTCTTTTGAGTTTGCTGATAACTCATCTAATTCTGTTTGTGAAATTGAAAAGAAAGCAACTTCAGTTCCTGAAACTAATGCAGAACAAATCAATAATAAAAGTAACAACAAACAGTTGATAGCAGTCAACCAATCAAAACTTGATAATACTAAAAGTAAAGGTTCGGGTTCTGGGTCCAATTTTTAAAATTTAATTAAACTAAAATGGTAAATCATCATCTTCTTCATTAGTTACACTCGGTGGTGTAGGGTTAGGGCTACCTTGAGTTGGCGCCACATTTGACTGTGCATTGTTTGGGTCTTTTTTAGTTGATAAAAACGTCATGTCTTGTACATGAATTTCGGTTGTATACCTTTTTTGTCCATCAACTTCATACTGACGTGTTTTTATACGCCCTTCGCAATACACTCTATCTCCTTTGGTTAAATATTTTTCACAAATTTCAGCCAACTTATTACGCACTACTATATTATGCCATTCAACATTTGTTATTTTTTCTCCTGTTTGGCGATTGGTGTAGGTTTCATTAGTTGCTAAAGGGAAACGACCTATTGAGTTTCCTCCCTCAAAATAATGCATTTTAACCTCATCTCCTAAGTGTCCTATTAAAATAACCTTGTTTATTGTTCCTGCCATAGCATTATAGTTTTGTGTAAAATCAAATATACAAATTTTAAGATTCTTTGCTTAAATATTCCTCTAAAAACTTATCAATTAACACTGGTACCGGACGCTCTTTAACAGTTGTCCAGTCCATAGTTCTTGTGTTTACATCTGTAGTTTTTACTACCCAAAACTTAGTAACTAAATGTTGGTGTGATAATTTATGAACAATATCTTCTTTATTAAAAAGAGAGATTGTGGTTTCATTTGGAAAAAGTTTCACAAACTGTTCACTTTCTATCAACTCTTCTTCACTTGTAATCTTTTGTGTTTCTATCAAAGGAAACTGATAAAGACCTTGCCAAATACCTTTCCCTTTTCTTTCTTCTAAAACAGTTTTGTTTTCTCTAGTAATTGGAACTAAGTAATTAAAGTATCGCTTTTTTACCTTTATCTTTTTCTCTTTTACAGGAAGTTCTTTCACCCTATTCTTTGCCAAAGCTACACAACTATTCGCAAGTGGGCACTCACTACATATTGGGTTTTGAGGTTTGCAATGTAATGCTCCAAAATCCATTATAGCTTGATTATATACTCCTGGTTGAGATGTATCAATTAAAGTTTGGGCTAATTCTTTGAACTCTTTAATTCCTTTAGTAGAATTAATTGGTGTATCTATACCAAAAAAGCGCGAGAGAACTCTATAAACATTACCATCAACCACAGCCACTGGCTCAGTATAACAAATTGAAGCAATCGCTGATGCAGTATAATCTCCTATCCCTTTTAATTTGAGCAACTCTTTATATGTTTTAGGAAATACTCCTTTTAATTCGTTTGCTACAAACTTAGCTGTAAAATGTAAGTTTCTTGCTCTTGAATAATAACCAAGTCCCTGCCATAACTTCAACACTTCACTTTCATCTGCTTTGGCTAAATCAAACACTGTTGGAAATGCTTCTGTAAACTTTAAAAAGTAGGGTAAACCCTGTGCTACACGTGTTTGTTGCAACATAATTTCACTCAACCAAACACGATACGGATCCTTTGTTTTTCTCCAAGGAAGATCTCTTTTATTTTGTAAATACCAGTATACTAGTTGCTTAGCTAAAATCATTTATGTAAATTGTGAACGCAAAATTAGTATATTTAATTTAGATATTTTTATTCTTATTTTTTTCGGAATAGATTAATTATCATATATTTGCACCCTCAATTTTTTAAAAGAAAACAAACAAAATATATTTATAATGACAAAAGCAGATATCGTATCTAAGATTTCAGATAAGAGCGGAATTGAAAAAGCGGATGTTTTAGCGACTGTTGAAGCATTTATGGAAGAGGTAAAAGATGCATTAGAGAATGGTGATAATGTATATTTAAGAGGTTTTGGTAGCTTCATTATTAAAACTAGAGCAGAAAAAACTGGTAGAAACATTTCTAAAAATACAACTATCAAGATTCCTGCACACAACATACCTGCTTTTAAGCCTTCAAAAGTATTTACTGAAGGGGTAAAAACAAAAGTAGCTGTAAAGTAATTAAAAAAGTATTAACCCAAAACCTTTACCTTTAAGGTTTTACAAAACATTTTAACTATGCCAAGTGGTAAAAAAAGAAAGAGAGCTAAGATCTCTACACACAAAAGAAAGAAAAGAGCAAGAGCAAATCGTCATAAGAAAAAGTAAGCAGTAGCTTACTTTTTCGTTGCTTTTATAAGTTACGTTCATTGACATTAAGGTTTTAACACCTTAAAAATGGTATAAACAATATACCTGTTTACAAATTTTAATCCGTCTTCGTAAATTTTACGTTGGCACAAAACCATATTCAGAATGAAAACAGAATTAATAATTCGTTCCAATTCTTCTGATATTGATTTCGCCTTACTAAGAGATGGTAAACTTATTGAGTTAAACAAAGAAACTAGCGACAATAATTTTTCAGTCGGTGATATTTTCCTTGCTAAAATAGGAAAAGTAATGACTGGTTTAAATGCCGCTTTTGTAAATGTTGGATACCCTAAAGATGGTTTTTTACACTACCACGATTTAGGTCCACAAGTACAATCTTTAAATAAATTCATTAAGAAAGTAAGCACAGGTAATTACAAAGAATTCACTTTAAAAAACTTTCGCTTTGAAGAAGATATTAACAAAGATGGGAGTATTAACGACGTACTAAAATCAGGTCAAAATTTATTAGTACAAATTGTAAAAGAACCTATATCTACCAAAGGTCCGCGTATTAGTTCGGAGCTTTCTATTGCAGGTAGGTTTTTAGTTTTGGTTCCTTTTTCTAACCGTATATCGGTATCGCAAAAAATAGCAGATCCGAAAGAAAAGGAGCGTTTAAAAAAATTAGCAAAAAGTATCAGACCCAAAGGGTTTGGACTTATTTTACGTACTGTTGCCGAAGGTAAAAAGGTAGCAGAACTTGACAAAGATTTACAAAACTCACTTGACCGTTGGAAAACCATGTGCAAACGCATAGCTAATAATAATACTCCAACAAAAATATTAAGTGAGTTAAACAGAGCATCTTCTATCTTAAGAGATGTTATGAACGATTCTTTTACAAGTATAATAACCAACGATGAAACCCTTAAGGTTGAAATTAAAGAGTACTTACAAGAAATATATCCTGAAAAGGAAAACATTGTAAGACACCATCGTTCTGATGTACCTATTTTTGAAAAATATGGTATTGAACGACAAATAAAAACATCGTTTGGTAAAACAGTTTCAATGAGCAAAGGAGCTTATTTAGTTATCGAACATACCGAAGCTTTACATGTTATAGATGTAAATAGTGGTAACCGATCTAACAAATCCTTAAACCAAGAAGAAACTGCTTTAGAAGTCAATTTAATTGCAGCCAGTGAAATAGCTCGTCAGTTACAGTTACGAGATATGGGCGGAATTATTGTTGTTGACTTTATTGATATGAAATCTGCTGAAAACAGACAGAAGTTATATCAACATTTAAAAGATGCGATGTCTTTAGACCGTACTAAACATAAAATTTTACCTCCAAGTAAGTTTGGTTTAGTTCAAATTACAAGACAACGTGTACGACCTGAATTAGAGATAAAAACACGCGAACCAAACCCAAATAAAAATGGGGAAGTTGAAGCTCCTATTGTGTTATTAGACAAAATAGAAGCCGAATTAGAACGCATATTAAACAGCGGTAAAAAGTATAAAGAAATCACATTAAATGTGCATCCGTTTATAGCTGCTTATTTAACAAAAGGCGTTAATTCAATCCGTTTTAAATGGTTTGTTCAACACAAAAAGTGGATTAAAGTATTACCTAGAGA
Source organism: Tenacibaculum litoreum (assembly GCF_964513915.1). Taxonomy (NCBI): domain Bacteria; kingdom Pseudomonadati; phylum Bacteroidota; class Flavobacteriia; order Flavobacteriales; family Flavobacteriaceae; genus Tenacibaculum; species Tenacibaculum litoreum. The sequence goes on along the minus strand of NZ_CAZEQS010000001.1, from coordinate 99,345 downwards.
TGCTTACCAATACCTACAATATAAATTCTATTTAAAAAAAAATAAGAAAAGTAAGTAAGGCAATCTTATTATGAAATAAAAATCCCGTATCAAATGATACGGGATTTTTTTATCTCTAAAACCAAAAACCAAGGTTAAATAACCAATAGTGGTCTGAATGATCTGGCGACCATGAATATTTTAACTCTATAGGCCCTAAAAAAGTCTCTACACTATATCCAACAGCATACCCAGATTTAGTGTCTTTAAATAAATCTCCGTCCTCAAATACATCCTCTTCTACACGTGCGTAGTTAGCTATAAACATTGCATAATGCTTTTTATAAACTTCATAACGTAAATTAAACTCAGATCTTAAATAAGACTGATTATTTAACCCACCTGTATCATACCCATACATTGGAATGAAATTATTAATATAGTTTTGATTATAACCTCCTAGATGATAATCAAATATTTCAAATGTTTTTTTCCCTAATGTATATCCTGCTTGTGAAGTATACTGAAATGTCAGTTTATCATAAAAAGTGGTTGCAAACCCTAACGTTCCTCCTAATTGAGAAAACTGGTGAAAAGGCTCGCTGTTTTCTATTAATTCATCTAACCTGCTATTTCTATCAGACCATAAGAACCATTTAAATCCTATGTCTGCATAGAAGCCTTTTTTAGGGAACATTTCTTTGTTATAAGTATCTAATTTTAAAAAAGCAAAAGTGTTTACGTAGTTACTATTATCAAAAAAGTCTTCTTTTCCTTCGGTGGAAATATTTTTTGTACTTGCATTAATATTTTTATGCTCAGCTCCTATACCTATCGCAAATTTTTTATCAAATGTTGTTTGCAGATATAGTGCAGTAGAAAAGTCTCTATATTTTCCATTTATAAGACCCGTATCATATATAAAATCACTATTAAACACATTATACCTTGTCCTGAAACCATAACTTGGTAATAAACCATTATCTATAAAGTACTCTACGTTATATCTAATTTTGTCTCCTACACCAACATCTAAAGAAAACTCATCGTTTTGAAAAAGCATTTTTTTATGATTGTAGTTTAGTAATACTGCCGATTTATACAACAAATCATAATGTAGCCCAAGTCGTAAATACGATTGTATTTTTTCTTCTTTAACAGTTAATTCTAGTTTTTTCCCTTGAAAAGATTTTTCAAAGTGATAGTCAATTCTTTTAAAGTTTTTTGACGCTGTTAATGTGTTAATTTTTTTAGAAACCTCTTTATAAGAAACACTATCCCCTTCTCTTAATTGTAGTTTTCCTAAGATATAGTTATTTGTGTAATTTTTATTTCCTTTTATAATAATTCTATCAACCAAAAACCTCTTTTCTTTAGGCTCAATTTTAGGGATTTGTTTTTTAACAGGTTGCATTTTTGCTATACTATCAAAAACTACCCTGTATGTTTTTGCTATTTTTTCACCTTCCTCTAAAATCTCATTCTTTACATCAAAAGATATCACACTATAATCAATTACATTTGGCCTTATATAAACATCCAATAACTCAACCTGTTCATCGGACTTTTTATACATTTGAAAGTTAATAATTTGCAACAAAAGTGATGCTATTGATACTAGCTCTTCTCTTTTTAACAACTCTCCTTGCACACTCACACCTATAACAATATCTACTCCTTTCTTTTTCATTACATCTACAGGGAAATTGTTTACAACTCCTCCATCAACCAATAATTTCCCATCAATGTCCACTGGGTTTAAGAGCGAAGGAAACGCTGCACTAGCTCTCAAAGCTAATGGTAATGATCCGCTTTCTAAAACCTCTTCTTCTCCTGTTTCTATATTTGTTCCTATACAATAAAAAGGAATTGGAAGTTTTGAGAAGTCAGTGATTTCATCAACAGGAGCTAATAGTTCTGTTAGAAAATTAAGTACATTTTGTCCTTTTGATAAACCTAAAGGCAATCCTAAGTTTCCTTTTTTTATGGGTAAAGAAATAGCATATTTCTCTCCATGGGCTTTACTAAAGAAGGGCTTTTCTCTTCTAGAAACCTTATCCTGTAGTAAATCCATAAAGTCTGTTTTAAGAACAGTCTCTTCAATTTGATCTGCTGTATATCCAGAAGCATACAGTCCACCAACAATGGCTCCCATACTTGTACCTCCAATATAATCTATCTGAACCCCAGCTTTTTCAATCTCTTTTAAGATGCCTATATGGGCAATTCCTTTTGCTCCACCACCACTAAGCACCAAACCTACCTTAGGTTGATCTTGTGCCAACATGAGTGCTGGTAGTAATATTAAAATTAGCAACTTTTTCATTCTTCTTTTTTTTGATAATGTTTGTATATTTTTTGAGCTCTGGCATTGCCTACTACTTCTTTTAACTCATCAAAAGTAGCTTCCTTAACTCTTTTTGCTGACTTAAACTTGCGTAATAAATTAGTAATAGTTTGCTTACCTATATCAGGAATTTGTTCTAATTCTGATTGTATAGCACTTTTGCTTCGTTTGTTTCTATGAAAAGTAATTCCAAAACGGTGTGCTTCATTACGTAAATATTGGATAATTTTAAGTGTCTCTGATTTTTTATCTAAATATAACGGAACTGGGTCTCCAGGGTAAAAAATCTCCTCCAATCTTTTTGCAATACCAATAATGGCTATTTTCCCTCTTAAACCTAAAGCGTCTAGACTCTTTAAAGCGGAAGATAACTGTCCTTTACCTCCATCAATCACTATTAACTGTGGTAAAGGCTGTTCTTCATCTAATAATCGCTTATATCTCCTGTACACAACTTCTTCCATTGAAGCAAAGTCATCGGGTCCCTCAACTGTTTTGATATTAAAATGACGATAGTCTTTTTTACTCGGTTTTCCATCTTTAAAAACTACACATGCAGCAACAGGGTTTGTTCCTTGTATGTTCGAGTTATCAAAACATTCAATATGTCGCGGTTCTTTTCCTAATCGTAAATCCTTTTGCATCTGTGCCATGATTCTTTTTACATGACGATCAGGATCAACAATCTTTATTTGCTTAAACTGTTCTTGACGGTAAAACTTTGCATTTCGTTCAGATAATTCTACAATACGCTTTTTGTCTCCTAGTTTTGGTATCGTGACTTTGATATCTTTTCCCACATTCACCTTAAACGGAACAAAAATTTCTCGTGATAAAGAATTAAAGCGCTGACGAGTTTCAACAATAAATAACTCAAGAAGTTCCTTATCAGTTTCTTCTAGTTTTTTCTTAATCTCTGTGGTATACGATTGCACGATTGAACCATTCATTATCTTGAAAAAGTTTGCATAACCATGCGATTCATCAGAAATAATAGAAAACACATCTACATTATTAATTGATGGGTTCACTATTGTTGATTTTGCTTGATAGTTTTGTAAAGATGCTAACTTTTCTTTGATTTTTTGTGCCTCTTCAAATCGCATGTCAGCAGCAAAGTCAAGCATTATTTTTTCAAACTGTTGTAAACTCTCTTTAAAATTCCCTTTAATGATGTTTCTAATTGCTCTGATATCCTCTAAATAACTCTCCTCTGTTTGATATCCTTCACAAGGTCCTTTGCAATTACCTAAATGATATTCTAAGCAAACTTTATACTTATCAGCATCAATCTTTTCTTGACTCAAATCATAATTACAAGTACGTAGCGGGTATAACTCTTTAATTAAATCCAACAACGCGTGTACCGTTCGCACATTGGTGTATGGCCCAAAATACTCCGATCCATCTTTAACAACTCTTCTTGTAGAAAATATACGCGGAAATCGCTCTTTTTTAATACAAATCCATGGATATGTTTTATCATCTTTTAACAAGACATTATATCGTGGTTTGTATTTTTTTATAAGATTATTTTCAAGAAGTAATGCATCTGTTTCTGTATCAACCACCACATGTTCTATTCGAACAATTTTTTTTACTAAAACTCGTGTTTTGCCATTCTCGTGATTCTTAGTAAAATAAGACGAAACTCGTTTCTTTAAATTCTTAGCTTTTCCAACATAAATAATCGTATCATTTTTATCAAAATATTGATAAACTCCTGGCGAATTTGGTAGTGTTTTTATTTGAAGTTCGAGTGATGTTGGCATACAACGAAAATACGATTTTATTAAAAGATATTTGTTGTAATACTGTACATTTATCCTTTTCAATTAAAAATGCAACAACCACTAGATTTTTATAATAAAGAGCTGAAAGATTTAGCTGTTCAACTTTCAAAAACAAATAGTAAAATAACCTTTATAAGAATACTCAGGCTATTTGTTTTTATAGGTTTTTCTTTTGGAGTTTACTTAACCTTCTATCAAACCTACACACCTTTTATAATTGGTTTTATTGGTGTTTTACTCTTTGCTGTTTTAGTTATACAGCATCAGCACGTAAAAGAGAAACGTACTATTCTTCAGCTTAAAAAAGACAACAACCAACTAGAAATTGATGTTCTTAATGGTCATTTTGAATCACTTCCTGAAGGAACAGAATTTACAAATTCCACGCACTATTATAGTAATGATATTGATTTGTTCGGAAATGGTTCTTTTTTTCAATATATCAATAGAACTGCAACAACCAATGGTAAAAAACTATTAGCTTCCTTATTAACAAGTAATTCAATTAATTTTATTGAAGAAAAACAAAAAGCACTTAAAGAATTATCTGAAAAGATTCATTGGCGACAACATTTTACTTCACTAGCACATTTAGTTTCGTCAACCACTCAAGAATCCTCAGTGATTACAAAATGGTTAATCAATTATGAATCAAAATTAGCAACTGCTTTAAAATGGGTTTCTTTATTTTTTTCAACCATTTCAATAATTTTAATAACCTTATTTGTTTTTAGCGTTATTCCTTTTTCAGTTGTTTTAACTTGGTTTTTTATCGGTTTAACAATCTCGGTATTCCATATTAAAAGAACACAACATATCTACACCTCATCAAGTAAGGCTAAAGATACTTTCAAACAGTATTATTTACTTCTAGAACAAATAGAAAAGGAAACTTTTACTTCTACTTTTCTAAAAGAAAAACAACAAAAAATTGCTACCGATACAAAAAAAGCATCTGTTATTTTTAAAGAGTTTTCTAAAATTTTAGACACTTTCGATCAACGTAATAATATTGTTATTGCTATTATTGGAAATGGCTTGTTTTTATGGGATATTACTCATGCAATAAGAGTAGAAAAATGGATTCTTTCCTATAAAGAAACTACCGATGAATGGTTTAACGTTGTAAATTTTTTCGATGCTTATAACTCTTTTGCCAACTTCGTTTTTAATCATCCTACTTTTACTTTCCCCACTCTTCAAAAAGAAAACAACGGTATTATTACTCAAAACCTTGGGCATCCTATTTTGAGGTCTTCAAAAAGAGTTGATAATGATTTTACAATTTCTAAAGGACATTTTTTTATTATAACTGGTGCTAACATGGCAGGAAAAAGCACATTTTTACGCACCGTTTCCCTATCCATAGTCATGGCTAACTGCGGGCTACCTGTATGTGCAAATAATTATCAATACACTCCAGTAAAATTAATTACCAGTATGCGTACATCCGACTCATTAACCAAAGATGAATCTTATTTTTATTCGGAACTAAAACGGTTAAAGTTTATTGTTGATACTATTGAAACCGATCGCTATTTTATTATTCTTGATGAAATTTTAAAAGGGACAAACAGTAAAGACAAAGCATCAGGCTCTAGAAAATTTGTTGAAAAACTTACACATTCAAAATCTACTGGAATTATAGCTACTCACGATGTAAGTTTGTGTGAACTGGCTAATGAGTATCCTCAAATACTGAATTATTATTTTGATGCTGAAATTGTGAATAATGAATTGTTTTTCGATTACACGATAAAATCTGGAACTTGTAAAAACATGAATGCTTCTTTTCTTCTTAAAAAAATGGAAATTGTGTAACCTTTCGTTTTAAGAAAGCCTGTATTATCTTTCAACAAAACCATGACAAATGACAGGAAAAATTGATTGATTAATCCGTACCTTTACGCTATGAGCACACTCATAGATAATTTTGGAAGACAAATTAGCTACGTTCGATTAGCTGTAACCGACCGTTGTAACTTACGTTGTCAATATTGCATGCCCGCTCAAGGAATTGATATTGTACCAAGAAAAGAGCTACTTACCTATAAAGAAATGTACCGTATAATTAGAGTACTTACTGAATTAGGTGTAAACAAAGTTCGTTTAACAGGAGGAGAACCTTTTGTTAGAAAAGATTTTGTCTCTTTTTTAGAAATGCTATCTTATAATGATTTGTTAGATGATATCAATATCACGACCAACGGAGCGCTTATTTCTAAACACATCAAAACGATAGAAAAACTTAAAAAGGTAAAGAATATCAATTTAAGCATTGATAGTTTACACTCTGAAAAGTTTGCTAAAATTACCCGTAGAGATATTTTTCCTGAAGTATATAAAACATTTGAGTTATTAGAAAAAAGTTCGTTGAATTTAAAATTGAATGTAGTAGTACAATCTGGTTTTAACACTGATGAAATTAATGATTTTGTACAGCTTACTAAAGATAAAAATATTGCAGTTCGTTTTATTGAAGAAATGCCTTTTAATGGAAAAGGACAACGAAATGCAGAAGAGGTTTGGAACTATAACAAAATCTTAGATAAGATACAATCTAAGTTTACTGTTACTGAACTTCCCTCAAAAAAATCATCTACTTCTAGAAACTTTTCTATAGAGAATCATAAGGGAACTATAGGGATAATACCTGCATTCACTCGTACTATCTGTAATGATTGTAACCGAATTAGGATTACCTCAACAGGAACTTTTAAAAACTGCCTGTTTGATGATGGCGTTTTCAACCTACGTGACTTTATTAGAAACGGTGCAAGCAATGAAGACTTAAAAGCCTTGTTTTTATCATTGATAAAAGAAAAACCTGAAAATGGTTTTGTGGCTGAAGCAAATAGAAAAGGTAATGTAACTGAAAGTATGAGTACCATTGGAGGATAATTTCAATGTATCAATTAGATAATTTGAAAATGTAACAATTAAACTTTTTAACAGTTACACTTTAACATATGATAACAGTAGAAGAAGCCAAACATATAATTTTAGAAAACACACAAGATTTCGGAATTGAAGAAATTCCATTTTTACAAGCTGTCGGAAGAGTTTTAAAGGAAGACATTGTTGCTGATAGAGATTTTCCTCCATTCAACCGAGTTGCAATGGATGGTATTGCTATCAATCATCGTTTTTTTGAGCACGGTATTCGCGATTTTAAAATTGAAGGAATCCAAGCTGCTGGAAGTCCGCAACAAACACTAGATAATGCCGCCAACTGTTATGAGGTTATGACGGGGGCTGTATTACCCAACAATACTGATACAGTAATTCGCTATGAAGATGTGGATATTAACACACTAGTAGCCACTATTACTATTGATGAAATTAAAGAAGGACAAAACATACACATACAGGGTTCTGATAAAAGTGAAGGTACAATTCTAATAAAAAAGAATACTATTATTTCCGCTGCTGAAATAGGCGTATTAGCTACTGTAGGTAAAGCCACTGTAAAAGTAGCTAAACAACCAAAAGTAATGATTGTTTCTACAGGTGATGAATTGGTTGATGTAAATGAAAATCCGTTAGACCACCAAATTCGTAGAAGTAATGTATACACGTTAGTTTCCTTATTGAACGATTTAAAAATCCAAGCAGAAACAACCCACATTGCTGATGAAAAATCAGTTTTAAAAGAAAAAATTGAATCTTACTTAAAAGAATACGATACACTCTTATTCAGCGGTGCTGTAAGCAAAGGAAAGTTTGATTTTTTACCCGAGGTTTTAGATGAACTGGGTGTTAAAAAGTTATTTCATAGAGTTTCACAAAGACCTGGAAAACCGTTTTGGGCAGGTTTTACAAATAATTGCAATGTGTTTGCATTCCCTGGAAATCCAGTTTCAACCTTTGTAAATTGTTTGGTCTATTTTTACCCTTGGTATTATAAATCTGTTGCAGTTTCTTCCGAAGAAAAAACAGCAATTTTAGTAAAAGACATTACTTTTAAACCTAATCTAAGCTGTTTTTTACAAGTAAAATTAACTTCTGAAAACGGACAAGTATATGCAACTCCAATACAAGGAAATGGCTCAGGAGATTTGGCTAGCTTAGTAGAAGCAGATGGTTTTATCGAGTTCCCGAAAACCGAAGAAGTAGCATTTAAAAAAGGAAGTGTCTTTCCGATTATTAAATTCAGATAAAATATGAATAGGTTTTTTAGTTTTTTGCATGACCGTGGCTTAATAACCGGAGGAACCTTAATACTTATAATCGGCCTTTTAATTATAAATAACGGACTAAAAGAAAAACAAATAGCTCAAGAAAGCAACAAAGTAAAAGTTAAAGTAATTGATTGTTATAAAACGACAAATAATAATTATTTTTTAAAATTTGAATTCAATAAAAAAACATTTACAAAAAGAACTAAAGCTTATTACTGTAATAGTGTTTCCAAAAATGAAGAAATTATAATGTTAAGCAATAAGCAACTAAGTCGTTTTATTTTTTTAGATGAGATTGAAAAAAACAACAATTTCACATCTGGTACTATCTTAAGTCTATTAGCTATTATAATAATTTTTAAAGGTTTTAAGCAAAAGAATAAATGAGCAACTTTTCCCACATAAACGAACAAAACCAACCTAAAATGGTAAATGTTTCTGATAAAAAAATCACGAAACGTACCGCTATTGCCAAAGCAACTATGTTTTTAGGTTCAGAAATTGTGAGTCATTTTACCAACGATGAACTCATTACTAAAAAAGGACCAGTTTTTCAAACAGCTATCATTGCTGGAATTCAAGCAGTAAAAAAAACTTCAGATATCATCCCAATGTGTCATCCTTTGTTAATCAACGGAGTGGATATTGACATCAATATTGTAGACGATGAGCATGTAGAGGTTTTTTGTAAAGTGACCATTGAAGGAAAAACAGGAGTAGAAATGGAAGCGCTTACAGGTGCTTCAGCAACTTGTTTAACCATTTACGATATGTGTAAAGCTATCAGTCAAAAAATGGTGATTCAAGAAGTGAAATTGGTAGAGAAAACTGGTGGTAAATCGGATATTAAAAATGGATAAAAAACATACTAAACATACAAATCTAGTTAAGAAGTATAATGATAATTTTGCGCCTAATGAAGTAGCTATTTTAGGAACCAAATGCGGAGTTATTGCTGATTTAGTTCATAAAGTTTCAAAAAGATTATCGAACTATAACTTAGGGTATTTTGATGCTTCACATGCTAAAGATGTCGAGCAAAATACGTTAGCTGAATATACCTTTCATCATGAAGGAAATTTACAAATAAACACTTCATCTCCTGTAAACAAATACGAACAACGTTTACAGTTTTACAATTACGATTTTGTCTTTATTAATGGAAATCATTACCAAGGAGCGAAACAAATTTTGATTTTAGATGACGAAAAAGAAGCTTCTGTAAAAAAAAGGTTAGACCAATTAACAAACATCCAGTTTATAATTAAGTTGAATGAAGACTCAAGGTATTTTGATTGTTTACTAGAACGTTTTCCAAACATCAAAAATATTACCTCATATACAATTAATGAGGTTGACAAAATATCTAATCATATATATAATCTCATTAAAGAAAATATTGCTCCCGTAAAAGGATTGGTTTTAATAGGCGGAAAAAGTACTCGAATGGGACGTGACAAATCGGAGTTAGTGTACTATAAAAAACCTCAAAAAGAACATGTAAAAGAGTTGTTAGAAAGCTGTTCTTTAAAAACTTTTTATTCTGTTCAAGCCTCCTCAGAAAAAGAGAATGAAATTCATGATACGTTCTTAAACTTGGGACCTTTTGGAGGTATTTGCTCTGCTTTTCAAAAAGACCCAAACTCAGCATGGTTTGTTATAGCTACAGATGTTCCGTTTGTAAATAATGAGCTTATTCAATTGTTATTACAAAAGAGAAATCCGTCTAAAATAGCAACTACTGTAAAAGGGAAAAACAAAGAATTTCCTGAACCTTTAATTACAATTTACGAACCAAAAGCTTACGGAAAATTATTAGCCTATTTATCGCAAGGTTATTCTTGTCCTCGTAAAATGTTAATTAATTCTGATGTTGAGATTATTGAAGTTGATGATAATTTAATTAGAAACATTAACACTCCAGAAGATTATAAAGAAGCTACAAAAAAGGTTAATTCTTAAAAGCTATCAACAAAATTTGATTTAATAAGAAAACCTATACCAAGAACATCTTGGTATAGGTTTATATATTTCTTTCTTGCCAATATTGTTTAAGATTTCAAATCAAACCTATCTAGGTTCATCACCTTAACCCAAGCAGCAATAAAATCTTTTACAAACTTTTCTTTAGCATCATCACTCGCATATACCTCAACCAATGCTCTTAGTTCGGAATTAGATCCAAAAATTAAATCTGCTCTGGTTGCTGTCCATTTTACCTCATTTGTAACTCTATCTTTTCCTTCAAAAATTAATTGATCTTCAGATACAGCCTTCCAATAAGTATTCATATCCAACAGATTTACAAAGAAATCGTTTGTCAACACTCCTGGTTGGGTTGTAAAAACTCCTTTTTTTGAATTATCATAATTTGCATTTAAAGCTCGCATACCACCAACTAACACTGTCATTTCTGGAGCTGTTAAGGTTAGTAATTGTGCCTTATCTACTAACAATTCTTCTGATTTAAGTGTGTATTTCTTTTTTTGATAGTTTCTAAAACCATCAGCCATTGGCTCTAAAACAGCAAAAGATTTTACATCTGTTTGTTCTTGCGTAGCGTCCATTCTACCAGGATTAAAAGGAACTTTTATTGAAAATCCTGCTTTTTCTACTGCTTTTTCTACTGCTGCGGATCCTCCTAAAACAATTAGATCAGCCATAGAAACTTTTTTCTCCTTTGACAATTCATTGAATTTATGTTGAATTTTTTCATAAACTGCCAATACCTTTTTCAATTGAGCTGGATTATTACTTTCCCAATTAACTTGTGGCTCTAAACGAATACGTGCTCCATTTGCTCCTCCTCTTCTATCAGAACCTCTATAAGAAGACGCTGAAGCCCAAGCTGTTTCTATTAATTGATTATGAGGAATCCCTGACTTTAAAATTTCCTTTTTAAGGGAATTGATATCTGCCTCAGTTATCAACTTATGAGTACGTATAGGAATAGGGTCTTGCCAAATAAATTCTTCTTGTGGAATATCCGACCCTAAATATGTTGTTTTAGGCCCCATATCTCTGTGAGTTAGTTTAAACCATGCACGAGCAAAAGCTTTATCAAAAGATAATGGATCTTCTAAAAACTTCTCACAAACTTTCTTGTATTCAGGATCAAACTTTAAAGCTAAATCTGAAGTTAACATCGTAGGTCTATGCCTTTTATTTTTATCAAAGGCATCAGGAAAAACCTCTCCAACATTTTTGGCTGCCCATTGATGTGCTCCTGCTGGACTCTTGGTTAGTTCCCATTCATTATCAAATAACGTATTTAAAAAAGCATGACTCCAACGAGTAGGCGTAGGCGTCCAAATAACTTCTAATCCAGAAGTAATAGCGTCTTTCCCTTTACCTGACTTGTAGCTACTTTTCCATCCTAATCCTTGTTCTTCAATGCCAGCAGCCTCTGGTGAAGGCCCTACGTTATCAGCTGGTCCTGCTCCATGAGTTTTTCCGAAGGTATGCCCTCCTGCTATTAATGCCACTGTTTCTTCATCATTCATTCCCATTCTACCAAAAGAAATACGTATATTTTTTGCTGATGCTACTGGATCTGGGTTTCCGTTTGGACCTTCAGGGTTTACATAAATCAACCCCATTTGTACAGCTGCTAAAGGATTTTCTACTTCTAAATCTAGCTCTCCTTCCTCATTCAACCTTCTGCTTTCTAACCAACCTGATTCGGATCCCCAATACACATCCTCTTGTGGTACCCAAACATCTTCTCTACCTCCTGCAAATCCTATGGTTTTTAATCCCATAGACTCTATAGCTACATTTCCTGTTAAAATCATCAAATCAGCCCAAGAAATTTTCTTCCCATACTTTTGTTTAATAGGCCATAACAATCTTCTAGCTTTATCTAGATTAGCGTTATCTGGCCAACTATTTTGTGGAGCAAAACGCTGAATTCCCATTCGGGTTCCTCCTCTACCATCTCCTGTACGATATGTTCCTGCACTATGCCATGCCATACGAATAAACAAAGGTCCATAATGTCCATAATCAGCGGGCCACCAATCTTGGGATTCTGTCATTAATTTTGTGAGGTCTGCTTTTAACGCAGCATAATCTAACTTATTAAACTCTTCAGCATAATTAAATTCTTCTCCCATTGGGTTAGACAATTCCGAATTTTGAGCAAGTACATCTAAATCTAACTTATTAGGCCACCAATCTTTGTTTGATTTAGTTTCTTTTAGTTGTTCTTTTTTATGCTCCTTATCAAAACCAAAAGGACACCCTCCCTTTTCTTTTTCTCCTTCATGGTTTTCTTTTCCACCACAAGAAAAAAGTAATGAAGCTACTGCTACACTTAAAATTATTTTTTTCATTTTTAAATTATTAATTGATTTTTAGCAAATCTATATTTGAAATAATTATGTTTTTTAAATTTTAAATAGAAATAATTTATATTAATGTAATTTAGATTTATTTTTGAGCAAGTAGTAATTCTCTCCTTTTAAATTAGGCGCATAAAAAAAGCACACTATCTTTTTAAAAAGATAGTGTGCTTTTGTACCAAAGGTGGGACTCGAACCCACACGCCCTTGCGAGCATCGGATTTTGAATCCGACGTGTCTACCAATTCCACCACTTTGGCTTTGGAGAGTGCAAATCTATAAAATATTTCATTTAAAATATCCTTTAAACTCTTAAAATAGTTTTATTTTTGCCTCAACAACAACACTAACTAAAAATATCTTTTTGTAAATGGCTACAAATCAATTAAGCCCAAAAATCTTTGCGTGTTCTCAAAGTATTGAACTAGCAGAGGAGATTGCCAATGCTTACGGAACCAAACTAGGAAATGTAATTACTACACATTTTAGCGATGGTGAATTCCAACCTGCTTTCGAAGAATCAATCAGAGGAAGAAGAGTTTTCATCGTAGGGTCAACCTTTCCTTCTACTGATAATTTAATGGAAATGTTATTAATGTGTGATGCTGCTAAACGTGCATCAGCAAGACATATTACCGCTGTAATGCCTTATTTTGGTTGGGCTCGCCAAGACAGAAAAGATAAACCTCGTGTAGCAATTGGAGCTAAATTGGTAGCTAAATTATTAGAGACTGCTGGGGCAACTAGAATTATGACCATGGATTTACATGCTGATCAAATTCAAGGTTTCTTTGAAAAACCGGTAGATCATTTATTCGCTTCTACCATCTTTTTACCTTATGTAAAAAGCTTAGGTCTAGATAATCTAACTATTGCTTCTCCAGATATGGGAGGCTCAAAAAGAGCTTATGCTTATTCTAAATACCTAGAAAGTGATGTTGTTATTTGCTATAAACAGCGTCAAAAAGCCAATGTAATAGCACATATGGAGCTAATTGGTGAAGTAGAAGGTAAAAATGTAATTCTTGTTGATGATATGATTGATACAGGAGGAACACTTACAAAAGCAGCCGATTTAATGATGGAACGTGGTGCCAAGAGTGTGCGCGCCATTTGTACACACCCAATTCTTTCTGGTAATGCTTACGAAAGAATTCAAAACTCGCAATTAACAGAGCTAATCGTTTCAGATACAATTCCTTTAAAAAAGAATATTTCTAAAATAAAAGTTGTATCTTGCGCCGCTTTATTCGCTGATGTGATGCATAAAGTTCAAGACAATACATCTATTAGCGATCAATTTTTAATGTAAATAAATTTAATAAAAAAAGTAATGAAATCAATTACAATCAAAGGATCTCAAAGAGAAAGCGTAGGTAAAAAAGCAACAAAAGCCTTACGTAATGCTGGAAAGGTTCCTTGCGTTTTATACGGAGGAGACAAACCTGTTCACTTTTCAGCTGACGAAAAATCGTTCAAGCCATTAGTATATACTCCAGACGTATTTACTGCTACGATTGAATTGGATGGTGTAACGTATAACGCTGTATTACAAGATATACAGTTCCACCCAGTAAGTGACAGCATTTTACACGTAGATTTCTACCAGTTATTTGAAGACAAAGCTGTAACTATGGACATTCCTGTTCGTTTAGTTGGATCTTCTAAAGGTGTTATGATAGGGGGTGCTTTACGCCACAACTTACGTAAATTAAAGGTAAAAGCGTTACCAGCTAACTTACCAGATTATATCGAAGCTGATATTACTGAGTTAGAAATTGGTAATAAACTATATGTTACTGAATTAAAGAATGATAACTATACGTTCTTACACCCAGACAACACAGTAGTTGCTCAAGTTCGTATGTCTCGTAACGCTGCTAAAGCTGCAACTGAAGCAGAAGGATAGACTGCAAAACTATAATCATACAAAAGCGTTACCATGTGTAGCGCTTTTTTTATTTTTGATGTATGATTTTTACACCTTTTTTGAAAAGATTATTTGGTTTTTCTACAAAACAATTAACAGAGAAAGAAGACAACCCTATGAAGAAATTTTTAATTGTAGGCTTAGGTAATATTGGCGAAAAATATGACAATACACGTCACAATATAGGTTTTAAAATCGCAGATGCTTTCGTAAAAGAACATCAGAGTTCTTTTGAGACCGAAAAACTAGGCGATATTGCCAAACTCAAAATTAAAGGTAAAACAGTAATCGTTTTAAAGCCGAATACTTATATGAATTTAAGTGGTAAAGCGGTTAAATACTGGATGCAAAAAGAAAACATTCAAGTTGAAAACTTGCTGGTTATTACTGATGACTTAAACATTGATTTTGGAAAAATTCGTATTAAAGGAAAAGGAAGTTCTGGTGGACATAACGGATTAAAAGACATCCAAGATAAGTTTAATACTGGTGCCTACCCTCGTTTTCGATTTGGAGTTGGTTCAGACTACTCTAAAGGACGACAAGTTGATTATGTATTAGGAGAATGGTCTCCTGAAGAAGAAAGTGCAATGATTGAGCGCATCCCTTTTTCAGTAAAAGCAGTTACTTCTTTTATTACCGCTGGTTTAGCTAATACCATGAATGAATTTAACGGAAAATAATTAAGTTTTACTCCGCTAACTCATTTAGACATTAATTGTCAGAAGCATACCACTCTGCAAAACTAGTATCCGTTTCTTGTAGCTTAATGCCGTGTAGCTTGATGTTTTCTGGAAGTCTATCTTGTATTTTCTTAGCAAAATCAATCACCATCATTTCACTTGTTGGTTGGTAATCAACTAAAATCACATGGTGCCCACGGTCTTTTAACTCCTGTGCTAACTCAACATGAGGCGTATTTTTGTTAAACACTGTAGCATGGTCAAATACATCAACAATCTCTTCTTTTACTATCTTCTTTAGGTCTCCAAAATCAATCACCATCCCATACTTAACATTAGAGGCATCTGTAATTGGAGATCCAATTACGGTAACCGAAAGCTTGTAACTATGCCCATGAACATTTTTACACTTTCCGTCATAACCATACAATGCATGTCCAGTTTCGAATGTAAACTGTTTGGTAATTCTAATCTTACTCATAAATTATCTATATCTAAAGAAGCTATAAAATAACCTTTAAAAAAGATTACTTCTCTACGTTTTTTGTAGTGACTCTTATTTTCTTTTAAACCTTTTGTTTGCTCTATATTTATTAAAAAAATAAATAACTGCAACACCTGCTGCTAAAATAGCAAAGAAAGAATTTCCCATTTTAATACTTGTTTTATTCGCCAAAAGTACGAATTTGCTTTACAACTTTTGTTAAAATCCACACAAAACCTACTGAAACTACAGCTCCTATAAATACTGCTAACATAGGATTATGTGCTATCCATTGTCCTACTTCATATCCTGCCTTATAAGCTGTGGAACTTTTTTCATTTTGAATTACAAACATTCTTATTTCTTAAATTTTTCTAATGCCTTTTTGGTAAAGTCTGACAACACTAATTTACCAGAAGTCTCTGCCCTTTCTATTAACAGTTCTTCCCAGTGTTCTGTTCCAACCCACAACGCTCTTTTCATTTCAGCTAACGCTTCAGGATTATAAGAAGCTAGTTTTTCTGATAAGATTTCTACTTCTTTATCCAATTCACTTTGTGTTTCAAAAACACGCGCATACAAGCCTTTTTCTTTTGCCCAATACGCATTTTTCCAACTGGTAGCATCTAGGGTTAATTCTGCTAACCCGCTTACATTTATCTTACGTTCTACAGCAGGTGCAATTACAAATGGACCAATACCTATTGTAAATTCAGAAAGTTTAATAGAAGCGTGCTCTGTAGCTAACACACAATCACAAGCAGCTGCTAATCCAACTCCACCACCTACAGTTTTTCCTTGAACTCTTCCTATGATTAGTTTCGAACAACGACGCATCGCATTAATTACATTCGCAAAACCTGAGAAAAAAGCTTTGCCATCTGTTAAATTGTCAATTGCTACCAGTTCATCAAAAGAAGCACCAGCACAAAAAGCACGATCTCCTTCTGATTTTAGTACAATTACTGAAACTTCATTATTAGTTGAGAGCTTATCAAATTCATTTGCTAAACGTTCTAATAACACACTTGGAAAGGAATTGCTTGCTGGGTGTCCAAATTCAACCGTAGCAATCTTATTTTCAATATGCGTATATAAACTTCCGTTTTCTCTAGTTGTAGTCATTTATTTGTTGTTTGTTCAAAATTACGTTTTTTGAGCAAGTGGTAAAAACTTTCTTCTAAACTTTACAATTAATGGAGTTCCTCTAGCAATCATCCACAAGAAAAAAGCAATCCAAATGGCGTACAGTTTATAATCTAATGAATCAAAAAACAATAAGGTAGGTATAAACACAAGCCCTGTTGCTAATAATAAAACGTTTCTTAAATACTTCATTTCTCCCATACCTTTAAACATTCCATCATAAATAAAAGCGATAGAACACACAGGCTGCATGATTAAAATAATCCAAAAAGTATTGTAAAATTGTTGTAAAACCTCAGGTTCTTTAGTGAATACTTTTCCTATAAATTCATATAAAACAAAACCAACAACCGCAAGCAACAATCCAAAGAGAAATCCATAAGTAATTAATCGATTTCCCAAAATAACTAGAGTTTTGTAAGCTTTTGCTCCCAATAATTTTCCTGAAAGTATGTTTCCTGCAGAAGAATAGCCATCAATCATGAAAGCGCCTGTGAGCCATAAATTAAAACCAATAGTATAAGCCGCTATATATGCATCTCCATAATCTGTAGCATACGAAGTTCCAAAATACAAGGCTACATTTAACGCTATGGTTCGCACAAATAAATTTAACACCATCACTATAAACTTTGGTATTTCTGCATTAAATGGTAAACTAAATCTTAACGAAATATCTGTCTTCTTTAATAGCAATACTGCAGAAATTAGTGCCATAACAACCTGTGCCACAACACTTGCATATGCTGCTCCTTGAATATACATAGCAGGAATGAAACCTTCTATTCCATATACCAATACTATATCTAGCCCAATATTTATAAATGTACCAACCAAGGCTATAAGCATTGGATAATAGGTATTTTGCAAACCTCTAAATGTGCCAAAGATTGCAATAGTAAAAAGCGTAAACGGAAATCCGAAAACACGGATTTTGTAATACTCAACAGAGTAGTCTAAAATTGTTCCAGAAGCATTATATAACTCAAAAATTTCTTTTGCAAAGGGATAACTCAATCCTAAAATAAGTGCACTTACTCCTAACACAATTACAATGGCTTGTGCTGGTAAGCTTTTTATTTCGTTAAGCTTGTTAGCACCTAAATATTGAGAGACAATTGAAGAAATTCCACTACGGGTTTGTCCAAATACCCAAATTAACATCGATAAAAAAGCCCCTACAATACCTATCGCAGCAATACTTTCAGTAGCATTGTGTTCAATATTCCCCACAATAGCTAAATCTGTGGTAGAAAGTAAAGGTTCTGCGACTCCTGCAATTAGGGCAGGCATTGCTAGTTTGTTAATGTGTTTAAAACTAATGTCGTGGTTCATCATACAAAGATCAAAAATAATACTATTCAATATTGGTTTTGTAACTTTGGCAATACTTATTTTTGATTAGCGAATAATATTTTATGATTGACCTTATTGGCTGTATTTCTGAAATTATTTTAGAGATTCAGCAATTTTTATTTCGAAAGAAAAGGAGAAAACAGCGTGCTTATGAAAAGAGCCACAATCTTCCCAAAAAGAGAATGATTTCTCCTTACCAAAGGTTTAGCATAGCTCTTTTAATAACTGTAACTGTAATCACCAGTTTGTTTTTTCTTTTTACAAGTAGTTCTTCTTCAAAAAATCATGATTTAGAAAAAATACAGCAAATTTCCTCTCTGCTAGAAAAAGAAAAAATCATCTTAGGAAGGTATCCATATAACCTTCAAGGAATTACAAGAAATAACCCTTTATACCAGGACTTATTAATTGACTCTTGGAACACTCCTTTTTACTACAAAAAGATTGATAAAAATACTTTCATTTTAATCTCTTTAGGAAAAGATAAAATATTACATACCAAAGACGATGTTAAGTAACTTTACTTCTTAGTCAACATTCGTTTTATTTCATTCAGTTTCATAAGTGCTTCAATCGGTGTTAAGGTATCAATATTAGTGGTTAAAATTTCTTCTCGAATATCTTCTAACAACGGGTCGTCTAACTGAAAAAAGCTCATTTGCATATCTTCATGCTGTGCTTCTTTCAAGGTTTCTTTAACCTCTTTGTGTGAATGTGAGTCTTCTAACTCTTTTAGAATTTTGTTTGCTCTATGAATTACCATACTTGGCATTCCCGCTAATTTTGCTACATGAATTCCAAAACTATGATCACTTCCTCCTTTCACTAATTTACGTAAGAAAATAATGCTATTGTCCAATTCTTTAACCGATACATTGAAATTCTTGATACGCTCAAAGGTTGTCGTCATTTCGTTCAACTCGTGATAGTGTGTTGCAAACAAGGTTTTTGCTTTCGAAGGGTGTTCATGTAAGTATTCCGAAATAGCCCAAGCAATAGAAATTCCATCATAAGTAGAAGTTCCTCGTCCAATTTCATCTAACAACACCAAACTACGGTCGGAAATGTTATTCAAAATCGA
This sequence comes from Tenacibaculum litoreum, assembly GCF_964513915.1. Taxonomy (NCBI): domain Bacteria; kingdom Pseudomonadati; phylum Bacteroidota; class Flavobacteriia; order Flavobacteriales; family Flavobacteriaceae; genus Tenacibaculum; species Tenacibaculum litoreum. The sequence goes on along the minus strand of NZ_CAZEQS010000001.1, from coordinate 80,022 downwards.
TGCGGTTTCATTCATTTCAACCATGAATGTCGACTCTCCCATCGAAATATTATCGCTCGCACCTACTCTGGTAAAAATCTTATCCACCATACCAATACGGGCATTTTGAGCGGGAACATAACTTCCCATTTGTGCCAATAATACAATCAAAGCTGTTTGACGTAAAATTGCTGATTTACCAGACATGTTAGGACCTGTAATCATAATAATTTGTTGCTGATTACGGTTCAACACAACATCATTGGCGATGTATTCTTCGCCTATAGGTAATTGTTTTTCAATAACGGGATGGCGGCCATTTTTGATTTCAACATCGGTGCTATCGTCCATTAGCGGACGCACATAATTATTCTCGGTAGCTAAGGTTGCAAAAGATTGTAAAACATCAATCTTAGCTACATTCTGTGCATTTTGTTGTACAGGTTGTACAAAGCCTATAATGTATTGTACTAATTTAGCAAAAATCTCAGTTTCTAATTGCTGAATTTTCTCTTCTGCTCCTAAAATTTTTGCTTCATATTCTTTTAATTCTTCGGTAATGTAACGCTCTGCATTCACTAAGGTTTGCTTGCGAATCCATTCTTCAGGAACTTTATCTTTATGTGTATTTCTAACTTCAATATAGTATCCGAAAACATTATTAAACGCAATTTTTAAACTCGGAATTCCTGTGCGTTCCGTTTCACGAGCTAGCATCGTATCTAAATACTCTTTTCCAGAGTTTGAAATACTTCGTAGTTCATCCAACTCTTCTGAAACTCCATTTGCAATAGCATTCCCTTTATTGATATTTACAGGAGCTTCTTCTAAAACTGTCTCTGTAATTTTATCAATCAACGTTTTGCAATCATGCAGTTGTTTTCCTATTTCTTGAACTGCTTTGTTGTTGCTTTTTTCTGCGGATTCTTTTATAGGAAGAATCGCTTTTAACGAATTTTTCAACAAGATGACCTCTCTTGGAGATACTTTGCCTGTCGCAACTTTCGATATTAATCGTTCAATATCAGAAATTTGTTTTAACTGATAGGTTACTATTTCAGAAAAGGCATCGTTATCAATTAAAAACTTCACTAACTCGTGTCGCTGCTGAATTTGGTCTAAATCTTTTAACGGAAGCGCTAACCAACGCTTTAATAAACGTCCTCCCATCGGAGAAATCGTTTTATCGATTACATCTAATAACGAAACTGAGTTCACCGAATTACCTCCGTATAACTCTAAGTTTTTTACAGTAAAACGATCCATCCACACATAATTATCTTCAGCAATTCTGCTAATAGATTGTATGTGTTCTATTTTGTTGTGTTGTGTTTCCGATAAATAGTACATGGCTGCACCTCCAGCCACAATTCCATATTCTAACTCTTCAACTCCAAATCCTTTTAACGTTTTTACCTTAAAGTGATTTCGAAGTAGTTCATCTCCATAATCTTTTTGAAACACCCAATCATCCAAATAAAAAGCATGAAAACGATTGGTAAAAGCTTCTAAAAATCGCTGCTTGTGTTTCTTTTCTACCAAAACTTCACTTGGCGTAAAGTTTTGTAAAAGTTTATCGATGTACTCTTCATTTCCTTGTGCAATGAAAAACTCTCCTGTTGACACATCTAAAAACGAAACTCCTAATAGCTTTTTCCCAAAATGAACGGCTGCTAAAAAGTTATTCGACTTTGATTGTAATACCTCATCGTTCAACGCAACTCCAGGGGTCACTAATTCTGTAACTCCTCGTTTTACAATCTTTTTAGTCATTTTTGGATCTTCTAACTGATCACAAATAGCAACACGTAATCCAGATTTTACTAACTTAGGCAAATACGTATTTAAAGAATGGTGCGGAAATCCTGCCAATGCAGTTTCACTTTCGCTTCCACTTCCTCTTTTGGTTAAAATAATACCTAAAACTTCTGATGCTTTTACAGCATCTTCTCCAAAGGTTTCATAAAAATCGCCTACTCTAAATAACAACATCGCATCCGGATATTTTGCTTTAATTCCGTTATACTGTTGCATTAATGGAGTTACCTTTTTTGCCTTTGTTTTTGCCAAGTTTGTGGATTTTTTGGGTTAGTTTTGCGAAGATAGAAAAAAGTCTTTAGTCATTAGCTTTTAGTCATTAGCTTTTAGCTATTGACCTAAAAAAGTTACCTAACAAAAATGAGAAAATTAAAAAACAGCGAACTAGGTAGAAAAACCGTTGAAGAGTTTAAACAAACTAATAAAACCCCAATCATCGTCGTATTGGATAATATTCGTAGTTTGAATAATGTAGGGTCTGTTTTTAGAACTTCGGATGCTTTTTTAATTGAAAAAATTTACTTGTGTGGTATCACTGCTACACCGCCTAACAAAGAAATTCATAAAACTGCTTTAGGTGCTACCGAATCAGTAGATTGGGAATATGTTGAAAACACGGTGGATTTGGTTGAAAAACTGCAAGCGGAAAGTGTAAAAGTTTTGAGTATTGAGCAAGCTGAAAATAGTACGATGTTAGATACTTTCACCCCTGAAACTAACCAAAAATACGCGGTAGTATTTGGTAACGAAGTAAAAGGTGTACAACAAGCCGTGGTTTCTGCTTCTGATATGTGTATTGAAATACCTCAGCTAGGTACTAAACACTCTTTAAATATTTCCGTAAGTTGTGGTGTGGTGTTGTGGGATTTGTTTACTAAAATGAAAAAGTAACGTCATTACGAGGAACAATAGTGACGAAGTAATCTGCTTATTTAGAGTTCATAATTCAAAGATTGCTTCACTATCGTTCGCAATGACGATATCATTCTTTTAAAAACAGAATGTTAAATTTTTGACTTTCTCCTAAAAACCTACTACATTAGACACTTGATTACCCCCATCCCCAAGAGTTATTTTGTAATTAAAAACCCTATTTAATATGGAAAACAAGTACTTAAAAGAAACCGTAATGAGTTTAAGCCCTGATGGAGATAATGCAACTGTAACTACCGATACAGGTGGAACAGATAGCCCTAAAACTGGTACAGATACAGGTGGTAGTGGTGGTGGCCAAGGAGGAGATTAAATATTAAATCAAATAAACATATTTCCGTTTAACATAAAAATAAAACCATTACTTTTGAATGTAATGGTTTTATTTTATGATTTGTGATGAAAAATTTCCTCTGTTTTATTTTTTTCTGCTCTTCTTTTCTTTTTTCACAAGAAAAAAGCAACTTAATCGACTCAATAAAAGGAGAACTTATAGAAAGTGGAAGACAAGCCTACTTCAATAAAAAACTCCCCTTATTAAAGAAGATTACTCTACAAGTTGATTCTTTATATCAAAAAACAAATGACTCTATTTTATTAGCTAAATATTTTCATTTTAAAGCCTTGCAAAATAAGCTTACCTACACCAACGATAGTGCTTTCTATTATTATCATCAATCTAAAGACGTTTCAAAAAGGATAAACGACTCTCTAGCTATTGGAAGACGTTTACTAAGCTTAGCTATATTACAGAGAGACGCTAAAGATTATCGAGGAAGTGAAATAAGTTTAATTGAAGCTTTACAATATTTAGAACCAATACAACATTCTATTTATCTAGAAAGGGTCTATAATGCCCTAGGATTAGTTTCAGAAGAATTAAATCAACAGAAAGATGCTTTAAAATATTACGACAAAGCTATTTTTTATAACAAGAAAAACAAAAATAACATAGGGTATACCTATATTATTAATAATATAGGTTTGTTGTATCAAAAACAAAATCAGCATCAAAAAGCTATCACTTACTTTAAAAAAGGACTATCTCAAGATAGTATAAAAGAGAAACACCCTTCCCAATATGCTTTATTGTTAGAAAACTTAGCTGCTAGTAACTTTTTATTAGGCCAAAAAGAGAATGTTTTGCAGCAATATAATGAAGTTCTAAACATACGTGAGAAAGAAAAAGATTTTGTAGAACTCAGTACAACTCATATAAACTTAGCGGATTTTTATAAAAGCTTAAACCTAACTGACAAAGCTTTATCTCATTTTAATAAAGCCTCACAATATGCAAAACAAACTTATAACAATAAAAAACGATTAGAGTCTTTAATAAAACTTTCAGGCTTAACAACTGGTGATAAATCAAAACAGTATTTAGAAGAATACATTACCTTAAATGATAGTTTATTTCAAAACGAACGTAGGTTAAAAAATCAATTTGCTAAAATTAGATACGAAACCGATAAAAAAGAAAAGGAAAATGTTATTTTAAAAACTGAAAATCAACAAAAGCAAGCAGAAATACTTTATCATAAACAACAAAAAACGATAGGGTGGCTAGCTGCTGCAGTTGGTCTTTTGCTATTTGGTTTTAGTGTTATGTTTTATTTTCAACGTAGAAGAAAGTTATTGTATCAAGCTCAACTTCAACAAATACAAGTAAGAGAACATGAGCGCAAACAAATTGCTAAATCTTTACACGATGAAGTAGCGGGAGACCTCCGCTTATTACATCATAAGTTAGAAAAGTCTAATTTATTAGAGGAAGCTCAAAAATTAGATGCAGTAAAAGAAAATGTACGTAATTTATCACATCAATTAAGTAGTGTTAGTTTTAACAAAGTTTCTTTTAAAAATCAAATTATTAATTTAGTTAGTGATTATTTTGAACCTAACTTTAAAATAAAGGTAAACGGATTACAAAACTATAATTGGACTAAAGTTGATAATTCCATAAAGCGTTTGCTGTACCTGAGCGCTCGTGAAAGCATACAAAATTGCAAAAAACACGCAAAAGCAAGTAAGGTAATTATCAATTTTTCTGTACATAAAAAATACGTACATTTGGGTATTATTGATGATGGTATTGGTTTCGATACCAAGATTAGTAAAAAAGGAATTGGTTTACAGAACCTACAAGAACGCGTTGAAGAGTTAAACGGAACGTTAACCATTAATAGTGAAGTAGGTAGAGGAACCCAAACCGATATTCAAATACCCCTAAATGGCTGGACAAACAAAAATACTTTTAGTTGATGACCATCAGTTAATTCTTGAAGGAATTCTTTCGTATTTGAAAGATATAGATGGTTTAGAAATTGAAACGGCAAATTCATGTGACGAAGCTTTTTCTAAAATAAAATCAAGTTTAAGCGTAAATCCATTTCATATTGTTTTTACCGATTTGAGTTTTGACAATCAAAACAAAAATGTTGTTTTAGATGGAGGCGAAGCTTTTATAAAGTCTATACTTAAAGAAGAAATTCCTATTAAAGTAGGTGTAATTACAGGTCACTCTGAAACAAACAGAATTTTTAATGTAATACACAATTTAAACCCTTCTGCCTATATTTTAAAAGGAAAGTGTAGCACTGATGAGCTAACCTTTGCTATTCAAAAAATGTTAAAAGGAGAGGTATATTACACACATGAAATCCATCAAAAACTCTTAAAAAGAGCTTTAGTAGAAATACAAATGGATGATATCGCTATCCAAATTTTAAAAGAGCTTCCTAAACATGCTAAAATTTCTAACTTAGAAGGTTTAATTAAAAAAAGTGATGGATCATTAATAAAAGTACGTTCTATAGAAAGCAAACTATCTAAGCTTAGAACAGACCTACAAGCCAATAATAATACAGACCTTGTGTTAAAAGCAAAAGAATTAGGAATTATAGATTAACTCTTATTGCGGAAATACGCATTTATTTTTACGGTTATCCCTTTTTATACATTAGAAACAAAGAATACTTTCGCAAAAGAATTCAAAACCATTGTTGGGAAGAATCTTGAAAGAGAGAGAATATAAAAAAAGCCTTTAGACATCTAAGGGCTTTTTTATTTAAAAATAGCTCCTTTTTAACCTCTTGCGGAAAACCACACTTTTTTTTGCGGAAATACCCTTTTTTAACCTTTAATCTCTCCTTACATTTGTGACATCTTCTTTTCAAGATTAATTGAAAAAAGACATTTAAGGGGAATAATGAACCTTCTAGAGTTTCTAGAAGGTTTTTTTTATGCTCTTTCGGAAAATTGCACTTTTAACTTCGGAAATCCCGTTTTATACCTCTGATTATCAACATATCTTTGAAGTGTTCATTCTTTAATGACAATTAATTTAAGGGGAATTAAATTATTTTAAAAATGGGAAAATTACTACTACGCAAGACGAGCAAAGGTTTAAACACTTTACTTTCAGTTTTAGCCGAATTCGGTAAAGGTGCTGGATATGCTCTGAGACACTAAAAGTTAATTAACCAAACTTAAACGTGTAAACCTTCTAGAAATTCTAGAAGGTTTTTTTTATTACGCTTAACTAAAATTGTAAATTAGGCGTTCAATCATTTTTACACCTAAATGACCCAAAAATATATTATTGCTTTAGACCAAGGAACAACTAGCTGTCGTACAGTAATTCTTAATAAAGAAGAAAAGATTATTGCAAAAACTCAACAAGAGTTTCAACAAATATTTCCTCAACCTGGTTGGGTAGAACATGATGCTAATGAAATTTTACAAACTCAGTTAAAAACCTTACAACAGGCTCTTGAACAATCCAAAATATCACCTTCAGAAATAGCAGGAATAGGTATTACTAATCAGCGTGAAACAACTGTTGTTTGGAATAAAAACACAGGTGAACCAATATACAATGCTATTGTTTGGCAAGACAAACGAACCGCTGATACTTGCGAATTACTCAAGGAAACAGGACTTGAAAACTATGTGCGTAAAACTACTGGATTGGTAATTGACAGTTATTTTTCTGCAACAAAAATTCATTGGATATTAAACCATATAAAAGGAGCTCAAGAAGAAGCAGAAAAAGGAAATTTGTTATTTGGAACTATTGATTCTTGGCTCTTGTGGAACTTAACCAATGGAAAGGTTCATGCAACAGACTATAGCAATGCATCACGTACCATGCTATACGATATAAAAAACTTGTGTTGGGATGAAACCTTAGTAAAAGAACTAAACATTCCAATTTCAATGTTACCTGAAGTAAAACCTTCTTCTTTTCATTTTGGAAACTACGAATTAGACGGAGTTCTAATTCCAATTGCTGGAATAGCAGGAGATCAGCAATCTGCTTTATTTGGACAAGCGTGTTTTAAAAAAGGGGAAGCAAAAAACACCTACGGAACGGGATGCTTTATGTTAATGAATACTGGTGAAAACTTAGAATATTCTGAAAACGGTTTAATTTCTACTATTGCATGGGGAATTAACAACAAAGTCTATTATGCTCTCGAAGGAAGTGTTTTTGTTGCTGGTTCGGCAATTCAATGGTTACGAGATGGACTACAAATTATCAATAATGCAGAAGAGAGTGAACTTTTTGCTGAAAAAGTTACCGAAGAAAACCCTGTTTATGTAGTTCCTGCCTTTGCTGGATTAGGTGCTCCGTATTGGGATATGTATGCTAGAGGTGCTGTTTTTGGTTTAACTCGTGATACTGGAAAAAACCATTTAATTAAAGCCACCTTACAATCGTTAGCTTATCAAACTAAAGATATTTTAGATGTTATGCAAAAAGACAGTATGCTTAAACTCTCTTCTTTAAAAGTGGATGGTGGTGCCTGTGTTAATAATTTACTCATGCAATTTCAGGCAGACATCTTAAATGTAGATGTTGAACGTCCAGAAGAAATTGAGACCACTGTAATGGGAGCTGCATATTTGGCCAGTTTTTGCGTTGGTTTTTGGCAACAAAACGACATAATTAACAAAAGAAAAATAGACAAAACATTTACTCCATCTTTCTCTAAAGAAAAAAGAGAAAAATTATACCGTACTTGGCAAAAAGCTGTTGAACGTACTAAAGATTGGATTGACTAAAAAATAAAAATAATGGCAAAGTTTTACGACAAAATAACAAATAGAGTTCAACAATTTATTGAAGCACAAAAGCTCTTTTTTATTGCTACAACAGCAAAAGAAGGAAGAATTAATCTTTCTCCTAAAGGAATGGACACCTTTAGGGTGCTTAACGAAAATACAGTAGCTTGGTTAAGTGTTACAGGAAGTGGTAACGAAACCTCTGCACATTTGTTAGCTGACAACCGAATAACTATTATGTTTTGTGCTTTTGAAGGAGCTCCAAATATACTCAGACTATACGGAAAAGCAGAAGAAATTCTTCCTACTCATAATAAATGGGAGAATTATGTCAAGTTGTTTCCTAAACTTCCAGGTACTCGTCAAATATTTATTGTTTCTGTTGAAAGCGTACAAACCTCTTGTGGAATGTCAATTCCTTTTTATGAATACCAAGGAGAACGAAATCAGTTAAATAATTGGGCTACTGAAAAAGGTGAAGAAGGAATTAAACAGTATTGGAATGACAGAAACCAAACTAGCATTGACGGGTTAAAAAGTGGCTTTGATTCTTAGTTTTTCTTTGCTTATAAGGTTTTTAATTTGCATACGAAATCTAATTTTTATTCGTCAAAACGGTCTAAACATTAACTATATACGCTACAAAACAATTATTACACTATGAAAAAAAGCCTCCTACCTTTCACAATTTTCCTTACTCTATTTTTAATATCTTGTACAAAAGAGGAGCCTAAAATAGTTAAAGAACCTTCTGAAGATATATTGTTTTTTGATGACTTTGAAAAAGGTGACCTATCTCAAATAGAAAATAATGTTAGCTACGGTAGCAGTACCTACTCATCTGTTTCTAATAAAGTAAAGAAAGATGGAGAGTACTCTCTTGAGTTTTACTATAAAGGTGGACCACAAGGAGAAGACGCTTTTTCTGAGCAAAGAATATCCTACCCAAACACTGGAGAATTATGGATAAAATATGACCTTTACATCCCTAATAATTATATTCACCGCAAAGAAAACTCAGCTAGCAACAATAAATTTTTAGCAGTTTATAAAAGTGATTATCGACATCCAGGTTTTCAGGTAAATTGGTCATTATCTCCAAACAACACAGGAGGCTCCAATCTAACCCTACATAGGTATAGAAATGGAACCGAGCAACCTAGCATATCACCTTCAGGGGGCTTAGGAACTAATTTTATTACTGAAGACGATCGTGGAAAATGGATTCATATTATGGCTAGAATTAAAGCTCCTAGCAGTGAAAATACTACTGATGGAGTGATGCAACTATGGAAAAATGATGTTCTGGTTTGTGATGAAACAGCACTTAACATGTATGGTGGTATTGATGAAAACTTTATGAACGAATTGTATTTAATGGGCTGGTCAAACTCTGGATACTTAGAGGATACTATTTTTTATATAGATAATCTATCTTTAAATTACTCTGCATTTTAATATAAGGTACTTATAATATTCGCAAATTGAATAATACTAAAGTGATAGAGTAGAAACCAAACTAGTATTGATGGCTTTGACTCTTCATTAAAAAGAGGAAACATCTTCTTAATCTATTTTAAAAAAATCTCTTCTTTTTTTTTCAAAACCCTGATAAAAATCATGTTTTTACTTAAACTATGCTTGTATTTTTGAGACAGTAAAGTATAAGAAGAAATGGTACAATTAATGAACATCCCAATGGTATCTTGGACAAACGGAACCATTATGATGATTATTTTCGGTTTAGTTTGTATAGGTTTAGTAACTACTCTTTTAATTCTTGTTAATGGTGGCAGAAAGGAAGAGTAGGTAAATTTTAGTTTTAATAGTTGATTGAAGAAGCACTCTTTAATAATGTGTTAGTGGTTTAACGTTTGAGTGCTTCTTCTTCTTTTTTTTATTTAAATGCGTTTAATCCTGTGATATCCAATCCTGTGATTAATAAATGAACATCGTGTGTTCCTTCGTAGGTTATTACACTTTCTAAATTCATTGCATGTCTCATAATTGAGTATTCTCCAGAAATACCCATGGCACCTAACACTTGTCTTGCTTCACGTGCTATTTTTAATGCCATATCCACATTATTTCGCTTCGCCATAGATATTTGTGCTGATGTTGCACGACCTTCATTTTTCAATACTCCCAATCGCCATGTTAGCAACTGTGCTTTGGTAATCTCGGTAATCATTTCAGCTAGCTTTTTTTGTTGTAACTGAAACTGTCCTATTGGTTTCCCAAATTGTGTACGTTCTTTCGCATAACGTAATGCTGTATCGTAACAATCCATCGCAGCACCAATAGCACCCCAAGCAATACCATAGCGAGCAGAATCAAGACACAGCAATGGTGCTCCTAACCCAGATTTATTAGGTAATAAATTTTCTTTCGGAACCTTTACATTATCAAAAATTAACTCCCCGGTAATCGATGCTCTTAACGACCATTTATTATGGGTTTCTGGTGTAGAAAAACCTTCCATACCACGTTCTACTAACAAACCATGAATACGTCCTTCTTCATTTTTTGCCCATACAACTGCTACATCACAAATTGGCGCATTTGAAATCCACATCTTTGCTCCATTCAACAAATAATGGTCTCCCATGTCTTTAAACTTAGTCTCCATTCCTCCAGGGTTGCTACCATGATTTGGTTCTGTTAACCCAAAACTTCCCATCCATTCACCAGAAGCTAACTTTGGTAAGTATTTTTGTCTTTGCTCCTCAGTTCCGTAGTTATAAATAGGCCCCATAACTAAAGAAGATTGTACCGAAGCAGTAGATCGAATTCCACTATCACCTCGCTCTAACTCTTGCATGATTAATCCATAAGAAATTTGGTCTAACCCCGCACCTCCGTACTCTTCAGGAATATAAGATCCAAAAGCTCCCACTTCTGCCAATCCGTTAATTAATTCCTTTGGAAACTCAGCACGTTGTGCATATTCTTCTATAATTGGAGATAAGTTTTTCTTAACCCATTCACGAGCTGTATTGCGAACAAGTTTATGCTCATCTGTTAATAAATCATCTACTTGATAATAATCTGGCGCTTGAAATAAATCAGACTTCATAAATATATTTTAAAATTAATTTTACTAATTGTATAAGAGAAATGTAAAATTAATCGCGATTTGTTTTTTGTGGTTTCTTAAAAGAATTGTTTCAAAAATACTTAAAAAAATGGTTATTCGTGCAGGTTTGCGTATGTTTGTACTAATGAGATTTACTTTAGGAAAAGAGGAGCGCTTAAAAAGCAAAAAGCTCATAGGAAGATTATATGAGGAGGGAAAAGTAATAAAGGTTTTTCCACTAAGAATGGTATATATACAAACCGAACACACCTCTAAATTTCCTGCACAAGTTGGAGTTTCTGTACCTAAACGTAATTTTAAAAAAGCGGTGGATAGAAACCGTATAAAACGATTACTTCGTGAAACCTACCGTAAAGAAAAGCATACTATTTATGAGACTGTAGATAAACCATATGTGTTTATGATTTCTTATCTTGCAAGAGATGAATGGAAATATGCCGATATAGAGCATAAAATGAAGAAATTATTAACACAGTTTATTACAGAAGTTACTCAAGATGAAAAATAGAAAATTCCTTTTTTTTGGTTCCCTCATTGTCATCTCCCTTTTCTTTTCTTTTCAATCTCGTTTTTTTGAGATTGCTAAACAAATTGAAATCTACAACAACCTTTTTAAAGAGTTGAACATTAATTATATTGATGAAATCAACCCTGGTGATTTAACTGACAAAGCGATAAAAAATACCCTTAAAAATTTAGATCCATATACTAATTTTTATAACGAACAAGATGTTGAAGATGCACGTATTCGTCGTGAAGGTGAATATGGAGGTATTGGTATTTCTACGTTTTACACCAAAAAAGGAATTGTGGTTTCTGAAATTTACAAAGGTTTTTCGGCCGATAAAGCTGGCTTAAAAGCAGGTGATATTATTACCAATGTAAATGGACAAGAATTAGCTACTTTGGAGAGAAGTCAATTTTCACAAATGTTAAAAGGAGTTCCAGGTAAAGAGCTTTCTTTACAGGTAGAAAGAAACGGGGAAACAAAAAGTGTATCAGTTAAACTTGATAAAGTTGTTTTAGATCCTGTTCCTTTTTACGATATGATTGATACTGAAACAGGATATATAGTTTTAACACGATTTATTAGTCAGAAAGCTACTGAAAGTGTCGTAAACGCATTTGGTGATCTTAAAAAAAGGGGAATGAAAAAGTTAGTCTTTGACTTAAGATATAATCCTGGTGGCTCTTTATTTGATGCTATAAATATCACCAATTTATTTATTCCTAAAGGTTTAAAGGTTGTAGATACTCGTGGAAAAACTCAAAAAAACAGCAGAACCTATAAAACAAATAGAGATCCTTTAGATGCTGAAATTCCTATTGTAGTTTTAATTAATGGCCGATCGGCTTCTGCTTCTGAAATTGTTTCAGGTGCTTTGCAAGATTATGACCGAGCAGTAATTATGGGAGAGCGCTCTTTTGGAAAAGGGTTGGTACAACGTTACTTTGATTTAAGTTATGGAACTCAAATGAAAATCACAATTTCTAAATATTACACCCCAAGCGGACGTTGTATTCAAGAATTAGATTATGCCAATAGAGATCCAAAAACAGGTGAAGTACCTAAGTTTTCTGATACTACTCTTAATGAATTCACGACTCAAAACGGACGAAAAGTATACGATGGTGGAGGTGTTACTCCAGATGTAACAAGTGAATTTTCTAAAAAAACAAAAGAAACTGATGATTTACTAAAATCAAGAGCAATATTTAATTTTGTAACAGATTTCACATATCAAAATCCTAATTTATCTACTGAAAACTATACTTTTTCATCTACAAACTTTAATCAGTTTAAAGAATATTTACTTCGTAAAGACACCGCTTTTGTATCTAAAGAAGAAAAGCTTTTCCAAGAAGCATATGAATCAGTAGAAAACAACAAAAAAATTACTTCTGAATACAATACAATTATCCAACAATTAAAAGCAGCCAAAGTTGCTAAAGTTTTGGTAAATGAAGATCTTTTATCAAAAGAAATTGAAAATGAAATTGTTGAACGTTATGCGTACAAAGAAGGAATGTATAAGCATTTATTTAAAAATGATAGAACTATAAAAAATGCTGTTAACTTGCTAAATAACCCTGAAAAATATAGCAGTATTTTAAAAAAATAGCTTCTTTAACATAATTTGTATATTTGTACTTTAAAAACATATGTCAAAACCTATCCTAAAAGAACGTACAAGAGCCCAAGAATCTACAAATGCTATTGAGCGTTTATACATTTCAATGCGACACTTATTTAGTCGCGGTTTTTACAAGCCAATGGGTGTTTCTGGTGAAACCTTACGTAAATCACTATTGTCTTTACGTCCAGAAATTTATGGTTCAATTGCAGAAAACAAAACTGAATTAAACGGACTGGTATACGTTATTGAACGTTTACCTGAAGGAATTGAAGAATGTCAGTTTATTTACTTAACTGCCGACGAAGGATATCGTAATTCAAAATTCAAAGCAATTATTCCTCCTAAAAGAAGAAGAAACTGCTACCGTATTGATAAAAATCAAATGAATATTGAAATTACTAGAGGTCGCTCAGAAATTTATGACATTCTTACTCATTTGACATTTTTATTTATTGAATCTCACAAAATTAAAGACCGTGTAGTTTTTAATAATGGAGAAAGTTTTATTCGTGAATGGTTACAGCTAGAAGATATTGTAATACACAACAAAACACTTACTGATGAGGAAAAGGATGTAATTGTTGTACACCTTGGTAATATTTTAGGAAGAACTTACGATGAAGTATATGACGCTTACAACACGTTTGCAACAGAAGAAAATCCAAATAGGTTTTTTCATCTAATTTATTGGTTAGGTAAACTCGCTATCAATGAAGCTTTACACGACCAAAAACGTTCTATTAAATTCAGTTCTGTTTTAATTGAAGAAATAGGACATCATTATTATGGAGAAATATGGGCTAACAATATTAAAAAAGTATTGTTAGACAACGAATTAATAGAGCGCCCTATTCATATAATTAGTGCGAATATGCACAGTGTAATGAATAGTATTTATGCTAAAAATGCTTTACCAAAAGAAGCTAAAAAATATAAAGATTTTCAACTTTTTGAAGTATTAAGTAATGCTAATAGTAGTGCTTTACAATCTGCCGTTAAAAATTATGCTTCAGAAAACGGATTGATATATATCAAAGATACATCAGGTACTAACATCAATGTTCAGGTAATTGACACAGGAAAGATTGATTTTGAAACGAACTCTTTTAACAAAAGAAATTCTGTTGGAGAAGACCCTGTAATTATTGTTATGGACTATGCCTTTGGTGAACAGGCTTTTGAAACTATGGATGAATTGTTAAAACCTTATAAAACAAATGGAGAAAAAATTCATTTAGATGTTCAATCTGTTTCTATTATGGGGAAAGCAGGTATTTTAGAAGGTGGTAAAGGAGATATTATGATCCCTTCTTCACACATTTTTGAAGGAACTGCTGATAATTATCCGTTTAAAAACGAATTATCAAAAGAAGATTTAGAAGGCTTTGGAGTTCAGGTTTTTGATGGTGCAATGATTACTGTGTTAGGAACTTCATTACAAAACAAAGATTTATTACGATTCTTCCACGATTCAACTTGGAATGTAATTGGTTTAGAGATGGAAGGTGCACACTACCAAAAAGCAATTCAATCAGCCTCAAGAATTAGAGAAAATATTTCAGAAAATGTAAAAGTACGTTATGCTTACTATGCTTCTGATAACCCGCTAGAAACAGGTGCTACACTTGCCTCTGGTGGACTTGGAATGAGTGGAGTAACACCAACTTACGCTATTACACAAAAGATACTAGAACAAATATTTTAGTCGCAGGGCGACTACCAAAAAACCTAATTATACTGTAAAAAGGCATCATTCCACTTGAAATGATGCCTTTTTAGCTTTTTTATGCAATTTTAAAGACTGGTTTTGTTCATAGCCTTTTTTCTTATTTTATATTTGCACTCACAATACAACAACACACAACAATGAATATTCTAATTTTAGGATCGGGCGGTAGAGAACACGCCTTTGCTAAAAAACTTTCAGAAAGCACGAAAATCAACAACCTTTTTGTAGCTCCTGGTAATGCAGGAACTGATGCAATTGCAACGAATATAGCTATCAATCCAACTGATTTTACACAGGTAAAAGAAACCGTATTACAACATAATATCAATATGGTTGTAGTAGGCCCCGAAGCTCCTTTAGTAGAAGGTGTTCACGATTTTTTCTTAGCCGATGAAGAGTTAAAAAACATTCCTGTAATTGGACCTAAAAAAGATGGTGCTTTATTAGAGGGAAGTAAAGATTTTTCGAAGCAGTTTATGGAAAAGCACAACATTCCTACAGCTCGCTATCAATCTTTTACCACTGAAACCTTAACTGAAGGGAAAAAATTCTTAGAAACATTAGATGCTCCGTATGTGTTAAAAGCTGACGGTTTAGCTGCTGGGAAAGGAGTTTTGATTTTAAATGATTTAGAGGAAGCTAAAGCCGAATTAGAAGAAATGCTTTCCAATCAAAAATTTGGAAGCGCTTCATCAACAGTAGTTATTGAAGAGTTTTTAAAAGGAATTGAATTATCTGTTTTCGTTTTAACAGACGGAAAAAATTATAAAATTTTACCTTCTGCTAAAGATTACAAACGTATTGGAGAAGGCGATACAGGACTAAATACAGGCGGTATGGGCGCTATTTCTCCTGTTCCTTTTGCAACGGATGATTTTTTAACGAAAGTGGAAGAATTAATCGTTAAACCAACAATTGACGGTTTACAAAAAGACGGAATTGATTACAGAGGGTTTATTTTTATCGGATTGATGAATGACAACGGAAATCCATCTGTAGTTGAATACAACGTTCGTATGGGAGATCCTGAAACAGAAGTAGTATTACCTCGTATTCAATCAGATTTAGTCGATTTATTTGAAGGGGTAGCTACGCAAACTTTAGGAGAAAAGTCATATGAGGTTACTCCACAAACAGCAACAACTGTTATGTTAGTTTCTGGAGGGTATCCTGAAGCTTACGAAAAAGGGAAAGAAATTACAGGTTTTGATACTGTGGAAGATTCTATCGTTTTTCATGCAGGAACTACTTTAAAAGATGGTAAAGTAGTTACCAGTGGTGGGCGTGTTATGGCAATCACTTCTTTTGGAGACTCTATGGAAGAAGCCCTAAAAAAATCGTATAAAAGCATCAATAAAATAACTTTTGATAAAATCAATTATCGAAAAGATATTGGTTTCGATTTAAAATAAATAACAATAAAAAAAGGAGTTGATAATCAACTCCTTTTTTTATTTCATTGCTTTTTCAAGGGTAAAAGAAAATTCTGAACCTTCTCCATGTACACTCTTTAAAAGAATTGTTTCATTATGTGCTTCAATGATATGCTTCACAATAGAAAGCCCTAATCCAGAACCTCCTTGTTCACGAGATCTACTTTGATCTACACGATAAAAACGTTCAAATAAACGAGATATGTGTTCTTGTTTTATTCCTTCACCATTATCATTTATTTTAATGATAAGTTTATTCTGGTTATATGGTTCAACGCTTACTGTGGTAATTCCTCCTACTCTACCATATTTAATAGAATTTACAATAAGATTAATCAATACTTGTTCAATCCTTTCTACATCTCCTTTTACAAAATGAGGAAAGTCATACACTTTATCAAAACGTAGCGTAATATTTCTCTTTTTAGCTTTCATTTCAAACAAATCGAACACATTTTGAATCAGTTCTATAATATTGAATGTTTGCATGTTCATTTTCATTCCCTCAGTTTCTAACTTAGCAATCATATCTAAGTCTTTTACAATTGAGGTTAACCTCTCCACACCTTTGTTAGCTCTTTCTAAATATTTTTCAAGAATTTCCTTGTCTTCAGCAGCTCCTTCAATAAGCGTTAAAATATATCCTTGTACTGTAAAAAGTGGTGTTTTAAGCTCATGAGCTACGTTTCCTAAGAAATCTCGACGAAATGAATCGCGTTGCGTTAAATTCGCTATCTCTTCACTCTTCCCTTCAACATATTCTTGTACACTTTTTGTTAAAGCCTCTACATCTGTTGTTACTTTTTTTCGCTTTAAATCGTTAACATCTAAAATAGAAATATCTTCATACATTTTTTTTACTCGTTGGTAAATAAAGTGTTCTGCTCTATATTGAATTACAAAAAAAGAGACAATAAACATTGCTACTCCAAAAATAACAATGGTTATTACTCCTAAGCTATTTAATAAAAGTAAATACGATAAAACTGCTATAACTATAGATAATAGCGTTGAGTATAATGCCGACCAAAGCGCGTAGTTATATGTTTTTTTTATTTTTTTCATCTGTTTTTTCTATTATTCTTTTAAATGTCAGATGTAATTCGCCATTAATTATCTTGTAAAGTATCAAGAATTATTATAGCTCATTTCATGATAAAAAAATAGATTGCTAGCTAGCAATCTACTTATTAATTTTTGAGTTTAAAAATTATTTGTCTGTTTCGTCTAGCACAAACTTGTATCCAACTCCTTTTACTGTTTTAAAATAGTGATCTCCTATTTTTTCTCTGAGTTTACGTATGTGTACATCTATAGTTCTACCTCCTACAACTACTTCATTTCCCCAAACGCTGTCTAAAATAACTTCTCTTTTAAATACTTTTCCAGGTTTTGAAGTTAGTAAAGAGAATAGTTCAAATTCTTTTCTTGGTAAAGAAATTTTTTCTTCTCCTTTAAAAACTACATACTCATCTCTATTAATTACTATATCTCCAATTTTTGTAGTAGTATCTGCTTTTTCTTCTGTCTTTAAACGACGTAATAATGATTTAACCTTACTTATCAGCACTTTTGGTTTTACTGGTTTAGTTATGTAGTCGTCTGCTCCAGCGTCAAAACCTGCCACTTGTGAGTAGTCTTCTCCTCTAGCAGTTAAAAAAGAAATTATAACGTCTTCGAGAGGTTTTACGTTTCTAATTTTTTCACACGCTTCGATACCATCCATCTCAGGCATCATAATATCTAGTAAAATTAAATGTGGAGTTACTTTTTTTGCTGTTTTAACAGCTTCTGCACCATTGTTTGCAGTAAAAACCTGATATCCTTCTGATTTTAAATTGTATCCTACAATTTCTAAGATATCTGGTTCATCATCAACTAGTAAAATTTTAATGTCGCTAGTGTTCATTATTCATTTTTATTGTGTTATCCAAAAGTAATCATAAAAAAACAAACCCTTTACACGCGCACTTAACTTAACGTTCATTTAATATTTACTAAACTTTTGCTTAAAAAGGAAACTAGTAAAACACATTGTTTTGTCCTTTTTATGGTTTTTGTATATTTATACAAATTGATTTCTATGAAAATTATACCTTCATTTGGTGAAATTACTTCAAAAACTAAAAAAGCATTTAAGCGATTTCCTATAACATTGTTCTGGGCAATTGTAGGTACCTTATTTACTTTATTTACAATTGAAACTGATACTTTTGATAGTGCTTTTTACGGCAAGGTTATTTTAATTTTTATCTTAGGAATTAGTTGGTTGATTGCCACTCGCTTTTTTGAAGAGCAATTTAAAAAAGATAAAACCTGGATATTCTTACTAACTTTCGGTTTTCTAAGCCTGTTTTATATTAGTATTGATGTTGTTGGTTTTGAAATTCATCAAAACTCTATCATCCGCTTTGTGCTTTACTTTCTAACTGGGCATTTACTTGTAATGGTGGCTCCCTTTGTTTTTAGCTGGAATAAATCTACATATTTCAATTATTTAAAATCTGTTTTTATAGCTTTAGTTAGAAGTCTTTTTTTCTCTCTGGTTTTATATTTAGGAATTGTATTAGCACTTCTGGCTATTAAACACTTGTTTGCTATTGATTTTAAAGGAGAACGTTTTTTTCAGGTTTTTGTGTTTTGCATAGGAATTGTAAACACCTGGATTTACCTTTCAGATTTTCCTAAAGATATTCACAACCAACTTGCTATTAACTACACCAAAGCTCTAGAGGTATTGGTTAAGTACATCTTAATTCCGCTAGTAATTTTATACCTCATCATTTTATACGCGTATGGGTTAAAAATAATAATCAACTGGAACTTACCTAAGGGATGGGTTTCTTATTTGGTTATTGCTTTGTCTTTTTTAGGGTTTATTGTTCAAATACTTATCAACCCCATTCAAAAAACAATAGATTCTCGCGCTATTAGAAGATTTTACCCTTGGTTTTACTACCTTTTATTTCCTCTAATACTATTGCTTTTTGTGGCTATTTTCAGGCGTATAAATGAATATGGAGTTACAGAAAATCGATATTTTGTGCTTACACTAGCCTTCTGGATTTTGGCTATGACTATATATATGCTGATTAGTAAACGTAAAAAAATTAAGGTATTTCCTTTTAGTTTAGCAATTATTGCAATAGTAGTTTCTTTTGGTTTTTGGGGAGCTTTTTCTGTATCGACCAAAAGTCAAGTTCAACGATTTGAAAAAGTATATACTGATATTAAAAACACAGATTTTACAACCACTTTTGAAAAGAAAAATCAACTGCGCTCTATTATTCGTTATCTAAACGAAAAAAATGAATTAGAGAAACTTGAAACTACTATAGGGTACAATCCAAAAACAACTTTTAAAACAGAAAGTCATTGGCAATTACAAAGTAAACTAATAGATAGTTTAAACATTAAAGTAACAGACAAACCTTATAGTACTTATAAGAATAATTATTATAACATTGAAGAGTTTAACTTAACTATAGATATTAAAAATTACGATCTTTTAAAAAGTCTACTTCTTAATAAATATGAAAGGAAAAATACTATTAAAAACTATCGTTTTTCTCTGAATGAAAAAAGTAACATTATCAAAATTTGGAATGGAGACAATTATATTGGTGATATTGATTGCTCTGACATAGTTGAAAAGCTTCAAAATCAAGATAAAAATTACAATTTAGATCCTGATTTAATGACAACAGAGCGTCGTTTTGAAACACTAAATGTTAAACTTATTTTTCAAAACATCAGCCTATCAGAAACCGATGATGATACAACTAAAAAATATTTATCTAGTACAAATGTTTATGTTTTAATTAAAGAAAAAAATGCTGAATAAACTCAACTTACAAAACATCTTGTTTTTAGATATAGAAACGGTTCCTGAAGTGGAGTTATTTGCTGATTTATCGCCTGAAATGCAAGAGCTCTACGCTTTAAAAACGCAATATCAACGTAAAGACGAGTTTACTCCTGAAGAGTTCTACCATCGCGCAGGTATTTGGGCTGAGTTTGGAAAAATTATCTGTATTTCTGTGGGATATTTTGTAGAACGTAAAGGTGAAAGTCAACTACGAATTACTTCTTTTTATGGCGATAATGAGTTTAAACTTTTGCAAGATTTTAAAAATTTGTTAGATACACATTTCAACCATCCAAACCATTTATTATGTGCCCATAATGGAAAAGAATTTGATTTTCCATACATCGCACGACGAATGATTATTAATCGAGTAGATTTACCAAACAAACTCAATTTATTTGGCAAAAAACCTTGGGAGATTCCACATTTAGATACAATGGATTTATGGAAGTTTGGCGACTATAAACATTATACCTCGTTAAAATTGCTCACCGCTATTTTAGGAATTCCCTCTCCCAAACAAGATATTGATGGTAGTGAAGTTGCCAACGTATATTACCAAGAAAAAAACTTATCTCGTATTGTTGAGTATTGCGAACGCGATACCGTAGCGGTTGCACAACTCCTGCTTCGTTTTTTAAATAAACCTTTAATTGATGAAGTTGACATTATAAGGGTGTAATATCACACCTATTCTCCTTCCAACTTCATCGAAAGCTCAAACCAACGTTCTTCTTTTTCTTCTAAACTATCTATAACTTCTTGTAATTCGAGTGATTTTTCGTTGATATCATCCATCGCTATTTCTCCATTCGTAAATTGCGCTTCTAATTTTACTTTCTTTTTTTGCAACTTTTCAATATCCACTTCTAGTTGACCAAACTCTCGTTTTTCGTTATAACTTAACTTTCCTTTTTGTGGTGTTTTTTCTTGCTTTTCAGCTACTTTCTTTTCTTCTTTAGGCTCTGGTAGTAAAGAGCTTTCATACGCCCTGTAATCAGAGTAATTTCCTGGAAAATTCTCTACTTCTCCATTTCCTTTAAAAACAAATAAACCGTCTACGATCTTATCCATAAAATAACGGTCGTGCGATACCACCATTAGATTTCCAGGATAATCAAGTAAAAAACTTTCTAATACGTTTAAGGTTACTACATCTAAATCATTGGTAGGCTCATCAAGAATTAAAAAATTAGGGTTTTGAATTAACACCGCACATAAATACAATCGCTTTTGTTCTCCTCCACTTAACTTCTCAACAAAATCGTACTGTTTTTTTCGGTCGAATAAAAAACGTTCTAATAATTGAGCTGCAGAAATTCTTCTTCCTTTAGTTAGTGGAATTTCTTCTCCGAACTCTTTAATAACCTCTATTACTTTTTGTCCTTCTTTAATTTGAATTCCTTTCTGTGTATAATATCCAAATTTCACAGTCTCTCCTACAATTACTTTCCCTCCGTCGACAGGAAGTTTACCCGTTAATATGTTTAAAAAAGAAGATTTTCCTGTTCCGTTTTTTCCAATAATCCCGATGCGTTCTCCTCTTTTAAAAACGTAGTCAAAACCATCTAAAATTACCTTATCGCCAAAATTCTTTTTAAGTTTGTGAAGCTCTACAATTTTACTTCCTAAGCGCTCCATATTAATTTCTAACTGAACTTCGTGTTCTTTTCTTCGTTGATGTGCTTTCTCTTTGATTTGAAAAAAGTCATCAATACGCGATTTTGACTTAGTTGTACGTGCTTTAGGTTGACGGCGCATCCAATCTAATTCTTTTTTAAACAAGCTTTTTGCTTTGCCTAAGTTGGTTGCTTCTAAAGCTAATCGCTCTTCTTTATTTTGAAGATAATATGAATAATTTCCTTTGTATTTATACAGCTTTCCGTTGTCTAATTCAATAATCTCATTACACACTCGCTCTAAAAAATAACGGTCGTGTGTTACCATAAACAACGTAATTTTTTCTTTAGCAAAGAAAGCTTCTAACCACTCAATCATTTCTAAATCTAAATGGTTGGTTGGCTCGTCTAAAATTAATAAATCAGGTTTATTGATAAGGATGATTGCCAAAGACAATCGTTTTTTTTGGCCTCCTGAAAGCTTTCCTACTTTTTGCGATAAATCATCTAGTTTTAACTTGGAAAGTATCTGCTTGTACTGCGTTTCAAAATCCCATGCATTGTGTTGTTCCATCAACTCAAACGCTTTCTGGTACGCCTCAGCATCATCTGGGTTTTGTAAAGCTTTTTCGTATTGTTGAATTATAGGAAGAATGGTGCTTTCTGTTGAAAAAATAGTTTCTTCAATAGTTAATTCAGGGTTCAAGTCATCATCTTGTGCCAAATAAGCAATATTAATTCCTTTCCTACTAATAACTTGTCCTTCATCTGGTGTATCCTTTCCAGCAATAATGTTTAAAATAGAGGTTTTTCCACTACCATTTTTAGCAACAAAGGCTATTTTTTGATCCTTATTAATTCCGAAAGAAATATCTTCAAATAAGACCTTTTCACCATACGATTTTGCTATATTTTCTACTGATAGGTAATTCATTCTCTATAATTTTATGCAAAGAAACAAAAAACCCGAGCAATTGCTCGGGTTTTATTATAATTAAAAGAAACGCTTTTATTTCTTCATTAATTTAATGGTTTCTGATTTTTTACCATCATTAGCTTCTAATAAATAAATTCCTGTTTTTAAATTAGAAACATTTACAGTACCATTAACTGTTTTTCCTCTTAACACAACTCTACCAATTGTATTTGTTATTTTATAACTTACATTTTCGTTGCTTCCAAATTTTACAGTAACGTTACTTACAGCTGGGTTTGGATATGCTATTAAACTCGATTTTGCTTCTTTATCTAATGGCTCAGCAAATGCATCACTTGTACCTGAATTTGCTACTGAAGACGATGAGTTAACAATATTAACTGTATAGTCTTCCACCTCTCCATCTGCAAAAGTTTCACAAGCTGTTGATGCTCCATTATATTTCATAGATACACGCATTCTTGTTTGTCCTAATAACGCGCTTGCTGGAATAGAAATATTAGCTGATCTATTTGCTGCAGTACTAGACGAACCTAAAGAAGTTTGTTCACTAGACTCAAAAGTTCCATTACGGTTATAGTCAATCCAAACCGTGAAATACTCAGTATATGAAGAACCACTAAATCCTGCACTTACAATAATTTGATTCGTTGTTCCTTGAGTAACTGTTGCTATTTTGTTCGTAAAATCACCATATCCTCCATTTGCAGAAGTTGTATTAGTCATTCCTCCAAAAGAAACATAATCTATCCATTCGTAAGTAACTCTATTTCCTTTTGAAGTACAATAAGTAACAACATTATCTAATGTAGTAACATTTACCGTATTACTTGCTGAAGAAATATTTCCTGCAGCATCTTTAGCTTTTACTGAGAATGTATAAGCTGTATTAGCTGTTAATCCTGTTACGTTGTAAGATGTTGTTGTAACAGTTGTTAACTTAGTTGCTCCTTGATATACATCATATCCTGTAACACCTACATTATCTGTTGATGCTGTCCAAGATAAAGTCAATGTAGTTTGTGCAACGTTTGATGAAGCTAAACTACTAGGTGCTGTTGGTGCTTGAGTATCAGCTACAGCAGCTGTAATATTTACTGTGTAATCTTCTACTTCACCATAAGAGAATGATGCCTCACAAGCTGTTGGTGTTGCATTATACTTCATAACAATTCTCATTCTTGTAGCTCCATCTACCGCTGAACTAGGTACCGTAAATGATGTGCTTACAGGAGTGTCTTTCGATTTAGCTTTTGTCCAAACCGTTTCTCCAGCATCAGAAAAATCACCATCTTGGTTGTAATCAATCCAAACTCCGTACCCTTCGTCGTATTTCGTTCCTGTCCAAGTTGGTGTGATCGTAATTGTGTTTGATTTTCCTTTTTCTAAATCGGTAGAAATTCCAGTATGGTCAGAGTATCCATTTCCTCCTCCTGAAGAATTATCGATACTTCCTAACTGAACTCTTCCAATATATTCATCTGAAACACTGTTCCCTTTAGAGGTACAATACGTAACTGTTGCTGCTGTAGTAGTAGCATTTGCTGTATTACTTACTGCTGAAATATTTCCTGCAGCATCTTTTGCTTTAACAGTAAATGCATATACTGTACTTGCTGTTAAACCTGTTACGTTATATGAAGTTGTTGTTGAACTTCCTATTTTAGTTGTTCCTTGATATACATCATACCCTGTAACACCTACATTATCTGTTGATGCTGTCCAATTTAACGTTAAGCTTGTTGCTGTTATAGAACTTGCAGCTAAACTAGTTGGAGCTGTTGGTGCTTCAGTATCGGCAGCTGCATTACTTGTAAATGAACCTGTAAACACTCCTCTACCATATGTAGATGCAATTACTTTATTAGTAACATGGTCTCCACTTACGTTCCAGTAATCAAATGAAGTAACACTAACATCACTCATTCCGTTATAAGCTTGATTCCAATTAGGGTTTGCATCATTAAAGTTAGATGTTGACCAAACTCCTAATTGTGTTGCTAAAATAACTTCTGTTCTATCTAATGGATTTTGTAAAATATCTCTTACAGGAATATTTGGTAGGTTTCCTTCTTTACTCACCCAATTCGCTCCTCCATCTGAAGTAGCCCAAACACTTGTTACTCCATAGTTATGTATTGTTACAAAAATATCATTTTCTGTAGCTCCGAATCTTACTGAAGATACTGAACCAACAAAAGGTGTATTTATGTTTGACCATGTAGCATTAGAATTAGTAACGTTTGTTAACTTTAATAGTTTACCGTTTGCCAATCCTACAAACCATGCATTATTTGTAAAAGGAGATGCTTGAAAAGCTGTTGGGCTTGCATCTAATAATGCATTTGTTATGTTTCCTTTTGAATTTGATGCTACATTAATACTTAAAATTGAGTTAGCTGTACTTGTAGATGAATTAGATAATAGGCGATTAGCATCATTATCATATCCCATAGGATTTACAAAATCTCCTGTGTTTTGGTCACTTGATAATGTTGTTGCTCCTCCTTGTTGTCTACCTAATCCATTCCAAGGTAAGCTAAATCTATATATTACGTTATTTACATAAGTTGCAATCATATAGTCTCCATCTTTATCAACGAAAGTATAGAATCCATCACCATCGCTTAATTCAGTTGAACTATTAACTCCTGCTACTGCATTTCTAAATGCTTGTGTACCGTTATCTTGCGCTCCTGCACTAAAAATTCCATTAACATCACCTGCTCCGTCAGGACCAATTCCTGCTTTTACAAACTGAGTTACATTGTATCCTTTATTTCTTACGCTAATTGTACTTCCAGCATTTCCTGAATAATAGATTCCTCCATCGTTACCGAATAATATTTTAGAAGAGTCATTATTTCCAAAAGCCATCGAGTGTTGATCTGCATGAACATTTTGATGACCAAAACCTCCATACCAGTGTGATAATTGAGACCAAGAAGAACCTCCATTTGTTGTTTTAAATAAATCGATACCTCCAACATACACTATATTGTCATTTGTTGGGTCTGCTTCAATTACTAAATCATAAAATGCTTGCCCACGACAAAAATCATTTGCTGCAATTCCAGTGTCTGCATCATTTGGTAATGATGTTGCACTTGCTGTTGAAAAAGCATTGGTTGTTTTATAAATATGAACAGGTGCAGTACTTGTTGTCCCTTGTGTTAATGCATAAATCTTATTTGCATCAGTAGCAGAAGGTTCAATTTCAACTCTATTAGATTCTGTTAGAGGTGAAGCAGCTGCTTCTGTCCAAGTACCTCCATTTGTAGAGCTAAATACTCTACCTCCGCCTTCTCCTAAAGCAGAAGCAATGGTTCCCATCCATAGCGTATTATTTGCACTTACTTCTAAGTCATTAGCTATATAATAATAGTCTTTTCCACCGAAGGCATACTTCATATTAGCAGATTCTATTCTGTTCCATGTAGCTCCATTATCTGTAGAGCGGTACAATCCTGCAGACTGTAACCCTAACCAGTTTCTAGGACTAGAAGAGTCTCCATATACATGCGCTCCAACTGCAACAAATAATTCTGTTGAAGCCCCATTATCCCATGCTAACACATCGTTTACATAATGAATTCCAGATAAAAAAACATTACTTGCATTGTAGTTAATAATTGCATCTCCTGCAGCTGGTATATTAACTGCATTCCATGTTGTACCTCCATCAGTAGTCACATATACTCCATTTCCTACTACATCACCAGCTGTATATTGTTCTCCTGTACCTACATACCATCTATTTGAGTTTCTTGGGTCTACAGTAATAGAAGTTACAGATAAGTTTCCTGGTACATTTTGTACTCTTGTCCATTGCGAGTTGGCATTACTAATATTAGTGTTTTTCCATAAACCTCCACTTACTCCACCAGCATATACGGTATTGTTTGTAGCGTCATTTGGATCAAATAAAACAACTCTTGTACGACCTCCTACATTATTAGGTCCTCTTTCTGTCCATGAATTTCCATTGTCTCCAGGATTTTTTTGTTGTGCTCTTTTTTTCAACAGGTCTTCTCTCAATCCTGCTAAACTTCCATCTTCCATTTTTCCTGTAGCTGGATTCATGGTAAGTAATTGCATTTGATCAAAATACCTATTAGGTGGTAACCCTCTAAGTTTTCTTTCTTTTTTCCCCCATTTTAACGATTCATTTAAAGGACTTTCCTTTAAAAAAGTACTGTGTACTTTACGTTGTTCAGCCAGTTTATCAGCAACACTTTGCTTTTTAAGATAATCTGAACCAATAATTGAAATTGCTGCAACAGACAGCCCTCCAATCAGAAATTTAAACTTTTTGTTCATTTGAATTAATTTAATTAAATAATTAAGTTTTTATTTCCTAGCTCTTTTGTAATACTACCTTTTCTTCGTCTTTTACCTTTTTGAATAGACTCATTTTTAACCCTTTATAAACCAATTTTAATAGTTCAGCCGCCCCTAGCTAAGTCAAAGATTTTATTCTCAATGGTATTTACAATTTAAAACAAGCAAAAGCCTGAGTAAAAACTCAGACTTTTGTTTTTCTTTAATGTTTTTAAAAACTTACTTTTTAAACAGTTTAGTTGTAAGTAGTTTTTGTCCGTCATTTACCTCTAAAATGTACATTCCTGTATTTAGTTTTGAAATGTCTAGGTTAGAAGATTTTAAACGACCTTCTTTTACTACTTTACCAACAGTATTTATAACTTTATAACTTATTTTTTCTGCTTTTGAAGCAAGTTTAACTTGTACAAAATCTACTGCTGGATTAGGATATGCTAGTAAGTCTAAACTTTCTTCATTTCCTATTACTTCTCCACCAATATTGGCTGAAAAACCAGTTATTGTAGCCACTGAAGAACCAGAAGAAATATTAACAGTATAATCTTCTACTTCACCATAAGTAAATGTTTCACATGCTGTTTGAGCACTATTATACTTCATAGAAACTCTAAGTCTTGTTGTTCCTGAAACGTTTGATGGAATTGTAAAATCTTCATAAAGATCTCCAGCGCTAGAAGAAGATCCACTTAACACAACTTCGGTATCTTCAAAAACACCATCTTTATCATAGTCAATCCACACCTTCCAATACTCAGTATAAGAAGAACTACTAAATCCAGCACTTACATAAAGTCTATTAGATCCTGTAGCTACATTCATGGTTAAGTTTGTATAATCTTTATAACCTCCATCGTTTCCTGTAGTGTTATCAACTCCTCCCATAGAAACTCTATCAATCCATTCGTAAGAAGAATTGTTTCCTTGAGAAGTACAATACTCTACTGCTGACACTTCTTTTGTTGTAAAAGTTGCTGTGTTACTTGATGCAGAAACGTTTCCTGCCGCATCTTTTGCTTTTACTGTAAAGTTATATGTAGTATTTGCAGTTAATCCTGTTAAGTTCATTGATGTACCACTAACAGTTCCTGCACTTGTAGCTCCATTAAATACTTCGTAACTAGCTACTCCAACATTATCTGTTGACGCTGTCCAACTTAATGTTGCTGTTGTTTCTTCAACATTAGATGCTGTTAATGAAGAAGGTGCTGTAGGTGCTTCTGTATCTGGTGTAGCATTTGTAATATTAACTGTATAATCTTCTACTTCACCATAAGAGAATGTTGCTTCACAAGCCGTTGGTGTAGCGTTATATTTTAATACAATTCTCATTCTAGTAGTTCCTTCAGTTGCTGAAGCTGGTACTGTAAATGATGTACTTACAGGAGTATCTTTCGATGCTGCTTTTGTCCAAACGGTTTCTCCAGAATCAGAAAAATCTCCATCTTGGTTATAATCAATCCATACTCCATATCCTTCACTATAAACAGTACCTGTCCATTTAGGCGTAATGGTTATAGTATTAGAATCACCTATAGATAAATCTGTTGAAATTGTAGTGAAATCAGAATATCCTCCACCTCCATCAGAAGTATTATCTATACTTCCTAACTGAACTCTTTCTATATATTCATCAGCAACACTATTTCCTTTAGAAGAACAATAATTAAGTGGTGGTGTACCTGTTGTCGTTACATTTAATGTTGCTGGTGTTCCTGTTCCACCTGCTGTACATTTAGCAGCTACAGATACTGTATACTCTGTTCCACTTAATAACCCTGTAGCGTTAAATGATGTTCCTGTTACATTTGTTGTATTTCCTCCAATAGTTACATCGTAAGAAGCTGCTCCAGAAACTGCTGTCCAAGTTACCGTAAATCCATTATCACCAATATTTGATGAATTTAAATTTGTTGGTGCTGCTAAAGCACATGTTTGTACAAATTCTTCTCCTACATTAACTGCATAAAAAGCATTTGTTGTAGAAATTACTTCTTGAGAATTTGCTCCGTATAAATCAGTAGCTGCTTGAATAGCTCCTGTTCTAGCATCAGCAAAAGTTGAACTAGCTGATAAATAATTAGCTTCGGTACGATAAGCAATTTTAGCTGCTTTTGTTATACCTATTCCTGTTACATTATAATTATCACTTGCATCGTTTGTTCCAGATCCACCAACTGATAGTAAATAAAACCATTTATTCAAAACTCCTGAGTTTGTATGAACTCCACAGTAATCATTAAATCTTGTTGGTGTTCCACAGTTAGGATTCTTCCAATAAGTTCCTCCGTAGGTATCTGGTTGCCCTTGTGATTTTGGATCATTCATAGAACGTAAAGCAGCAGAACCACTACGTCTATCAATTTCGTCTCCAATTAACCAAACTGAAAGGTCTGGGTTTAAATCGTTACCATTTCCTTTTGCAAAATGTTCAACAGCTGCTCCCCAAATATCTGAGAAACCTTCATTTAAAGCTCCTGATTCTCTTTGGTATGCTAAATTTGCTGTATAAGTACATACTGCATGCCCTATTTCATGAGCAGCAACATCAATAGAAGTTAAAGCATCAAAGTTACCATTTCCTTCTGTTCCGTTCGAAGAACCATCTCCATAAGACATTACTGAACCATTCCAAAAAGCATTATCATAGTTAGTATCAACATGTACATAGCTTCTAATTTGAGCCCCACTGTTGTCATAACTATTTCTATTATGCTTTTGTAAAAAATATTCATAAGTCATCATTGCTCCCCAATGAGCATCTAACGCTGCATCATCTTTGTTAGCACTATGCTCTGCGGTAGTCCAATTATTATCATTATCTGTAAACTGATCGTAATTTGTAACATATGGGTATGTAGAACCTGGTGCTTGATTTTTTGCATCTCTGGTATATATTTTTCTTCCAGAATCACTTAAAATATAGTTTCCTCCACTTAGTGATGTTTCAATAGTTCTCGTTCCACTATAACGAGTTTGCGCAGTACCAGATACTAATGCTGCTGTCATAGCCTCTACAGTTTTTTTACTTTTTTTAGCATGCTTGGTAAGCTCACCTACATGACCAAATTCATCTAAGTGCTTAATAATAGCATTGTAAAATAACGCTTCTCCTGTATGAGCATCTATATATAAATATCCTCTACTTAGTGGTTTTGTCGCAAAAATGTCGAATTTATAAGCTAGTCTTGCTTCTTTTTTTCCTATAACTTCTCTAGGAAGAATTAATAATTCACCTTCTGGCTTTTTATAATTATCCATTTCTTTGGCAGCCTCAGGAAATTCCCATAAATACTTTTCTGCTCCTGTATGTGATAAAGCTTTTTGAAATGCTTGAGCTTTTGAAAGCTTTGGGATTACTTTTACTTTTCCTACATCGTAAAATTCACCATTCATACTCATTAAAGCACCGTTCTTTGCATGTGCTGTGTATGTGGCAAATTCTACTTTTACTCCTTTAAATTTTTGTTGAAATTTTTCATGTGTAAAACCTAAGTCATCTCTGTTTGATTTAATTTTTTGCAAGCCATCATTTTTAAATAGCTTTAATTTTTGTCTAATTAAATCTGGTGCTTTTTGTAATGACACCTTTGAAGATTTATCGAACTTTACGTGCTTTAACTCTCTATTTTCCTGGGCGTTTACGGTATAAACTCCTGCGAATAGAAAAGCAGATAAAAACACAGTTCTTGCATAATTGTGTTTCATTTTTGAAGGGTTTAGTTAATTGATTTTAGTTAAAAAGCCTGAGAATAACTCAGGCTTTTTGTGTGGTTTATTTTTTAAATACCTTAGTAGTTAGTAGCTTTTGACCATCATTTACTTCTAAAATATACATCCCTGTATTCAACTTTGAAACATCGATGTTTGAAGAGTTTAAGCGACCTGCTTTCATTACTCTACCAATAGTATTTACAATTTTATAAGTCATATTATCAGCTCTAGAAGCTAATTTTATTTGAATAAAGTCTACTGCTGGATTAGGGTATGCCATTAAATCTAAAGTGCTTTCATTACCCAATCTTTCTCCATTTACACTAGCTGAAGAGTTTTGTCTTGTACTAGAAACAATATTTACCGTATAGTCTTCTACTTCTCCATAAGTAAATGTTTCACAAGCTGTTTGAGCAGAGTTATATTTCATAGAAACACGCATTCTTGTTGCTCCTAAAGTTGCTCCTGCAGGTACATCAACTGTAGCTGTTAAGTTATTAGCACTTGATGAAGATCCTGTTACAACCTTTTCACTACTCTCAAATGTTCCGTTTTGATTAAAATCAATCCAAACAGCCCAATATTCTGTATATGAAGAACTACTAAATCCTGCACTAATAGCCATTTGGTTTGAGCTTCCTAAGGCTAAAGTTGCTGTTTTTGAAGTAAAATCTGCATATCCTCCATTATCTCCAGTTGCATTAGTCATTCCTCCTAATTCAACATTGTCAATCCACTCATAAGAAGAGTTATTTCCTTTTGAATCACAGTATGATACAGAGTTTGATAAAGTTGTTACGTTTATAGCACTACTAGAAGCAGAAACATTTCCTGCAGCATCTTTTGCTCTTACTGAGAAAGTATAAGCTGTAGCTGCTGTTAATCCTGTTACGTTCATTGTAGTTCCTGTTACAGACCCAATATTTGTTGTTCCTTGATAAACATCATAACCAGTTACTCCAACATTGTCAGTAGATGCTGACCAGTTTAATGTTAAAGAAGTTTGCGTTACAGCAGAAGCTGCTAAGTTTGTTGGTACAGTTGGTGCTGTTGTATCTGCTGTTCCCGCTCCAATTACTACTGTATAGTCTTCTACTTCACCGTAAGAAAATGAAGCTTCACATGCAGTTGGTGTTGCATTATATTTTAAAACTATACGCATTCTTGTTGCTCCATCTGTAGCAGAAGCTGGTACTGTAAAAGATGTGCTAACTGGCGTATCTTTTGATGCCGCTTTTGTCCAAACAGTTTCTCCTGAATCAGAAAAATCTCCATCTTGATTATAGTCAATCCAAACACCATATCCTTCGTTATATACTGTTCCTGTCCAAGTTGGTGTAATTGTTATAGTATGAGAAGTTCCTTTTGCTAAATTTGTTGAAATTCCGGTATGGTCTGAATAACCATTTCCTCCTCCTGAACTATTATCAATAGTTCCTAATTGTACTCTTCCAATATACTCATCAGAAACACTATTTCCTTTTGAAGAACAATAAGAAATTGTTACTTCAGGAGTTGTAAAAGTTGAAGAGGCACTATATGCTGAATTTGATCCATCTGAACATTTGCTACGTACTTGTACTTCATATTGAGTAGAAGCTGATAATCCGCTTAAAGATGTTGAAGTTCCAGAAACCGCATTAGTTGTCCATGATGAAGTTCCTGTTTGACGATATCTAACATCGTATGTAGCTCCTGAAACTGCTGTCCAAGATACTGATGCACCTGAAGAAGTAATACTAGAAACAGTTACTCCTGTTGGCACTGTTGCTGTACATGAAGTAGAACCACCTGTTTTATCAGATAGCGCTAAACTTCTACGTACTCCTCCAGTTTCTAAAACAGCACGCATTCTATTTTTTTGCCCTAAAGTAAATAGGTTCATACAAGTATCATCCGAGTAATCCATATAGTTTTCAACCATATCTGCTGATCCACAAGAAGAGTGACTTGAAGCACACCCGTAGTTTGCAGCATCTGACTCAGGAGTATCAGAAACAAAATCATCAACACCACAACCACCATCACCCCAGATATGTCTAAGGTTTAAAAAGTGACCTACTTCGTGTGTTGTTGTTCTTCCTTTATCAAATGGAGACGATAAATAGAAACCTGATCCTTTATCTGAACTACCAAAATATTGAGGTCCCATCACTACTCCATCAGTAGCAGCACTACCTCCAGGAAATTGAGCATATCCTAAGATTCCTCCACCAATATTACATACCCACATGTTAAGGTACTCAGAGGTATCCCATGGATCTACTCCTCCTTGTGATGATTTTTTCATCGCATCACTAGTTCCCCATGAAGTTTTAGATGATGATTTTCTTGTAATACCAGTTGTTGGATTACCATTTGGATCTACTTGAGCTAAATAAAATTCTATTTCTGTATCTGCTGCTTGAGACCATTTATTCGTTTTGTCTGAGTTAGTTCTTCTGTAATCTTCGTTTAAAACATCTATTTGTGACTGAATTTGTGCTACACTAATGTTTTCTTGTGAATTACTATAAATAACGTGTACAACTACTGGAATTTGAATAATGTTTCCTACTATTTTTCCTTGGTAGTTCTTCTTTTCTGCAATTCTTTTTTGAGTAAAAGTCTCAATTTCTTGCATTTTACTTTTTAAAGAAGGATTGAGGGATTGCCTGTACTCTAGGTTTTCCATTGAGTGACAGTTTCTTTTTTCTTGGGCATACGAAGCACCAACAAAAAATAAGCACAGAAGTGCTAGGGTAATTTTGTTTTTCATTTTTGAAGGGTTTTTTAAGTTTATTAAGAGCAGTTTTTCTACGAAGAAAAAGCTATTCTTAATTTTTTGTTAAAACATTAGCAAATATATATTTTTTTTGCTAAAAACCTATAAAAACAGAAAATAAATTCATCATAACATACTAATAACCAGCAAAAAGCCTTAGAGGAGTCTCTAAGGCTTTTACTTTTTTATACTTTGTTTTTTAAGTTTATTTCTTCAAAAGTTTAGTTTTTAATAGCTTTTGACCATCATTAACTTCAAGGATATATAACCCTGTTTTTAATTTTGAAACATTAATATTTGTAGCATCTAAAACTCCTGATTTAACCACTCTTCCTCTTGTGTCTACAATTCTAAATGTAGTATCTTCTGCTAAAGAACTGAATTTAACATTTACAAAATCAATAGTAGGGTTTGGATATATTTCTAAGTTTTGAGTCGCTTCATTTCCTAATCTTTCTGCATCTACAACATTATCTTGTCTTGCACTCGAAACAATATTTACCGTATAATCCTCAACTTCTCCATAACTAAATGTTTCACAAGCTGTTTGAGCAGCATCATACTTCATTGAAACACGCATTCTTGTTGATCCTAATGTAGCTCCTGAAGGTACATCAACTGTTGAGGTTAAGTTATTAGCACTTGATGAAGATCCTGAAACTACTTTTTCACTACTTTCAAATGTTCCGTTTTGGTTAAAATCAATCCATACAGCCCAATGCTCTGTATATGCTGTGCTCTTAAAACCTGCGCTAACAATCATTTGATTTGAACTTCCCCTTGCTAGAGTAGCTACTTTTGAAGTAAAATTAGCATATCCTCCATTATCTCCAGTTACATTCTTCATTCCTCCTAATTCAACATTATCAATCCACTCATAAGACGAATCATTCCCTTTAGAAGCACAATATGATACCGAATTAGATAGTGTAGTTACATTTACTGTATTACTTGATGCAGAAACATTCCCTGCTGCGTCTTTAGCTTTTACTGAAAACGTGTATACTGTTCCTGCTGTTAATCCTGTTACATTTGTTGTAGTTCCTGTTACTGAACCTATTTTAGAAGTTCCTTGATATACATCATAACTTGTAACTCCAACATTGTCAGTTGATGCTGACCAATTTAAAGTTAATGAAGTTTGCGTTACACTAGCTGCTGTTAAATTTGCTGGTGCGGTTGGTGCTTGAGTATCTGCTTGTGCAGTACCAACTACTACTGTATAATCTTCTACCTCCCCGTCAAAGCTTGTTGCACAAGAAGTAGGATCTGAATTATATTTTCCTGAAATTCTCATTCTTGTACTTCCTAATTTTGCATTTGAAGGAACAACAATCGCTTTTGTAGGTAAAGATCCGTTAGAAACATTACTAATATTACCTAAATCATACGCTTCTCCACTATCTGTAAAATCTCCATCTTGGTTCCAATCAATCCAAGCAAAAACATCAATTCTATAGTTTCCATCTGTATTTACTGATACCGTAAGATTTGTTGATGAAGATTGAGAAACTGTCGTACTTAAATTTGTAAAGTTTTCATATCCTTTATCTTTTGCAGTACCATCTGCATTATTTATAGTACCAAAAACCACTTTTGTTATTCCTGTTTCATAGGTAGTGTTTCCACTTGAATTACAATATGAAATGGTTACTGATGGTGTTGTAAAGTTTACAGAAGCACTATAGTTTGAGTTTGTTGAAGAACATTTACTGCGTACTTGTACTTCGTATTGAGTAGAAGCTGATAATCCGCTTAGCACTACAGAATTTGAAGAAGAAGCAACTGTTTTCCATGAAGAACTAGTAACTGCTTTATATCTTACATCGTATGTTGCTCCTAAAATAGTTGTCCAAGAAACTGTAGCTCCTGTAGCAGTAACTGAAGATGTATTTACACCTGTTGGCACTGTCGCATTACAAACTGCTGGTGCATCTGCCTTATTAGATAGTGCTAATGAACGTCTTGCTCCTCCTGCTTCTAAAACAGCACGCATTCTGTTTTTTTGACCTAAAGTAAATAAGTTCATACATGCATCATCTGAGTAATCCATATAATTTTGAACCATATCTTCTGTACCACAAGAAACATGTCCTGTTTTACAACCGTAATTCGCTGCATCTGATTCTGGAGTATCTGCTACAAAATCATCAACACCACAACCACCATCACCCCAAATATGACGTAAATTAAAAAAATGCCCTATTTCATGTGTTGTAGTTCGACCAAGGTTAAACGAAGGGTTAAGTGTTCCTGTAGAACCAAAAGCATCATGAATCATTACTAAACCGTCAGTAGAAGCGTCTCCTCCTGGAAACTGTGCAAAACCTAAAATAGTTCTATCTCCAGCTGGACTTGTATTGGTCATTTTTGGAACAATCCACATATTCAAGTATTCAGCAGTATTCCATGGATCAAGTCCACCTGATGCAGAACTTTTCATTGCGTTGTACGCTTTATACTTTGTTCCCCAATCTGAGCTGCTTACTTGTTTTCTAGTAATTGCGGTAGTTGCATTACCACTAGGATCAATTTTAGCCATAGCGAACTCTATTTGAGTATCAGCTGCCTGTGCCCATTTATTTGTTTTATCCGTATTTTGTCTACGAAAATCCTTATTTAACACATCAATTTGTGAAAGAATTTGAGCATCACTAATATTGTTTGTCGAATTTGTATATAAAACGTGTACTACTACAGGTATTGTAATAATCTCACCCTCTATTTTTCCTTGACGGTTTTCTAAATCTTGAATTTTACTCAGAGTAAATTTTTCGATTTGATCCATACGGTTCTGAAGATTAGGGTCTTTAGATTTTCTATACTCTAAATCTTCCATTACTCCACAAGTTCTTTTTACTTGCGTCTGATTTTGTTGAGAAAAGGCAGTAACTACCATAAACAAGCACATAAGTGCAAGGGTAATTTTTCGTTTCATTTTGAAGGGGTTTTTAATTAATTTTTTTTAGTTTTTTGCTTTCTTTTAGTTAAAAGCGGGAGCAAATATATATTTTTATTAAGAAATTCATAATAAAAATTAAAAAACAATATATTTTCGGTAACAATAAGTGTTTTTATATAAGAAAAAAGCACTTACTTAAACTGAAGTATCTATTTCTTTTTACTTTACTTACAACATAGGTAACATACTTACTAGTAAGCAGTTATATTCTTGATTAGTTTTTAAGAAAAAAATGAAAATATTAATTGTACTTTTATTAAAATTTATGATTGATGCTTGAAGTTAAAAACTTAGAAATTTCCTTTAAAAACTCTCATCCTGTAGTACAACATGTTTCTTTTAGTGTTGAAAAAAACAAAACATTAGGAATTGTAGGAGAGAGTGGTAGTGGAAAATCAATAAGTTCTTTAGCTATTTTAGGACTACTTCCTAAAACTGCTACAGTAAAAGGTAAGCTACTTTTTAACCAACAATCTTTGTTAGATTTTAATGAACAAGATTTTCAAAAAATACGTGGTAACCAAATAGCCATGATTTTTCAAGAACCAATGAGTTCTTTAAACCCAACCTTGACTTGTGGTATCCAAGTTGCTGAAATGTTACAGCAGCACACCCAGTTATCCAATCATGAAATTAAAGAAGAAGTTATCTCATTATTTTCAAAAGTAAAACTTCCTAGACCTGAAGCTATTTACGATTCGTATCCTCATCAAATAAGTGGTGGACAAAAGCAGCGTGTAATGATTGCTATGGCAATTGCCTGTAAGCCTCAACTTTTAATTGCTGATGAACCTACCACAGCATTAGATGTTACAGTACAAAAAGAAATAATTTTATTATTGAAAGAACTACAGCAAGAGTTTGAAATGGGAATTATTTTTATTTCTCATGATTTAGCATTGGTTTCTGAAATTGCAGATTCTGTTGTAGTGATGCATAAAGGAAAAATAGTAGAAAAGGGAAGTGCTAATCATGTTTTTCTACACCCGAAAGAAAGTTATACAAAAGCTTTAATCAACTCGAAACCAAATACAGAAAAACGATTAAAAACCTTACCTACGGTTAAAGATTTTATCAACGAAACTATAGATTCTACAATTTATACGGATGAAGAACGCACTGCTTTTCATCAAAAAATATATAATCGCCCTCCGTTGTTAGAAATAGTAAATTTGCATAAAGATTTTATCAGTAACGCTTCATGGTTATCAAAACCAACTATCGTAAAAGCAGTCAATAATGTCTCTTTTAAAATTTATGAAGGTGAAACTCTAGGGTTAGTAGGGGAGAGCGGTTGCGGAAAAACGACTTTAAGTAGAACTATTTTACAATTAGAAAAAGCCACTTCGGGAAGCATTCTGTATAACGGAACAGATATTACTAAACTTTCGAGAAAGGATTTTAAAAAACTTCGAAAAGAAATTCAAATTATATTTCAAGATCCGTTTTCTTCATTGAATCCAAGAGTTACCGTTGGTAATGCTATTTTAGAACCTATGAAAGTTCATAACATTTTAAACTCCAATAAAGGACGAAAAGAGTATGTATGTAACTTGTTAGAGAAAGTAGGTTTAGAAGCAACTCATTTTAATCGTTACCCACATGAATTTTCTGGTGGTCAACGTCAACGTATAGGAATTGCTCGTGCTATAGCTTTACATCCAAAACTAATTATTTGTGACGAATCGGTTTCTGCTCTCGATGTATCTGTACAAGCACAAGTATTAAATTTATTGAATCAGTTAAAAACAGAATTCAACTTCACTTATATTTTTATTTCACATGATTTATCCGTTGTAAAATACATGGCAGATCAATTAGTTGTAATGAACAAAGGTAGGGTAGAGGAAATAGCTGATGCTGACGAAATTTACCAACGTCCAAAAACAAAATATACACAAACATTAATAGAAGCTATTCCAAAAGGGCTATAACTTTTTTCACTGCGTTATTAATGGTATATTGCACCGTTAATTACGAAAAGAAAGAATATGAAGATTATAGTACCAATGGCAGGAATTGGGTCTCGTTTAAGACCTCATACATTAACAACTCCTAAGCCATTAACAGTTATTGCTGGTAAATCAATTGTACAGCGATTAGTGGAGGATATCACTTCTGTTGTAGATCAACCTATAGAGGAAATTGCTTTTATAATTGGACCTGCTTCTAAAGGGTTTCCTACAGACACAAAAGATAAATTAATAACGATAGCAGAAAATTTAGGAGCTAAAGGTTCTGTATATGTTCAAGAAGAAGCATTAGGAACTGCGCACGCTATTTATTGTGCTAAAGAATCATTAGGTGGTTCTTGTGTGGTAGCTTTTGCTGATACATTATTTAAAGCTGACTTTACTTTAGATGCTAATGCTGATGGAGCTATTTGGGTGAAACAAGTGGAAGACCCTAGCGCTTTTGGTGTAGTAAAGTTAAAAGACGGTTTTATTACTGATTTTGTTGAAAAACCAAAAGAGTTTGTCTCAGATTTAGCCATTATTGGTATTTATTATTTCAAAGATGCTGATAAATTATTGGAAGAGATAAAGTATTTAATTGATAATGATATCAGACCTTCTGGTGAATATCAATTAACAGAAGCTTTGGAAGCTTTAAAAGTAAAAGGAGCTAAGTTTATTCCTGGAAAAGTAAATACTTGGATGGATTGTGGTAAGAAAGACCCAACAGTAGATACCAACAAACAAGTTTTAGGTTTTGAACAAGCAGACGGCAACAATTTAGTATCTGAAGACGTTGTATTAGAGAACGCTGAAATTATTCAGCCTTGTTATGTTGGAAAAAATGTAGTGTTGAAAAACACTAAAATAGGTCCTTTTGTTTCAATTGGTGAAAACAGTGTTGTTGAAAACTCAACAATTACAAACTCTTTAATTCAAACAAATGTTCATATTTCGAATGCCAATTTAGATAATGCTATGATTGGTAACCATGCAAAATACAATGCTAATTATACATCGGTAAGTATAGGTGATTATACAGAACTTACATAAAACCTCATTAGAAAGGAGAAGAGAGAAAAGAGAAAAAAAGTTTTTTTCTAAAGTAATATTATCTTTTTTCTTTCTTTTCTTTTCTTTCTTTCTAAACGCTCAAGATAGCATTCCAGCATCAGTTAACATTGCTGAAAAAAACAATATTGAATTTCAACAATATTTTTTTAGAGCACTTTCAGACAAAGCTATTTTTAATTACCAAAAAGCTATACAAAATCTAGAAAAGTGTAACAGAATACTTCCAAATAACAAAGCTGTTTTATTTGAACTCTCTAAAAACTATGAAAAGTTAGGTAGAAACCCTGAAGCCCTATCTTATATTGATTTAGCTTTAGAAATAGAACCTAATAATATTTGGATGCTTGAACACAAAGTTTTTATTTTAAGAAAGTTAGCCAATTTTGATGATGCTATTATTGCGCAACAAAAAATAGCTACAACAAACCCAAAGAAAAAACAATTACTTGTTTTTTTACATCTCCAAAACAAAGATGTTACATCTGCTAAAAAAGTGTTGGCAGAGTTAAAGGAAGCTAAATTATTAAATGCCAGACTTCGCTCTATTGAAAGAAAAATAAATGCTCGAAAAACAACCGAGGCACAACCCAAAAAAATCACCGAAAATCTTGACCCTAAATCACTTTTTGAAAAAGAAAAATCCTATAACAATTTAAAAACGTTACTAGACAAGTTAGCTGCAGAAAATGATGTTGAATTGTTAAAATATAGCGAGCAAGGTTTAGCTCTTTTTCCTGCGCAACCTTTTGTATATTTAATGAACGGAAAAGCGTTTAATAACAATAAAGATTATAAAAAAGCATTACAAACCTTACAGAACGGCATTGATTTTGTTATTGACAATAATGAAATAGAAGCTAAATTTTACTTAGAAATGTCAAAAGCTTACCAAGGATTGAATGATGTTAAAAAAGCCAATTCCTATAAAAACAAAGCTGAAAAGATTTTAAAATAGGTTTCGTTAGTATAAAATTTATGAAATACACCACTTTATTACTTATATTATTTTTAGGTTTAACTTCATGTAAATCTACCAAAAACGTTACTAGTGATGTCGCTATTAAAGAATTATCGGCACGCAAAGTAGCTAAAAAGCATATTGCTACAAATTTTGACAAAAAAACGGTAGATGCTCGTTTAAAAGTTAATTACAAAAACAATAAAGAAAGTTTAGGTTTTTCAGTAAGAATGAAAATTAAAAAAGACGAAGTTATTTGGTTAAAAGGAACCAAAATCATCTCTATTTTTAAAGCTAAAATCACTCCTACGAAAGTTCAGTTTTACTCTCCGTATGAAAAAAGTTATTTTGATGGAGATTTTATGATGCTAAAAAAACTATTAGGAACCGATATTAATTTTAAACAGTTACAAAGCATGTTGTTAGGGGAGGCTTTGATGGATGTAAAATCTGAACGTCAAGAAGTTAAGATTCAAGAAAAATCATATCAATTATCTCCTAAAAAACAACCTACTTTATTCGACTTGTTTTTTTATGTAAACCCAAAACACTTTAAACTAAACAAGCAATTAATAGTAAATTCGTTAAAAGATCAACGTTTAGACATTAGTTATCCAAAATATCATAAGAAAAACACTACTTTTTTCCCTGAGAAAATTAACATAAAAGCTAAAGAAAAAAATAAATTTACTATTATTGATATTACTACACGCTCTGTAGAATATGATACTAAACTAAATGTAAACTTTAATATCCCTAACGGATATAAAGAAATTCAAATATAATTATGAAGTACCCTGTTTTTTATATCTCTTTTTTATGCCTGTTTTTTGTAGGAATTTCTTCTTTTGCTCAAAGTAGGAAAGAGCTTGAAAATAGGCGAAAGAAACTTAAAAATGAAATAGAGCAGGTTAATAACCTTTTGTTTAAAACAAAGAAAAAAAAGAGCAGTGCTTTAGATGATTTAAAAGATTTAAACCAAAAAATTAGTGTTAGAGAACGCTTAATTGAAACTATTGAATTAGAAACTAAGTTACTTTCAAAAGAAATTAAGTCTAACGAACAACAATTAAAAAAATACAACGACGAACTTGCCAAATTAAAAAATGACTACCGAGATATGGTAGTTAAATCTTACAAGAGTAAATCGCAACAGAGCAAAACCATGTTTTTATTGTCTTCAGAAAGCTTTTACCAAGCTTACAAGCGCTTAAAATACATGCAACAATACAAAGATTATAGAAAAAAGCAAGGAGAAGAAATTATAGTAAAAGCGAAAGAAGTAGAACAATTAAACGATTCACTAACTGCTCAAAAAAAATCAAAAGAAGCCTTGCTATCTGACGAGAAAAGTCAGAAAAAAGAAATTGAAGACGATAAGAAAAACCAAGAGCAACTTATTTCAAAAATTAAAAAAGAAGAGAAAAAATACAAAAGCGATTTACAGAAAAAGCAACGAGAAGAAAAGAAAATTGCTGCCAAAATAGATAAGTTAATTAGAGAT
Source organism: Tenacibaculum litoreum (assembly GCF_964513915.1). NCBI lineage: Bacteria > Pseudomonadati > Bacteroidota > Flavobacteriia > Flavobacteriales > Flavobacteriaceae > Tenacibaculum > Tenacibaculum litoreum. Next base: position 38,135 of record NZ_CAZEQS010000001.1, on the reverse strand, counting down.
GCTATTGCTAAAGCTAACAAAGGCAAAAAAACTACAAAAGGTAAAACCAAAAGCTCTGGTTTTATTTTAAATGCCGAAGAAAAAGCTTTACTTGCTAACTTTGAACAAAATAGAGGTAATTTACCTTGGCCTGTTAAAGGTGTAATTACACGAAAATTTGGAGTACAACCACACCCAACATTTCCCGGAATTAGTATTAACAGTCACGGGTTATACATTGCTACCAAAGCAAATACCGATGTAAAGAGTATTTTTAACGGAAAAGTACTGGTTATTCAATTGCATTCTGATGGTCGAAAATCAGTTTTAGTACAACACGGTAACTACATCTCTGCTTACAATAAGCTAAAAGAAGTGTATGTTAAAAAAGGAGATGTAGTAAAAACTGGTGAGAGGTTAGGAAAAGTGTTTACCAACAAAGTTACTGGTAAAACACAGCTTAGTTTTATGCTATACAAAAACAGAAACCGATTGAATCCTGCACAATGGATTCGCTCATAACACCATTAAAAAACATTTATAAATTTTATTTTTAAATTGTAATCAAATTTAAACGTGTGAAAAACGCATCAAACTTTATTATTGTAACCGTAGCAATTATTGCAACATTGGTTATTGGAAAAGGAATTTTAATCCCATTTATTTTTGCACTTATTTTTTGGTTTCTAACACGTGAAATCCGTAAAACCATCTACAAAATTCCTTTTGCCAAACGCTTTATTCCTTTTTGGTTAAGTAATGTATTTGTTTTTACATTAATCATCTTAGGGTTTGGTTTTGTTTCTGAAATAATTACCAACAGTATTTCAAACCTAACCACTTCATACTCTAAATATGAACCAAATGTTGATGCTATTATAAAACGTTTAGATGCCTATTTTCATATAGACATTATCAAGTCACTACAATCAGTTATTGGAGATTTTGATTACGGCTCTGTTTTAGGCGATATAGCGAACGGAATTAGTAGTTTGCTAGGGAATACCTTTATGATTATTATTTACGCCTTATTTATCTTCCTAGAGGAAAGTAATTTTAAAAAGAAGTTACAGAAGATGTTTATGAGCACTCAAAATAATCCTAAAAGCTTTCAAGCTATCTTAAGAAAGATTGAAGATTCAATTTCAAACTATTTACGACTAAAAACCTATGTAAGTTTATTAACAGGTGTGCTTAGTTATTTTGTATTACTGTTAGTAGGTGTAGATGGAGCTCCGTTTTGGGCGTTCCTTATTTTTTTATTGAATTATATACCTACCATTGGTTCACTTGTAGCTACAGCTTTTCCTGCCATTTTCTGTTTAATACAATTTGGAGAATTTCCTCCATTTTTAATCGTGTTGTTTGCCGTAGGTAGTATTCAAGTAGTGGTTGGTAATGTTGTAGAACCTAAAGTTTTTGGAAAATCTCTAAACTTAAGTCCGTTAGTTACCATACTTTCCTTAGCTGTTTGGGGAGAAATTTGGGGAATTACTGGAATGATACTTTCAGTACCTATTACGGTAATTATGATTATTATCTTTTCACAATTTGATAAAACAAAAAACATTGCCATTCTCTTATCTGAAAGTGGCAATGTAGATGAAATATAAACTGTTTTAATCCATAAAAATAGATTTCAACTCTACTGCTTCCTTAGGATTCATTTTACCCGCTAAAACTAAGCTTAATTGCTTTCTACGCAATGCTGCTTCATAACGTTGTTTCTCTAATTCTGTTTCTGGTTCAATTTGAGGAATTGGTACTGGTTTTCCTGTTTCATCAACAGCAACAAACGTGTAAATTCCTTCGTTTACCTTTGTTTTTTCACCAGACTGACGATCTTCAATCCAAACATCTACATAAATTTCCATTGATGATTTAAAGGCACGTGAAACCTTTGCTTCTAAAGTTACCACACTTCCTACAGGTACCGATTTGGTAAATGCTACGTGATTTACAGAGGCTGTTACTACAATTCTTCTCGAATGACGGCGTGCAGCAATACTACAAGCTCTATCCATACGAGCTAATAACTCTCCTCCAAAAAGGTTATCTAAATAATTTGTTTCTCCTGGTAAAACTAAATCGGTAAGTACAGTTAACGATTCTCTTGGTGATTTTGCTCTCATCAATTAAATTTTGCTGCAAAGATACAGCAACAAAAAAATCTACCTAAAATAAATGCAGTTTATTTAGCCAATAACCAAGCCTCTTCGCTTACAGATTCTTTAATGATTTCTAAGGCTTTTCTAGCTTCTTCTTTAGTTACATAACTTGCAAAAGCTACTTGAGTTAAGCCTAACCCATTCTTTCCAACAATAGAAGCATCATACCCTTTTTCTTGTAACTCTGCTAATTTGTTTTCAGCATTATGCTCTTCTTGAAAAGCTCCTGCAATAATATGAAAGTTTCTATCTTCTTTACTAACGTTTAAGTTAATAGTTGGTAACGGATTCTCAATTACAAAAGTTGCTGATTGAATTTTCTTCTCAACAGCTTCTTCTTGATTTGCTAATACTTGTTGTTGTTGATTTTGAACACCATTCCAACCCACATAGGCAATTCCTACAAAAACAGCTGCAGCTGCAGTTCTTTTTAAATACAACGGAATTGTTTTTCTGTTTTCTTTAGTAGTAGCAGGTAATGACTTAATTGCTACTTCTTTTACTCTTTCTACAGAAGGTGTTGAAACCTCAGCTAATCCAAAAGATTCTTTTAAAAAGTTACTAGATGGATTTGGTTCAAAAATAATTTGTTTTGCTTCGTTTAATGACAAGCTTCCTACAGAAGCAACAGTAACTGTTGTTGTTGCTAACTTTTCATTCCATTGTGCAACTTCCTCTGCAATATAAGCAGTAGCTTCTTCAAAAGAAATGTTTTTACTCGAAGCTATATAGTTTGCCAATAAACCGTCATTATGCTGTAAATATGCATTAAACGTAAGTTGTTTTTTTGGCGGATAAAAAGTGTGAGTAGTTGTATTTACTCTAGCACCAATTTTATTGGTTACAAATCCTCCAAAATTAGGAACAATTACGCAATCGTATCTATATAATAAATCGTTAATGTAGTTGGCTAATGTCATAATAACAAATATAGCTTTTTAGTACATTACTTTCAAGTAATCTTGTAATTTTTATTAACAGTTTTTTGTATATTGATACTCAAATTATTGCTATATGAACTCAGAAAAATTGCTAGCCATTCTTAGGTTACAAGCAACAAAAAACGTAGGTGATATTTTGGCAAAAAAGCTAATTACCTCCGTAGGAAGTGTTGAACAAGTGTTTTTAGAGAAGAAAAACACGCTACATAAAATTAACGGAATTGGAACTCATGTAACCCAACATCTTTTTGATGAAAATAACCTGAAAAGAGCAGAAGAGGAGCTAATTTATATTCAAAACAACAATACTGCATTTTCTTATTTTTTAGATGATGATTACCCGCAACATCTAAAACATTGTATTGATGCTCCAATCTTACTTTTTAAAGACGGCAACCTCAACTTAAACAATCATAAAATTATTTCGATTGTAGGAACTAGAAAAATGAGTTCGTACGGACGCGATTTCTGCAATCAACTTATTGAAGACTTAAAAGAACACAATCCCATAATTGTAAGCGGTTTTGCTTACGGAGTAGATATTTGCGCACACAAAGCTGCTGTAAAAAACAACTTACAAACTATTGCTGTGTTGGCACACGGATTGGATGAAATTTATCCAAAAACACATAAAAAATATATTCATCAAGTGAATGAAAATGGTGGTTTTATTACTGAGTTTTGGCACGATGAGCAGCCCATGAGAGAAAACTTTTTAAAACGAAATCGTATTGTAGCTGGGTTATCTAAAGCAACCATTATTATTGAGTCTGCTAAAAAAGGTGGTTCGCTTGTTACTGCTGATATTGCCAACTCTTACAATCGTGATGTATTTGCAGTACCTGGTAGAGCAACCGATGTATATAGCAAAGGTTGTAACAATCTCATTAAAAATAATCAGGCACATTTATTAACTTCTGCTGAAGATATTGTAAAAATGCTCAATTGGGACGTACAGCAAACTGCTGTACCAAAACAAGAAAAGTTATTTATTGATTTGAGTGAAACCGAACAAAAAATACACGATTATTTACAGCAAAAAGGTAAACAGTTGTTAGATGTTATTGCATTAGATTGTAATCTTCCTACTTATCAACTATCATCTATTTTAGTTCAGATGGAATTAAAAGGAGCCATAAAACCTTTACCCGGAAAAATGTTTGAAGTTAAATAATAGTTAAAGTGATTATACTGCCTACTTTTTCTTGAAACAAACATTTAGCTTCGCTTTAAAACCAGGCAGTCGAAAATGGAAAAAAGAGTAGGCAAAAAATTGTAATTTAATTTAAAAATGAGAAAAAAAATTTTAACTATTACTACATTACTGATGTTTATTGCAATATCAGTCAACAGTCAATCAAAAGAAGAAGTAATTACTAAAGCTGTACAAGATGCAAAATCTGGAGTTAGATTAATGAATGATTATTCTATGTCTTTAGATATAGTACCATTTGGTTACTATGACACTGCGTATAGAGTTGCTAAAGAATCTTTCTCTGGTTCTTCTGGTTCTTCAAGTAATCCACCATCAAGTATTTCAGGACCAGGTGAACAAATAGGTTTTATTAATGACGGTAAATATCACAATTATGTAGGATCAACTCGTGATTTAATCAAATATTTAATGGAGAAGTTATAACTCGATAAAAAAATATAATAAAAAGCAGCTACATAAATTAAATGTAGCTGCTTTGTTTTAAAGTATTATCAACACAAATTCCTTTAAAATTAATTATTTTTGAGAAATAATCATCCATGCATGTCAGAATATAAACTCATATCACAAAAAAAACCAGCTTTTCCTGTTACCAAAAAATTAGGAAACTACTTGAAAAGGCATAACAGAACTATTCAAATTCCTATTTTTTATGATGATTTGTTACGCTTTCAAGGATCTGTTTCTGTGTATGATAAACACGATAACGATACCTTGTGGATACGTGTTTTTTATAATGAGTTTGAGCGAGCAGAAATTGATTTATACCTAAAAAAAGTATATAATATCTTACACTCTAACGGTTCTGACGCCAGTATTAAACACTTAAACGTTGATGCTATCGATTTTTGTACGTTTGGTAACTCTAAACCTTTTCGTATAAAAATTCGAAATATTTTAAATGATAACTACACTTATTTTTACGTAAAGAAAACCGATGCTTCTCGTATTTACGGTCTAGAGTTAGAAGATATTTTATCACCTTATAACCTAAACTTTTTGGTATATGAAGACACGTTGATAGAAGAGCATATATCAGGAATTCCAGGAGATGTTTTTATCAATGATTATTTAGAAGATTGTTTAGATATTGAAAAAGCACAGCTGGCTAAAGAGTTTGTTAAATTTAACGAGCGTTGTATGATTCGTTTGTTAGGCGATATGCGTTCGTATAACTATGTGGTGGTGCCAACACACGATTTTGAAAATGTTGTGTATAAAATTCGTCCGATAGATTTTGACCAGCAATGTTACGAAGGTAAATTTAAAGTATACTATCCACAGTTTTTTAAGGAAAATTTAAAGCTAGTTCAACTGGTAGGAGACAAACTTACTTCAGAGTCAATTGAACAATATCAAATAGAAGAGCGATCAATTGTTGCTAAAAGAATTTTAGGTTCTCGTTCTCGATTGAATCGTTTGCTTACTGCTATGAAATCAGATAATATTTCTACTCCCAAAAATATCGAACAATTAAAATTAGAAATTTTTGAATTTACAGGAGATATTAATTTTAGAGATAGTGACGGTATGGGAGAGGTTTTAGACAGTGCACTAACTTTTGTTCGTAGAAATTACGAAGATGTTAGTATGAAAACCATTATTCAACAACAGCAAAGACTACACTAGCCTTTTCTACTTCGAATACTTTCAATAATCACCGTTGCTAAAATTAAGCTTCCTCCAACAAAAGTGTTCCACGTGGGGATTTCGTTTAAGAAAATAAACGCTAACAAAATTCCGAAAACAGGTTGAATACTACTAATTATACTTGCGGTTGATGCCGAAAAAAACTGTAGTGAATGTACCATTAAACTATGTCCGATAGCCGTAGTTAACAAGGCTAATAATAGTAAATAGGGGAGTTGCTCTTGAAATCCGGAAACATCCATAAAAAACAATACTGGAACTAATAAAACCGTAATTATTACCGTTTGGTAGAACATCAACATTACTCCATTGTATTGTATTACGTATTGCTTTAATATTAAAATTCTTATAGAATACGATAGGGCAGAGAGTAAGCCAAACAATACTCCTTGAACTTGGGTGTTTTTAATATCAAACTCAGGGGCTAGAATGTACAACCCTAACAAAACCATCAACCCTAAAATAATATGAATTGGGTTGAACTTTATCTTTAAAAATAGCGGTTCTAAAAAAGCAATCATTACTGGGAAAGTGTACAACGACAACATTCCGATAGCTACATTCGATAGTTTTAATGCGTAGAAATAAGTGACCCAATGCACTCCCATAAAAATTCCACCCATTAAAAACGGAAACAAGTGTCTTCTTGATTGTATGGTTAAATCAATCTTTTTGAATCGGCAAAACACATACAAAATCACCATAGCAAACACAGAACGGAACCACACAATAACTTCCGAAGGCATTGCAATATACTTACCTAGTACTCCTGAAGTACTGATAAACAGGGTTGCTAAAATAATTCCTGATAGGTTTTTAATGTGGTTGTTTTGCATGGGCGTAAAAGTATGTCATTTCGAGCGGAGCGCGGCAATCTTTTGGTTGTGAATTTAATTGTCACATCGAGTAAATTTCTTTTTCGATAGAGAAAATAAATTTGTATCGAGATGCATATAAACTAGTTCTCGATACAATTTTCACTCATTCTAATCGTGAAAACCACTCGAACAGACAACTTCTTTGTACCTTCATTGCGAATGCAACGCAGTGAAATGAAGCAATCTTTCTATTGTGAGTTACCTACAAACAGATTACTTCAGTCGTACCTCCTTCGTAATGACGGTTTGCTTTTTTCGTCATTGCGAGCGGAGCGCGGCAATCTTTTGGTTGTGAGTTCCCGATTAACAGATTACTTCGTCGTATCCTCCTCGTAATGACGTTGTTTTTTCCGTCATTGCGGATGCAACGTAGTGATATGAAACAATCTCCAAGTTGTGAGTTCTTAACAAACAGATTGCTTCACTCGTTCCTCGCTCGCAATGACGTTTTAAACTTTCTGTAAGGTCTCTAACGCCTTGTGTACACTATCAATTTTTATAAATGTGATGAGTAAACGCAATCCTTTTTTGGTTTTCTTTTCTTTCATTACACAGCTCTTCGGATTTTGCTGTACGTACCTCAACATTTTGGTAAATGCTTCGGTTTGATAAAAAGCACTTTGTTGATCGGCTACAAAATATCCTATTAATCGTTTTTGTTTTAAAATCACCTTTTCTAAGCCTAATTCTTTCGCTAACCACTTAATACGAACACTGTCTAATAAATCAGCTACTTGCGTTGGATATTCTCCAAAACGGTCGATAATTTCAGTTTCAAAAGTTTGCAATTCTTCTTCTGTAGTTAAGGCTCCTAATTTGTTGTATAAACTCAAACGTTCAGTAACAGAATTCACATAATCATCTGGGAACAGAATTTCAAAATCGGTATCAATTTGCACCTCTTTTACATACTCTTTTGGCGCATTTTCATCCGTAGGATATAAGTCTTTAAACTCATTTTCCTTCAGTTCTTCAATCGCTTCATGTAAGATTTTCTGATAGGTATCAAAACCAATATCATTAATAAATCCACTTTGTTCTCCACCTAATAAATCTCCAGCACCACGAATTTCCAAGTCTTTCATGGCAATGTTCAATCCACTTCCTAAATCAGAAAACAGTTCTAATGCTTGAATTCGCTTACGCGCATCATCAGTCATATGGTGATACGGTGGCGTGATAAAATAACAGAAGGCTTTTTTATTCGATCGTCCTACACGACCACGCATTTGGTGTAAATCTGACAGTCCGAAATTATTCGCGTTATTAATGAAAATCGTATTGGCATTCGGTACATCCAATCCACTTTCAATAATGGTCGTTGACACTAGTACATCAAACTCATTGTTCATAAAACCAAGCATGAGTTCTTCTAACTTTTTCCCTTCCATTTGTCCGTGACCAATACCAATTTTTGCACTTGGTACTAAACGTTGCAATAATCCTGCTACCTCTTTGATGTTTTCAATACGGTTATGGATAAAAAATACCTGTCCACCACGAGAAATTTCGTACGAAATCGCATCGCGAATCGTTTCTTCGCTAAAGCGAATTACATTGGTTTCTATGGGGTGACGGTTGGGTGGTGGTGTTTTAATTACCGATAAATCTCGCGCCGCCATCAAACTAAACTGCAAAGTACGCGGTATCGGCGTTGCCGTTAAGGTCAATGTATCTACGTTTTCTTTAATGGTTTTTAGTTTGTCTTTCGCTGCTACTCCAAATTTTTGTTCCTCATCAATAACCAACAATCCAAGATCTTTAAACTGAACTGCTTTATTGGTTAATTGATGCGTTCCTATCACAATATCTACACTTCCATCAGCAACCCCTTCTAACACACCTTTGCGTTGTTTTGTGGTTCTAAAACGGTTTAGGTAGTCAATTGTAACCGGAAAATCTTTTAATCGCTTAGAAAAGGTTTTAAAGTGCTGAAATGCCAAAACCGTAGTTGGCACGAGCACTGCAACCTGTTTTCCGTTATCTACCGCTTTAAAAGCGGCTCTAATGGCAATTTCTGTTTTTCCAAAACCAACATCACCACATACCAAACGATCCATCGGTTGTTCTTTTTCCATATCGGCTTTTACCTCTTGAGTAGAAGAGAACTGATCGGGTGTGTCTTCGTATAAGAAACTCGCTTCCAACTCATGTTGCATATGTGTATCGGGTCCGAAAGCAAATCCTCTTTGTAACTTACGCTTTGCATATAACTGAATTAAGTTGAACGCAATATGTTTTACACGGGCTTTGGTCTTTTGCTTGACTTTTTTCCAAGCGTTCGACCCTAATTTATATACTTTAGGCGGTTTTCCGTCTTTTCCATTGAATTTGGAAATTTTGTGTAGTGAGTGAATACTCACGTATAAAATATCACGATCGCCATAAATTAACTTGATGGCTTCTTGTTTTTTACCTTCTACATCAATTTTTTGAAGTCCGCCAAACTTTCCAATACCGTGGTCGATATGGGTTACATAATCACCTACGTCTAATTTGGTAAGTTCTTGTAGGGTGATGGATTGCTTTTTCGCGTATCCGTTTTTGAGTCGGAATTTGTAATAACGTTCAAAGATTTGATGATCAGTATAACAAACAATTTTACTATCAATATCCACAAATCCTTGATACAACGGAAACACGATTGTTTCATACGAAACTTCTTCTTCGTGGTCGTCAAAAATATCGTGGAAACGTTGTGCTTGCTGTTCGTTAGAACATAAGATATAATTGGTAAATCCTTTTGCCGAAAATTCGTTGAAATTCTGAATTAACAGATCGAATTTTTTGTTGAAAGACGGCTGTGGGTGGGTATTAAAACTTATTTCGGTGAGATTTAGCTCCGCTGAACCTTGCGGTTTCTCACTACGTTCGGAATGACCCGTTTTACCGATGTCAACCGTTGTAAAATCTTGTAGTTGATTTCGAATGAGCTCACCGTTGCAAAACAATTCTTCGGGTTTTGCGTGTTTGATTTCGGTAGATAATTCGTTGAATGATAATTCTGCTTTTCGGTAGAATTTGTCCAACGAATCGCTTAGTAAATCCAAATTCTTCACAAAAACAGCCGTTTTAGCCCAGATGTATTTTAAAAAGCTTTCTCGTGACTCCTGCAATGTTTTGTTTTCTACATTGGGCATAATGCTCACTTTCTTCAGTTTTTCTTTAGAAAGTTGCGTTTCTACATCAAACGTTCGGATGCTGTCTACCTCATCACCAAAAAACTCAATACGATACGGTTCGTCGTGAGAAAACGAAAACACATCGATAATTCCACCACGTACCGAAAACTCTCCTGGTTCGGTTACGAAATCGACACGTTTAAAATGATATTCAAACAATACTTCGTTGACAAAATCGAGCGATACTTGCTCGCCCACTACCACTTTTAGCGTGTTTTTTTCCAATTCTTTTTTGGTCACCACTTTTTCGAACAGGGCAGTAGGGTAGGTAACAATAATCGCAGGTTTTTTACGAGAATTGATACGGTTTAACACCTCAGAACGCAAGAGTACATTGGCGTTGTCAGTTTCTTCTATCTGATACGGTCTGCGATACGAACCCGGATAAAACAACACGTTTTTATCGCCCAATAACTGTTCTAAATCGTTTAGATAATAAGCAGCTTCTTCCTTGTCGTTAAAAATTAACAAGTAGGGTTTATCGGCTTGTTTAAAAGTTTCGGAAATGACAAAAGACAACGAAGAACCGACCAAATTCGTTATTTGAAAATGGTGTGGATCTTGTTGAAGCTGATTAACAATCTGTTTTACATTATCAGATTGTTGGTATTGGTTTACAATTGCTTGCTTGCTCAACGTACAAAAATTTTACGCAAATGTACGAGGTTTATTTTTTTAAATTTCTTTCCTTGATAATCTTTATCCTATACAATTTTTAATTCGTGTCTAACTTTCAATTGTTTAGTACATCCTGAACATTTACCACAAGCAAAATTTGATATGTGACAAGAATGAGCAATGGACAACAGATTAATTGGTACTTTATATTTTAATGCAAGCTCATGGCTATAATAGTCCAAAGTAGGGCAAATAACCTTTATTTGTCCTTCTTGATAAGAAACTAAATTATTTATTAATTTATAAAACTCCTTTGTACCGTCTCTATGAAAACCATCTGATTTTACAGATGATAAGTATAATTCTTTTACCTCATCTTTTATAGCTTGCATAGCTGCAAATGTTATTAGTAATTGATTTCGAAAAGGCCACCATTCATCAGATGGAGAAAGTTTTAGATTTTCTGAATTTGCTAGGGTTCCTGAACCTAAACTTCTACAATCAATTTTTATAATTTTATGTTCAATATCAAGCTTTTCACAAATATATTTTGAAACATATAACTCTCTTTCCGATACAGTTTGCCCATAATCAATAGTATAAGCTATTTCAGGCATAATACCATAAGTTAAACATATTGAATCTATTCCTCCAGATAATAAAACTGCCTTTTTTATATTTGCCATATAGTTTGGTACATTGCCGTGGTTAAATGCTTATATATTTTTAATTTACTTGGTTTTAGCATTAATAGTTTTTTTTCGTCACAAGTCCTGTGATACCCTATCATTTTTTTTCCTTTTGCTAATGAATAACCTGATTCTATTAAAGTACCAGAATCTAAATTATCGAGCACTAAGAAAATCATATCTGACTTTTCAATTCCATCTATATCATTTTTAGCTATTATTTCTTCATCTCCTAGTCCTATATCATGGAAAGGAGAAAAAACTTTTACTCCAAATGATAAAAAAGCTGTTCGTATTTTATCTATTAAAATCAATTCTGATATGGAAAAAAAAGGAGAAGCTAAATAAATTTGTTTTTCTGATAAATCTTTATAATTAAACTCCTTATAGTTAAAATTAGATATATTATCAGTAGTATCCATATATACCTTTTTATCACAATAAAATGCTGTACTTTTTGATGCATTCTTAGCTGATTCTTCTAGTGATAATTTTTTTTCCATCCAATAATATCCAAAACTCGATGTAAATATATCTCCCGAACCAATTTTATTTACATTTTCAGTAATATATGCTGGAATTATAATTTCTTTATTATTATAAAAAAGTGTTGCTCCATACGGCCCATTTTTAATTATCAGGGCTTTTGCTTTTTCTGATTTAAAAAAATATTCTTTAATTTTTTCAATATTACTACTTGATGCAATAGATCTAGCTTCATTCATATTAACAATGTAAACCAATTCTTTTGCTTTTCCTATTTCACTAAAAATTATAGGTTTTATTGATGTTTGAGGATCATAGACTACTTTATCTGCTTCTATTTCAAAATCAGTTTCAAGCATACCATATGCCACCACATTTTTACCATTAACATTTATCTTTTTTGATTTTGAAATATTTAAAATATTAGGGTAAATAATTGGTTGGTCTACTGCAAAATTATATTTAAATGTGATTAATTCATTATAATCAGTACATTCAAATTTAAAACCATCATAAACTTTTTTATTTTCTTCAAGAAACCTAGATGTTTCCTTATTCCCTGCTGTAAAAAAATTAACTGAACATTTATTTTCTAACAAAAATTTTGTCCCTCTAAAACCAGAACCATAAATTTCCAGCGTAATATCATCATAGTCAATTTCTCTATATGTCCCTCCAACTACAGTTATCATAATTACCCTTTATATATTTTTACCTTACATGAAGGAGAACTTATACTTAAAATTTTCGCTTTATAGTTAACTCCACCTTCAATACAATTAATTATATCTGTTGTATTTGAATGAAGTATTGCCCCAATAAACTCTCCATCTCCATCTTCCATTAACAAAGCTCCTTTTTCTCCAATAACTAAATCAAAAATATCTCCTACTTTATGTTTTTCTAAAACAGATATCTCTACTGATGAAACCATTGTTATTATAACCCCTGTATTACAATCAAATTTTGCTTTTTGTGGAGGTTCATAACCTCCTCCTCCTGATCCACTCATTATTTATTTTTTAAATTATACTTCAAAACTAGGTATACACAACCACCATTCTTTACGGCAACCCATAAAGAAGTGTTTGTTTTTACTTGTTGTTTATAAAAAATAGTTGAGATAAGGGGTAGTACTACTTTTTACTTTTTTAGCGTGTTAAACATAGTAAAAAAAGAGGAGGGAGGCAAGGGTTATTACTCATTGCGAGTAAGTTACGATGAAGTCCGTTGTTTATTAAGAACTCGTAATAGAGAGATTGCTTCGCTATTGCTCGCAATGACGAGATGAAAATAAATATAACGTCATTACGAGGGAAGTTATGACCGAAGTAATCTGTTGGTTGGGAACGCGCGAGTTAAAGATTGCTTCGCTAGCGCTCGCAATGACGGAATCAATAACAATGACGTCATTACGAGGGAGGTGACGACTGAAGTAATCTGCTGGTTGGAACACACGATGTAAAAATTACTTCGCTAACGCTCACAATGATGGGAAACCATACAACCTTAACGTCATTTCGAAGGAGGTGACGACTGAGAAATCTTAAAATTGCGTGTTAGGTGCTTTCAAGAGTGTTTCTGACTCCAGTGAATGAGATTTTTCGCTATCGCTCGAAATGACAATACACTTATTCCTTACAAATAGTAATCGCTCCAACTCGTGCTAACTGACTTACAAAATCAAATACATCCATCAATTCCCAAGTAGGAGTAAGGTGGTTTTGTAATTCTTCAAAGCTTATGGTTTCTCCTGTGTTTAGCTTTTCTATAATTGTACTTAGTTGTGAGTTATTGCTAACAACAACTTCATTTCCTCTTGCCATAACGCAGGTTTTCTCTGTGCTTTCTGTATGTATTAACAACGGAAAAATTGTCTTTCCTGTAATTTGAAATGGCGGATTTGGTACCCCTTCTTTGTTTTCAGATATCGAAGGTTGTAAGACTCCTGCGTTACTTTTTAGTCTGGTAATATATTTTGAAAGTGCTTTTTTGTATTGCTGTTCCCATGTTTTTGGGTTTAATAAGCTGTTCCAATCCAATTCTTCGGTGGTGATATCTACTGGTGGTAAATATCCTACATTCGGATTTTTTTGGAGCTCTTTTGAGGCTATTTGTGTGGCAATCGTTTTTTCTAAATAATCTCTCGACGGGTTTATATAATCCATCACTACACTTAGTGAAAATTCATCAGTTTTTGCAATATGATATACATGATGCGGAATAAACATCGCCGATTTTGCTTTTAGCGGGTATTTTGTGGAGCTTGGTAGCATTGCATCTACCTCGTGGAACACCTGAGTATTGTGTTCTATTTGATTGTATTTTTCAATATCCCAAGTGTAAAAATCTTTAGAGTTTGGACCTAAATGAAACAAAAATCCTTCTTCTCCTTTGGCTTCTTTGTGAATTCCGAAAGGGGTAAAACCATAGTTTCCCATAAAAAACAAAAAAGAGAGTCCGCCCAAGGGCATTCCTACTTTTTGAAGTAGTGGAGCAACAATCTGACACATTCTCTCGGTAAACTCATTACTAAAGGTTTCTAAACTATTAAAAACAACTCCGAATTTTTGATCTCCAAATAGTTTCATACACCACTGCTCAATAGTTTCCTCTTCTTTTGGTCTGTTAGCAGCCATTTCTTCTGCTATTCCGTTTTGTAGCTCATGGTTTATGTATACTTTGATGCCTTTGTGCAATTCTCCTTTATCTAAAAACCGATTGATGATGTTCTTTAATTCTTGTTTTAAAAAGGTAACATCGTCATCAGAAAGTATATTATCTACCGAGGTTGGTTTATTGAGTTTTTGTGAGTTTTGGTAGAGTTTTTTCCAAGTTTCAGAATTTTTCTCGTTGTTCATAGACGGGTTTTAAAGCTTGTGTGGTAAAAATAAGGTATTTTCAAAATCCTTTTTTTACGTTTATTCCTTTATTTTAATCAGTTATACCAGCTCAACGTCATTACGAAGGAGGTACGACTGAAGTAATCTGTTGGTTGGGAACGCAAAACTTAAAGATTGCTTCGCTTTAGCCTGCCTTGAGCGACAGTCGAAAGGCTCGCAATGACGGGATCAATAACAAAGACAGAACAAAAAACTTAACGTCATTACGAGGAGGGTACGACGAAGTAATCTGTTGGTTGGGAACGCAAGACTTAAAGATTGCTTCGTTACCACTCGCAATGACGGAGTCAATAGCAATGACGACACAAAAAACATAGCGTCATTACGAGGAGGATACGACGAAGTAATCTGTTGGTTGGGAACACAAGACTTAAAGATTGCTTCACTTCGTTCGCAATGACGGAGTCAATAGCAATGACGACACAAAAAACATAACGTCATTACGAGGAGGATACGACGAAGTAATCTGTTGGTTGGGAACTCATGACCTAAAGATTGCTTCACTTCGTTCGCAATGACGATGTGAATAGCAATGACAGTGTGAATAATTTTGTAAATTAACACTATGAAAAATCCTTGTATTTATCTGTTAACCAACAAGAATAATACTGTCATTTACATTGGTGTAACTTCTAATCTTATCAAACGGATTTATGAACATAAATCTGGAAAGTATAAGGGTTTTACTCATCGGTATAATTGTGATAAACTAGTATACTTCGAACAATTTTCTACTATGGATGAAGCGATTGCTAGAGAGAAACAGTTAAAAGCTAGTAATAGAAAAAGAAAAGAAGATTTGATTACTAATGAAAATCCTGATTGGTTGGATTTAGCTGAGAATTGGGTGTTCGATTTTTAAAATATTTCGTCATTACGAGGAAAGTCATAATCAAAGTAATTTGTTTGTTCAGAACGCACGACTTAAAGATTGCTTCGCTTTAGCCTGCCTTGAGCGACAGTCGAAAGGCTCGCAATGACGGGATCAATAGCAAAACGGAACAAAAAAACTTAACGTCATTACGAGGAAAGTCATAACCAAAGTAATTTGTTTGTTCAGAACGCACGACTTAAAGATTGCTTCGCTTTAGCCTGCCTTAAGCGACAGTCGAAAGGCTCGCAATGACGGGATCAATAACAAAGACAGAACAAAAAACTTAACGTCATTACGAAGGAGGTACAACTGAAGTAATCTGTTGGTTGGGAACTCATGACTTAAAGATTGCTTAACTTCATTCGCAATGACGGAATCAATAGCAAAACGGAACAAAAAACTTAACGTCATTACGAGGAGGATACGACGAAGTAATCTGTTGGTTGGGAACTTTAAAGATTGCTTCGTTAACACTCACAATGACGGGATCAATAGCAATAACGGCTTAAAGTATAAATAAAAAAGCTGCCTAAATAGACAGCTTTTTGTTTTTACATCGTTTCTGAAGCGTTTAAGACACTTTCTGTAATATCTCTTACCATTCTGGATACATCCTCTAAAAAGGGTTTTAAAACGTTTGTAGCTTCTTCTGATTCGGAAAGCATTTCTATTAGTTCTACACGTTTATCAACTGAGAAGTTTTGTGATAGATCAAACAGTTTTTCTGCTCCTAAAGCAATAAACCAATGTTTTGAGGCTTCATTATATTCATCAAGTGCTATATCTGCAATGTATAATGGATTGACTTCTAAGGTATCTAAAAGGTTTAGTAAGTATGTAAATGCTGCTTCTTTGTACTCATCTTCTTCTGATTTTTCTCTTATTTCTTCTAAACTAACTTCTTTTTCACGTACTTTCATTCGTAAAAATGCTTTGGTAAAGTCTCTCGTTAGCATTTTGGTTCCTTCGAGGCTATGATTCGCAAATAGTTTGATAAAACGATGTTGTTTTTCCTCAGGCATCATCCAAATAAATTGCTGAATTGTCATCGCTGAATAATTTCTATGATAGGCATTGAAGGCTTCTTTTTCAAGCATTTTATTACATAGCGATACCATATCTGTATAACTCACCTCATCATTTAAATACTCTTGTAATTTGGTAACTAATAATTCAACATCTTCGGCATCGGTAGTTTGGTTACGAATGGCGTTTAAAATTGCTTCTGTATCTATTTCTTCAGGAAATAACACAAACTGACCAAAAGGTAACGATACTTTTTCTGGTGTTATTTGCGAGTCTTCAAACCTATGGTCGTTATACTCTTTATCTAGTTGTAAAATAACGAGTTCTTCTCCTTTCTTTTGGAGTAATTGAACTTGGTTGTAATCGTTAATTTTTGTAGAAAGGTTGATAACTGCATTTGGATGAAATGATATTGGTAATTTCTCTAAAGCACTAACTTCTTCTTTGTCGTTGTTGTAATAATTATCATAGCTTTTACAAGTATTACCATTGTATACCGGTAATCTCTGATACCATGGTGCTAAATTTACTTGAAACAATTTACCTACTGTTTCTTTAAATGCTTCTGGTTGGTTAAAAGGAAAACGTTCGTTTTGTAACGATAAATCGATAAAATATTCAATTCGTCTATGTGCTTCGATGTAATGCATTCCTTCGTCTAAAGCCAATGCGCGTTTTTTATCTATTACATCAAACATACCTGTTGCGGTACTATCTATTTCATTATACTTATCTAACCATACTAAATAAGGAGCTTTATCTCCTTCCCAACTATTATGAAACTCTTTTTGAGCCACTACCATTTGAAAAGCAATACTTTGTGCTTTAGGTACTCCGCTTCTTTCAATTCTGTCGTAAAAATCAATTTCTTTAATAGGCTTCTCAAATGTGTAATTGTATTCATCGTCTGCATTTATTTTTGCTAAAAATTGTATTGCTCTTTGCGGAGCCAAGGCTACCCACAATTTCCACAATCGTTTTCCTTGTTTTTGACTTGGTAGTGACATTTGTGATAACCAATAACAAATAAGCACAGTACGTTGGTTGTCTTCGTAGGCATTATCGAATAAATCGTACTTTTTTTGTTTAGCACTTGCTTCTTCTTTTTTGTCTACTCGTAAAACTTTTTTGAAAATTTCTAGTGCTGCTTCTTCTGTTAACGTGGTATTTGTCTCAGTGATATATCCTAAAGCTTGCTCCTTAATAAGGTCTAAGTCTTTATTCTTTTCATTAATAGGATTTACCAATGATTCTTCTACCATTTTAGCCATCAACGTCCAAACATTTTCGTTGATATAATTGAATAAACCTTGAGTATATTCATCACCTACATGTTGTTGAAAGTCTTGAAAGAGTAGGTGCGTTGCTAAAGTACAACAGCCTATGTTGTCTTTTGACCACCAAGAACAGTCGCGACGTTCTCTTTTTTCTTCAAAAACAAAAGCTGCATCGTCAAAATTCTTTTTAGAAAGTTTTATATCAAGATCTGCAAACTCTCGTAATACTTCTATTATTATCTTTTTCTCATGCTTTTCTTTCTCTTCAGGTGTTGCTTCTTTTGAAAGTTGAGGATAGTAACGTTGCTTATATTCTTCAACACTTAATAAAGGATCATTTTTAGTTACAATATCTTTAATATCGTCATCAAACGGTTTTTTACCAAAGGCGTAATAGAACACATCTAGTATGCGTAAATACATAGCGTTACGTTCTTGTTGTCTTTCTGCTACTTCTGTATCTTCTGGTTTACCAGTAGGTCGTGTTTTAATGGTAAGAATTAGACCGTTTTGATAGATTTTTTCAACATCTTCTTCTTCTAATGACAACAATTCAGCGGTAACATGACTTATAATATCATCTAGAGATTCACGAACTTCATTTTCATCACGATAACCTCCTGTAAAATATAACATTCGTAAGTATATAAGACGTGCATGTTCTTTGGCTAAGGGCAATAAATCAGTCTGAGGTAAATCGTTTAAAGCATCTTTATGTTGACCAGTTTGCACATATTTCCAAAGGTCTGCACCACGATGTAAGTGTAAGATTAGCTCCTTCACACTTTTTAAACCGTCTCCATATTCATAATTCTCAAAATAGGCTTCTCTTTCTTCATCTTCGTCTTTTTCTCTTTGAGCCTCTTCACTAATTTTACTTAAAGGTTTTTGAAGTGTGTTTTTTATACTTTTTTCTAAATCAAGTGCTTCATTTTCTAAGGTATCTTCAATAAAGTGTTCTTGTAATACCTCTTCATTATCTTCTATCGACTCTTCCCATTCTTCGGCAACAACTACTAAACTGAAATAAATATCTAATACAGGATGTGCTTCTTCTGGGTCATCATCACTGTAGGGTAATAGTACTGGTTCTTCTACAAACCGCTCTTGAAGTGCTTGTTTGAAATAGGTATATTCTTCTGAGTTTGCTTTTAAATAGTTTCCTAATGATTCTTCTTGTGATGTTGCAATAGCTTGTCTAAAATAGCTATTATCACACCAAATAAAAGCTTTAATCATAGGTCTGTTCCATCCGTTTTTTTGGAATAAATCGCGTAAATACTCTTCGTAACCTACAGCGTGTTCATCATCCCAATAAGGAATTAAAAATTGCGATAGTAAGTAGGTATAATTAACATCTGTTCGTGATAGCATATATAAAGCTTCGATACCAAAAACACGCATATCGTCTATCCATAAATTCCAAGTATCGTTAAAGCGTCTACTATGTGCTACTATTGCTTTTGCTGTAGTAACTACTGCTTCTTTTAGTGAGGGATACTCTAATGCAATAGCAAAAAAGAGTACTTCTGAAATATAAGTTTCATCGGTATCTCCAATATGTGCTGGGTAATAGCTTGGACCTCCATCTGGTCCCATGTTTAGTGCATCTTTTACCAACTCTTGATTGTTAGTATCTGCCAATTGAATACGACGCTGGGTATCGTTTTCTATAATTTTAAACTCTACATCAAACACCTGATTTACGACTGCTTTATTGGTGTCTAATAGTTCTTTGTACTTTACTAAGGCTTCTTTAATAGAGGCTTCATTCCCTAAATAAAAAGGAATGATTTGATGCTTATCAAATTGATTCATTTACAATAAAATTTTTAGTTTTCTTTTCAATTTTTTTTGAGAAGAGTGACTGAATAGGAACAACAGCAATGTTTTCGCAATTCTTTTTTTAAAGCTGAAGTAATTAACAATCGTGGGGAACTCTGCGCAAAAACTCTACACAAATTTACGTTTTCACTCAGATTTTACACTTAGTAGAATTTAAATTTTACAATACTTTAACAGATGAAAAAGTAATGCTTTTCTTAGTTATTTAGTTTTGAAATAGATACATTTTTTTAAGCCAATTTCAGTTTTGATGGGATATTTACTACTAAAATATTTAAACAGGTTTCTCCTTACAGTCGAAATGACAAATGCAGGGTAAAATAACTTAAAAATTATTATCTAATTTACAAACATTTACCTGATTCAAAATCTTCTTTGGTAATTGATTTTCCATTCATGGTATCGGTATCCCAATCTTGTGTAATTAACCAAGTATTATTCCTTTTATTTAGTACCACGTGGAACCTACCATATACTGTGCGAGGTTCTTTATCTTTTTCAGTATATATAACTCGGTAATACCCCACTTCATAACCTGTGTTTTCTTTATAGATTCTTTGATTGAAACAAAAATCTATTTGTCGTTTCTTGGTTGTTGGTTTTTGATAGGATGTTTGTATTGAATTTTTGTATTCCTCTCCTATACGAATTCCATACTTATTTACTCTTAACACATCATTACTATGTAAATTATTAAATGATTCCCAATCTCTGGCTTCAAAAGATTTTTTAAAGGGTTTCCATATTTGTTGATTAACCTCTTTTTCTATTACTTCGTTGTTTTGTGAAAAACTCAACGTAACTGAAACTAAAAAAATTAAAATAGTGTATACCGCTTTCATTTTTGATAAGATTAAAAATTCATTTGTTAACAAGTTAGTAATTTTTTAAGAGTAAAGCTATATTAAATTTTATCGATTCTTTTTTTTGATTTTATAAGTATTGTTTATTCTTTTTTATTTTTCTCTATCTTTTTTATTAAAACCTATATAATCGTTGTTTTAAAAGATTAAAAACAGCTACCGTAAGTATTTGTATTAGCTAAAAATAAAAACCCTTTAAAACAGATAAAAAAACACTTTTTTTTATTAGTAGATCTTATGTGTTTTCTAATTACAATAAGAAAAAATAATACTTTGTTTTTAGTCAGAATTGTTAACTTTCGACGGTATTTTATGTGATTTTATTTAAACTTTGCTTCTAAATAAAAACCACTTACTTTCAATCAAAAAAAACAAAAAATTATGTCAATATCAGATTTATATTCAACCGGAAAACACAAACAAGAAATAGGACACTTTGCTAGTGTAGTAAAAATTGCTGAAACTGATGGAATTATTTCAGAAGGAGAACAATTGTTATTAGACAGAGCTGCAAAAAAATTAAATATTAGTGAAGAAGAATATCAACTAATTTTAAAAAATCCTGAAAAGTACCCAATAAACGCTCCTGTAAGTTATGATGAACGTATTGAGCGCCTATATCGTTTAACCAGAATGATTTTTGCTGATGAAGATGTAGCTAAAGAAGAAGTTGGTATACTCCGTAAAATTGCAGTAGCTTTGCATTTCTCTACTGAGAATGCTGAAAAAGTTTGTGATGAAGCTATCCATTTAGTTTTAAACGACAACGACTTAGATGATTTTACCGCAGCTATTAAAAAGGTAAATGCCAATTAATTTAATTATACTAAAAACTTATTAAACCAGTTATTACTCTAAACACTTATCTCCCGATGAAACATAAAATTTTATTCATAGCAATCTTTACTTGTTTAACAACATCCGTTTTTTCACAAAATTTAAACGACTCTTGGCAAATAGGTGTAGGTTTTGGAATAACAAAATTTAGTGAAAGTGATGCCGCTTTTATTGGCGATCAATATTTATTTCAAGTACCTACTTTAAGTTTAACCATGCCTATTGGTGACCGTTTTTCTTTAGATGGTGCTATGTCGTTTAATACTATTGATGATGTTGGTTTTATTAAAAACTCAGCAAAGTATTTTTCTATGGATGCTTCGTTTCGTTATAACTTGAATGCTATGTTTAACAAATTTGCTCCATATGTTTTTATAGGAGGAAGTGTAGTAGATTCTGAACGTAAAATGACACCTACACTTAATGTTGGTGCTGGTGGAATTTATTGGGTTAGTGATAATATTGGTATTAATCCACAATTATACTACAAACACTCTTTTGAAGGCTATGAAAGTATGCGTTCACACATTCAAGGAACTTTAGGTGTTGTATTCAAATTAAACTGGAATAATGGTGGTGCTAATAATGGTCGTAATGCTGCCAAACATTTAGGAGGTTGTATGTTTTAAACCTCTAATTTAATATATAAAAAAAGCCGCTTAAATAGCGGCTTTTTTATTTTTATGATAGTTCGTTTATCGCGTTTTCTATTCTTGTAATGGTAGTTTCTTTACCTATCATTGTCATAATATCAAACAAATCTGGACCTGCTAGCTTTCCTACCAAACTTAAACGAAGTGGTTGCATTACTTTACCAAATCCTATTTCTTTAGAAGTAATCCACCCTTTAATTTCAGTTTGTGCATTTTCAACTGAAAAGTCTTCAATTTTAGAAATCACTTCAATTAGCTCTTGCATTAATTCACTTGTAGTGTCTTTCCATTGCTTTTTAACCGCTTTAGCATCGTATTCTGAAGGGTTTTCAAAGAAAAAGCTAGATAACTCCCAAAAATCAGCTACAAACGTTGCACGCTCTTTTATTAAAGAAACTACTTTTTCTGCGCTATCCTTATCTGTAGTTACTCCTTTTTCTTCAAGAATTGGTAAAAACAACGTTGTAAGTTCCTCATTAGATTTTTGCTGTAAATACTGTTGGTTAAACCATTTAGTTTTATCTGGACTAAACTTAGCTCCTGATTTACTTACGCGCGCTAAATCGAA
This sequence comes from Tenacibaculum litoreum, assembly GCF_964513915.1. Taxonomy (NCBI): domain Bacteria; kingdom Pseudomonadati; phylum Bacteroidota; class Flavobacteriia; order Flavobacteriales; family Flavobacteriaceae; genus Tenacibaculum; species Tenacibaculum litoreum. The sequence continues at coordinate 15,482 of NZ_CAZEQS010000001.1, read as the reverse complement.
TGCTTCTGTTAATTCTTCTAAACTAAAAATTTCTTGCTCTGTTCCAGGATTCCACCCTAAAAACGCTAACATGTTTATAAATGCATCAGCAAAGTATCCGTCTTCTTTGTATCCACGTGAAACATCACCTGTTTGCTCATTTGTATATTCTAACGGGAATACTGGAAAACCTAATTTATCACCATCACGCTTACTTAATTTTCCTTTTCCTACTGGTTTTAAAATTAATGGTAAGTGTGCAAATTTTGGTGCTTTCCAATCAAATGCACGATATAATAACTCATGGAGTGGGAGAGAAGGTAACCACTCTTCTCCACGAATTACATGCGAAATTTCCATTAAATGATCATCTACAATATTTGCTAAATGATACGTTGGCATTCCATCAGACTTAAATAATACTTTATCATCTAATGTATTTGTTTCTACTTTAATAGTACCACGAATTTCGTCTTGTAGAATTAAGGTTTCATCTTGTGGAGTTTTAAAACGGATCACATATTTTTCTCCTGCACTAATCTTAGCCGCAACTTCATCAGCAGAAAGAGCCAACGAATTGTTTAATTTTAATCGATTGTGCCAGTTATAAATAAAGGTTTTTCCTTTTTCTTCATGATCTTTTCGGTGTGCATCTAGTTCTTCAGCTGTATCAAAAGCATAATATGCCCAACCGGTTTCAATTAATTGATCTGCATATTTTTTATACAAATCTTTACGTTCTGACTGACGATATGGTCCGAATTTTTCGTTTTTACCTGGGCCTTCATCAAACGGAATATTACACCATTCTAATGAATTGATGATATATTGTTCTGCATTGGCTACATAACGAGTTTGATCTGTATCTTCAATACGTAAAACAAAGGTTCCGTTATATTTTTTAGCAAATAAATAATTGAATAAAGCAGTTCTTACACCACCTATGTGTAAAGGTCCTGTTGGACTCGGAGCAAAGCGTACTCTTACGTTCTCAGTCATTTTTTTATTGATTTGAAAGCGCAAAGATAGCTGTATGTTAATAGAAAAGAAAAAGGAGGAAAGAGAAAAAAAGAAAAAAGCGAGTTAAACTCGCTTTTTAAGTAATTTTTATGGGTTTGGAACATCAGGCACACATTGACATAAGGAATAATCATATCTTTCATCAAAATCACATACTTCAAATGGATTACATCCTTTATCTGATCCATTAATATTTTTTTTCTCTGTTTTGTTTAGGATAGTGCCTAAGTTTGAAATGTTCTTTAACATAATTTTTTAATTTATAAATTAATAAAGGTCCAATCTACTTCGTTTTTAAAATTGAATTTAGATTTTTACCATAAAAAAAGTAAGAGAAAACCTTATTATTTAGTTTTTTATACATTATTAATAAAAAAAGCGAGTTTAACTCGCTTTTTAGAATATTATTTATACTGGCAATAACCATTATAACAAAAAGAATCCCAAGGTGGACAATCCTTGTCAGAGAAACATCTAATGTTTCTAAATCCTCCATTAATGTTTTTTTGCTCTTTTTTGTTTAGGGTAGTACCTAAGTTTGAAATGTTCTTTAACATAATATATTTTTAAGATATTTGACAATAACCCCAGAAACAAAAGAAACGTTCATTTTCCATCCCTGGGTAAGAATTAAGAATATCACAATCGCTATTTGAAGAGCATTGCATAGTTCCTCCGCCAAAACCACCATTAATATTTTTTTGTTCTTTTTTGTTTAGGGTAGCACCTAAATTTGAAATGTTTTTTAACATCTTTAAAGTTTTTAAAATTAGTACCAGCAATTTAATTCAACTTTAAAAACTCTTCGTTTATTTCGCCTTACAAAAAGTAAGGAAAAACCTTACTTTTTAAGTTTTGTTCCTTATTCAAGGTTAAATAAAAAGCGAGTTTAACTCGCTTTTTAAATACTATTTATATTGGCAGTAACCATGGAAGCAATACATGTCGTTTCTCGGACAATCTTGATCGTATCTACATCTAGTAAGTCCGAAACCTCCGTTAATATTTTTCTGCTCTGTCTTTTTTAGAGTAGTACCTAAATTTGAAATGTTTTTTAACATCTTTAAAGTTTTTAAAATTAGTACTAGCAATTTAATTCAACTTTAAAAACTCTTTATTTATTTTGCCTTAAAAAAAGTATGGATAAACCATACTTTTTTAAAACTTATGATACAATCCAAAACTCAATGCTGGAGCTTTGGCTACATTTCTTCCCGCAAAAGCACCTCCAAATCCAACATTTACACCAAAAGATTTATTAAACTCTCCAATAAACTTTAGTCCAAAAGCAGCGTAGCTTTGATCGTTTACATATAAGCCTGTTGCTAAGTTTTCTTGAGGCAATATAACGTCACCATTTTTTAAAGAGGCAACACCGTCTAAAAAACCTGCTATCCATAACCAATTTAAAGCCTTGTAACCTATTTCTCCTCCTAATTTATAGTTAGAACTATAATCATTTGTTCTAATATCAAATCCTGTAAAAGCTTGAATGTACCATGAGTCAAAACCTCTTCCTGTTAAAAATAATGGTGTAAATGTCCATGCATCGTAACCGCTTCGTAATCCTGAATTTTCTTTATAGGTACTTGTATTTGCTTCTATAGAAAGTTGTCCCGAAAGCAACCATTTATTATTAGAAAAGTTGTGTTTTATTCCTAATTGGATGTTTCCTAATGAGGTTTCAGAAGTTTCTTCAATAGTAAAAGAAGGAAAAATCACTGACATGTCTTCAGTAAAATCACCTGTTTTTACCATTTTTAAAGGAATGTTGGCTAATAATGTTGTTTTATCTGTTACACCATATTCTCCGTATAATTGTAATGTATTATCGGTAATTTCTCGTTGAGGCTTATAATCTGGATTCCCATAGATTTTATCATAGCTTCCAATAGTAGTAAATGAAGCTTGAATATATCCTTCATTTTTATTTTTTGTCCACGGACTTTGAGAAAAAGCATTAAGTGTAATTAAAAACAATGCTGGTAAAACTAGTTGTTTCATGCTGAAAATATTTTTTTAGTTAGTTTACAAAAGCTTTTATTCCTTACAAAAAGACTTATTATTAAGATGACATTTTTTATTACACTTCACAAAAAAAGCAGCATTTAAATAAATACTACTTTCATACATTTTCTGGATCTTAGCTTATACAACACAGACCATCTTGTATAATTCCTGAGCAACTTGTACCATAAGGCGTGTCAAAAGCACATGGATTTCCTTCGCCACGGCCAACGTATCCACTTCCTCCTGGATATCTTTCGTAACATCCTGTAATATCACATTCATTATTTCCTGAAAAGAAACCTCCGTTTATGTTTTTTTGAGCTACTTTATTTAGTACAATACCTAAATTTGAAATGTTTTGTAACATCTTTAAAGTTTTTAAAATTAGTACTAGCAATTTAATTCAACTTTAAATATTCATCGTCTTTTTTACCTTATAAAAGGTATGGTAAATCCTTATTTTTTCTTCAAATAACGTATTTAAAGTAGTTTATTAATGAAATATCAGTGTTTAAATAAATCTTTAACTAAGATTTCCTCATAAAACATGTATTTTTATACTTAGATATGGGAGATTTTAATAAAATACAACAGAAACTAGAGCAGTTTAGTAAGAAGTTTTACACTAATGAATTGATAAAAGGAAGCATTTTATTTGTTTCGTTAGGATTGATTTATTTGCTATTTACACTATTTATTGAATATTTTTTATGGTTAAAACCAACCGCTAGGACTATCTTATTTTGGTTATTTATTGTGGTAGAGATGTTCTTATTTTTCCGTTTTATTTGTTTTCCTATTTTTAAAATTGCGGGTTTACAAAAAGGAATTTCTTTTGAAGAGGCTTCTAAAATCATCGGGAATCACTTTCCTGAGGTAAAAGACAAATTATTAAATGTTTTACAGTTACAACAAAACAATCAGCAGTCTGATTTATTAGCTGCTAGTATTGAGCAAAAATCGAAAGAGTTACAGCCTGTTTCTTTTAACAAAGCAATCGATTTTAAAGGAAATAAAAAGTATATAAAATATGTTTTAATTCCTGTTCTTATTTGGGGAGTTTCTTTACTTACAGGAACGTCTACCAAGCTCTCACAAAGTTTTAATCGTGTAGTAAATCATTCGGTAGCTTATAATCCTCCATCTCCTTTTTATTTTAATTTAACCGCAAAAGATTTACGTGTTATTAAAGGAAGAGATATAACTGTATATATACTAACAGAAGGGGAGGTCATACCACAAGAAACCAAAATTCATTTTAATGGTCAACAATATTTTATGGAAAATGAAGGAAATGGTTTGTTTTCTTACACATTTTCTGAAGTTCAAAATCCTATCTTATTTTATGCAAGTGCAAACGGGATTGAATCTAATGAGTATACTATAACGATTATTAAAACTCCATCAATTCAAAATATTTCATTAAGCTTAACTTATCCGTCATATATAGGAAAAGCTTCTGAAACAATTAACAACACCGGAAACTTAAATGTTCCACAAGGAACAATTATAAAATGGGATATTAAAACTTCTGAAACCGATACAGTTACCTTTATAGAAAAAGAAAAAAGAACAATTTTTAAACAAAAAGAAAACAACGAATTTGAGTTTTCTAAACGTGTGCTGGACAATACTAATTATCAAATTACAACATCTAACAAAAATCTAACAGATTACGAACAGCTACAGTTTTCTATAAATGTTACTAAGGATGAACATCCAACAATTACTGTAAATTCTAATATTGATAGTATTTCTCGTGGAAATGCGCAATTTGTGGGTCAAATTGCTGATGATTATGGTTTTAAAAGGTTAGAATTGGTTTATTACGATAAAAAAAATAATCAAAACATTGATAATCAAATAATTAAAATAAACAAAGAGACTATTCAAACCTTTTATTTTCAATTTCCTGGAAGTTTAGATTTAAAAGAAGGAATAGACTATGAAATGTACTTTCAAGTATATGATAATGATGTTGTAAATGGTAGTAAAAAAGCCATGAGTAGAAAATTTAGCTATCGACAAAAAACAGAAGATGAAATAGAAGAAGAACTATTACAGGAGCAAAAAAACTACATAGAAAACATAACTAACTCACTAGATCAACAACAAAAAAGTAAGAAAGATTTAGAGAAAATTCAGTTTGATTTACAAAACAAAAAGAATATTAACTGGAACGATCAAAAGAAAATTCAGAATTTAATAAAGCGTCAGGAGCAATACAAGCAAATGATGCAACGTCAAACACAAAAATTACAAGAGAATTTTTCTGAAAAGAAAGAGGAGAATGAAACTCTTGAGCAGAAAAAAGAAAACCTTAAAAAGCGTATTGAAGAACTTAAAAAGTTAGAAAAGCAACAAAAATTATTAGATGAATTACACCAACTAGCTGATAAGCTTAAAAAAGAAGATTTAATTAAAAAGACAAAAGAACTAGCTGAACAAAACAAACAACAAGAACGTAGTTTGGAACGTATTTTAGAAATGACTAAACGCTTTTATGTAGAACAAAAGATGAATCAATTAGCAAACAAACTCGATGATTTATCAAAAAAACAAGAAGAGTTAAGCAACAAAGAATCTAGTAAAGAAGAACAGCAACAAATTAATGAAGAGTTTCAAAAAGCAAAGAAAGAGTTAGATGATTTAGAAAAAGATAATCAAGGTTTAAAACACCCAATGGAAATGCCTTCTATGGAAGATTTAGAAAAACAAACTCAAGAAGAGCTCAATAAAGCTGAAGAAAATTTAGATAAGAATAACGCTTCTGAAACAAAGAAAAATCAAAAAAAGGCTGCTAAAAAAATGCAGCAAATGAGTCAGAAGATGCAACAATCAATGCAATCTATGAGTGCTGAAATGGAAGAAGAAAACATGGAAAGTTTACGTCAAATATTAGAAAACCTTATCACATTTTCATTTGATCAGGAAGCTTTAATGAATGAATTTTCTTCCTCAAATTCATCGCATCCAAACTTTGGTAAAAACCTTCAAAAGCAACACCAACTTAAAACCTATTTTGAACATATTGATGATAGCTTATTTGTACTTTCAATGCGAGTTCCTAGTATATCTTCAAAAATTCAAGATCACTTAGCACAAGCTCATTATAACTTAGATCAATCTTTAGAAAATTTTGCAGATAATTATTTCCAAAATGGAATATCTAATCAACAGTATGTAATGACTTCAGCAAATACATTAGCTGATATGTTGAGTAATACTTTAGACGCTATGCAAAACCCTAAACCTGGAAATGGAAAAGGAAAGGGGAAAGGTAAATCGTTTAGCTTGCCAGACATCATTCAAAAGCAAAGTGAATTAATGGAAAAGATGAAACAAGGCATGCAAAAGAAAAATCAAGGAAAACCAAAGGATGGAAAAGATGGTAAAAATAAAGGTGAAAAAGAAGGACAAAATGGTGAACAAAGTGATGATTTAGATGGTGAATTGTATCAAATTTACAAAGAACAATCACAACTTAGAGAACAGTTAAAAAATGCTATTAACGAAGGAAATACTGGGAATAAAGAAGCTAAAAAAGCTTTAAAAAAGATGGAGGAGTTAGAGAATGAAATTTTAGAAAAAGGTTTTACTCAAGAGAGCCTTAATAGAATGCAGCAGTTAAACTACGAATTACTTAAATTAGATAAAGCTACTTTTGAGCAAAACAGAGATAAACAACGTAAATCAAACACCAATTTACAAGAGTTTGATAACAATACAACTAAAGAATTGAAGTTTAAAAAGTTGTTTTATAACCAAACTGAGATATTAAACAGACAATCACTACCTTTGCGCCAAAATTACAAAAAGAAGGTGCAAGAGTACTTTAGCCTTCCTAAGGATAGAAAATAACGTATTAAAAAGCCTTTAGATTATACAAAATACTATTGCTTTTTAATTAAGTTTTTAAATAATAACAATAGTATTTGATATAAAGAAATGATCGCATTTAATTACGAAACCGAGTTTCAATTAAACAATGAAGAAAACACTTCTAAATGGATACAAGAATGTATCGAAAGAGAAGGTTTTGAATTAGGAGAAATCAACTATATTTTTTGTGATGACGCTTATTTACATAAAATAAATATAGAGTTTTTACAACACGATACATTAACTGATATTATAAGTTTTGATTACACTTTAGGTAAGTTAGTTGGAGGTGATATTTTTATTTCAGTAGAAAGAGTAGAGGACAATGCCAAGGAGTTTAATACTTCTTTTGAAAATGAATTACACCGAGTAATAATTCATGGTATTTTACATTATATGAAATACAAGGATAAGACTGATGAAGAGAAGCAAATTATGCGCTCTAAAGAAAATGAATATTTAGAAATTTTAGATAAAAAATAAAAGAGTTCCACGTGGAACTGATTATAAAAAATGAGTTTATTTAATACAACATACGATGTAATTGTAGTAGGAGGTGGGCATGCTGGTAGCGAAGCAGCTGCAGCAAGTGCAAACATGGGAGCACACACTTTGTTAATTACAATGAACTTACAAAACATTGCTCAAATGAGTTGTAATCCTGCTATGGGTGGAATTGCAAAAGGGCAAATAGTTCGCGAAATTGATGCACTTGGTGGTTACAGTGGTATTGTAACTGACAAGACTGCTATTCAATTTAAAATGCTAAATAAATCCAAAGGACCTGCTATGTGGAGCCCCAGAGCTCAATCAGACAGAATGCAATTTGCAGAGTGCTGGAGAACCATGCTAGAGCAAACTGATAACTTAGATTTTTATCAAGATTCTGTTAACGGATTATTATTTAATGGCGATAAAATCATAGGAGTAAAAACTGCTTTGGGTTTAGAAATTAAAGCAAAGACAGTAATTGTAACTGCTGGTACTTTTTTAAACGGATTAATTCATATAGGTGAAAAAACGTTTGGTGGTGGTAGAGCAGGAGAAGGAGCTTCAACAGGTATTACTGAAGATTTAGTAGAAAAAGGTTTTGAAGCTGGTAGAATGAAAACAGGAACACCTCCTCGTGTTGATGGACGTTCTTTAGATTATAGTAAAATGACAGAACAACCTGGTGACGATGCTCCAGAAAAATTCTCTTATTTACCCGTAACAAAACCATTAACAAAACAACGCTCTTGTTACCTTACTTACACTAATCCTGAAGTACATAATTTGCTTCGTGAAGGTTTTGAACGTTCACCAATGTTTAATGGTAGAATTAAATCTACAGGACCTCGTTATTGTCCATCTGTAGAAGATAAAATTAATCGTTTTGCAGAGAAAGAACGTCATCAAATTTTTGTTGAACCAGAAGGATGGAATACCGTTGAAATTTATGTTAACGGATTCTCTACTTCGCTTCCAGAAGATATTCAAGATAAAGCCATTCGTTCTATTCCTGGATTTGAAAACGTAAAATTCTTTAGATATGGTTATGCAATTGAGTACGATTATTTTCCACCTACACAATTAAAGCATAATTTAGAAACTAAGTTAATTGAAAACTTATTTTTTGCTGGCCAAATTAACGGTACAACAGGTTATGAAGAAGCAGCTGCTCAAGGTTTAATGGCAGGTGTAAATGCAGCATTAAAAACTCAAAATAAAGAACCATTTATTCTAAAAAGAAGTGAAGCTTATATAGGTGTTTTAATTGATGATTTAATAACAAAAGGTACTGAAGAACCATATCGTATGTTTACTTCACGTGCTGAGTATAGAACTCTTTTACGACAAGATAATGCAGATTTACGCTTAACGGAAAAAGCTTATAAGTTAGGTTTAGCTTCACAAGAAAGAATGGATAGGGTAGAAGAGAAGAAAAATAAAACTCAAAACTTAATAGACTTCATTACGAATTTAAGTATTACTAAGGAAGATGTTAATCCTATTTTAGAAAGTAAAAATTTAGCAACAATTAATCAATCTATGAAATTGTATAAAATTGCTGCTAGACCTCAATTAACGTTTTCTGATTTTAGATCAATTGATAAGCTTGAAAATTATATTCAGGAAAACGAAATTGATAATGAAATTATAGAGCAAGTTGAAATCCATTTAAAATACTCTGGTTATATAGAGAAAGAAAAGAACAATGCTGATAAATTAAATAGATTAGAAAATGTACCTATTCCTTCTACATTTGATTATAGCAAAGTAAAATCTTTATCGTATGAAGCTAGAGAAAAACTATCAAAAATACAACCTACTTCAATTTCACAAGCAAGTAGGATAAGTGGAGTATCTCCTAGTGATATATCCGTCTTACTTGTTTACATGGGTAGATAAATACTAATTTAGAATTACAAAAAATAAAATGTTCCATGTGGAACGTTTTATTTTTTTATGTATAATTGTTTAACCAAAAACCAATGTTCCACAAGGAACACTCAACACAACTTATTAATTTGATTACAGAAAAAGAGTTCTATAAGAACTTAAAACCTTTTTTAAACTGTATTGATCATACAGTGTCTAAAGAGAGTTATGAGGTAATGAAGAATGAAGAATACGATATGTTAGTAACTTCACCTGTACCTAATAACTTAGAAAAATACTATGCTAGTGAAGATTATATTTCACATACGGATAGTAAAACATCTCTTTTTGATAAAACATATCAGTTTGTAAAAAACTACACTTTAAAAAAGAAACTAAAATTAATCAACTCTTTTAACACAGAAAATAAATTGATTTTAGATGTTGGTGCTGGTACTGGTGATTTTTTAAAAGTGTGTGAAAATGGTGGCTGGGAAATTACAGGTGTTGAACCTTCTGAGAAAGCAAGAAATTTTGCTAAAAATAAAAACATAAATCTTTTAGATGACCTTTTAAAAATAGAAAACAAACAATTTGATGTTATCACTCTTTGGCATGTCTTAGAACATATTCCTAATTTAATAGAATACATACAGGAATTAAAATCACTTTTAAAACCAAAAGGAGTTTTAATTATTGCTGTTCCTAATCATAAAAGTTTTGATGCAAAACACTACAAAGAGTTTTGGGCAGCTTATGATGTTCCAAGACACTTGTGGCATTTTTCAAGAACAGCGATTTCAAAAATATTTTCTTTGGTTGGAATGAAAGTAGAAAAAACACTTCCAATGAAATTTGATTCTTTTTACGTCTCTTTATTATCAGAAAAATATAAGACAAAAAAATCAAGACCATTACAAGCTTTTTTAACAGGATTAAAATCAAATATTAAAGCAAATGGTTCGGGTGAGTATTCTTCTTTAATTTATATCTTAAAAAACAGCTAAAACTCAATTTAAAGTTATTTTAACTAGTTTTATACATTATAATATACAAACACCTTACTAAAATTAAAAAACCTCTTAAAAAGCACTTTTTAAGAGGTTTTTTTATAAGTAATTTTTATTTTATTTTAAAATAAAAATAGTTTTTATCTATTTAATAAATAAACTGCTAAAATTGCAATTATAAAGTAAACTGCTAGTGTCATTGCTCCAGCATAATCCTTTGCTAATCGTTGACCAATTAATAAAAAGATTAATGTTACTGCTGATAACTCAGCACCTATTAAAGCAATATTATGATTACCTGTTGTTGATAAATGAAAAATTCCAACAAACATTAATGCACCAGCTAATAATTCCATCACTAAAATTATAGCAAGTAAAAAGGGTACCGAATTTTTTAAAGGAGAATCTTTAAAGTGTCCTCTAATAAAAGATAAATTTCCTTTCCAATCTGTTACCTTATCTATTCCCGATTGTAAAAAAGTAACGATTAAAAAAAGTAAAAGTAAAATTTCTGTTATGCTTTGTTGTATAAGTTCCATATAATTGATTTTTTACAAATATAAATTTTAAAAAAGAATTGTAACAATTCAAATAAAATTCGTCTTATAAATATCTACTATTAATAAGTAGTATCTTTATCAAAAAAAATTACTAACATTTAAAAAATTAAAAACTATGTCAATTTACATGTATCCGGTAATTGTTATCGGTTTTCTGGTATTCTTATCATTATTCTTTATTGTTAAGCAACAAACTGCTGCAATTGTTGAACGTTTTGGTCGCTTTCAAAGCATTCGTCACTCTGGTTTACAATTAAAAATTCCTATTGTTGATAGAATAGCAGGTAAACTAAGCTTAAAGATTCAACAGTTAGATGTAATTGTAGAAACAAAAACATTAGATGATGTATTTGTGAAATTAAAAGTTTCTGTACAATACAAAGTAATTCGTGAAAAGGTATATGACGCATTTTATAAGTTAGATTATCCTCATGATCAAATTACATCTTATGTATTTGATGTAGTACGTGCTGAAGTACCTAAAATGAAGTTAGATGATGTGTTTGTTAAAAAAGATGATATTGCTATCGCTGTAAAAGCTGAATTGAATGATGCAATGGCAGACTATGGTTATGATATTATAAAAACCTTAGTAACTGATATTGATCCAGATGCTCAAGTAAAAGCAGCAATGAACCGTATTAATGCTTCTGAACGTGAAAAAATTGCAGCTCAATTTGAAGGGGATGCACAACGTATTTTAATTGTTGAAAAAGCTAAAGCAGAGGCTGAGAGTAAACGTTTACAAGGACAAGGTATTGCAGATCAACGTAGAGAAATTGCTCGTGGTTTAGAAGAATCTGTTGAAGTATTAAATAAAGTGGGTATTAATAGTCAAGAAGCATCAGCTTTAATTGTTGTTACACAACACTACGATACATTACAGTCAATTGGTGAAGAAACTAATAGTAACTTAATTTTATTACCTAATTCGCCTCAAGCAGGAAGTAATATGCTAAATGATATGGTAGCTAGTTTTACTGCAAGTAATCAGATAGGGGAGGCTATGAAAAAAGCACAAGAAAATAAAGACAAAGAGTAATTATGATATTATCAACTACACCTTCATTAGAAAATAAACCTGCCAAAGAATATTTAGGTATTGTTACTGGTGAAACAATTATAGGTGCAAACATTTTTAAGGACTTTTTTGCAGGTATTAGAGATATAGTGGGAGGTAGGTCTGAATCGTACGAAAAAGTACTAAAAGAAGCTAAAGAAATAGCTTTAAAAGAAATGACTGAAAGAGCTCAAAGAATAGGAGCAAATGCAGTCGTAGGAATAGATTTAGATTATGAAACCGTAGGTGCCAATGGTGGCATGCTAATGGTTACTGCTTCTGGAACCGCTATTAAACTATAACAAACAATAAAAAAACCGAAACAGTAAATGTTTCGGTTTTCTTTTTATTTTTAATAAGATAATTATCTTATTTTTTATCTTCTACTTTATCTTTATCAGTATTCTCTTCATCCTTAGTAGCATCTTTAAATTCTTTGATACCAGTACCTAAACCTCTCATTAATTCAGGAATTTTTCTACCTCCGAATAATAATAAAACTAATGCAACGACAATAGCTATTTGCCATGGTCCAATCATTCCTAAAAATATAGTAAGTAAATTCATTTTTATTAAATTTTGCGCTACAAAGATACGAAATTAACTTCGGTGTTCAATTACTCCACCAATTACTTTTTTATCTCTAAATACTTCTGGTTTTCCTTTGTAAAAAATTGAACCTCCAAACGATACTTTTGCATCTAATGTTTCACCTGATTGTACTTCAACTTTAGAACCAGATCCTGCTTTTACAGTAGTCATATCTTCTACTGATAATTTGTATCCGTGATACATTCCTCCTAAATCAGCATTTACATTTTGATTCTTAGTTGTACCAGAAAGCCTAATAACAGCTCCTGAAGAGCTTTTTACCTCCAAATGCTTAACATTAACTACAAGATTAATAAAAGCTCCTTCTTGAGCTCTAATTTCAACTTTTTGTTGATTAATATCTTTACCTGTAATTGTTGCTCCTTCATTTGCATCAATAATTGATAAAGTTTTATTGTAATATAATGTTGCTTTTACTTTACCATCAGCAGTAGTTTCAGGAAATCTTAATAATATTTTTAAAGTAGTTCCATCCAACTTAATTTTAACTTTATCTGTTTTTTCACCAGTAACTATAATTTTAGAAGCGTCTGATTTTACCAGTTTTAAATCTATACCGTTATACACTTTTACAATTGAAAAGTCTCCTAAATTTTTAGTTATGGTTGTTTGAGCTGATGCTAAAACGGTCATCAAAAACAAACTTAATATTGCTAACTTCTTCATAATAAATTCCATTAGTTAATTGAGTATAACCAATAATTATACCAATACTATAAAGTCAAATCTTAATTTTTATTGTTTAAAACTATACAAATTAGTGTGAAATCAAATTGAAATCAAGGTGTTTACGTTCCAAATCGGTGTGTTTTACTTTTACTACTACTTCATCACCTAGTTGAATCATATTCTTGGTTGATTGTCCAATCACAGCATATTGTTTTTCGTCAAAGATATAATAATCATCCTTAATATCCTTGATTCTAACCATACCTTCACATTTATTAGATTTTATTTCAACATAAATTCCCCATTCTGTTACACCTGAGACTACACCTTCAAATTCTTGATCTTTATGATCTTGCATGTATTTAACTTGCATGTATTTAATAGAATCTCTTTCTGCTTTTGAAGCTAATTCTTCCATTTTAGAAGAGTGTTTACACTTTTCTTCATAAATTTCTGCTTTAGGAGAGTTTCCGCCATCTAAATAGTGTTGTAATAAACGATGCGTCATTACATCAGGATAACGACGAATTGGTGATGTAAAATGGCTGTAATAATCAAATGCCAATCCATAGTGTCCTATGTTTTGTGTAGTATATTCAGCTTTACTCATTGAACGAATAGCTAAGGTTTCTACCATATTAGCTTCTCCTTTACCATGAACATCTGATAATAATTTATTTAAACTGTCTGATGTTTTTTGTCGTGTTTCTGTATTAATTTTATATCCAAATTTACTAACAATGTTCTGTAATGAAGCTAATTTTTCTACATCTGGTTCATCATGTACACGATATACAAATGTTTTCTTACTTGGTCTTCCAGCTGATTGTCCTACAAATTCAGCTACTTTTTTGTTTGCTAATAACATAAATTCTTCAATCAATTTATTAGCATCTTTAGCCTCTTTAAAGAAAACACCTGTTGGATTAGCATTTTCATCTAAATTAAATTTTACTTCAACTCTATCAAAAGAAATAGCTCCAGATTTCATACGTTTTTTACGCATCTTTTTAGCCAATTCATCAAGTTTTAATGTAGCTTCAACAATAGTTTCATCAACTTCATATGCTTCACCAGTTAAAGAAACATCTGCCGGAATAATATTACTCTTATTTTCAATAATTGCTTGTGCTTCTTCGTATGCAAAACGTTTATCAGAATATGTAACTGTTCTTCCAAACCATTGGTTAATAACTTGTGCTTTTTCATTCATTTCAAATACTGCAGAAAAAGTTAGTTTTTCTTCATTTGGTCGTAATGAACAAACTCCATTACTTAACATTTCTGGAAGCATTGGTACTACTCTGTCAACTAAATATACTGAAGTAGCACGATCGTAAGCTTCATCATCTAAAATAGTTTTTGGTTGTAAATAATGAGAAACATCGGCTATATGAATTCCTATTTCATAATTACCATTTTCAAGTTTTGTAAATGATAAAGCATCGTCAAAATCCTTAGCATCTTTTGGATCTATTGTAAAGGTTAAATCACTACGCATATCTCTACGCTTAGCTATTTCCTCCTTAGTTATTTCAATAGGTAATTCAGATGCTTCTTTCTCTACTTCAGTAGGAAATTCATACGGTAAACCATATTCTAATAAAATAGAATGGATTTCTGTATCATGGTCTCCTGGTCTTCCTAAAACTTGAGTAATTTTTCCAAACGGATTTTTAGAGTTCTCTGGCCAATCAGTCATTGTAGCAACGACTTTATCTCCATCTTTTGCACCATTTAGTTTACTTTGAGAAATAAAAATATCTGCATACATTTTAGTACTGTCTGGTATAACAAACCCGAAATTTTTATTCATTTGTAGTACACCAACAAATTCAGTTTTTGCTCTCTCAATAATTTCTACAACATCAGCTTCAAGTTTATTACTTCTACGTTTTTTATACACATAGGCTTTTACAGTATCATTATGCAAGCCCTTACCTAAGTTTACTGATGGTACAAAAATGTCGTGTTCAAAATCATCACAAATAAAGTAAGCATTACCATTAGAAGTAGCATCTAAAGTACCAACATGGTATTTACGGTCTTCATTTATTTGATATTTACCTCTATCAACTTCTTTAATTTTCTTATTTGCTGTTAATTCAGCTAATTTTTTTATAATCTGATTTTTACCATCAGTATCAGAAACCTTCAATTTAGAAGCAATCTGCTTATAATTGTAATATTTATTACTGTCCTCGTTAAGTATTTTGAATATGTTTCGGGTAAGATCTTTAATTACTTTACCCTTTTTTTTGTAGATTTTTTTCTTTCTAGTCATTAATCTTTCGTCTTATTTAAATTTTTACCAAAGTA